>NZ_JAIRBM010000024.1 GCF_020089865.1 Microvirga puerhi
GTTTTTGTCACACTCTATGATTACTTGATTTAATTAAATAATACTTGTTTGTGCTGATCTATACTTACTTTCTACTTCGCTAGATCTTGCAGATATACTTTGACTTTACTTTGGTCATTCTATTTAATTAAAATCTGTGGATTGTGCATTTTTGTTAAATTGTCTGCCTGTTTAATTTAATTGTGCTTGCCTTCTGCTATGCTTGCTGTAGTTTAATTAAATAGATAGTGCGTTGTATCGAAAGGCTTTTCTCGTGCTCGATCTCTCGCCTCGCTTCGCCTGCTCCAATTGCGGCGCTGCCCTCGCTGAAACCGAACTCCTGCCCGTCGCGGATCTCGAACGGCGCATCGCTCCCGGTGAACGTGTCCCCGATGGCGAGTGCCCGCATTGCGGTGCTCTCTGCCATCAAAGCCGCTCCCGAACCCCGACACCGCCGCGCCGGCGAGCCGCCTCAGATCCAGCCCCAACCCACGACGATGCACAGCGCATCAAACTGGCCTGCCAGCTCCTCCGAGACGCCACAGCACTCCTCAGACACGCCGGCGCTCCACGCGCCGCCCTCAAGGCCCACAAAGCCCATAAATCAGCCGAAGGCGCTCTCAGACACGCATCCGCCCTCGCTGCACGGGCATCGGAGAGAACACCCCCGGCAAAGAGCCTTCCGGAGGCCCCAAAGCCCGTCGACGAGCTCGATGAGCAATCAGTAACGGCCATATGGGGCCTCAGATGTCCACAATGCGGCTTCGATCACGGCATCCGCATCAAGCTCACCGCCTGGGCCGCTCTCACTCCTGAAGGAACCGACCCCGACAGCGACCACGAATGGTGCCCCGAGTCTCCAGCTTCGTGTTCCGAATGCAACGCATTCAGCGGAATCGTCAAGGATTTCCAAGTCAAAGAGGACAAATAAGCCATGGCCCCTCAGACCGACACCCAAGGTAAAGGAACGCTCGACCTCACCGCGATCACAATCGCTTTCGTCGGCCTAGCCGCCTGGGTCAGTACTTTCTGCTTAATCTGGATGTAAAAGGTACACAAATGAACAACCCGAAACTCTATGACGAAGTATTAGAAATGTTTGGCTTCACTAAAGGCCAGAAGGTGAGGATGCTTGTGAAAACCATAGGCTGCGATGAGGAAGATGAGGAGCGCACGTTTCCTGTAGGAGCAGTGGGAGAAATTTGCTGGATACATTATTATGGCCCAAAATAGGGCTGGGCATTTATCATCAGTATCGAAGATCAAATTACAAACGTCTTCGATGAGAGCGATGGACTTCCCGACTCAAAATACTTTGAGCCGATCGCAGGAGAGTGACGAAACACGGATCTCGAACCACTTCGGCAAGGATCCTAGTGGTTAAAATCTAACACTTGGTACCCGACCCGCGATGCCCAGCTCCAACTCAAAGCGGAAGTTGGGTGAACGGCAGCTTCGTGCCAGTAGTTGACCTTCCTGCAACTCTATCGAAGGTCGTGAATGGGGCCGGCAGCGGTCTGTCCGGTCTTCGGAATGATGGGCGAGCTAGCTGCCATTCGTTTTTGCTGCATCAAGCGGTGGTGTGAATTCGTATATTTGACGCCCGCACTTGAAAAGGATGTTAGTTACTTCAAGCGCGTCTTGTGCAACTAAAGCTTTTAGTTAGCGTGTCTCGGCGACGAATCTTTCCGGGGTACGATGTCATTGGACGAATATCCAAAACTCAAAACTTCAGTGCCAGGGCAATATCTTGGATACGGCCTTCAGCCGGTTCGGCTTTGCTACTATTTGATGAGTGTCGCAAATGGTTGTCGGGTGTCGCTTGAGCAGCTTGATGACATCGCGATCCACGATGCGTCCGGCGGGCTGATTTTCGAGCAGTCCAAAAGTGCGTTGTCTGGTAATCCCGCTTCGGACCGATCAGCAGAGCTGTGGAAGACCTTATCGAATTGGGCGTCACTGCCCACATCGCTCTTCAATTCTGCGATTGTGTTCCGATACTACGTCACGCCCTTGAAGATCGGCGATCTCGTTCGCGATTTGCATGACGCCAACGATGCTGACAAAGCGGCACTGCTACTCAAGAAATTCAAGACGAAAACCTTCAAGGGGAAGAAGGGCGTCGGCGTGGAGCCGCTGATAACAAAATTTCTCGACGCCGGCGACGAAGTTTGCCTCAAGGTGATTAGGCTCTTTGAATTGCGTACCGAGAAAGATCCAATCGACGCGATCCGGAAAAAACTCCTCGTGACACTCCCCGAAGAAAGCTTGGATCAGTTCTGTGCTGCCGCAATAGGAATGGCTAAGACTGACGTCGAGAGCCTAATTCGCAAGAAGAAGGCACCGATCCTGGACGCGGTCGCGTTTCGGGGAAAGCTAAGAGCGTTCATCAGAAAACACGATTTCTCGAAACTTCTTGTCCCGGCCGCGGGCGAGCCGGCGCAGAACCAGATTGCCGATCTTCTCAGCAGGCAGCCAACTTTCGTGCGCCAACTTGCGGCCGTCGAGGCTTCGGATACGCTCCTGACAACGGCAGTTAGCGACTTTCTTCGAACGATGGCCGATAAGGTCGCTTGGGCGGACATAGGGAATATCGTCGACAGCAGTCTCGATGAGCTCGACCAGTCGCTCGTTCGCCATCATACTATGACCTCTGACGAGCTTGCGGACACTCATGGGCATCTGGACCCGCCGCGATGGGGGCGGCAGCTTTATCGTAGGTGCGCTGACTTGAAGATGCCATTGGAGGGGCAGACCCTTCCCAGCTACTTCGTTGCTGGAGAATATAACTGCCTTGCCGACGACCGTAGGGTCGGTTGGCATCCGGATCATAAGTCCTTGTTCCCCCCAGAGGCAGCATGATCACCACCACTCTCTCGACGGTGGC
Organism: Microvirga puerhi; assembly: GCF_020089865.1. Lineage (GTDB taxonomy): Bacteria > Pseudomonadota > Alphaproteobacteria > Rhizobiales > Beijerinckiaceae > Microvirga > Microvirga puerhi. The sequence goes on from NZ_JAIRBM010000024.1 coordinate 2,867, forward strand.
GCTAGTCCAGAACCCTGCGCTGGGAGCACTGCTTTTGTGGCGGTTTGGGAAATCGTATCAGGAAGAGCGGCTGGTCGAGGCTGCTCAGTTCCACTCATTCTTTGTAGTGCTTCCGCTACTTTACCATGCGCCCACGCTCGACCGAATCCGGTCCACCTACGATTCTTCCGGCCTTTCACAATTCACGAAAAAGCTGGCCGAGGAGCGCGAGCTTCTGATCTCAGTACAGGAGCGCGCCCTGAAGATGCGAGAGCTGACGCTGTCCTCAGTGGGGGCGGCTATTTCCAGCGGACTCATGCACCTCTCCTACGATACAGGCAGGCTCCGGAGTAACGAAGCGCGTCCTCCAAAACCGCCCGAACGGTTGAAGTATCACGCCGCCGGAGCGGACAAGCTCGGTCACTGGTTCGGCAGGCTGACGCTCGATCAGGCCTTCGCACTTTTGTGGGTAGAACCCTAGACATGCATTTTCAGATTTTGAGTTTGATCCTCTGGCCCAAGGCTAATCATCGACCGCGTGTCCTAAATTTCGAACCCGGGATGGTGAACGTCATCACGGGCGCATCGAAAACCGGAAAATCAGCGGTCATTCCGATCATTGACTACTGCCTGGCATCGGGAAAATGCAGCATCCCGGTGGGGACTATACGAAAGACATGCGAGTGGTTTGGCATCGTCGTTGATACCCTTGAGGGAAAAAAGCTCTTAGCAAGACGGGAGCCGGGCGAAGCAAAGCAGACGGGGGACATGTATCTCCTCGAAGGCGATGAAATCGACATTCCTGATCGGATCATAGAAAAGAACACGACGGCGGACATCGTGAAGCGGAAGCTCGGAGAACTGTCCGGTCTTTCGCGACTCCGTATCAATCCGGATGCCGATGTGGCCTATCAAAGTCGCGTAAGCTTTCGCGACCTGATGGCTTTCAACTTTCAGCCCCAGTATATCGTCGCGAATCCGCTGGCTCTGTATTTTGGAGCCGACACGACTGAACACCGAGAAAAACTAAAGGCCATATTCCCTTATGTTTTGGGCGCTTTGACGCCGGAAATGGTTGCTGCGCGTTGGGAGATCGATCGTCTGCAGCGTCTTCTTCGGCAAACAGAAACCGCTTTGTCTACGGTCAAGAAAGCAGTCCGGGCATGGCAGGCAGAAACCAGCGGTTGGATTAGACAGGCGCTAGAACTCGGGCTTCTGCCGCAAGGAACGGCGATACCCGAAGATGACCCTAACCGAACGATCGATCTCCTCCGTGAGGCTACGCGCGCCGACACTCGAACATCATTCGCGACTGTTGACACAATCGAGCCCTCGCTGCGTCAGCTCGAGCTTCTGCAAAACCGAGAATCTGAAACCGCTGCGAGGCTTTCCGTCCTCCGGCAACACCTTGGAGAAGTGGAACGCCTTGTCGAGAGTAGCAGAAAGTACGGTGGCGCTATTCGAATCCAGAAGGACCGGCTGGACATCGCGGAATGGCTCAAGTCTAGGACGGAAGCTGCCAATGACCCGATAGCGGCGCTTGCGGATGGCCGCGAGAAAATCGACGCGCTCGTGCAGGCCCTGGCGGGGATCGAAATCCAGTTGCGTACACAACCGAGCCTGTCCGACACCTTCGACAATGAACGTCTACGGATCAGGTCGGACCTGGACGTCGCGACGAAAGAGTTGGTCGCCGTTCGCCAAGAGATCACGATCCTTGAACGCCGATCTGACGAGGTCAGGGAAGCAACCTACCGAAGAGACAGGGTCGAGCGTTTCCTTGGCCGCCTGGAACAGGCGCTCGAAACGTTCGAGCGCGCAGAGGACGGTGGCGCGCAGGCGGAAGAAATTGGTCGTCTACAGGGACTGATCGACGAGCAAAGGGCAATTTATTCCGAGCAGCAGGTGCGTAGGCGGACCGACAACGCGCTTCTGTACGTTGCGAAAATCGCGGCCTCTATCCTTCCTAAGTTGGATGGGGAGTGGCCAAACGCACCGATTGAGGTCTTGATTGATGACCTGACTGTGCGCGTCGTGCATCCCGACCGCAAGGACTACCTATGGGAAATCGGCAGTGGTGCAAACTGGCTCGCCTATCACGTCGCGGTAACGCTGTCGCTCCAGCGTTTCTTCCGGGAGCTTCCCGATCATTGTGTTCCGGGCTTCCTGGTTTACGACCAACCAAGCCAAGTCTACTTCCCGTCGGGATTTGACAAACCGGGCCGGGACGCACCGGGTCGAACGCGCAATCAGGACATTGCTGCCGTCCGGGGAGTGTTCTCAGCCATCGCGGACGAGATCGTTCTGGCGAAGGGCCAGTTGCAGGCAATTGTACTCGACCATGCCGGCGCTGACGTTTGGGGAGAACTTGTTGGCGTCGTGCCTATTGCCGAATGGCGGGATGGTGACGCACTCGTTCCGGATTCATGGCTCTAACCACTAGTATGTGTCAGGGTATCAGGGAGATGACCGAAGCTCATCAATATATTTCAGGAGGAGTTCTCCCATATCCTTGTCGGTAGCAGCGCCGACCTCCTGAGATCTTCCAAGCCAGGCTCGGATCCAATCTGCAACGAGCACCAAGGGATCTTCAGCAGTTTCGGACTGCTCTACATCGGTGATTTTCAGCGACATTGGCGCCTCGCAACCAGAGTTTAAATAAACTGCACTTGCGCTGCCAAGGATAGTCAGATAATTTAATTAAAGTCAAACGGCCAGAGAGTGATTATGGCACCGCGAGCCAAAATTGGACGCCCTTCTACAATTCAAGCCCAAATCGAATCTTTCGTCGAAAGGCTTCGTGCTGAACCCGAACGTGTCGGTGCGCTCTGGGCGATTGAATGGCTGTCCCTCGCAAATCGAGCGATCACGACTCGGACAGTTTATATCTCCCACTATCGTAACGCGGTGAAGACTGCGCTGGGAAAGGATCATCCGGCCCTTGCCGTAATCAGGGCAATGGATCGAGTGTCATCTGACCCACTCCGCACCTATGAACCTCGCGCCTATGGCGGGCGCAAGAAAACCCGCGCTGATCGAATCGAACGTTTCGCAGAGGCTGTCTCAGAGGCTATCGACGAAGCTGCACCAAAAAAGCCTGGCAAAGCCAATACCAGGGCGAAAGCTGCACTCGAGAACACGGTGCGCTCGCTCTGGGATGCCGAAATGGCTGAAATGATCGCCACGCTGAAAGAAACCACCATCCTGACGACAACCTCCGCTTATCGGAATGCTCTGAGGGAGAAGGGTGTGGATGACGAGGCGCTGCTAGCGCTCGTAACCCCGCCAGTGGACATGCAGAAAAGCGTGACGACGGCATATCGAGATCGGGTTATTGAACAGCATCACGATCTTGTAGCAATTCCTCAGTGGGATGCTATTCGATCGCGCGCAGAGGACCTGTTGCCGAAGGCACCAGGGACGTGGGCATCGCTCGACCTCGACGCAAAGAAAGTGGCCGAAACGATCGATCGCTATCGCGCAGTCCAGATCGGCCTCGCGCTCGGTTTCCTGACGGGTCGGCGACCGTTCGAAGTCTTCTGCCAGGGCGAGATAGAGCCTCTATCGCTTGATGCTTCGGCCGGGTCTGTAACCTCCACCAAGGTTGGGCGTGGATTCGATAATTGGCATGTACTCTTCTCCGGCCAAGCCAAGACTCGCGGTCGGGATGGGACAGCTTTCGACAAGCAGTTCGCGATTCCTGTTCTCACGAAGGCAAGGGATGTCATCTTCGGATGGAAGGCGCTTCGGTATAGTGAACCAGGCCAGGTTTGGCAGAAAATGAGTCATGCTGAATTTAAAGCGGACTTGCTCATTAAGCAGAATCCGCAATGCTTGTGGCCTAATCTACGTGATGAAATATTTGAGGATCTATGGCCGAAACCTCAGCCTGACGACACAAAGCATATCTCGGATGCAAAGATCCTCAAGTCGAACAACATTCGTTCGTTCTATGCGGAGGTGGCAGATAACTTCTTCCGGCCGAAATCCAAGACAAAGTCAGCATACTTTGCGGATATCCTCGGACATACCGAAAAGGATATCGAAACGGCCTCCTCTTACATGAGGTACTATCTTCCCGATCAGAAGACGACCGGGCCGACCAGGCGGGTAAAGCGGCAGCTTTCTGCCAAAATCGAGGCGGCAGCAGATCAGCGGGCCGCTTCAAACTGAACCTTCTGTAAGGTCAAAGTGGAAGATCAGTCGGAAATGACACGCGCGGCATCTGGCGCACCGCCAAAGCATCAGGCCATTCGTCCCAATTTCCGCCCTTACGGTCGATCAGCTTGAGGTCGATGGGATTCGCTCCCATCTGCTTCACGAAAACCGGTACCATTGCCCTGCGTCCTTGCTCGATCAGGCTCAATGCCCAATGGGGATTGAAGGGACGAGCTCCATGTCCGCTCTCGCCGCCTGTGATGATCCAATCGAGGCTATCAATCCATGGGGATAGGTCGATTGGTCCGATCTGCGGCTCAATGGACAGTCCGATCCATGCAACAGTCGGCTTGAGAGATGTCAGCTTGCTAATATCCCTGTCGGCTTCATCCTGATTCACCACTGTCGCGATGAGCCCGCAATGCCGGAAGTTGAGCTCCCAATCGATCGGCAGCATCTTCTTGACGTTGCCGACGCGCTTGGTAACGAACTGCCAATTGAGGTTTCGGCACTCACGCACCAGCGCCCAAAGGCGTTCACGCCATTCATCCGGCACTTCGTTGTCAAATATGTCAGCCATGGATGCGCAGAATACCCAAGAGCGCTCGCCTGTCTTCGCGGCTTCACGGTTCCACTGACGCGGCTTTGACCAATCCTTGACCAGCCGGCGCGGCATTCCTGCTCCCCAATGATCCCCGCCAACGCGCCTGTCGAATGTCTCGGCATAGCATCGATCGCAGCCTGGGCCGACCTTCGTGCATCCCCACCAGGGATTAAATGTGTGCTTCGTCCACTCTATCGCGGTGTTTGCAGCCATCGATTGATGGTCCAGTTTAGGAAATGACAGACTTAGTGCCAGTAGAGAACGATGGGATGCTCTGGCGGCATCTGTGCGAGGTAGGCCCAAGCCGCTCGGTTCTTCCAGTTATCTTTCACCTCATGCTCGCTCGCCAAAGTCATGAGGCGCGCTGCAGTGGTCCATGTTAAGCGGGTGCCGAATGGCGTCTTTTCCAACCTGCCATAACCTTCCGCGTCATCAGACGTTCTGGCATGGTAGCAGCGCAAAGGCTCAGGAATCTCCGCTTGCTCAAGTGCCTCAATCTTGGGCCAGAATTCATCCCTCCGTTCCAGACCGATCCCATCATGGGCGGCCCAGGTGCCGGGGCTAAGCAGCGGCAACAATTTCAGATCAACGCCCATGTTGATTCTCCCAGGTAGGAACGCCGAGCCTTAATTCTGGGCGCATAATCTACGTTCCAAACCTTATCACATTCCTGCCGTGGGGATGTGAGCGATGGTGGGAACGTTCCCGCATCCCAACCATATTGTGTCGAAACCAAGCTGATCCGTTTCGATTACAGGACCTGACGCTGCTGGTGGAGCGATGCGCCAGGCGAAGCGTGTGATGTCATCCGGCCTCGTGAGTGCTTGTCGTTGACCGGGGGGAATCCAGATAGCTTTCGAACTTCCAGAATAGGTATTACTCTCGGAAACTGATCGATCAGAAAACCTACTTTTCTCCCAAACAAACCAGCTGTAGCTCGTTGCTGTCTCAGCATTCGGATTCCAGCGTCCGCGAACCATGGGCAAGCGTTCCACGAATTGAGCAACGAGAGTGGGAGGGCAATCGCGGAAGAGTCTCTTGTAACGTTTTTGCCCTTCCTTCCAATTCGACCGTGCAAGTACGGCAACGCCAGATTCGGCTTCCTCAAGTGCCTTTAATGTAAATTGAAGAGCGGACTTGAAGGGTGGATTGAAGATAACCCAAGACGGCCTTTGAGGCAGGGACGGCATTGTAAGATAATCTGCCTGTATGGCTCCAAATCCGTAGTTTGCAATATCGCTACAAACGACCTCGCCGGCGTACTCTGCAAGCACGTCGGACATGATACAGCGTCCGCAGGATGGCTCATGCACAAGCCCTTTTCGAATTTCGTCACGCGCCTCAAGGGAGAGCACGTGTTCAAAAAGGGAACGTGTTCCCCACGGGGGTGTAGGAAAATCATCGAGATCATTTAGGGAGCTAATGCGGCTGTTCATGACCGCATCGCCACCCTTCGTTCGCGGGGGTTTTGTCATGACTTACTTCTACTTTGAGGACAGCTTATTCGTCATAGCCTACCCCTTCGGTTGTGACTTTCCAGCCTTCTCTTACGACCAAGCGGTCAATGATCTGGTTGGCTTCGAAGTGGTCGATATTGCGAAATACGGCATGGCTAGCTACTCGCCTGATAAACTCCATGCCCAGGCCGTCGCGGGCTCTATTGAGCTGGGCTTCGCGCAATTTGAGACCGCCGTAGCTCTGATGATCGAAATCGGCTTTAGTGGCTTGAACACGACCATCGCTGTCGGTCAGAATGGCGATCATGCCTTGCGGTTTCATTGTACTTCAGCTCCAAGGACATCGACTAGATTTTCGATCGCCGCGCGGTGTTTTGGAGGTAGCTTCGCCAGTTTCGAGGCCAACACCACATCGACGGTTGGGATGTCATTTGGAAATGGCTCTCCCCCGAAAAACCAGGAGAGAGAGCACTTCAGCTCCTCGGCAATCAGCATCAGCCGGCCTGCCGAGACCCTGTTCGCTCCCTTCTCGTATTTCTGGATCTGCTGGAATGAGACACCAAGCCGGCCTGCCAGCCACTCCTGAGATTTGTCCTGTACGAGGCGGGCCTGCTTGATCCTTTCGCCAATTCGTAGATCGATGGACCCAACTCTCTTTGGATGTTCTGCTACCTGCATTGTAAAACTCCTGAATTCAGACCTACATGATCTGGCACAGCTGATCGAACCCCACTCCGAATCCGATCGTGTTCCCGATGATTTTGGCCGCATCATTGATGAAGAAGCACAGCGTGCCGCCAACGAAGTACGTAATGGCCTGCCCTGTCCCGACATTCCTTGTCCCGTTAGCCATGCCCCACATGATCGCAGCCGCGTGAAACAGCCCTGAGGCCCCAACGATCATAAGGAATGCGGAAATCGAGAAGTGAACCTGCTTGCAGTAGCCGTCGGCTCGCGTCGGGACATAGGACAACAGATTAGCTGTCTGCTGCCCTCCAAGGACAAAGGTATTTGCCGATTGCCACAGGATCACCGGAGCCACCATAAGGGCCGCTCCGAGCACGATTTTACCAATGGCCTCTCCATGACCGACACCGCCTCGCGCATGATACGGGTCGCTCGCGATGGCATAGAGATCCTTGAGTCCCCCATACCCAACGAGCAATCCAAAGAGGCCCATCAAGATAAAGATCAGCTGGACGATCAGAGGGAAGGCCGTGGAGAGATTATTCAGCACCGTTCCAAGGTCGTTCATGACGTCACTTCTTCTGGGCCTTGATCACGGTGTTCAACTGTTCGATCACTTGATTGAGTGCCGAGATGCTTTGGCGCTGGTTCTTTTCCAGCAGTTCAACCCGCTCTTCCGCCTGAGAGAGCCTTCGTCTCAGAACCTCGATTTCAATGGCCGATATATCGACACCTTTTTGAAGAATCGGGTCGTTGTATTTTTCCAGATCCGCTTGGCTCCGATCGGGAACGTACTTCACGATAGGCGCGATTGAGGTTGGGGCATTAACCGGATCTGCTGCCCATGCTGGACAGGCGAGACAGATCACCATTGCGGCAACAAGTGTTCTCATCGCACGGCTCCGCACCAGGCCATCTGATGGTCGTGGCTTTTGCCGTCCATGCCTTTCAGGGACATCGTAAAGCGCTTATCGGACTGTATTCTGATCTTGATGCGCTCGATCGTTGGCTCGTCGGAGCCGTCTTCGTCGTAGCAGCTGCGCTCGATGTCCCATTCCTTGGGACCCTGTTTCTGAGCCGATCGAACCTCACAGGTGAAGTCGAGGCCAGCCCATTTCTTGGCGCTGATGAGCTGCGCCTCATCAGAGCTGCACGATTCCCCGGCATGGACGTATCGTCCCTCTTTTAGAGGGAATGAAGCCTCTGAGGTGGCGGCAAAAACCTTCCCTACAGCGATTGCAACGGCTGAAATCATCGCGAAGACAACCGCGAGTGTCAGGATCCACTCAACCGTATGGGTGGCCTTCGCCTGAATGTTTGCTCTCCAGTTCGTCATTTTCCTTTAAGCTCCCCCAGAATTAAGAGACCAAGAGCCACATCGAGCTCTCGCCGTCCGGCTCTTGCCTTTTGTGTCGACATCTCGAGTCCCGCGTGGCCCTGTCGTGCGATGTCTGCGTAGAAACTGCGTTCTGAATTGTTGACGGTATCGGTGGCGTAGTCGCTCGTTCCGGCTCCGCCGATGAGAGTCGACCCCATCCCTTCGCTCTGTGAGACGCCGCCATTGCTCGAATACGGTGACGACTGCCACTCGTCAGAGGACACCGAGCAAGATTTCGGGAGCGTCATACCGTCGGGTCTCGACATCTGCCCGCCATAGGCGCTCAGCACACCGGGCCTAAACTTGATGCGATGATGCAGGAAGGGCTCCGGGTTGACGAAGTACCAGGCGTCAGGGACGGCACTCGATATTTCCTGAGACGTCAGCGGTTGAGAGCCTTTCGTTCCGCCATTACCGCCTCTCGATGCCCATACCCGCGAGGAAGTACCGCTCCCTCTTAGAGCATCCCCACGCATGAGCATGCCAAGGTGAATGTGGACAGCATTGGCCCCGCTCGATCCCATCTTTCCTACTTCGGAGTCGGGATTAATCGACTTCCCGACTTCGGCATCTTTCCCGAAGCGGTCGAGGTGCATGTAGATGAAACGCTGATTTCCCGTTTCGGTAACGACGTAGTTTCCACCACTGCCAGATCTGACGAGCTGAACCTTCCCATTGACGCCGGCGTAGATCGGGTCGCCACGCCCAGCGCTATTCACAATGTCCAAACCCTGGTGGAAGCCGGCACTGGCACGACCGGTCCTGTCGACGCCGTAGGGGCTGGTGACCAATTCACCACCCTCTGACCAGGACGGCCTTAGAAGGCATGTCCCGCTGGCCCCACCGCCACCTTCGGTTACGGCAAGAGCCGTGGAAGCTCCGAGGGCAACGAGAACAACAGCAGCGAGGGATGAGCCGGCCAGGCTACCGATCTCGCCCGTCTTCTCAGCCTTCCAATCGCTCAGTAGCATCGCACCACATCCAGATAGGGTTGATCACAGATTGTCGTATTTTTCAGGGTACTATTTTTTGTTGAACATATTTCCGATTTGAGACAATATCCAGTCGAAATTTTTCCCAGAAAAAAAGGAAACAGCGATGACGGTCGATCCAAGAGTGATCCAGGATTTAAAGCGCGAGCTTCCCCCAGTCTTTAGAGGAACTGCGACTTTGTTGCATCGTCTTGTTGACATCGCGGAGCGCGCACAGGCTGCGCGCCGCTCCGTTTCGGTCGAAGCTGATGGTCGCCGATACGTAGGCCGCTTCGAACTCGACGATGTTGAAGCCGACGGCTTCGCGACCGTCGAATGGTCGGACGACCTGGCTCGATTCCAGATATCGCTGTTCGATATCGGTCTGCTTTACGAAGCGAGAGGAATTGAAGATCCTAGCGATGTGAATAATGTTGCGGTTGCGCGGAACGAATTCTCTTCGGAGCTCCGGTCCTTTCGAGATTCTATTGGGGTTTAGTGGCTCATGTCGCTCTGGAAGAAGGTTCTCCTTCCCCGATCACCCCTCAGGCCTCACGGTGAAACAGGCGGCGCCTACAAATGGGCACGCGATAAGCTTGATGCCTTTACTAAGACCAGAGGGTGCCCGTCCTGCGGAAAGGGGCTGGTGATCGAGCGGCCAATCGACGACAGCACATCCTCCACATTCCTCACCTGCAGCAGCTGTGGCTTTGAAGTCGATGTTGGGCCGGTCATAGAGGCCGCTTCTCGTCAGGTCGCATCACTGGAGAAGTCTGCGCGCCAATTACAGGTCGTGGCTATCTGCTTGACCGCTCTCGCCGTGGCCCTCGCGATTTCCTTGGGAAACCTATTGACCCTGATCGGAGGAGGCGTTCTGGCCCTGATGATCATGATTCAATCGCTTCTCTATCAATATCGGGCCTGGCAGGCGTCCCACGGGCGTCTTTTTGAAACTCAAGCCCCAATCCTTGAATTTCTTCGCGCTGCCTCAGGACGGACGAAGCCGAAATGATAGAATCTAAATTTACCGGGAACGTATAGGAGCACGGCAATGGTCTCAAAACTGCCAGGTCCGTCCCCGGTCTCTTACATCCCGTCACACGCCGAATTGGTCGAGTACATCAACGGCCGTCGGGACGGGAGCGATGGTGCGCCCATTGCCGGCACGCTCTACACTGTCCTGCCTCTCCATCCGGGACGCATTCTAAAGGGCATTATTGAGGATAGCGGGCTGTCGATCGCGAGGGTGGCGCATATCTGTCGGATCAGGCGGGCCACTCTCGAGCAGATCATCCTTGAGCGAAAGCCTATCACTGCAAATGTCGCATTACGGTTGAGCCGTTTCCTGCCACAGACCGCACCCGTCTTCTGGATGAACGTGCAAATCTCTTACGATCTTGCTGTCGCTCGAACCTCATCCGCCACGGAGTCGGATCTCGATCGGATCGTGCCATTTTGCCGATCGAGGCCTCCTCATGAGCTGCGAAGTAAGATTGAGGCTGTCGCTCGCGAAGAGGCTTAATTTCTTACCCGTGAAACTTTTGAGCGATCTATTTTTGTAGATCAATAGTCAGTTTAGATCTAACTTTCTATATCAAGCCACTTGAATAGTTGATCTATTTTCATATATCATACGGATAGAGTGATATATAGAGATAGATCATGAGCCATTCCATAGGCCCCTTTCTGATGGCCCTAAAGACGGCACGTGAAGCGCGTGGTTTGAGTCAACGTGAGCTGAGTGCCAAATCAGGCGTTCCACAGAGCCACATCTCAAAGATTGAACAGGGTTCGGCCGACATACGGGTATCGAGCATGTTGGCACTCGCACGCGCACTTGATTTGGAGCCAATGTTCGTGCCGCGAAAGTACGTCCCGGCCGTCGAGGGAATGACAAGAGAAGCGACCAGATCTGAGGTGCTAGGTATCTCAGCTGCCCGTGCCGCTGCCTCAGCGAATTGGGCATACGCTCAGGGTCTAAAGTTTAACGGCCGCGCTCTAGGACCGCCTGAGGAGAGCCAGAACACTCAATCATGGACAGCCTCAACGCTTGAGGACGACGAAGATGCCTAACGTGTCAGTTCTGGAAGTTCTCCTGCACAATACGCCGATTGCAACGCTTACTCTGCTACAAGGTGATCGGGCGATCTTTGCATTCAATCAGTCCTACATAGACGATTTAGAGCGATCGACCCTTAGCCTGTCTTTCTACACTGGATCTGGCAGTCTCATCACAGAGACGAGGCCCACTCAAACCGTGCTGCCACCCTTCTTCTCGAATCTTCTTCCTGAGGGGCACATGCGCTCATATCTCGCTGAGCAAGCGGGTGTTAAAGAGCAGCGCGAATTTTACCTTCTGTGGGTCCTCGGCCGAGATCTTCCTGGTGCCGTTACCGTCCGTCCTGCCGATGGCGAGGCCTGGCCGCCAAATGCGAGAGGAGAGGAGCCCGACGCCAAAGAACAAAAACGTAGAGAGCACGTTCTACGCTTCTCCCTGGCGGGCGTTCAGTTGAAGTTCTCTGCCGTGAAAGCCGACGGGCGAGGACGCGGCCTTACAATCCCTGCAACAGGCGTGGGTGGATCCTGGATCGTCAAGCTCCCAGCGGCTAACTACAGTGGTGTACCGGAGAACGAGTTCAGCATGATGACGCTCGCCAAGAGCATCGGCATGAATGTACCGGAAGTCCAGCTCGTCGACCTGGAATCCATCGAGGGCCTGCCCAAAGGCATCGAAACGATTGAGGGCAAAGCGTTCGTGGTTCGTCGCTTTGATCGTAGCGCTGAGGGTGCCATCCACATTGAAGACTTTGCACAAGTGTTCGGAGTCTTCCCTGGGGATAAATACGATAAGGGCAGCTATCGCTCGATCGCTGAGGTTCTTGGTATCGCTGCTGACGATGAAGACGTAGCGGAGTTCATAAAACGCCTAGTTTTCAATACGCTGATCGGGAATGCGGATATGCATCTCAAGAACTGGTCACTGATCTATCCTGATGGCCGCAACCCCCACCTCTCGCCAGCCTACGATTTCGTTTCGACGGTGCCCTATATCGATGATGAGAGGGCAGCACTGAAATACGCCCGCAAGAAACGGATGAATGAGCTGACGGCCGACGAGCTGCGTTCGCTCGCCGGCAAAGCCAGGCTGTCGGAAAAGCTGGTCATGGATGCGGCAGCCGAGACCGTCGAGAGATTCAAAGCCCTGTGGCCATCAGAGAAGAAAAATCTCCCTCTGACGAAAAAGGTACAAGACGCGATAGAAACACACATGCAAACGGTCCCTCTGTACCAGGAGTGGTGAGGGGGTCCGAGATTAGTCCTCCGAAGACGAGGGAAGCCGCCAGGCCTGCGCCATCATCAGCACTTCGGAGAACGACGGGCTTCGTTCCTTGGTCCGAAAGTAGCCGTGATTGAAGAGGGCGCGCACGTAGGTCGGTAATTGCGTCGGTGGAACCCCGCCGAGCTCGAAAGCCCATCGAGCTGCATTGGACAGATTCATGTCCGGGCGCTCCATCTCGAGTACCGAGTGGTAGGTGTCCGGCCCCAAGGTCGCAAGCGCCTGTCGGAAGTGAGCGGCGAAAGCTGAATTCATGGCCTCTCGCCGGCGCCTGATGCGCTCGTCCATTCTGGGAATCGGCGATGCGTCTTTCTTGGCCTTCCCCTTGCCGCTCCTCTTCTTCTTTCGAAGAAAGTCGTCGACGGTCTTACCGACCGGGAGGGCGATGCCGTTGCTTTCAAGGAAGTCAGCGATACGCCCCTTCAGTCGGGGTGGTGGCCCCCCCTTCTGGTCCCAACCCCAATAGGTCTGACGACCGATATCGAAGTAGCTGCATGCGACCTTGATCTCTTCCTTGCCAAAGTGGTCGATCATCAAACGCCTGAACGCCGTCCGTGGCTGCGTGTTGTATTTCTTTGGCTCGGTCGTCACCAAAACTCACCTCTCCATCGCCGCGGAAGATAGCGGGACCTGCCCCCGGTAATAAAGGGGGTCTGCGCGCTCTGATTGAGGAAAAGGCTAATGCAGGGCATGAAATGTTATTCTTTTTCAATGTCGCATTTTTTATATAATCTGTTTTTGGCGAAATTATCCTTCAAAGGGACACCAGTTCATGAAGCTGATTATTTGCGAAAAGCCGCTTCAGGCAAAGAACATGATGGCGGCGCTCGGATCGCAACCGGGCATCACGATACTGCCGGCCGAAGGGCACCTGTTCCGATTGGCAGAACCCGGAGAGGTCAACACTGCCTGGGAGACGTGGACCGACGACGTGCTGGTGCCGCCCGACGGCTTCTACCCGAAGGTGCCAGATAAAAGTGGTGGAAAGTCTTCAAAGCTTCAGCGCATTCGGGAGGCGGCAAAATCTGCGTCGTCAATTGTCATCGCTACCGACTGCGATCGCGAGGGGCAGGCTATCGCTGACGACATCCTCAAGGTCCTCAAGTTCAAAGGCCCTGTCCTGCGAGCGATGTTCACAGCCGAGGATAAGAAGTCGCTCCTGGAAGCTGTTCGCTCAGCAAAGCCCAATACTGACTACGCACACATTTCTCGGGCGGCCGAGGCTCGTCGTCAGGCGGATCAGATCTATAATCTGACGCTCACTCGTGTGGGATCTCGGCACTTGCGACCATCTACCTGGAAGCCTGGCAAACCGGTTGGGATAGGGCGAGTGAAGACCCCGACATTCGGCATCGTCTGCGCGCGGGAGCTGGAAATCAGACAGTTTGTTTCGAGGCCATACTACAGCGTATGGGCGACGATTCACGCTGAAGGACATAACATCCGGCTTCGGCACGATCTCTCAGGCAGGGAGAGGATCTTCGATCGTTCGGAAGCCGATACGCTGACAGCATTGGTGTCGCGCTGGGCGGGAACAGTTTCCTGCAAGAAGGAAGCCAAAATCCAATCGCCCGAAAACCCCTTGGATATTACGACGCTATTAGCGCGGGCATCCAAAGTGGGCTTGGATCTTCAGAAGACAGTAGAAGTAGCTCAATCACTCTATGAGAAGCACAAGATCATCACATATCCTCGTGGGGAATCTCGCTATCTGCCCGAAGCTCTCATCGACGATGCTGCTCCTCTTCTGAAGGTGCTTCAGGGCCTTTATCCTGCGACAGCCGGCTGGTCCCCGAACATTCGAAAAGGAAAATCAGGGGTTTTCTCCGATGCAGGGAACGGGGGTGCCTCGCACCACGCCATCATTCCAAATGTCAACGTCGCCGATCAGTTTGCAACGATCTATGCAGAGCTCAACAATGATGAGCGCAAACTCTTCGATCTGATCGCCCTATCCTATCTTGCGGCAATCGGACCTGATCATCATTACGATCAAACCGTGATCAAGATCTCGGTGGCGACACCATCAGGCGCAGAGACATTTAAGACAACCGGCCGCGTGGTCACATCTCCTGGGTGGAAGGCTATCTTACCGTCCTCATTGGCCTCTGATGATGACAGCGAGACAGAGGAAGATGACCAGGTGTCGGCATTGCCCATGTTAACTGACGGTGCTTCGGGCCATGCAACAGGCTCTGGTGTTGCTGAAAGTATGACCAAGCCACCGTCTCGAATTAAACCAGGTGATTTACCGAAGGTCATGAAGGAAGCCTGGAAGTTCGTTCCAGAAGGGGAAGAACGCGAACGCTTGAAGAAGGCTGAGGGAATAGGCATGCCGGGCACGCGGCCGGCGATCGTCGAGGGGCTGATCCGTCAAGGCTGGCTCCTTAAGGAGAAAGGCTTTTTGGTACCCTCGGCCGAAGCGCTCGATATCTATCTGCTTTTTCGCGAAAAAGTACCGGCTATCGTCGATATCGGCTTTACCGCTCGGATGGAAATGCGGCTCGATGCGGTACTGGAGGGCAAGATCTCAGCTGAGGAAGTTGTCAATCAGATAGTCAGGACGACAGGTCGAATTGTCGAGATCGTCATCGCTTCGGGCAATGGTCCTGTAGAGTCGGCCGTCGGTGGCCCGCGAGCGCCTTCGGACAAGATGATAGCTCTCGCTCAGAAGATGGCAGCTTCCAAGAACGTCTCTTTGCCAGAGGGCTACAACACTGATTTTTCAGTCTGCAAAACGTTCCTCGATGCTCAACTGCCCAAGGATCAAAACGCCCAGCAGGGTCCACGGCCTGCGTCAGAGAAGGCAATAGAATTTGCGAAGGGGATTGAGGCTCGAACCGGAAAGAAGATCCCGGAGGCAGCTCTGAAGGATGGTATCAAGCTGTCGAAATGGATCGATACCAATAAGGGCCGTTAATAGCTACTCGGCCGCAAGTTTCACAGGGATGGCTTCCGAGGGCACCCTGTAGGTGACGACCTCTGTTGGGTCGCCAACGTCGAGCTCATCATAAAACTCGACGTTGGCCAGCAGGCGCCCATCAACCACCATGCGAACGAGAATATCGTGGATTGTCGGATCAGGCAGTTGGGAAAGACCGAAACCGCGTGATGCAATATCTCTACTCGTCGGCTGCTGGCCACGGCAATTGAATTGAACAATCGTGGCAAGGACCTGCTGCTCGGAAATCACAACTCAACCTCTCATAAGCGCTCTTATGTGATATTGTTGCTCAGAGTTGTCAATTTATCAAGCAGGCCTGATTTTGCTTACATTGAATTTCGGGGATTGTTGTTCGAAGGACCGGACTGATCGTTCTTCGCAGCATCATTCTGCTGCTCAAGCTCTTTCTGCAACTCTCGGTAGATAGTCTGAGCTCTCTTCATTTCTTCAGTCGGGAACATCCGAGCTTCAGCCTGTTCCCAAAGCCGCTTCGCATCTGGGTGGTCGCGCCCGATGCGGGATGAGAGTTCCTTGCGAGCTGCTCGCCTGGCATCGACAAAGACCGAGCGCCACAGATAATCCATCTGGGCATCATAGTTTTCGATCTCACCGAGCACTTTCTCTCGATCTTTGGCCGGCGCTTTTCTGAACTTGTCTGCCAGCTTCAGGATCTCCTCTGCCCGTTCTACGAGGGGCTTAAGCCGGTCTGTGAAGCGCTTCTCAAGGATCGTCAGGAGCTCTTCTCTTTCATTGGCTGGCATCGTCCAGGCCCCAGCCTGGGGAACGTAGCCGTGGCTGACAACGCGTTCGGAGAGGCCTGGAATGTCTTTGAGATTGGTCAGAGCGTCTTTTAAGGAATCGTCGAGAACAAACGACAGATTGGAATTCCACTCGGCGACCAGCTCTTTGTCGCTCAAGGAAGTATCGATCTCGATGTCCGCCTGAGCGAGAGCCTGTTGGACATCCATTCGGGCCAGATATTTCCTCAGGTGCTTAGGATCGATCGCCATTCTTCATTCGCTTTTGTTCTCCCCCCGCGATCGCACCACAAGAGAGGATGCAAACCGAAGGGTGTCTGTCGATTCGAGGGTGTCCCATACAGCATCCACCACGATTGAAACATACAGGTAGGCAAAATGCCGACCGATGTCCCTCTGGGTTTCTTGCCTCGGAACCATACGGATTTTGTCCAGGTAGGCTATACTATCTTCACGCTTATAAACCGGTTCGCACTCAACCTGAAGATAGTGACCTATCCAATTAAATCGATATGCCGCTAGGGCAGAAGTTTCCCGTGCGATAAACCAGGGCAGTAACCATGCTGGCGAGAATCCACCATTGCCGAAGCGGAAAGCTTGCCGGAACCCATCCACATCCTTGACAGCGGCAGCCGCAACATAGCTGTCGATGAACTTATCGAGCCCTCCCTTGTATCGGAACAAGCTTGTCGAGAGGGTGTCATAGAAAACGTTTGTCAGATCCATGAAACGCTCCGAAGCTTATCGGACAGTCCATTGGCATCGGCGAATATAGCGAACCTCTAAGGCCACCAAATACTGCAAAGGTGACATCGCTTGCCTTTTGCACAAATAGAGGAAAATCAAGTAGAAGAACAAAAGCAGAATTATGACACTCATCGGCACGAGTTTGCTCGCGAACATGATAAGCGGCAGGAAAATCACGATCGATGCGTGAATTCCAAAGAACTTGAGGGGCTGGGATGTCCATCGCCAATCTATCATGTGCGCCTCCTTATCGAATACGTCTGGATTGCTGATCCCAGGTCCGATCGGGACCCGTGTCTACATGGTTAAAACTGTCGTAGAGCCCGATCCCCCCCGCCCCGACCATGGCAGCCAGCTGAGCACATGCCGGAGCCGTAATACCGGCAATCTGGTAATCGGCGGCCTGCCCTCTTGTGTGGAAGGAGTTCTGAGCCGCACCCTCCACAGCCGAGTTATGACGGATGGTCCGATATCCCGATGTAATTGTGATCGTGGCCGATCCGATCAGCCTGTCAGCCAGCACGTTAATGCGAGCCAGCGTCTCGATGAGGAGCGGATCCACCCAGACAGCTTCCCCGGCGTCTTTGACATCGCGGAGCAGGAGGCTTGCTCGCAGGTGGTCGACCTCGGTGAGCGGCCAATTTCGAATTACGAGGAATTCACCCGTGGCAGGGCGGCGAAGACGAAGCTCAGCCTGGTCCGGCTCTGCCCAGGCCTGCGAAGAGGTAAGAGCGCAGCCTAGACCGACAAGAGCGGCCCTGCGGGTCATCTGAATCATGTGAGATATCCGTAACGGCGAAGCACGAACTCGGCGGTTGGATCATCGATCAGTCCTGCCTTCACGGCGGATGCAACAGCACGGTTCATCGGCATCTGCCGAGCGTCTGAGTCCATGACCTCACGAATGAGGCGCACGTGCCTCTCAGGCCCTGCCAATTCGATCTGGCGTGCGATCTCGTCGGTGATGATAAGCCATTCCCGTAAGCAGCAACGGCCACCGCCGATCTTTGGCTGCAAGGTCTGACTCATGAGGACCTTTGTCGTATCGAGGATATCGTGAAAGGCTTGAAACTGCTGATCAGCTGAGAACTTCAGCATCATGCGCTTGAAGATCAACGAAACAGAATTGGCATGAACAGTTGAATACACGGGATGTCCCGTATTCGCCGCCTCCATAGCGGCTTCGATTGTCTCGGAGTCGCGCATCTCCCCGATCACGATGAGACCAGGCTTGCGACGCAACGAGTTTCTTACCCCGGCTGCGAATGATGGAATATGTTGGCCGATCTGATGCTGCGCGATGGTCGCAACAGGCGAAACGATGTTGTCGTAGGAATATTCGATGGGGCTCTCATAAGTGAGAATGTTCCCACGAATTGTTGTGTGCCCTTCCAGGACGTGTCTGATGCAAGCTGCAAAGGTAGTCGTCTTCCCCGATCCTGTAGGACCAGCTATCAGCACCGCCCCTTGCGAAGGAGCGATGTACGGTATCAAGTCTGCCGGGAACCCGATCTCGTCAAAGGTCGGGGCGGTGCTTGGAATCGAACGGAGAACAGCCTGGTAGCCGTCGCCGGCACCCTGGTACTGCATTGCCGTTATATTGAGACGGAATCGGAGACTTACTGGCTCTCCAAAATCGTCCGTTTGGCTGCGATCGTTGATGCTGAAGGCTGCGTCGATTTCTTCACCTGAATCGAGCCGGCCGACGGCATTCGGCTGGCCTGTCATCCAAAGGAAGATTCGGTGCAGGTCGTTGTTCTGAAGCTGGAACCTGGTCAGTGCGAATAGATGACCATGGATCTCTGCAAATACCGGGCGTCCAGTCTGAAATATGACATCGGACGCCCGTTGATGAACGGCAAAGATCAGGAGCTCTTGAAGGTCTTCTTTCTGATCAAGACGGAAGGCCTCTTTGCCGATATACCGGTCCTGGCCCTTCCAGTTGGTGAACTGAAGCATCACCACAAACCCTCAATGAAGCCTCTGGCGATCAACCTTCTCGTTGCCAATGAACAGCTCCCCATCCTTGTAAGAGACGGGTTGGCCGCCGTAGCAACATTGCAGGGTCGGGAGAGTGATGGACTTTGTTTGTTCATAGCCTCTCGAGTCCCGTCGTTCCGGCCGGTTTCTGAAAGCCATGATGTCGACAAGTCTTGTCCTTGGGGAACCTCTCTTCACAGCACCAACCTCTTAGAACGGAATGTCGTCTTCGATCTCGTAACGACCGCTCTTGATGTCCTCGTATGAGCGCATCGGGGCCGGCGGTGGGGCATCTCGGTCTTCGTTCAAGCGATCCTCATCATCGTCGGGCCTTGACGACAGAATCGTCAAAACGCCGCGATATCGCTGAAGAATCACTTCAGTCGTATAGTGATCATTCCCAGCCTGGTCGGTCCACTTCCGCGTCTGAAGTTGCCCTTCGACATAGACTTTCGCGCCCTTCTTCACATATTGCTCGGCGACTTTCACCAGATTCTCGTTGAAGATGACGATTGAATGCCATTCGGTCTTCTCCTTCCGTTCTCCTGAAGCCTTGTCTTTCCAAGTTTCGGAGGTGGCGATACGTAAATTCGCAACCGGGTCTCCGCTATGAAGACGACGGATCTCAGGATCCTTTCCGAGATTTCCGACAAGAATGACCTTATTCACACTGCCCGCCATGAGATGTCCTTTCGTGGGTAGGAGCTAGGAACCGGAGCTCACGACATCCAACGGCCTCTCCGGTGGGCCGATAGAGTTTCCGTCTGCATGGAAGCGATCAGCCTTCACTCGACCGCCCTCCCCTACCGACTGAATTTCGGTGACACAGCGATGCGCAGGGTTTTCTCACCGATGAAGACTCGGTTACCACCGGCCTCGACTCTGCTGCGCTGGGAAGTGGTTGTGACCTGGGGCAGGCTGATTGCGCCACGCCGAGCCAAGTAGTGGTATCGCTGCATGCCGGTGAAATCGCGAATGAGCCGATTGAGCTGAAGCGCGAAAGTGGCGCGTGCCTCTCGCCTGCCCTCCTCCCATCCTGCCTCGACGGCTGCCGTCCAGGCCGACTTCTCGGATCGGTCCCCTGCCTCAAGCCCTTCGGGTGGCCTTGGATCTGATACTGGCAGAAACAGGTAGTCGCGCCATGTCGGAGAGCGAACCGCCAACTCGGCATCCTTTACGATCTCGTAGGCACCAATCGTGAGATAGAGGAAGCGTGGCCCGGCTCGCTCTTCTACGTTGTTGATCTCGGTGATGACGGGTGGGATGACTCGGCCACCCCCTGCCATAAGCTTGTCGAACTGGAACCGGCGATCGAACACCTCGGCCCACCGACTCTCTAACAATTGATTGATGCGCCGGCTCTCATAAGCTGAACCAGCACGAACACCAACGCCGCGGGCCGCGCTCTCGATCATAGAGGCCCGGAGCCCTTCCCCACCGATAAAGGTCCTGTGGGACTTGTAGAAGGCACTGTCCGGATTGCGCAGGGCATCAAGGGTGACGACGTTTCCCTCTGCCTTGTCCGCATCGTAGATGTCGAGCTCTGGAACGATCGTCAGCGACGGATCGGGAACGAAGGCATCAACGACGACCACCGGCTCAGGAGCTCGTGCTCGCGCGGTGGTCGTTTCAGCTCCTTTTACGACGGGCTGCGAAATCGCAGCTGTTGTCGCTAGGGCATCCTTCTTCGACGGGGTGACCTCTGCCTTCGGCGGAAGCGACACTTTCGCCTCCGGTCCTGACGGAGTGCTTCTCGAGGTGGTTTCAGCTGCCTTAACTTTCGCCTCCGCATCCACCCCCGCTGTTTTCACAACTGGCTTGGGTAGAATTCCGGCTGGCGGGACCTGGAGGCCCTTGTCCTTGTTCTCTTGGACAGGCATTTGCGCGCCTCCCGTCGGGATGACAGATCCCGGTGCGCTCGACGTACCGCGATCGACAGGTTTTGCTTCTGCCGGTGCGCGCGAAGCGCCTGATGCGCTCGATGGGCTCGCCTCAGGGTTCCGAACCAGCGTAGGGCCTCCGCCCGGTACCGCTGGCTCGCTCGTGCCGCTAGGAGACCCTTTCTTGAAGACAGGTCCAGCGAGAGAAGGACCGCCGAGATCCGCGCCACCGGCGCTGGCCGGGCCGACCAGGGAAGAAGCCGCCAGTAGGGCTGCTGCGATCATGCGCAACATTGTGTAATCCAATCTTCAAGTGAGCGATGGGGCAGGCTCGATCCGATGGGGTCGCCAAACACCACGGACTCGGCCGCTTGATCCTGGACCACGTTCGGACGCGCCCTGGACCAAAGCGTGCCAGGTTCACCACGAGCCCAAGCGGTGATGTCGATCACCATTTCCCCAGCTGAGAGGATGTGGCTCTCGTCTTCCGGGAGGATGACTGTACCGGGAACGATGGGGGGCACGACCAGGCCGTCGGTGGTCTTCGGCCACGGTCGCTCGTCAAGAAGTTCCTCGACTTCATATCCAGGGATCACCAGCCGAACCATCGAGGGGAGCGGTTCGTCACTACGACGATTGCAAAAGTAGATCAGTTGGCTCACGGCGCAGCAAGCATCCCAGCCATGGAGGACCGGGCGTTCCGAGCTCGTCACCGTGATCTCCGAGGCGCGCTGGTTCAGATGATACGGCGTCCAGTCGAAGATCTTTCCATCGTCCGCACTGGACAGGACCCCGTATCGGGCGACCACGGAATGTCTCCTGGTGATGCCATTCGTCACGACGAATAGGGAGTCTGGCATCACAACTAGCAGGACATCATCATCCCATGCATCGGACATCAGAGTGACCTCGCCGGCTGATCGATTCCGCGCCGCGAAATTTCCGAATGGAGCCACCGGTTCAATTCAGCGGCATCATCTTCCTGCCCATAGGGTAACGTCGAACATGCTTGGAGTACGGCTCCAAGGATCATCATGAGAATGGCGGCTCGGATCTTTGCGCCGGATGTCATCGGCTTCCCCCCGGATGTCATTGCTTCGCTTTTAGCCGCCACCCCCAAGGTTGTAAACAAATTCTCTTACGCTCGAAACCACGACATTTTCGCGGATCTCCATTGATTTCTAACCGATAGAGAGCATGACCTGATCTCGGGTTTCACGCGCCTTCTTGTTTGTTTCCATTCCCCCTGTTACCATGTAACGCATGGCACACCTCTATCGGAAACCCTCGGATTGGACGGACGGTCGGCTCCCTGAGACGGCCAACCAATATCGACGTGCAGCGTCGCGTTTCGAGAAGCTGGCGTGGCGCGACAAGGACGGAAGGCTCCGGTGGCCTGGCTATATCGCCGGCGTTCACCGCTACATGCAGCCTCGAAGGGGCCAGCTCTCCCGGTCGTCATTTCGGTGGTATCGGAACGCGGCAGCGTTTCGGGCAGTCGAGCTCTTTGGTTCTGATCGGTTAGATCTGGTGCATGCAGAGTTTTCGATTTACGCACCGGAAGCGAAGAAGCGGACACGATATCGCAAGGCCGTTCCCACACACGTGATGCGTGCAATTCGCAAGGTGGTGGAGGCCGATGGGCGACGGTCCTGGAAGGAGCTTTTTGATGTCCTCGTCGTGATGAGGACCACGGGAGCAAGACCAGGCGAGCTCACCGGCATGCTCTTCAACAATCTGTCAGGACTGCTCGAACTGCCGAACTCGAAGTATCGCCCTACCCTCGATTTGCCTGGCGTCAATCGAGACCTTCGGCAGCTGGCTAGAACCTTTCCCCGTGGCAATGGTCCGGCCCGTCTGCTCCAGGTCCAGCCCGGTTGGCGAGACGATCCAGAATACGTGAAGACGGCCTTCCGGGTGATCAAGCGCTTCAAGGGACGGTCATGGGATGACTTCCAGGCGAACGCCTCCCGGACCCTTAAGGAGATCCTGAGACGCTGTGCCAGGCAGAAGCTCGTTACCGGTTGGTGGAAGCGGCTCCGGGTCTATGACTTCCGTCATCAGTTCTGCGCTGACGCTAAGGAAGCTCTAGGCTTCCTGGATGGTGAAGTCGCGGCGGCGATGGGGCACGTCTCAGGCACGACGGCTCTGTATCACTACGGGAGACGCGCCAGCGCCAGCAAAGGCGGCGTCGCTGTGCGGCCGGTCGAGGGTAACCCATCGGCCCCCTGCCCTCCCGGCCGAACACCGCTTGGAGTTGCCACAGAGAGCCTGAAGAAACTGGCCCGCTTGGTCGCCAAGTCTGGTTCTGTCTTCGCTCGCGCCGTCAGTGTAGATTCGTCTACCGGGGATCCTGAGGCCGGGGCTTCTTCCGCAGAATCGGCCCGACGTTCCATCGAGCAGTTCTGGCGCGAAAACGAAGTCAACAATCCCCCTGATCGTCAGCAGGCGCCTCCGCCCAAGAAGACCAACCAAGGCCCCTCTACCAAGTGACATCAAAGGAAAACCCCCGAGATCCGGGGGCTTTCATGGTGTGAAAGCGCTCAAACCGGGGTCGGCTACTTCCCTTTGGTGCGTCTATAGTGTTTCACCAGCTCGACCACCGCCTGACGATAGGATATCCAGCGCTGCTCATCGCAAAGCTCTGTGAAGTCATTGTATTCTCTGACTTCTAGCCGGATAGAGAGCGGCTGCTGTGGCCCTTCGAAACTCTGTCTGCGCTTTCTGACCTGAACGGGTTCACGATCGACGAAGCCCGCCTCCTGAGCGATCTCTTTGGCTTCGGGGGTTATACGTGGCGAGGGCCGCTTGCCGGTTGTCGGCGCTGGCGACGACGACGGCGCAAAGTCCGAAAGGTCGTCCGCTACATCATCGAAACCGATTGGGCTACGATTAGGCTGCATTGCGGTTATCTCCTGCCTCTGCTGCACGAACCTGCCGTGCCCACGCGATCACCTCATCAGCGAACGCCATGGCGTTGTCCTGAGCTGATTTAAGGCCTCGGATCTCCTTAGGGTCTAACGAAAAGAGGCTGTCCGTATGGGAGAAAATCGCGGCGAAGGATCCAGTCCGAAGTGCCAATTCAGTTTTAAACATTGGCAATCCGCTATCCCGGACCTCCTTGATAATATCCTTCTGTTCACGGCTTTTGATAGCACCGGTTTGGCTTAAAAGAAGGCGAAATGGGATATCGCGTCGAGCGACCTTACGTTGCGACAAGGTTAGTTTCGCAGCATCCTTCGCCGCTTTGGCATCCAGGAACGTTTCACGCATGGGCATGATAACGAAGTCACTGCAAATAATGACGTTTGACATCAGCATCGATTTAATGCCTTCCACGTCGACGATGGTGAAGGCATTCTGCTCCCGTTCGGCTTCAATGATGTCGACGACCTCCTCAGCATCCTGAGTCGCCTTGATCTGAAGGTTCGGCATCGACCCCCCCCTCGCAGACCATCCTGCTATCGAGTGGTTCTTGTCGGTGTCGACAATGAAAGTCTTGGCCCCACGATGAGCGAGGGCTTGGCCCAACAACATCGCTGCGGTGCTTTTTCCGACCCCCCCTTTGGGGGTTGAGAAGGAAATCACGGGCATGTGCCCCTCCTACAATGCAATCTCTTGTAGCTCTTGTAGCTGTCTTTTGTCGCCATATTCCAGAAGCTGTAAAATGGCGACATTGTAGCTCTTATAGCTCGTGTAGCTATAAATACAAGCTGCAACAGCATTAAGAGCTATAAACGTTTTAAAAGCGTTAACATAGGGCTGTAATAGCACTAAGAGCTGTAAACGCTGTTAACGCTACAAGAGCTGTATCAGCTGTTAGTGCTACAGCAGCTGCAACAGCTTTCTAAGCAGTAAAAGCAGCACGGGGAGGGGCCTCGGAAGAAGAACGCATTTAAAGCTTGCATTTATAGCTCTCCTTTAAAGCTGTCTTATATAGCTCTCAATGACAGCCATATTATGGTGCGCTGATGAAACCCTGAAGACCTTTACAGGTAAGGGTTCAGGGCTGCTTTGTCGCCTCTTTTCTTTTTCGTTATAATGTTTACTCTCAGGCCAGGCGACGGACGCACCCCCGATGCCCCTATTGTGAAAACCTGAGAGGGAAGACCTATGAGCGTGCTTAAAAGTGTGATTGGTAATTCGGGTCCTAAGACTGATCGTCGGGGCCGCGTCACAATCCAGGTAGAGTCCTACGAAGACGGCTTCATTCACGGAACCGACCTCCTCACCGGCGAGCTGGTGAAGGCCCGGCTATCGGATGAGGGGGAAACGAAAAGTTTCTATACACGCAGCGACGAACCCGATGAGGAGCGGTCGAAAAGGGCCAAAGCCATCCTTAAGAAGCGTCCGACCGTAAGTGACCTGGCAAACCCGGCCGAAAAGTCATTCGTACCGCCTGGTGGCGTAATAGAGCTCTCGGATGCGCGCCAGTACAGAAACAGCGGTATCATCATTGGCCGCTGGCCCGAGACAGTGGTGAATGATCCGGCTCAAGAGCTTCCACTCGTCGGCATGATCGAGGTTCAGCGTCGTCAGAAGAAAGGGGAGGGAAAGGGCGTTGCCCATGAGGTGACGATAACGATTCCTAGTCTGGCGGTTACCGGTTCTGATGTTGACGAGATGGCAGTTTACAACATGCTGTCTGGCCGCCTGACCAACATCCATGGGACGTTGACGGATAATGGAGCATACACAGGGGTCGCTATTCACCTAACAGACGCATCTGGATCGGATGAACCCTATGTGTCGCAAATGTTCGTTCCATTCATCGAAGAAGATGGACACTCCAAGCCTTCTCAAGATGGGCTGAGTTTCATGCTCGAAGATCGCACGTACTCTTGTGAGGACGTGAGAGCTAAGAATCGATTGATCAACATCTCTGCATTGGCAGCTTGCACAAAAACCCTAGGAAACGATCCGAGTTTGATTAAGGTCGCAGATGAGGAATCTGCCAAAATTCGTGACACAATCTTTAATGGGGTACAGAGCGGCGCGATCCGAGTCACCGTGGTGCCTATGATCAAGTTCAATGCAATGGAGCACCTGAACGAAGATTGTTCCTATGACGGTAAACTGGCGAATTTTGTCGATAAAGGCTACTTCGCTGGTACGATTTGCGCTCGTTTCAAAAGCAAGAAAGGCGAGGAATTCAGTTCGGCAGCAGCGAAGTTCATTCGCTTTTCCCAGCCAACAGTCGCTGCCGACCACAAGGTCAACCGTCTGAAGGACATTGTTGTGTCAGCTGCTGCAAGCCTGGGGCTTGCCAAAGAGAACGAGGCCGATCACGGCATTGATCTTGATGATCACATCATGGAGCCGGAAGAGGACCTGGCCTATTCCTCGGGACCCTCGCTTTAGGATCTAACGATGCCTCGGCTATTGATGGCCCCCGACGCACGACGCGACGGGGTTGGCCTAATCGTGCGCCCCCCGCGAGCGGTGGGGCGCAGCGAACTATCCGCTTGCTTCATCGTTCCTAGAGACTCGGAAAAGTACGGAGCATTCCTAGCAGCAGCCAAGCGGTTCGGATTGATCCTCGGGCCACGAACGGAAGCATCTTCGAAGAACGGCGACAGGGCTTTCGCATGGGAGCTAGATCCCGGGAAACTTCCCACGGAACAGTTCTGGCGCATGGTCGGAATCGCTCCATATCGCTTCAAAGAGCGAGCAGCATATCTCGATCTCGACAGCACGGCCGAAATCACAAACCGCTATCTCCGATTTAAAGAACTCTACCCAAGTCTTTCGGCCGATGGGGAAGGGCGGTTTCTTATCACAAATCGGTTTGGCGAGGACATCATCGAAGCATCAGGTGGGGAAAGGTCATTCGTCTCCAAAAATGGTCGCATCGTCAGCGAGTATGAGATCAATACACCATCCAGGTTTTTCCGCGCCACAGACGGTACGAGCTTCCGCGAGTGTGCAGCTCATATCGCCGTTGCAATGCTTCGCGGTTCGCCCCTTCAGCGCGACGACCTAACAAGATATCTCGTCGCAGCAGGTGGCGAAACGTTGGGTTACAGCGTAGCCGATCTGAGAGAGGAAATTGAAGCTGCGATATCAAGCCGGCTGGCTGCGTCCACCGCCCTCGATGTCAAGAGGGCATTGTCCACAAGGGCAAACGACGCCCTACCGCGCCTCACCGCCGCCGACGAACGCAGTGGAACGCGGATGGTCTATCAGCAGTATTCGACTCCGTACCCTGTCGCAGCAGCAGCACAAATTGCACTTGGTATTACCAGCTCCGACAGAATCCTGGAGCCAACGGCTGGAAATGGCACACTCATTTCCGTGTCGGCCGCTACAGGGGCGGCTATCCATGCCATCGAACTCGAAGAGGGGCGACACGAGCGCCTTTCGAACACCTTCCCTGGATTTGAGATCGAAAGGGGAGATTTCCTGGAGCTCGAGAAGGCTGTTCCAGGAGCCTTCACCGCAGTCCTCGCCAATCCCCCGTTCGGCTCCGTTGAAAGGCATAAGATTCCAATCCTCAACGGATCGATCTCGGTTTCAAAGCTGGAACAGGAAATTGCCATCAAGGCGTTGGAAAAGCTGACAGTTGGCAATCAATCCAGAGGTTTCGTCATTCTGCCGGCCGATATGGTCAATCCAGGGCGGATCAACGACGCAACAAGGCCCTTTGATACATATGCACGCTGCGCCTTTGAGGAGGTCCATGTCGTCGGGCTTGAGGGTTCGTTGTATTCACGTATGGGAACTAACTTTCCGACGCTGATATACGTTCTGAAGGGCAAACGATCAGAGCTGCGCCCACTGGCTGAGATCAGTGAAACCAGGCCAGATCAGGTCCCGGTGTTTGAAACGTTCGAGGATCTATTCCTGTGGGCTGAAAGTCTCGCACCGATTGCTGAAGCGGAGAACACTGTCCAAGCGGATGTTCCTCAATCACAAGAGCAAACTGCCTCAGTTCAGCAGACGGTATCAGTCCAACCTGCCAGGAGATCTCGCCGACAGTCGCAGGCAGCGGAAGCTCCATCTGAGCAACGCGACATCCCCACCGCAGAGAATGATCCTGTCGTAGTCTCCGAAACCGAGTCGAAGGAAGACGAACTCCATGAGGTCGACCTGGTCAATGACCTGGAAGAAGATCTCTTCACGCGGCGCTATGAACCGTTCTCCCAAGTAGGGGAGGGGACCACTGTCATCCAGAAGACTCTCCAGGGGCCAATATCCAGCGCCTTGAGGACACTTGAAAGTTCGTTGGAAGCTTCGATCGATACCTATGTCGCGCAACAATTGGGGATCACGGAAACAGCCCTCGCCGATCGATTTTCTCCCGAGCAGGTCGACGCACTAGCACTCATGTGCTTCGCTCACAGCAAGGGACGAGGATTCTTGATCGCCGATCTGATGGGTGTTGGCAAAGGACGCTCGTTAGCTGGAGCGTGCCTGAAGGCTTTTCACGAAGGTAATCCCGTCATCTTCATGACTGAGAAGTCCTCCCTCTTTTCGGACTTCCTGACACGCGATATCCCCGATGCGTTCGGGGTGGGGGTGAGGGAGTTACACGAATCGAGCGCTCTCACCCCTGTGATTTTCAATGCCGATTCCAATGCGACGGTTCGCGATGAGAATGGTTCAATCCTCTTCCGTACCAAGTCGCAAGATCTCGACAGCCTCAACTCCAATG
This sequence comes from Microvirga puerhi, assembly GCF_020089865.1. Lineage (GTDB taxonomy): Bacteria > Pseudomonadota > Alphaproteobacteria > Rhizobiales > Beijerinckiaceae > Microvirga > Microvirga puerhi. The sequence continues at coordinate 31,401 of NZ_JAIRBM010000024.1, forward strand.
GCATTCCTATCGATACCAATTTTATCGGTATCACCTACTCACAGTTCCAGGTTAGCTCAGGCAAATGGAAGTTCCAGAGGATCCAGGAATATGTCTCAAAGCTCGCCGCAGCCGGGCGCCCTCCGACGCTCCTCCTCGATGAAGCTCACAAGGCCGCAGGGGAAGATAGTATCAGCGGTCTTAGGACGACCGCGCTCATGTCGGCAGTCTGGCAAGCAGGGGGAAAGGTCGTATATTCTTCCGCGACGCCGCTCAAATCGGGGAAGAACGTTCGCCTCTACGAGGCTGTCCTACCCGATACCGGTCTATCGCCTGAGCATCTGATCAGCGTCATCGAGTCCAATCCACTTGCCCTGCAAGAAATCCTTTCTATGGAAATGGCGCGAGAAGGTCTGATGATTTCTCGCGAAATCAATTCCACCGGAGGTGTCAGGGAATTTGTATCTCTTGAGGCACTTGACGGACCCAAACTCGCGGCAGTCCGTGAGAAGGTCGACCGTGCGGCTCACTTCCTTGAACAATTGGTAGAACTCGGCGACCAGGCTCGTGCTGTCGCTCAAGCCGTGGCCCGCCGCGCACATGCGGGTTCCGCCGCCACTCAAAGTAAAACGGTCGTCGAAACAACCTCACCTGTCACCCAATTCCATCATTACAGCCAGTATCTCATGCTGGCCTGCAAGGGCGTTTTTGCTCTTGATATGATCGCGTCGACTCTAGCCTCTGGAAGGAAAGTGGTCGTTGCCCTTGAAAGTACCGGGGCAGCCCTCCTTGATGATCTCCTGGCTGAATATCAGGGCGAGGAGGCCGAAGTCATCCTCAACAAGCTTCCTGACATCGGCGATGTTCTGAAGCGCAATGCCAAGTCCCTCAAGAAAGCCCGCATCGTCGATGGTCTTGGTGAGTCGACTGAGATTGAGCTTCCGATGCTCGAACCGCTCATTGAGAGGTTCTGCGCAGAGGTGGAAGGCGAGGACTTTTCACTTCTCAACGTCTGCCCGATCGAACACATACGGGAGGAGCTGGAGTCCCACGGAATCCCTACCGATGAGATTTCCGGCCGCTCCCGTCGCCTGGAAAGGACGCCAGATGGGCGCTGGAAGGTTACATCATGGAAGCAGAACGATCGGATCGGGGCCGTCTCGCGATTCAACAATGGGGCGGTCGATGTTCAGTTCTTGAACGGTTCCGGTGCAACGGGCATTTCTCTCCACGCCTCCCCAAAGACGGGTATCGACCTTCGTCCTCGAACGATGCTGAAGCTCCAATTGCAGCGTGAGGTGACAGCCGAACGTCAGATCGAAGGCCGGATCAATCGGTTTGGACAAGTTCATGCGCCAGAATACTTGGTTCCAATGACCGGCTTTGCGGCCGATGACCGGCTATGCCAGCTGTTCAACCGTCACAACCGCAATCTAACTGCGACTTCGACTGCTACCCGTGAGAATAAGTCTAATATCTCGGAGGCCTTGGACCTCTTCAACCCGGTCGGTGAGAACGTCGTCGAGAAGTATCTGAAGGAGCACAATGATCTCGCTGAACGGCTCGACATCAATCCTGAAGGGGAGGGGGTTGTCAGAAAGCTCCTTGGCCGTCTGGTTTGTCTTCCCATCGCGTTGCAGGAATCGGTACTCGCGGATCTCGACAGCGCTTTCCAATTGGAAATAGATACCCTGTCAGCTCGCGGCATCAACCCTCTGAAGCTGTCGCACTATGATTGGCGGGCTGGAGTTACGACCAAGAGCGTTCTGCTAGCTGGCGACGAAAATTCTGCCGGAATGGGGCAGCGGCCGATCAAGCTTGTTGAGCTGGCCTATTTCGAGAAGGTTCTGCCTCTCTCCTATCAGGCCCTCACTGACGCACATAAACTTGGCCGTGAGCTCTGGTTCGATAAAACTCTCTCCCGGCATTGCTTTGCGCCAGAGCTACTCGACGTTGCCGGATGGAGAACAGCTGCCAGCAATTCAATGATGCCGGCGCCCCTCGATTTGTCTCATTCTGTCTTCGATACGCGGTTCGGTCGTGGGGCGGCCGACGATCTCCTGAAAAAAGCTCCTCTGAGTGTTGAGAGCGCACAGGAGCACTTCGATGGTGCCTTTAAAAAATTGTTCGGGAGCTCGACCAGCTGGAACCTCGATCGCAAATGGTTCCTTGCAGATATCTCGAAACTGGAAGGTTTGGAGCGGGCCGTCTTTCGAGCAGTCCGCGACGCTCTTCTCCTCGAAGCATGTTCCGATTGGCTGACGCCAGGGGCATTGCTCGCGTTGCCACCTGATCTTTGTCCTGCCCTCGCCGGAACATCGATCGGGCAGCGCGCTTTAGACAACAGAGGCCCAGGCGAGTTGGCTATGCCCGTCCCGATGGCTGTAACAGGAGTGTATGGGCCGGTTGAGAAAGGGGACCCGCTATCCATCGCCAAATGGGAGATTCGCGCGATGGTTCCTGGTGAGCAGCATCAGATCACATTTACACTCTCCAGCATCCAAGCCGCTCTCGAGGAAAGCTCCCGATCATTGGCTGCTCAAGAGTCGTCTCTCGATCCTGTTCAATGGGTCAAAAGAGCTAGCCTTGATCGGCCCCAGATGGCCGAGGCTTTTATCAGCACCGGTTTTGCTTCTCTCGACAATACAGCGTCACCCTTTGCACAGGTTATGGGTGCCAAGTGGCTCGCGGACACATTTGCGGATCTCGATCGGTCGCTGCCGGCACCGGAGTTGGTTTCGAAAGCCATCGAGCCGATGTTCGATCGTGCGCCGGCTGGGGATCTCCGTAGATCAAGGCTGGCCCTCCAAGGGAACCTCTTCATGGCGGTTCGCGTTGCTGGGCGACATTTTGGTGAGAAGGCAATTTTCACCGATGACGCCGGCAACATTCAGCACGCGATTCTGCTTAAGCAAGGCAAGGAGAAGGACCTGTTGGCAGGACTACGCTCATCGGTGGCCTTGATCGCGAAGGACATCAAAGCAACTGATCCGGTGCTGTTCGCACATGATGCCACGGAGCTCTACGGGTACCTAGTGTCCCCACCTGATAGCTACCGATATCAGAGCTATTTTGGACGCGAGCGATCTGTCATTTCCTCATTGATCTCCAAAGTGATCGCCGACGGCGATCCATCGGACCGCCTGGTCACGGCAGTCGACCAAGATCTCGAACAGATCTTCGCGCGACTTCAGGGAGAGATTCGATCACCAATGCCTGGAATGCTGATCGTTGGTGCAGATCCACCAGCACTTGAGGATGGGAAGATGCCGTTCGCTCCCAACGATTCGATCACGTCCCGGCAGCTCTGGGGACGCTCTCAGGAAGAGAACGATGCCCTTGCAAGGATTGGTAAAGGCCTTGGTGGAGGAAGCATCGTTATCCGGCCGCATGGAAACATGAACCGGATGGGAGTGGGAGTCATTGTCTCGCGGAAATGCGAACTCCTCAAAGAAATGCCGGATCTCACGAGCCACGCTTCAAATCGGATGCCCACGCCGTCTGGCCGCGAAAATACTGTGCTGAAGGGTGGAGCGATCTACGCGGAGAGTTTCAGTGCAAACGTTGCAGACCTGATCAAACGGGGGAACGAACGCTTTGGCGGCTTAAGAGCCTATGGGGGCATGTGTGATATGCTTAACGCGCTCGAATCGGTGGGTACCGAGCTACGGAGACGGCTCATCAGCCAACCGGACCCGGAGCCGCTGGTCATCGAGCATGCCAGTTTGAGAATGTCTCCTTAATCAGAGATGGTGTAAAAATTGACGCACCTATCCTTTTGGGCGAAAAAGCAGAGGCTAGGTGCCGCTAATGACGATTCGAATGGAGGAAGGAATGAGGGTGGAAAAATAGAAAAGCCGGCGCGAAGGCCGGCCTCTCTGGGGTGATTGCTACAACGGAATTACCAGTTCCGCTGCCGACGTAAAACCTAACGGCAATGTAGCACTCCCCCCGCACAGTTCAAGAGGAAACTGCGCTCTTCGCGCCACGATTTTCTGCGCCCAAATTTCAAGGGAAAATCATGGTCCGATTTGTTCCAAATAAAGGGTTTGAGGGAGTTGTCCCCAGCATATTGCCGGGGGCCAGCCTATGAGTTTCCAGGCTATGACGTGGGCACTCAACCAAAAGACAGGCTCACCGGCTCGAAAAGCCATCCTGATGTCGATCGCGAACTACGCCGACGAGAACGGCTATTGCTGGCCCGGTCGTGAGACCATCGCCGAGGAGTCGGAGCAATCAGTCGATAGCGTCGATCGTCATCTCAAAGCCCTTGAGGAGATGGGTTTCATCAAGCGGACCCCGAGGCCTCCACGCGCCGACGGCGGAGAGCAAAGCAAGCTCATTCGCCTGATGTTCGACCAGGCGAAAATGACTAGCGATCTGAAGGCAAATCGCTCACCTGCTGACACCGAGGTTGCATCTGAAAACGAGGGGATGTCCCCCCCGCCGCAAATTGCGGCTCCCCCCAGCCGTAAATTGCGGTCCTCCCCGCCGCAGGTTGCGGCTCCCCCCGCCGCAGATTGCGGCCCGAACCTATTATTAGAACCTATCAAAGATTCTTCCCCCCTTACCCCCCAGGGGGCTTTGGGTGGGGATTCGATTTCAGATTTGAAGAATTCGGACGAAGCCTTTCACCGCTTCAGAAGCGCATGGCCCTCAGACCCGACGAACAACTGGCAGAACATCAGAACCATCTTCGACAAGCTGAAAGAGCCAGACCGGCTTGCCGCCGCAGACACTGCAGATCGTTACGTCCGCTACTGCCAAAACATCAATCGGAAGCTCCAGGCCCCCAAGAACTGGCTGAGAGATCGGGGATGGGTTGGATTCCAGGAAATGGATCAGAAGACGATCCAGGCTAGTGAACGCGCCAAAGAGAGGGTTTGGGTGCTTGAAGATACGCCGGAATGGGAGGCATGGGCGAAGTTCTACCGGGATCATGGAAAGGTTCCCCGGCAAGCCACCGACCTACGCAGCCAGCCAGGCGGCCGAGGTTGGTATTTTCCATCGAGGCTTCCTGACGAAAACACCGAGATCTAAGGGCTTCTCGCCGGATTGCCCGAAGGCTGGGGGAATGTTAATGAATGTCGTTTTCAAACAAAAGGCGACATTGCGTAATGTCCGACCAGACCCTCAATGCTCCTCCAGCTCGGACGGTGACGGCACCGCCGCTCCCCGAGCTAACGAGGTTCTTATCGAACGGTCGCAAGAATGGCCTCACGGCGGCGACCACCGAGACAATCAATGCCGCGCGTCACGTTGCCAGTCTCTTCTTTGACCCGCAGCGCGTGCAGCTCGTCGACGAAGTCATCCAGCGTCGTGGGAGGGACTTCTGATGACGATACGGTATCTAGCCATCCTGGCGACCACCGCAGCCATGGTCTTCATCGCGATGGTCGGGGAGGGGGCAGCCCAATCGAGCCAACAGTCCAGTGGGTGCTCCATCCAGCAAGCCTCGGACGCAGCGCTTCAGCAGCAGATCGCGTTGATCGATGCGGCGAAGGTAAACGTTCCGGAATTCTTCACCGGCGCCAATTCGTGCATCAACCCGAACCTCTTCAAATCGTTCGACCTGTCGAGCCTGATCCCTGACGCTGCCGGCTTTCTTCAGGGAGGCCTCGCTGGCACGGCTGAAAATCTCCTTAATCAGGCCAAGACACAGCTATGTGGCGTCCTGAATGAGCAGATGAATAAGCTCCTCGGTCGGTTGAGATCCACCATCACCGACTTTTCGAGCTCCATCGGCAGTGAGCTATCATCGATCCTTGGCGGGTCCACCGGTGGGCTTCAGCTTCCTAACATTCCGAATGTCGGCCAATACGACTTCTCGCGGATCTCCGAAGTCCCCAGCAATGGGGGGCAGACGACCAATCAAACACCGGTTGAACAAACGCCGCCGTCGAGTCAGTTCACGATTCAAGGTCAGACAAAGCAAACGCCGACGGCTACGTCCGTCGCTCCGAAGTCTGGCTCCGGCTTTGCCGATAGCATCTTTGGGACTAGGTAGCATTCCATGGGTTCGTCGGCTTCCGTGATGCTCACCGCAGCTATCATCGCCGGCTGGGCCAGTATCGCCCAGGCGCAGACTGCAACATCACCCCTCACGCTCGCTGATGGTCTCTTGGACTGGAGAGTTGCTTTCGAAAAGCTGGTCTCAGCCGTGAAGGTCGAGACCAAAGGTTCACAGACCGCCAGCGATCAACAATCGATCGCATGGCGCAAGAGCGCGGAGGCCTCAGTGTCCGCCCAGGTGCAGTCGGACTTGTCGGCGAAGATCAACGAGGCCCGTCAGCGGCAGAGTTATGACACAGGGCAAGGGTACAACGCATGCCGAGTTACGGGCTCGGCTCGGGCCTTGGCGCGAGTGGACGAAACCCTTGAGACGGTTCGCCAGAAAACAGGATTGGTCGACGATACATGGATCAAATCCGGTGGCGATCTCGCCGGCCGGTTGGCGGATTCGATCGACAATCGGCTCACCTACTATTGCAGTCGCGAAGAGATGGCGGCTGGAATTTGCCAGTCGGAGCGTCCCGGAGGGTATGCGGCAGGGGATTCGGATGCGTCAGTGTTCCTTGCACGGCGCTCCTACGGTTCTGAGGAAGTCCTCACCGGAGCGGACTACATCGATGTCGTAGCGCCGATGCCGACGGTGAATGTTCAAGCTCAAGATCTCGCTGGTCGAGCAGCATTGCTCAATGACCGCAGACGGGCAGCGCTCGTTTCAGGAGCACGCCAAGCTTTGTTCGGAATATTGCTATCCGGCATGGAGGGGCAGCTTGATGGTCAATAGGTATATCGTTGGCGTCGCCGCTCTGCTCTCCTCGGCGCTCATATCGCACCAGGCCTCGGCCGAGTTCTGCCTTGGGGTAGAGCTTCGCGTGACCGGGAAGACTGCTGCCGTTGAAGCCGACGTGCTCTCGAAAATCGGAGGCGTTGAGTCGCAGGTCGTCACGGAGGCCAATCTTCAAACGGAGCGACTTCTGTCGGCTCTTAAGGTGGCGACGAAACAGGACAGCATTTCAGGTGAGCAGAATGCGACGGCAACACAGAAGGGCACAGAGGCTTCGGCTTCGGCCTGGTCCAGCCACCGGACGAACATGCAGGTCCTGGACGCGACCCAGCGATACAAGTCAGTCGGGTACAGCGCCTGTACGACCATTTCGAAAGCCGAGGACTTTGCGTCAGCCGCGCGGAATGCCGGCACCAAGGCGAAGACATTGGCATCGTCATACGTGGCGCGACCTGGCGGAGGGACGACGCAGGATTGGATTTCACGCGCGGATGGTGATGCGCAATCAGCCGCGGTTCTCTTCGAGGGCGGCACCCAGGCCGCGAACTATATCAACTTCGTGATCGGGCCTCCCAGAGAGCGTACTACGAGCACAAGCAACACGCTCGGCGAACAGGTCAGTCGACTCGGAGATATGCGTGAGGCAGCGCTTCAGTCGATCGCGGCACGAACGATGGCTAACGTCGCTTCCTATAAGGAGGTCGACGATAAGCTGAAAGAGCTCAACAAAACCTGGATCGGGGACGATGGCGGTCAGCGGTGGGCTAGCGAAATGGCCGCATCCCACGAGCGCGGAATACTCCTCGATGCCGTGCGGATCGAGGCTGCCACCATCGCTTCAACGCTCGTCAGAATTAAGAAAAGGATAAACACCGAGCTCGCCATCGCCGGATATGCCCTTGCCCGTACCGACAACCTCTTGACCATCAAGAAGGGCTCGGAAGGAACGGAACCATGAGCAATCGAGCGATGCATCGTCTTCGTTCCGTTATTTTGGCAGCAGGCCTCGTCTGGGGCGGTCAAGCCCATGCGGAATTCTGTCTCATCGCGGTCGATGACAATCTCTGGCTCACTCGTTTCGACCAGGCGAACCAGCTTCTGAATCAGAGAGTGGATCAAGCGGGCTATGTGATCACTGAGCAGAACCGCTTGAACATCGAGAAAATCATCTCGGCCGTGAAAGTCCTCACGAAGAACGGGGATGTCAACAGCGAGCGGCAGGTGACAGTGACGCGTAAGGCTCAGGAGGCGTCCGCGTCAGTGTACGTCGAACAAAACCAGCGAGAAGCGATCCTCACAGCTCAAGAGAGGTTCGGACCCCGTGGGCAGTCGGTCGATCCGTGCGGATCGGCAGACCTTATCGGTGCCTCCTTGGATTCGATCGAGAACATCTCGAAAGGCGCTGCCGATCTGCTCAAGTTGGACAGCGTTGATGTTGGGCCTGGCAAGGCACAGGATGTTGACCAGGTGATCAAGGCCAGGATCTCGAGCTACTCGCCGGCACAGGTCGATGTGGAAAGCCTGCTGTCTGGGAGCGACGAGGACGCCGGGCGCTTCCTGTCCCATGCAGCCGGACTTCCCCTTCGTAAATCACTCGCGACTGATCGGCCTTTGGAAGCGCGTCTCCGCCTGTTGGAGGCGAGGCGGGCCGAAGCCCTACGGTCGCCGGCGCTCATGTCACTGGCAGCCGTCAGGGCCGCCTACCATGGTGCCAGCCATGGGGGTAGCGCCGGATCTGCGGTCGAGGCCATCGACAAGCTACTGGAAGTCTATGGCGGTGGCCCGAAATTCGAGGCCTGGCAGAAGGAGCTCGCAACCAAGCATGAGCGCGGCCTGCTCCAGGAATTCACCAAACTGCGAGCGCTATCCTTAAGGCTTCAAAGGATCGACACGGAGATCGACGACCGCGTGTCGGCTGTCATGGCCGTACTTCTCGCCGGCGAAACATCGCAGCGAACGGAGGAGGCGACGGATGAGCAACACTGACCATATCCTGAAAAATCTTTTCCAAGCCGGTGTCACGGTCGATGATGACGATGCCTTCGCGGGCCAGTCGGACCACCTGTTGGACATGCCAGATCTTTCTTTCCGGGAAGACCAGCGCATGCGTGACACAGAGGAACAGGTTGAAGCTGTTGCCACCAAGTTCTTCGCGGAAGGGCTTGAGCGTGAAGAGGAACTGCCGGATCTCCTCCGAGACGCCCGCCGCTTGTCGGCAGATGGGGCCTTCTCGGCTGATGGGGCGGTAGAAAAGGACACAGGGCTTGGAGCCGAGGCATTGCGCCTGACGGGTGCTGCACTCGACCTTGATCCAAGCCTTCTGGAGCTCGATGCGCAAACGGAAGAGCGCGTTCGAAGCCTGGGGCTCACGGTCTCCGCTGATGGACAGGCGACCGGCTTCGGCCCATCGGGACAGACAGCTCCAGGACTCATCAATGATTTGGAGGAGAATCGTTATGACGCAACGCGCTGAAACCGCCGCTCAGAATGGAAGCACGGGCTCCGTCATTGCGCGGATGATCGATGGCCGGGCTCACCAGCTGTTCATTGATCCCGCCACACAGACGTTCGCGACTGCGTTGGAGACCTTGGAATTCAAGGGCGCGGACGAATACTGCCAGTACCATGTCTTCCTTGAAATGGCAGATGAGCCAGGCGCTCCTGCACGGTGGGCTTATGCCGGCGAACACGATGGCAAGATCGTCGTGATGAAAGGATTTCTAGGGCCGGCAGCCGACCTGTCGATTGCATGCGCCGGCGTGGGCCTCATCTGTGATGATGGGGACGCAAAGTACCAGAGCGGCTCGCGGTTCTCAGAAACAGGTCAATTCCCGCTCGAAGAGCAAGAATTGTTTGGAGAGATCGCCGAGGTGAGGAATCTCGATAACGTATCGCTGTATCAGATGAAGCGTGAGGCGGATTAACCTATGAGCTCCGAGACCGCCTTCGACACGGGGATCTTCAAGCCCGTCCAGGACGACTACGCCGTCACGATCCTGGAACGGATCTTCGGCTCAGTCGTGCGAGCGGTTGCCGACGGGACTGGACTATCTCAGTCTTCGACGACAATGCTTTCCCAGCTTATCGGAGTTCTAAACCTTGCGGTCATGATCTTCGGAGCGATAGTTGCTCTCTACACAACCTATTCGATGATCGCTGACACCGCTTCAGATGGCGAGGTCTTGGGAAATTCTGCCGATACCAAATACACGCTTATCAGGTCAGCCGTCGGCGCGTTTCTTCTCATTCCCGTGAGTGGTGGATTTTCCATCGCCCAATTGATTGTGATCTGGCTTCTTGTGTTGGGCTCAGGTCTTGGAGATACGGCCTGGACCAGAGTGGCGGAATCCGCCCTGTCTGGCATCAACTATACAGCCGAAAGTCAGAAGATCGGTGCATCTCCACTCATGGTGCAGGTGAGGCAGGATTTCGCGAGAGCTCTGCAATCGAGAACAGCAGGCTACCTCTGCCAACTTCACGTGAACAAGGTTGCTACCACCTTGGGCGTCAGCGGGCAGTTGAGCCCCGTTCGCGACCAGGTCACTAAGAGATCGATCGATATCCTCAATACCAGGGATGTCTATGAAACCAGGGCTTGGTCCTTTTCTGGCAGCCGTGGGGGACTCTCGGGCGCAGATTCGGCCTGTGGGACTGTTACCCTTACGAACCTGATCGACGCCGCCAAGTCCAATGGGGCCATCATGTCGGCCAAAAGCTTCTCGGAGCTCCTAGATCAAGCGACGATAGCATCGGCAGGCCAGGCCATGCAGTCAGCGATCACGAAGCTCGATGGCGACGCTGAAACGATCGCGCAATCAATCTTTTCCGAGCAGCGGAACGAGTCGAAGATCCGTGACATGATTTCCACGGCAGTTGATGAAGCCGAACGGGCCTATTCTCAGCAGCATATCGAGAGCTTCAGATCCTCTGTAAGGACTGATCAGCTGGGAGTTGAGCTCCTTGACCAGGCCAAGCGCAACGGCTGGGTGTTTGCTGGCAACTGGCAGCGTCTGCTCAGCCAGGTCTATGTTCGCCTTTCCTCTGGGACCAACGCGACCGAGCTCGATGCCGCGATGCCGGCACGGTATGACCGGATTTTCGGCCGTTCCTGGTGGGGTGGATCGACAGTGAACGAGGCAACCTTCCTCGGGCTCAAGGCCGACTTGCTCTACCTTTCGACGTTCGATTCCACTTTCGCCGGGGTGGCCTCGGCAGCGCGCGATGTGAAGACCATCGGGCAAGAGGATTTCAGCAACGGAAGTCAGATCCTTTCGACCGTTTACAACAAGTTCGTTCGCATCATGGGTGGTGGGCCGGCGACGAATGCTTGGCGCGATCCCATGCTTGATTTCCAAGAGGTCGGTAGCTGGTTCCTCACGGCGGGGTCTGCGATCAAGGGTGCAACTGCTCTCGCCAGCTTCATTCCCAACAAGGCTGTTGCAGTGCTCAATGCCACTCTCGATAAGTTCTTGGACCCCATCTCAACGGCCCTTCTTCTGCTAGGCGTCGCCTTCACAGTTGTTATCCCCTACATACCCTTGCTCTACTTCATTGGAGCAGTGGTCGGCTGGGCGATTTTGGCTGTTGAGGCGATCTTCGCCATTCCCGTTGCTGTCATCATTTGGTTTGCACCGGCACGCCAGAGCTCGTTCATTGGGTCGAATCACAACGTTCTACTCACTCTTTTTGGTGTCTTGCTGCGTCCAATATTCATCGTCATAGGATTGATCACCGCCTATATCTTGATGCGGGTCTCGGTGGACTTCATCAATGTGATCTTCTCGGGGATTATGAACATGGTGGCACCGACGGCTAACGTGGCAAGCGTCTTCATCTTCCTCGGAAGCATCTTCATTTATCTCGCCGTTATGGTCGTGACGATGCTGCACATCTGTGGCCTCATTCCAGGCCTTGGTGACTATGCGCTTGGCTGGATCGGGGTTGGCATGTCGAGCATGGTCAAAGCGAACCCGACAGAGGCCATTACCAATCGGATCAATCCGATGGGACAATTGCCGGGCGGTGGTTTCGGTGTGACCGCCCTCGGCACCCTGGCAACACGAGCAGCGCTCCGTGGGGCAGGCCGAAGCGGGGAGGAGCAAGGTCAGGGGATTCGAAAACTCATTCAAGACCGAGCGTCACGGTTATCGTAGTGGCATAGATTGGTTATAATATTGTGACGGCATCGGTGGATGACATGGACGAGCGCGTCTATAGAGCGGTCTGGCGGTTTAATGCGGCCGGCATAATGCCGACGGCAGCCGACATCGCTTCGCGCGCCTTCGGGCTTGCTTACGTCGTGGACGACCTGATTGATCGATCTGTTAAGGCCTTGGTCGGGCAGGGTCGGCTCGATGAGGCTCAGGTTTTTGAGGACGATGAGCAACTGACGGTCTTCGCTGCACGGGCAATCCGCCCGAAGTCCCAGCTGGGTCAGGGCTTGAGCAGTGCCCTTCAGTCCGTCGCCTCGCACGGAAGCACTTCTTACGGGCCGCTGACAGCCGCGCGTCTTGAGGCTGTCCTCAAAGGAGCCGTGCCCTCAGACCCGGAAAGAATTCGCGTCCACCAAGGATTGTCGGAAACCCCGCTTGCGCGCCTCTTGGAACTTGCAGCCGAGATTGGCCTGTCTGTCCAGGACCTGGACGCACGGGCGCGTGACCTCTTTGGAGAGTCCCTTGAGGAATTGACCGCGTGGCAGCCTGGCAGGAATTGATCCGCAGCGCCGAGGCGTTGTTGGTCAACGCCGGGATCGAGCGCAGAGAATGGGTGTGGGGCGGCGGCACGATGCTGATGCTGCGTTACGGCCATCGATCGAGCAGAGATATAGATCTGTTCCTGAACGATCTGCAGCACCTATCCCTGCTCACTCCGCGCCTTCACGATAGGCATTTGCATGGCCTCCGTGACTACGTTGAATCTCCGAACCATCTCCGCCTGGAGCTCGCCGCTGGGGAAATCGATTTTCTGTTGGTCGCCCCGGTGTTCCCGGATCTCAAGCCCTTGGAAATGACCCTGCCGGGTGTCATCGAAGGCCCATTCTTGGCGATGCCAGACAAGGAGATCCTGGGGCAGAAGCTGCATTATCGTGCTGCCGGCTTCAAAGGCCGTGATCTCTACGACTTCTCGGCGGTAATGCATGCCTCTCCGATGCTCAAACACGATGAAGGCCTGAGAACTGTCGCGATGGCTAAGCGCGCCGCTCTCCAGCACAGCGTCAGTACCGACCTATGTCGCCTCGGCTTCGAGCAGGTTCAGGACCGTTCGCTTAGCATCTCATTCGAAGAGGCAAGAGCTGATTTCCTGGATTGGCTCGATCGGGGAGGGCCGGCCCCAACTCGCTCCCCAGAGCCTGGGTTATGAGGTCCCAGAAGCATCCTTCCGCAAGGAAAGTAGCATAAAATCTGTATCCTAAAAAAGTTGACATTCTAAGTCTGACGCGGCAATTCTCCGTTGCATGTCCACGGGAGAGGATTGCGGATGTCAGGTCTTGGAAAACAGGTAATTTGGTCGGGTACGATCCTTGGCTTGGCCGGGATCACAGCGGTGTCATACGTACTGACGCATCGCCAACCTGAACGCATCGCAGAAGCCCCACCTGCATACTATCCAGCAGCACCAGCGCAGCAGATTCCTTCAACGCCGGCACAACGGCCTGAACTGCCGCCACCGCAACCGATGCGTCAGCCTCTGCCTCAGCAGCCGTCGGCAAGCGGCGCTGAGATCGCGAAGACGGCAATGCAGAACCCAGCGACAGCGAAGCAGGTCCTCGACCTGTTCGAACGATTGTCCTGGGTTCCCGGAAGCCGGGCTCAAGGTGCGGCCCGAACCGCCTATATCTTCTTCGACCCCCGATGCCCCTATTGCCATCAGGCCTTCGACGAGCTCGATCAGCAGATCCCTATCAAATGGCTCCCGATGGCGGTCTTGGAGCCGGCCGCAGGCGGCGAACGCATCGTTGCAGAGCTTTTGAAGGATGAGAATAGCGGTCCACGCCTGCCTGAGGCCTTCGCAGGACGGCTCCCTGGAATTACCCCGTCCCCCGAGATCAGGGCAAAGCTTCTCGAGACAATTAGCGCCTTCAAGACGATGTACGAGACCCTTGGGTTGCAGGCCGGCGTACCGTTGATGTTCGTGCCGCGACCCGATGGAACCATCTACTTCCAGTCTGGGATTGAACGGGGTGATGGTCCTAAGATCATCGCCACGTTCAGGGAGGGGAAGCCGTGAGCGGAGCGTTCTCCCGAGCATTCGCACAAGGGCGCGCTTCTCCTCCCATCAATGCCTCGCAGGTTCCGGTGAACCGTCGTACCCCGTACCATTACGAGGTACGTTTTGCAGCGCAGACACGCATCATCTGGATGCTTAGCGCAGCTCTCACGTTCTCTCTTCTTGCCTTCGGGGTTGTCTTCATCGCTGCGGATCGAACCCGCCGCTTCGATATCACGCCCTACGTTGCCGACGGCTCTGTCTTCGGGTGTCAGCCGATTGTTGTTCGGACAGTCGAACCGGAGGGTCTGCTGTGAAGACGATCAGCCAAGTCCATGCCGAGAACCAGGTTGCCGAGCTGATAGGGCGCAATCAGTGGAGGATCATCTATTTCCTTGGTGCATCGCTGATCCTCGCCATCTTAATGTGCTTTCTTCTGCTCTACGCAGTGACATATCGATATCCGGTCAAGCAGTTTCTATGGACTTCGGATGCGCAATCCGTCTGCACTGCGATCCCGCTGACTGAGCCCAATATCAGCGCAGCGCGCGTGAAGGATTTCGCCCTCCGTGCTGCTCTCGCGCTGAATTCATATGATTACATCAACTGGCGTCGTTCACTCGACTCTGCGCTGGAAGGCTATTTCACGCCCAGCGGTCGCTCGAACTACACCTCGGCTTTCGAAGCATCCGGCATCCTCCAGCGCGTGAGGAAGGATTATTACGTCGTCAGCGCCGTCTCCAGCGCTGAACCCGTAATCTCTCAGGAAGGCCTTCGCGATGGCAGGTACTTTTGGGAGGTCGAGGTTCCGGTCACGATTTATTACCGGACGAACATCGAGGTGAAACCCGAGAACCGGGTCCTGATCTTCACCATCGTCCGTATCGAACCTTCTCCCCTCAACCCGAACGGTATTGCCGCTGCCGGCGTGATTTCGCGTCAGCAGCTCCTCAAGGACGGAGAGCTGTGATGCTCATGCGCCACCGCAAATATTTGGCCGCTGCGTTTGTTGTCTTTGCATGGTCCGTTCTGCCTCAACACGTTCTTGCTCAGAACCAGGCAGCAGCCCAGACAGGGGGAGCGGAGCCACCCCCACGTGCCGTTCGCCCGGTGACGCCAGAGGACATCAATCGCCTCAGAGGTGCCCTGACGCAGCAAAACAGCTCCCTGATCCTCAACAGAAGCGAGGTCGGGCAGCTTCGCGATCGAAGCCTGGATTCTGAGTATTCGCTGAGGCGTCCGGGGTATTCCGGCAAAAAGCCACCGACCCCACGTCGTAAGGAGCTCTTGATATCTCAAGCTCCGGACGGAAGCGTTCCCAGCCGGCTTTCTTTGGCGCAAGGCATCGTGAGTGCGGTGACCATTCTGGATCAGAAGGGGAATCCTTGGCCGATCGAGGATCTCGCCTACGATCCTCAGATGCTTTCCGTGAACGGGATTGGGTGCTCAAGTGCCGAAAAGCCCCCTCAGGCGGATAAGGAGGGCCGTCCTCACGTTCTGTATCTGATGCCCTGCCGGTTCTGGACCTGGGCTAACCTGGTCGTGAAGCTGGAACGTTCCGCTTCCCCGCTGACATTTCAGGTCGAGAGCGGATCGGATGAAGAGGGCGCCACAGTCGACATGGCGATCGACGTGCGCGTCAAGGGCGCAGCGCCGTCACGTGGCAGCGCCACCGGCCTTGCGGCAGCCAGTGATCGGCAGCCCCGAGAGGCAGGTTTCCGGCCGGACTCGTCGTTGGACGACTTTCTAAACGGGACGCCACCTCCTGGCGCGCGAGAGCTTCGTGTTTCGGGAGATCCATCGGCCAATGCCTGGCTCTTCGGCGGAGCCCTGTACCTTAAAGGCCCACTCGTCGTCATGAACCCCGCCCACGATGCTCGCGCCAGCTACGGTGGGGTCAGCGTTTGGCGCTTCGATCATCCGATACCACGCATCCTGGCTCGTACCAGCGACGGGGCGCAGCGCGTCGTCGTCGTGGACTTCTGAGGGCAAGACCATGGAAGACGAAAAGAAGTCACTCTTCGGCCGGTCGCTCTGGACCATTGTAGGCATCACCATCGTCCTTCTGGTGGGCGGTCTGTTCTATGCGGTGAACGGAGCACGCGGAGGGATCGATCGCGGCGGGCAAGCTCGCAGCGAAATCCCACGGGTCCCTACCGTTAAAGACGACAATATGAAGGCCGTGGGCAAGGACGAGGGCGATCGGAGATCAACGGTCAACAAGCAACAGGCCGATGCAGCCGGACAGGGAAAGTCCTTCGTTGCCCAGACCGTCATCACTGAGACGTTCAAGGCCGGCGACGACAAGGACCCCTTGAAGATTGCCGCAGCGAGCGCTGTCCAGCCGGCCACCGCCGCCGAGCCGAGGATCGAATACCGTGAGCGCATCGTGTATCGCGATCCACCGGTCACTGATCCCACAATCTCAGACGAGATTGCGAAGAAGATCCAGTCTCAGATCGAGAACGCACAGAAGGTGCCGCAGGCAAACTTCGTTGTCGTCCGCTTTGCAAAGCCCGAACCGAAGCCGGTCCAGGTGAGCTCCAATGCCGGCGCATCGATTCCAGGCGATTTTGGCGTTGCCGTGCTCGCGAAGCCTGGAGATATCGTCTATGCGCGCCTAATGCTGGGTTTCAACTCGGATGATCCCCAGGCCGTCGTCTATGCGACCATCTTCGACAATCGGGAGAATGGAACCAACGGGCCGCTGCACGGATCCAGGGTCGAAGGTCAGGTGACCTATTCGCAGAACCAGGCATCGATCAAGTTCACGAAGCTGATCTCGCCTTCTGGGCGCATCGCTCAGATCAATGCCTTTGCCATCGACGAGAACTCAGCGCGGACGGGCATCGCCCGAAACGTCGATATGCACACCTTGGAGCGCTATGGGGCGCTCGCCTTGTCGAGCCTGTTACAGGGTGTCGGGCAGGTAGGACAGACGCTTCTCAGTGGCAATCGCTCGATCTCGTATATGCCCTATTACGGGACCGTAACCTCCAACAACAACCCGGTGAACTACACCCAGGCCGGAATGGCTGTGGTGCAACCGATGGGGCAGGAGCTTGTCTCACAGGTCCGCCAGGGCATGAACCGGCCGCCGACGATCTCCACGCCCGGTGGAATGGGTGTTGGCGTCGTCTTCACCAGCGAGGTGAAGCTTTGAACGAGGTCGGAGATCGCACCCTTGTAGATGTTCTCAAGGATATCATTCAGCTCACAAGCATTTGGGCTGATAGCATTATCATTCTGCTCGGGCTGATCGGTATCGCCATGTCTGGGCATGGAGCGCTCAAGCTGTATCGGGACACACAGCTTGGCGAATCCGGCGAGACTTGGGGCAATGTTCTCAAGGTGATCATCGGAGCACTGATCACCATCGCGACGATCATCATTGCACGCGTCTCCTTCATCTTTACGGGTGACTGATGATCGAACAACGGGAATTTTTCCTCGTAACCTCGTTGCCGTCTCGCGAAGCGGATCACACCGTCGATGATCTCACGGCTACCCAAGCTCAGCGAGAATACCTCGCCGATATCGAGCGGATCGGGATGCAATCCCTCAACGACATCCTTTGGAATGACGCGGCGCATCTCCAAACTGCGATCGAGGTCACGCTCGGTGAGATGGGACTCGAGGGCCTGGCTTCCAAGGAAGCCATGGAGGCGCTTCTGAGCCCGGCCGGCGAGCGCATGCTTCGTGACAGATTCCCCTTTCTTCACCTGTATTTTAACAAGCAGGTAGGCGCTTCCAATGCCTAAATTTGTTGACCAATTCTGTGATGTTGCGGCCATCGACAATACCAACTCGGACCCGGTTTTCTTTGGTCACGATGGGTCGATGTGCACCCTGATCCGTGTCGATGGGGTCACGACGATCCTGTCACCTGACGAGGCCGTTGAGAATTTCGTCCAGATCTTCGGTGCCGATATCGCTTCGGTCTTCCGAAAGGCCGGCCACACCATGGCCGTCTCATTTGAGCGGTCGTATAACAATCGAGAACAGATCTCCGAGGCTATCGATCTTCTGCGCGATAGCGCAGATCTGAAGGCATTGTCCGTCAATGTCGTGACCGACGAATACCAGCGGACGCTAACCAACAAGGTCGTAGAGGAAACCATCACGATCGCCTGCTGGACCCAGCCGAAGGCCGGCTTCCCCGATGAGGTCGAGCAAGAGCGGAGGGAGATGAAGAGCCTTGATGCTGCGGCATTTGCCAAAGCACCTAGTGCGATGAGCCCATTCCTTCGCCTGAAATCCCTTACGGCAGTTCATGGGGCATTCGTGGCAAGGGTTGTGGATGCCCTCAGCGCCGCAAAGGTCCAGGCGACGGTCCTTGGACCCGATGACAAGGGCGTGCGTGAAGACCTGGCGCTGATCAGGCGCGGCGTCATGTATCACGAGACGCCCAAATCCTGGCGCCCGCATGCTACCGGTGAGAAGCGGTTCCCCACGGTGGTCTCTGACGATGATCTCTCCGGTTTGTTCGCTCCCCCAGCCAGCCGGCAGATTCTTCCGGTCGTCGCCAGGTCCTCACGCGATTTGAGAACGATCGAGATCGGGTCTCGCAAGTACGCTCTCGCCATATTTAGAATGTTCCCTCGCGAGCCGAGGGCCTTCGCTGAATTATTGGCATTCCTCAGAAATCGCAACGAATCGAAGATCCCCTTCCGAGTAACGTTTCATTGGGAGGGCGGAGAATTCAAAGCGGGTCTCAAGCAGGTCCTGGCTGGCCTTCTAGCCTGGGCAAGTCCCGTCAACAAAAACTACTTCAAGAACATAAAAGCGATGGAGGAGCTGGCCAAGGGGGACAAAGAAACCTTTGTCCTCGGACGGGTCATTGCTGCGACCTGGACGGAGCCTCACGAGTCAGCAGAGGTCCTGGAGAGCCGTCGATCGCTCCTTGTGCGCTCCTTGGGCTCATGGGGTGATCCTCTCGTCACCGATATCCCATCGTCACCGATGAGGGCACTGACCGAAAGTGTCGCGGGCATGACGACGCGGGCTACGGTCGCTCCCGAGACGACGATCCCCATCTCGGCGTTCTCGTACATGATGCCGTTCCATCGGCCGGCGACAGCGTTCGAAAGTGGTCAAACCCTCTTTATTACGCCAGAGGGCCGCCTCTTCCCCTTCGAGGTGTTCTCGGCGCGTCAGAATTTCTGGCTAATGATCATTTATGCCACGCCGGGATCTGGAAAGTCAGTCCTTCTCAACCGGATGAACTTTGATATGGCGGCTTATGCCGGTGGGCGCGAGCTGCCTTTCATTGGCATTATCGATGTGGGTGTTTCGTCGAGCGGATTCATCAATCTGATCCGCAATGCTCTCCCTCAGAAGAGAAGCCACGAAGTTCGATATGTTCGACTGCTCAATGATCGAGACCATGCCATCAATCCGTTTGATCTCGGACTTGGCCGTCGAGCCCCTTTGGCGCGCGAGAGGAGCTTCATCGCAAATTTCCTCCTGGAATTGTTCGGTGTGGAGGACAAGCGGGTCAGTGCCCTTGTGGGCCACATCGTTTCCCGAATCTATCGCCTGAAGAGCGATATGGAGGCTTCAGCCTCCCCGAACAGATATGAAAAGGGTCTCGATCCGAGGATCGACGAGGCCCTTGAACGCCTGGACGATACTCAGAGGGGCTTGCTCACCCCCAAGACTACCTGGTGGTCGATCGTCGACAGGCTGGTTGCTGCCGGCGACTTCGTGGCGGCGATACGAGCCCAGCGTCATGCGAGTCCCCGCATGGAAGACGTGGCCCGAGTTCTCTCAGAGCAGGCAACGGCTGCTGACTTTACAAAGGACTTCTGCGACTTTGTTCGCACCGTCGTGCTTGAGGCCATCGAGCGCTATCCGATCTTCGCGTTTTCAACCCGGCTGGATCTTGGAGAGACACGGATTGTCTCCATTGATTTGAACGACGTTGTTGACCGTGGCGATAATCAGGATGCGAAGAGGAACAACACCATCATGTATATGCTGGCGCGTCAGGCGATCGTCAGCAAGATCGCTGGACGATCCGAAGAGATCGCCGACATGGAGATCCCGAGAGATGTCCGTCAGCACTATGAAGAATACTGGCGCAGGGCCTACGCCTCCATGCAGGAAGCACCCAAGCGTCTCTGCATGGACGAATTCCATATCACTGGCGGTCAGCAGACTATTCTAAAGCAGGTTGATGCCGATGCGAGAGAAGGCCGAAAGTGGGGCCTTGACATCATTCTCGCCTCACAGCGCCTGGAGGATTTCAAAGGCCTGGAGAAGATGGCTTCAACGGTCATCATTCTGAACGCAGAGACCGGTGCAGTTCGTGAACAGGCACAGGAGATCTTCGGTTACAGTGATGCGGTGAAACGCGAGCTCCAGACCGAGCTCCATGGTCCGAGACCAGGGCAGGGCGCGAACTTCGTGGCACGCTTCAAGCTGTCGGATGAAGAGCGCTGGGTCACGCTGACCAACCTCCTAGGCCCCGTCCAGCTTTGGGCACTCACGACCAAGAGCCAGGACCGCCTCATTCGAGATTATCTCTACGACAAAATCGGCGTGAAAGAGGCTCTGGAATTCCTGGCGTGGCGTTTCCCCGATGCCTCGGCACTGTCGTTCTGGCGGAGAATCGAAAAGGAACGCGACGACGGCGAGGAAGCCCTAGTCGAACGCGTCGGCCGTATCCTTCTCGATGAGTATTTTCAACGTTCACAACCTCAACAAGCACGGGAGAGAGCAGCATGAGGAAGTATTTTTTTGACCTTCTATTGAAAGGTTATATCGGGATTATTGTATTGATCCCCTATCGGGCGTTTGCACAGGTCGATGTCACCGCCCCTTTGCAACAGCTCCAGAGTGCCAGGGACAAGGCCAAGAGCTCCAACCTTCAGGTGTCTCAGATCAAAACGGGCTCTGAAAGCCTGTTCGATATCATTCTTATCATCGCCGGCGTATGCGGTACCGCCCTCACAGGTGTTTCCCTCTACAAGCTCTATCAGGCCTCGCAGGACGAGCAGAGCAGAGAGCATGTGGGGCGGTCCGTCGCGGGCATCGTGATCGGCGCTATCATCACCATGCTCGCTGTCGTCGTCGGCTTGATCACCACGACGGCAACAGGCGGGAACTAAACAGCCAGGACCTTCTTTGCCGGCCGCCTCATCGCGGCCGGCTATTGCTGTGAGCTGCCATGCTGAAAAATACCGCTGGCCTCGATCGCCGAGAGGAAGTCAATCCAACCAGGTATCGGGAGGAGATCCTTCCATTCTGGCAGCGGGTTGAGCGCACCTTCGATTCCCATACAAGCCTTGCAAAGGCTGCGGCTTTTCTCGCCGGCGTCGCATTGCTCACCTCTCCACTGCCTTTCGTGCCAGAACTGATCCTCGTCGTCTGGATTGTGCTCCTTCTGGTTTATATGCGACTTGCAACTCGGCGCTGGTCAGCTCCACTCCGGGTTCCCGCTTTCGTCTCTACCTGGACAAAGAGGACGTTTCGGGATGCGACCATAGGCGGTAGCAAGCCCGGCAATGGAATGTTTTATCTCGGCAGCGAGTTTCCCGATCGTCGGGGCATTCGTCGGGAGGTCTGGGCTGAAGCCAACGACCTGAAAACCCATCGGCTTGTGATCGGCACGACCGGTTCGGGTAAGACCGAGGAGATGTTGGGCCTCTTTCACAATGCCCTGACCCTCGATTCCGGCACTATCCTCGTCGACGGCAAGGCAGATCCCAAGACCTTCGAGCAGATGCTGCGCATCGCTCGCCTGATGGGCCGGGAGGAGGACTTCTACACCCTCAATTACCTGATGGCAGGCCGGAACGCCTTTGGCGCCAGCGAGACCAGAGCCTCCAACACTTATAATCCCCTTGCTAGCGGCGCTCCGGCTGCCAAGGCCGAGCTGATGATTTCGCTTCTCGATTCCGCGGGCGGCGGGAGTGGTTCAGACATGTGGCAGGGGCGAGCGATATCGTTCCTGGAAGCGATCATGCAGCCGCTGACATTCTTGGCCGAGAGGGGCTATGTGCTCTTCTCGCCGAAGCTGCTCTGTGACTTCTACCTCTTGGAGAACATCGAGAATTTCGTCCATTTCGGGATCTTCGTCGATGCCTCAGGGGAGATCGTGAATCTGAAGCGCCATCCCAATCCCGTGAAGCGCCGGGATTGGGACCTATTGAGGGAGCGGTACCTTCAGCCACTCTTGCTCTATCTCGACAACTTGCCGGGGTATGCAGCTGCGACGCCTGCACAGCCTCATCCTGTGCGACAGTTCACCGTCGAGGATATGAGGCGCGCTGAGACCGAATACTGGAAATCGGCACAGACCGAACTTGAACAGATTGAACGGCTGCGGAGGGCTCTGCAGGCGGGCAATCGGACACCCTCTGAGCTCGAAGAAATCAGGCAGGAGATCCTTCATCTCGAGGAGACGGCAGAAGAGCGGTTTTCCGAGAAGATCAACGCGTCCCTGGTGACCCAGAAACTCAATGAGTTGAATGCACCGAAGGAGCAGAAGGCACCAGGTGGGGGTGCCCGAGACAAGGTGTTGGAACAGCATGGCTACATCACCATGCAGCTCGTGCGTGCCACCGGAAACCTGACGTTCTCCTATGGTCACATCTACAACGTGGAGGTTGGCGAGATCAATTTTAGGGATATCGCTCTGAACCGGCGCATCCTCTATGTGACGCTTCCTGCCCTTGAGCGTTCCAAGCAGTCGATGGAACAGCTTGGCAAGATGGCCGTGACCGGCATCAAAGCCTTGATGGGTGAGATGCTAAACGTGCCGTTCGAGGGCGTGGTTCGGGAAACCATCGATGCCCGCGCCTCCAATGCCGAGATCCCGCTGCCCGTCATTCTCGATGAGTACGGGTATTACGTCGTCGAGGGCTTCGCGGTCGCGCCGGCACAGGCCCGGTCCTACGGCTTCTCGATGACCTTCGGTGTTCAGGACTACTCATCGCTCATCAAAGCGAATCAGGCCGAGGGGGAGGCGACCTTCGAGAACACCAATCTGCGTCACATTGGACGCACCACCGGTGGCGAGAAGTCTCCAACCTGGGAGAAGCTATCGGGAGCAGCTGGGAACGCATACTTCTTCAACGTGGGGAGTATGGATTATCGTCGCGGGAACATCGACGGTAGCTTCGTGCGCAATGAATCCGTCCAGCTGCAATCCGCCCTTCGGCTCAATTACAACGATCTGGCAGGCCAGAGAGACGGCGAGTTCACGCTCATTATCGGTACGAAAGATCAAGGAAGCGGGATTCGATCAGGTAGCGTCCGTGTCGTCCGTTACCTCGCCTACTACACGGGAGCGATTAAAAAACTTTCGACCATGCGTCTCAACCACTTCGTCATGGTCCCTCCGGTGCCGTCGACGAAACGTGACGAGATTTCGAGAAGGCTTGAGCATCAATCCGCCGAACTCGAATATCTGCGGAAGTGGGGCCGCGTGGATGCGAGCGAGTTCCGTGAACGCCTACGCATCAATCTCCGCCGCCTAGAAGCCGTCATCGCTGAGCGCCACAAAGACAAGGCCGGGTTTTCCGAAGAGCAGCGCTGGTACATCCAGAACAACGTATTTCTCCGGTTCTCGACGAACATCGCAGAACGGGACCCAAGCCAGCTGACACCAGAGGCCAGAGGGCCGATCGTGAGCAGGCTCGCCAAGATGGCTGCGGATCTGCACGAGTCGGCTCGAATCGAACATCGCATTGCGTCCGAGAAACGGCAGATTATCACGTGGATGCAGGAGCGGGGTTTTCCGGCCGACTACATACGAAATGCCGGCGTTCTCCTCGAAGAGCTCGGAGAGGTTCGCGCGACCAAGGAAAAGGGCGAATGGAGAAACCGGCGTCGGGCTGCGGAGCTCGACGGCCAGGCACGACGCCTTTTGAGCTCAGTGGAGTAAGCAATGGCCCAAGCTCCGAACAAAGCGAACGATAAGATGCTGATCGCCCTTCTTCTGGGCGTATTGGTCATCTTCCTTGGGGTCGCCTGGCTCATTCTGAAACGGCAGATCGCACCGATCTATTATTGGATCCGCTGGGCCGAGACCGCATCGCTTTGGGATGATTTCAGCTATTGGGGGGAGACTTTCAAGGTTGCGATCGAAACTCATACGGCCGACACGCTGCCTTTTCTATCGATCTACGTGTCGTCCATTCCCTTCGGGATCGTCTTCGCAAGCATCATACTCATTCTGGGGCTCGCCGGCGCAGACCAGATTCGGAACAACCATCTCGATCACTATATCGGACACAAGGACAGAAAGATCCCGAACCATCGCGATGTCATGAAACGGCAGGCGGTCAACTACCCAGCGAACCAATTCTTTCTTGACTATGATCTCTTGGATCTGCCTCTCGATGAGGGGATCGCACGGATGCCGCGCACGGCCGTGGAGCTGATCCGTGATGCAAAGGCCTTCGTCGGAACTGAGATCGTGAAAGGCGACACGGTGATCAGGACCGACCACGAGCGGATCCAGGCCTGGCTCCTGTCGTTCTTAGGTCCTCGCAATGGTCTCGTCGACGAAGAGCCTGTCGGTGATGGCGATCCCATCCCTAATACCGAGAGGCTGAAGCGCTTTGTCGAGGAGGAGCTTGGGTTTCACCAGGTCATTATCGTCTATCCGGCCATGCGACGGATCTATGAGGCGGTCGTCGATACCGGTACCGAGTTCGATGTGGTCATCAAGGAAACGGATCGGTTCCTCCGAGACGTTTGGCGGGATCTGAATGCCCTCAAGCGCAAGATGGGTCCCAGCCTGGTGATTGGCTTCGCGAACGATGCGATGGAGCGCATCGAGCGTGCGCAGTTCGCTGAGAAGTACAAGGGTAAAGAGCTTTTTACCCTGAAGGACTATCTCAACCGTCCGGCTGGAAAGGCCGGGACTGATGCTTCAAAGACCATCGGTGATACCCTGCCCAGCGTCATCAAGGCGAGGAAGGGCCTCTTGGAGCTCCTGACCTGCCATAGGACACCTCCCAAGGGAAAGACCGAGGCTGAGCGTCTTAAAAATCTGAAGCTTGCTGGAGAGCGACGGGCGTTTATCGCCACCATCGCCCCCTTATTCCTACGGCATGCTTATCTTCATTGCGTGATTGCGGCTGCCATCGACGAGAAGGCGAATGGAGCTCGCCGTCTCGGCGTTCTCACTCCAGCTAGCTTTCGCTGGATCCGCTTCTATGACTATCCGCTGTGGACCTTCCTTCGTTGCGTTGGTGGCAATTTGCCGGTCCCTGATGCTGCCGGCATCTGGAAGCACTATCACACCGAGCTCGCGGTCAAGCGGGCAATCAGGGACCCGTACTTCGAGGGGGTTGCCGAAGCGATCGAAGCCGAAGCAAGCCTCTATGCGACAGAGCGCACGATCGAGCAGCTCCGAGAGAAGGGCATGCACGATCCGGCCAGGGAAGCAGTCATTGCGATCGACCAGGCTGCCGGCGAAATCCTGCATTGAAGCCATCCTGCCGATGAGCATCGGTCCCCGGCTACCCTGACGGCGAGGCCGTGACACTGTTACTATTGTCGTCTAATATCGAATCGAAAAAAAAGGCGACAACGAGGGCGACATGCATCAGTGGTTTGACCTGTCCGACGGTGGTTGGAAGCTCGAACGGTTTAAGGATAGGACCGGTCCCTATCTCAAGATTTCCCTGACAGATCCCGAAAAGCTTTCATTCGCTGCGAGCCGGATCGATGAAATCGCGTCTCTTGGCTGGCTCCAAAGCGGAGAGAATGCCTTCATCTACACATCATCGGTCAGCAAGTTCTCAGAGATCAAGGAGCTCCTGAAACCCTTTCTCGAGGAAACGGCGATCAAGGTCGTTGCGATCGACCAGCTGAAACAGGGCGAGTCTGTTCATGCCGGTGCCTTGTCGCGGGGTATGCCCGTCGATGCGGAGGCGTTGAACCTTCAGCTTCCAGGAGTGCCAGATAGCGTCAGGGACGCCATTCTGGCACGTGTGAGGGCCGCTCAAGCCCTCGTCGTCCCGACAGCTGAGACCAGGCCGGCCTTCGACGGCCGGCTACTGGATCTCTGGCGTGAAATGGTCCCTCACTTCGGCTGGAAGGATGCCACCGCCATCGCGCGCTTAGGCATCGACTATGCCGCGCATCAGGGGGAGCGATTCAGAGAGGTGGAGCAGGAGATTTTCGAGGCGGCCAAGAACGGCACGCCTCCCAAGGTCCTGCGGCTTGCTGGCGGCGCCCGCGCCGTACTTGATAAGGAAGATATATTTGAAGCTGCTTGCGAAACGTTGAGGCGTTGGGGAGAGGCAGATCCGTTGCCGTTCGTCTGCGGGGATAACCTCCTCCGTTACTCTAGCAACGTTGCAAATTCTATTCTCGACGGTGCCCATTTCTCGTCTTCGACGAGCGAGCTTCAGACTCTTTCAGGGGGAGAGCCGGTCCGCTTTGAACCGACCATCCCTACCCATCTGCGCATGGAGACGATGAATCGGTTTAATGCCGCTATGAAGACGGTCGAGAAGGTCTTCAACCTTTCATCGGACAACCGGTTTCGATCGCCTGTTCGGTTCCACTTCACCAAGAACGGCCTTTCCGACTTCAACGGTACATTTCGTTTCAAGACCGGCGCTGACATTCCATTGATCGGTCAGATCCAATATTCGCCGTGGAAGCCTGGTGCGATCGTCCACGAGATAGGCCATGCACTCGATTTCGCATTCCTGCCTCGCTCCGGGAAAGAAGAAAAATACCAGTATTTGCTGGAAGAGACCGGAATCATGGAAGTCGTCAGCGATATGGTCAATTCAAGTCATACCTCCGACAGCTACAAAGCATATTTGCTTGCCCCGCACGAGGTTTTCGCGCGCACGTTCGAAATGGCGATGATCATGAACGCAAGGGAAGAGGAGGACGATAAATTACTCTCGCTCGGTGGCGCTCTCGCTCTTCGCTTCGAATATACGACGACTTCTCAAGAAATGCTTGATGTATTCCTTGATCGAACGCGCGAGTGGAACCGAGATTTTGCCAATAGAGCTGCCCTCGGACAGACGAAATCTGCGGAAAGTCCGTTGCAACCTCGAGTCTAACTTGAAAACCTCTATTGTCTTAAATTGCAAACTTCCTTAAAAAGCCGACAATTGAGGAAGAGAGGATTTTCCCCATGCTGAACGTCTTTACCACCCGCCTGACCGCGCCATGGTCATTGCGTGGGCTCGCTATCGTTTCCCTGTTGTTCATTGGAATGCCGCTCTTCCTGTCGGAGGCCTCGGCACAGTCGCCTGCTCCATCTGCGGCTGCTCCGACTGTTACGGGGGTGTCGGGCTGCGTTGCCAATCCCGGTTCTACCGGGCTCGACGGTAATGGCGACCCTTACTCCTGCGGTCAAAACGGCAACGGCCATAATATGACCTATGGAACCTTTGCCACAACAAGCTCGGTCAACGCAGCCCTCTCGAACCTACAGAATCAGATCAACAACCTTGATGTTTCTGGGGGGCTTGATGAAGTCATAACCGACGGAACAACGATCGTAGGCAACGGTACGACTGCCAACCCGATCAAACTAGCGCCAGCGGTTAAGAACCAGCTCGATGCAAATACGACGAACATTAGCAACCTGACGAATGTCGTGACCGGGCAGGGTACGCGGATCACGAATGTTGAAGGCTCGGTCGTCAATCTCGGGAACCGCATCACGAACGTAGAAGGGTCGGTCGCAAACCACGAGACGCGCATCACAAATATCGAGGGTGCGGTCACGAACTTGCAGACCACCGTTGATGATCACTCGCAATGGATCAACAACGTCAATAATGGTGGCGGCATCAAGTATTTCCACGCCAACAGTACATCACCCGATTCACAGGCAACCGGCAACAAGACCGTTGCGATTGGCGGCGGTGCCGTCGCTAGCCATGACAACTCGGTTGCGATCGGCGAGGGATCGGTCACGGACCGGATCAACTCTTTCTCCGTGGGATCTGACGCACAGACTAGGCAGATTACACATGTTTCGGCCGGAACCTTGAATACCGATGCCGTGAACGTGAAGCAGCTGAAGGACCTCGCAAGCACCCTCGGTGGTGGTACACAGGTATCGACCGATGGAACGATCATCGGCCCCACCTACGTTGTTCAGAACAATAACTACAACAATGTGGGCGATGCGATCACTGCGCTAGACAAGTCCACCGCCAATCTGGATGCGCTTGCGGTGAAGTATGATAGCGCTGCCAAGAGTTCGATCACCCTCAACGCGGGTGGTTCTGCCGTTAAGATCACGAATCTCGCGGCTGGCATTGCTCCGACGGATGCGGTCAATCGTTCGCAGCTCGATGCCGTGAAGGAT
This sequence comes from Microvirga puerhi, assembly GCF_020089865.1. GTDB lineage: Bacteria > Pseudomonadota > Alphaproteobacteria > Rhizobiales > Beijerinckiaceae > Microvirga > Microvirga puerhi. Next base: position 59,687 of record NZ_JAIRBM010000024.1, read on the forward strand.
GGAGCGGTCAACTACGATCGCAACAAGGATGGCAGCAAGGGGCAGAGCGTCACACTCATTGGAGGCAATCGCCGGGCTCCTGTGTTGGTCCGTAACGTTGCCGATGGTGTCAATGATCTCGACGCCGTGAACGTGCGTCAGCTCAAGAGGGTCGCTGGTTCCTACACGGATAGCCAGGTTAATCAGCTCCAGAATTGGGCTGAGGGCCGGTTCGATACTCTTTCCGGCGAGATCCGGGACGTGCGTCGCGAAGCGCGTGCCGCTGCCGCAATCGGCATGGCAACTGCCTCACTGCGCTACGACAGCACCCCTGGCAAGCTCTCGTTCGCAGCTGGTTCCGGCATCTGGAAGGGCCAAGGCGCCTACGCCATGGGCGTTGGCTACACGACCCAGGATGGCATTGCCCGCTTCAATATCTCTACGACGACATCGGGGGGCGAGTGGGGCGTTGCCGGTGGCATGTCCTTCACCCTTAACTAAGCGGATTTATCATGAAGATTCAACATTCAGTATATGCCGTGGCGCTGTTCGCGGTGATCGGAGCAACTGTGTCCGCCTCGGGTGCAGAGCCGCAAAAGGCTCCTGTCCAGACAGCACAGGCCCAGGCAGCTCCACCGAAGAACGAGGAGAGGCTGGATCCTATCAAGGCGAAGCCTCCGATGCAGACGCCTACGGCTGGCGCTCAGACCTCCACGATTACGCGCCTTTCAGTCGCCAGCGCTGTGTCGCCTGATGAGACTGTGCCCGATGGGGACTTCATCTCCTCGGCCAGGTACTATGGCGATTGGCGTCTCTCCTGCGAGGCCCGCCTTTCCAAGAATAGCCGTGTTTGCCGACTCGAGCAGGATATGGCTCGAAACGGCCGCTGGGCACTCAGCTGGCGTCTGGTGCAGGCGACCGATCAGAAGCAATACTTCGTGGTGGTGTTCCCCAAGGAAGCTGACCCTCAGCAGGGCCTTCAGGTTGTGGTGGGCGGCTTTGCGCGACAGATCAAGTCTCAGGAGTGGACCTGCCTCGCAACGACCTGTGAGACATACTTCGAGGCTGATGCAACGGCTCGCCAGCTCATCCTTGGCGCTCAGACGATCGCTTTCAGATATTCTCTTGGGACCGAGGCCGTCGAGATCCCTGCGTCTATGAAGGGACTGACGGCTGCGCTCAGTGCGGCTTCGTCAGACCCTCTCGGCGCGAATGCCCGACAAGAACAGAGCGCTAATGCGGCGGCGGCTCCTGCCCCGACGCCGCGGAAAAAAGCGTCCCTCAGCGAATGACAGCTTCGTTCGAGACCTCCCCAACTAAGCCCGCCTCGGCGGGCTTTTTCTTTTAAATCAATGACTTGCGCAAAACAACTTGACATTGTATCATTCTAGGTATTAAATCCTATCAACATTCTATTTTGAGGCACTGACATGGCGACTCCATCGAAAAACTCCACCGACACGCATTCGGTCGATTGGTCCTCTCTTTCTCTGTCGGGACCGGCGAGAGGATTGATTAAGGGGGCTGCTTGGCAGGTTGAGCCTGGTCACTACCTCACATGGAGTGTTCCGAAGGCAGGGTCGAAGTACGCGTATTCCACCGCAGGATCTGGGTATCTCACGGCCCCTGAAGTTCGCACTGTCCAAAAGGCTCTCAAGGCATGGGACGATATTATCGGAATCTCTCTCAAGCAGGTGTCTGATACGTCCTCTAGCGTTGGCGAGCTGCGTTACGCTCGGACGAGTCATACATTTTCTGGTTACACATATCTGCCGTCGGATATGCCTCAGGGAGGAGATGTCTGGTTCGGTAATGCTTTTGCTGCGTCTGATGAGAAGAATTACGGTCCCTGGCTTGCACTTCATGAAACGGGGCATGCCATGGGGTTGAAGCATCCGTTCGAGAATGGCGGCGGAGGAAAGGTGTCTGAGAAATTCGATACCTTTTTCTACACAGTGATGGCCTATGCAGCGGCTCACTCTTCGCTTGGCGATCTCACCCCTGACTTCTTTCCAACAACGCCGATGTATCTTGATATTCTTGCTGCGCAGGCACTGTATGGGCGCAATCTGAAGCACAACTCGGGGTCGACGAAATATACCTTCTTTGAAGGACATAAATATTTCCAGACGATCGACGATGCTGGCGGCTCCGACACCATTACCTATGTCGGGCAATCGTCGTGCGTGATCGATCTGAGACCGGGCAAGTTCAGCACCCTTAGCGATCCGATCACGCTTGGAGCGGACAAGACAACGCGCTCGACGGTTTGCATCGGTCCCAACACGACGATCGAGAAGGCTATCGGCGGTTCTGGGAACGACAAGATCGTTGGCAACGCCGCGAACAACACGCTCGACGGCCGCGCCGGCAGTGATGTTCTCTACGGTGGTGCAGGCAAGGACTCCTTCATGTTCCGCACGATGGTTGCCGGCGACGTTGACCGGCTTCCTGACTTCAATGTGAAGGACGATACGATCATGCTTGAGAACGGGCTGTTCACTGCCCTGACCAGGACTGGAAAGCTCTCTTCCAGCTTCTTCAAGGTGGGCTCGGCCGCTTCGGATGCGGACGATCACATCATCTACAACAAGGCGACTGGCGAGCTTTCCTACGACCCGGACGGCAGCGGTGCAGAGCAGGCATTTGTCTTCGCAAAGCTCGCGGCCGGCTTGAAGCTCACGTCGGCTGATTTCGTGGTGATCTGAGGGGTATAGCGATGCTGTCGGTCAAGGAAATCGAGGCTCTGGTTCTGGAAGTCGCAGGACCGAAGCCAGCAGACCGCAATACCGAAGAGCAGACGTGGGAGCTCGATGCGTTCGAGCTCCTTCGTCGCATTCGGAGTGCTGCGGCTGAGAAGAAGAACAGCGCTTGCACTTAAAGCTTTCTTTTACTGCGTTAATTGCCATGATCCCGCGCCCCGTGAAAGACGCTGGAAGCCTTGCACTCACAGGGATTTGCACGACCATCGCCGCCGTGCTGGTCGCGGAGATCCTTTGGATCGTCGCTTCGATCGCGACCGGCCGAGTCGACAGGCTCGCGCCGCGAGATCTCGCCTTCCCGGTGGTGATGACCCTGTACTTCGCCTGGCCAGTGACGTTGGGTGTCCTGCCAGCGGTCTCCGAGATCTCACAGAGCTGCAACACCTGGCTGCTGCCGGTGGTCGGTGCAGCCGGTATTGCCGCCAGGGTCGTTGAACGGGACCCCTCGCCATTGATGCTGAGTTGGCTGCCGGCGATCATGACGGCCGTTCTCATCGGAGCTGGAGCTGGATGGGCTGCCGGTCGATTCCAGGCCCTGTGGCCCTGCCAGCGCGACGAGGCGGGCTCTTAGAGCGCGCACCTTGGATCTGAAGGCGACAGGCGCTATTCTGGGGATCGGAGTGAGGGACGAGGTTTCGCCCGCCCCGCTTTCCTAGATAAAGATTAGGACCCGGATCGAAACTTGCCAGGATCGCCGGGTCCTTTTCATGTCTAGCGTGAAGCTAACGGGTAATTATGAACGCCGAGCCCTAAAGGATAGAGACCTATTCTTTGGGATATCATGTGGCATCACGGCCAGCTCAGAAACGTTGTTCTCAGACGGCGAAATCCAGGAGGGCAATATGCGCATGGTATCGAGGGTCCTTCTTGTTGCGGCGGCAGCTTTCGTCATCACCAGCTCAGCCGCGCCACCGGCACTGGCGATGGGCAAATGGCGAGCATGGTGGGCCTATCATCACGAGAGCAGCGGAGGATCGAGCGGTTCGCCGGGTGGTCACACCCCAGGTGGACCTAGCGGTGGTGGGAACCGGGGCGCACCAGGTCCGATCGCTGGTGCTGGACTGCCATTTTTGCTGATCGCTGGCGGGTATGCCTGGATTAGGCACTATCGGAACCGCACCCGTGCGGCTCAGCATGGAGAAGTATGGTCATACGAGGCGGGCTCTTAGGGACCCCTCACCAGTCGTCTCAATCGATGACCTTGGATCTGACGGCGACAGGCGCTATATTGTGGATCGGAGTGGGGAACGGGCTTTCGCCCGTCCCCGTTCTTACTAGAACCAGATTAGGACCCGGATCGAGACTTGCCAGTACGTCCGGGTCCTTTTCATGTCTAGCGTGAACTTAATGGGCAGAAACCACATCGAGTTCACCTCCGATACGAGGGCGAGGCTGTCGCCACGGCCGGGAAAGCCTATCCTGCCCGGTCGCGCCGCTGGCTCGGCGCTGCTGCTTCCGCCCTCGAAGGACAACGGTCTATCAGATGGCCGTTAATGAAACAGCGTCGCCGTAATACCCTTGCAATTGCTGATTGATCTCCTATCGTAGCTGAGGGCGGTGAGCGTTTGCCCCCACGCCGCCCAACAACCTCCGACCCTTGTTCTACTGAGAGCTTAGTCATTCGTGGAGCAGGGGTCTTTTCTTGCTCAGAGCGACTTACGTCCAAAGCAACGGCTCGATCGCCGAGCGCGTAGAACGGGAAGGAAGAATCGCATGGCTGGTACAGACCGCCGTACGGGTAAGTGGATTGCAAGCCCGGCTCACATTCGCCAATCGATCGAAGTCATCCTAACAACCCCTGTCGGCACGCGCGTGATGCGCCGAGAATTCGGGTTTGATGCCATTCACGAAGATGGTCGGCCTAAAGAAGGGCTTACGGCTGACAGCATTGAGGAATCCGCTAGAGCGGCCCTGATCCGCTGGGAGCCAAGGGTCGAGTTTCGGACCATAACGGCCATCTTGGGCGGGAAACAAACGTTGGCGGCAATTAAAGTCAGCTATCAGGACAAGGAGACCGGAGATACTGACGAAACGACCGTTCTATTTCCTGTGTCAGGCAAAGAGAAGTAAACATGCGGCTGGTTTTCTTAAAACTTGACTAAATTGCAAGTGCTTTGGGGGGAAGCGGAATGTCCGAAAATGACTGGAAAGCAGAAAAACGCACTGAACTCGATAATACGCCCATTATCTTTTTTTTCGCTGAGTTGCCATGGTTGAAATGGCCTGATGTCTTGCCCAAGACTGTTGAAGATGAAGTCTTACCCTTGAAGATGGGAATCGACAAAGACTTGGAAGGATTACTTCCGAACGATGAAGCAACTCGTCGGATGCTGCGCAAAGCGTTGAGGGGATATACACGCAGCTTCCGTTACCTAGATGCCTTGGCCGCCGACAGCGCTGTGCGATACAACATCGATAAGGTCCAAACAGGACCGGTTTCGGAATTGGACCGTCACTCCGCGTCTCTTGAACTCCACCGCAGGGCCATACTTGATCGGGAACGAGCTCGGAGGGCTGCGAGAAGACACAAGCAGGCGGTGGAATGATATTGAAGGTGCGTTCACATCCCTATCGGAAAGCCGCGCTTGGCCGGCTGGGATAACGTTTAAACGGTGTGAAACGGAGCCTAAACCTCAGGGAAGCCGATATGATCCACCCAGATGACGTGAACGGCGTGGGAGACTGGGAGTTGTTTGGCCCCCGCAAGGCCGAAATTCCCCGCTTGGTCTCTGCACTCGCAAAGAGAGGCATGCGCCTCGATGAGATCGAGGATTTAATTGAAGATCTGCTGAAGAAGAAGCTGTGTGATCTGGAGATGCAGCAAGCCAATCGGTCATAGGGCTCGACGGTCGGGTTGGCACGGCTGTATATTGACCCAGAGTGTGACTTGCCAGCCGCTCCGTTGCTTTTAACGACCAGGGCACAGCTCTTGGATCTGCGCGCGACAGGCGCTATATTGGGGATCGGAGTGGGGAACGGGCTTTCACCCGTCCCCCCTTCCTAGATAAAGATCAGGACTCGGATAGACAGCTGCCAGGCCGTCCGGGTCCTTTTCACATCCAGGGCAATGCTAAGAGGTAGGAACCACATAGCTTGCTCTCCGATACGAGGGCGAGGCTGTCGCCACAGCCGGGAAAGCCTATCTTACCCGGTCGCGCCGCTGGCCCGGCGCTGCTGCTTCCGCCCTCGAAGGACAACGGTCTAACAGGTGGTTGTTAATAAAACGGCGCTACCGTAACAGCCTTGCAATTGCCGACTAATCTCATATCGTAGCAGAGGGCGGTGAGGGTTGCCCCCATGCCGCCCAACAACCTCGGACCCTTGTTTTACGGAGAGCTCAGTCATCCGTAAAACAAGGGTCTTTTCATTCCCGATCTGTGGACAACGGGGAAAAGCAGGGTTCAGGGAGGACGAGATGCCTTCCACTACGGAAATACAACCCGTGGCAACTTGACTCGGCGAGCTCTTCAAATGTTCTCATTTTGTTCATGAGGGCAGGACGGAGCTAGGCGATGCTGGCAGTGCCGAAAAGACCAATGGTTCGGGTGCCGGTGATGGGTCCGTCGATCTGTGCCGGCTTTCCTTCGCCGGCAGACGATTTTACCGAAGATGCTGTCGATATTCCCCGTTGGATGGCGCCAAACCCTACCGCGAGTTTCTTGTTCCGGGTCGACGGTGAGTGCCTGATCGATATCGGGATTTTCGACGGCGACCTTCTCCTAGTCGATCGCAGCCTTAAGCCCAGAACTGGCTGTGTTGTGGTAGCTGTCATCGATGGCGAGCGCTCTCTGAAGATCATCAAGCGGCGGCATGGTCGTGTGCACCTCGAGATAGCCAACCGGCGCATGCCTCCTTTCGAAGTTCCTGAGCATGCAGACGTGAGCATCTGGGGCGTTGCCCGCTGCAATATCCATTCTCTCCTGGTGCCGTGATGGAGCGGATCCTGGCCCTGATCGATGGAAATTCCTTCTACTGCTCGTGTGAGAGGGTCTTCGATCCACGCCTTGAGCACCGGCCGGTCATCGTGCTTTCGAATAATGATGGTTGCGCCGTCGCTCGCACGGCCGAAGCCAAGGCTCTCGGCATTGGCATGGGAGAACCGTTCTTTAAGATCCGGGATCTGTGTCGACGGGAGAAGGTAGCCGTTTTCTCTTCGAATTATGAGCTCTATGGAGACATGAGCCGTCGGATGAACGAGATCTATCGGGATTTCACACCAGACGTGGAAACCTACTCGATCGACGAGAGCTTTATCGATCTCACTCACGCGCCCTTCCGATCGGTCGTAGAGGCCGCTCGCGACCTGCGATCCACGGTAAGGCGCTGGGTGGGGATTCCAACCTGCGTCGGTCTCGGCCCCACCAAGACCCTCGCCAAGCTCGCCAACCACATTGCGAAGAAGAATCCGGATCTCGATGGCGTTTGCGATCTCTCTTCGGACGAAGCTCGCGCGGCCTGGCTGCCGTGGGTGGCCGTTGAGGATGTCTGGGGGATCGGTCGAGCATCGGCCGTGAAGCTGCGTCGGATCGGGGTAGGAACCGCCGCGCAACTCCGCGATCTGGATCTCCGTCGCGGCCGGGAACTTCTGACAGTTGTCGGCGAACGCCTGATCGCGGAGCTCCGGGGGTTACCATGCATCGATCTGGAGATCGTCCCACCCCAGCGGAAAGGCTGTGCCGTGACGCGTTCTTTTTCCGAGCGCATCGTCGCCAAGGCCGACATGCACGAGGCAGTGGCAGCTTATGTCACCCGCTTGGGGGAGAAGCTACGCAGGCATGGCCTCGCCACGAGCCACCTTTCTGTGTTCATGCATACGAGCCGTTTCGCCGGCGAAGATGAGCAGCCCTACAGCGCTTCGACGACAGTCCACCTCCCTGAGGCCACGAACGATACCCTTGCCCTCCTGGCGGCCGGGCGACGCGCCGTTGACGCCCTTTGGCGTCAAGGTCCGCGCTATGCCAAGGCCGGTGTCATGACGACGGACCTGGTTGAGCCCGAATTCGCCCAGCGCTCCCTCTTCCTGCCGGAAGACTATAAGTCGGTGGAGCTGATGGAAGCCTTGGACCGGATCAACAAGCGTTTCGGCCGGGGCACCATTGCGCCGGCTGCGGCCGGTATTCGAAAGCCTTGGGCGACCAAGTTCGAGATGCGATCGCCTCGCTATACGACCAGGCTCGATGAGCTGCCACGTGTTTGCTAGGATAACTCCGATCGATGTGAATCCTCGCGTCCAGCCTTTCGACGTAGTGCTGGTACTTCCTGATCCTGGAGGGGTCGCACGTTCACCTTTGTTCTTTGCGACGGCCTTATTTTCAAAGCTTTCAGGCACCGGAAGTGACTGATTCACTTCCGGTTCGCGTTAAGCGCGCCCATTTTGAAACAAATTGGCAACCTGTGTGGGGGCCGTTGGGTAATTCGAATACCTCAGGCGTTCAGATCGATCATCTGACCACAGCACTTCCGGAATTTGCGCGTAGCTCCGCAGAAGCATGGGTCGTTCGGATTGGTTCGAGCCGCCAGGGAGACTAGGATCTCGCCCTGTGCACGCTGCATCCGTTCGTAAAGAGGTGCTGCCTCAGCCGGATTGAATGTGATCGTATCGCCTTCAGAACGAGACTCCATGAACTCTTGTAAGCTTTGTGTGGCGTCGATCCAGCGTTGAGCGGCCGGGATGCTGCCCAAGGACCGCTTCACATTGAGAATGCGCCTCTTGGTCTCATAGTCGTAGACTCGGCTGGGATCAGGAAGGAACATAAGGCGCTTCTCACCGCTATAGGGAGGTGTGACGTCGACGAGCTCCTCTCCATATTTCCAGACCGCGTGATGTTCGGCTTCGATGAAGACCTGCGGCCATTCCCAAATGGTCCAACCATAGAGAATCTCGCCTCCATCGCGCGCGATCTTTGCTTGCACATTATGGAAGCACGCGCCGGTCTCGGCCCCTCGTTCGGGTGTAACCTTCATAAGGAGGGGACGATGATCAGGCGAGAGCTCGCGGCATAGGTCCTTGATTGCCCTACTGACCGTCTTGGGTGTCGAGGTAAAGATCTTCTGAAAGATACGTTTATCAATTGCCGGCACAGCCCGTGCTCCGTGATACGCGCCCGCAGCGGGCGGACTTCTGACTTCCGATATGGCCCAGCATATCGGACATCCTCCAGGAAAATCATCCCTCTTGAAATATGGTCCATAGGACTATAGATTATACCCACTGCTGATCCGTCGCACCGATCGGCGAGGCCGGTGGCGCAACGATGCTGCCGTCAACCCTAGAGAAAGTAGGAGAACCCCCATGATCCCAACCCAAACCGATATTCGCACCTTAAGTGCGGCAAGAGGTTTCGATGAGACTCTACAAACCCAAGGACGTTGCCAAACAGGCGCGTAAAAACAAGATCAATGATGAAGACCTGTGCGAAGCAATAGCCCGCGCAGAAAAGGGCCTTATCGATGCTGAGGTTGGTAGATTTCTGATCAAGCAGAGAATTGGCCGCAAAGGAGACTACCGGACCATTATCGTTCTCAAGCGTGGCGATATGGCCGTTTTCCTGCACATCTTCCCGAAGGGTAGGAAAGCGAATTTGACGCAGAGAGAAGAGAAGGCTTTCCGAGATGCTGCAAAGTCAATAGCAGGTCTCGAAAGCCATCACGTCGAGGCGCTTGTCAGCGCTGGAGAATGGATCGAGATTGAGTATGAACAACCCCAGAAAGACATATCGGAGCGATCCGCTTCGATCAGTCCATCTGGCGATGAAGGGCCTCCACCAAGTAGGCGCGATCGACAAGGCGACGATGCGGCACTTTGATGTGGCGTGTCTTACCACTGTGGACCCTATTGAGCCGGATGACGTGAAACGGATCCGGGAAAAGTCCCACATGAGCCAGGCAACATTCGCGAAGGCTCTAAACGTTACTGCTGCCATGATCAGCAAGTGGGAGCGCGGTGAGAAGAAGCCTACAGGCTCCGCGCTCAAACTACTCGCCTTGGCGGACAAGAAAGGGATCGAGACCATTCTTTGAGTCTCGATCCTACACCTCGAAGATAATTTTGCGCCAGGGGCAATGTCTGCTCTGTGAGGAGATGGCATTTTCATCGCATCAGTCTAGTGCAACCGCAAAACTATGCGTGACCATTCTTGTTAGTGCTGGAGTAATTTATTTAAATAGAGCTAGAAGCTTCCTCATTTGAGGTTCGTGTTCAGTTTTCGCGCAATGGCCTCGGCCACGAGGATGAGGCTGAAATGCCCGTCGAGAACGACGTCGTCAAGATCGTCGTCGGTCGCGACGTAACCCGTGTCCTTGGTTTGACGCCTGAGCTCTTCAAGGATGATCTCGGCAATGGATTCTGCTGTTGTCAGCGGCATAAATGGATGCTCCTGATTTGCTCGCACCTGGCCCCATCCTTCTATTGAATGAGGAGCTCCCGACGCAAGGATGAAGTGTTGCTAGTCAAAGCCCTACTGCATTCTCAAGGCTCGAAATTGCCTCTTCAACCTGTGACAATGCATTTTCTAGACTATCGATGACTTCCTCGGCTTTTTGCCCACGCTCTCCGTTCTGAAAGCTCTCAGGCATGTTGTCGTAGGCGTCTTGCTCATCATCGCGGATCTGCTCTATAGCCTCGCGGATTGAGTCGAGTTTTGGTTTCAGTTCCTCGATTTTCAGGCGTCGGTCTTTGTTCATCTTCTTCCTCTTATTAAAGGTCTGGTTACTCAGCTGATTCTTGTCTGTCAGCTCAGATTTCCTCGCTGATCAACCTCCTGTTGCTGCTCCCTTCTGCCCGTGCAACGAGGGCTGTTGCGTGTCTGAGGGCGCCTTCGGCTGATTTATGGGCTTTGTGGGCCTTGAGGGCGGCGCGTGGAGCGCCGGCGTGTCTGAGGAGTGCTGTGGCGTCTCGGAGGAGCTGGCAGGCCAGTTTGATGCGCTGTGCATCGTCGTGGGTTGGGGCTGGATCTGAGGCGGCTCGCCGGCGCGGCGGTGTCGGGGTTCGGGAGCGGCTTTGATGGCAGAGAGCACCGCAATGCGGGCACTCGCCATCGGGGACACGTTCACCGGGAGCGATGCGCCGTTCGAGATCCGCGACGGGCAGGAGTTCGGTTTCAGCGAGGGCAGCGCCGCAATTGGAGCAGGCGAAGCGAGGCGAGAGATCGAGCACGAGAAAAGCCTTTCGATACAACGCACTATCTATTTAATTAAACTACAGCAAGCATAGCAGAAGGCAAGCACAATTAAATTAAACAGGCAGACAATTTAACAAAAATGCACAATCCACAGATTTTAATTAAATAGAATGACCAAAGTAAAGTCAAAGTATATCTGCAAGATCTAGCGAAGTAGAAAGTAAGTATAGATCAGCACAAACAAGTATTATTTAATTAAATCAAGTAATCATAGAGTGTGACAAAAAC
>NZ_JAIRBM010000025.1 GCF_020089865.1 Microvirga puerhi
AGGTGATCTTGCAGTTCTGGATGGTGACGTTCTCGGCCCGGACCCAGATCTGGCCGCGGACATTGAGGTTGCTGAGAACCGTGCCGGCTTTGGTGACGATGATGTCGCCGGACGCCGTCAGCGTCACGCCAGCCGGAAGTCCCGTCGTCGATGAAGTCGGAAATGACATCGATAAATCCTTTTCTCAGTGAGTCTAGAAATGATGCGAGGTTCAGGTAAGCCGAAAGTCGGAGGCGGCTGATTAACGAGCAAGATTAAACAGCGCGATTGATCAGCCCGACCGAGTCACGCACCAATCCAGATGGACCTTCTGAAATTTTCAGAAGTACGGATTGGCAAAATGCGATGGCGAAATCCGTGAATGACACAAGGATAGCGCTACCCTTGATAATCATTAGCGGTCCGATAGCAGAGCTATCGTTTCACAGCGGAGATGGACAATGGCATGGCTACCCCTTGATTTCTGCTTTTACTGGCATTTAGGAAAAGCTTTTAACTTTCCGGTCAGTATTCCGCCTCTAGTCATGCGCGTAGAAAGCATGCTGCAGCTTTATTGATTCCATCCCGCAGCCAATCGCCTGATATTATTACAGATACTTGCCTATCGAGGGCGTTGCTTTGAGTTACACATTACGGCAAAGCTTATTCTTGTTCTATCAAGACACTCTCTTGTCAAAGAAAGCCAAACCATAGAAATAGGCATGCAGATGGATCGAAAATTCGAAAAATGACGACCTCATATCGGCAACTGTCGAAAAGCAGTGTGCTCTACTGACTCCACTTCGCAGGCAAGCAGCCAGCATCAAGACCAATACAGGGCCGTGCCCCAGAGACACGTGAAATCCAGATCGATGACATCTGCGTGAATATTATCTGTCTCAAAAAGTTTTTAGGGAGAAAGACCGTCGCGCTTTAATGGAACGCGACGCGCTCCCGATGAAGGTCGTGCCAGCCGCTTCCACCGAGGAGAAACGATCTAAGGTAGACAAGGTGCTTAACAAGGAAGTCGCCCCGTACTCCGCATTCGCTGCGGCTCAAGTTGCGCTGCGTGCTGCGCTCATGGATGGACCAGGACACTTCTTATGGATTCGACAAGCCTCTGTAGCGGATGCCGGACAAAACCCAGCAGGGCTTCGTCGCACAGCGCGCAGATCGTAGCTGCGAGACCAATCCCCAGCCATGCCGTCCCATCAAATTGCGGCTTGGCGACGATGCATGCCGGGAGCATATCGAAACAACATCTCGACATACTCCCTGGGGACCCGGATATTGAGTTGTGCTCCACACATCCTTCGTTGCGACCACCAAGCATCCAGCAAGATGTGCATGCGGACGGTACAAACCTCACTATTGACACGAGCTCTCACATTTACATACTGATCGATATGTATGTAAGTTGGCATGAATGGCGACAGTCCCAAATCGCAGACGTACCCAGGTCGACCGCAGCGCGGAAACGCGGGCGATTCTGATCCGCGCAGCCATCGAGCTCCTTCAGACCCTGGGCTTTGCAGGCACCTCGACAGCGCTCATTGCCAAGCGGGCGGGGGTTACGACTGGCGCCCTTCATCATCATTTCGCAACGAAGGACGAACTCCTGTTCGGCGTCCTCGATCATGCCTCTGAACGTATGCGTGCTCGTCTTGAGCAGGAGAAGCCTGTCTCTCCGGCCGGTACGCTGAACATCTCGGATACCGTGCGCCATCTTTGGGAGGTCTATGGCAACCCTGAATACTGGGCGACCTGGGAAATCATTATCGGCACACGATCCGATCCCGCTCTACATCCTCGCGTCGTCGCACATCGTCTGGAAACGATGCGCATGGTTCTACATCCCTGGCTCGAACATCACACCTCGGAAGAAGGCACGCGCCCTGAGGTGATCGCACTCTTTGAATTCATGCTGATCGCAATCCGCGGCCTGAGTCTCGAGCGCTTCCTGGACAAGGATGAGGCGTATTTCGATCGCAATCTCAAGATCCTGGCAGATCTCGTCGGCCAGCGACTCGAGGCCCTCGCACAACATAACTTCGTCCGCTGACGGCGGTCGAGGCGAGAGAGCGGGGCACGGCGCCAACCACCAAACGAAGCGGCCGCAAAGGCCAAAGAGAAGAGGGACAACAGAGTGAGCGAAAGTGTGCGTGCCTATGGAGGCGCTACGACCTTGCGCGACAGCGCAGCGCCGAGCCGACTGAAAACGATATTCGGCGGCTCGATCGGCCATTTCATCGAATGGTATGAGTGGTCCATATATGGACTTCTGGCGGGCATCTTCGCAAGCCAGATGTTTCCGGCCAGCGACGCGCTGGTCTCGCTGATCGCCAGCTTTTCAGTATTCGCCATTGGCTTTGCCGCCCGTCCGATCGGCGCTTTGGTGCTCTCGCCCATGGCCGACAAATACGGTCGACGCACGATGCTCTCTGCGACAATCATCATGGCAGGGCTTGGCAGTCTCATCATTGCCCTGTGCCCAACCTATGGGCAGATAGGCATCCTGGCCCCCGTCATCATAGTTCTGGCGCGGCTGCTTCAGGGTTTCTCGGCAGGCGGTGAATTTCAGATTGCCGTCACTTTCCTGAACGAACATGCCTCGGACCGTAATCGTGCGCTCAATGCATCGCCGCAAATGGTGTCCATCGGCCTCTCAGTGCTGATCGCAACGGCAGTTGCAGGCCTGACGACTCGCTTCATTCCGACAGATGCTCTCGCCTCATGGGGATGGCGCGTTCCCTTCCTCATCGGAGCGCTGCTGTCACTCTACGGCTTGTACATGCGCCGCGGCCTTACGGAGACACCGGCCTTCGAGAAAGACAGACACGCCCAGAAACTCAGTCTCGGAGGCATCGTCGCCTCGCTAGCCAAGTATCCGAAGGAAGCGTTCATCGTCTTCGTCGTGCAGATGAACGGCGTGCAGTATTATCTCTGGCTGATTTTCCTGCCGACTTATGCAAACCTTGTCGGCGGCCTTGATCGATCCGCCGGGTTCGCCGGCAATATCGCGGCAACCGCCGCCTATTGCATCGGGGTTCCGGTATTTGCCTACCTATCGGATCGCATCGGCCGCAAGCCGTTCCTGATCGGCTCGGCAGCATGCTTCCTGATCTTCACATATCCGCTTCTCTCGATGCTGGTCGGAAGCCCAAGTTTCGGAACATTTCTGTTCGTTGCCGTGGTCGGTGCGTTGTTCATCGCACTCAACAACTCCGTCATCGGAACGGTCTTCTCCGAGCTTTTCCCAACCAAGGTTCGCACGTCCGGGATCGGCATTCCCTACGCCGTCTGCGCGGCCATTTTCGGAGGCACGGCTCCCCTGCTGGCAACGTGGCTCCATGGACTTGGCGGTCCTTTATACATCTCGATCTATGTGGGTGTTATCTGTGCGATCACGCTTGCAACTCACTTCTTCTTGACGCCGGAGACACGGGGTCGGCCGCTCGATTGAGCGGCCAATCTCGCCTCGCGAGCCAAGACAACAACACAAAAGCAAGGATAGCTATCGATGCTCGTCGTTCACCATCCGGACCAGGCCCTCCATGATCCGGAGCTCGTCTTCCGAACCGGCAAATTCATTGCCCAGCCGGATCGGGCGGAGCGTTATCGAATTTTCCTCGATATCGTGAGGGAGGACGGTCATCAGATCGTACAGGCTCCCCTCGGGAATCTCGACCCCATCCTTGAGATTCATGACAGGGACTACGTCGAATTCCTGAAGACCGTCTATAAGCGTTGGACGGAAAATCCGGATTATGGTCCGAACGTCATTCCAAACGTGCATCCTACACACCGCATGCATCGCAAGCCCACTGAACTCCTCGGTGAACTTGGCTGGTATTCGAACTCCACCTCCTGCCCGATGACTGAAGGCACCTGGCCAGCCGTCTACGCCAGCGCGCAAGCCGCGATTCACGGCGCTGATCGCCTCTCCTCATCAAGTGGCCCGGTCTACGCTCTCTGCCGCCCTCCCGGGCACCATGCCTATCCTGACCTGATGACGGGCGTGTGTTTCCTGAACAATGCTGCGATTGCAGCTCATCGTCTCACGAAGCAATACGGGAAGGTTGCTCTCGTCGATATCGATGTGCACCATGGGAACGGGACGCAGTTCATCTTCTACGAGCGTGCAGACGTTCTCTTCTGCTCCATTCATATCGATCCACGTGTTTCTGCACCGTATTATGCTGGCCATGCGGACGAAATCGGCGAAGGAGCCGGTCGCGGCCTTAACTTCAATCAGCCACTTCCATGGGCGACACCGGACTCAGTCTGGCTCAATGCGATCGATGCAGCCCTTGCGAAGGTGCTTGAATTCTCCGCAGGAGCTGTCGTCGTTTCGCTGGGCTTCGATGCGTCTGAGCATGATCCAGTTGCGACTTTCAAAATCACCAATGATGGCTTCGCTCAGGCAGGCCGTAAGTTTTCTGCGCTCGACCTGCCGACGCTGCTGGTGCAGGAGGGGGGATACCTGAGCCCTCATCTCGGCGGGTATCTGCGTAGTTTCCTGCGCGCCGTCGAGACGTCGCAACCCGCATTCTCCTGATCGGATCACGAATATGAACGCACTTCCGTCTTTTCAAACCGGAAAGCCTCGCATCGAGCAGGGCCATGTTCGGCCGTTCGATGGCGTCGAAATCCCGTTCGGCATCATCGAGGGCTCAGAACCTGGTCCTTGCCTGCTCGTCACCGCCGGCGTCCACGGTTCCGAGTTCTGCTCGATCGAAACAGCCATTCGCCTGATGAAAAGGAGGCCTCAGGACATCAAAGGGACTCTTGTCGTTCTGCCCATTCTCAATGTGCAGGGCTTCCACAGGCGCAGCATTTACATCATGCCGGAGGACGGGAAGAATCTGAACCGAATGTTCCCCGGCAAGGCCGACGGATCGACAAGCGAGAGGCTCGCGCACTGGCTCGTGACGCAGGTCTATCCGCAGGTCGATGCCTATCTCGATCTCCACGGAGGTGATCTTAGTGAGTCGCTCGCGCCATTCACGCTCTATCCGAATGGCTGCGAGAAATCGAAGGCGCTTGCGACAGCCTTCGGCATTCCTGTCAATATCGCTGCGGGCGGAGAGGGCTATACGATCAATGCGGCCTATAAGGTAGGTGTGCCGAGCATCTTGCCGGAAGTGAGCGGTAACGGGCTCTGGGGCGAGGATACGGTCGGCGAGATGACGGCCGGTGTAGAGCGTGTCATGCACTATCTCGGCATGATCTCGGGGTCTGTAAAGTCCGTTCTCGAGAAAGCTCCGAAATTCGTCACGATGTGGGTGCCATCGGCTCCGTGCGACGGGCTCTGGTACGCCGCCAAAGAGATCTCCGATTCGGTGGCCGTGGGTGAGGTCCTCGGCGAGGTACGGGACGTCTTCGGAAAGGTGCTCGCAACAATACGCTCCGAGAAGGACGGTTTCATCCTATACCGGCTTACCAGCCTATCGGTAAACAAGGGCGAGGCATTGCTGGGCGTCGGGACCCCGCTCGCGCACTGACATCTTGGCTCAACAGTCCGCGCGACGGTGCGGACTGCTTCCCATAACGAGACATTGTCGCATTATCGGGGAACTTGATCGAGAACGAGAGCCTGCTTGAGCAACGGGCTCGGAAAGATATGTGGATTCATATGTGCCTGGATTGGATCCCTATTGCAGGGACGCCTGCCAAGCAGGAACATCATCGCCTCGGCTCTTATCGATTTCAGGATGTCGTCTGAGGAGAAGCTGATGCGAGTGCTTGTGACAAGGGTGGCAGCTATCCTGATCGGGCTTGTCTTCTTACAAAACGAAGCAAAAGCGCTGGATGTCCAGGACAAGCTCGAGCTCTGCCAATCCTGTCATGGTGAACATGGGCATCCGGAGATGAAGGGAGTTCCTATCTTGGCTGGTCGCCCCACGCAGGAATTGGCGCAGCAACTGGAACTGTTTCGCAATGGCAAGCGTGAGAATCCTCAGATGGTGATGGCAAAGCATCTAACGGATGAGGAAATCCAAGAGCTTGCTGCCTATTTCTCTCGTCAGCCGAATGGCTGACGAGCAATCGAATAGCGCTGGGAAGGCGCCCTCATTGAATTAACAAGCGGTGCCGCAATTATCTCATTGGGGGCGCGTAGAGCACGCCGCCCATGCTCCAGAGTTGGTTCAATCCACGCGGAATACCAAGGCGAGACTCGACGCCAAGGTTTCGCTCATAAATTTCAGCATAGTTCCCGACGGCCCGAACGGCGCGCAGGGCCCACGTATCTTGGAGTCCCAGCATCGCCCCAAAACCGCCCTCCAATCCTATGAAGCGGCGCACGTCCGCCTTCGTGGAGGTCGATGCCTCGCCCGCGTTCCTCGATGAGAGGCCGAGTTCTTCCGCGTTCACTAGCGCGAAGTTCACCCATCTCACGACGTTGAACCAGGCAAAGTCATCCGCACGGGTCGCCGGTCCGAGTGGTTCCTTCGAGATGACATCCGGAAGAATGATGGCATCGTTCGGGCGGGTCAGCTTCAGGCGCTCGGCATAGAGCGCAGACTGATCTCGCGTCAGGACATTGCATTGCCCTGCCTGAAAGGCATCAAGGGCCTCCGCGGCACTCGGGAAAGCGCGTTCCTCAAAAGACATCGAGTTGGCACGGAAGAAATCGGCCAGATTGAGCTGGCTCGTGGTGCCGTTCTCCACGCACACCTTCGCGCGATCAAGATCCAGTGCGGACGTGACGTTGAGCTCTCGCTTAACCATGAAAGACTGGCCGTCGTGATAGGTGATGCCCGCGAAGGCGAGGCCCAGTCCAGCTTCGCGCTCCAGGGTCCAGGTCGAGTTCCGCGACAGAAGATCGACGCGTCCCGCGCGAAGCGCGTCGAACCGATCGCTGGCGGAGAGCGGCACGAAATCGACCTTCGATCGATCGTCAAAGATGGCACCTGCAATGGCGCGACAAAAATCGACATCGAACCCTGACCAGTCGCCCTGAGCGTTCCGCTCCGAGAACCCGAACAGGCCTTCACTAACGCCGCATTTCAGAGTGCCGCGTTGCCTGACAGTCTCAAGAGTGCCAGCTATGGCAGGTAGCGCCATGATGCAGCACAGGAGGGATATGATGCCGGCGAGGGCAAAGCGAATGTGCGCATTGGCATTCGACATAACCTGCGGTCTCCATCAAACGACGCGCCTCATTTTCGGGCCCGAATGCTCGTCTAGGCTCATTCTTCACAGACTCGCTCCATGGCGGACCACCACCTTCGTCCCCACCGGCACACGCTCGTAGAGATCGATGATGTCGCCATTGGCGAGACGAAAGCAGCCAGAGGATATGGCATGACCGATCGTCTCCGGCTGGTTGGTACCATGGATGCGAAAGACCGTTGACCCGAGATACAGGGCACGCGCACCCATCGGATTCCCCGGCCCGCCAGCCATGAAGCGCGGTAGATAGGGTTGGCGCGCAAGCATCTCCGGCGGAGGGCGCCAATCCGGCCACTCGGCCTTGCGGCTCACGCGCACCAATCCGGACCATTGGAAACCTTCACGCCCGACGCCGATGCCGTAGCGCAGGGCTCGATTGTTGCCCTGGACAAGGTAGGCGAAGCGTTCCGATGTGTGGATGACCAGGGTTCCGGGCGGCTCATTGGATCGGAAGAATACCACTTGGCGCGCATAGGGACCCTCGCTGATGACTGCTTCCTCGGTCGAGATCCGACCCGGTTCGTCGTCGACCTGCATATCGAGCGCCGGCGGCGCGGAACTGCCCTGGGCCATTGCTGGTATCGGAAGGCTGGCCATCAACGTCAGTCCGGCTGCCGCCGCGCACGCTCGCCACAGGTCCATTCGATCAGAGTTCACTCGGAGCATAGACAACGTCCCGTCCCCCGCTGAGTGGCTATAGCGTCAGGCGCCGCAGCGTATGTACACGAACGTCCCGTAGCGTCTGTTTGCATCCGGATCGACAAAACGCATGACGACAAGGTTATCCGTCGCCGACAGGATCTCGCGATCCTGCGGATCGCCTGGCGGTGCTTCGAAGCCAAGATAAGTCTTGCCCGAGACGTCACCTTTGAGCTTGAGTTCATAGAGCTTTGGATCGTCGGCGACATGCATCATCACCCCATCGGTCGGGCCTTTCGCGATCGTATAAGGCTGACTGCACTGCGCCCTTGCCTCACGCTCAGTCCTTTGCCTGTCCTTGTCCGTATGGAATGACGCGGTACCCCATCGCCCGACTAGGCGCTCGCGCGCGTAGGCAGCGGGTGCCGAGGCGACGATAGAGGGAGGCGCCTCGTCCGTCGTGACCGTGCAACCTGCCATGAGGAGCGCCACGGCAATCATCGCAGACCCGAGCTGGGACTGCCGATGAAGCAGCACGCGCCAGAATTCCCCAGGAATGGTGATGGCGCGCCGCTCGTTCTCCGCTTCCTGTGTTTCTACTTCGGCAATCCGCACTCCAGGTAACACGCCCCGCTCCCGCCTTCATAGGCTGCAATCTCATTGCCCAGCGCACCACAATGGCATGCCGTTGGGCAATTGGCTCTTCGGGATAACCCCACAAACTCGACAGGCAAACCCTGACCATGAGCCGGGGCGTATCCCGACACACTCATGTTCCCGGCTGCAGGGCCGGCACCGGCATAGGCCGGGGGACGGCCATGATGTCATTCTCTTGGAAGGCGCGCTGAACAGCGGTCAGAACCGCCTTTCGGATGCCAAACTGTTTGCCTGCCCTGGCCTTGAACTTGCCTCGGACAAGCAACGTCCCGTCTTCGACGGATGCAATGCCCTGGCTTTTGAAAGGTTCGAGAAGATCAACGTTCAAGTTCGGGTCGTTCGCAATCTCCTGTCCGATCTGCTTGAACAACTTACGAACCTTCTCGACGTCGGTATCGAATGCCACCCGGAACACGAGCTTCTCGATAACCCAATCTCGCGAGTAGTTCTGGATCTTGCCGATCTGGCCATAGGGAATGGTTGCGATGGCGCCGCGCGGATGCCGCAAACTGACCGAACGGACAGAGATCTTTTCTACCGTCCCCTTAGCACCGGAGGTCTCAATATACTCACCCAGCCTGAACGCATCATCGACGAGGAAGAACAGTCCCGACACAATGTCCTTCACCAGCGTCTGCGAGCCGAAACCTATCGCCAAGCCGAAGACGCTAAGGCCCGTAATGACTGGCCAGACGTTGACGTCGAGGACGACCAGGATCGTCAAGATCGTGAAAACCAGGATGCCGATCTTGGCGGTGCTGCCCAACAAAGGCAGAAGGGTTCCCAGGCGACTGCGGGGCGCTTGCACTTCCTCGTCCGACGGGCCAACGGAATCCTGCCGCGCGATGCGAGCGATGGCGACGCCCGTCGCGTTCCATAGAAGCGATCCGATCAACGCGACGAGAGCAATGGCGATCGCCTTGGCTCGGATCCACTGCACGTCGGAACCGAGGGCCTCGAGAGCCGGCAGCGCCCACTCATAACCGAGAAGCACCAGAACGAGAATCGCGAATGCGAACCGTGCCGTTCGACGCAGTGAGGCAGACATAACAGAGGAAGAGGACGTGCGCTCGCGCCTTTCGGCCCAAACACCGATGGCGCTATCGACATGGGGCGCGACGAGAACGAGCAACAGGGTCAAGAGCATCGGCAATCCGGGAAGTGGGTGTCCCAAGGTCACCCCCAGTTGCAATACCACCGCGGTACCGAGGAGAGCGACGATCGCAATGACCGGCCATGCTTTGGCGAAGCGCTGACGGGTCGGGCTCCATGGCTGAGGTCCTGCTACGGCGACCATGATCGCACTTCGTCTCCGCCAATAGGCGCTGGCGAGGAGGAGTGTGGCAGGCAAGGTCACCGCGAACGTACCAACGACATCATGAAGACCCGGTCCGGCCCCATAGCTTCGCAGAATCGCCAACACGGCAATGCCAAAGAGACCCCAGGCCATTCCCATCGCGACAGTATCGGCAAAGGCCAACATCCCTTGAATCGACGCCGCTGCTTGGGCATCGTCAATCATCAGTCTCCGCAGCAGTTGACGTACAAGGAGGCTCAGGATTGTCGCAGCGCCCAAGGTCCTGAGAATCACGCGTCCGCTTTCATCCAGAGGAGCCAGCCGCGCCACACCGGCAATGACGAGGATCGATAGAAACCCTACAGCGAGAACTCTCAGAATGCGGGTTCGGCACAGCCATGGAACACGATCAAGGCTCCGCGAGAGTGCAAACCAAATCAGAATGGAAGCGAGTAACGCACCAACTGCGATCGCTAAAACGATGCCGGGGCTGGATCCCGCGGCTGCGATGGTTCCCTTCACGGCATTCCAATCGGTCCCGATATCTCCCATTGCATGAAGGCGCTCCCGCCCTCCGGTTTCCACCGCTGCGGTCAGATCGTTCAGCCAATCGAAAATGGAGGCGGTGTCGGGTGCGTTGGTCATGGCCATCGGTCCTTTCGGCATACCGTCGCGCATGAGATCGTTCCCTTGTTGATCATGGGAAACAGATCCATTCTCATCATCCTATGTCCAGCACATGACCTTCCGCAATGAGCTGCAGCCTGTCCGTCCAGAACGGCTCCGGATCTGTCGGGCGGCTGCAAGCGGACACGCCGATGGCATATCATCCAGGATTGTGGTGCTGGATTGGATGACTTGCATCCGATCAATGGCGCCTTTGTCCTCCTTGGCTCTGCTACGCCTTCCTAGGCGATAATTCCCTTTTGGGGTTACGTGCTCTCGTCCCAGGCATGTCGGATGCAGCATACACCCCTTGGCCGGCTGCCTCGCTCGGATAAAACCCTGAAATGGCTACCGGAAAACCCTGAACGTCGAAGAAACAGCCTAGTCTACAGATCGGCACCTAGCCGAAAGAGCCGGCGGGTATTGCGCCAGCATTCGTCCTCTTGCAAACGAGACCGGGGCTATCGTGACGACGAACATTCCCGACGAGTGCCCCCAAGCCCTTTCGCTAGGTCGCGAAAGGCTGTCTGAACCCGTACTTTGCCAGGCTCGATAGTTGTGAGGCGTAAGTGGAGCGGCTGCTCTTCCAATCTAAGTGCGCGTGGAGCAAACCGCGGGTGGATTATCGGAACGGAATGCGCGATGCTTTGTGGCCGACCGCTCCAGTCCTTGTACGCACCTCGCCCTGCACGGATCTGAAATGCCTCGAAAGTCTCACAGGCATCACGATCATGGCGCGCGATGTCATGAACCGGGTCGGACGGCTACTCAACGATGGGAATACCATGCGACCGACCGCGTTACTTGTCCTGATCTCGACGCTTCTGATCCCTGCCGCAGCTTTATCGGGCCAAGGCTTCGACGTGGTCGTCCTCGGCGCCTTAGGTGGTATTCAGGACGGCAATCTCAGTTCGTACCTCATTCGACCGCACGGGAACCATGCCGCCATTACCTGCGACGCAGGCAGCCTCGTCAATGGATTAAAGGTCGCTCAAGAGAAGGGCGTCTTTGCCGATGTCAGGGTGCCTGAAGGCTCAACCGACAGCGTCGTCGGTCATGTTCTGAAAGATCATATCAAAGGCTATTTGATAAGTCATGCTCACCTCGACCATGTAGAAGGGTTGGTGATCGCCTCGCCTGACGATAGCAACAAGACTATTTACGGCTTGCCATCGGTAAATGCTCGCCTTGAGCAGAATTACTTCAATTGGGTTGCTTGGCCCAATATGTTGGACCGAGGTCAGCCGCCACAGCTGAAAAAGTATCACGTAGCAGATTTGGTCCCTGGCCTAGTCCAGGAACTTGCTGGAACTCGAATGGCGGCCACCCCTTTCCCGCTCAGCCACGCCGGAAGCGAATCCACAGCGTTTCTCATCGAGAGCGGGGGCGATGCCATACTTTGCTTCGGCGATACGGGACCTGACGAGGTCGAGAATTCCTCTGCCATGCAAAGCATTTGGAAGGTCGTCGCCGACAAGGTGAAGCAGCGAAGGCTAAAGGCGATCATTCTGGAAGTATCGTACACCAACGACCGGCCGGACAATTTATTATTCGGGCACATGACTCCCAAATGGGTGCACAAAGCACTGCATGCTCTGGGCCAAGAGGCAGGCGGAGATGCTCTAAAGGGGCTGCCTGTTATTGTAAGCCATATCAAGTACTCATTGACCAATGCGCAACCTCAGGACGCCATTCGCAAAGAATTGGAAGCAGGCAACGATCTTGGCGTCCGATTCCTGATCCCGGGCCAGGGCGAGCTTTACCATTTCCCATAGTACCGGCTCGATCCGCCAAGAACCTTCCCTGGCGGATCCTATCGGCATCGAACAGTGCCATGAAACTAGGCCCCCCTAATTGAGCAAGACGAGGTGTCCTGTCGAGATCTCCCTATACTCACGAACCGGCGGTACGTATTTGAGGGATCGGATCGGGCTTCTCAGCTCATCGACCGACAGTTCTCGCTTCAAGGTCCGGCGAGAGGGATCTGGAATCGGAACCGCTGACATGAGCTTCCTGGTATAGGGATGCTGCGGGTTCTCGAATACCGCAGCGCGGGGTCCGACCTCTACGATCTCACCGAGATACATGACGGCAACACGATGGCTGATCCGCTCGACCACGGCCATGTCATGAGAGATAAACAGATAGGCAAGGTTCAGGCTCTGTTGGAGATCCAACAGCAAGTTACAGACCTGAGCCTTGATCGAAACGTCAAGCGCCGATACCGCTTCATCGGCGACGATAACCTTGGGGTCCAGCATCAAGGCGCGCGCAACGGCGATCCTCTGGCGCTGCCCTCCCGAGAACTCGTGGGCGAAGCGTCGCATCATATCAGCCTTGAGGCCAACTTTCTCCAACAGGTCCGCCGCCTTCTCTTGGGCCTGTCTCCTGGAGCCGAGCCCGTGCTCGAGGTATGGCTCCATGACGGCCGTGCCAATGGCCATACGCGGATTAAGACTTGCAAAGGGGTCTTGAAAGACCATTTGAATGCTGCGGCGCATCCGGCGGAGTGCTGGGCGGTTCAGCGCCATCACATCGTGGCCATCAATGACGATGCTGCCTTTGACTGGCTCGATAAGCCGCGTAACGGAGCGTCCGGTTGTGGATTTTCCGCATCCGGATTCGCCCACAATCGAGAGAGTCTCACCTTCGAAGAGATCAAACGAGATGTTCTCTACCGCATGCACAGCCGCTGTCTTGCGAGAGAAAATACCTGAGTGAATATCGAATCGAGCCGTCAGATTCTTGACGGAGAGCACGGGTGACTTCGTCTGCGCCACCGTATCGATGACATCCCGCTGCGGCTGCATATCTCCTGTGAGGACATCCACGATTGGAAAACGCAAAGGCAGGCTGCGACCCGTCATCGAGCCGAGCTTCGGCACAGCCGATAGCAGAGCACGGGTATACGGATGTTTTCCGCGAAGAAAGATATTCTCCGTCGGTCCCATCTCCACAGCCTCGCCACGAAACATCACGATGCACTCGTCAGCGATCTCCGCCACGACGCCCATGTCATGAGTGATGAAGAGAACGGACATTCCATCCTCATCCTGAAGGGTCTTGATTAGGTCGAGAATCTGCCCTTGGATCGTCACATCAAGCGCCGTCGTCGGCTCATCGGCAATCAAAAGCTTCGGCTTGGACGCGAGCGCCATGGCAATCATGACGCGCTGACGCATGCCACCTGAGAACTGGTGAGGATATTCATCAAAGCGAGAAGCCGCGTTCGGAATGCGCACCTTGTCCAGCAGTCGGATGACCTCAGCGCGCGCCTCAGACCGAGACAATGGCTTGTGAACGGTCAACGCCTCCGCAATCTGCTTCCCAATCGGGAAGATCGGGTTGAGACTAGTCATCGGCTCCTGGAAGATCATCGACACGTCTCGCCCTCGGACGCGCCGCATCTCGTCATCGGAGAGCGTGTGAAGATCCTGCCCGCCGAGATTGATCTGCCCCTCGATATAACTGGATCGCTTAGGAAGAAGCCGCATGATCGACAGAGATGTGACGCTCTTTCCCGAACCGGACTCGCCGACGATGGCGACGGTTTTTCTAGGGGGTACGTCGAAGCTCAGATTGCGGACCACCGGCTTCCAAACGTCATCACTTCTGAACGAGGTCGTCAGATTACGAACGGACAGAATGGGAGACTCTGCTTCCTGTATCGGAAGCGTGGGGCTCTGAGTCTGATTCATGGAAGTCATATCAACGCTTTAGATGGCGAGTTCGGGAACGGGCCTGGACAACGCGACATCTGTCCTGAAGGCACTCTCGATAGCTTGGGCGATCGCCAGAACTTCTCGATCCCGATGTAGCTTGCCGACGATCTGAATACCGAACGGTGTACCATATTCATCCACGCCACAAGGAATGGCGACAACCGGATTCCCGGTAACAGTCAGTGAAGACGTCAGGGCCGCCCAGTGGACGTAGTTCTCCATAGGTGCGCCATCGATTTCTCTGGGATAGAGCTCTGCGAACGGGAACGGTGTGACTGTCACAGCCGGGCAGATCAGAACATCGAAATCCGCCATGAGATGGTGGAAATCTCTCATGAGGCGATACTGTTCGCGTGCTGCCCAGCCGACCTTTCGCGCATCCATCTTCAAGGCAGCGGCAACGTTGCTGCGTACATTCGGATTCACATCGTCGTTGTAAGTCTCGAATACTGCCTCATGCTTAGCAAGCATGTAGACACCACGCAGGTACCAAAAGACATCGAGTGCATCCCTGAAGTCGGGATCCTTGTGTTCCACATCTCCGAACAGGGATGAGAAACGCTTGACTCTGTCCTGGAATGCCGCCCGCACGGCGCGTGCCACGGGCGCGATGCCAAGATCCTCGCTGACGACAATCCGCAGACTGGAAAGATCCACCTCTGGCAGGGCCTGAAACTGCTGCGGATCCAGCGGGTAAGCCATGGGATCCACGGTATTGCGCTCCGCCATGGCAGAAAGCAGCAGCGCTGCATCTGCAACAGTCCGAGCCATCGGGCCCTGGCTCTGGTAGGTACTGAAGGCCTGAGAACGGCGATCAAAGGGAACGATGCCCGGGCTGGGGCGGTAAGCGACGACGCCATTGAATGCCGCCGGTAGCCGCAAGCTCCCACCTGTATCGGATCCGGTAGCAAGCGGCATCATGTTTGTCGCCAGTACAACACCGGAACCGCCAGAAGAGCCTCCACAGGTCTTTTCCAGATCGAAGGGGTTGCGGGTAGGTCCATAGAGCTTGTTGTTGGTATTGCCGCCGGCTCCGAATTCCGGACTGTTGGTCTTACCGATGACGATCCCGCCCGCGCGGCGAACAGCTGCGACCACATGCTCATCCTTAGCAGGGATATGATCGCGATAAAGGAGAGAGCCGTAGGCGGACACGATACCCTCCGTGTCGCTCAGATCTTTCACGCCTACGGGCAATCCATGAAGCGGCGGGAGCAAATCGCCTCTCATGACTGCGCTTTCTGCCGCTGCGGCCTCCTTGCGAGCACGATCGAAGGCCTTCACCACAAGAGCATTGACGTGGGGGTCGACCGCTTCGATCTGCTGAATGCATGATTCCAGCAGTTCTACCGGGGAAAGCTTCTTCTGGCCGATGAGACGCCGCGCTTCGACGGCATCAAGCTCGCAAGGTCGAGTCATGGAGAATCTCCTCGTGTTTCTATGGCAACCGTGCTCAACGTCTCAACGTTTTGGCGAGACGTGGAAATACCCGCACGCCGGTGCGGATGCCGTTGAAGAACCCGTCGAGATCCATGCTTTCGTCCGGAGCGTGATTGGCTTGATCATGAGTCGCGTGAGGGACGACGAAACAGGCCTGCCGCAAGATATCAGTGAAGACATAGTTTGGGCCGGCGCCACCAATGCCCGGGTAGACAATCGGCTCACGTCCGTATGCTTCCTCGAGCGCTTCGACGATGACCGGCAGAGCAGGATGATCGATCGGCGTGCGCGAGGGCGTGAGGAAATTGAAGCCTTCGACCTCTATGTCGCCAAAGCCCTTTTCCTCCAGATGCTGTTTGAGCTTCTCAAGAATATCCTCCGGCCGTTGATCAGGCACGAGGCGTATGTCGATTTTTGCTTTGGCAACAGAAGGCAGGACAGTCTTGGATCCCTCTCCCGTATAGCCACTGACAATTCCCGCGATGTTGCATGTCGGCTCGGAGATCAGATTGAAATAGTAGCCATCCTCGATGCGCCCGGGGAGGAACTTGTCGATGCCGAAAAAGTCGAGAAGACCCTGCTCATCCACGGGGATCTTCGCAATGGTCTCCCGCTCCATATTGGTGAGAGGTCTCACATCGTCATAGAAGCCTTCGATGGCGACCCTGTTGTCCGGCCCCTTCAGAGAATTGAGGGCCCAGACGAGACGCCATGCCGGGTTCGGGACGCCGGTTGCACGCATGGAGTGCTGATCGATCCGTGCGCCACGAGCGGTCAACTCGGCGTAGACCATCCCCTTGAGGCCAAGGATGATCATCGGGCGACCAGACTCGTGGATATGGCTGTCCGAGTAATAGGTTAAGTCCGCCTTCAGAAGATCCCGGTTAGCCTCAACGAAGGGGGCAAGGCTTGGGCTGCCGATTTCTTCCTCGCCCTCGAAAAGGAACTTGAAGGACAACGGTACGTCGCCGGTAGCCGCGCGAAGGGCTTCGATGGTCTTAACATAGATGAAGATTTGCGCCTTGTTGTCCGATGTTCCACGACCATAAATCTTCCGGTCGCGAATTTCCGGCGCGAACGGTGGAGATGTCCACAATTCCAACGGCTCGGGCGGCTGTACGTCGTAATGACCGTAAACAAGGACGACGGGCGCATCCGGTCCCTTATCGATTTCACCGTAGACGATCGGGTGCCGAGGCGTCTCCATGACTCGAGTCTCGATCCCGACATCCCGCATTAGGCTGGCGAGAAGCTCGGCGCACTCATGCATGCCTTCATTGCGTGTAGAAATGCTCGGCTGCCGGAGAAACGTGAACAACTCCTCCAGAAAGCGCTCACGATTCGCCTCGATATACGAATCCAGTTTCCCCTGAAGTTCGATGTTCATGATCAGCGCTCCGCCATTTTTGGATCAAGGGCCAACCGCAGCCCATCTTGAAACAGGTTGATCCCGAGCACGAGCAGCACGATGGCTCCGCCTGGGAAGATAACGACGTGGGGAGCAACCAGCATGTAGTTTCGACCCGCAGCAAGCATGGCGCCCCATTCTGGAGAAGGTGCCTGCGCGCCAAGCCCGAGAAAGGACAGACTGGATGCGGTCAGAATTGCCAACGCCACACGCAAAGCCGCCATGACCCATAGGGTACTAGCGATGTTCGGAAAGATATGTCGCAGCAGGATCCGGCTGTGCCGCATTCCCGCAGATTGGCAAGCCTCGATATAAGGCTCCTCCTTGACAGACAGTGTAGAGCCGCGGGCCAGCCTCGCAAAAATCGGCACTGTGTAGATCGCAACCGCAATCATGGCGTTCACGAGGCTCGGGCCGAGGATCGATACAATGACGATGGCGAGAAGGACGCCCGGAAATGCCAGCATCACGTCGATGATACGCATGATGACCGTGTCGGTACGTCCGCCTACATATCCCGATATCATCCCGGTCGGAACGCCGATCAGCATTGCAAGCGACACTGAGAACAGTCCCTCGACTAAAGAAAGCCGAGCCCCGACGAGAACTCTGGATAAGATATCGCGCCCAAGTTCGTCCGTGCCGAAAGGATGCTCCGCGCTGGGCGGGAGCAGCATGGCCATTAGATCGTTGGCATAGGGATCGTGCGGAGCAATCCAAGGTGCGAGAATAGCCAGTATGATGAAGATCAGTACAATCGCGCCGCCCGGCAAGGCGAATTTCGACTTTCTCATCTGCTTGAGAATCTGGCGGATCCGTGAGGACGCTGGGCGCGAAGCCTCCTCGACAGCTACGGGCGCAGGTCGGGGGTTCCCGGACATGAGGTTCGCATTAGAACTCATTTGAACTTAATCCGCGGGTCGAGAATTCGATACAACACGTCCGTCAGAAGATTGATCATGACGAAGGTAAGTGCGAGAAGCAGAACCGAGGCCTGCACGACGGGGAAGTCCCGTGCTGCGATCGATTGAACAATCAGGCGACCGATCCCGGGCCACGCAAAGACGGTTTCAGTGACGACAGCGCCGCCCAGCAGATAGCCCATCTGAAGACCGACCACCGTGACAACCGGAATCAGGGCATTGCGCACGCCGTGATGACCGACAACGACGGATTCCTTCAGCCCCTTGGCTCGTGCGGTGCGCACATAATCCTGATTGAGAACTTCGACAAGGCTCGACCGTGTGATCCGGGAAATGATCGCGGCGTTCGGGATGCCCAGAGTAAGCGTTGGCAGGATGAGATTCTTCCAACTGTCCATGCCGGTCAGCGGGAGCCAGCCCAGATAGACCGAGAAGAGCAACATGAGGGAGATACCGAGGAAAAAGGACGGAATCGAGATCCCCAATAGAGAAACCGCCAGAATACTGCTATCGAACCACCCGTTCCTGTAAACAGCCGTTAGAATGCCCGTGATGACCCCGAGAAGGGTGCCGAAGACGACAGCCGACAGTCCGAGGATCATCGTGTTCCAATAACGGACGCCAATCTCTTCGCTGACCGGGCGCCCAGTTCTAAAGCTCTTGCCAAAATCGCCGGTAGCAACGCGACCAACGAATTCGCCGTATTGCATCACGAGGGGTTTATCGAGACCTAGAGACTGTCGAACGGCCGCGACGTCTTCTTTGGTCGCATCGATACCAGCAACGAGAACGGCCGGATCGCCTGGGATTAGATGGATCATCAGGAAGACGATCACGGAGACCCCGACGAGGACCGGAACCAATTGCGAGAGCCGTCGGGCGAGAAAGGTTATCATCAGTTCACTCATCGGTGAGGAGGCATGAGCCAGCGCCCCGCCTCCCCAGTTTGATCACTCGACCTTGGCGTTCACGAACAGAACGTTTTCGTTGGGCAGAACCTCGACGCCACGAACATTCTCGCGCTCACCAAATATCTGGTTCTCATAGAAAAGGACGATCCACGGAACATCGTCGTAGGATTGCTGCAGTACCTGGCGCAGCTGCTCGTTGCGCTTAGCCACCTCTACAGTGCTCCGCTGTTCGGTCAGAAGCCGATCGACCTTGTCATTGCGATAGTTGCCATAGTTGCCTGTTCCTTCACTATGCACGTTGATTGTCAGCGTGAAGTCGGGATCGCCGGTAGGGCTCCCCTTACCGAGGAGGAACATGGGGATCTTCTTTTGGCGCAGCATGGCCGAGTAAGCGCCGAACTCGGGCGATTGGAGATTTACCTTGATGCCAACCTTAGCGAGCTGCGCTTGAATAGCCTCTCCAAGCTGCTTGTCGTTAATGTAGCGACCCGTAGTGATATAGAAGTCGATAGTGAAGCCATTGGGATACCCAGCTTCTGCAAGAAGCTTCTTCGAGAGCTCTGGATTATACGGGTAGGGAGCAATCTTCGCTGAGCCAGGGATCACGGTAGACTCCAGGCCACCACCGGCCGTCCCGATATTGTTCATGACTCCGGAAAGCAACAACTTCGTGTCGATGGCATGAGCAATGGCTTGACGCACCTTCAGATCGTCGAAGGGCTTGGTGTCGAGATTCAAGCCCACGTAGATCGTGCGATAGCCAGTCTGCTCCACGATTTTGACACCTGGTGCGCCCTTAAGTCGATTCACCATGATCGGCGGAACATTAGATACGACGTCCGCCTCGCCCGACATGAGCATCAGCACGCGTGCGCTGTCTTCTGGAACGACCGTGAACTCCACGGCGGCAGAAGCTGCCTTTTTCCCCCAGTACTCATCGTTGCGGATGATCGTGAGCTTCTCACCGGGAGTCCACTTTCCAAGCTTGAACGGACCCGTTCCCGCTGGAGCGCGGCTATATTCGTTATTCAGTTTGACGCCAGCGGACGGGCTAATGATCGCGAGGTTATAGGCCGACAACTGGGCCAGGAGCGGTGCGTAAGGCGACTTTGTTTTGATGATGACGGTGTGTTCATCCTTCACTTCGACGGAGTCGATGGCCGCCGCGGAGCTGGCGCGCGGAGCGGCCGTCTCTTTAGCCATGATCCGATCGAAGGTGAACTTTACCGCGGCGGCATTGAAAGGGGTTCCGTCATGGAATTTGATTCCCTTGCGCAGATGGAATGTCCACGACAGCTTGTCTTCGCTCACATCCCAGCTCTCAGCCAGAACGCCGACCATTTCCCCGGCGCTGTTCGGATAGATAAGCGTCTCATGGATCTGGGTCACCACCCGAGCCGTCGGGATATCGGTGACGAATTGCGGATCAAGCGTCTGGGCGTCGGTGCCCGTCGCATAACGCAAGGGCTTGATGTTCTGCGCCAAGACCGGAGCGGTCCATAGGGATGCGGAAACCAAGCCGGTTCCTACCAGCACCCCCAGTCGCCGAAATAGTCGTGATGTTGGCATCTATAGCTCCTCTCTCAACACCATCTCCCTCTCAGATGGTATACCATATTGCGCTCTGGTCCGCTGAGAGGACATACACCCCGTCTCGCCGTCCCAGTCGAGGCTCGCGGTTTTTCCTTATGTTTTAAAGGAATTCTAATCGGACCGATCCGTTGATCTTTTCATATTGACCGTACGGAAACGATGGCATACCAAATTATGGCGCGCAAGACACAATTTGAACAATCGCATTGCACGCTCAAATTGCGGGCACACCGACAAATCCGGAGGCAGATGATGGATATAAACAATGCAACGACACCCGTCTGGCTCACCTCCAGCCCGGCGGAGGCAGGTTTCGACCCCCACCACCTGGAAGAGGCCGTCACGTTTGCCATCTCTAGCGAGACGCGCTGGCCCCGAGACATGTACATTGACGGGATCTTCGTCGGCTCTGCTCATGTGGACGATAAGCCGCCTTACAACCGGCCAATGGGGCCGGTCTTCGCGCGTGGTGGGGCCAACGGTCTTGTGCTTCGCCATGGTAAGCTTGTGGCCGAGTGGGGCGATACGCACCGAACCGACATGACCTTCAGCATCGCCAAGAGCTATCTGGCAATCCTCACAGGCCTCGCTTTTGACAAGGGCCTTATCGGCTCCATCGACGAGCCGGTCCGGGAGCGTGTAAAAGACGGAGGTTTTGACGATCCGCACAACGGCGTGATCACCTGGCGTCATCTCCTCGAGCAGACGAGCGAATGGCACGGCGAATTATTTGAACGGCCGGACTCCGTGGACTGGCATCGTCAGGTCGGGCCTTCCGTTACATCCGGCGCCGGCAATTCGAAGGGTACTGAGCGCTCCCTCGCCTCTCCTGGAACGCATTTCGAATACAATGACGTTAGAGTAAATCGACTGGGCCTCAGCCTCCTGCGCCTGTTCAAGCGTCCCCTCCCTGAGGTTCTCAAAGAGCACATCATGGATCCCATTGGCTGCTCAGCGACCTGGGCATGGCATGGTTATGAGACGAGCTGGGTCAATGTGGACGGCCATCGAATGCAGTCGGTACCCGGCGGTGGACATTGGGGAGGCGGCATTGTCATCAATAGCCGCGATCATGCGCGCCTGGGTGAGCTGATCAAGAACAAGGGGCAATGGGATGGCCGACAGCTCCTATCCCGGGAATGGGTCGAGACCATGTTGGTGCCCTCACGTCTCAATCCTACCTACGGCCTGCTATGGTGGCTGAATACAGACAGGCTATTGTATTCGCAAGCTCCGGAGACAAGCGTTTTTGCCCTCGGGGGTGGCTCCAACATCATCTGGATCGATGAGCCTAGAGATCTTGTGATTGTCATTCGCTGGCTCGATAAGACCTGCTCCGACGACCTGCTCGGCAAATTCACTCGCGCGATCATTGCCTGATGTCAGTGCTTGAACCCATCAACAAGGACGGCCCGCCCGAAAGCAGCGACGGCGCAAAAGTCGCGCACGTCAAGGACCGCATTCGGGAGATGATTCTGAAAGGGGAGCTAGACCCCGGACATCCTATTCGCGAGAGGACCCTGGCCAATCGCCTAGGAGTGTCACGGACGCCTATGCGGGAGGCTCTGAAGCTGCTCGCTGGAGAGAATCTGGTCGAGCTTCATCCGCACAGAGGCGCAATCGTCGCGATACTTCGGCGAAGCGAGGTCTTCGAGATCATTCAGGTTCTGGCGGCGCTCGAGGGTTTGGCCGCAGAATTGGCCTGCACCGCGATCACCGACAAAGAAATGGCGGAGCTTTGGGCTCTTCATTATGAGATGCTAGCCTTTCGGGCGCGTAAGGAACGGCTGCGCTACTTCCAAAACAATCAGGCGATCCATTTGGGCATCGTGCATGCTGCCCGTAACGCTGTCCTCGCGGAACACCACGCCATTCTCAATGCTCGCGTTTATCGGCTTCGGTTCATTGCACATCAAGCCACAGAGAACTGGGACAATGCCGTACGGGAGCATGAAGAGTTTCTGCATGTTCTTGAAGCGCGAGACGCTGCCAGGGCTCGCCCATTGCTGACCGCGCACGTCGCCAGCATCTGGACACGCTTGAGCACCATCCTCGACGAAGACGGCACTATCACCGAGCAGGTTCCCGTAACATGAAAAAGCTTCTCCGGTTTCGACCGGACGTTCTGATCACTGCTCTTATAGCTGCAGCGATCATCGCGACCTTCTTGCCAGCGTCAGGCCGTGCTGCGGAATGGCTGAATATCTTCACGCAAGGCAGCGTTGCATTTATCTTCTTTCTGCATGGCGCACGTCTTCTACCTCGAGTCGTAATGAACGGCTTTGCGAACTGGCGTCTTCACCTGACAATTCTCGCATGTAGCTTCGTGTTGTTTCCTCTCCTCGCCCTTCCGTTGCGCGGATTGGTTCCGGAATGGCTGCCGTCGGACCTTTATGTGGGCTTCGTCTTCCTTTGCATCTTGCCCTCAACAATTCAGTCGTCCATCTCCTTCACGTCGATTGCCGGTGGAAATGTCCCGGCCGCCGTCTGCGCGGCATCAGCATCAAACATGCTGGGTGTCGTGGCAACTCCTGCACTCGCGATGATAATCTTGGGCAAGCAGGGAGGCATCAATGCCCATGCCATCGAGAGCATCATGATGCAGCTCCTTGCACCATTCGCTCTTGGGCAAGTCCTACAACGATGGATCGGGAACGCGATTCGCTCGCAACCGAAACTGGTCGGTTTCGCTGAGCGGATTTCAATTGTAGCGGTCGCTTATCTTGCCTTTTCCAACGCAATTGTTGGCGGCGTTTGGAAGCAAGTTGACGCAAACAACCTCGTGGTAATGTTACTTCTGGTTGTTATTCTTCTCGCCTTTGTACTGGTAGCGACGCATCTCATCAGCCGCCTCCTTGGATTTAATCGAGAGAACGAGATCGCTCTCGTCTTCTGCGGATCGAAGAAGAGCATGGGAAGCGGCCTACCAATGGCAAACATTATCTTTGCCGGCCAGACAATCGGACTAATCGTATTGCCAATGATGATTTATCATCAGATACAGCTCATCGTATGCGCCATCCTAGCACGCGCTTTTGCGACGGAGAGCGCCAACAAAGGAATATCGGGCTGAAAAGCGCGGATCCCACGAGGAAAGCAGGAGACTGATATACAGATCTCCAGCATCCGAAGTCGTCTCATTACGACAATCAGTCCTCCGAGCTGTTCTTCATAGGGCTCACAAACGAGCGCCCATCTCGCAAGTGAATGGCCTATCACGTTCGCTGTATCGCCCTGCTTGAGCGATTCGACGTCCTCGTCACGGCAGGCGACCATAGCAACTGCTGATACGCCCGTAGAATTGCAGAATTCGCACTCAAGCAGATGCGAATGCCGTCATTTGCTTCTTTATTACATCTTAGTTAGGCCGGGGTAGAAAGCTTGACAATATTCATTCGACCAGGAAAAGACGCAGGGTTATTTTTTGCATTTCGGAATATGTGAGGCCGCTCCCGAAGGTTTCGGCGGACCAGTTCTGGAATGGGCAAGCTACGTCATATGGATAAGACCATGGCAAATAGCGACAAGAACAGGCCTTTCAGCCGACGTGATTTTCTTGCCACGGTAGCAGCTGGGACTGCTGCATATGCCATGCCCTGGCATCCGAAGTCCGCTGTCGCAGCAACAACAGCAGAGCCCGCACCCGCAGGCGCAAAGATCGCGAAAGTGCGTGTTTATCCAGCGATCGGTATCTGTCGGGTGGGTGGCAGCAGCAAGTGGTTCTTGGCGCCGGAGGTTCCTGGTCTCACGGTGCAACCGGAAGGTGGCTTCAAAGACGGCGCGTATCATATCAAGAAGCAGGTCCAGCGTTTCCGAGTTTACGCTTTCGATGCAAATGATCGCGTCATCGGGGAGGTGACACCAGGCAAGGGCCGGGTGGAGTGGCGTGTACACTTGGCAAACACGAAAGCGGCTTGGTACGGCTTCACCAATCCGCTCGATAACGGAGATCTGGCTCCAGGTGTCCCCGGAGTGATGCGAAATGCCTACATTGTTGACGACGCCGAGCGCGAGCGAATGCTCGTTATCGACGGCGGCGAGAAAATGATTTCCGGCGCATCTGTCAAC
Source organism: Microvirga puerhi (assembly GCF_020089865.1). Classification (GTDB taxonomy): domain Bacteria; phylum Pseudomonadota; class Alphaproteobacteria; order Rhizobiales; family Beijerinckiaceae; genus Microvirga; species Microvirga puerhi. The sequence goes on from NZ_JAIRBM010000025.1 coordinate 24,480, forward strand.
ATCGAAGGAGGCGTATCGGCCTATAAGTTCCAAGGTCGGTTCTGGGACAAGGTATCTGTCAATCTTGGCGAGTTGAGAACCGATGAGGAAGGACGTCTGCTGGTCGTTCCGCCAGACGGCAAATCCGCATCGCCCATCGATGCCGGTATCACGAGCTTCGCCGACAACGACGGTTGGTATGATGATTGGTGCGATGGCCCCGTCCAAGCCCGTGTGAAGCTCGCAGATGGGCAGGTACTTGAGGCCGAACCCGCATGGGTCGCCTGCGTTGGGCCAGATTTTGTGCCCGAGATTCAGCCGATCTCCACGTTATTCGATGTTGTTCAGGATCTTAATACAAAGCTAGGTTGGATTCCGAAGCCCGCCAAACCGCTTTCCTTCCGCAAATATATTTACCCGACATTTCGGCGAGTTGCGCTGATGGAATGGTTGACGGATGCGGATCGGCTGCGTCAGGGATGGCTGGAGGTCGGTGATTTCAGCGATCCACGCTTCATCGACCGCCTTGCTGATCCGAGTGGTGCAAACAAGGCATTTCGAGAGTCCGTATTCGCGCTTTTCCGAAATCCGGAAAAAACCGGACCTGAAGCATTCCGGGAAGAAAGACTAAAGATCCCATACATGTTAGGTGACGGCGTCAATTTTCCCGGCAGCCCGTTACAATGGTTTCAGTTTCCAGCGCTCCAATACAGCTATTTGAAATCCTGGGCCACAGGAGACTTCGTGAACGACCTTCATGATGCGAAGGCAGATGCCATCGGCAAACTGGAGGATCTCCCCGTTGAACTGCAGCCTTCCGCTCTGACAGAAGCAGCCCTCGAACGCTGTTCTGGTGGCGCCTTTCACCCTGGCGTCGAGCTGACCTACTATCTCCGCCACGCTCCCATGTACAGCAGGAGCTATGACGACAAGGCGGAACCCTTCAGGATTGCGCTGGGAGGTCGGCAGAGCCTCCTTCAGAATGTTGGGCGGCAACTGAACGCAGAGAAGGCCTTCAAGGGAACGGGTGACGTGCCAGCGCCTATCGGCAGACAAATGCCAGGGGATCTAACACGCTGGATGGGACTGCCATGGCAATGCGACGCGTTCAGCTGCCAACAGGTCCAATTACAAGAGAACTTCCCCGTCGCGGTATGGTGGCCAGCCCTGCTTCCGATCGACGTGCTGTCGGAGGCGTACTATGCCCAGGTTTTGAGGGCCGATCTGTCTGCGAAAGAGCGTATCAAATTTCTCAATAGTCGCGTGCCGTGGTCTCGGGAAGTCTCAGGGCTCGGCCTTCATCCAACGGATGGATACTGGCGGGGAATCACGAACATGATCTCGCTCTGGGAGCGTATGGGTTTCGTGGTGAAGCATCCTGGTCCGACGGATGCCGGTAAGCCTGAAGGAATACCGGAAGAGATCTTCGTCGAAGTTGGGCGGGCGCCGACCATGGAGCGGCGGATCGATTGGAAGCCAGGCCACGGACTGTTGCCCTGATGCGCAATGCCACTGTCCCAGTGGCAGTCCTGGGCGGCGGGATTGCTGGGGCAGCTGCATGTATCACGCTTGCAGCCGCGGGCTTAAGGCCCTTATGGATTGCACCACTCGGCCGAGGCGGCGACAAGCCCGGCGAGCATCTTGCCCCCGCCGCCTGGCCGCTTCTATCGAAGTTGGGCAGCTCCGATTTGGTTGCGCGATCTTATCATCGTCCTGCAGGCATTACGTTCTCGTCCTGGGGATCGGACCATCTGGCAGAGCGCCATTCTATGGTGCATTTGGAGGGCCCAGCCACAGTTCTTAATCGAATGCGCTTTGAGGCCGACCTTGCTGACCGTGCCCTCAACCTTGATGTTGAGCGGATAAGCGCACCGGTGGCTCAGGTCTCGCGACAAGATGATGTCTGGCATCTGCAAGTCGGGGATACCCGGCTTCGCACGTTCTTCCTCCTCGATGCGACTGGACGGACCGCTTTTGTTGCTCGGAGTCGGGCATCTCGCTTCCGAGCAGATCGCCTCGCAGCCCTCGTTGGATTTCTTGAGCAGGATCCCCAAGCCGAGGTCGTTCCTACACGAGCAACACTTGTCGAAGCGACGGCAAGTGGATGGTGGTATGTAACGTTGCTTGCTGACGATCGGCTCGCATTGAATCACTATACTGATCCGGATTTAATCCCGTTCGGTTCATCGAAAGCACAGGCGCTCCTGGACCGGCTCTCTCAGGAGACACGATACGTCGGCCGATGGATCGACGAGGCGGGCTTTCGGTTTGTGACACCAATCAAGGCAACAAGTGCCGGAACGACTTGGGTTGCACCAGCGGCAGGAATTGGTTGGGCCGCCATCGGAGACGCTGCTGCGGCTTTTGATCCCTTATCTTCTCATGGGATGACAACGGCCCTCTGGACAGCTATCGCCGGTGCAGAAGCTTCGGTTGCCGCGCTTTCAGGTGACCTCCGTCCTCTCGCGGCCTATGCGACAAAAGTTGCAACCGGCGTTCAAGAGTTCCTCTCCTCGCAACGTGAGATCTATCGTAGGGAGCAACGCTTTCTTAATGAGCCGTTTTGGAAGCGGCGTCATAGTCAGCATGCATCAAACACGCTGCAGGATGATACTTGATAATCAAGAAGCCCCGTTAGCATGACCGTGTAACGCGCCTGCCATATTTGATGTGAGCCGAGTGTCGTTGCATATTGCGCAAATGGGCTCCCTCCAGCCACTGCTGACCCCAGGTTACTTAAACACTCTCAGCCTTTGTCAGTGCCCAGGTGAGAACATATCCGTCCCGCTCAGCCTTTGAGGCCCGTGTGCGCTAATCCCTCGATGAAGTGACGCTGAGCGATAACGAAAACCAGTAGGACTGGAAAAGCTGTCAGTGTGGCCGCTGCGAGCTGGATATTCCACATCGGGCCGCCATAGGCATCGACGAACTGCGTCAACGCTTGCGGCAAGGTGAACTTCTCTGGCGAGGAAAGGAATACGATCGGCTCCAGATAAAGATTCCAGCTATGCAGAAATGTAAAGATCGCAACGGCAGCCAGTGCTGGGCGAGCCAAAGGCAAGGCGATCATCCAGAAAATTCCAATTCGCCCTAACCCGTCGATCCGCGCTGCCTCCTCTAGTTCCGCCGGAAGGCTGATAAAGAATTGCCGCATCACAAAGGTCGCAAAGACACTGGGAGCACCGAAGACAGGAATAAGAATTAACGGCCAATGAGTGTTGATGAGGCCAAATTTCAGAAAGAACTGGAACAGCGGTACGATCGTAACTTCAGCTGGTATCAACAGCCCCAGCAGAACGACCATGAAAAGCAGATTCTGTCCCGGAAATCGGATTCGAGCGAAGGCGTATCCCGCAAATGACGAGACTGCCATGGTGCCTAACGTCACGACCGCTGCGATATAGGCACTGTTGAAGTACTGCGTCGCAAACGGCTGGAGGGAAAAGACCTTACTGTAGGTTGTCAGGTCAGCGTCTCGTGGAAAGAGCACAGGTGGAAATGCAAAAATCTGCGAAGCAGGCTTGAGCGAAGAGGTAACCATCCACCACGTCGGAAACACGAAGGGAACGGAAAGCACGCATAGGAGACCGTAAACCGCGACTTTCGTTCGAGCAGATAAGCTATGCTTCATAAAATACCCACTTTTTGCGAAGCTGCCACTGTGCAAACGTGAGGATTGCCACGATGACGAACAACAGAATGGAAAGTGTCGATCCATAGCCGAAAAGATGGAACTGAAAGGCCTGTTGATAAAGATAATAGACCAGAACCGTTGTCGAAGTCCCAGGCCCGCCCTGTGTCAGAACAGCGATCTGTGCGAAAACCTGAAGTGAGCCCACGATAGTAATGATAGCGGTCAGTAGGACCGTAGGGCTGATCAGCGGAAGGGTAATGCGGAGGAATTGCTGCCAGCGACTAGCCCCATCCATCAGCGCGGCCTCGTAGAGTTCGCCCGGCACATTCTGCAATGCGGCAAGAAACAAAACCATATTCAGCCCGACATTCTTGAAGACCTGAACGATGATCACGGAGACCATTGCAGACGTCTCGTTTCGTAGCCAGTTGGGCCCTTCGACTCCGATCACAGCGAGAAGGCCGTTGATGCCACCGTCTTTCTGTAGGAGGAAGCCCCAGACAATAGTCCAGGCCACAAGTGAAACGACGACGGGCGAGAAGAAGAGAGTTCGAAACAGGATAATGCCGTGCAGCTTCTGATTCAGAAGGATCGCAAGTAGCAGAGCGAGCGACATATTGAAGGCAACGAGACCAATGGAAAAAATCCCTGTGACTCTCAGAATCTCGGGCAAGACCGGATCTGCAAAGAGTTGTCGGTAATTATCTAGTCCCGTGTAGTCGAAATTCCCAGCCAGCACGTTCCATTCGTGAAGGCTATACCAAAAGACCAGCACGAGCGGCACCACGACAAAGATCGTGATGCCAGCAAGCTGCGGCAGAATGAAAAGATATCCGATCAGTGCATCCTGGTGTGCCATCGTCCAGAGGCGCTTCTTACCTACTCCTTCCGTTTCGGCCGGGCTGATGGTCGCCACTTTCGTTCGCACGAGCATTCTCTCTCCTATCGGGCGAGCAACGGGGCGATGCGTCCGCAAATAGCGGTTAGTCCGGCCTTGATATCGGCATCTGGCTTCCAGATCTGGTCGAGACCAGCGCGGACCAATTGCTGGATTTGAGCAAAGCCGGTGTGACTCGGTTTGACTTCACCCGTTGCGATCCCTTTGATGACGACGCGTTCGATTTGCTCGGGCTTCAAGAGCGGATTCGTCTTGGCGAGTACATCGGTTTTAAGCAGCTTCTGCCGTGCTGGTGGAAAGAACTGGGCGAGTTTCTCGGAATTCTCGGGGTTTGTCATGAATGCGAGGAACCGAGCCGCTTCCTCAGGATGCTTGCCGTTCTTGAATACGCCTATCCCGGCTTGGCCTATCACCGCATAGGAGCCTGATGGGCCCGCTGGCAAAGGAAGCAGATCCCAAGAGAAGCCATCTTTTGGGAGCAAGGATGCTCGACTGATCTGCGTGATCGTCATTGCGGCGTCGCCAGCAAAGAAGTCAGCGGCTGTTCCGGGCTCTGGCATCGCTTTGTCATTGAATACAGCTTTATGAATGAACGACATCGCCTGCGCCATCTCGGGCTTATCGAAGCCGCAGGTCTTGCCGTCTTCGCTCCAAGGGCGTGCATTCCAGCCACCCCATATTGTCGCCAAGTTATCCCAACCTTTGTAGTCGAAGTCACGGACTACAAGACCCGCTTTCCCGGTCTTTGCGTTCACGATCCTGGCGGCTTCTATCAGCTTGTCCCATGTCCAACTGCCTGAAGACAGCATCTCTCCTGCACTCTTCTGCCCACTCTTCTGAATCAGGTCATTGTTGACGAAGACACCGAACGGCGATGTCGAGAATGGATAGGCGAATACCTCTCCCTTGCGCTGCCAGAGAGCGAGCGCACTTGGTGCGATGTCGCCGACATCGTAGTTTGGTGTCGACTTGAGGATCTCCGTCAGGGGCAGCAAGGCTCCGGAATTAACGAAATCGGGCGCTGAGTTTTCGAAGATCCAGGCCAGATCTGGAGCGTTTCCTCCGGCAATCTGTGTCGTCAGGGTCGTTGTGTAATTCTCGAAGGGCAACGTGTCGAACGCGACTGTCACTGTGGGATGCGCTTTCGTATAGGCCTCGGCAATCCCATTAAACAAATCAAGATGCGCCTTGTTACCGGTCCATACCGTTACGCGCAAAGATATGCTTTCCTGCGCCGTAGCTCGTTCCAGGCCTATCGGAACACCTAATACGCCAAGCAACGACAAAGTTGCGAGCATCATCTGACTGCGGCTGGTCTTCGTCACGGCACTCCCTCCTTGATTTATGTTTTAGTATCCCTTGATCTCGGGCCAGCGGAGCTCGATTCCCTGGCGCTCAAGCAAGCTCTGAAACTCGGCGAGATGAGCTTTTGCTTCATGCACGCCGTGCGGCGTCAGACCCCGCTCGATGCAATGTGCCGACAGCAGCCCGGCCACCTCTCCAATGTTCCATTCAACCGGATGGAGCCTGTAGCATCCATTCGTAATGTGGGTAGTTCCAATGTTCTTACCCGCGGGCAAAAGATTCCTCATCCGCTGCGGAAGAAGCGCTCCCAGGGGGATTTCGAATGGGCAAGAACCGACGTCGATGTAATTGTCCCCGCCGGTGGAAGGATGCAAATCAATCCGGTACATGCCCACGCCGACCGAGTCGTCATAGTTCATTGCTCCTCGGTTACCGCGAAGGGCTAGGGACAGGTCCTGTTCGACGATGGTGTAGGCTGCCTTGATCCGTCGACTCTCACGAATATATGGCGCCTGGGCAAGGCCATGCTCGGTCCCTGTCACATCGCCTCGTAGTCGGAGGCCTCTGAAGCCCGCTCCTCCATCAGTTCGTGGAGCTTCCGTCTGGAGCCAATAGAACACACACCGGGATAGTTCGTGCGCCGCCTTTAGATGCTCGCGAGCCTTCTCCTCGGGAACCTCGAAAACAGGGCCTTCGAAATAGTCGATCATCGGCCAGTTCACGAGGCAGATATCACTTGCGTAGAAACCTTCAGTGAAATTCCGGCGCGCCGCAATCCGACGAAAGGTCCAGAGATTGGCGTCGCCTGGGTTCCGACGCTGATCTGCATCGACGAGCAGCGGATCGTCATCGGGGTTCGGCGTAAAGCTACGCTCGACGATCTCGAGCGTGCGCGGATGTGGGGACTTCCACCCCAGGAGAGGACCGCCCCAGAAGGCGGGCTGATAGCGACGCCAGAACTCGTAGTTGGCTGGCTTGTCGACCGTATGGTCGCCATCGACATGATCGACCGCAAAGCAGATCGAAACAGCCTGCATGTTGAGGGGTTGCGCTTCGTCCGGAGCGCTCGGCTCCCCTGTTGTCGCTTGCGACTCGAAGCCGGTTACGTACTCCGTTCCCGTGAGAGGCAGCAATTCGCCGGTTTCGGTGGCATCGATCACGTAAGTTGCCGAAATAACCCATTCTTCTCCGCTATCGCGATGGGCGAGACGGATTGCGGTGACCCTGTCCCTATCGACCTCCGCCCCGATGGGCCTATACGGCTGAAGAACCTTGAGCCGTCCGCTGCCCCGGTATGGCAAAAGCATATTTTCGAGAACGCTTAGCGCCACTCTCGGCTCATGGCAAAGGCGGCTGACCCAGCCCGCCCCTGGATTCAAATCCCTCCAGCGTCGAGAATGCTCTGTCAGTGGGAAATGCTGGCGGTAATAGTCACGGATGCCTTCGCGCAACGCCCTATAGCTCGCGGTTACCCCGAATTGTTCGACCCACGAATGTTCGTCGGGAGGCACGGCTTGGCTTGTCAGCTGCCCACCAATCCAATCGAACTCCTCCGTCATGATGACTGAGCGCCCTGCCCTAAGCGCGGCCAACGCAGCAGCGACCCCACCCAATCCACCACCAACGATTAGAATTTCAGCATGGGCTTCTTTCACAGTAACCTCTTCGTCTCAGTCAGAAAGCCAAGCGTCTCGCCTCGCACCAGTTCACAAGGAAGAAGTCGCTGCCGCTCATGCAGATGCCCCTCAAGAGAAGCCGCTAGCATCTCAACTGCAAGGCGCCCCATTTCCTCTCGCGGGATATTGAAGCGCGTAAAGTTCACTTGTGTCGGTATCGATCCCGTCGGATTGCCAAGCGCTACGATGGAAAGATCGCCCGGCAGATATAGCCCCATCTCGCGTGCTGCCTCTTCGCCCTGTACAGCATCTGACAGGTCTTCGTAAAAGATCGCAGTCACACCCGCTTTCCTTAGGTCCAACAGGGCCTCGTTCACAGGCCGAGGATCGGCGGTGTCGATAACAAGCGCTTTCTCGCCCGACCGCGTCGCTTCATGGAATCCACGCCAGCGGTCCGACGATGCCTCGATGCCCGGCTTGCGTCCGACATAGCCGAACGCGCGGTGACCGAACTTCAACGCCTGCCCGACAAGAGCTGCCGTTGCCGTTGCATAATCGGCTCCGACGTAAGGCACGGGTCCGCCCGCGTCGTCTCGTCGTCCAATAGCGACAAAATGGTAATCGCCAGAAACCAGCTGAGCGAGTTCCGCTCGATCGAGTTCACGACCTAACACAATACAGCCGTCGGCGAGGCGCAACCGATTATTACTGCTGAAAATACGCCTTTCATCTCCGCCCTTTGCAGCGGAAGTAAAGAGAAGCACGTCGTAGCCAAATTGCTGAGCGCCCTGCTCAATCCCAAGAAGAAATGGTAGGAAGAAATCAGCCTGCGCGCTCGGAAAAACCGGCTCATAAGAGAAGACGCCTATGATCTGGTTGCGCTTCTGCACCAACCGGCGCGCAATCGGATCCGCAACATAACCAGTCTCACGAATGACACGAGCGACCCGCTCCCGCGTCTCTATCGGAATCCGATCTATAGCGTTGGCTTGGCCGTTCAGGACAAGCGACACCGTTGCTTGGCTCACTCCGGCCAAGCGCGCGACATCGCGTTGCGTTACCCGTACCTTCAAGAGCCGACCCGCTTTGCTAATACGTATTTCCAACCAACTTCAACGCGAAACTCAACGGTGGCAATTATTCTTTAGACTTAGTTACCGACGCACAAGATGACGGACGATCTCCGGATGCGCCTCGTCCCAGCCGGATAACTTTGACATCCAAGCCAAACCTAGCAGGAGATGCTCGCACAGGTCCTCGGCATGCGGTCTTTGCGGGCCACTACCCGTGCCGTGGCATTAGCCCAAATTGGGACCCGGAGTACTAAGGCTCGACATGCCGACGTATAGGTCTTGTGCCCAGAAAGAGGCGCTCTGCGATCCGACTTGTGGGGACACTACGCAAGATCTTTGATTGGTTGTCCTTTTGGCGGCCGCGAGCATTAAAGAACTGGCCTGTCTACAACAATCGAAACGGTTAACCTTCTTGCTTCAATAAATATTAATCTCGAGGCAACACGGTCCATTAGATCTGAGTGGAAAGCAAAGCTTCAAGTTTGAAGATCATTGCTTCTGCAACGACGGGCCTTATCGCTATAAGCTCGGCCGGATAACGGGATCTGATATTTAGGGCGGAAGGTTGCCTCATGAGTCGCAAACTGCTGCCTCGCGATAATATCTTAGACATTTATAATTCGTCTGGCCAAAATACACTGCAGCTCTTGAGTAACCCTGCATCGCCCTCAGATCGGGAGCGGGACCCCAAGTCGACGCCGCGGCAACCCAGCCCGCGCGATCGATCCATGTCAGCGGCAACCTCGACAGTAGCAGTGAAGGATAAGGCAGAACAGGTACTGGACATTGAAAGAGCCGCGGTTTCGCTCAAGGAAAACCGTCGTAAAGGCCACGACTTCGGACGACAGGATATTCTAACCGGTCTGTATAGCCGCAACGATTTCCAGGATCAATGTGGCGAAATCCTTGTAAGGGCTCGCACCGCCGGACAACGCCTAGCGCTTATTTTGATGGGGCTGGATCGGTTCAAAGATCTCAACAATGCATTTGGCTACAGAGCGGGTGACGAAGCGCTCGCCAACATTGCAAAAAGTCTAAGCGCCCTTCTGACAGAGAATGATCGGATCGGCAGGTTTGGAAGCGATGAATTTGCACTCCTGTTGGCCGGTCCAAGCAATACCGGCGACGTAATGTCTGCAGTCACCGGGCTGCTCGGAGCCGCAACGTCCGCTATGCGTCGATACGTGCCTGGGCTGAGATCCGGAGCAAGCGCCGGTGTTGCTCTCTTTCCGGAACACGGAGCAGAAGTCCACGAACTCATTCAGAGCGCAGACATTGCTCTCGATCGCGCGAAAGTGGAGGCAAAGGGCCAGGCTCAGGTCTATGAACCCCACATGCGAGCTGCGGCGCTAAATCGCCTGGGAAAGCTCACAGCATTTCAGAAAGCTATCGAGAATGGTGAAATCAAGCCGTTCTACCAACCCCAGGTGCGACTATCCGATCGCCGCTCTTACGGATTCGAGGCGTTAGCACGGTGGGTAACGGCAGAGGGGCACATCATTCACCCGGGTGACTTCAAGATCGTCCTTGATGATCCGGATGCTGTCATCTTGCTAGGAGAACGGATGCTACAGTCCGTCAGCCATGACTTGCGTCATTGGCACAGCATCGGCATTCCAAACTGCAAGGTCTCTGTAAACGCGGCTGCATCAGAACTCAGATGTGAAGACTACGCAGAGAAGGTTGCCGATCTCTTTGCCTCCAATAAAGTTCCTCTATCACAACTCACCATTGAGATTACGGAATCCGTTCTGCTAGACGATACGACATCAAAAATTGCTCGGACCTTGTCCGATCTTCGAAAGCTCGGCGCATGCATATCGCTTGACGACTTTGGAACGGGGTTCGCCTCCCTTACTCATCTCAAGAGTTATGCAGTCGATCAAATTAAAATCGACCGATCCTTCGTGATTCATCTCATGTCCAATTCAAATGATCGCGCAATCGTTCGCGCCACGTTGACCTTGGCACGCGGTCTTGGAATACGGACCGTCGCCGAGGGCGTAGAGGACATTGCGCAACTTAAGAGTCTCCAGGCACTTGGTTGTGACTATGGGCAGGGCTTCTTCTTTAGTCCAGCATTGCCCGCTGATCAGGCTGGAGCATACTTTCAGGCGCACCGAGCATATAAGAAGGCACAACTGCACCAGTTCGTAGTGCCTCCCGCATTCTAAGAATGCAGTTCTTTGTGCCTTTTATCAAGCATGAAGAATTTGTAACGAAAAATAGCTCGCGATTCCAGGTGGAGAGGCTAATAGGTTCATCTCCTTCGCCACCGCAGTTTAGGTCTGAGTAGATCGCACATAAGTCACGATAATCCCCCACTCTGTAATCCATGTTGTGATGTACAACTATAGGATCGGTGCTGCGGATGATTTGACAAGTAGTCCAGGATGTACCAGCATTGGATTATCATGCCGGATTTCATACAAGATCGCCGTGGCCTGCATCGAGCAGGCAATCTCATCGCGGGTGGGTAGCCCCGAGCTTAATGTGCAACTGCGCAACGAGTTCGGGGCGCTGAAGATATCTAAGCTTTAGATATCTTAAATGCCGGATGCTGGCGCATCGAATGGCGCCGCGTGCTTCAAGGTTCCTTCAAAATTTGGTCCCCGCGAGGGAAGGCTTGTTTGCGCACGCGACAGGCTAGCTAACTCCATTCATCGAGTAGAGGCGTGTCCGCAACTCAGATGCATCGCAACTGAACTGCGGACAAATTCGTTCTGATCAATGCTCATTTCCATGTTAACACAGCGCAAAAGTCACACCATGAAACAATCGCAGAATAGATTGCTATCCGAATCTTCATCATCAGACGAGCAGGTCTTTCACCTCACGCCGCGAGCGAGTTTTTCTCCAGAGGAAGATTCAATATCAGAGACAGACGATGATGATTTCGGTCCGATAGCTGCATGACTTGTGTTGGCCGCCGACAGGACATGAAGAACAAGATCGGCAGCGATGCCGCGCTTTGCGGCACATTGATAACTCTGAATCACGAGGCGCTATCAGTGCCCCTGACCCATGAAGCCGCCGTCGCAGTGTGTGGCCAGCATAGCGCGGATCCCTTAGGCGAGCACCCGTCGACGCTCTCATTATGCGGAGCCACACCAAAGGCATTCGCCCACCGGCATCACTTCACCAATCTAAGGCAAGAGCATTCTTTCTATGAAACGGACGCCTACAACACGGAAATCGACAGGACTGCAACGTCTATCCCACTCAGCTGTGAGTCTTTCGCGCGCCCTCTCGAAGCTTGGATTCTGCTTCCGCACGCAGGCTGAACTCTTGATCGCAGAGGGGCGCGTGTGTGTTAACGGTGCGATGACTCGCAATTCGGACATCCGCATCGATCTCGAAAATTCTTGCATCGCTGTTGACGATCGACCTATCGCAGCGGAGCGCAAAATCTACATGATGCTCAACAAGCCACGCGGCTTGGTCACAACTCGCAACGATCCGCAGGAGCGGAAAACCGTCTACGATTGCCTAGAGGGGCTCGATCTGCCTTTCATCGTTCCGGTAGGTCGCCTCGACAAAGCAAGCGAAGGCTTACTGCTGCTAACCAACGATACGCGCTGGGCTCAGCGCGTACTAGACCCGGCGTCGAATATCGAGAAGGTATACCATGTCCAGATTGACTGCTCGCTTGATGAATACCTCCTGAAGCAAGTTGAGGCAGGCATTGTGCTCGATGGCGAATACCTATTCGCAAAATCAGCTCGAACTCTCCGCTTCGGCAAACGAAACGCATGGCTTGAAGTTGTTCTGACCGAGGGAAAGAATCGCCAGATCAGACGGCTATTTAACGCTATGGGTGCGGAGGTGCTTCGTCTTGTAAGGATCGAGGTCGGCGGATTACAGCTGGGCGATCTGCCCCGCGGCATGGTCCGGAATCTCAAGCCCATAGAGAAGGCGATGCTGGACGTTCAGGTACATGCCCTTCCTGGCCGCTCAAATCGCCGCGCAATGGCTTCGTCAAAGACCCCTCATATCGGATCGGGATATCATCGAGCGCGTGCTTGAGCTTGATTTGACGTACGGCGGCCGGCTCATTGCCGATGATAAGCGACACCGGATGCCTAGCTGTGAAGCCTGAACCACGCGCGTACCCAATGGATCTTATCCAATATCATCGGGTTGCAATCGTCGCTATGGGTCACTTGCACAAATCCTACGCGACGATCAATGACAGCTGTCGGTTCACGTCCGGTCCGTCACCAAGCTTTATGATCGGGCTAACAAATTAACGCCGCATACCCGGCGAGCGCCTTTTGGGTGCGGTAACGTATACGCTCACCGGTGGCGAGGTTAAGGTTACGCTATCAAAAGTTCCGAGCCCTCACCACTTTGGATCGATGACGTTATGCATGAGGTGTACCATCCCATCAGATGGCTTAGATAGACACGGTCTCGTCTAGAGATTTTCGAACTCAAGTACCTATCTATACTTTTTTATCTCACGTAATGTGTGTGGGCCCTCGACTCTGTCCAGTCGCCGCCAGTTCGGCCCAAGTGTGAATCTTCCTCGCTTAGAGAAGTGCATCCTCTGCGATGATCATGTAGAGTCACCACCATTCCTCCCTTGTCGCGTCCGATACCGAAGTAAAAGACAAAGTAGCTCTAAGTACAACTCACTGTATTGCGCAAGGAAGTTGCCTCTGATGAATGGGATCGAACCTCAAATAGAGTCGTCATAATTTTTGCATAAACCCTTCCGACGCAGCGCCTTTGAAGCCCGATCAAAGACAACGTCGCGGAAAGGTCGACTGGACTGTATGCTTGCCCGCGGGGCTTCAACTTTCCTCTACAAGTAACTGAGATTGCTTAGCACGCGAAGAGGGAAACCTGGCCCCATTTGCCACGCTTACGGAACAGGATTGCTGCCGGATCTGTTTTACCCACGTATAAATGCCTTTTCCTCGTTCCAGATCGACTCGACGACTAAGGCAGAGATACAACGGCGCAGGAATACGCGCTTATCCTTCCTGCGGAAACGAAGGCGGATGCTTGTCGTCGATCGGCCATGGTAGGATATAAGTCACGGTCGCAAAAATGTGAGGCAACGAGCTCTGGAGATGGGCATGCTCGATGACTCACCACAACAGGTTGGGAATCCTCACCAAGACAAGTTCGCAAAGCGAGCGAACTCGTCGAAAGGCGAGCCAGTTCTGCGAGATCGGGAGGCCAAGGACGGGTCGCTCAACGACGACGTAAGAACCGATACAACTGATGAAAATCGAGCTTCCTCTGGAAAGAGTCGAACCAAACGACTACTGGATATCCTCAAGCATAATCCCGTTGCTGTAACATTCGGTTTGATAGTTGCCGTTCTAGCAACCCTTGGAGGCTATCTCTACTGGGATTACGCACGCCATTTTGAATCAACTGATGATGCTTTTGTCGACTCGCGCCAGTTCTCGATCGCGCCAAAGGTTTCGGGCTATCTAAGGGCTGTGGCCGTGACCGACAATCAGCACATCAGCGGTGGAGACCTTATCGCTCGGATCGATAATCGGGATTATCGTATCGCTCTGGAGCAGGCAGACGCCCAGGTCACGGCTGCCGAAGCCAATGTCCAGAATATCGATGCTCAGATAACGGCCCAGCAGGCACAGATCAGCGAGGCCCAAGCGCAGATCGTACAGGCGCAAGCTGCGCTGACCTTCGCTGAACAGGAAGCCGCTCGTTATGAGGATCTAGCCCGTCGCGGTGCTGGGTCCATTCAACAGGCACAGCAATCCTCCTCAAATCTTAGGCAACAGGGAGCTAATCTCGAGCGCACGCAAGCAGCGACGACAGCTGCACAACGACAAATCGACCCCCTGAAGGCACAGCGGCGTAGTGCGGAGGCAAGCCTCGCTCAGGCCGAAGCTCAGCGCGACCAAGCTCAACTCAATCTCTCTTATACGACCGTCACAGCCGCCCAAGCTGGCCATATCGTTCGTCTGACCGCAGCTGTCGGACAGCTCGCCCAGGCAGGCACGAGTTTGGCGATGTTCGTGCCGGATGAGATCTGGGTCACCGCGAACTTCAAAGAGACGCAGCTTGCATTCATGCGCCCCGGTCAGCCCGTAACCATGACGATCGATGCCTATCCGGCGCGTACCATCCACGGCCGCGTCGACAGTATCCAACCCGGATCAGGGACTGCCTTCTCGTTACTCCCGGTAGAGAACGCGACGGGCAATTATGTAAAAATAGTCCAGCGGGTTCCAGTAAAGCTGACAATGGACGGCCTTCCCCGCGACGTATCAATCGGTCCTGGAATGTCGGCTGTTCCGACGGTCCGGGTTCTACCCCAGCCCTCGCTGTTCGAACGACTGACGAGGTGGATGTGAACGCGAATCCGGCATCTGCTCATGGCGTTCCAACCTCGGCGGCCAGCGGCTCGGTTGGTGGACAGGGTTCCTGGCTGGTCGCGATTGTAGTCGCCGTCGCGACCTTCATGGAAGTTCTGGATACCACGATTGCCAACGTCGCACTACGTTACATCGCCGGAAGTCTTGCGATCAGCATTGACGAGGCGTCATGGGTAGTGACGACTTATCTTGTCGCGAACGCCGTCGCGCTGACCGCCAGCAGCTTTCTGGCGAAACTGCTGGGACGGAAAACCTTCTTTCTCGCATGTCTTGTGCTCTTCACTGCAAGCTCGATTCTTTGCGGACTCGCTTGGAGTATCCAATCGCTACTTTTCTTCCGCATTCTTCAGGGCCTTGGTGGAGGCGGCATGGTGCCTGTGTCTCAGTCGATTTTAGCAGACTCCTTCCCGCCGCAGAAGCGAGGTCAGGCCTTTGCCCTGTTCGGCATTGCTGTTGTTGTCGCACCTGTCGTCGGCCCCACACTTGGTGGCTACATTTCCGATAATTACTCCTGGCATTGGTGCTTCTTGATCAACGGGCCCGTCGGACTCGTATCGATGGCGCTCGTTTTCATGCTTATCCGAGAACCGCGGGCCGCGACAGAGGAGCGCCGCAAGCTGCGCGAACAGGGCTTTCGATTCGATACGATTGGTTTTCTCCTAGTCGCTACCTTTCTTGGAGCGCTTGAGGTCATTCTTGATCGAGGTCAGCAGGATGATTGGTTCGCATCGAACTTCGTGATCTCTTTCGCCATAGCAAGCGGGCTCGCATTTGCACTCATGATCCCTTGGGAAATTCGCCATCGCAATCCTGTTGTCGATATCCGCATGGTATTTACGCGTCAGTTCGGCTCCTGCTTCGTGGTTATGCTGGCGACGGGCGCAATTCTGATTGCCACCACTCAGGTCCTGCCACAACTGCTGCAGGAGAATTTTGGCTATACTGCCATGTGGGCCGGTCTCGTACTATCGCCGGGTGGCTTGATTACGATGATAATGATGATTGTCGTAGGACGACTCTCTGGCCAAGTCCAACCAAAGTACTTGATCGCGATTGGAGCATTCGTCATCGCCCTCGCAATGTATAATCTGACTAATCTCTATGGCGCACTCGACTTCTGGTTCTTTGCGCGCTCGCGCATGTATATAGGGATAGGTTTGCCTCTCATTTTCATTCCTATTACGACGGCGTCCTATGAGGGCATTCCGACCGACAAAACGGACCAGGCGTCCGCCTTAATCAATGTTGCACGCAACGCCGGTGGCTCGATAGGCGTATCTCTGGCGCAGAATGTACTGGCCCATCGAGAGCAGTTCCATCAAAGTCGGCTCGTTGAGCACATCATACCTTCAAATGCTCAATACCAAGAGACTCTACAGCAAGTTATTAATTACTTCATCGCTCACGGCAGCTCTCCTGAGACCGCTCGAGGCCAAGCCTTGGCATGGATCGGCCAGCAAGTGCAGGTTCAAGCCTCCATGCTCGCCTACGTCGACGTGTTCTGGACTTTAATGGTGATTTCGTCGGCTACAGTAGTCCTTGCGATGATTCTCCGGAAAGTCAAACTTGGAGACGCCGTCGCTGTTGCACACTGATGTGATCGAGCAATCTAGCTCGCCCAATAGCGATATTGTCGTGGCTAAATTCGGAAAATATCCTCAGAATGCCCGTGCGACTATGCACCTCGTTCTGACGCCAGCCGGCAAACAGTGCGGGAACAAGGATAGTCAACAAAGGCGCCTAAATACGATTTCATGAAGTGTTGTAAGGGCTCTTCCGTGACCCATTCACGAAATCAATTTCCCCAGCTACAAGTTTACTAGCCTCCCTTTTTAATTTGGATGCCACCTATGACCACTACTGTTACCGACCGCTTCCTTCGCTATGTTGTCATCGACACCCAGTCGAACGCAGCATCTTCTACCCAGCCTTCGACCGAGAAACAGAAAAATCTAGGGCGTCTATTGGTTGAAGAACTACTCGCAATTGGAGTTTCCGATGCGCACCTCGACGAGTATGGTTATGTCTACGGAACTATTCCGTCAAATACATCTAAGAGCAACGTCCCTGTCATTTGCTTCTGTTCTCATATGGATACGGCGCCAGATTTCTCTGGCACCAGTGTCAGGCCGCAGATCGTCAGCAAGTACCGGGGCGGCGACATCCAACTGCCGGGCGGCTCTCGTCAAGTCATTCGCGTTTCCGAGCATCCCGTATTGGGCGACCTAATTGGTAACGACATCATCACTTCCGATGGCACGACGCTATTGGGTGCGGACGACAAAGCCGGCATTGCCGAAATCATGTCTGCCGCCGAGGTCTTGATTAACAACCCCGATATCAAACATGGCACGATCCGTATTCTCTTCACTACTGACGAAGAAATCGGCCGGGGTGTCGACAAGGTCGACCTCAAGAAGCTTGGTGCCGACGTCGGTTACACAATGGATGGCGAAACCGCCGGAACCGTCGAGGATGAAACCTTCTCTGCTGATGCGGCGGAGATCACTATCGAAGGCGTGGCGATTCATCCGGGCTTTGCCTACGGCAAGATGGAAAATGCCATCAAAATCGCCAGTTCCATCGTTGACCGTCTGCCGAAGGATATGGCGCCTGAGACGACGAAGGGTCGACAAGGCTTTATCCATCCAATTGCTATTTCCGGCATAATGGAAAAGGCGAGCATCAGCTTCATCATCCGCGACTTCACGGAGGAAGGTCTCGGGAGCCAAGAGACACTGCTTCAGAACATTACTAAGGAGGTCATCGCAAGATATCCCGGTTCCAACTACACCTTCACGGTCAGGGAGCAGTATCGCAATATGAAGGTCGTGCTCGACCGGCACCCGGAGATTGTCGATTATGCCTGCGAGGCGATCCGTCGCGCCGGCATGACGCCTGTGCGTGGCAGCATTCGCGGTGGAACGGATGGCTCACGCCTCTCCTTTATGGGGCTGCCCTGCGCCAATATCTTTGCCGGTGGCCACGCCTTCCACTCTCCGCTGGAGTTTATCAGCAGTCAGGATATGGAAAAAGCAGTAAGAACGATTGTCGAACTCGCTAAGCTCTGGGAGGAACGTGCATAAGCGCTCCTTATATTTCTTATCAGCTCATGCGGGGCTCGCTTCACGCACGAAATGCGTCGAAGTTACTTCTCGCATGGGATGATGAATAGGGACAAAATTCAGGGGCCGAACGGCACTTGGAATTTCGTCAACTATCGGTTTACGACCTATAGGCCGGCGCGATGGATCGGCGACCGGCACGGTAGCGAGAAGTTTTCGTGTATAGGAATGCTGCGGATTCGAAAAAACCGACCGTCGATCTCCGATTTCCACGATCTCACCCAAGTACATTACCGCTACTCGATGAGCGATCCGTTCCACAACAGCCATATCATGGCTGATGAACAGGAGTGCGATCCTCATCTCTTGCTGAAGATCCATTAGAAGATTTATGACTTGTGCCTGGATCGTCACATCAAGCGAGGCGACTGCCTCATCTGCAATAATTAGCCGCGGCTTCAGAGCCAATGAGCGGGCGATGCAGATCCGTTGACGTTGCCCGCCGGAGAAGGCGTGAGGGTAACGCTCGAGATGCTCAGGTGCAAGTTCCACCTTGGCCAGCAACTCGGCGGCTCGAGACCGAAGTACTCTGGACGAGCCCAAGCGATGAACCCGCATTGGGTCTATCAGGGCTTGAGCAATGGTCATACGCGGATTTAGGGATGAAAATGGATCTTGGAAAACCATCTGAGCTTCACGGCGGAAGCTCGCCATAGCTTTACGAGACGCGCCTATCATTTCTACGCCATCGAAGCGTACTGAGCCAGATTGCGGCTTGTCCAGCTGCATGATGCTGCGCGCGACTGTAGACTTTCCGCACCCGGACTCACCCACAAGCGCCAAGGTTTCACCGGGAAAGATATCAAAGGAGACCTTTTCTACGGCATGCACGCGACCGGTCGGTCGGCCCAAGACACCAGCCCTAAGATCAAACCGTGTCACAAGATCGCGGACCTCGACAAGCGGTTTGGTACTTGCATCAGTAGGAGTGGGTATCATCCTATCTCCTTAACCGGCGAGCGCGCCGGCTCATAGACTACAAGGGGAAATTTTTCGGGAGCGTCCCTATCAGCCATACTTCCGAGACGGGGCACTGCAGAGATCAGCGCCCTCGTGTAGGCATGCTTAGGATTCGAGAAGATTTCATGAACTGAATTCGTCTCGACGATCTCGCCTTTCAGCATGACGCAGACCCGATCGGCAATTTCAGCGACGACGCCCATATCGTGAGTGATAAACAGTACGGACATGCCGATCTCAGTTTGCAATGCACGCACAAGGTCCAATATCTGAGCCTGGATTGTCACGTCGAGCGCCGTCGTTGGCTCGTCGAGAATCATCAGCGACGGGCGGCATGCGAGAGCAATGGCGATCATGACCCGTTGGCGCATTCCTCCCGATAACTGGTGAGGATATTGATCCAAGCGCCGGATCGCATCCGGGACCCGAACGAGCTTCAGCACATTTAGAGCAATCGCGCGCGCTTCGCTTTTGGTCTTATTTTGGTGATGAGTAACTGCCTCAGCAATCTGATCACCGACCGTAAAGACGGGGTTCAAGCTCGACATTGGATCCTGAAAGACAATCGATATTTCGGATCCCCGGAGTTTCTCGACGTGCTTTTCTGGGAGCTTAACTAAGTCGATCACTTGGCCGTTCTTCAGTCGCATCATAATTCGCCCGGCCGTAATTCGCGCACCGTCGTGCTCCGTAAGTCGCATAACCGTCATTGCGGTAACGGATTTTCCGGAACCCGACTCGCCTACGAGAGCGAGAGTTTCTCCTCGGGCTATATTGAAGGATACTCCACGAACTGCTCTTAGAGGCTTTTGAGCCTGATTTGCGAAACTGACCTCAAGGTCTTCGACAGCCAGGATCACATCATCAGGCAGCACTGAGTCTCTCCTTCGATCGCAGGCACAAGCCTGCACATGGTTACCCATGGCGGAACTTACATCGAACGCAATCAGGCAAGATGCTGTCAATAGCCTCTGTGAGAGCTCGGGCTGTATATATGCTCAAGTAAAAGCCAGCTAAATGATCAAACAGCGATCAATTGATGAATGATTGCACAGAAACGGCAGATATTCCCTTCAGGAAACTACATTATGCATTTTTTGCATCCATGCTTCACTTTTCACATATTCACAGCGATTGGATGCGGATAATCAGCGAGGAATGGAAAGATCTCTCCCAGGCCGCCTTTCCGCATTATGGAGAAGATGCTTCCAAAGCTGTTCTCCAGCCCGGCTCAGAGGTCCCGCGCGCCGAAAGATACGAATTTCCATAGCGAGGGACATTTGCTGCCCCCCGATTTGCACGAGTTCGCCGTCTAGAATGCCCTTGCGAGCGCAGCTCTGAGGCAGCCAGGCGACCCCGTGGCCTGCCATCACCATATGTTTCAGACTTTCTGCCAGCGACGACTGATAGACGGTGCTCAGATTCAAAGGCTGTCGCCAACGCGAACGGATTAACGATATGATTTTGCCTAAATAGCCGTCATTCCAGGAGTACGCGAGGAACGGGATCTCCTCACCATCGGACCGATCAATATCGTAGAGCGGCTTACCCGGACTATCCACCTTCGAGACAAGGATCAGCCGATCGGTACCGAGCAGCAATGACTCGAACGGGCCAGTTTTCAATACTGGAGGGCCGTCTGGGTGATCATAGGTGATGGCAAAGTCGCACCTATTTGAGGAAAGATGCTCGATGCACTCCATGAAGTCGGCGGCGTGCATGCTGCTACGCGTAGCTAAACTCGCCATCTGCGGCGAACTCATCCATGTCGGAAAGAAATAGATCGATAGGGTATGGAGCGCAGCAAATGTTACAAGCTGAGAGCTGGCACCCGCTGCGTTGCGACAATCCGTGCGCAGTCGGTACATCTCACGCACCTGCTCCTGGCACCGTGGGAGGAAGACGTTTCCTGCATCCGTCAGATGAACCGGGTAAGTGCTCCGGTCTATGAGGTCGGCACCGATCCAGGCTTCCAAGGACTTGATGCGCCGACTGAAGGCAGGTTGGGAAATACTGCGCGCTAGTGCGGCGGTGGAAAAGTTACGGGTTGCGACAAGCTCCAGAAAGTCTTCGAACCAAGCGAGTTCCATAGACTGCCCCATGCATTTTTTGCATGGGCAATCCTATCTGCACATTGGACAGCGACACAAGTGTGCCCGTAGCCTCATCTCCAAAATGAGAAGATTGCACGACTCCAGCCAGCAGGGGATATTTGATGAAGCGAACTTTGACTATCGTCGCAAGCCTAATACTTGGCGCCGCCGCTTCCTCGGCAATCGCCGAAACCAAGAATCCAGGGACATTCGTCTTCCTTTGGGCAGACGATGTCCAGTCTTTCGACCCTGCTTATATCGCGAACACCCCCAGCTCTTACGGGGTACTAAACGTATATAGCAGGCTGCTAAACTATAAAGGATCTGAGATTTCGGATTTCGTTCCGGCCATCTCAACTGAAGTGCCATCCTTAGAAAATGGCCTTATCAAGCAAGGGCCGGACGGCTCAGTCAGCTATACCTTTCCAATTCGCAAAGGCGTGCATACGCACAAGGTCGGCTTGAAAGGTGCCGGCGGTAAGATTTCCTGGGAATACTATGACGGCCTGTCTGATGCGCAAAAATCGTCCATAGAGCCGGGATACGGTGAAATCACACCAGACGATGTGCGTTATACCTTCCTTCGAGCCATCCTGATGGGACAATCATGGATGTCCAACGCCATCACGGAAGTCGTAACCGCCGGAAAGTACACAGATATCGCCAAGTGGGTAGAAGCCGAGGGCGGCGGCGCGAAAATCAAGGAAGCCAAGCCAGAAATTCTTCGGAAGGTTTATGATCAGCTTGCTTCACAGATTACCGTCGAGGGTGACAAAGTAACCTTAAAGCTCCCGAAATCCTTCCCTGCCACTCTTGGCGTGATTGCATTGCCGTTCGGCGCTTCGATCGTTGACAGGGAATGGGTTGCATCCGTTGGCGGCTGGGACGGCTCCGGCGATACTTGGATCAATTACTATCGTCCAGAACTGAGCGCAGATCCGCTATTCGCACAAGAAAATGGCAGCGGACCGTTCATGCTGGAAGACTGGAATCGAACCGAGCGACGCATCACACTGAAGCGATTCAATAGCTACTTCATGGGCCCAGCATCCCTGGAACGCGTTGTGATGCGCACCGTTCCTGAATGGACCACGCGTCGACTTCAATTACTCTCGGGAGATGCAGACTTCGTCACAACCCCGGTGGAATTCCTTGACGAGCTGAGCAAGACCGACGGGATCAAGGTCGTTGACGGACTTCCTAAGGTCTTCGGGCGCGGCCTGTTCTTCGCCTGGCCCATCGACGATGTCGATAACCCTGCCATCGGAAGCGGAAAGCTCGATGGCGCGGGTATTCCACCCGATTTCTTCGCAGATATCGACGTTCGAAAGGGCTTCAATTACGCCCAGAATTACGATGTTCTGCTGAAGCAGGTTCTGCTCGGCAAGACCGTGCAGTCGCGTGGCCCAACGGTGCGCGGGATCATGGGCTACCGACCGGACTCGCCGATCTATTCATACAATCCGGCGAAGGCAGCTGAACACTTCAAGAAAGCCTTCGGTGGAAAGCTATGGGAAACCGGCTTTACTCTTACGGCCTATGTACAAGAAGGCACGCCACAGGGCACCGCCGCACTGTCCGCTTTGCAGCAAGGCCTGCAGCGTATTAACCCGAAGTTCAAACTGAAGATCCAATCGTTGCCGTGGGCCTCGATTTCAGACAAATTGAACAACCGGGCAAAGCCGGCATCTCCTCTGACGTATATGGGCTGGGGACCTGACTATTCCGATCCAGGTGGACCGCTAGGTGCTGCGTCCTACTATTTATCTCCGACAGGACTTGTCGGGGGAATGGTCGGACAAGGCTACCGCGACTTGATGGAGGAGAAATTCAAGCCGCTGCTTGACGAGGCTTGGGCCTCTAACGATCCAGCTGTACGCGAGCCAATCTATGCCAAGCTCCAGGAGATGTCGTACGAGTATGCCACAACACAGTTTCTCTGGGAGGACTTCGGCTACATCGTGACCCGCAGCAACATCGACGGTTACGTGAACAACATGATCCTGTACGGAGCTTGGGATTTCTACACGATCAAGAAGGCGAACTGATCTTGGTATGTAGCCGGGCAGCTAGCCTGCCCGGCCGTCCTGCTCTCGTATCGAACGGAACTCCGTGTGCTGAACTATGCCTTTCGGCGTCTGCTGATGCTGCCTGTTGTCATGTTTGCTCTATCTCTGATGATATTTGCGTTGCAGATGTCTCTGACGCCGACCCAACGCCTGGCTGCCTATGCTCCCTCTCCCGATTTTCTCAAAGGCGGTCAGGAGAGCATTCGTATGCTCATCGAGCAATACGGCTTGAACGACCCGTTCTACATTCAGTATGGCCGGTGGATTGGAAATATCCTTACCGGAAATCTGGGCTGGTCAGAAACTGCGCGGCAGCCAGTGGGCACAGCGCTCGCTTCATTACTGCCAGCAACGATAGAGCTCGTCTTCCTAGCATTCTTTCCTGGACTCCTTCTAGCAATCTATCTCGGCTCTCGCGCCGGCATCTATCTCAACCGCTGGCCCGATCATCTTATCCGCGTGTTCACCATTCTGGGATGGTCCTTTCCCGTTTATGTCTTCGGCTTACTCATGCTGCTGGTGTTTTATTCCGCCCTTGACTGGTTTCCGCCAGGGCGTCTCAGTCAGTGGGCCCAAGCAGTTGTCGCGTCGCCCAGCTTCGTTCGCTATACAGGAGCGAACACCGTCGATGCGTTGCTGAATGGCAATCTTTCAGTTTTTCTGGACGCACTCCGCCATCTCGTAGCGCCTGTCGTCACACTTATTTACGTCAATCTTGCCAATATGACGCGCGTCATGCGTACCTCGATGCTCGAGACGCTCAGGCAGGATTATGTGCGGACAGCACGAGCCAAAGGCATGCCGCGCCGCGTCGTCGAATTACATCATGCACGGCGCAACGCACTGCTTCCTGTAGCGACGATCGCGGGCATGGAGCTAGCCTACATGATGGGTGGCGTCGTCATTACCGAAACGATCTTCGACTATTCGGGCCTGGGTCAGTTTGCAGCCAAGTCTGCTGCGAATCTGGACTTCCCAGCGATCTTGGGCTTCGGACTCTACTTCGCCCTGGTCCTTGTCGTCCTTAATCTCCTGGTCGACCTCATCTACCCGCTTCTCGATCCCAGGGTGAAGACAAAGTGAAAGTCCTCCGCTACCTCGCTGGTAACCCAATGTCGCTTCTTGGGGTCGCGATCCTTCTGGCGTTCGTATTGATTGCTGTCTTCGCTCCGGTTCTTGCACCGCCGCAAGAATTTCAGATGACACCCTACGACACGCCGCGGGCCGGCTTTCTTGCTACACCGCAACCTCCATCGGCTGACGCAGTCTTCGGCACGACCGAGGGCCAATACGACATTTATTATGCTGTCATCTGGGGAACTCGTACAGCCTTCAAGATCGGCTTAGGCGTTGTCGCAATCTCGGTTCTCGTCGGGACAATCGTCGGCGCCACTGCTGCATATTATGGCGGAGCGGTCGATGAAATCCTGATGCGCGCCGTCGACGCCTTCATGGCGGTGCCTTTTCTGATCGCCGCAATGGTCCTCACGGCCTTGCTTGGAAAGGGAATTGTCCCCGTCACAATAGCCTTGGCGACATTCGGTTGGATGGGATATGCGCGGATCATTCGCAGTGAGATTCTGCGGATCCGCGAGATGGATTACGTCCACGCAGCCAGAACCTACGGAGCGAGCGATCTTCGTCTCATTGCCCTACACATCATCCCGAATGCCTTCTTCCCAGTGCTGGTCCTTGCGACGATGGCGACAGGATCGATGGTCCTTTCCGCCTCCGCGCTCAGCTTTCTCGGAGTCGGGACTGAAGAAGGTTATGCGGATTGGGGACAATTTATTGCCTATTCGCGAAACTGGATCATCGGACAACCAGGGAACCCGTTCCAATACTGGTATACCCTCGCATTTCCGGGAGCTGCAATCTTTCTATTTGTTCTGTCGTGGAACCTCGTAGGCGACACACTGCGAGATATTCTCGACCCCCGTCATACCCGTTGACAAAGGAGATGGTCGTTGACTGCGCTCACTTCTGCCGCCATCGAGCAGTTTGAAGATTTGATCCGCCATGAGGTGGAAGACAAGGAGATTCCCTCGATCTCCTACGCTCTCGTCGATCGTGATCGCCTCTTGGCCCAGGGCCACGTCCAGCGTCACGACCTTAGGTTTGATATGCGGGACGATACCTGCTTTCGGATCGGCTCAATTACCAAGACATTCACTGCTTTGGCGATCATGCAACTGGTCGAGCAAGGGCTTGTTGATCTCGACGTCGATGTCTCCGAATATCTACCGGGCTTTCAGCCCCTAAACCCTTTCAAGGGCCGCGAAAGCGGCCCCTATGGGACCCAGATTAGTCTCCGCAAACTGATGAGCCATACCGCTGGCGTCGTCAGAGAACCTAAAAGCGGTCACTATCTGGATGCAAATCGCCCCCCTCTCTCCGAAACGGTAGCGGAACTTGCTACATCGACGCTCAAGCAGGATCCGAGCGCTGGCGTCATGCACTATTCGAACGCAGGCATTGCTGTGGTTGGAATGGTGATCGAAAAACTTACGAAAAAAAGCTATTCGGAATACATTACCGAGAGCATTCTAAATCCACTTGGAATGCACAACACCTCGTCCGGAATGGCGCCAGGTATCCGTGAGCGGCTGGCTCCAGCTAATATGTGGACATTAGAGGGTGATAGCCCGGCGCCAGTTTTCAGTCTCGGCGGATCACCAGCCGGAAATATTTTTTCAACGACGGGCGACATGGCAAACTACGCGCAATGTCTTCTTCGCGGCGGATTTGCGCCGGGCGGTCGTTCCATCGTATCGCCCGGATCATTGCGGCAGATGTGGACCCCAATTGGTAAGCGCCCCGCAGGTCACGACAAGGCTCTAAGCGGCTATGGTCTGTGCTTCGGTATTGGAGATATCGACGGCTGGACTTCAGTGGGCCATGGCGGTGCCGTCTATGGTTATGCCTCCCAGATGATGCTTCTGCCGACGGCCGGAATTGGTGTTCTCATCTTTGCGACTCTCGATTTCGCGAACCAAATCGCTTCGCGTCTCGGAGCAGATGGGCTGCGAATCGTTCTCGCTGAACGCGGTATGGGGCCGCGTCTCCACCGGTTACAGAGTTCACCACCGATTTCTGAAGAACAGCTGGCGGTATTGCCCGGACATTACCGGCACGAGGCGGCCAGCGAAGTGGTCGAGATCAAGAGCAAGGGAGGAAAGCTCTATTTGATGGGCGAAGGCGTTCCGCTTCAAATCAAGCCGGTTTCCGGCAAGGATTTTGTCATAGATGGTCGTATCTACGGTCGTGGTGCAGACTATCCGCACATGAATCTGTCGTTTCCAAAACCCGGTACGCTCGCATGGAAAGGCGCGAATTGGTCGCGGATCGACACACTTCCGCCTGAGAAGGTTCCGCCCGAGATCGCGCCCTATCTGGGCGAATACGGCCCGGACTTTAACATCAGTTATCTCTATTACCGGCATGGCGAGCTCAGATGCCTGATCGAATATTTTTGTACGCATGTATGCGAGCCAGTCGACGCGGGTCGATACCGCATGCATGGCCTTCTCTACGAAGAAGAAATCCTTGAGCTCGATGCAGTTGACGATCAAGGCCAGCGTGGCATTCGTGTCGGTCCGATGTTCCTAGTACGCCGCCATGCTCAGACGGAGGGCGCGCATTGAGCAATGCTCAAAGTGCCGATGGGCAATTGAGGATGGAATCTCCTCTAGGCCCTCGTATGCGGATTGGCGGGCGCGAGGTCGACTACTTTTGTGGCACCAGTTATTACTGCTTGCATAGCCACCCGGATGTCATTGAAGCCGCTTGTGTAGCAACGCGTCAGTTCGGCATGGGTCCTGGTACGCTCGCACAGATGCAAGTCTACAACGATCTCCAAGATCAGCTACGCACGTGGTTCAATGCTGAACATGTCGTCACCTTAATATCGGGCTACTCAAGCCCGATGGCGCTTCTTCAAGGTTTACGCGACGCATTCGATATTGTCTTCGTTGATGCGGCTACCCATTACAGTGCTCGCGACGCTCTGAGGACGTTGGTGAAGCCGATCCACAGTTTTCGTCATCTCGACCCTGGGTGTCTGGCCGATGCATTGGCCCGCAATGTCGCGCCAGAACAACGCCCCGTCATTGTGACGGACGGCGTATTCCCCTCTTCCGGTGCACTTGCTCCATTGCACGAGTATCGTCGTGCCATGGATCGTTTTGAAGGGGCGCTGCTGGTCATAGACGATTCCCACGGCGTTGGTACATTGGGACCCAGCGGGCGAGGTTCGCTCCAGCACGCCGGGCTTGAGAGCGACGGAAACTTCTTCGCTGGAACATTGAGTAAGGCTTTTGGGGCGTCGGGTGGTATTATTCCGGGCAGCGGCGAACTTGCAGAGAAGATCGCAGCCAATGCGATGATTATGCGTGGCGCTTCACCGCTTACTCCTGGAGCGGCAGCGGCAGCCGCTGCGGCCATGCATATCCTTCAATCGAACCCGGAGATGAAAGACAACCTGGCTCGTAATGTCAAACAATTGCGGAGCGGATTGCGCAGTTTAGGATTTGATGTACCAGAAACACCGGTCCCTATCATCAGTGTTTGGGGAGGACCTGATCTAGAGCATCTACGCCTTAAGCTTGACGCTAGGGATATTATCGTCAGGGTTGTGAAGCCTTCGGGATATTCCGACGCGCCTGACGTCCCAACGATGCGTCTCGCAGTCTTCTCCGAGCATACTCCCGAACAGATCGATCGGCTCCTGTCGTCGATCGCTGAGCTTATCTGAAATGAGGAACACGCGAGATATGAAAGTCTTTATCAGCTCCGACATTGAAGGCACAGCCGGAATAACTGCTTGGGACGAAGCCAAGAAAGGAAATCCGGACTATGCGGAGTTTCGCGAGTATATGACAGATGAGCTAGTCGCGGCATGCGAAGGGGCAAAGGCGGCTGGTGCAACCGAAGTCTGTGTGAAGGACGCCCACTCCACTGCAAGGAACCTTATCCTCTCCAAACTTCCTGAATATGTCCGTATCGTACGAGGCTGGAGCGGACATCCCGACATGATGATGTTCGGCATTGATCACAGCTACTCCGCTGCCGTCTATATCGGCTACCACAACAAAGCCGGAACGGACACCAATCCGCTAGCACATACGCTGACCGGAACAATATCGAAGCTTCTTATAAACGGTGAGGTTGCGTCTGAATTTACGATCAATGCGCTATGTGCAGCGCGCTATCGTGTACCGTCGACGTTCCTTGCGGGCGATGCTGGCATGTGCGCAGATGCAAAAATTCTAGTATCCGGCATCAGTACTGTTGCAACGAGTGAAGGCTTCGGCCCGGCTACATCATCCCTATCGCCAAGCGCCTCCGTAAAAGCGATCCGAGACGGCGTAGAAGCCGCATTGTCGCGGGATCTGGCAACTTGCATGCCGCGGATGGCCGACAGTTTCGAGCTGATCATTGAATTCACAACACCGGTCGAGGCCTTTCGTGGCAGCTGGTACCCTGGCGTCGAACATATTGCACCGCGTACTCTTCGTTTCGTGTCCGACGATTTCTTCGACATTCAGCGCGCGATCCGCTTTATCACTTAAAGCGGATCAGAAGCCCAGTTCAGGCATCGGGTCGAGCGGCGCAATTGGCCGGCGAATCTTCGTATAAGGAATTTTCGCCGGATCCGGCGGATAGGGACCTCCGCAATTCACATAGATAATCTCACGAGCGATGGGCGCAAACCCCGCGTAGAAGTGACTGGCAGACTTCACGGCCACGATCTTTTGCGCTTCTGGATCGATCGCGAGATTACGGAACACATCAGGATGAAACGTCTGTGCCCGTTTCGATGCGAGAACGACAGAGAGTGCTCCAACGCGGACAGCGACGGCCGCGCCGAGAGACACACGACTGCTCTCGAAGGGAACTGCCAAGTCCTGCGTGAAAGCAACAATCTCAACATTGGCGTCGACAGGTGGGCCGGAACTCGGCGCCACCTTTCCACCAATCCGAAGTGCGAGCCGTGCACCGACCCCAGCCGCGCGGCAGAACTGGACGGCCACGGGATCCCACAGAGCACCGACTGCTGCCGGAACCGACGGATACTTCAAGAGTTCCTGGATCAGGAAGGTGCTGTCCCCTGCAACGCCGCCGCCTGGATTGTCCCAACGGTCAGCCAATATAACGGGGCCACCATCCATGTCCAAGGCCGCCCTCACCGCCTCCGTGGGCGACGGCATCGGCGGCAGACGGTTGGCACCAAACGCGAGCACATCCTTCGCGAGGGTTCGAGCAAGCACCTCTCCCCGTTCGGGTGCAGCATCAGATATCACGATGATCTTAGTTCCCACATCGTGGACATCTGCGGCCGGGAATCCATGAACGATGGAAATGCTGAGGATCCCATTTCGACCTTCCAACGTCTTGATCCGATCGACGAGTGAGCGGCCCGGTTCACGGCTCGTGATGAAGTTGGCAATAGCGCGGCAATCGACCACCGACATAATCGGCTTGATCTCAGAACGAGCCGCCCGCAAGGCGAGATCGACTAGGTCCTCCGCACAGTCTAAAAAGTCCGTGTGTGGCACTTCCTTAAAGGTGACGATGACAGTAGATGCAGCAACCATGGCATCGCTGAGATGACAGTGGGGATCAAGTTCGACCCCGATGACCGCATCCGGCCCCACTATCGCGCGGGCACGAGTAAGAAGATCGCCTTCGCAGTCGTCATAACCATCTGCGACCATCGCGCCATGCAAACCGAACAGTGCGATATCGACTGGCATGCAGGCTCGAAGTTGGCCAAGAATCTCCTCCCTGAGGCTTTCATAGGCGTCACGGCTTACGAGTCCTGCCGGCTCGGCCCAGGTCGCTGTCCCCTCGATCAGGGTAAAGCCTTCCTTACACGCTCTTCGGCGAGCTGCGATGAAGGGAGCTGAGCAGAGTGTTGGAGTTTCAGGATGCTGGCCTGGGGGTGCGTAAAATGCGTCTTCGAAGGCAGCTCGGTCGGTCGGGATTGGAGAGAAGGTATTGGTCTCGGTAGCGAGGGAAGCCACGAAGATCTTCATGAGCGATCTCTCCGAAACGAGTTGACAACTTCATCGCGATGAGGTTGGAGCCGCAGGTCGACAAGGCTGTCCTTCACCTCCCGCAACCGCGCAAGCATCGGTTCACCGAAACTTAGAGCGAGTGCTGTGGCAATCACATCGATCAGCACTGCATGAGCAATGCGAGAAGTCATCGGGGCATAGACCTCCGTATTCTCTTTTGCATCTACGGCGAGCAGCACGTCGGCAGCATCCGCAAGGGTCGTGCCAGGACGCGTCACGGCAACTACGGTCGCGCCGACATGCCGCGCCATTTGTGCCATCTTTACCGTGTCGCTGACCTCGCCTGTGTGAGAAAAGCACATAGCGACGTCGCCGGGACGTAGTGTGGCGGACGCCATGCGCTGCAAGTGAGTGTCACCATAGGTCACAACCGGTATACCGAGACGCATAAGCTTATGCTGCGCCTCAATGGCTAAGATACTTGCAGCGCCGGTGCCGAAGCAGTCAATTCGACGCGCGTCATGCAGAATGCCGACGACGCGCCTAAGCGCATCCTGATCAATGGACTGACGTACCGAATTCAGAACGTAGACGCTGGAGTCAAAAACCTTCGTGACGATGGTATCGAGTTCATCGTCAGGGGCGACTTCGCTGTGCAGATACGGAGTGCCGGAAACAATGCTCTGTCCGGTGAGAAGCTTCAATTCCGGATAACGCTGAAGCCCAAGCGCGCGAACGAAGCGCAGCACCGTCGGCTGACTGACGCCGACCGTTTCGGCAAGGGTCGCAATCGACATGCGAATGATCTGCTCAGGGTGATCGAGCACGAAGTCCGCCACTCGCCTTTCCGACGGAGAGAGATGTACCCGTTGGGCTGCCAACTTCTCGAGAAACCGATTCGAAGTTAATTGGACGTCTAGTTCGGTCCCGGACATCGCCAGATCTCCCTTCCCGCGTGCAACATCGTCACGGCGAGGCGACTTCTAGAATTGCTTCCACCTCCACGCAAGATCCAAGCGGGAGCGTCGCCACCCCGATGGTGGTGCGGGAATGACGTCCTCTTTCGCCCAGGATCTCGACGATGGCATCGGAAGCGCCATTCATCACGGCTGCAAGATCGGTGTAGTCGGGTTCGGCATTAACGTAGCCGCCGAGCCGGACACATTCCTTGATCGCATCAAGGGATCCAAGTGCGAGGCGTGCATGAGCGAGAACATGAAGGAGGCAAAGGCGAGCCGCCAAATAGCCGTCTTCCGGCGAAACCACACTGCCAATTTTTCCGACGTAGCGTTGCGGAATTTTGCCGTCAGGACCAAAGCAAAGCTGGCCCGAGACATACAGCAGATCGCCCGTTCGTTTTGTATGGATGTAGTTTTTCACCGACTTCGTTATAGCAGGAAGCTCAATTGCGAGACTTGCTAATTTTTCGTCTGACTTATCAGGCATTTAGCTTCCTATTTTGCGACGCGTGCATTGGTTTTGAACAGGCTAAAATCACCTGCCACACATACGAACTTGAAGATATGCGATGTCTTTCTCAGGTTGACTCGGCCATTCATGTAATTAATCTACACGGAGCCTAGGCGGGACGCAACGTTCCGGACCTGGAAAAAGCCGGCCGCGAGATTTCAAGCCATGCCCCCTCTTGTTCGCGATCCCACCACCGGGCTTGACCGCCTGGCACTCGCCCATCTGCCAACGCCGCTCGATCCAGCGCCTAAGCTGGCTTCAGCTCTCGGATTGGCGCGATTATCCGTGAAGCGGGAAGATCTCTCGGGTTATGCCCTGGGCGGCAACAAGCTGCGCCAGCTCGATTTCATTCTTGCCGAGGCGCTTGCCGCAGGAGCAGACACCCTCGTCACGACCGCGGGCAGTCAATCCAACTTCTGCCGTTCGCTTGCAGGAGCCGCCGCCAAACTCGGCCTGAGTTGTCACTTGCACCTGCGCGCCGCAACCGGCACTGACTTGGTCGGGAATCTTCTGCTCGATGAGGTTCTGGGGGCCACCGTCACTTTCACACAAGTCACCGATCCCTGGGATTCGCAGATCGTACAAGAGCTCTCCAATATTGCTGCGGGTTACGAGCAGCAGGGCAAAAAGCCTTTCATCATACAACTCACAGGAGTCAGCGCCGCCACCGCCATCGCGGGGTGGATGTCCGGTGCAGCAGAACTCATGCAAGATGCGGAAGCAGGCCCAGGCATTCCCGATGTGGTGATCTCTGTCTGCGGCTCGGGGTTGTCTCTCGCGGGCCTCGCTCTTGGTTTCAAGCATCTCTCCTGCCCGACCCGATTGATCGGCATCAGTGCACAGCAGCCCGCAGCCCGCCTGAAAGCATGGATCGTCACAGCTGCGGACGCCGCCGCGACGCGCCTGGGCCTTTCATGTCGACTTACGCCCGAGGATTTCGATATCGTGGATAGTGAAATCGGCCCAGGCTACGGTAAACCGTCGGCAGCAAGCGTTGCTGCCGTCAGGCTCGCGGGCCGCACAGAGGGTTTGTTGCTCGATCCAATCTACACGGGCAAGGGGCTCGCAGGCCTTCAGGCCTCTCTGCGATCCGGGCTGGTGCGGCATGAACATTCCGTCATCTTCGTCCACTCCGGTGGGACACCGGGCTTGTTCGCCCATGCCGATGCATTCGGAACGGACAGGGCCGCATGACAACGCAACCGGGGCCGGCGCGGCTCGATATTCCCCTCGACAGACCGGGGCGCACCATCGGAGCCCTTAGACTTCCTTGGTCCCATGATCGGTCGGCCTACGGCCAAATCGTCATTCCGATCGTAGTCGTTCAGAATGGAAGCGGGCCGACAGCACTTCTCACCGCGGGGGTTCACGGTGACGAATATGAGGGCCAGATCGTGCTTGGCCGTCTTGCCCGCGCTCTTCGACCCGAGGCCATCCAGGGGCGGGTCATCATACTGCCTTGCGCTCATCCTGCCGCCGCATTGGCAGGACGACGCACGTCTCCATTCGACGGTGGCAATCTTGCGCGACTGTTTCCAGGCGATCCCCACGGCGGACCGACGAGCCAGCTTGCAGAGGGCATCTCCCGATTGCTCCTGCCAGAGGCGGATTACCTCGTGGATTTCCACAGTGGCGGAAGCACTCTCGACTATCTGCCCTGCGCTTTCGGACGCCTCCCCTCGGATACACCGCTCGCAAATTGCGTCCTAGATCTTCTGATAGCATTTGGCGCGCCGGTGACGGCTGTTGTCCGGAGGCCTGAGGCACGGGGCACGTTGGTGGCCGAAGCTCTAGAGAAGGGCGTCGTCGCGATGGCGACGGAACTCGCCGGTGGTGGGGGCGTAACGAAGGAGACTCTTGACATCGCTGAGCAGGGCCTTGCGCGCGCCCTTGCGCATATAGGCATCTTGCCTCCGGCAGGTCCAACGCCGCAAACGCGGCTTCTCGCCATCGAGGCAGAGCATTTTTTGCGCTCCCCCGGACGCGGCTTGTTCGAGCCGATGTTTACATTGGGGCAGGATGTCGATGCCGGCGCGATTGCCGGCCGTCTGTCCGATCCCGAGCGACCGGAGCGCCCGACCGAAGACATCATCTTCACCGCGAGCGGCACTGTCCTCTGCCGACGCGTCCCGGCCATGGCCGAACCTGGTGATGTCCTTGTCCATCTGGGTAAGGACATCACCAGAGCGGAACTGCTTAGCCGATAAGCTTCTGGACGCGTATGGTCAAATCGTCCATTGCCTGCTGCGGGCTCTTCATGCCCAACACTGCAGCTTCCGCCTCCTCCTTGAAGAAATCGGCAGCCCGCGCCGCGTTGTCGAAGGCTGGCAGCGGGACGCGCGATACCTTTAGGACTTTTCTTTCCGCCTCTGCATAAGGCAATTCTGCTTTGATGCGTGGATCGTCGTAGGTGGAGCTGCGGACTGGTCCATTGCCGTTGAGAGCTGCCGCCAATGCCGCCTCCTTGGATGACATCGCTTTGATGAAGCTCCAGGCAAGATCCTTGTTCTTGGAGTTCTTCGGAATCGCCATGCTCCAGAATTCGACCTTGGTCGGTGCAACCTCATACTTACCCTTCAACGCTGCCGCCACGGGGAAGTAGGTGGTCTTAATCTTGCCAGCAACCTGCGATTTGGCTGGATCGTTATAAAGGCCATTTCTGCTCATGGAGCTGGCGGCCATGGCAGCACGACCGTTCTGCATCCATGTGTTGGCATCCTCAGCCTTCATGCCGGTCAAGTTCTTCGGGATCGCTCCTGACGTATAAAGATCGCGGATCATCGTCAGAGCAGCCACCATCTCCTTGGAATTCGCCACGACCTTCATGTCGGGTGTGATGAAGTCGGCATCCCAGGCCCTGGCGAGGGCGATAACCTCGGGATAAGCGACACCAGGAAGGATCATCCCGACCACCGGTGTTCCATCGGCACGCGTATAAGTACATTTCTTGGCGACTTCGACGAATTCCTCGATCGTCTGCGGTGGCTCCTTGATGCCTCGCTCGGCAAAGATCTCCTCATTGTAGTGCAAACCGGTAGAGGCGTGGCGGAAGGGCATGGCGAACAGCTTATTGTCCAGCGTCACACCCTTCAGCAGTCCCGGAAAGACGTCGTTCAGATCCGGGATCGGGTCCTTCGCCATATAGGTATCGAGAGGTTCGAACATCGACGCGACCCGCGGCGTCGCGTAGGTATTCAGGATGAACGCCACGTCTACGGTCGATTCTCCAAGGGACGCTTCACGGAAGAGCCTATCGTGAAGCGGACCGGTCTCGAAGGTCACCCAGTTGACCGTAGCACCGGCTACTTTGGTAAATCCCTGCGTGACGTCGCCACCCTTGGTGCCATTGGATACGTTCTGCAGCACGCGATGGGCAAATACATTGATCTGTTTACCTTGAGCACGGGCCAGATCTGCAAATACAGGCAATGTCGCTGCTGCAAGTCCTCCCACCAGAATTTCTCGTCTATTGACCATGATGCTCTCCTCCCGGATCCGGTCTCGCATGGGCAGGCCATGTCCCAGTTATTTGCCGCGCCCGTCGGATCCAGCCGGACGCATGTCGGTCATCGTCGCCATTCCGATGGCTTTTGTAGAATAATTACGAGAATAATCGAATTTCAAGAGAAAACTTGACTTGTGGCGACTTCGTTTTTTATTTTTACTACACATGCCGCGGTCGCGGCCTTCCTGTGACTGGATGCCTTCGCCATGTTCCTTCTTTATATCACGGCCGGCTCAATTGACGGTCCAACGGAGGACTGACGATGATATTGCGCCCTTCGTCGAAAACGTCGCCGCGCCGCATCCCGATGCCCTGGCCGGCGATCGTTCTGATTTCACCTGTCCAACTCCTGATAGGCGCTGTCATTTTCGTGCCAGCCCTTTACGTGGCATGGCTTAGCCTGACGCAGTCTTCCTTCGGACAGCAACCTATCTTCGTCGGTTTCCAGAACTACGCCCAGGTTCTTAGCGATTCGTATTTCTGGCGCTCGCTCGGCAATACCGTTCTCGTCGTGCTGATCGTCGTTCATCTCGAGCTCTTGCTCGGCCTGGGAATCGCACTTCTGTTCGCCAGCGGATTACGGGGGACACCTCTGTTGCTCGCCGCGGTGCTGGCACCCTACGCCGTGAGCGAGGTGAGCGCAGTCGTCATGTGGCGCTATCTTTTCGATATCGACGTCGGATATGTCAGCCAGGTCCTTGCTTGGCTCGGTCTGCCTTCCCTGGAATGGGCGATCAATCCAGTTCATGGATTGATCCTTGTCGCACTGCTGAGCATCTGGCTACATTTGCCATTCACGTTCGTGATCCTTTATGCGGCGCGGCTCGCAATTCCGCGCGAGCTTTACGAGGCTGCGAAGGTGGATGGTGCCACGCCGCTCCAACAGTTCCGGCGAGTAACCCTGCCGCTGCTGATGCCAGCGATCCTGATCGCCGTCCTGTTCCGCTACATCTTCGCCTTCCGCTTGTTCTCCGAAGTCTGGCTTCTCACGGGCGGCGGTCCCGCACGACAGACGGAAGTACTCGCTGTCTATCTCTATCTCGAAGCTTTTCGGTACAATGCCTTTGGCGAAGCCGCTGCGACCGGCTGGCTCCTAGTACTCGCGTCTCTCATCCTTGCGCTGTGGTACCTACGCCGGCTCTACAAGGACATGTTTGCGACCTATGCGCCCTAAATCTTTCCTTCGTAGATTTCTGAAGATCGTGGCAGTCGCGACTGTTCTCGTCTGGTCACTCGCGCCGATCCTGCTGATCGTCATGTCATCGTTCAAGGCTGATCGGGACATTTTCGCGGTTCCGCCGCGACTTGGTTTCGACCCCACGCTGGCCAACTATATGGCTCTCGTCAGCCGCTGGAGCGACTTTTTCAGTGGGCTGCTCAATAGCCTTATTGTAACGATAGGCGCCACGGTTCTCGCCGTGATCACAAGTGCCATGGCAGGCTACGCCTATTCCCGTTTCCGCCACAGAATCCTGGCTGGAAGCGCCTTCTTCCTCATCTTCATTCGCCTGATTCCGCCGATCGTCATTACGCTGCCGCTCTTTCCGGTCGTCAACGCTCTTGGTCTCAGTGATACGCACCTAATTCTGATCGTGCTCTATGCCACGTTCTTCGTGTCACTCGGCACTTTGGTCATGCGCACTTTCATTGATCAGATTCCGAAGGAGGTAGACGAGGCTGCCCATATCGATGGCGCGAGCCGCGGGCAAATTCTCCGCAAGATTATCCTGCCATTGTCTGCGCAAGGTATGGTGGCGGTGGCAGTTTTTGTCATTGTCTACGCGTGGAACGAGTTCCTGTTCGCCTTCATCTTTACCACGACGCGCGCGAAGACAGCCCCCCTTGTGATTTCCGAAATGATAGGCGCCGTGGAAGGTGTGGAATGGGGAGTTCTCTTCGCCGCCTCGACCATCCAGCTCCTTCCCATCCTTCTCTTCGTCGTTCTCGCCCAAAAGCACCTCGTTGCGGGTCTTACCGCCGGCGCGACCAAGGGATGAAGAACATGGACACGATCATGAATTCCAGGAGACATCATACATGCTAGGCAACCACCGAGCGGCGCAGGTGCCCGCCACCTGGGCAGACCCGGCATTGAGCCGCTTCGATCCCCTGCCCCGGATTATCTGTCTGGACGATTTCGACCGTGGCTTTTGCGGCTGGACCCAGCTCGTCGGAAATTATGAGAACAGCATCGACTCCATGCTTCCCGGCTATGCTCAGCATACCTCTCCCATGCTGTCCAGCCTTGCTCATTGGGATGCGGGTTCGCATAATTCTGTCGACGGAAACTATGCGCTCAAGATTGCCACACGACCCCGTCGCGGGGCGCAGAACGTCGCCATCAAGAGGCTCACCTTCCGTGAAGCAGGCCCTATTCGCATGGAAGCCTATGTGACGTTCAAGCCCGAAGCGACGGAGCTGAAACTATCCGAGAGCGATATCCGCTCCTTCGGCTTCCTTTTCGACCTGCAGGTCGGCGATCGTCACGGTGCCGGCGGCGAGCGGGTGATGCCTCATATGCGCTTCCTGAACGCCCGTGACGGTGAGCATGTGCAGCGCTGGCAATTCAAGAGGCGCTCCGTCCCGATCATTCCGCTCGGCACGGAAAACAAGACCATCAGCCACTACCATCTTGCGCCCGAGGATTGGGAGGATTTATCGGGCGGAGAGCAACATCTCTGCTACAACGAAATCCCCACTAAAGTGAACTGGCACTATATCCGATTTGATTTCGACCTAGCCTCGATGACCTGCACGGGCTTTCGTTGCAACGACCGTGACTTCGACATGTCAGGTTTCGATTCTCTGCGCCTTCCTGCCATGAAGAATCTTTGGTGCATGCTCAACCTCGCGTTTTTTGCCGAGACCGACGTCGACAAGCGCGCATTCCTGTACCTTGATTCCGTCTGTCTCTCAGGAGATTTCTGATGCGCACCAGCATGAGCGCAATTGTTGCGCGTAATGAAACATGGTCTGGTGATGCGGCAACGGAGCCCTATGAGGCAGGGTGGGCTCAAGAGGCGATCATCTTCGTGCGCTCCCTAAAGACACCGGCGGGTCCTCAAGGCCGCGCGCGGGTCGAAATCTCTCCGGACGGCATGAATTGGGTCTGGGAAGGCACGGAAATCCCTCTCCCCGATCGAAAGGACGCTGTAACTTTTGCCCGCGTCTCGCATTTTGGCACCTGGCTACGCCTTGCCGCGACGTTGCCCGAGAGCAGCACCAATACCGTTCTCGTCACGATTCATCTGAAGAGTTGAGGTTTATTGCGATGTCCGCTTCCTCCCTCGTTACTTTAGCCGAACCTAGCTCTCAGCTAGATGCGGTTGGGCGCATCCGCAGGATAACGACTCATCCGTTGAGAGTGGTTTTGCCGAAAGCGCAGCGAACCTCGCAAGGCGACTACCCCTCTATCGAGATCCTGTTGGTTGAGGTCGAGACCGAAGCGGGGATTGTCGGGATCGGTGAAGGCTTGGCTCGGCGCGGTGCGCGAGGGTATGCGACACTTGTTGATGAGGCCTTGTCGCCGCGCCTGATCGGTCAGGACGCACGCGATCGCCGTCGTCTGTGGCGCCTCATGAGAAATGCCCTTACGGGGCGGCCCGGCGGCCAATTGGTAGAGGCTATTGCAGCCATCGACATTGCCCTGTGGGATATTGCCGGGAAGATCGCAGGCGAGCCCATCTATCGCCTGCTCGGTGGAATGGGGCGAACACATGTCAACGCCTATGCATCGTCGATCAACTGGCTTGACGATGCAACCGTTGAGGCTGAAGTCGCTCATGCGCTGGCTCTCGGCTTTCGTGAAATCAAGGTAAAGCTCGGACGACCCGTGAAGGATGCCATCGCCCGGGCTGCATTGGTGCGGCGCCTTGCGCCGGAAACTTTGCTCGGGGTCGACGCCAACTGGGCCTACGATGTCGATGAAGCCATCACCGTCGGCCGCGCCCTTGCCGATCTTGGCTACGATTTTTTTGAGGAACCTATCGTACCCCATGATCGCGCAGGCTATCGTCGCTTGTCGCAGCACCTTCCGATCAGGATCGCCGCTGGCGAGAGTGACTATGTCGCCGCTGAGGCTTTGATCTCGCTTGAAGATCGTTCCCTTGGCATGATCCAACCGGATGTAACCCGCTCGGGCGGCATCACGGAAACATGGCGAATCGCTGAGCTGGCTGCGGCCCACCATGTGGCCTATGCGCCGCATGTCGGCTGGTCCGGAGCGATCTGTGTCGCCGCGAGCCTTCATCTTGCCGCAGCGGCGGAATGCTTCCGTAGCTTCGAATGCATGGTCTATGATAACCCGCTGCGTGATTCATTGTGTAGCCCTGTCATTGGCAGCGCATCCCAGCTTGATGAAGGTCGCCTCTTGGTACCACAGGCTCCAGGCCTTGGCGTCACGCTCGATCGCGCCGTGCTTGACGCTCATCGCATTTCCTAAGTCCCTTTATATTTCATATGGGTCGACCCGATGTCCTCAGTCTTCATTCGCGACGTCTATAAATCCTATGGCACGGCAACCGTTCTGCATGGCGTGTCTGTTGACATTGCGGATGGCGAGTTTGTGATCCTGGTGGGTCCGTCGGGGTGCGGAAAGTCGACGCTGCTGCGGATGGTGGCAGGGCTGGAGAACATCACCGGCGGCGAAATCCGCATCGGTC
>NZ_JAIRBM010000026.1 GCF_020089865.1 Microvirga puerhi
TCTTCCACCTCTGGGCTTGGCGGGCTCCGGCGGCAGGAGCGGCTCAACGGCCGCCCACAGAGCTTTGGAAACAAGAGGTTGGGCCATGCCAAACCAACGCACTCACGCCAGTTTTGTTAGGCGCTCTAAATGCACAAGTCTGAAACGCGACGATTGCATTCGGCGGAGAATAAAGAGGCAATAGTCCACCGGGCCTGTCGGGATGATATAAAAATATCTCTCTGGTTCATCAATTGCATAGTCTAGCGATACACATGAGCCAAGCCACGTGTGCTTGTGTCCATCAGGCATCACATATTAGCCAATTTTGAGAATATTTATCATTCTATATGCCGCGACTCCTGATAGCACCTATTAAGGAGCTCGATTGTCATAAGAAAATCGCGGCTTTTTGCAGGCTCGCATCCGCGTATCATAGGAGTGTTCTTGGCTTGCTTTCATCGTCCTAATGAGCCGGGCGACTCAATGGGGTGTATTCCTGCGAAGTAACCAAGCCTCCAGCGGACTGGAGGCGCAGGCATTATCTGATAAGATAAGGCATGCACGCACGCGATAGGCTCCGAGCGAAACGACCTAAGCACGAGAATTTTCCTGTTGCCTCACTCATGCTCTCTCGCGTCCATCGCGACGCAGTGCTCGCCTTCTATCGCTTTGCCCGGCTAGCTGATGATGTTGCAGATGCTCCCGATCTGACAGCCTCCGATAAGCTTGCCGAGCTCGAAGCACTCGAGCAGGCCTTGATCTGCGGCGATCCCCAGACGCCGGAGGCCGCGCAGCTCCATGCCGTGAATGCCCGCCACGGTGCCGGCGTCTCTGAAGCTCGCGACCTGCTGCGCGCCTTCCGGCAGGATGCGGTGAAAACATGCTATCAAAGCTGGGCGGATCTCGTGGCCTACTGCGCCTTTTCGGCCAATCCGGTGGGACATTTTCTCCTGCGCCTACATGGAGAGCACGCAGACGCCCAGGCTCCAGCGAACGCCCTTTGCACCGCGCTTCAAATCCTCAATCACATGCAGGACTGCAGGCTCGATTGGGAGCGTC
Organism: Microvirga puerhi; assembly: GCF_020089865.1. Classification (GTDB taxonomy): domain Bacteria; phylum Pseudomonadota; class Alphaproteobacteria; order Rhizobiales; family Beijerinckiaceae; genus Microvirga; species Microvirga puerhi. The sequence continues at coordinate 1,042 of NZ_JAIRBM010000026.1, forward strand.
TGAAGCGTCTCTATCTTCCACTCATCTGGATTGCGAGCATAGGTGGAGAAAGCACATTCTTCGAGCCGTCCCGCGCATCCCTGCGCCGCCCGGTTCTCGATACCATGCTCAACCGCGTCGACGCGTTGATCGACCGCGCGCGCGTTCTGCCCGAGCGTCTGCAGAACCGAGGTCTCCGGGCCCAGAGCATCGCGACGATTGAGCTCGCGGGACGGCTGAGCCAACGCCTGCGCAGCCGCGACCCGGTTATCACCCGCGTCGAGATCAGCAAGTCCGACGCCGCCATAGCTTTCCTCTGTGGTCTTGGCGGTGCCCGCTGCCCAGTCAATCATGACCACCATGTAACCTCTGCGATGGTGCAGCACGCTGACTTGTCCTATCGGCTCAGCATACAAACCCTGTCGGGGGAACGTCGCCGCGCCATTCATGCGGTCTACGCCTTTTACCGCGCGGTGGACGACATCGCCGACGGCGTAGCTCCTCCCTCCGAGAAGCGCTTCTTCCTGGGCGAGTGGCGCAGGGAAATTGACCGCTTGCATCGTGCCCCCGAGACCCCGGTCGGACGCGAGCTTGCGCGCGCGTTGAGCGTCTTTGCGCTGCCGCTGGACGAATGCCATGCCCTGCTCGACGGCATGGAGACCGACAGCGTCGAGCGTGTGCGATTCGTGGATGATCGCGCGCTCGATCTCTACAGCCGCCGCATTTCCGGATCGGCATGCGCTCTGTTGATCTGTATCTGTGGTGCTCCCAACGCGAATGATTTTGCCTTTGACCTTGGGAGGACCTTGCAGCTCGTTAATCTTCTGCTCAACACGGACGAGGACGCCGCGAGGGAGCGCGTCTATGTTCCCCTATCACGGCTAGCCCTCCTCGACCTGTATGACGCGCCGGCTGCAACTCTCGTAGCCGACCCGCGCTTCGTGCGCGTCTGCCAGGACTTGTCTGAGGACGCCCGCGCCAGTTTTGCCGCAGTCGACGAAGCGCTGAAACGGCTCGATCGCTGCGCCCTGAAGCCTGCGATCCTGATGATGGAGAGCCATCGCCGCATCCTCAATCAGCTGGTAGCGCGCGGCTGGGGCGCGCGGCGTGGAAAACTCCGCCTCACCGCGACCGACCGGTTCCAACTCATCACTCTGGCCTTGAGGCCTGAATGACGATGAAGCGGACTCACATCGTGGGCGCCGGCATTGCGGGCTTGAGTGCAGCGCTCGCGGCAACCGACGAAGACGGTGAGGCCGTTCTCTACGAAGCCGCGCCACAGGCCGGAGGGCGCTGCCGAACACTCTATCCACCGGACGGCTTCGTTCATGATAATGGCACCCACGTGCTCTTCACTGCCAACCGGCGCGCCCTTGCGTTCCTGAGGGCCATTGGTGCCACGCACCGGTGGGCCGAGCCTGAGCCCGGCGGAGTTCCGATCTACAATCGGCGCACGGAACGGATGCGACGCGTCGGCCTGTCGCCGTGGTCGTGGCTCTTTCCATCGCGTTGTCCTGAGGGATTGGGCCCGCAAGATCTCGGGCGTATCCTGCGCCTGATTTTATCGTCCTGCGACCGGCCGGTGGCATCCGTTATCGGCGAGCGACCGATCATGGAGAGCCTGATCGAGCCGCTCACGGTCGCAGTGCTCAACACGCCCGCTGCAGAGGCATCGTCGAAGCGCCTCGGCCGCACCCTGCGGCTCCTCCTACGTCCAGGGGCGAGCAAGCTCTTGGTGGCACGCTGCGGGCTGAATGAGGATCTCGTCGCTCCGGCCCTTACGCTCCTTCAGGCCCGAGGCGTGCGCCTTCTCACCAGCCAGCGTCTTCGCTCCGTGCTGGTCGATAATGGGCGCGCGACGGGGCTCGCCCTGGCAGACCGCATCATTGCCCTAGGCCCCTCGGATCAGGTCGTCCTGGCGCTGCCGCCCTGGGAAATCGCACGGCTGCTGCCCACAATCCCCGTCCCATGTCGCTTCGAACCTATTCTAAATTTTCACTATCCCCTTCGGGGACCAGACCGCCCTCGCTTTATTGGACTTATCGGCACCCTCGCCCAATGGGCCCTGATCCGGCGCGACCATGTGAGCGTGACGGTATCGGCTGCCGATGCGGTGATCGACCGGGATGTGAACGAAGTGGCGGCCCAGATCTGGCGCGAGATTGCGCCGGCACTTGCCGCCCTCGGCCTTAACGTCGATGTCGACCGGCAACCCAGAGCGCGGGTCGTGAAGGAAAAGCGCGCGACGATTCGCCAAGCTGCCGGCCCGCTTCCCCAGCCCCCGGTTCGCCCCCTGGTCAATCTGGCTCTAGCGGGCGACTGGATTGGCTACCTGCCAGCCACTATCGAGAGTGCTATCACTGCAGGCGAGGACGCGATTTCTGCTCTTCGAGATCGACACGTCAAGTTAACCTGACGGCGCCCTCAAGCTGGCGTACGAGCATCATGACCACCTGAATGCCGAGACCATTGCTGGCCCCTAGCCGAAAGGTCTCAGGAAGTCCCGACCCGAGATCGGCTACGCTCAGGCAGAGCTCGTTGGCGACCCGGTCCAGGGGGCTCCGTTGCAAACCCTGACGCAAGTCAAGCGAAGGCTGGAAGGGGGCTCAGCTTAAGCAGCAGCACTGAAGAGAGCAGCAATGAATTTGCTCTGAGCCTCCATGTCGTTCGCGGGTGCGTTCGCGACCTGTCCCTTACTGTCGCTTTGCCCCTAAAGGCGAGACCAGGAACTCAACAACATCACTGGCAATCCTTTGCCGCTCAATGTGAGATTTTTTGCCTAAATGTGAGCCAGCGTTGACCGGGGCGTGCAGCTGGCTGCAATGGCGATGGAACGGGACCTGACAAGGTCGCCTTGCTCCGGAGCTGTCACAAGCAAGCCCGTTGGCGCGCCACCGTCGATCGGATCGCGCCCCGGATCCAGCACCGCGGTCACAGGCAGGGATCAAAGAGCCGCGAATACACCTGATCGGCCTCTCGCCGTTAAGGGCAAAGAAGGTCACTTTTCGACACCCAGCGCGACAAATCTCAAAATTAAGGGCAAAGTGACACGAGGGATCGCGACAGAGTTCCGAACTGGCCATTCGCAATCGCGCGCGGATCGGCGTTCGTCAGGCGTTGAGAAAGAGCCACGTCGAGGCCTCTGAACTCTCGATGCACGGCCTCCTCGGCAAGACGAGCGCCGGCGCGCGTCGGCCGGCGACGCCAGCGCCTCCCGCATAGCAGGGGAGGGCAGGGGGATGCCAATCTTCGCCCGCGCCCGGACGTCCCGATGCTCGAAGCGGGCGCGGCCTTCGAGCTCCGGTCGATCCGCAAGGATCGTCGGGGCGACAAGGTACTGGCGCCCTGCATTATGGAGAGCACAAGGAAATGTGGGGCAGCGATGTCTCCTGCGATATGGTACCGCCACCGATCAGGCTTGCTGCAACCTTCTGAAGGGCCTCCCGCACCGGTCGCCCCACATAACCTCATGCTCCCGTTCATTGGGGGCCAGCGCAAGATCTGATGGGACTCCCCACCTTTTCTGAGTGACTGTTCCGGGCTGGACTTAGGCGCTGGAAGGAAGCCTTCGGGCGCCCCAGGGTTGAAGAGAGTGCCATGTCTGAGCATGGCGCAGGCCACATTCAGAAGACGGTCAGCCACACTGTGCAGGGCGCGTGGATGAGAATGACCGCGTTCGCGAACCCGATGACGGTCCAATCAGCCGGTCATCGATGATCCATGCAACTTGGCGCGAGGTTCGTTCAGCGCATCGAAGGTGGCGCGAGCGGCCTCGACGCGCCGTCGATTTTTCTGGGCCCATTCGCCAAGCGCGGTTACAGGTTTCCACAGACCTCGCCCGAGTTCCGTGAGTTCGTAGTCGACGCGTGGCGGAATGGTCGGGGTCACCGTGCGAACAACGAAGCCGTCGCGCTCCAATCCCCGCAGTGTCGATGTCAGCATCTTCTGGGAAATTCCGTCGAGTGAGCGCCGCAGCTCGGTAAACCGCATCTTGCGCCGACCCAGGTGGCGGACCACGCCAACAGACCATTTGTCGCCGATCCGGTTGAGAAGCTCCGTTACGGCACGGCAACTGTCGGGCACCTCGGAGTGACTGGGTTTCAAAAAAGTGCCTCCTTTTGCGTACCGAGTTTCCAAAATAGCCTCAGTTTCCAAGATATACCAATTCGGAGATCACAGTGACCCGCCCCAGGATCGGCATTATCATCAGTTCCACACGTGAGAAGCGCTTCGGAGAGAAGGCGGCCAGATGGATCCATGGCCTCGCCGCCCGGCGCACGGATTTGGATTTCGAGATCGTCGACCTGCGCGACTATCCGATGCCGTTCTTCGAAGGCATCTCGCCGCTCCATGCACCAGTGACCGACGAGGCAGCAATCCGCTGGGGGCGCAAGATGGCCGAGCTCGACGGCTATCTGTTCGTCACCGCAGAATATAACCGGTCTATCACCGGCGTTCTCAAGAACGCCCTCGATTGGGCCTATCGCGAATTCAACCGCAAGCCGGCCGCCTATCTCGGCTATGGCGGCGTGGGCGGCGCTCGCGCGATCGAGCAGCTCCGGCTGATCTGCGTCGAGCTTCAGATGGCGCCGACGCGGCCGGGCGTTCACATCGCCGGCAGCGATGCAACCGCCCTGATCTTCCAGGGCAAGAGCTTCGAGGAGCTGGAGCTGCCGCATCTGGTGCAGGCCGCCAACATCATGCTGGACGATCTCGCCTGGTGGACCTTCGCCCTGAAGGCGACGCGAGATGCTTCGGCGGCTTGAGCACCGGGCGCGGTCTTGAATATTCCTGACATTCGGCGAGCGACATCGAAATGACTGCCCATTCACCCGAAGAGCTTCTGCCCTAACCGCTGCCATCAACGCCGGCGACCTGACCGATGTGCTGCGCTATTGGGATGAGGAGGGCTGCTTCGCTCTACCCGACGGCATGCAGCTGAGCGGGCATGCCCAATTGCGACGACTTTACGAGCAAAGGCTCGCCCTTCGGCCCACATCTCAGCCTGCACCATCGCCGCTCACCCCACTGACCGACGTCCTGGAGAAGCAGTGGAACCGGGAGCACGAGGATGCTAAGTTCAAGGCGCACGATCCCCTACGTCGCCTGCCTTATGGACGTGTTCGACAACCTCGATGCCGCTTACCGCAGGTTCTGTCGCAACTCTTGCTTTCCTGTCGCGGACCTAGAACTTCATAGGCGGGGAGGATGAAACAGGATGTTCAAGGGCAGGCATTTTGATCGGTCGGTGATCCTGCTCTGCGCTCGATGGTACTTGGCTTACAGCCTCAGCCTCCGAACCTTGGAGGAGATGATGGCCGGACGCGGTGTCTCCGTCGACCATGCCACGCTTCATCGCTGGACATTACGCTACGCGCCTGAGCTGCTGGAGCGCTTCGATCAACCCAAGAGAGCTATCACAGGCCGATGGCACATCGACGAGACCTATGTCAGAGTCCGAGGCTAGTGGCGCTATCTGGATCGCGTCATCGACAGCAACGGTGACACAGTCGAGTTCTGGTTCAGCGAAAGGCGGAATCTCACTGCGGCCGAACGACTTTTGCGCGAGGCATTGAAGCGACATGGCCGGCCTGAGCGCATCGTCATTGACGGCGGCCAAACGAACCGCGAGGCGATCCTCGTCTGCGACACAACAGACCGGCTCTGTGATCGATCTCGGCGCCAGCTGAAACCAATCCGCATCCGGCAAAGTGCCTACCTGAACAATCGCATCGAGCAGGACCATCGGGCCGTTAAGCGCTGGGTTCGATCAATGCTCGGATTCAATTCAGTTTTATCCGCGCGGGCAATACTAGGTGGGATCGAGATGGTTCACATGATGCGCAAACAACAGGCAAAGTACGCCTGCAATTCGCAACTATCTCTCGTCGAGCAGTTCAAGCGTGTCGCCGCATAAGAGGATACGAGCCGCTCTCAGATCTTTTTGTCCGCAGTCCAAGTTTGCGACAGAGTCCCTGTCCCTGCATTCAGTCCCCCGCAGCAACGCTGCACCCGTCCATGAAGACGAGAGCCTTAGAACCCAACTTGTCGCCATAAGGTTAAGAGGCGGTCAACGTATCTTCGGTATCTTTCGCGCACCCTAGGATTGCGAACGGTGGATGCGAAATTGGCGCTGAAATCGATGAGACAGCGGATCTGACATGTCGAGTTGGCGAGAAGAGAAAAACCAGAAGGCACATGCCCGGCTCGAGAAGCGCCTCTCTGAGCACTTTCCCTCGTGCGTTCTGTCCCACGCGCTCCGACAGCCGTTGATCCCGCCGACGCAGCGGCGCGCCATGGAGTCCTATTGGCGGCATCGTCCGCTTCTGGCCGATAGATTGGCCCGGGCTCTCGCAGCCAAGAGCGGACAGCCTGCAGGCTGGCAGTGGCGCCTCGGATCCGGCAAGGACGAGGGCTTGCCGATGTCGTTTCGCTTGCCGCCGTCGCCCTATCGCGAGGGCGCCTTCTCGCGCGGGCCAGGGCATTGCTGCGTCTGCGGGCAGCCTGTTTATCGTCTGGGATGGAATCGTGATCTCTGGGGTGACGGCACGCCCAACAAGAATGCCTCCTGGCATGCCGCTTGTGTCGTGGCCTGGCAACTCTGGACTGCACCGACCGATCATCTGAGGATGCTGAAGCTTCGCCAGAGCCGGAAATGCGCAGCAACCGGACGTCGCCTGCTGAGGACTGCCGAGGTGGACCATCGCGTCCCGCTCTTTGCTGTCTGGTCCCAGTACCGTGCGAAACCTTGGCCGGAACTGCTTGCGTTCTGGGGCGCCCCCAATCTCCAAGTCATCAACAGAGCAGCGCATGTCGAGAAGTGTGCGGAGGAGGCGGCGCAGCGGTCAGAACGACGGATTGTCGTACTCTCTTCTAAGGAGAGGACTGTCGGGAGCGCATAAGGAGTTGTGAGGCAGCGATGTCTCTCGCGATATTGAACTGCCACCGATCAGGCTTGCCGCAACCTTCTGAAAGGCCTCCCGTACCAGTCGCTCCACATAACCTCATGCTCTCCCAATTGGATCGAGCAGGACCATCGCGTCCTCAATCACCCGATCCCACCAAAGCTCGGCTTTAAGTCAGGGGCGTCCCCTTGGGCAACCCTGAAGGAGGCCGAGACGGTCCACATGATGCGCAAAGGTCAGGCGAAATACACCCGTAAATCGTTGCCATCGCATGCCGAGCAATTTGAACTGCGCGCTGGCTAAACGCACTATCGAATGCCTGTCCTTTCGTTGTCCCTCCACGAAATTCGCAACGCACCCTTTGTCCAAAAGGGTGGCTCGGTCCAACTCCTGTTTGAGCTGTGCAACGGTTTGCAGCAGACCCCTCTCAGACCTAGCGGAGCCGCGCCTCGATTCGCCGCGAGGCGGCCATCACCTGCTCTGCCGCGCCCAAGGGATAGAAGCGTGTCGCAGGACCGACGACAGTCAGTGCATAAAGTCCTGTTCCATCTTGGATCGGCACCGAGATCGAGGCGGTACCTGGCGTCACCTCGCCGAAGCTGATCGCATATCCGATCTGAGTGACCTCCTGCACACGCGCCAAGATCTGTGCGGGGTTCATCACCGTCTTGCTGGTCTCCATTTCAAGCGGCACGCGTTCGAGCACGTAGCGCAAGTCGTCCACCGGCATATGCGACATCAACGCGGCGCCCGTGGCACCGGAATGGAAGCGCGAGGAATAGCCGCGGCCGTATTCGAACTTGATCCCATGCAGCGATACGATCTCTTCGACAATGGCCTTGCGCGTGCCCATGCGTCGGCACAGGCAAACAGTTTCGCCGATGATATCCCGTAGTGCATACATCTCATCTGACGCCACTATCACATGGCGCGAGAACTGGCTTTCCATTTTTGCAGCCAAGCGCAGAAGATCCGCACTCAGGAAATAGTCTTTGGTTAGCGGATCCTGCGAGACAAAGCCGGCATCGGATAGGTTCTTCAGTAGCCGGTGCAGTGTGCCATTCGAATGGCCGGTGATCCGCGACAGTTGGGAAAACCGCGAGACCCCCTCGGCCAGCAGATCGAGAAGCTGCGCACTCTTCCCAACCATGTTCATAGCTTTCGGCGGAGCAGGCGCGGTTCCTTCCTGCTGCATCTCTGCGGTCAATTCCATAAGATCCCCATTATGTTCGTCGGGCGGCGCAATATCTCGTGCGCCACCGGCCGGGTCGTTCATTTCAGCCCCAGTGACCCTGTTCCCAAAGGATTAGCTCCTGTCCGGCGGCCCTTACTTCCGCAGCCTTCTGAACGCGATTGCCGCAGATTGCATCATAGATTGCCATGCCTCGCGCGAAATAGACAATGATCTGGTCATCGTTATCGCGCCCGGCGACGTCGCCCGCGATGACACCCCCCAGATCCAGGAGCTGATCCGGCTTCAGGATCCCGGCATCCACAAGGCAGCCCGGCGTGAGGTTGTGCCGCTCGATGGATTCTGCGGCATTCGCGTAGAACTTGTCGGCATGTTCATACAGGTCGAATTTCGCATCCCAGATCGAAAGATAGATATAGAGCGCGCCGCGCTTGAACCACTCGTACGGAATATAGGCCTGTTCGGGCACAGTAAGCGTTGTTGCCGGCATGACGATATCCGCTGCGCGGACGGCCGCCTCGACACTGTCGGCCACCTGGGTCCGAACCTTCAGCTCCTGCTCGATCCGGCGTGCGTAAGCTTCTGCCCGCTCGCGGTTCAGGTCGAAGACATGAACAACGCCGATATCGGCGCCATCATTGCAGACGTGGTGCAGGGCTGCCATGGCCGCTTGGTTGATCGGACCGACACCAATCAAGCATACGTCATTCACCCCTGAGTGCCGCAGGTAGCGTGCGCCAATCGCGCCGAGCGCGCCAGTGCGGGTGCAACTGATTACCGCACAATCCATCAGGGCAATAGGATATCCGCTTTCGGGATCGAGCATAGTCAGGAGACCCGAGGCCCGGGGTCCGCGGTTCTTCTGCGGATTCTAGGGATTCGAAGGGATGTTCTTGACGCCGACCATGCGCTCGCCGGCATTGTCAACGAAGGCCGCATGGCAGTTCACACGCTTTGTCCCCTTGTAGCCGGGGATCGTTGCATTAACCCCGGCCGTATAACGAGGAGCGGTTCGTCAAGGAGCCGTCTCGTTGTCTCTGTTCAAGCGCCGCCGCTTTCCTGTCGAGATCGTCCTGCTGTGCGTGCGCTGGTATTGCAAATACGGGATCAGCTATCGCAACTTAGCTGAGATGATGCAAGAGCGCGGTGTGGAGGTCGATCCCTCCACCATCTTCCGCTGAGTTCAGCGCTACGCGCCCGAGATCGAGAAGCGGATCCGACCTTACCAGGGACCTCGCTCAGGATCGTGGAGGGTGGACGAGACCTATGTGCGGGTCGGTGGCAAATGGAAATACCTGTTTCGGGCTGTCGACAAGCACGGTCAGCTGATTGACTTTATGCTCTCCGACCGTCGCAACACCCGAGCGGCTTATCGCTTCCTGCGAAAAGCCCTCAAGACGATGATTACCTATCCGCCATCTTCGATCACAACTGACAAACTCGCTTCCTACCCGAAGGCAATCCAACGCTTACAAAGCGAAGGGCTGCTGTCGAAGGATGCCGAGCATCGCACCTCGAAATTTCTCAATAACGTCATTGAGGCGGATCATTGTGCGCTCAAGCGCGTGATCCGGCCGACACGCGGCTTCTAGAGCATGAAAACGGCGCGTGCAACAATCAAAGGCTTCGAGGTGATGCGCATGATCCGTCGCGGGCACTGCATCTCGCAACTGCAAGGAGTGACAGGCGAAAACGGTCTCGTTAACCGGCTCTTCGCTCTCGCCGCGTGAGGCAAGCTCCCAGATGGGTTCGTTATGCCCTTTCCAAGTTACTGCAACAGAGCCCATGAGGCGCCCCTTCTCTCATTCAGAGCCCCTGGTACCTACAGTCGGCACATGTCACTTCCTGGCACTCCTGCGACGTCGGCGCTCGGTTCGCTTGAGACCTCAAGAGCTGACGTTCGTTAAGCGGTCAGAATGTGAAAGTTTGACCCGAAGGAGACTTTCGGCGCGCCTGCTCTCGGTCGAAGGCTACGACGAGCCTACCGTAAACGAGGACCGTTCGCGCCCGTTCGGCGAGGCTGGCGCCAGACTGGATCCTGTCTGTGAACTCTACCTGCTCGAGCGCCTCACTCGGCGGCCTGAGATACACCTGGAGTCGTCGTAATCGCCGGCATCAGCTCGAGCCAGTCCATCATTGTCTTATCCATGTTATAAGGAACGCCTCAGGGTGAGCGGAGGATTGGGATTATGACTGATGCCAATGGGACGGGCTCGCATGGCGCAGCCCGACGCGTTGCGGTGGTTCAGGCGGCTCCCGTCGCGTTCAATACTGCCCGAACTCTGGAGAAAGTCTCGGATCTTGCGTCCGACGCCGCGCGGGCGGGCGCGCGCCTGACGCTCTTTCCGGAAGCTTTCATCTCAGCTTACCCGCGCGGGCTTGGCTTCGGCGCTGTGGTAGGATCCCGGACCGCCACCGGACGGGAGCAGTTCCGGCTTTATTGGGAAAGTGCGATCGACGTGCCGGGGCCGGACACGGAGCATCTCTCCCGGATTGCACGAGCTAACCAGATCCATCTCGTGATCGGAGTGATCGAGCGGGACGGGGGCACCCTCTATTGTACGGTGCTTTTCTTCGGCCCAGACGGCCGCTATCTCGGCAGGCACCGCAAGCTCATGCCTACCGCGAGCGAACGCCTGATCTGGGGCTTTGGCGATGGCTCGACCCTACCAGTGCTGCAAACCGACATCGGGCGGGTCGGTGCGGTCATCTGCTGGGAGAACTACATGCCGCTTTTGCGGACGGCCATGTACGCCAAGGGTGTTGAGATCTACTGCGCGCCGACCGCGGATGGGCGAGACACCTGGCTGCCGACCATGCAGCATATTGCACTGGAAGGCCGCTGCTTTGTCCTGTCCAGCAACCAGTTCGCCCGGCGACGGGACTACCCGCCGGAATACGAGACGGCGTTCGGCGACGAGCCGGATACGGTCCTCTCCCGCGGCGGAAGCTGCATCATCGGCCCACTTGGGCAGATTCTCGCCGGTCCGGATTTCACGGGCGAGGCCATCCTGACCGCGGACATTGATCTTGGTGAGATCGCCCGTGCCCGCCTCGATTTCGATGCGGTGGGCCACTATGCCCGGCCCGATGTCTTTCAACTGCATGTTGACGAGACAAGTCGGACTGCCGTCTCTTTCCGCAATACCACCCCCAGCGAAGGCGCGTCACTGACTGTGCCGGACACCGCTGGCGTCACCTGATCATCGAATGGCGAGAGCATCTCGACGAACCAGATCGAGAGCGTCTTCTCGCGGGTGCGGCGGGCCTACAGGGGCATCCATCATCGCTTCTCGGTGAAGTACCTGGACTGGTACATCGTCGAACTTTCCCGGCGCGAAGACCGTAGCCGCCTCGGCAACCGTGGGCAGACGCTCGAGATGCTCGGGCGAGCGCTAGCCCATCCGACCTCACGGAACCTATGCGGCTACTGGCAGGGCAACAAGCCACCGACCTGGTGTGGGAACTAGGCGGCAAGGCCTAACGCGCGATCTCCCAAAGGTTCTTGCGCCCATCGACGGTTCCTGCCTGTCGCACCCGTCCACGCTTCTCCAAGTTCGAAAGGGTGGCTGAGATACGGCTCGGCATCGCCTTGAAGAAGGGATCGTCCTCGGCAAGTCCCTTATCCCTCGCAATGGCCGAGGAGCACGCCGCCGTGCTGATGGATTCCTTGGCTTCCCGGATCGTCTTGAGGGCGATCGCGCTCAGGTTCTCTCCCGTGAGCGGGTTGCTGCCAGCGGGCAGCTTCTTTCGTGAGGTTATGGTCGGCAGAATGCTTGGGTCGAACAACCTTGCGACCTGATCGATGGCGGCCAAATCGCTGTCGATTTGCTTGATCTCCTGTTCCAGGGTTCGCCGCCGCTCGGTTAACTCGCCACGCTTCTTTAATAACTCCTCAACTGCACCCGCCATCCTACGCTCCGCTCGCCCCGAATTATGCAAGGAAACCCTGCACAATTGGTTGCGGACATTATCGGATCAGGTCACGGAAATCTGGTGGCGTTTGCTACCGAATGCCGCGAATTTATCTGAGCGGACGGAGATTGGTTCCGCGTGACAACCTGCCAACAAGATGGCATCTCTATCGCACAGGAAGTACGGCTGCTCGCGATCTCCGACGCGGAGTGATGGCGAGTGAGGCCTGTTGCTGGGCCCGTATTGCTCGCCGGCGTAAGCCTTACACTTGGTGGCTCCCCACGAACGGAAACAACCTGGACAGTTTACTGCGGCAGCCCGGCTCGGCGGAGCGTCTCGATGTAGGTTTGCAATACCGGCTCGCTGACATACGGCATCCGATCAGGGATCCTGGCGACAGTTGCGTCCGGTTCGATCGTCAGGATCTCGTTCACGATCAGTCGCGCTCTGTCCACTTCGCCAACATTCACCAGAGCGACCGCGAGGCTGCGGAGCGCGAGAGCAAAGCGGCGATTTTGAACCACCGCCTGTTCAGCCCACCAAACCGCCTCTGGATATTTGCCTTCGGCAATATACGTGAACGCCATCCCGGCCAGCGCGACCCATGGCGTGGGAGGGGTGGGGTTGAGACGCCTGGACTTCTCGATCAACTCCCGGCCCGCCGCGGGATTTCCATTCGCGGCCTCGACCCAGCCAGCCAGCGCCATTGCGATCTCGGAGTTCTGATTGATGCTCAGCGAGCGCCGAAAAAGCTCCTGGGAGCGTGGCCCGTCCTTGGCCAAGACCCAGATCGCGAATGCTGCCATCCACAGCACGTTGGGGTCGTTAGGAGCAAGGGCGATGGCATCCCACGCCAGCCGCACGCCCCTGGAGCTTGGCTCCTCCGAGGGGCCTGCCCAACCCTGGAAGAGGGACAAACCGCGATAGCACGCCGAAGCCGCCATGGCCTGAGCGTAGCTGGGATCACACTCCAGGGCCTTGTCAAAGCAATGCAAAGCCTCAAGAGTGGCTTCAGCGGTGTATTCGTTGATCAATGAGAGCCCACGGAGATAGAGGTCATAGGCATCCGGGCTCTGTGGCGGCCGCCGACGGGTACGGTCAGCCTCGGTAAACAGCAGCTTCGGTTCGATAATCGCAACCACACTTTCTGTGATCCGGTCCTGGAGCTCAAAGACGTCTTGGGAGCCCCCATCGAAGCGGTCAGCCCACAGATGGGCCCCAGATCTCGCGTCGATAAGCTGGGCCGTAATGCGCAATCGCGCGGCGCTGCGGCGGACGCTGCCTTCCAGCACATAGCTCACGCCGAGTTCATCCCCGATCCGCCGAATGTCGACCGATCGTCCCCTGAAAGTGAACGAGGAGTTCCGGGCCAAGACAGTCAATCCACTGCATTGCGCCAGCCCGGTAATGATCTCCTCGGACATCCCATCTGCAAAATAGTCGTCTTCTCGATCACCGCTCATGTTGTCGAACGGCAGCACGGCAATCGATGGGCTTTTGGCTGTGGAATCCGAGGAAGTAGCCTGTAGGGACACCGGCTCAAGTTCTGACTTTGCGTTCCATTCCTGCTCTTCTCGGACCTCCCCAACAAAGCGGACGCCCTTGCGCGGCAACGTCCGGATCAGACGCTGCTCCGAGCCGGAGTCGCCGATCGCCGCTCGTGCGGCATTGATCCGGCTGCTCAGGGTTGATTCGGATACGAGGCGCCCCCGCCACACGGCTTCGAGCAGGTCATCCCTGCTGGCCACCCTGTCGCGTGTGCGGATCAGGAATTCCAGGACATCGAACACCTGAGGCTCAAGTTCAATGCGGTCGCCCGTCCGACGGAGCTCGCGACGGTCGGGGTCAAGCACGAAGTCATCAAACAGGTAGCGCATGGTGAGGCTCCTACCGGGAGCACACCAGCGCAGATTATCACGACCGCGGCTGGGGCAACAATCGCTTCCGTGGAGTCAGAAAATCAGGGATACCTGACCGTACGCTAGCTCCTGGCGGCGTTTGTGTTGGTTGATGACCGCGGGTTGATCCTATGACGTCGCCGTCTACATAAAGCGTGGGCTGGGGTTGGGCGAACCTTTCGAAAGGGGATCCACCATGGCCAAGCCTCTCTCCGAACTACTCACTGAATTGTCGGCTCGCGCCAAGAACGCCGAGGATCATGTGGCGGCGGCCCAGCAGGAGGCGCATGACAAGATCGCGGCGCGTAGGGAGCAGTCACGTGCCGCCGTCGAGACGGCAATCACGAAGGTGAATCAGGACATCAAGTCTGCTGGCGAAACTGCGGCTGACAAATGGAAGTCGCTGCAAGCAAAAGTCGCCGCTGACATGGAGGCCCTGAAGGAAAATATGGCCCAGCGTAAACATGAACGAGATGTCAAACACGCGGAGAACCGTGCCGAAAGGCTAGAGTGGGAGGCCGCTCTTGCGATTGACTATGCCGCGGCGTCGATCGAACAGGCCGAGCTGGCCGTCTATGATGCCATTATTGGCCGCGTTGAGGTCGCACAGGCCAGAAACGCCTAAGCACTGCCTTTCGATCCGATGCTCATTTTCTCAAGCTGCGCATCGTGCGGAAATCGCGATCCACTTATCTGCTCTGCACGGTGCGCTACGCTGACTGCTGATGCGTGCAGACCCAAGGCCCGTCCAGTATCAGATTTCGGCTCCCAGCTTCCTTGGTCAGGTCCACAGATACCTTTGCCGAAATCCCGGCCTTGATCCAACGGCTGAAGCGGTTAAGCGCCTTCTTCCACTTGTCGTAGCGCTCAAAAGGTTATGCCAATGAGCGCTCGGGCACAGAATCCCGATATCCCCTTCCGACATAGACGGCAGTCCGCTCCCGTCCTGCCAAGGTCTCTAGCCTTATCATGCAGCGGCAACATAAGTTGTTGCCGTTGCATGTCGCTATGTTCGTAACGGTTCAAGCCCGTCAAAAGACTGCGCGAACCGCGGAGCTTCATGAATGCCCCGTCACTCAAAAACGGGAGCCCTGAATGTCCAGTGGACCCAGCTACGCTTTCTGACGTTGGTCCCAGGCAGCATCGTTGCACTACCATCTGCCATGTTTGATCGGAATCATCCGCCGGCTGAAGCTCGCACGGCCATCGAGCGGATGCCAGATCGGCTCACGGATTCGCTGGATTAAAGTCCGCTGAAGTCAAATCAATCTCAAATGAAAATCAAGCCGGTCTCAACGGAAAATGGATGCTGTCTCAAAGCGGAGCGTGAATTGCTCTGGCAAGTTCCATATGTCCGCTGGCGAGGCGCCAAGCCTTTCGATCGCAGGCATCGCCGGCAACTCACACCTGTATGGAGACCGGAATGCTGCCTGAACCTAGCCTAATGATGCCTGCCGCCATCCTACCGATGGAGGGTTGCAGCGAGGTCGCACCGAACGAAGGGCTCAAAGGCCGGCCGGGCCCGGCAGCGTTAGGTTTCGCGGGGGACTTCTCTCCCGCTTGCAACCTGTTTCGGAACAAACCTGAACTCGACCTGTTCTGCTCCGTCCCGGAGGATCGTCCGGTTCCAGCCTTCATCAAAGCACCAAACTGGACGTATGCCGGCAGGACCGACGCTGTTTCTCGGGGAGCATTCGAGCCCGAAACAGCGAGCGCAGCCGTGCGGACTACCGGCGCCCATCTGTTTTTTGCTCTCGATCGGCAAGGGCGCGGACATCCTGACCAGAAATCTGTGGCGGGATCGGAATTCCGCCGAAACCCGGCCTGTTGAAGCTGATGGGTCCTGCCGATGACCAGTTTCAGCGAGGCTACACGAAACGAAGCACGAGATCCGGCTGGCCGACGCGATCACCCGCATTGTTGATCGGTTTGGGCCACGGCGCGGGTCCGCATGATGGCGGCTGCCACGGACCATCGAGGCAAAGGAACACATGCCATGAACATTCAAATTCACCCGTATCTCGCGGCCGCGGAACAACCGCTCCCGTTTGAATGCGTCGCGCTGGTACTGCAAGGCGGGGGTGCGCTGGGGGCCTACCAGGCGGGAGTCTACGAAGCTCTCGCGGAAGCCGGCATTCGTCCCGACTGGGTCGCCGGCGTCTCAATCGGCGCGGTCAACTCCGCGATCATCGCCGGGAATGCACCGGGTGACCGGGTGGCGAAGCTGCGCACGTTTTGGCAGGAGATCACGGCCAACCCGCTGCTCGACTGCTCCCCAGCCTTCCATGCCATCAGCCCCAAAGGAGACTTGGCACGCGCTCTCTTCAACCAGATGAGCGCGACTTGCGCACTCGTCAGCGGGGCCGCGAGCTTTTTCACGCCCCGGCTGCTGGCTCCCTGGCTGCATCCGGACGGCGCTCTCGAGGCGACGAGCTTCTACGAGACCAAACACCTGAAAAGCACGTTGGAGCGGGTCGTCGACTTTGACCGGATCAATACGGGCGAGGTGCGCTTCAGCGTCGGTGCCGTGAACGTGCGCACCGGCAACTTCGTCTATTTCGACAACACCACGCACACAATCCGACCCGAGCACGTGATGGCGAGCGGAGCGCTGCCGCCCGGCTTCCCGGCCGTCGAAATCGACGGCGAGTACTATTGGGACGGCGGCCTCATCTCGAACACGCCGCTGGAATGGGTCGTCGATTCGAGCCCGCGGCAGGACACGCTTGCGTTCCAGGTCGATCTGTGGAGTGCCCACGGGGAACTGCCGCGCAATTTGGCCGAGGTCGCAACGCGGCACAAGGAAATCCAGTATTCCAGCCGGACGCGCGCCAGCACCGACCAGTTCAAGCGCGTGCAGCGCCTACGCAATGCACTCGCCAGTCTGCTGTCGAGAATGCCGGATACCCTGCGAACCACCGAGGAGGCGAAGATCCTCAGCCCGGAGGCGGACCGCAAGACGTACAACATCATCCAGATGATTTACCGGTCGAGGCACTACGAAGGCCACTCGAAGGATTATGAGTTTTCGCGGGTGTCCATGGAGGAGCACTGGCGTGCCGGCTATCACGATGCGGTGCGCACGTTGCGGCATTCCGAGGTGTTGCAACGCCCTGACGATCAGGAAGGGGTCCGCACATTCGACCTGGTCAAGGACGGACGAGAATAGCGCCAAAGAGACAGTCGCGCCAAGAGCATCCCGCGGCCAGGGTTCTGAAGCGCAACTGGGCTCTGCACCGACGCATGCGGTCGCGAACTGGTTCTCAGCCCCAGCAACCCTCTCGCCAAACATTGGAGATTTCAGCCATGCACGAAGATACCGTTCGGACCAGAGCCTTCGCTATGCCCTTGACGAGCCCCGCCTTCCCGATCGGGCCCTATCGCTTTCACAACCGGGAATATCTGATCATCACCTACCGGACCGACCCGCAGAAGCTGCGCGAGCTTGTTCCGGAGCCGCTCCAGGTCGACGAGCCGCTGGTGAAGTTCGAGTTCATCCGCATGCCGGACACGACCGGCTTCGGCGACTACACCGAGAGCGGACAGGTCATCCCCGTCTCGTTCCGGGGCCGCAAGGGTGGCTACAGCCACTGCATGTTTCTCAATAATCATCCGCCCATCGCCGGCGGTCGTGAACTGTGGGGCTTTCCCAAGAAGCTTGCGAACCCCACCCTGCGTACGGAAGTCGATACCCTGGTCGGCACGCTCGACTACGGTCCGGTTCGCGTCGCGGCCGCCACGATGGGCTACAAGCATAGGGCGGCCGATCTCGGGAGCGTGAAGGCCGCGCTCCAGAAGCCGAATTTCCTGCTCAAGATTATCCCGCATGTCGACGGTTCGCCGCGGATCTGCGAGCTCGTCGAGTACTACCTGGAGGATATCGACCTGAAAGAGGCTTGGGTCGGTCCTGCATCCTTGAACCTCTGGTCGCATGCCTTGGCGCCGGTCGCGGAGCTGCCGGTGCTGGAGGTGGTCTCGGCCACCCACATCCTCGCCGACCTGACGCTTGGGCTCGGCAAGGTTGCGCATGACTATCTGGCGCCATCCGAGCCGTCCCACCGGAAAGAGAGGCGCCATGAATTTCTGGGATGAGGCTTCACCTACTGTGCACGCGACGAGCTGCGTTGCTCGTCACTTGGTCGAACATGAAAGGAGACTAGATTATGATCACGAATCTCACATCTCTCCACGCTTACGTTGCTACAGTCGCATTTGCGAACGCCTCGCCAGCGTCGTCGGAGCATCGGCCTGCGTGTGACGTTGCACCCGTGGCGCTCCTCGCCACACCGTGGACAAGGGCAAGCCGGGTGCCCGATGCAGCCGCCAATGCTGGCGGCAGGCATGCAACGCGCGAAAGTCAACACGCATCTCGAAATTGAAATAACAAACGGATGAGCGTGACCGACGGACTGAAGCCATCAGCTCATCCCGGAGAGCACCATGAGCATGGTCGAACCACAACGGATCCTCATTGCCGACAACAACCCAATCATGTGCGAGGCGGTCGCACGATGGCTGCGCGCTCAGGGCCATGAGGTCATTACGATGGATACGGGCGAGAAAGCGCTCCTGGCTTTGCGCGATTGGAACCGCCCCATCGGCTGGCTGTACACACGTGCCGCGCTGCCCGGCCTCGTCGACGGCTGGATTCTCGCCGATGAGTACCACGACATGCACAAGGGGCGGGTTGTGATCCTGGCTGGCTCCGAGCAGCGGGTATCGGCACGCGGCGACCTTGTCCTGAAGCAGCCGGCGCCGGTTGAGGTATGCCATGCCATTCGTCAGGCCCTGGCGGCCGAAAGAGCAACGGCCTTTGTCGCGGCGCAGGTCGAGATGCGCCAAGCCGCCTGAGGCTGCGTCTGCCTGACATTCGGTGATGCAATGAGACAAGTTCGGCGTTGGACGAGCGCACTTTGGAGGGGTTCGGCTCACACCGTCACTTCAGAAGCCGCTTCGCTATCGATGGCTCACGATTGGAATTGCGTCTGCGTGTTGGCCTACGAAGGCGCCAGCGCGTTCAGGGAGACATGCCATGACAGGCAAAGCATTGTCTTTCGCTCTAGGGATTGTTGCCCCGCTCGCATTGGTCGGATGGGCGCTATTTTTCCACTGACGGTACCCTGAGAACGCCTGGTACAATGTCGAAGATGCGTTTGATCCTGCCATCAGGAGCCCCGATACATGGGGATCTACGCACACGAACAATGGTCGAGTGAAAGTTCGTACACGGTACCACACTCGACGGGTCGAGGATCGTGAGGAGATCCCAGATCAAGACGAGTGCTTCGATTGACCGATTGGACCTAGCAACAAGGAGGCTTCGATGATACTTCGCTCCAGATCTGCCGTCGTGACCGGCTCGACCAGCGGCATTGGCCTCGCCATCGCCCGGGCGCTCGCCAAGGAAGGCGCCAATGTCGTCATCAACGGCTTCGGCGACGCAGGTGCAATCGAGAAGGAGCGTGCCGGCATCGAGCGCGAGTTCGGCGTCAAGGCGATCCATTCGCCGGCCGACATGACGAAGCCGCGCGAGATCGAGGAGATGGTGCGGCTGGGCGAGCGGACCTTCGGGTCCGTCGACATCCTCGTCAACAACGCCGGCATCCAATTCGTCTCACCGGTGGAGGATTTCCCGGTCGAGAAGTGGGACCAGATCATCGCCATCAACCTATCCTCCGCATTCCACGCCATCCGGGCGGCGGTTCCCGGCATGAAGGCGCGGGGCTGGGGCCGGATCATCAACACGGCCTCGGCCCATTCGCTCGTCGCCTCGCCGTTCAAGTCGGCCTACGTGGCCGCCAAGCACGGCATCGCGGGGCTCACCAAGACGTTGGCGCTGGAGGTGGCGACCCACGGCATCACGGTCAATTGCATCAGCCCCGGCTATGTCTGGACGCCGCTGGTGGAGAAGCAGATCCCCGACACCATGAAGGCGCGCGGGCTGACCAAGGAGCAGGTGATCAACGACGTGCTGCTGGAGGCCCAGCCCACCAAACAGTTCGTCACCGTCGATCAGGTGGCGGCACTCGCCGTGTTCCTGTGCTCCGACGCGGCCAGCCAGATCACCGGCACGAATCTGCCGATGGATGGCGGCTGGACCGCGGAGTGACAGGTCGATCCGGACCGCGGCAGGAAATCTTCGCTTATCTGATCGAGCCCAGATACCTGCCGCGGCACGTCCGTCCGCCAAGCGGACGTGATTAGGTCGTTGTCCGGCTTGACCTGCCAACCCTATCAGACACGATTTCCATCCTGGGCTGGGACGCGCCGAGGGCGCGCAGCACGGCACCAAGAGCCAGGTCAGATAGATCCGACACAGTCCGTCGCTCGAGACTGCCACGCACAACCTGGAGCCAGATGCCGAGGACGATGTCGGCAGCCAGCTCCACGTCCCGCACACTCAGCCGGCCCTGGTCAATCGCCTCGGTGAGATCAGCCTTGAGATGAGCGCGAATGCCGCGGGCGAACTCAGTAGGAGCCTGCGCGCTCTGGAGCACGAGCCGTGCCCAGGCAGGGTCCGAGGTCGCCTTCTCCAGGAATTGCGTGAAGGCAAAGGACAGACGCGCGATGGGATCGGGCAGCTCAAGCCTGGCGGCAGTCAGCAGATCGTCGAAGCTCTCCCCGAGCTTTGACCCTACCGCGGCGGCCAGTTCCTCGATGTTCTGGAAGTGATAGTAGAACGTGCCCTTCGCGACGCCCGCCGCCTCGACGATCGCATCCACCGTGAGCGCCTCGGGCGGTTTCTCCGCGAGAAGCATCGTGCCCGCTTCGAGGATCTGCGCCCGTGTCCTGGCACGCTTCTCCCGACCGATCTCTGCCCTGCGGGCCGCGTCAATCTTCGCCATGGGGATCCTCACTCCACGATTTCTCAAATTTCCTATTGACTATATAGTCGAATTGACTTAAATGTTCAATATGAGAAAGGGCAGCACGATACGCCCGCTCCTTAGCCTCAGCGACCGCCCACGATAGGGCCGTTCGGATGGAAGGCTCTCATGCAACCGGCATTCGATCAGTTCCTGTGTGCTTGCGTCTCCTTCGGAAGCCGGTTCGACGACAGGCCCCAGTGTGATCGGGGTTGGCGTCGTCACGCCCAACAGACTCGCTTCCGTGGCCCAATCTGCCGACCGCAACCGGCTGCGCCACGGGAGCCATGTGGGATTTGAGGTCGCCTGCCACCTCATCGCCCGCGATTGCGCAACCAGCAGTGCATACAGCCGAGTGGATCGATGATTTCCTGCTTCCGTGCAGACACCTGCCGCTTTGCCTCGGCAGCCTCAGTGGCGGTGATCGCCCTGGGTCTTGCCTCTTGCCAACAACAGACGAGCGAGCCGCAGAGCCTTCCGACCATGGTGCAGGTGGAAACTGTCACCCTGACCGACTATGCCCCGACCGTTCGACTGACGGGCGAGGTCCGCGCTCAGGCCGAGAGCGATCTGTCCTTTCGGGTGGCCGGCCGGGTCAGCGAACGCCTGGTCAATGTCGGTGACCACGTGACCGCCGACCAGGTGCTGGCCAGACTCGACCCGCAGCAGCAGCAGGCAACGCTGACCGCCGCCGAGGCCGCCGTTCAGGCTGCCGAAGCCACACTCCGCCAGGCGACCTCCACCTATGAGCGCCAGGAGGCGCTGCTCGCTCGGGGCTACACGACCAAGCGAGAGCATGACCAAGCCCAGGAAGCCTACCTCACGGCCCAGGCCGCGCTCGACAATGCGAAGGCGCAGCTCGGCACCGCCCGCGACCATCTTTCCGACACGGTCCTGCGGGCGGGCGTTGCCGGTGTCGTCACGGCGCGCAAGGCGGAGGTGGGCCAAGTCGTGCAGGTGGCCCAGACCGTCTTCTCGATCGCCCAGGACGGGTCGCGCGACGCGGTGTTCAATGTCTACGAGTCGATCTTTACCCGCGAACCCGCCGATCCCGCGATCGCGCTGACGCTGGTGTCCGATCCGGCCGTCGAAGCCAAGGGCACCGTGCGCGAGGTTTCGCCGACCGTGGATCTGTCCAGCGGCACCGTTAAAGTCAAGGTCGGCATCGAGCATCCGCCGGCGGCGATGACACTCGGAGCGGCCATCGTCGGCGAAGGCCGGTTCCAGTCCCGTGAACTCGTGATGGTCCCGTCGAGCGCTCTTTCCAGCGAGGGTGGGCACCCAGCGGTGTGGACCGTCGATCCCCAGACCAAAACGGTGTCGCTGAAGCCGATCGCCGTCGAAGGCTACGACATCGGAAAGGTCATCGTGCGGGAGGGGCTCGAGCCTGGCGAGGTCGTTGTGACCGCCGGGGCGCAGTTCCTGCGGCCCCGGCAGGTTGTCGCGTTCACCGAAGGAGGGGCCCTATGAAACCGATCCTCGTATCCCTGACCGCCCTGGGCTCGGTCGGCCTGCTCGCTGCCTGCCAGGATCAGCAGCACGCCAAGGCGCCGGCACCACGGCCGGCTCTCTCCCTCGCGGTGACCTCGCAGGCTGTGCAGACGGTGGGCTTCGCCGGAACCGTCGAGCCTCGATACAGATCCGACCTCGGCTTCCGGGTGCTCGGACGCATCATCAGCCGTGACGTCAATGTCGGTGACGTCGTCAGGAAGGGACAGCGCCTCGCTACACTTGATCCGGTCGCCTACCAGCTTGCGGTGCGATCGGCGCAGGCCGACCTCGCCAGCGCCACTGCCCGCCTGGAGAATGCCGCCGCGACCGAGGCTCGCCAACGCACGCTGCTCCAGCAGAACATTGCCAACCAGGCTCAGTACGACGCTGCGAGGGAGGCCCGCGAAACCGCGGAGGCGGGCGTCACGAGCGCCAAGGCAAACCTCGACAAGTCGGAGGAGCAGTTCGGCTACACCGAGCTGCGCGCCGATTTCGACGGTGTGGTCACCGCCACCGCGGCAGAACTCGGTCAGGTGGTCCAGCCGGGACAGACGGTCGTCACCGTGGCTCGCCCGGACATCCGCGAAGCGGTGGTCGATCTGCCCGACAGCATCGCGCGTGAACTCAAGCCAGGTGATCGTTTGGACATCGCCCTGCAATTGGATCCTTCGGTGCAGGCGACCGGATCGGTGCGGGAGATTGCCCCGCAAGCGGATCCTACCACCCGCACGCTGCGGGTGAGGATCACCCTCGCCAATCCACCGGAGAGTTTCCGGCTCGGAACGACGATCACCGCGACGGTCAGGACGCAGGCTGCCCCGGGCATCGAGCTGCCGGTCTCGGCCCTGCTGGAGCGGGACGGCAGGACGATGGTGTGGATCGTGGATCCGGCCCTCCGGACGGTGTCGACCCGCGACGTGACGGTTGTCGCCCGGGACGGGTCCGCAGTCCGGGTCCTGGATGGGATCGCGCCCGGCACGCGTGTGGTCACCGCCGGCGTGCACAGCCTGACCCCCGACCAAACAGTCAAGATCGCAGACGAGGTCTCCCAATGAAAAGCCGCTTCAACCTGTCCGACTGGGCGCTCGAGCACCGCTCCCTCGTCCGGTACTTCATGATCGTGTCCGCCATTGCCGGCATCTTCGCGTACGTCACCCTCGGTC
Organism: Microvirga puerhi; assembly: GCF_020089865.1. Lineage (GTDB taxonomy): Bacteria > Pseudomonadota > Alphaproteobacteria > Rhizobiales > Beijerinckiaceae > Microvirga > Microvirga puerhi. The sequence continues at coordinate 24,451 of NZ_JAIRBM010000026.1, forward strand.
GCGAGGAGGATCCGTCGTTCACCATCAAGACGATGGTGATTGCCGCCCAGTGGCCCGGCGCTACCGTCGAGGACACCGCCCGCCAGGTCACCGACCGGATCGAGAAGAAGCTCGAGGAGCTCGACGCGCTCGACTACACCCGCAGCCAGACCACGCCGGGCCAGACCGTGATCTACGTCAACCTGAAGGACACGGTCAAAAGCCGCGACGTGCCGGGCGTCTGGGTGAAGGTGCGGAACATGGTCAACGACATCAAACGGGAGCTTCCCCAAGGCGTCGCGGGCCCCTTCTTCAATGATGATTTCGGCGACGTGTACGGCAACGTCTACGCGTTCACCGCGGACGGACTGACGCAGCGGCAGTTGCGCGACTACGTCGAGGACGTGCGGGCCAAGGTGCTGACGGTGCCCAATGTCGGCAAGGTCAATCTGATCGGCGTCCAGGACGAGGTGATCTTCCTGGAGTTCTCGACACGCGAGATCGCCGCCCTCGGCATCAGCGAGCAGGATGTGGTTCGGACGCTCCAGGCCCAGAACGCCATCACGCCCTCCGGCGTCATCCAGGCTGGTCCCGAGCGCATCAGCGTCCGGGTGACGGGGCAGTTCACGTCGGAGGAGAGCCTGCGCGGCCTCAACCTGCGCATCAACGACCGCTTCTTCCGCCTCAGCGACATCGCCACCATTCGCCGGGGCTATGTCGACCCGCCGCAGGCGTTGTTCCGGTTCAACGGCCAGCCTGCCATCGGGCTTGCCATCGGCATGAAGACCGGCGCGAACCTGCTGGAATTCGGCAAGGCGCTGGAGGAGCAGATGGACAGGATCGTCGGCGAACTGCCCATCGGCGTCGGCGTGCACCTCGTGGCCGATCAGCCCGTCGTGGTCGAGGAGGCGGTCGGCGGCTTCACCAAGGCCCTGTTCGAGGCCGTGGCGATCGTGCTGGTGGTCAGCTTCGTCAGTCTCGGCATGCGGGCCGGGCTCGTGGTCGCGCTGTCGATCCCGCTCGTGCTCGCCATGACGTTCATGGTCATGCAGTATTTCGGCATCTCGTTGCAGCGCATCTCGCTCGGTGCTCTCATCATCGCACTCGGCCTTCTGGTCGACGATGCCATGATCGCCGTCGAGATGATGGTGGCGCGGCTGGAGGCCGGCGACACGCTGCGCAAGGCCGCCACCGCCGTCTACACCTCCACTGCGTTCCCGATGCTTACCGGAACGCTCGTCACCGTGGCGAGCTTTATCCCGGTCGGCCTCAACAGCAGCAACGCGGGCGAGTACACGTTCACGCTGTTCGTGGTGATCGCGGTCTCCCTGCTGTTGTCGTGGATCGTCGCGGTGCTGTTCGCGCCCCTGCTCGGCGTGACGCTTCTGCCAAAGACAATGAAGAAGCATCACGACGAACCGGGCCGCCTCGCGAGGGCGTTCTCGCGCGTCCTCGACGGCGCCATGCGCTGGCGCTGGGTGACCATCGGGGTGGCGGTCGCGCTGTTCGGCGCCTCGCTCTACGGCCTGCGGTTCGTCGAGCAGCAGTTCTTCCCGTCCTCGGACCGCACCGAGCTCCTCGTCGACTTCACCTTGCCGCAGAACGCTTCGATCGCGGAGACGAAGGCGCAGATGGACCGCTTCGAGGCCAAGCTCGCAGGCGATTCCGACATCGATCACTGGTCGTCCTATGTCGGCCAGGGCGCGGTGCGGTTCATCCTCTCCTTCGACCCTCAGCCGGCGAACCCCAACTACGGCCAGATCGTCATCGTGACCAAGAGCATCGAGGCCCGGGAGCGCCTCAGGTCCAAGATCAAGACCCTGGCCCGGCAGGAATTTGCCGGCCTGGATGTGTACGTGGACCTGTTGGCGTTGGGGCCGCCAGCCGGGCGCCCGGTGCAGTACCGGCTCAGCGGGCCCGATGTCCAGAAGGTGAGGGAGCTGGCCCAGCAGCTCGCGGCTCTCGTGGGCGAGCATCCTCTGGTCACTGATATCGGCTTCAACTGGAACGAGCCCGCCCGCGTGGTGAAGGTGGACGTGCTCCAGGACAAGGCCCGCCAGCTCGGCGTCACCTCGCAGGACATCGCCGGCGCCCTCAACGGCATCGTGGGCGGAACGAGCATCACCCAGGTGCGCGACGCGATCTATCTGGTCGATGTGGTGGAGCGCGCGCGCTCCGCGGAGCGCCAGTCGATCGAGACGCTCCAGAACCTGCAATTGCCGGGCCGGAACGGCCAGTCCGTGCCGCTGGCGGCCGTCGCGACCTTCCATTACGAGCTCGAACACCCCGTGATCTGGCGCCGCACCCGGCTGCCGACGATCACGGTCCGGGGCAGCATCGCCGATGCGACCCAACCGGCCACGGTTGTCCGGCAGCTCGAGCCCAAGGTGCAGGAATTCGTCCGCACGCTCCCGGCCGGCTACCGGGTGGCGGTGGGCGGTCCCGTGGAGGAGAGCGCCAAATCCCAGGGCCCCATCGCAGCGGTGGTACCGCTCATGCTGTTCATCATGGCGACGATCCTGATGGTTCAACTCCAGAGCTTCTCGCGGCTGTTCCTGGTGGTGGCGGTCGCGCCGCTTGGGCTGATCGGCGTGGTGGCGGCGATGCTGCCCAGCGGGGCTCCTCTGGGCTTCGTGGCGATCCTTGGCGTGCTGGCGCTGGTCGGGATCCTGATCCGCAACTCGGTCATCCTGATCGTGCAGATCGAGGATCTGCGGCGTGAGGGCTGGGCTCCATGGGAGGCGGTGATCGAGGCGACCATGCACCGGACGCGGCCGATCCTGCTGACCGCGGCGGCGGCGAGCTTGGCGCTGATCCCGATCTCGCGCGAGGTTTTCTGGGGCCCGATGGCCTACGCGATGATGGGCGGGATCATCGTCGGCACACTGCTGACCCTCCTGTTTCTGCCGGCGCTGTACGTGGCCTGGTTCCGCATCAAGGCGCCCTCCCTGTCCAGGGAAGAACCGCTGGCGGAGGCGGCGCATGAGGCGGCATAGAACGCGACGAGCTGACGGCTCGCATCACGGACCGTGGCCCTTCGTTCCCGGTCCGGTTGCCCAGCTGGCCGACGCCCGACATCCAGGCTGAAGGAACCGCGAAAGCCCACACCCGAGGACAACGAACATGGACATCAACCCACAGTGGATCACCCTGATCTTCGCCAGTAATGCGATGATCGCCTCGATTGCCGGCGCGTTCGTCAACACGAGGAACGCGAAAATCGAGTTCAAGGCGAACGTGCTGTCGGTGAATCGCCAGAGGTGGATCGAGACGATGCGCGACCTTGTGGCGAGCCTCAATTCGCAGCTTCTGACCACGGCAGCCGTGCGCCACACCGTGGAGGAGCCCATCGGCACCGTCATCGCCCGGGATCCCGAGCTGTTCAGACGGGTCGAGAGCCTGCTGCGGATAGTGTCCAAGACCGAGCTCATGTTGAACCCGCTGGAGAAGGATCATCAGCAGCTCAAGGCTCTGATGAGCGAGGCAGTCGACCAACTTCGGTCACCCTCGCCCGGGGAGGACATCGACGAGCGCATCGATATCATCAGCCGTGCCATCATCCAGGTCTCGCAAGCTATCCTCAAACGCGAGTGGGTGCGGGTGAAGCGGGGCGAGTAGGTCATCAGACCTCATCTCGGAACGTCTAGGTGCGGTTGCCGAACTCAGGGCGCAAGTATTTTAGGTCCACCTTGCTCATCATGGGCCCGATACCGCGCAACCTGTGAGTTAAAAGGACCGAACAAGGGAGAGGTCTGCTCCTGGCGCTTCTCGGACATTGCGCCATGGTCAGCTTGCGGCCGCCAAGAAGAAGTTCATAAAGCTCAAGTGATAGTGCTGTTCGGCCTGTTGCAAAACCCTGCATGCTCGTTTGTGATCGAGCCATTCTGGAACGAACGGCAGCAGCCCGCGCTTTCCAGACTGAGCAGGATGAACCTGACGAGCCGCATGGCTCTGCCTTCCTTTCGCACCATCGTGCTGTGACTGTGCATGTCGCCATGACGCGAAACCTACGATTCCTCCATCTCGGGTTGCCCATCGTTGTGCTCATCGGTTTCGGTTCGGACGCCGCGGCTCAAGGTGCAACCGGTATCGGATCGCGAAGCCCTCCGGCTATCGCCGCCAATCTCCTGAGCGGACCGGGCGGTGTGTACGCGAAGATCCCCGCGAGAGATGAATATGGGCGGGATCAGCTCGCGATGTTCCGGGCCTGGAATCCGGACCCCGTCGGAAATCATGAGGCCAACCTGCGCTCCCTCGACCCGGCACTCGCCAATGTGGTGAGAAAGGCGCAGGCCGATAATCCAGGCCTGCGCTTCGTGATCGGATCGGGCCGACGCACCGACAAGCTGCAACGCCAAGCGGTCGCTTGGGGCTGGTCCAGAACGCAGGACAGCCCGCATCGGTCAGGCAATGCGGTGGATGTATGGCCTCTCGACCCGCAGGGCCATGTCTATTTTGATCGGCAGGTCCAGAAGCGGATTGCCATCGCGCTGAAGAAGGCTGCTGCCGAACTGGGGGTATCTATCCGCTGGGGTGGCTATTTCCATGGGTTCAAGGACATGGACCGCTCGCACTTTGAACGCGTGCCGCCATGATCGGAACAGGTGCCTAGCGGCAGTTTAGAGCGAGCGACTATGGCTGCATACAGCCGAGCTTCCATGTTCAAGCGGAAGACAGACTGTCATTGCCTCCTTTCAAAGTCGCACCTTGACCCCAAGGTGACTTTGCGAACGCCGGACGCTGATGCCGAGAGTGTCCGAATGCCATCGAGACGAGCCGCACGCTTTCCAGTTCGCATGCGGATGTCTCAAACGGATAAGTCGCTGTCCGAGGCAGTCAAGCAGGCGGTCGCCGATGGGCTGTACGGTACCAATTCCGTGGCTGGCCACGCCCTGTGCCGACAACGGTTGCGCTTGACTGGCTGTTCGAAGCCTCTTCGCTGAACACAGGACACACGGGCCATGACAGCGATCTTCCGAACCCTTTCCCGCCGGTTGCTGCCCAGTTGTCTCGCCTTGTTGATCCTGGGCTTGGTGGCCGCGGCCCATGCGGCCGCAACGAGGTATGTCCGTTGGCTCATCGGCGGTGCCTTCCATTCCAGGGACTGGCCGCAGTAGCTTGCGCGGGCCGTTCCGATGAAGCGTAGCGTAAGGAAAGGCAGGACGGAAAGCGGTTCTTTTGGAGTGTAGTAGTCGGTATTTGATCTGGCATTTGGCGTCTGAGAGTGATCGGGTTGAGCCTGTCCGACAGGATCAGGCTGCAATCATCTTCTCCTTTGCCAGCGGCATGCCATCCAGGAAGGTTTGCATCGGCGTCTTGCCAAAACACCACCGGCCTTGGTGCGGCCGCTCCTCATTATAACTCCGAACCCAAGCATCGAGATCACTCTGCAGTTCTGCAATCGAGCCATAGATCTTCTTGCGGAACGCCACACGATAGAACTCGTCCAGCACCGTCTTGTGGAAGCGCTCCACAATGCCGTTGGTCTGTAGGCTCTTGGTTTTGGTCCTGGAATGATCCACGGCCTCAACCGCCAGATAGAGCTCGTACTCATGGTGCTCGAGATTGCCGCAGTACTCGGTGCCGCGGTCGGTGAGCACCCGACATAGTTTCACCTCGTGGGCATCGAAGAAGGGTAGAACCCGATCATTGAGCAGGTCGGCCGCGGTGATCGGAGTCTTGCGGTCGTACAGCTTGGCGAACGCCACCTTGGTGTAGGTGTCGATGAAGGTCTGCTGGTAGATGCGCCCAACTCCTTTCATGGTGCCGACGTAGAAGGTGTCTTGGGCTCCGCAGTAGCCGGGGCACTCGCTCTCGAACTCACCATGCGCATCCTTCTCGGCCTTGGCCTTCTCCAGGGCCGCCACCTGGCTCTCGGTGAGGATTAGGCCCTCCTGCGCCACCTTCGCCTCGAGCGCCTTCAGGCGTTTCTTCATCGTCTCGAGATCGTGCCGCTGCCACACCCCGCGCACGCCGGCCGGGGAGATCGAATGGCCGTGCTTGCGCATCCCGTTGGCAATCCGGATCTGGCCGAAGGCGGGTTGCTCCAGGGACAGTTCAACGAGGACGGCCTCCACCCCCGGTGGCGTGCGGTTGGCCAGCAGCGGCTTGCGCCGGGTCAGCTCCTGCAGCGCCATCTCGCCGCCGGCCTCGTAGAGCTCTTTGAAGCGGTAGAAGCTGCCGCGGGAATAGCCCATCATATGGCAGGCTTGGCTGACATTGCCGAGCTGCTCGGCCAGCTCCAAAAGGCCGAGCTTGACGCGGATGATCTTCTGCTCGTTGGTTCATGGCGGTGGTCCTTGTGAACGCCGAGGCCGGGCGCTGCGCACCCCGACTACTCCGCGCCCGGCCTCGGCTCTTGCCTCAGCCAATCGACACCGTCTGTCAGATTAAGTTCCAACTACTTCAGTTCAAGTCGGTCCGGCACGCGCAGCAATTTCTCGCCACTCACACTCCGATCCACAACCACTTTCAACTCCGCCGTCACCGTCCTTCCGCCAGTGAGTATCGCGTGGCCCGCGATCGCGCTTTCAATTCCTGGCGCGATGTGTCCGGGGTTGCCTTGATAAGCTGATTGGACTGGCTTGATGGCTGTACTTGCGGTAGCTGTGCCGATCGGGCGTCAAGTTGACAATACCGCCTCTATACCTGATGGCCAGCCCTATCCGACACCCGAACCTTTTTATGCACCAACGTCTCGAAAGGTGAATGAGCGCAGTCCGGGAAGGAGGCCCGTCACGAAACGGCCCATTAAGCCGGCTGCGTGCGCGGAGGGCCAACTGTTGCGCGTTCGATCAGTGGTACAGCCATTGCAACACGGCGAGGGCTGGCATTGGGATTGGCAATCCTCTCCATCAGCATTGCAATCCCCTGCCGTCCCAATTCTCCGCGGTCGATCCTCATCGTGGTCAGCGGCGGTCGGCTGTGCAGCGCGATTGTCATGTCGTCGAAGCCGATGACCGAGTAGTCGGATGGAACCGACAGGCCGCGCGCCTCAAGCGATTGCAGGACGCCCAGAGCGATCACATCGGTGCTGCAAAGAAAAGCCGTTGTGTCTTTGAGACGCCCACTCTTGAACGCGCGGTCGACTGCAATGCGGGCCTCGAAATCCGCGACCTTTTCCTTGTCGAGGTCGATCACATGACGATCGGGGTCGAAGGCTATTCCGGCACTCTCCATGGCATCCCGGAAACCGTCGAGGCGCCGGCGCAGCGACAACCTGAGTGGGAGAGTGATGTAGACGATCTCGCGATGACCGGCATCGAGCAGCCGGCGCGTCGCCAGCCAACCGGAGAAACGGTTGTCGGGCGAGATGCTGCTCAAGCGCATCGTCGGATCGAGGCCATTAATGATGACGGCCGGAACCCCGCTTGCCACGACCTGATCCACGATGGCGGGCTGGTCCAGTCCCAAAAGCAGGATAGAGCTAGGTGGCCCATTACGGATAATGTCGGAAACATCGACCTCCGTCTGGGGGCGGTCCGACGGAAGAAGTCGCACATCGGTGTCGAGTGAATGTGCATCGGCCTCCTCCACAATCCCCTGGAAAATCTCCTCGTAGAATTGGCTGTCTGACAAATAACGGGACAGGGTGACGATCGTGACGCTGTTGATCGCCGAACGAGAGGCGCGCCCGGCACGGCCGAGATAGCCGAGTTCACCCGCAACACCGAGAACGCGGCGCCGGCTTTCGTCGCTAACGCCGGGGCGATTGTTCAGAACCTTTGAGACTGACGCAACGGAAACGCCCGCCGCCTGGGCGATATCGTGAAGGGTTGGTGTCGCCGGTCGATTATCCATCACTTCAGTCTACTTTTCATGGCTGCGGTGCAATATCGAGCTGCTCCATTGCACTTTTAGAATCTGTTTATTTCTGCCTCTACCAGAAAAATTGGGTGTGACCCAAGGAGCGCATTAAGGCCTCCATGAAATAATAGTCGCCGTAAGGCAGCATCGTGTCCGTGAATCCCGCTTTCACGTGAGCGGCCCCATGGTCCAGCAAACCATGGGCCGCCGGATTCGTTGTCAGATCGCAGGTCGTCAGCAGGCCATCCAGCAGCCGGTCGCCGAAGGCGTTCCAGCGCGCGGCCTCAGCCCCTGTGGTCAGGCTTGCGATGATGTAGACGCCGGCCGCCATGATGGCACCGGCCGAGCTGTCGCGATAAGCCGGAGTGTCTTCGGTGATGCAGTAATCCCAGACGGGCACTGGATCCTGGCCCATGAGAGCCTCTGCCTTGGCCGCGAGCCTGCGAGCGATGTCGAGAGCTTCCTTGTCGCCCGTGGTAAGTGCGCATTGAGCGAAGCCATGGATCATCCAGGCCTGTCCGCGCGACCAGCAGGACTCGTCGGCAAAGCCCTGATGGGTTTCGCCGCGCAATGGCGCTCCTGAAACGGTATCGAAGACAAAGGTGTGATAGCTCGTACCGTCGCTTCGGACCAGATGTCTGGCGGTCGTCGCTGCATGCGCGAGCGCCGCGTCGCGAAAATCCGCATGCCCGGTTTCCTGATGCGCCCAGTACAGGAGGGCGAGATTCTGCATCGTGTCGGCAATCACGCGTCCGGCCACGAACTCGGCGCGGGATCCGCCGTGGGTCGTGCGCGGATTCCATGCCTGCAGATACTGGCCTTCCTCGTGAAAACGGGCCAAAAGGGCTTCTGCAGCGCGCAAGCCCAGCTCCCGTGCCTCCGGCGAACTCGTCATCAGCCAGTCGGCGACGCAACTCAAGGAGAACTGGAAGCCGAGATCGTGATCGCGGGCGTGACGGTTCTGAAGAATCTGTCGGAAGATGGGGCGCCGCGCGCGGGCGGCATTCAGGAATATCGGCTCGCCGGTGAGCTGAAGCGCCAGCCATAGCTGGCCGGACTGGAAGCTGACTACCCAATCGAAAGGTCCGCAATAGTTCCAGGTCAGGTCCGGGCGCCCGATCTTGGGATTCCTCAGCCCGACAATCGGCATCACGTCTCGAAGCCGCTCGAGACAGCGCTCGAGCGCTCGTTGGTAACGATCGGTCGAACGGGTCGCCCCGGCCTCGGTAAGAACACCAAAGTAGGAATCCAGCTGAGCTCTCATAGGTCCATCCGAAAATTTCTACAATTTTCTAATTAAACGAAAGTTTCGTCAATATATAAATTTTCGGTTGACATTTTTTCGACCTGTCAGCACGCTAGCCGACAATAAAAAAGAAAACCGGAATGGGCCTTGCATAGGGAGGGTTCATGGAGGCGCAATATCTTCGCGAAGATGCGAGTCGCATTGCGACCGCGGCCGATCGTCAGGCAACGACCCGTCATGAATGCGGTTCCGCCCTGCGCTATCAGCTCGCGTCCTACAGCTTTCTTCTTCCCTGGCTCATCGGCTTTTTCGCGCTGACACTCGGACCGGCGCTGAGCTCGCTTTATTTATCCTTCACCGACTACGATCTCGTGGACACGCCGTACTGGATCGGCATCGGGAATTATGCGCGCATCGCGAGTGATGATCCGCGCTTCCTGAAGGCGATGCAAGTCACCTTCACCTTCGTGGTTCTCTCGGTGCCGTTGAAGCTCACTTTCGCTCTCGCCATCGCCATTACCCTCAACAAGGGACTGCGTGGCCTCACATTCTTTCGAGCTGTTTTCTATTTGCCTTCCCTGATCGGCGCGAGCGTTGCCATCGCGGTTCTCTGGCGCCAGATCTTTGCTGGCGACGGGTTGCTCAACAAGCTGCTTGCGAGCGTTTTCGGATATGAGGGGCCGAGCTGGATCTCGACGCCCGGAACGGCTCTTTATACAATCGTCCTACTGGCAGTCTGGCAGTTCGGTTCCCCGATGATCATCTTTCTCGCGGGCTTGCGCCAGATTCCTCAGGATATGTACGAGGCGGCAAGCATCGACGGAGCAGGCGCGCGACGTCAATTCCTCAAGATCACGCTGCCGCTTCTTACGCCTGTCATTTTCTTCAACGCCGTGATCCAGACAATCGACGCCTTCAAGGCGTTCACATCGGCCTTCGTCATCAGCAACGGAAGCGGAGGGCCGATCGATAGCACGCTGTTTTACACGCTCTATCTCTACCAGGAAGCCTTTGTGAACTTCCGCATCGGCTATGCGTCGGCGCTGGCCTGGGTGCTTGTGGTCATCATCTGTATCTTCACTGCGCTGTCCTTCCTGTCGGCGCGCTTCTGGGTGCACTACGATGACTGACGGGTCCGTAACGCCATCGATCTCGGGGATGCGTTCTCACGCAACGCGCGCGGTCCTCTATGCAGGCCTGATCGCAGTCAGTTTCGCGATGCTTTATCCGCTGTTGTGGATGGTTTCGAGTTCATTCAAACCCGACAACGAGATCTTTTCTTCTTGGTCATTGATCCCGAAAGCCTTCAGCCTCGATGCTTACAGCAGAGGCTGGAACGGGCTGAGCGTCAGCTTTGGCCGCTTCTTCCTCAATTCCCTTCTGATATCTTTGCTTTCGGTTGTCGGAAATCTCGCTTCGTGCTCGCTGGCCGCCTACGCCTTCACGCGCCTGCGCTTCTTCGGGCGAAACTTTTGGTTCGCCCTCATGCTCGGCACTTTGATGATGCCCCAGCATGCCGTTCTGATCCCGCAATATGTACTGTTTCTCAATCTCGGATGGGTGAACACGATCTTGCCCCTGGTCGTTCCGAAGTTTCTCGCCATGGATGCATTCTTCATCTTTCTCATGGTGCAGTTCTTTCGCGGCATTCCGCGCGAGCTTGACGAGGCGGCGACTATGGATGGCTGCGGTCCGTGGCGGATCTATTTCAAGATCATCCTGCCGTTATCGATGCCTGTCCTCGCGACGGCGGCGATCTTCTCTTTCATATGGACCTGGGACGATTTCTTCGCTCCGCTGATCTACCTGAACGATGCCCACAGCTACACGGTGCAGCTTGGACTGCGCACCTTCGTAGACTCGAGCGGCCAATCCGATTGGAGCGGGCTCTTCGCCATGTCGACGCTGGTCGTGCTGCCGGTCTTCGTCCTCTTCCTTTTCTTCCAACGCCTTCTCATCGAAGGTATTGCGACCACTGGTATGAAGCGTTGAGGTCCGATCCATTCCACCTGCCGAGTGCTCCAGAGAAGACCGATGACCAGTCTCGTTCTCGATAAGATCGTCAAACGCTTCGGGTCGATAGAAGCCATTCACGACGTTGACCTCGACATCAGAAGCGGCGAGTTCGTTGTCTTTGTCGGGCCGTCAGGCTGCGGAAAGTCGACGCTTCTGCGAATGATCGCCGGGCTGGAGTCGATCTCGGAAGGTCGGTTGACCATCGGAGGTCAGCTTATGAACGGACGTGCGGCTGCCGATCGCGGCATCGCCATGGTGTTTCAGTCCTATGCGCTCTATCCGCATATGAGCGTTTACAAGAACATGGCGTTCGGTCTCGAGACCATCAGGATGCCTAAAGCCGAGATCGAAGTCCGGGTGCGCAAGGCCGCCGCGATTCTGCGGCTTACGGAGTTGCTCGATCGTAGGCCGAGAGAGCTCTCTGGCGGCCAGCGTCAGCGCGTCGCCATCGGCCGGGCGATTGTGCGCGAACCGAGAATTTTCTTGTTCGATGAGCCGCTCTCCAATCTCGATGCGGAACTGCGTGTTCAGACACGGGTCGAAATCGCCAAGTTGCACGCCGATCTCGGCGCCACGATGATCTATGTCACGCACGACCAGGTCGAGGCCATGACTCTCGCCGACCGGATCGTCGTTCTACGTGCCGGCCGTGTCGAGCAATTCGGCCGGCCGCTCGACATCTATAACAAGCCAGCCAACCGGTTCGTTGCGGGCTTCATCGGCTCGCCGAAAATGAACTTTCTCGATGTGAAATCGCTTGGAACACGCCCGAATGGCGTCGCAGTCGATTTGGCCGGCCAAGAGCTTGTGACGCACGTGGCGGCCGACAAGGTCGTGCCGATCACCGTCAATGCACCTCTTACTCTGGGGGTGCGGCCCGAGCACATCGTCATCGGTTCCGGCGACGGATTGCAGCTGGGTCAGGTCCGCGCCGAGCATGTGGAACATCTCGGCAGCCAGACCCTCATCTACGGCAAGCTGACCGATGGTCAGAATATGACCATCGTTTGCGACGGACAGAAGCGCACGCATGTCGGCGACGCCGTGGAGGCGAGTGTCGCTCCGTCGCTTTGTCATCTGTTCGATACGGACGGGAGAACGCTCACACTCTGAGCCTGCCCTTTCATGAAACGCCGCTGACAAAAAACGGGAGGAAACCATGATCAGCAGACGTCACTTGATACAACAAGCCATGGCACTCGGCGCCGGTGCCTTGGCCTCGCAGATTCCCTTCATGTCGGCCAAAGCTGCTGACGCAGCCTTGCGTCTATATTGGTGGGGCTCTCCGGATCGCTCGAAGCGCACCCTGGATGTCGCCAAGCTCTTCGAGCAATCGCATCCCGGCGTCACGGCCACGGGCGAGGCTGTAGGCGGCGACTATTGGACAAAGCTCGCAACCATGCTTGTCGGCCGCAACCTGCCTGATATTATCCAGTTCGAGCCGACGACGTTGCCGGACTACTACCGTCGTGGCGCCATGCTGCCACTCGACAGCTACCTTGGAAGCACGATCAAGACCGAAAGGTTTGGCCCCGGCGTTCTCGATCTGGCGCGTGTCGACGGCAAGGTCGCCGGCATCGCGCTCGGCATCAATTCATTCTCAGTCATATACGACACAGAGGCCTTTTCGAAAGCGGGGCTCACGCCTCCATCCGCAAAGACCACATGGAAGGAATTCGCCGACTTGTCGGTGGAGCTGACAAAGGCGATGGGCAAGGAACGCGTCTGGGCTTCGCCGAATGCCTCGCGCTACAATTCCGTCTTCGATGTCTGGCTGCATCAGCGCGGCAAGGGCCTGTATACGGAAGACGGACAGCTGGGTTTCAACGTCGACGATGCCAAGGAGTGGTATGATTATTGGGAGACGTTGCGACAGCGCGGCGGCTGCGTGGCTCCGGACGTCCAGTCGCTCGACCAGAGTCAAATCGACACGAACCCTCTGGCACGCGGCAACAGTGCCATGTCCTTCGCGTATTCGAACCAGCTCATCGGTTATCAATCGGTACTCAAGCAGAAACTCGGGATCACAAATTACCCGGTCACAAAGACTGATGGACCCTCCGGACTCTATTATCGACCTGCGCTGATCTGGTCCATCGGCAAGACCAGCAAAAGTCCCGACGCTGCCGCGGCCTTCATCGATTTTTTCGTGAACGATCCGGAAGCCGGTAAGGTCCTCAGCGTCGAGCGTGGTGTTCCTGTGAATCTCGACATTCGCGGGGTGGTCGGGGCGCTCGTCGACGAAGTTCCCCGTATGACGATCGACTACGTCAATGCGATTGCCAACCGTGTCGGGCCCTATCCGCCACCGGCGCCGAAGGGCGCCACGGAATTCGACCAGATGGTGATGCGCCCAGTCGCCGATCAACTGTCCTTCGGACAGATCTCCGTTACACAAGCGGCCGAGCGCCTTATCTCGGAAGGCAAGCGCGTCATTCGCTCCTGAAACCCGATATCCGGCGCGGCATTCGTGCCGTGCCGCCCTCCCGCCGCCGCGTTCGCACGGCGAAGGATTGCGCAATGCCCGTCTTTACGCCGCCTGCCGACCTCTTCAATCCTCTTGCGGACAATCCCTGCCGGACCAGAGAGGATGTCGAGAGAGCCTTGCAGGCACTCGTTCGTCCTCTCGAAGCCTTTCGCTCTCCTGGCGGGGCGCGTGTTCGCCTCGATGCGGCCGCCGCCCATTTCGATCTGGCGGCGGCGGATTTCGAAGGCTTCGCTCGTCCGCTCTGGGGGCTTGCTCCCGCAGCGGCGGGTGGCGCGACATGGATTGACTGGGAGCCGGTCGCGCGCGGTCTTGCCGCGGGTACGGACCCCGAGCATCCGGAATACTGGGGCGCGGTTGGAGACAGGGATCAGCGCCTCGTCGAGCTCGCCGCCATCGGGCTGACTCTCCGGCTTGCCGGCGAACATGTCTGGGAGCCGCTTTCCGATCGGCAGAAGCGCAACGTGGCCGATTATCTTCTGGCGGCGCGCCTGAAGGAATATGCCGATAACAATTGGAAGTTCTTCCGGTTGATGGTCGATATGGGCCTGAAAGCCGTCGGCGTTTCGTTTGATCCAGAGCCGTCAGATCGTTTCCGAGGGGAGATAGATGCCCTCTATCTCGGTGACGGCTGGTATCGCGATGGCTCGCCGCGACACGTTGATCACTACATTCCCTTCGCGTTTCATTTCTATGGCCTGATCCTCGCGACGCTTGACGACGATGCTCGCAACGAGCGCTTTCGCGAGCGTGCGAAAGCCTTTTCAGCCGATATATCCCGCTGGTATGCGGATGACGGAGCGGCTCTCGTTTTCGGGCGCTCGATGACCTACCGGTTTGCGACGGCCGGTATTTGGGGCGCGATGGCTTTCGCAAGCGAGGAGGCGCTGCCCTGGGGTGTCATCAAGGGGTACTATCTGCGCCAGCTGCGCTGGTGGACGCGCCAGCCCATCGCGCATCGTGACGGCGTTCTATCCGTCGGCTACACCTATCCGAATCTTCTCATGTCCGAGAGTTATAATTCGGCGAGCTCTCCCTATTGGGCGCTCAAGGCCTTTCTGCCTCTCGCGCTGCCGGCGGACCATCCGTTCTGGAGTGCCGAGGAACTTCCGTGTCCGGCCCGGCCCGCTTCGAGGGCGCTGCGCCATCCTGGTATGGTCGTCTCTAATCCACCGGGCGATTCCATTGCGTTGTCGTCGGGTCAGCAGAACCTGACGATGCGCTTCGGCGCGGAAAAATATGCGAAATTCGCCTACTCGGCCCGGTATGGGTTTAGTGTCGAGAGCGATGAACGTCGCTTCTTCGACGCCGTTCTCGATGGCGTCATTGGCTTCAGCGATGACGGCAGGCATGGACGGACGCGCGAGGCGAACGAGATCGCGCTCATTGCTCACGAGACGCTTTATGCTCTCTGGCGTCCGTTCCCCGATGTCGAGGTCGAGAGCTGGGTGTATTGGGCTGAGCCTTTTCATGTTCGTGTGCACCGTGTTCGCACGCCGCGCCCCTTGCACACGATCGAAGGTGGCTTTGCGGTGGCGCGGCAGGGCGACATCGCGCCGATTGTCGATGAGAGCGCTGGACGAGCTCTTGTCGAGACGAAGGCCGATCTATCGGCCATCGTTGACCTGAACTCAACGTTAGGAAGGACTGGACGGGCTCACCGGGCGCCCCCTAACACCAACCTCATCGCGCCGAAGACAATCGTGCCGCAATTGCTGGGCCAAATACCAGCGGGCGAAAGTCTGCTCGCCTGCGCGGTCACCGCGCAAGGCAATCCGACAGCCTTGCGAGATGCGCTCGGGAGCCTGCCGCCGAGCCCCGATGTGACAGCGCTCGAGCGCTTGATGGCCGGGAGCGGCGTCCCCGTTACAGCTATGACCGGCGCCGCCGACCGCTGATACGCCGGCGGCAAAAACACTTCACTTTTGATACAATCGGAACGGAGCAGCTATGGACGTGCGTCAAGCCATTCATCACGAGCAGGCCGAAACGCTCGATACGGAGGGACTGCGCCGACATTTCCTCATCGAGGAAGTGTTCGCGCCTGGGAAGATCCGTGCGACGTACACGCACTACGATCGCTTGGTCATTCTCGGAATCTCTCCGCTCGGCACAGCGCTGTTCTTCGGGCCTGAACTGGCACAGGTTGCCGGTGTCTCCGATTTCATGGAGCGCCGAGAACTGGCGCTGATCAACATCAGCGCGGGTGCTGCTCGCGTCTCTGTGGACGGGCAGAGCTTCATCATCGAGAACGAAGAAGCGCTCTATATCGGAAGGGGGGCGGCCGATGTTTCTTTCGCTTCCGTGGATCCCGCTCGTCCGGCAAAACTGTATGCGGTATCCGCTTCGGCACATACGAGCCACCCCCATCGCAAGGTCATGAAGAAGGAGGCTTCGCCGCAACCGGTTGGCACGGCAGAGGCTGCCAACAAGCGCATCATAAGCAAGTATATCCATGCTGACCTGCTGCCGACCTGTCAGCTCATGATGGGCCTGACCCGCTTCGAACCCGGCAGTGTGTGGAACACGATGCCCGCCCATACCCATGATCGCCGCATGGAGGCATATCTCTATTTCGATATGCCCCCAGAGCGTCTCGTCGTTCATTTGATGGGCCGCCCGTGTGCCACGCGCCATCTGATCGTGCGCAATGAGCAGGCGGTGCTATCGCCGCCTTGGTCGATCCACAGTGGCAGCGGCACCGGTTCTTATGCTTTTATCTGGGCCATGGCGGGAGATAATCAGTCCTTCATCGATATGGATTTTGTCCCCATGGAAGCACTGAAGTGATGCCCGCGAAATCGTAGAGATACGACGATTCCGGCCTGTATGGGCGAAGGCATTCGTCAGGCTCCGTCATGGTCCGCAGGCGATCCTGCGGTGGAGCCCCCTCTGTCATTGGCCTGAGAGTTTCGTCGGGATGCGCAGGGCAGCCGCGACTTTCACCATGGGCGGGAGCAGGCTGCTCCACTTTTCAGAGTGTTGGGCAACGAAGCGGTCCTGGTGCCTGAGGGTTTCCGGGGCAGTTGCTCCTTCGGCGGCCAGCACGCTGGCTCTCTCCCGCTCATTGCTAAGCTCAATCTAATTCGGTTTGTGGCAGAACTGTGTTCGCCGACGCGATTCTGGGCTGCACAATGCATTGCTCAAGGGAGACCTGAACTGGTGAGGAATCCAAAGCAGCAGTGAAGCGAACGTCTCAAAATGGCAGATTTTGTTGAAAAAGTCCCGAGTGGTGTTCGATCCATCTCTTACTTGGGCCAGCCTGCCAGCTCAGGTCCATCATCCAGTCTGTCGATCACGCGAGAAGCGACCTCCACCGACTTTGGTGCGCAATTGAGAGATGGGCCGCGTTCATCCCTTGACCCTAGGGTTCAGACGAGGCGCTGGGATACTGGCATGCCAAGATGCGCCATGACGTTGAGGACCTTGCAGCCGACGGCAGCTTCAGCCTTTTGCGTCGGCAGAGTCCGGGCGTGGAGGCGGCGGCCGATCAGGGTCTTGTAGCGCATCATCGCCACCTCGCCCAAAGACCGCCGGCCATAGTTGACGGCCTTTTGCCAGCCGCGCCAACCACGCTCCTGGATCAGTTGGAGGTGCCGATTCCGCGGCGTAGGCGCCGTCTCGGCCGTGTCGCTCGGCACTGCTGTTGAGCGCGGTGGAATGATCACAGCGGCGACAGGATGCCGCTGAGAGATGGTGCGGTACACGGGATCGCCATCGTACGCGCCATCCGCCGTGACCGAAGCGATTGGGCCGGGGATCTGATCCAGCAAAGGCCCAACCTGTGAGGCATCGCCGTCTTCCGTGGTCGTCAGCTCCGAAGCAAGGATTTCACTGGTATCCGGGTCAGCAGCAAGGTGTAACTTGCGCCACGGGTTGTGTCACAATTTAGAGAGGAGACGCGAAAGGGCCAATCGCACGGTGGAGCGTTCAGGCGACAAGCAACTCAAACTGTTCAGCGAGCGACAGTTGACGAGTGCAGGCGTATTTCGCCTGTCCCTTGCGCATCATATAGATCATTTCGATGCCGCCCAGCACTGCACGAGCGCTATTCACGGACTTGAACCCCATCATCGGCCGTACTCGCCGCTTGATAGCTCGGCGATCCTGCTCAATTCGGTTGTTGAGGTTAGGCACTTTGGCGGATGCGAATGGGTTTCAACTCCTGCCCTAACCGATCCTGGAGCCGGTCTGCGGCATCGCAGGACAGGATTGCCTGCCGGTTGGTCTGACGGCCGTCGATGACAATCCGTTTAGGACGGCCACGCCGCTTCAGCGCCGTGCGCAGGAACTGCTTGGCAGCCCCCAGATTACGCCGCTCGCTGAACCAGAACTCAACGGTATCGCCAAGGCTGTCGATGGCGCGGTAGAGATACATCCAACGCCCACGGACCTTGATATACGTTTCGTCCATATGCCACCGGTCGGTGACCGAGCGCTTGCGCCGATTGACCTGCGCCAGCAGGAACGGAGCATAGTGAACGCTCCAGCGATGGATAGTCGTGTGGTCAACGGAGATGCCGCGCTCAGTCATCATCTCCTCAAGATCGCGCAAGCTCAGGCTGTACGCGAGATACCATCGGACGCACAGCAGGATCACCGAGCGATCGAAATGGCGGCCCTTGAACATCATGCACCTCCGCAGCTTGCCGGAGGCATATGCCGAACTGAGTTACCGAAAAGTTTGCAACAGATCCTGTTCTCTCGCTTGAGGACGTGCCAAGCGTAGTGCGGTGGGCGCAGGCCGGGAATAGCTCCCTCGCAGATAACAAGAAAAGGATTGGGGCGCATGCGCTCCCTCCTGACTGCATACGCCAAGACGAAGCTAGTCCCGGCTAAGATTTGCAATTTCTAAGGAGAGGCAATCCCAGGAGGTGGTTTGACGCAGCCTTCCAACTCGGGAGGGATGGCAGATCCCTACCGAGTTGAAGATCGAGCCTGGCGCCGCGTGGTGCCGATGGACAGCAGCTATTTCGTCTCAATCACCTTGACGACCTTACGGGTGCCGGGATCGACCAGGACGGTGCGGTTCTTGATCACCGCCACCCGATACTTCTGGACGCTCGGCACCGTGTGGAGCTCAACAGAAGAGGGCAGTTCCGTGCCGACCGTGACCGAGGTGACGTCCGGAACATCGGCCGAAGTCATGGGATGTTCGGTGATGTACTTCGTGACGGTGGTCTCTTCCTCGGGGCTGATCGTGATTGTGGTCGACTGGGCTATGGCCAGAGTGCCGGTGCCAAGCCATGCAATCGCAGCGACGACACCGAATATCATGCGTTTCATGAGGCAGCCTCTTCTATTGGCAAGACTTTCCAACAAGTCGGCGGAAAAACGCATCCCTCATTGAGGAGTCCCCGCCACGCGATGAGCACTTAAGGAAACCAACGAACAGAAGAAACGTTAAGGTTTGATCCGAAGTTAACTCAGCCGGAGCACTATCTAGATGCGAGGTCCAACCCATTACAGTTGTTGTCGAAGGCGCAACATGCTGGGCGACTGTGGGATGTTCCGCTTGCCATGTATAGCGGGGCCAAGCTGGGGATGCTGATCACCTTGGCGCACCATCTCTATCACGCGATCTATGACGTCACGCTGAGTGTCGATTTCCTGGCCCATCGGCTCACCGAGTGGGTTGGTTTTACATTCGCCGGCATGCTCCTGATGGGCGGTGTAGCCCTCGTTCACAACTGGAGCATTCGGCGCGGCTAGCGGCTCGCTCGGGGCACCCGCCGCAATAGTGCCATCACATGCGCTTTGACCCGCGCGGCTTCGGCGAGCTTTTCAGTGTCTCGCCAGCCTGAGTTGGGATTCTCAGGACCAGGAGGCGGACTGGGCTTGTTCGGATCGGACATGGCTCACACGGCACAGGGTATGCTGCGCGAGGAAACGCATCAGTGCGGTGAAAGAACTCGCAGTGAACCCTTAAAGAAGTTGGCTCTTTGGGAGAGGTTTGGCGGCTGTCGCGCTCGAAGGAGGTAGGCCTCACCTCTAACGGAGAAGACAAAGGATAATTTGCCGTGTGTTTGGCGTTATTTCCAAAGCATCTCACATCCGGAGGACCCCATGCGTGCTCTGTCGAAAGCTCTTCTTGCTGCAACTGCGGCCTTTGCTGTGGCGAGCACGGCCGCGCCGCCGGCCGAGGCTGGCGGAAAGTGGCGGGCACGCTGGGCGTTCTCGAGCGATCACGGCGGGCATTCCAGTGGCGCGCCTGGGGGCTCTCCTGGAGGATCTCCCGGCGGTTATCACAGCGGCGGGAGTAATGGCGGTGGAGGCGGCATCGTCAGTGGTGGCTCGAACCGCGGTGCCCCAGGACCGATAGCCGGCGCTGGCCTGCCGTTTCTGTTACTGGCTGGCGGCTATGCGCTCGTACGTCGCTACAGGAATCGGGCGCAGCCCTAGCACCTAAGGCGACATCTTTCAGCCGACGGAAACTGGGAAGCGAACGGTCGCACAAGCGCCCGCCGGGCCGTCAAACGTGATCTTAGCGGTGCCTCCCAGTTGTGCCGCCATCGAGTGAACGAGGCGCTGTCCGAGACCGGATGAGCGGCGAGTGCCGACTGTGTGCGTAGGGCCGATGCCATCGTCCGTGACCGTCAGCTCATAACACTCGTCCTGACGCACGAACCCGATGACGATCGTCCCGCTGCGATCATCGGGAAAGGCATATTTCAGGCAGTTCGTCACCAGCTCATTGACGATGATCCCGATCGGAACGCTACGCTCTTGCGATAGCCAATGCCGCTCGACCTTCGTCCGGATGGCGATCGGACGGGCACCGATGAGCGACGCCGTGATGTCCTCGCACAGGTCGGTTATGAAGTCGGCAATGTTGATCACCGAGGTCGTACCCTCGCCCGGGTGTAGGCGTTCGTGCACGCGGCTCAGCACATGGATCCGGTTGGCCGTAGTGGCAAGCGTATCTCGCACATGCGGATCCTTCTCTGTGCGCTCCTGAAGGCGGACCAGTGCCACGATCATGGCGAGGTCGTTCTTGATGCGATGTCCGGCTTCCTGAAACAGGAGTTCTTTTTCTCGTTCTGCGGCTGCAAGGCGCTGATTGGCCTCGATCAGGCGATGGGCAGTCGTGTGGAGCGCCTCGATGATGAAGCTGATCGCGCAACCGATGCCGATGAACAGCAGAAGGCCGACATTGGTGCGAGCATCAGCAAGAGCAAAGCTGCCAGTCGGCTCGAAATAGAAATAGCGTGCTAATGCGGCGCTCAGTACGACCGAATAGATGCCTGTGCCGCGGTCGAACAACGCGGCATTGATGAGAATGGCCGGGAAAAACAGCAGATATAGAGGGGCTGGGACATAGACTGCTAAGCTTTGGCGCAGAAGTACCATCCCCGCAACAATGATAGACGCCATGAAATAACGGACCCAAATCGGCCAAGCTCGGGTTTGGGCGCTGTAGATGAGAAAGCTCTGCATCGTAAAGCTAAAGCCCCCGCATGTGTCAGGTTCCGAAGCGGAAGGAAGCGAGCGAATGGAGCAGTTCTTGCTGCTACGCCGCCGAATGGGACCTCAATGGTATAGGCGTGGGACCTTCCGGGGTAGTTGCCACAATTGAAGGGGGCGATGCGCTACAAGAGACGCGCCATTCCTGGGAGATGTCGATGAACATATTACACAAGAGCCTCGTTGCGGCGGCAGTCGCCTGTGTCATGGGTTCATTCGCCGCTGTTGCTGCTCCAGGTGGCAATCCTGGACCGCCGCCATGGGCTGGCGGCCCCGGCGGCAACCCCAATGCACCTGGTCAGAACAAGGGTGCACCCGGACCACTGGCCGGAGTTGGTCTGCCGTTTCTGCTTCTCGCCGGCGGATATGCTCTGGTCAGGCGCTACCGTAATCGCGTGCGCTCATAGGACCGGCTTTTATCTCCCTTGAGAGCGCCCCTGGGCGCTCTTTTTGTTGCTGAACTTGGATCTTGAGCAGTGAATCGTGCCTTGCCCGCATAGTGATGGGCGACGGTCGAAGTCAGCTGAAAATTCCTGCTGTAGCCAAGTTTTCATAACGTGTGTTGGCGCGGTGTGTCAGTGACGCCTATCCGACGGAGGCAAGGAGGAGATCCCGCATTGTCGCGGCATGCGGGTAAAGCGTCCGGAGCAAGTCAGCCCTGTGCCGGAACCTCCGGCCCGCGCTCACTAGTCTATCAATGTGAAGGCAATCCCCTGCCGAAACTGAAGCCCGCTACCGTTCGATGCACGGTCCAGATCTTGAACGTTCCTGGGCGTGTTCGATGGTCCGCAGGGCCTCGCGGCCAGTGTTCACTTGCTTGACCAACGTCGCGACTTCCCGCGCAGCCTCGGGCTTGATGCCGAGGGATCGCGATAGGATTTCGAACTAGTCATTTGCGATCGCGCGTTGATCGGCATTCGTCAGGCGTCGAGACAGAGCCACGTCGAGGCCTCTGAACTCCCGACGCATGGCCTCCTCGGCAAGACGAGCGCCGCGCTCGTCCGCCGGCGATGCCAAGGCCTCCCGCAAAGCAGGGGAGGGAAGGGGGATGCTAATCTTCGGGTTCTGTCGCAAGCTCGAAGTATAGGCGTTTTTTAGCGCCATTTTCGGTCATGACGGTCGCGCTAAGTCGTTGATTTTACAGCAGCCGGTCAGCGCGAACTCCACAGTATAGATAAGTAAAGACCGAGTTTGCGACAGAACCATGCGACAGAACCAATGGAACACCTGCTGCTTTCTCGTCCTTGTTCCGGAATTGCGACAGAGCCTCTGCGCCGGGCCCGCCCAGGAAGAAAAGGGCGCCTGATGGCGGCTGCCCAGGAAGGTGAAGCCGGAGGCGGTCTGCTCGGCAGCCCATGAAGCATGGCCGAGGGAGCGGAGTAATGCTCCCGGCCATGCGCGTCTTTTGAGCTGCCTTGGCGCTGTCATCGTCAGGCGCCTTCGCTGGTGAGCAGCGTGTTGTGCGCGGCGCGGAAGGTATCCTGCAGCGCCTTGCGGTTATTAAGGCCTTCAAGGGCATAACTGTTGAGAAACTGGCGTCCGGCGAAAAGCTTGCGGTCGACGGCGCTCACGTCTGCTTCGTCACAGACGTCTTGCCAGTGTTCGGCGATGGTCGTGATCTGGTGTTCGATCAGCGCAGCGGCTTCAGCCTCTTTCAGGTGATAATCCGGCGCGGCGGCGAGCAGAGTGGCGAGCGTGCTGGCACGGCCATCGCCCTTGATGAGCATGGCCTGCGTGGCTTCGTTGCCGGTGCGGCTTTGCGGGCAGATGTCATAGGCAGGCGTAAGCGTGAGCATCCTGCCGTCCCAGAAGGCGGCATGGTTGCGGGCGTGGTCGTCGGTATTGCCGCACAGTACGTTGAAGCAAATTCGTCCGTAGAGCTCCTTGAGCGTGTCTTTAGGGTCAGTGAAGCGGTGGCGGATGAGCTCGGCGAGGTCCTCATAGGACGCATAGCGGGCCATCATCTCATCAAGGCCCAGCATGGTCAGGGCCGAGACCATCGCGTGGCGCGTCCAGCCATTCTCTGTGTGCGTGCGGTCGAAGCGCTCGATCAGCAGCACGTCCTTTTGCGCGGCACGGGTCATCGCCACGGACGCGGCGTTGAGCCCGCAGGCGGTCGCCAGCCTCATCGCGATGAATTCGGCCTTCACAACGCTGTAGGTGTCGTTGGTCGCCGAGAATTTAGCGATGAATTTCTTCGCGCCGTCATCAATCAGAGCCTTGGGGCGTGCGCCGCCGATCGACGTGCCGTGATTAAGGGCCTGGTCGAGCGCCGGTGTCAGGGGCACGCCTTTTTCGATGAAGGCGGCCGCCTCAATGAGCTCGTCAAGCGAGGCTTGTGCGGCAAGGCGGGGGACATACTTTGTGGCTGATGCCTGAAAATCGAGGGCGCCAATCCGGTCGGAGCCTGACTGGAGCAGAAAGGTCAGCTCGCTGATCTCCGGCACGCCGGCAGCGTCGGGCTTTTTGCCCGTCAGCCTGTTGATGATGACACGGCGGCCCCAGGCATCCGGCGAGGCGTCGCGAATGCTGCTTGCCATCGACAGGCCGTTGATCGGGACAATCGTGCCCTCCTGAAGCGGCAGTTCCGGCTCATAGAGGGAAATGGCGCTCTTACGGCGCCGGTAGCTGGCGCCATAGGTAAAGAGCAGGCGATCGCCATCCTGATCGAGGCGGCCCGCGACCACCGGTTCCGTTGCGCCCGGGAGCCACATCCAGACAAAGGCTTCGGTAGCGTCCGCCCTAGAAGTCATCATCGACCCCCTTCACGGCATGGCGGACGCTCTTCGGCAGCAGGGTCAGTTTTTCGTCAAGGCGGGCATTGTGCATTTGCAGGGTGCGCTCGTCATAGTCGAACAGGCGTACGCCGACGAGCGAGGCGACCTCGAAGACGATGCCGATCTCAGGGCCCGGCGCGCCTTTCTCGATGCTGGACAGGGTCGTGCGGCTGATGCCGGCGCGGTCGGCCAGTTCCTGCGCGGTCAGGCCGCGCTCGGCGCGGCCGACGCGGATCAGCTTGCCAAGCATGGTGAGGGCTTGGCGCGTGACTCTAGAGTAGCTTCTCTGGCGCGGCACGGTAGGCACCTGCTTTGTTCATTTGAATGGACATGAGGCCTTCTCACGTCCAGAATTTTGTACGTTGTGCCATGGTGCTTGGGGCGAGGTCAAGTTTTGTTCATTTGATTGGTCATAAGAGCACTTCGTATCCAGAATTCTGTACATAGTGGTATACAAGTCGGGCGGCGGCAGTGAAGGGCGGTTTGGGCTATTATGAAGGTTGGATATACGGAATGTTCTTTTGGCTACGCGTTTACGGAGAATCTAATCCGCGGATCAACCGCGGCTCCCACCGGCGCACCGGAGTTTCCCAGGCTTTGTCGCAAACTTTTTATTTCAGAGTTTCAGCTACTGGGAGAGCGGTCTCAGTAGCGGAGAAACGGGTGTTCAAGGGTAGACATTTCGATCGCTCGGTCATCCTCTATGCGTCCGGTGGTATCTGGCCTACAGCCTGAGCTTTCGCAATCTCGAGGAGATAATGGCCGAGCGCGGCATCGCAGTCGACCATGCCACTATTCATAGGTGGGTCTTGCATTACTCACCTGAGTTGCTGGAGCAGTTCAACCGCCGCAAGCGACCTGTGGGCCGGAAATGGCATGTGGACGAAACATACATCAAAGTCCGCGGGCGTTGGATGTATCCCTATCGCGCCATCGACAGCAATGGCGACACCGTCGAGTTCTGGTTCAGCGAAAGGCGGAATCTCACCGCGGCCAAACACTTTCTGCGCAAGGCGCTGAGGAGGCGCGGTTGTCCAGAGCGGATCGTGATCGACGGGAGCCAGACGAACCGGGAAGCCATCCTGCTGTGTGACGCTGAAAGCCGTCTGCTGGATCGTTCCAGGCGTCGGCCCAAGCCGATCAGGATCCGCCAAAGTGCCTACCTCAACAATCGCATTGAGCAGGATCATCGCGCTATCAAACGGCGCACTGGTCCGATGCTCGGTTTCAAATCAACGCAGAGTGCCCGCGTGATCCTGGGCGGGATTGAGATGGTTCACATGATGCGCAAATAACAGGCGAAGTGCGCCTGTCTTTCGGACCTCTCACTTGCCGAGCAGTTCGAGGCGCTCGTCGCATAAGCGACTACCATGCGCTCTGGCATCTCTGTGTCGATCGCCAGAAATTGCGACAGAGCCTTTTATCCCGCTTCCTTTATGGTAGGCATGCCTCGTTTCGGCATACCAAACCATTGGCACGTGCGCATTGTCAGACCAAAGGCGCATGATCCGGCGCCTCATTGAAAGCGAACTGAAAGCTTCGCATGCCACGGTCCGACCATGGCTGGATCCCAATAACAACAACCAGTCCGAGGAAACGCGTAGGAGAGGAAACCGATGCTGACACATCGTCTCAAGATGCTTGGCCTGCTCACCGCAACGGTGCTCGCAAGCGGCGCACTCGCGCCGAAGCCGGCTTCGGCCGCCGACAAGATCACCATCATGGTCGGAGGGCTCGAGAAACAGATCTACCTGCCCTTCATGCTGACGCAGCGCTTGGGTTACTTCAAGGACGAGGGTCTCGATGTCGAGCTGCTGACCGAGCCTTCCGGTGTCGACGCCGAGGATGAGCTGCTGGCCGGCGCCGTGCAGGGCGTCGGCGGCTTCTACGACCATTGTGTTGACCTGCAAGCCAAGGGCAAGTTCATCGAGTCGGTCGTCCAGATCAACCAGGCACCGGGCGAGGTCGAGCTGGTCTCCACGAAGCATCCCGAGATCAAGTCGCCGGCCGATTTCAAGGGAACGAGCCTGGGCGTGACCGGGCTGGGGTCCTCGACGAACTTCCTGACCCAGTATTTGGCGGTCAAGTATGGCGTCAAGCTCGGCGATTTCACCTCGGTGCCGGTTGGCGCCGGCGATACCTTCATCGCCGCCATACAGCAGGACAAGATCCAGGCTGGCATGACCACCGAACCGACCGTCTCGCGCCTGCTGAAGACAGGCGAGGCGAAGGTTCTTGTCGATCTCCGCTCGGCGGAGGCGACCAAGGCCGCCCTTGGCGGGACCTATCCGGCAACGTCGCTCTACATGCAGACCTCCTGGGTCGACGCGCACAAGGCGGAGACGCAGAAGCTCGCGAATGCCCTCGTCAGGACGTTGCGGTACATCAGCACGCACTCGGCAGACGAGATCGCCGACAAGATGCCGAAGGAATACCTGGTCGGAGACCGGGAGGGTTACGTCAAGGCGCTCGCCGACGGAAAGGCCATGTTCACCCCGGACGGCGTCATGCCGGAGGGAGGGCCGGAGACGGTTCTGGCCGTGCTGTCCGGCTTCTCCAAGAACGTCAAGGGAAAGACCATCGACCTGTCCAAGACCTATACGAGCGAGTTCGTGAAGAACGCTCCGAAATCCTGACGCCCTCCGAAGGCGGCCGTTTCGGAGTACTGATCCGAAATGGCCGCCATCAACCAGGAGACCGCGAGGCGGACGAAGTTTCGGCCCCTGCGGCCTGTAGGCACCGTCATGCCGTTGCCGTCGAGCGGCCTACGCTCAGCTCACCCTTGCAAGCCGGATGTTCGAAGTCCCGCAGCCAGAGAATGCCATGTCAGATCAACAAAACCCGTCCGTGCCGGCCATCGAGCTGATCAACGTCAGCCGGCGCTTTCTCAGCCCGGATGGCAAGTCGTTCATGACCCTGCAAGACTTCAGCATGACCGTCGCTAGGGGAGAGTTCGTGGCCCTTGTCGGCCCCACTGGCTGCGGCAAGTCGACCACCCTCAACCTGATCACCGGCCTTGGCCGGCCCTCGAGCGGAGAGGTCCGCGTCATGGGTCAGCCCGTGCGCGGGATCGATCCGCGCGTCGGGTTCGTGTTCCAGGCCGATGCCTTGTTTCCCTGGCGGAACGTCATCGACAACGTTGCCGCCGGGCCTCTCTTCCGCGGCAGGCCACGCGCCGAAGCCTACGAGGCCGCGCACGACTGGATTGGCCGGGTCGGACTGGCGAAGTTCGAAAGGCACTACCCGCACCAGCTCTCCGGCGGCATGCGCAAGCGCGTCGCGCTGGCGCAGACCTTCATCAACGGACCCGAGATCCTCCTGATGGACGAACCGTTCTCCGCCCTTGATGTGCAGACCCGTGTCGTCATGCACGAGGAACTGCTCCAGCTCTGGTCGATCTCCAAGGCTTCGGTGGTGTTCGTGACGCACGATCTTGAGGAGGCGATCGGGCTTGCCGACAAAGTCTACGTGCTGACGGCTCGGCCTGCCACGGTAAAGGCAATTCATGCCATCGACATCCCGCGGCCACGTGTGATCTCGGAGATCCGCTACGAGCCGCACTTCATCGAATTGTCGCGGACGATCTGGAAGGACCTCAGGGAGGAGGTCCAGATGAGTTCCGACGACATGAAATCCGCAGCCTGACCGAGAACGACCATGACAGACATTGCCATCCAGAGCGGCGGAGCCATCCTCTACGCACCCGGTACCTCGGATGTCGAGATCGAAGCCGCCGCTCGCGCGGCAGCGCTCCAACGCAAGCGCACGGTCATCTTCTGGCGCTGCTTCATTCTCGCCGTCATGCTCGGTGCCTGGGAGGTGACCGCGCGCACCGGGATCATCGATGCCTTCTTCTATTCATATCCTTCGGCGATCGCCGAGCGGCTGTACGAACTGGTGCTCGAGGGCACCGACGAAGCCCCCCTCTGGTATCATCTGTGGATCACTATGGAGGAGGCTTTGATCGGCTTCTTCTTCGGGTCGGTGTTCGGGATCGTCTTCGGCGTTGCGCTCGGCCGCAACCGGATGGCCTCCGACGTCCTGTCCGTCTACATCAAGGTGCTGAACGCGATTCCCCGCGTCGTGCTGGCGCCGATCTTCATCCTGCTCTTTGGTTTCGGGCTGTGGTCGAAGGTGGCGCTGTCGTTCATCATGGTGTTCTTCGTCGTGTTCTCGAATGCGTTCCAGGGCGTGTTGGAGGCCGATCGCGCGATGATCGCCAACGCTCAGATCCTGGGGGCTTCGCCCTGGCAGGTGACCCGCTCCGTGATCATCCCGTCGGCCATGAGCTGGATCTTCGCCAGCCTGCATATCAGCTTCGGGTTCGCCATCGTCGGCGCGATCGTCGGCGAGTTCATCGGCGCGCGCTATGGAATCGGCTTCATCATCCAGACCGCCCGCGGCGTCCATGACACGGCTGAGATGTACGCCTCGATCGTCATCATCGTCGTCGTGGTTCTCACGGCAGAATATTTGATGACCTTGCTGGAACAGCGTCTTGCGCGATGGCGTCCTGCTCCGGTCGGCGACGGCCACGAATGAACAGTCCGTCAGTTGACCAGCTCCACCGCTGGCAACTGGACCTCGACGACGAGACCCGGCCCGTCGGCCGGGTCCTTCAACATGATCTGACCTCTATGCGCCTCGACGATCGCCCGGGCGATGGCGAGGCCGAGGCCGGAACCTTCCACACTGACACCGGGCGTCCGGTAGAAGCGCTCGAAGACTCGCTCTCTCTCGCGCTGCGGAATTCCGGGGCCCGTGTCAGCTACCGTTAGGCACACCGTCTGGTGACCCTTGGTAACGCTGACCACAATGGCGCCGCCCGCCGGGGTATAACGCAGGGCATTGTCGACCAGATTGGTGACGAGTTCCGTCAGAAGCCTCTGATTGCCCCAAACCAAGGCCGGCTCTGCGACGGACTCGAAGCTGAGTTCCAGGCCACCGGTGATCGCGCGTTGTGCCTCCGCGGTCAGAACGGCGCGAAGGACGTTCGCGAGATCAACCATGGTTCGATGGGTGATCGTGCTCACGGAACCGGCTCTGGCAAGAGTGAGAAGCTGATTGGTCAAGCGTGTCATCTCGGCGGAGGTGGTCGCGATCGCATCGAGCGTTTCGTCCTTCTCTGCAACCTTTGCGGTCTTGCGCCCGACGGCGGCCTGCGTCCGCAGAAGCGCCAGCGGGGTACGCAATTGATGCGCTGCATCCGCAATGAATTGGCGCCGCTGCTTGATCTGCTCCTCAATCCGTCCGATTGCGGCATTCAGCGCCAAGACCAAAGGCTTCAGCTCGCTCTGAACGGCATCGGAATCGAAGCGACTGAGGGAGCGCGGATCCTGGGCCCTGACGGCGTCCCGCCACCGCAGTAAGGGTCTGAGGCCCCGTGCCAGTCCGATGAGGGCCAGAATCCCCGCCGTCGCGACCAGCAGGGCCTGCTGCCAGGCGGTGCGGAGCCAGAGATCATGCTCCATGCGGCTGCGGCTTTGCAGGGTTTGGCCGACAATGACCGTTGCCGGCTGCGCCTCCCCGCCGGTCAGGGGTTGTCCGAGCGCGACCGCGCGGATTGGAAGGCTCCGGAAGCGGCTGTCGTACCATTGTGCCTCGAGGGCGCGGATCGGCTTCGGTGGCGACGGGACATCGGGATATCCTGCCAGGAGATCCCCAGCCGGGCCGAGGACACGGTACACGACCCGGTCCCGGTCTGATGAGGAGAAGCGTTCGATGGCCGAGGGCGGAATCAGAACCTCGATCGTCCCATCCCTCTCGCTGATCTGCTCGGCGATGCTGCGCGCCGAGGCCAGCAAGGCCGTATCCTGGACAAGCCCTGCGGTGATCTTGGCGCTCGAGAAACTGATCCAGAGATTCACCCCCAGCAGCAACGTCAGGGGCCCGAGAATCCACGCCAGGAGCTGAGCGCGCAGGCTAGTGCGAACCGTCATCACTTCCCCGGAGCATGTAGCCAAGTCCCCGCAACGTCGAGATCTCGATGCCGCTTCCGAGGACTTTCTTGCGGATGCGGTGCACGTAGATCTCGATCGCATTCGGATCGGCATCCTCGTTGAAGCCAAAAATGGCAGCCGCAAGCGCCTCCTTAGGGACCACCGACCCGACACGGTTGATCAAAACTTCAAGAACGGACCGTTCGCGCGGCGTCAGGCCCAAGGGCGCCCCGGAGAGGGTGAAGACCCGCGTGTTGGTGTCGAAGGTCAGCGTGCCGACGCTGATTGTTGCCGTGGCCTGCCCATGCGCCCGCCGCAAATGAGCGCGGATCCTCGCCTCCAGCTCCTCGGTCTCGAAGGGCTTGGCGAGGTAGTCGTCGGCTCCGCTGTCGAGCCCTGCGACCCGGTCGCTCAGTTTGTCGCTGGCGGTCAGGATGAGAACCGGGGTCAGATCGCGACGGGCCCTGAGTTGTTTCAGGAACTCCAGGCCACTCATCCCCGGCAGCCCGAGGTCGAGAATGATCAATGCATAGGGATGCAGGAGGGTGGCGGCATCAGCTTCCTCGCCATCGAAGGCCTGGTCGACCGTATAGGTCCGGTCCGCCAGAAGCCGCGACAGCCACTCAGAGAGCTTTCTGTTATCCTCGACGAGGAGAATTCTCATGGTGCGAGCCCATCAGTCAGGTCCGTAGGTCGCTTCGGTCACACGGCCCGCAGTGCCTTTCAGGTTACGTGATTTCGCAAGCGTCTACCAGATCGTCCTGTCCAGGAGAGCCGCTTCGCCATTGCGCCGCCGCTGCATTCACGGCGCCTGCGGTGATGACCGCCGCTGGTGCGACTAGCGGCTCGCCCGCGGAATCCGTTGCAGCAGCGCCTTCACATGCGCTTTGGCCCGAGCCACTTCGCCGCGCTTCTCGGCGTCGCTCTTGTTCTGAGATCGGTGGGACCGGGGGAGACTGGGCTTATCTTGATCGGGCATCACTCGCTCTACGTGAGGCGTTGCGCATACAAACACGTCACCGCAGTGAAAGACCCCGCGCAGAACCTCAAAAAGCCGGCAATTTTGAATGGGGGTGGACGGCTGTCGCATCCCAAAGAGGTAAGCGTCTCCCCTTTTGGTGAGGACAACGGATAATTTGCCGCGTGCTTGACGTATTCCCGAGACGTCTCACGTCCGGAGGACTCTATGCGTGCTCTGTCCAACGTTGTTCTTGCTGCGACTGCCGTCTTTGCTGTTGTCGCTTTGCCCCTCAAGGCGAGATCAGGAACTCAACACCATCACCGGCAATCCTTTGCCGCTCGATGTGAGATTTTGCCTCTAAACTCGAGGCTCTTTCCCCTCAAAGTGAGACAGCATTGACAGGGGCGTGCGGCTGGCTGCGATGGAATGGAACGGGACCTGACAGAGGTCGCCAAGGTCGCCTGGCTCCCGACCTCTCACCAGCAAGCCCGGTCGCGCGCCACCGTCGATCGGATCGCGCGCCGGATCCGGCACCGCGGTCACAGGCAGGGATCAAAGAGTAGCGAACACACCTGATCGGCCTCTCGCCTTTAAGGGCAAAGAATGTCGCTGCTCGACACCCAACGCGACGAATCTCAAAATTAAGAGCAACGTGACACTAAGGGACTTCCCGCAACGACAGAAGGCAACTGGCTTCAACATGGACGAGGTGTTGGCGGGGCTGCGAGAAGGCACAGCGAAGTAGGAGCTCATGGTCATGGATTGGGTGAACGGCAGCGCCATGAACGCAGCCGTGCTGTCGGAAAGTCTGGAAATGGCACACCTGAGACCTCAGTCCGAGGCAGCAATTCTTACTGAACCAGACATTCCGAAAGCCCCAGGAACTTCACTGCCTGACCCGCTACGGACATCAAGTGTCAAGGTGAGCAGCCAGGAGATCTACACCAACCTGCGGGCCTATTTCGGGTTCGACTCCTTCCGCCGCCTCCAGAGCCATGCTGTTTTCGCGACGGTCAACATCCCGCTGTCGGGGCTGTTGCAGGGCCATCCGGGGCGGCCACCATGAAGGCCGTTGCCGAATGCCGGATCAGAGTGCGACGTCAACGGCGTCCTCGGAGGGACCGGGCAGTGGTATGGTCAGGTCCAGCAGAAGAACCTGAACCCCGATCGGGATAGCTACGGGCCGTTCCAGGGGCCTGCTTACGGAGTCCGCTGATGAGAGATTCCGCCTACATCCTCGTCGGTCTTGGAGCAGTTGTTGTCGTGCTTCTGGCCTTGTTATTCCGCGCCATGTTCTTTGGCCTCGGTCTCCGCGCCGTCGGAGACAAGTTCGCGAAGTGGATCGGCCGGCAGCCCTAGGTTCGGCCTCGATCTCAAGGCCGTCGCGATCCACCGTTCCGCTGCCGCGCGCAAGTCCAAGGCCGGAGGCACCACTGGCCTGGTCCGCTACGCAATCCGGACCAAGCACGTCGAGCCTTTGGCCGCCCGAGAAGCACGCGACCATAGCATCAGGAGGGACGCATGATCGTTGGAGATGTCATGACCACACCGGTGATCAGCGTCGAGCCGTCCACCACCATTGCTGACGCCGCCAAGCTCATGCTGGCGGATCGGATCAGTGGCCTTCCCGTCACGACGCGGGACGGTACGCTGGTCGGGATGATCAGCGAAGGCGACCTGCTGCGCAGAGGGGAGCTGGGCACCGAACGCAAGCGCTCCTCGTGGCTGGAATTCTTCGGTGGGGCCGGCAAACTGGCCGATGAATATGTCCGGACTCATGGCCGGAAGGTCGAGCAGGTCATGTCGAGCGATCCCGTAACGACGTGCCGAGATGCGCCGCTGGAGGACGTCGTCACGGCCATGAGCCGTCATCGGATCAAGCGGCTGCCGGTGCTCGAGAGCGGCAAGCTGATCGGGATTGTGACACGCTCCGATGTCTTGCGAGCCCTGGCGCGGACCCTGCCGACGGCCTCCCCCGACGCCGTCGCTGACGACCGGATCTGGGAGGCCGTACGGGCGGAGCTGGACAAGCAGAAGTGGGGCGGCAGGTTCCTCCGGTTTCATGTCGAGAATGGAGTGGTCACCCTGACCGGCACGATTCTCGATGAACGCGAGCGGCAGGCGGCCAAGGTGGTGGCCGAGAACGTGCCTGGGGTAACGAAGATGATCGATCAGTTGGTGTGGGTCGACCCGCACTCAGGGATAGTGTTGTGCCTTCCGGAGGCGAGCGGGGCGCCCGAGCCAGCCGAGTGAGAAGTCCGGCTGGCCGCATTGCTCGAGACACCGGGGGCTCCCTACGGGATTGTCTCCCGTGATCTCCAGTCAGCCGCAGCCTTGTTCGCTTTCGCGACGGCTGGCCGGAACATCAGACGCGATCGCCGATTAACAGGGATCAATCAAAGCAATCCTTGGCCGTGCAGCGGGCGGCCAGGACTCAGGGCCAAGCGCCCTGGAACTTCAGTAGCAACGTGATGTCAGACGAGTTGGCCGACAGCAGGCGCAGAGTTCCGCCGTCCGCTCGGGCATCTGCGTGACGCGTTTTGGTTCAAGCGAGACCGAATGTCATGCCGCGTGGCCCAGGCACGAGCGCTTGGGACCATGGCTTCAATAGCGAGGGAGGGACAATGACAACGAACAGACGATTCAGCCAAGCCCCGCCGAACAAGGCGAACGAGCTTTTCGACAAGCTGCTCGCCACGTCCGGCAATGCAATCAAGACTCGTGAGCGGCTCTTCCATAATCTCAAGCAGGAGCTGGAGCTCTTGGCGACCCTACAGGAGGAGCACCTCTTTCCCGTGCTGCGCCGGCACGGAATGCAGGATCTCGTAGGCGAGGCCAGCAACGACAATCAGGAAACCCGTGCGCTCCTGGCCGAACTCGAGCGCATGCCGAAGAACGGCAGCGACTTCCTGGGCAAGGTCGCCGAGCTGAGGCGCAACTTTCAGCAGCACATCCGGGACGATCGGAAGGAACTGCTTCCCGCGGTGCTCAAGGTCCTGGGCGATGAGGAAGCCAATGCGGTCGCTGAGCAAGTGGAGGATGAGATGGCGAACCTTGACGGGTTGAAGCGCAACGAAGCCCACCGTAGCCGCGAGCAGGTGGAAACCGTTCAGCGCTTCACCGAGGACATGGCAGACACCCTGCGTACCGGCGTGGAAAGCGCCCATACCATGGCGCGCGCCATGCAGGAGATACTGGAGAACAGCTTGGGTGCATTCTCGGACCTGACCCGCCGCTCAACCGGACAAGCCATGCAGGCGCTGGGCCAGCGGGACAGCAAGGCGCAGGAGGTGACGGAAGAGGCCTCGCACAATCTCCGGGCCGTGGCGCAGTCAAGTACCGCCCTGACGCACGGTCTCCAGGATATCTCCCATGAGGCGTTCGAGCTGAGCCAGCGGCGTTGGCAGAAGAACCTCGAGCACCTGAATGCCCTGGCCTGTTGCCGGTCTGTCGCGGATCTGGCGGCGGCTCAAAGCGCGCTGGTGCGCGACAACCTGGAGCAGACGATCGGGAACAGCCGCCGCCTGGCCGAGCTCGCAATCCAAATCGCCGACGAGGCCACGCGGACGATGACTGCCCAGGCCGAGAAATCGGCCCAGCGGATCCGTCGCGTCGTCTGAACTGCGGCTCGCCCCACGACACCGCCGCTCCTGACTGCACGCCGGGAGTGGTGGCGCGTCGGGAAGCACTGGGAGTGCGAACGAGGCGGGCGTCCGTGGGCCACGCCGGAGCGACCGTTTCCCGGCCCCGCGTCCCGATTGTCATTGCCCGACAACCTCGGCGACGAGGTTGGCAGTCGATTTCCCGTGTGCGTGCCAGTGCACGCAAGACGCGGTTGTGAACAGGCGCGATTTGCGATCTGCGTCCGGGCATTGCCTGATCCGCCTCCGATGGTTCTGTGCAAACTCTTTGTTTCATAGTTTCAGCTACTGCTCCCTCGCTTTAGAGACGGAGTGGTAGCGTGTTCAAGAGCAGACATTTCGATCGTTCGGTAATCCTGCTCTGCGTGCGGTGGTATCTGGCTTACAATCTCAGCCTCCGGAATCTGGAAGAGAGGATGACGGAGCGCGGCATCGCCGTTGATCACGCGCCTATTCATTGCTGGACATTACGATACGCGCTTGAGCTGCTGGAGCGCTTCGATCAACGCAAGAGAGCCATCACAGGCCGATGGCACATCGACGAGACCTATGTCAGAGTCCGAGGCCAGTGGCGCTATCTGGATCGCGCCATCGACAGCAACGGGGACACCGTCGAGTTCTGGTTCAGCGAAAGGCGGAATCTCACTGCGGCCAAACGGTTTTTTACGCACGCCCCTCAAACGGCGTGGCCGTCCTAAACGGATTGTCATCGACGGCCGTCAGACGAACCGGCAGGCAATCCTGTCCTGCGATGCCGCAGACCGGCTCCAGGATCGGTTAGGGCAGGAGTTGAAACCCATTCGCATCCGCCAAAGTGCCTACCTCAACAACCGGATTGAGCAGGACCATCGGGCCATCAAGAGGCGAGTGCGACCGATGCTCGGGTTCCAGTCTGTGGCCAGTGCCCGCGTGATCCCGGGCGGCATCGAGCTGGTTCACATAATGCGAAAAGGCCAGGCGATGTATGCCTGTAAGCAACAGCCATCGCTCGCCGAACAGTTCGACCACCTCACCGCATGAGCTGATCACAAGCATCTGCTAGTTTCTCATCCCTTCTCCGAATTTGCGACGGAACCGTTCCTTGCCGCGCGGCTGGCCGGGGACACCGAGCGGCTCGTTGTGCTCTTCTCCAACGAGGTCGGCTGGCTGCTCGCCGAGAATCCCGCCGCCCCTTGGATCCGCCCAAGGCCCACTGCCGCCGAATGCGCGGCCCTGTTCACGGAACTGATGGAGCACACCGTACCCGAGGATGCGCGTGCCTCCGTCGACACCTTCCTCGTCGACGGCACCGACGCTGTCTTGATGGGGCGCCTGTCAGGGACCGTACGCGTAACGGGAGAGTCTTTCGAGGGACCGTTCGCGCTGCGCCTTACCGTCGAGGGCGGCCGGATCACCCGACATCACCTCTACGAGAACAGCCTGTCGATCGCCGAGGCATGCACCCCATGAGGACCTGGATGGTCGGGCCCCTTGCCGAACAGCTCCTGCTCAGGGTCCGTAGCCGGGTTTACGCGCCATTCTAACCCTAGACTCGTGAAGGTCCGAGAGTGGCGCGACGCGGAAGTAAACGGAAAGTCCGCTCATGTGGGCAGGACAAGACGTTCCAAAACGACGGCGAACTTCGCCTCCCGACCCACAAGTGACATTCCGGTTTCATACGACCTTTACGCGTCCGCCGAATCCGGAACGAAATAGAGCCTCGTGGGCATCTTGATCCGGGTCGTAGCAGCAGTCCTGGACCAGACGGAGGTCGTAGTCCGCATCGCTGGCCCAGGCGACGCTTGAAAGAACAACGCCGGTGGTACTTATCCCGGCCATGACAAGCGTGTTTACGCCCCGTGTCCGAAGGTCGGCATCGAGCGAGGTGCCATGAAAAACGCTAGCCCGCGGGCATGCATAGGAGAGGTCGCCCCGTTCAATCGCAAGGCCTTCGACGGGCAGACCGGTACGAAATCGTCCGCTCGGAATATACGGCGAGATTTGGCGGTTAGTCGCTGGCGGAGCATGTTCATATTCGCCGCCCAGCGAAAAGTTGGGGAACAACACCGGTCGGCCAGTGGCGCGCCAGCGCCGGATCAGAGCGTTACACCGATCCAGCAACGGCGATGGCTGCTTCCCGAAGAGGATGTCAAACACGTCGACTTGATAGTGCATGATGACGAGGGCCGCTCTATCGATATAGCTCCCCTGAAAATCAACCGACATCACTACTTTCCCAAATTTGCTTTGAACTCAGCCCCGATACGGTGGCAGCGCAGGTCTATTTAGCTGGACCGTCGGAAAGACGCCAACCGTTTCGGTATTGTATTTTATGCTGAAAGTATCCTCGCCAAATGCAGCGAATGTCCAGCGGACCAACTTACACGCGAGCTGCATTGCCTGCCTCGTACCCCAGGAAATCGAAGAGGGCTTCGGGCATGCCTTTCACCTCCGAGCGCGGCGGCTCGTCCGCGCGGAGCTCGAGATAAAGATTGATGGCGGCAACGAGACCTGTCTTCACTGATCGGAAATCATGGCGTGAGACCGTGGCGGCCAGTTGCCCCGTTTTGCCGAGTCCATAAGCCTCAACTCGTCTCACACCCCGCTGCTGGCGCTCCGCACGGCGGTGGAGCATCGGCCCCAGAACTTGATCACGGAAGAAGACCAGCATGCTGATGGCCTCCAAGAGTTCCCCTCGCAAGGCTTTGGCCGCTCCATAGTGGAGCCAGATCCAAGCCCGTGCCTTGAACCAATCTGGATCCATGTTCGGCCAACGGATATCCGCTCGATCCAATATTTCTTCGACGGCACCCTTATCCCGGGACCAAAGGACAAGTGGCCGCTCGACGTGCCGTTCCAGGTCGGACATCGTGATGAACTTCAAATCGATATGGAGGAGTTCGGGCCCATAGAGACAGATCAGGAGGCGAGGCTCCCCCAACATGCTCGCCCGTGAAAGCACTTAGCAACGGTCTAAGGCGGAGAGCGATCGCCAACCTGTCGGCGAGAACCTCATCATACGCGTTCTCCTCCACGACTACGACGAAATTGAGATCGGAGAACTCATCCATGCCGCCGTGGATCAACGAGCCGCCTGCGAGCAGGGTATGGATGCGAGGATCTTGTGGGAGAATGCCGAGAGCCTTCTCTAGGAAGGTCCCATGGTACATGGGAAGGGTGCTGGTCATATATTCCTCTAGGCCAGCACCTCAAGATGTATGAAAAGATACTATTCTAACAACTTCGCCATTCAGGCCTGTACATTACCACGCAGTCAGGTTCGCTGAGCGGGCTTCCCCGAAAATGAATCTGTGAAATAGGAAGGTCTGCTGTTGGCAGATAGAGTTGATTTAGAGCGCCTAACAAAACTGGCGTGAGTGCGTTGGTTTGGCATGGCCCAACCTCTTGTTTCCAAAGCTCTGTGGGCGGCCGTTGAGCCGCTCCTGCCGCCGGAGCCCGCCAAGCCCAGAGGTGGAAGA
>NZ_JAIRBM010000027.1 GCF_020089865.1 Microvirga puerhi
TACCGGTTTGCCGCAGATCGAGAAGGCGCCTCACTTTGCCCTCCCGACCCATGCGCGTGTATTCCGCTAGCTCGCCGTTCTCCGCAATCTCGACGCTCACGCGAACGCCCAGGTCCTTGTGGAGCGCACGTTCCATATCGCCTTGCAGAGTGTCGGCGTTCACGTCAGGGGAGCGCCGCTCCACGCGCACGATCATCTCCTCATGCCGACCTAGTCCCTCACCTTCGTAATAGGCCACGCATAGGAAGTCACCTGTGGTCCGTGGATCTTTCGTGATGGCATTCTGGCAGGCGAGAGGAAAGACATTCGTTCCGCGCAGCTTCACCATCTCGTCTGCGCGCCCGAGGAATGTTGACATCTTGCGCGTGCACAGGCCGCATTGACATTCTGAACGTTCGGAGACGATGAGCACATCCCTCAGATCGTAGCGGATGAACGGCGGCACAGACCTGTGAAGGCTCGTTGCGACGAAACTGCCCCGGCTTCCGAGAGGAAGTGAGGCGCCGCTGTCCACATCTACCGTTTCCACAAAGATCGTATCTTCGCTGATGTGCTTGCTGTCCTGGGCCTGGCACTCGAAAGCGATCAGTCCGATCTCATGCGTACCGTAATTGTCGTAGACCGGCGCTCCCCAGGCCTCCTGGAGGGCTTTGCGCAGATGCCCCTCTACATCAGGCCCGAGATAGGAATGGAGATACTTGGTCTTAAGGGAGTGCAGATCGAATTTCGTGGCAGCAGCGACTTCCGCAATGCGGCCGAGATATTCACCACGTGTGAACCACCCGTTGACTCCCCAGGCCTTCGCGTATTCCAGCTGCCGTTCCGTTGATGTGACAACGCCCGATCCGCAGGTCACAGGCACACAGCCGAGCCAGTGGTGAAGGGCGGTGTATGCGTTCCATGCGGCGTTCGCCAGGGAGTTCGTATAGGTGATCTGCACGATATCGCCGGGCCGAGCTCCCTGCGCGTAGAAGGCTCTCGCCATTTGAACGGCTTGTACTTCCCAGGCGATCGGATCGAACAGTGTGGTCCGCGGAAGACCGGTGGTTCCACTGCTCGTCTGGAGCTTCAGTGGCATCTGCCCGAAGCCTTCACGGCCGAATGGATGATGGTTTCCGAAAGGTGGCGCCTCGGCGATCGCTGTGCGCAGATCGTCGCTATTGAAGGTCGGGATACGTTCGATATGCTCAAGCGACGTTACATCGCCCGGCTCGAGGCCGGCCGCCGTCCAGCGCTTTCGGTAAAATGGAATCGCCCAAGCATCCCTGACACGTTCCAGGAACCGATGCCCCTGAAGCGCGCGCAGGGCGTCAGACGAGAGGATCCCGTGGGTCGCTTCATAATGGGGTGGTGGCGGATAGTCCGCCATGAATGCGTTCCAGTCAACGGATTGCCAATAATAAGGAATGCTGCCCGACATCGTCTTGTTGTCCACCAAAGGTCTTTCTTTGCACGCTTTAAAGGTTCAGGCGCCGCTTCGCCCGCGGGTCGCAAGAATCTGCACCGGCAGGACGATCACCAGGAGCCCGAGGACGAGAAGAACGGCCATGGCCGCTGCACCCGGAAGATCGGGAAAATCCCACATCATCCAGATTGCGGAGGCGAGAACCACGTTGCTGCTCGTCATCAGCACGAGCGGGATCGTCAGGTCGCGGGAGGTATGCGCTGCCACGAAGAGCCATCCGCTCAGGAATTGGACCCGCAGGAGCGGCAGCGTGATGCATCTGAAGGACGTCCACCAGCTCGCGCCACAGACGGTGGCCGCGTCGCCGAGTTCTTTGTGGAGTTGGGTCAGGGCGCTCGTCATGGTGCGCGTGGCGAACGCGAGCTGGACGGTGACGCTGGAGAGAACGAGGATCCAGATCGTGCCGTAGACCGGCGTGCGGATGTAGACCAGCAGGATCGCGATCACCATGACGACCGGCGGGATCGCTGTCGGCGCAAAGGCGAGAACGTCGAGAATCCGGGCCGCCAGTCCCCGATCCCGCACTGAGAACCAGGCGATGAGCGATCCGAGGAACATGACCAGGGTCGCACTGGCGAACACGAGGACCAGAGTATTGATGATAGCTTGCTGCGCGAAGGGAGAGGCGAGAGCCCGGCTGTAATTGTCGAAGGACAGACTCCCGAGAGCGGCAAGGCTGGGCACTTGGTAGGATGCCGTGAAGCTGGTCCAGAAAATCATGAGTAGAGGCAGGATCATGACCCCGAACAATGCGAATACGATGCATGTTACGGGAAGGCGCCAAACGCCGAGTTTCTGCCGTCGCGGGCGGAAGGCTTTCCCGGTGACGACGCGATATTTCTCGCCGGTCCCCACACACCGGAAATAGACCCACATGAGAAGACACGCGAGTCCGAGCAGACACACACCGAAGGCCGAGGAGAGGCCGTAGTTCGGAATGCCGGTGGTAGGCGAGGCTAGAAGATAGACGCGCGTGCTCAGCACGCGGATCTGAGCCGAAAGGCCGACGATGAACGGAATCTCGAAGGCTTGTACGACAATCATCACCATAAAGATGCCGACCGACAGGATGCCAGGGATCAGTAGTGGCAGCGTGATCCGCCGCATCACGGTGAAGGACCGGCTGCCATGGACGTGCCCCGCGCTTTCGAGCTGAGGATCCATGTTGGAGAAAAGGCCGCCGAGCATGACATAGGCAGTGGGGAACACGCTGAACGCAGTGATGATGATCAGCGACCAGAACGAATAGATTGTGAAGAGTGGGCTCGTGAGGCCTAATGCCGCTCGTGCAAGGACGTTGAGAGCTCCGTTGCCGGGATTAATCAGGAGGACCCATCCAAAGCCGATCACAAGTGGAGGAACGGCCATCCACGAGAATAGGAAGACTCGGATGACGGTTGCGCCCGGCATGTCCGTACGCTCCGTCAGCCACGCGACGAGAGCAGCTGCCCCGACTCCGAGCAGTACGCTTCCGCCCGCATAGGCGATCGTCGTCGTCAAAAGCGTGAAGGTATCGTTGCCTGCGAAGATCTGCCGAAAATTGGCGAAGGTGAAAGCGGAGGTTTCGAACGGAAGAACATCCTGAGGCGCCAGGCTGGCGCGAAGCAGGACGATCACCGGTCCGAGAACGAGGATCGCGACGACGACGAGCAGAGCGATTTTGATCAGACTTGGGCTGGCGAGGAACGTCCAGCGGGCCGTTCCGGAAGGCTGTTCTGCCGAAACATCCGCCATCATGCTGCCAAGCCTTCGAGGTCTACGCTGCGTGCCGCGGACGAAACCGGATGGTCCTTATGAACGACAATGCAACGCTCGGCGGGTAGGGTGAGATAGACCTTCTGTCCTTCCACTGGTGCTTCGAAGGTGTTCATCGTCACGACAAAGTCGTATCCCCCCGACAAGCAGACCCTCACCTCGATCTTTTCTCCAAGGAACGTGACCGAAGAAACGTTTCCGGGAATCTGAGCTAGATCCCCCTGGGCATCCACCGGCTGCGTATGGATGATCGGTGCATTCGGCCTAATCACGAGGATGGCATCGTCTCCAGCCCTCAAGCCTGCGGCGACCTTGGCTTGGATCTGTCCGAATGGCGTCGTCGTCACGGCTCGATCGTTGTCCACGTCCGAGATCGTGCACGCGACAAGATTACCGCTGCCCATGAAGTCGGCGGCGAAAGCCGAGTGCGGATTGAGGTAGATTTCCTTTGATGTGCCGACCTGGATGACCTTTCCGGCCCGCATGAGAGCGACCCTGTCGGACATGCCCATGGCTTCGACCTGATCATGCGTCACGAAAATGGCCGTGATGCCGATAGATTTGATCAGACGACGCAACTCGATGCGCATGGTGTCACGAAGCTTGGCGTCGAGGTTGCTGAGAGGTTCGTCGAGGAGGAGAAGGCGCGGCTTGTGAACGAGTGCGCGGGCGAGCGCGATACGCTGCTGCTGTCCTCCAGACAGCTGTGTCGCGGACCGGTTACCATAGCCTGCAAGCTCTACCATCGCGAGGGCATCGTCTACGCGTCTGGCAATCTGCTCGCGGCCAGGGTTGCGCCCGCGTTGAAGCAGCGGAAAGGCCACGTTCTCGGCAACACTCATATGAGGCCAGATCGCGTAGGACTGGAACACCATGCCAAGCCCCCGTTCGTTGGCGGGGAGATGAATGCGCTCGTCGCGGGAGTAGACCGTCTCTCCTCCGATGACGATGCGACCTGCGTCGGGGGTCTCAAGACCCGCGATGCATTGCAGCATCGTCGTCTTGCCGCAACCGCTGGGACCGAGCAGGGAGAAGATATCTCCCTGCTCGACGGACAAGGACACGGACTTCAACGCTTGAACGGCTGCGCCTCCCGGCTGGGCCGGATACGTTCGTTCCAGATGGCTGACCTTCAGCATCACTCCACTTTCTCAGGTAATGCGCATTGTCCGACACACGCGAGTTCCGGATCGAGTGAATAAAGCTCAGTTGGCGATCTGACCCGATATCATCTTCGAGATCGTCTGCCGGAGCTGTTCCGTGGACTTGATTTGCTCCAGAGAAGTCGGCGTCGCCATCTTGGCTTGGGTGCGAGCGATTTGCGCTGCAATCAGTTTGGCGATATCGGATGTAGGATCGCTGATGAGCGGAAGCGCTTCATGCTGATTTGCAACCGCGACGCCCTCCGTCGTGAGCCATGCCAGGAACAGCCGTGCCGTATTCTTGTTAGGCGCATTCTCTGGCACGTAGGCATAGCCTTCGAACACGAAGACGTAGTCGTCAAACAGGCGGAATTTCTGTGGCTCGCCATTTTGCATGGTTCGCAGGGCAGCATGATAGGTTGTCACCCCGAATGGCACCTGACCAACTGAGATCGCGCGACTCACGGCCGGCGTCCCTTGCTCGAGAACCGGTTTGTTGCGCAGGAGCTTCGAGGCGTAATCCTGCATCGCTTCCGGACCGACCACATAGGCCATGGAAGGCAGTGGATTCAGGAAGGCCGAATTAATCGCCATCTTGCCCTGCCATTTCGGATCGAGAAGATCCGCTGTCGTCTTCGGCAGGCTAGACTCTTCGATGAGCGCGGGATTCCAGGCGAGACCATAAACCGCATCGAGCACTGGGAGTGCCTGTCCCCTCAACTCAGGAAGAACGGCATCGACGGCGCGCTGAATGCCGGGAAGCTGCTTCCCGAAGACCTCCGCCCAGGGATAGGAAATGACAAGATTGCGGGAAACCATGCTCGACACGTCCTCGGCGCTGCCGAGGCCGATAATGTCGATCGATCCACGTCCGCTTCCTGCCTCCGTGATTACACGAGTATTGGTAGCCGGCGCGTTGGCGGGAGCCCAATCGGGCTTTACCGATAGGCCGAAGCGCTTGTTGAAAGCTTCCGTAAGCGCGGCGATGGCCTGGGGGCGACCGGGGCTGCTCAGGCGGACGACAAGACCATTTTCCTTCTTCGCTGCCTCAAGAACAGATTCAAATGTCGGTGGCGTTGGTTGCGCCGAGACCGGCCCAATTACGCATGCCGTAAACACAGTTGCAAAAAAGGCGCTGAGCCGTCGAGCCATGAATTCCTCCCAGAGCGGACCGATTGTAAGATGGGAGCAAATTGGCGAAGTCGCCCCCGGTTTTTCGTGGTCTATGCTTCCGGCTCTTTCGGCCGGTTCGCGATGAATCTTAACAGAGGCGGGGAAGCTAAGGCCCATCGCGCAATCGAGCATACCTCATATGGACGAGACCGCTTATCCAATGATCCTGCAGGATCATTGGACAATAGTCGATCAGGGTCGGAGGGCAGTTCCCAATCTCCCATTCGTCTACTCGATCCGGACGATGCACAGGCAAGCGATGCCATCCGTAATGCTGTAGAAACATGCTTCCCAGGAGGTCGCGTATGAGGATCCTGATCGTCGGCGGAACAGGGATGATCGGTGGCCATGCTGCGGATTTTCTCGCCGCACAAGGAAATTCTGTCACGATTGCGGCTCGCAGGCCGCCGCCGCCCATGGTACCCATGGCGAAATATCCGGTCCTCCTCGGTGATTACACGCAGGGCACTTTCTCCGAGAGCGACTTGGCGTCCTTCGATGCCGTTCTCTTCGCAGCGGGCAACGATATCAGGCATCTGCCAAAGGGGATGGACGAGCAGGAATTCTGGAGCCGAACCCAAATCGAGGGCGTTCCGCAATTCGTCTCACTGGCGAGACGCGCCGGTGTCCGGCGCGTCGTGCAGCTCGGCAGCTATTACCATCAGGTGATGCCGCACCTGATCGGGGAGAGCGCCTATGTTCGCGCGCGGCACCTTGCCGACGAGGGGGCGCGTGCGCTGGCGACCCCGGATTTCAATGTCTCGACACTCAATCCTCCCTCAATCGTGGGCGTCATGCCTGGAGTTCCGGCCAAGCGCTATGAAACTCTGACGGCATG
This sequence comes from Microvirga puerhi, assembly GCF_020089865.1. Classification (GTDB taxonomy): domain Bacteria; phylum Pseudomonadota; class Alphaproteobacteria; order Rhizobiales; family Beijerinckiaceae; genus Microvirga; species Microvirga puerhi. The sequence goes on from NZ_JAIRBM010000027.1 coordinate 6,374, forward strand.
GGCGAAAGGACGGCTCCCTGAGATTCCTGATTATGCTCCAATCGGGGGCACGAACTATATGTCCGTACGTTCCCTTTGCGAGGCGATCTGGGGCGCGTTGCGATTTGCAGAATCGGGTAGGGCCTACCTAATTGGCGACGTCAATCTCTCCTTCCGCGATTTCTTCCAGATGATTTTCGATGCGGCCGGCGGCTCCCGCCACCTGCAAGAGCGGGATCAGGAGCACCCCTTGCTGCCAGATGCCTTCATTATTCCGGGCCGTGGCCGGGTTCTTGCTTATGAGCCTGATCCGACCGAGACGGCTCTCCTCGGCTATACGCGGGGGGATTTGAGGCGGGCCGTGAATGAGATCGTAACCCTATTCGGTGAGACATGAGCGAGCTATCGGAAGAACTCCTCCTCGGGGTCGCTCTGCGCGGTGTCGCTGAACGTTATGCCCTGGCAGCGGACATCGGGGACGGCGATCTGTTCGCGGCTCAGTTCACGCAAGACGGGGTGCTGGAATCCCCGCGGGGCCTGTTCAAGGGGCATGCCTCTCTGGTCACCGTGCCGAATTTGCTTCGAGAGCGCTATGCAGAAACCTTCCATGCCGTTCACAATCAGGTTGTCCATCCTGCAGGGGAGGGGACGCGGGCTATCACGTACTGCATCGCGCGGCATTTCTGGCGTGGCGAGGTCGATGATCTTCTCTGTTATGAGATGACGATACGCTATCTGGATCAGTTCGCTCGCGAGATGGGGCAATGGCGTCTATCACAGCGAAAGCTCATCGTTCTCGGTACTCGCACGTTTCCCATGGAAGCGGCAGCGTCTTTCGCGCCGCAGGGCTAAGGGATCCGAGTTGCGGGCATCGGTCACGTGTTACCACTGGAATTGTCCAGCAAGGTCGCACTGATCACTGGATGTGGGCAGATGCCGGACTGCCCGTTGGGCTGGATGATCGGTCTATCGATCCTGATCGACGTCGGCTATACGCCCCACGATGTGTCCGTCTCGCTGCGCGATCGAATGGATTGAGTGTCCGAGGACATGTTCTTTCTGAACATTCGAGCGAGATCGGCATAGCGCGCCGGGCCGCGTCGAATCATCGTCTCCTCCTTCTCTGTGAGAGCGCGGACGCGTCGCGCAGGTCTTCCTGCCCACAACTCTCCCGACTTGACGCGCTTGCCGGGCGTGACGAAGCTGCCAGCTGCTACAAAGGCGCCGCTTTCAACAACAGCGCCGTCGAGGATCATGGCCTGCATACCGACAAAGGATCCCGATTCGATGCGGCATCCATGGATCATGGCCATATGACCGATGAGCACGTCGTTACCAATGAACGTATCCATCGGAGGATCGCCCACATGGACAACGGAGTTGTCCTGGATGTTCGAGCCCGTACCGATATGAATCCGGTTGAAGTCTCCGCGCAGGACGACACCGTACCAGATCGAGCTGCCAGCGCCGATTTCCACATCTCCGACGATGGTGGCGTTGGGAGCGATAAACGCATCCTCAGCGATGCGTGGCGCGAAGCCCCCGAAGTGCACGATCAACCCCATCACGATGTCCTTAATAAATTGGATTCATGACGGCCGTTCGAGCCGATCCCCATTTCATCCATCGAAATCCTGGCCGTCACGTATTCGCGCTGCATATCGGCTGCGGCGCGTCGAGAGGACGGAACGGTACCTGCATCTACTCTGCGAGTTTGACGCCTGGCGTGGGAGGCAGCGCGACGGAGGAGTTGTCTTCTGCCACGAATTGAGCGACGGACCAGCCTCGCCGGTCGGTGTCCGACGTCACGAAGTTATAGAAGTTGGAATCGCCCGTGGCCTGATGATCTGAGCGGAACGATCGCTTCCCGCCAACCGTGTCGAAGGTGTTTTCCTCCAAGACCTTAGCAATGGCCTTGGTCGATACTTCGCCCGCTTTGGCAATCGCCTGAACATAGACGTCGATAGCGGCGTGGGAGATTCCCACGTAGCCGCTTGGCCTGTCGTCGCCCGTGCGGGTGACATAATCGTCATAGAGGTGCTTGGCGGCTGGAAACCTATCGACATAGGCGCCATAGTACCAATCCGAGCACGTCCAGAAGTTCGGCGGCGTGCGCTTGCCTAGAGCGTTGGCCAACACCACATCGTTGCCCATGTCCATAAAGACCTTGATCTTACTATCCCATCCGAAGGGCCGGGCTTGTTGAACCAAGGTAGCAGGATCGGGGAACGACAACATTAGCCCCTCGATGGGGCTTGCCATGATCTGTGCGATTTCGTTCTTGAAGTCATTGGCGCCCACCTTGACCTTGATGGCATCGGTAATAATTGGCTCCTTGCCCGTGATTGTGGGATAATGGCGCCTAATGCCCGCCGCGAAGGCTCGCCACTGCGAGGCTCCCGCCTCGTTGTCCGTGGTAATCCCACTCCAATGCCGTATCTCTGGATATTTCTGCGCCGCGAGACGTCCGGCAGCTCGACCGCGGATGGCAGCATTCTCGTTGAGACGAAAGCCCAGCGGGTTGAAATTCTCGTGCGTAAGCGAGTCTCCGTTCGCGTGCAGCGTCATGAAAAGACCGTCGATCGACTGTAGGACCCCGAAGGCTGCCAGTGCGGTCGCTGTGAAGACTCCGCCAGTGAATAGCTTCACGCCGAGGCCGGATAGCTCTCGCATGGCAGCGACGGTTTCATTCGGGTTGATCTTATCGTCGCGCACGATGAGCTCGATCGGGCGGCCCATCACGCCGCCGGCCTTGTTCAATTGCTCGACGGCAATTTCTGCACCGACCTTGACATCGCGCCCGAGGTCAGGCGCAAATCCCGTGAGGGGAGCGAGCAAGCCGATCCGGATCGGACCGGCATCCTGAGCGAAAACGTGACGACCAAGGGACAGACTGCCGAGCGCCGTGGCGGAGCCGATTATCAAACCTCTTCTGCTGATACCATGTGACATCGTGATCCTCCCAAATTTTGCTTCTCGTTCGATTCATCCGAATGGCGCGTCACTCTTCTCGCTCATAGGTCCACGGCATGCCATCGACCAGAATGGCCTTACTGACAGATGAGGCGAAGCGGGCACTGACCGAATCCTGATACTCGTCTGAATAATAGAAGGCACGAGCCTGATCCCATGAGGGAAACTCCACGACGAAGAACCGTTCCGGCATCCAGCCGCCCTCAAGGGTCTCAAGGCACCCCTCCTGACCCGCAACGCTGCGAACCATGAAGCGTCCGCCATGCCGATCGAGAATAGGTCTGGCCGCTGAGCGGTAGCCGTCATACTGCTCGCGATCGTTGATCGAGATCTCGAAGATGAGATAGGCGGCCAATATACCCTCCTGTGCCGTACCGGTTTCGTCGAATTCGCTCCATAACAACTATTCAGAGATCAACTTGTAAGGATGTAATCGTCCGAACAGACTAAGACGTATATCAGTGAGCATGCGCGAAATAGATTGACCGGAACGATGACGCGTAGGTTGACATGCTGCAACTAGAAGCAACCGCGGTGAAACTTAATCAAGTGCTTGTTGCGGAGGAAACGCGTGGGAATGCAAATCGGATTTGCGTTGTTCAATGGGCTGACGGTCGGGATGTCAATCTTCCTGGTGGCGGCAGGAATAACGCTCATCTTCGGGATGCTGAAGATTCTGAACATCGCCCACGGCAGTTTCTTTATGATTGGGGCCTATGTCGCCTATTCGATCATAGGAACTGATCCGGACAGTACGTGGAAGCTGGTGGTCGCGGCCATTCTTTCGGGACTGGTGCTTGCCGCGCTCGGACTTCTCCTCAATGCCAGCGTCTTTCAGAGATTGCGGAATATTGGCGAGGCCTATTCCCTGATCGCGACCTTTGCTCTTCTGATGATCTGCAATGGAGTCACCAAGATCATCTGGGGTGTTAACTATCATTCCGTCAGCGCTCCTGATGCCCTCGCGGGGGCAGTGATGTATGGCAGGTTTTTTGCACCATCGTATTCCTTGTTCATCATCGGTCTGGGTGTGCTGACATTCCTCGTCCTGGAGATCGTGGTCCACCGGTCTTCGGTAGGAAAGGTCGTGAGAGCCATCGCGCACGACCCGTGGATGGCCAACCTCGTCGGCATCAATACATCGCGGATCTACGCGCTCGTGGTGATAGCGGCCTTCTTCTGTGTTGGCATGGCCGGCGGGCTTCTTCTGCCGAACCAGAGCCTTTCTCCATTGCTGTTCGAATCCTATCTCCTGCAATCCTTCATCGTGGTGATCATCGGTGGCTTGGGAAACATCCGGGGCGCCTTCGTCGGAGCCATCATGCTTGGACTGACCGAGGGCGCGAACTTTCTGGTCCTGCCTGACATCCCTGGTATTTTGGTTTACATCATCCTGATCGGCTTTCTTCTGTGGCGCCCATACGGGCTTTTCCCTCAGCCGGGAGCGGATACAGCCGGGCAAGCGGGGAGCCTCGCCGAAACGGAGGACGTTCCAGCCACAACGCCACCGAAGGCACTATTAGGCAGCGTCGTGGCGACCGTCCTTGCCGTTAGCGTCCTTGCAAGCATGCCGTTCTGGGCTAATGCCGGATTTCTGTTCATCATAGGCTTCGCCATGGTCGAAGCAGTGTTAGCGCTCTCCTGGAACTTGTTGTTCGGCTATGCCGGCCTCACGACCTTCGGCCACGCGGCCTTCTTCGCGCTGGGGGCTTATTTCGTGGGATTTCTCCTGCGTCAGGAAACGGGGATTCCATTTCTGGTACTCCTCTCGAGCTCGTTGGTCCTTGGAGCACTCACAGCCTTTTTTGTCGGGTTCATCGCCATTCGACGCACGAGTGGCATCGCGCTGGGTATTCTCACCCTATCTCTCGGAGAGATCCTCAGAAGAGCCATCAACTATTCGCCAGCTCTTGGCAGCGACGACGGTCTGTCCGGTATCCCACGGCCGCGGATCGATCTGGGTCTTATCGTCTTCGATCTCGGCTCGGAGCGCGCGTATTTTTGGTTTTTGCTGGCGGCCTGTTCGGTCGTCGCGCTTGCACTGTGGAGTTTCACGGTGGGGCCCAAGGGCCGTGTTCTGGTCGCGCTGCGGCAGGACCCAATTCGCGCAGAATTTCTTGGCATCAACGTCAGGCGCTATCGGTTGACCGCCTTCGTGATCTCCGGCGCCATTGCGGCGCTTGCCGGTGGCCTGCAGGCACCCTGGGCTCAGATCGTCACCCCTGAAGCTGCAAGCTATCTGCATTCCACGCAGCCCATGCTGAATACGCTACTTGGCGGATCGGGCTTCTTCTGGGGCCCGATCGTGGGATCGGCGATCTTCTCGGGCATCAACTATGCGACGCGCACCCTTGCGGGGCTGTCCGAAGTCGTTAGCGGGGGCATTCTTCTGCTCATTGTGCTTGCAGCGCCTGGGGGGGTGCTCGGTCTAGGTTCGCGGTTCGGACGAATGAAACACGTCGGTGCATTGCATAAACGGAGCACCGTCAACGAATTGACTCGGATCGGCTAGTGGGCAGGGCTATCCATGATTGAGTGCACGAACATCTATAAGAACTATGGTGCCATCTCGGTCCTGAAGGGCATATCTCTGAACGTCGCGGAGCAGGAGACTTTTACCGTTATCGGCCCAAACGGCGCGGGGAAAACAACCCTATTCAAGGTGCTGACGGGCGAGATTCCCGCCAATTCCGGAACGGTGACCTTCAAGGGAGAGGACATCACGCGCCTGTCCGCTAGCGCGCGGGTGCATCGGGGATTCGGTAGGACATTTCAGGTCGCACGAGTCCTGCCAAGCAACAGTGTTCTGGAAAACATCGTCATTGCGCTTGAGGCGAGAGCGCGGCAGATCGAACGGGGGCCCCTACGGCAGCTGCGCCCAACCGGCAGGATCAAGGATGAAGCAGTCGAAGTCGCACGCAGGATCTCTCTCGCGAACAAACTGGACGTTCCCGCCCGCTTTCTCTCGCATGGTGACCGCAAGCGTCTGGAACTCGGCATCACCCTGGCGCTGAAGCCGAAGATCCTGATGATGGATGAGCCTACGGCGGGCATGTCGCCTAGCGACCGCAATGCGACCATCGACATAATCCTGCACGTGAAGGATGAGGATTGCCTCACCATCATGCTGACGGAACACGATATGGATGTTGTGTCCCAGCTGTCGGACCGGATCATGGTGATGAACTACGGAGAAACCATTGCGGTCGGAACGCTGAGCGAGATTCGCGAAAATGCCGCCGTGCGAGATATCTATCTCGGGGAGGAAATCGGCGATGCTTGAGGTGGCGGGGCTGAATGCCTTCTATGGCGACAGCCATATTCTTCATGGTGTCGATCTGACGGTCGACACGAGCGATCGAGTCTCCGTTCTTGGGCGCAACGGTTCCGGCAAGACGACACTGATGAAGAGCATTCTGAATGCGGGACCTCGCATTTACGGTAGAATTTGCCTCGACGGCGCGGACCTTGCCGATGAGCCCTCGTTTCAGCGGGCCCGCAGCGGGCTTTCGCTCGTCCCGGAGGACCGACGGAGCTTCCCGCACCTGACGGTCAGGGATAACCTCCTGATCGCGCTTACTGCGGCGGGAAAGAGAACGGGCCTCGATATAGAGCAGGTTCTCGACACGTTTCCGATGCTCAAGCCACTAACGGCCCGATATGGCAGCCAGTTGAGTGGCGGACAGCAGCAGATGGTCGCGGTCGCCCGCGGGGTCATGCCACGTCCGAGATGTCTTCTCCTTGACGAGCCTACCGAGGGACTCGCCCCGGTCATCGTCAGGCAATTGGCCGCGTCGCTCGTCCGGCTCTGTGACGAGTTCAATATTGGCCTGCTCCTCAGTGAGCAGAATATCTGGTTCGCCCGCTTCTGCACGCAGCGTGTCTACATCATCGAAAATGGGCGCATTGTGTTTTCCGGGTCATGGGATGAATTCGATTCCCGTCCAGACGTAAAGCACCTTTATCTCGCCGTGTGAGGGGAAGAATGACGTCTCGCAGAGAAGCTGATCCCAGAGTATCGTACCCGAAAGCAGAGGCCGCTGCTGGGATCGATTCGACGCTCTCCCATTCGATCGGCGCATCGTACGATGAGGGAAGCTCTTCGCCGGTGCGAATCTCTGATTCTACACGATCCGCCGAGGACAAGACAGGCAGGATCGCATTTATCGGCGCAGGAAGCATCGGTCGTCCGATGGCGGAGCGGTTGATAGAATGTGGCCGGGATTTGATCGTGTGCGATCCATCGCAAGCAGTCCGGGATCACTTTTCCGCACTTGGCTGTCCCACGACAGCCTCGCCTAGCGACTGCGCAGACGCCGGAATCGTTATCTTCATGGTCGCGAACGACGCCCAGCTGAGGAGCGCGGCGACGGGTCCGTCGGGCCTCGTTCCCTCTCTCGATGCGTCGGCGGATCCGATCCTCCTGATTATGAGCACGGTTCTTCCAGAGACGGTTATCGAGATCGCTGCAGAAGCCGCACGGAGAAATGCCCGCACGATCGATGCTCCGGTCAGCGGAGGCTCCCTTAAGGCGCGCGACGGCACTCTGTCTATCATGGTCTCCGGAGATCCAGCTGACATTGACGAGGCGCGCCCTGTCCTCGATCAGCTCGCTTCCGTCACGTTCGAGTGCGGCGACTTAGGAAACGGGCAGAGGACAAAGATTCTTAACAACCTCGTGGGTGTCGCTAATCTTTTCCTCTTCGCCGAGACCATGCGCATTGCGCAGCTCCTCGGTATGGATCTGCAACGGCTGGCAGATGTCATGGAGCGGAGTTCAGGGCGGAACAACGGAACTAAGAACTGGCCTGCCCGGAAAGGGCTATTTCGCTGGAACAGCGCAGATCTCGCCGCGACGAGATCTGTCGTCGACGTGACCCGCAAGGATCTCCACCATGCTCTGACGCTCGCCGATAGGGCAGGAGCCTCGACGCCCCTTCTCAGAGCGCTGATCCGGGGACACGACGAAACATCTTATGGCGATGTCCTTGAGCGCTGGAGCGCTTTGGCATCCGATGACGACGGCGGAACAGACTAATGCTTCGCACGATGATCTCCAACAAGCATCAAGGATCCTTCGACAATGACTGAGTTCCGTGAAGTAGCGAGAGGGCTGCGCTTTCCCGAGGGACCGGTCGCGCTCCCCGACGGGTCGTGTCTCGTGGTCGAGATGGAACGTCAGTCCTTGACCCATGTTGCGCAGGATGGGACGGTCACGCCGGTGGCGCATCTCGGGGGTGGTCCAAATGGCGCGGCGCTGGGACCCGATGGCCATTGTTATGTCTGCAACAATGGTGGCGTGCAGTTCTATAGAGACGAGCATGGGATCCGGCCTGCTGGGCAGGCTCCCTCGTATCGGTCGGGACGGATCGAGCGAGTCGATCTCAGGACCGGTCAGGTGGAGGTCTTGTATGATCGGACGGAGGCGGGTCCGATCAGAAGTCCGAACGACATCGTTTTCGACAGATTTGGGGGATTCTGGTTCACCGATTCGGGCAAGACCCGACAGCGTGACGCTGATCGGGGGAGTGTCTACTACGCCAAGTCCGACGGATCGGAATGTCGGGAGGTGATCTTTCCGATGCTCGTTCCGAACGGCATCGCCCTGTCTCCAGATCAGACAAGGCTGATCGTTGCGGAAACCCATACGGCCCGTCTCTGGTCCTTCGAGATTACCGGTCCTGGACAGATCGTCAGGAAGCCCTGGCCGTCACCCCATGGTGGGGAATTGATCGTGGGCCTACCAGGCTATCAATGGTTCGACTCGCTTGCTATCGACAGCGAGGGTAACATCTGCGTCGCCACACTCATCACGGGCGGAATCACGGTCGTCTCACCAGATGGAAGCAAGGTGGAGCACATTTCTCTCCCGGATGCCTACACGACGAATATCTGCTTCGGGGGCGAGGATCTGAAGACAGCCTTTGTAACCCTTGCCAATTGCGGCCGCCTTGTTGCTATCGATTGGCCTAGAGCGGGCCTGCGGCTGAATTATTAGCGCTTTGGAGAATAGCCACCGTAACTACACCGGGCTCGTGTATGACGGCTTGAGCCGAATAGAGCGCATAATTCAACGCGGGACGATGCTGTTGAGCAATTTCACCTGTCGGCGTTTGGCAAAGTGCTGGGCATCTCTGGCGCATATCGCCACTGGGATCACGCTAGGCAGAGACTGCCGATGCGCCATGGAAGATCCGGGGCAATGTTCATATTTTGAGGAGCGACCTACCTATGCCCACCGCCGAGCGCAAATCAAATGCGATGGATATCGGCGACATCGCTCAGGTCCTATCTCAAATTGTTGATGTCGCGATTAGCCCTCAACGGGCAGAGGAACTGATTGATGAGATGTCACAGCTAATGTGGGCTATCAGCGATCTCGGTCCTGACGCGAAGGACACCTTGGGGCGGTCAAATGGCGTCACGGACTTAGCCACGTGATTGGGATGTGGTTCAGTTTGATTGTCTGATTCCTAACAAGAAGTTTGGCCGGATTATCTTCGGAGGGGCTACACCGGTTCCATAACCTATGTTATGCGAAATACATCTGTAACTGCCATATACAAATGTCAGTGCCCTGCCATTTAGAGATGTCAGTTCCAGTTCCCCCTCCCTGGATATGGGAGGACCAGGGCCATGACCGTGATCAGCATGAGCCACACGGAACTGTATCGGCTGCGGGTGGTGATGGATCTGGTCGAGGACCACCTCACCCCGGCGCAAGCCGCCGCCCGACTCCATCTGACGGAGCGCCAGGTCTGGCGGCTGCGCCGCCGCTTTCTCCAGGATGGCGCGGCCGGTCTGGCCTCGCGCAAGCGCGGACGGATCAGCAACCGGCGCATTCATCCGTCGGTTCAGCTCACCGCCGTGGCCCTGGTCCGGGAGCATTATGCCGATTTCGGCCCGACCTTCGCAGCCGAGAAGCTGGCTCAGCGCCATGGCCTGTTCGTCGGTCGGGAGACCAAGCCAGTGCACCAAGCCCCGCAATCGTCGCGAGTGCGTCGGCGAACTCGTGCAGATCGACGGGTCCGATCACCACTGGTTCGAGAATCGTGGCCCACGCTGCACGCTTTTGGTGTTCATCGACGATGCGACCAGCCGCCTGATGCATCTGCGCTTTGCCCATTCCGAGTCGACGTTCGACTATTTCCAGGCAACGCGCGGTTACCTGGAGCGGCATGGCAAGCCGGTGGCGTTCTACTCCGACAAGCACGCGATCTTCCGCGTCAACAGGAGCGATGCCAAGGGCGGTGACGGCATGACCCAGTTCGGCCGGGCCCTGCACGAGCTGAACATCGACATCCTCTGCGCCAACAGCTCTCAGGCCAAAGGCCGCGTCGAACGCGCCAACCAGACGCTGCAAGATCGCCTGGTCAAGGAACTGCGGCTTGCCGGGATCTCGACGATTGAGGCGGCCAATGCCTTCGCGCCAGGATTCACCGAGGACTTCAACGCCCGCTTTGCGCAGCCTCCCTTCGACAGCCGGGATCTGCACCGGCCTCTGGCGCCACACGACGATCTCGACGAGGCATTTGCCTGGAAGGAGCAACGCACGCTCACCTACAACCTGACGCTCCAATACGACAAGGTGCTGTTCATTCTCGAGCCCAATGCGATCACACGGCCCCTCGCACGCCAGCGCGTCACCGTCTATGACTATCCGGACGGACGCTTTGCCATCAAGCACCGCGGTATCGCGCTCCCTTACAAGATCTTCGACCGTCGCCAGCAGGTCGACCAAGCCGCCATTGTCGAGAACAAGCGGCTCGGGGAAGTGCCGGCCTTCATTGCAGAGCGGCAGCGCGAGCGAACGGAGACACGCAGCAACAAGGCTCCGCGCCGGCGCGGCCAAGCCGAGCGCCACATGTTCAAGCTCAACTAACTCTCAGCAGTAGGTTAGATGAGATGGCTACAGGCAGGAGCTCTAACAATCTCTAATGCAACTGGTTGCTTCGAATTCGTGAACTGCTCATCAATACGTGTCTCGCCTCGCTTCACAGTCACTTTTGCATGGCTAATGTTGATATCGTATTTTGCGAGAATGATACTTTTCCACTTATACGCGGAGATATATTTTATGCAGACGGTTTTCTTACATCCATTGCCCTCTTGGGCACACGTCAGCCTATTTGTTTTTATGAAGTCAGATGAGTTTGACCTATTAAGTGCATAGCTTATCCGTTCCGCAATGATCTCTTCTGAATTCTCATAGTAATTTGTAATCAATCTATCCAATTCTGTTCCATCAGAACTAGTACTCACTATGGTATTAATCGGATTAATTGCACAGCAAGCTAAGGGGATTCCGAGCATTGGGATAATAACAAAACGTATTGCTCGGCTCATCGGGTTAGGATCCACTCTGGTCTGGCTTAGGCCTTTGTGAGCCTGCCTCAACGCGTCACTCTTCCAACGTTCACCACTAGTTTCGACAGCGAGCCGGCCACACGTCAGCAAGAAATACTCTAGTTCAACGAATGCAGGCTGATCAACGCGCTGGCCCGTCACCTTGAGCGTGTCGTGTTAGGCTGGAAGTCGGCTTAGGCCGCCCCTGCAACCCTGACCAGCCGGGCCGGCCAAAGCCGACCCGTCGCGCCCTCTGCCACTGACATGTCTATTTGGCACAAACCGGGACATCTCTAACTTGCGTTGGCAGCATCTGTAACTGGGTGGATTCTATTCTGAAGTGCGAATTCCGTTGCAAACAAAGGGATTGCACCCGGAGGCTGAATGACCCTACCCTACGCCCATCTGCGCCTGGCTGAACGACGCGAGATTGCCCGCCTGCACGCAGCCAAGATTCCCGTCGGTGTGATCGCCGAGGCCTGCAGCGGCATCGTTCGACCATCTACCGCGAGATCAAGCGGAACTGGTTTCACGATGAGGAGCCGGTGTATCGCTGCTATTTCCATGTGGCTGCCGATATGCAGGCCCTGGCCCGGCGGCAGCGCCAGAGCAAGCTCTCTCGCAAACCTGCTCTGGCCGTCTATGTGATCGACCGCCTCAAGGCGGCTTGGTCGCCAGAACAGATCGCCGGTCGGATGCGTCGGAGATACGCAGCCGAGCGCCTGTCGCCGGAGACGATCTACCAGTTCGTCTACAGCGCTCAGGGGCAGCATCTTGGTCCGTTTCGGCATCTGCCGATGGCGCGGCGGCGGCGGCGGGCCCGTTTCCAGCGCAAGCCGGGCGGGTTCTCGATTCCAGCCGCGCATACGATCGAGAGGCGCCCGCCGGAGATTGCATCCCGCAGCAGTTTTGGCCACTGGGAAGGTGACCTCATGGCGTTCTGGCAGGAGCTGGGCAAACACAACCTGACCTCGCTGGTGGAGCGCCAGAGCCGCTACACGATCCTGATCCGCAACCCGGATCGCCACTCGACCGGCGTCATGACCGGCGTAATCGAGAAGCTGCAAGTTTTGCCGGCGACGGCCCGGCCATCGATCACGTCTGATCGCGGCACGGAGTTCGCCTTTTACCCGCTGCTGAAGCAGCAGCTCGGCATGGACAGCTACTTCTGCAAGCCGCAGGCGCCCTGGCAGAAAGGCTCGGTCGAGAACGCCCATGGCCGGGTGCGGCGGTTCCTGTCGCGGGACACGGACATTGCCGCGTTGCCCGAGGAGGCGCTGCTTGAGATCTGTGGCCGGCTCAATGCGACCCCGCGCAAATGCCTGGGCTATCGCACGCCGCAAGAGGTCCTGATGAGCTCTCTGGATCCAGGGCTGCCGGGGCTGTGCAATCCTGACCAGCTGTGCGGGGTTATGAGAACACCGTTGGCGCCATACGACAATGACTATACTGGTGACATCTCTAACGGGGCCAAGCAGAGACTTGCCTAATAAGTTCTGACAGTTATAACATATAGTTATAGTGCTGGAGTTGGGCGATCCTGGTCCGAGCGGAAAGCCTAGATCTACTCACAATCTGTACCGCCGAGAGTACCGGGAGCTTCCCTAGCGCGCTCTGTCGCCAATTCGGTATGGACCTTGCCGTAGAGCTGCATCGGTAAACTCCTATCACACATTGTAAGGCAGCATAGAAACGAAATGTTGCCATTTGGCATTAATTTGAGTATAAACTGCCATATGGGAGAGATCGCCATGGCTGCCTTACTGCCCCTTGATACTGCCCGTAGGGAATTCCGGCCCGCGCCGATTACCGACGATGAGGCCGCAGCGATGTTTCGCGCAACAGTCAATCTGTTTAGCCTGTGGGGCCTCACAGATGAAGAGGCGGCTACCCTGCTCGATTTACCGGTGCGAACCTATCGGCGATGGAAGGCTGGAGACATCGGGCGCATTGATCGCGATGGCAAGGCTCGGCTGTCCAACCTGATGGGCATCCATAAAGCTTTACGGATTATCTTCCGGGAACCGCAGCGCGGTTACGTCTGGATCAAGGCTCCCAATTCCGCATTCGCGAACAGGTCGGCCCTTGAGGTGATGCTGGGTGGCGAACTCACTGACCTGATGCGCGTTCGCCGCTACCTGGACGCTGAGCGGGGTACTTGGTGATCGATTTCAGTGCGATCTCCGTCTCCGCGATCGATTGGCGCGGAGCGGTTCGGATCATACGAAGTGTTTTTCCGCCCATCGATCTCTTCGAAGACATCGCGGACCCGGCTGATTGGCCCCTCATCATCTCCGCGGAGCAAAAGACAAATCCACGCTTGATGGAGACTATTGGCAATCTCGATCTAGTGCCCGAAACGCGACGCATCGCCGGTCCTGGGGCGAGTTATCTTATGGCACCTTTCACCCACGTGAGCACTGATCGACCAAATCGATTCAGCGATGGTACATTCGGAGTTCTTTACGTGGGCAATTCTTTTGAGGTCGCCCTGTTCGAAACAATTCACCATCATGGACAGTTCATGGCCCGCACCAACGAACCGGCTGGGTGGACGTCCCAATTTCGAGAGATCGTGCTCGACGTGAGTGCGCGATTGCATGATCTGCGAAGTCAGGCTGGCTCATGGGGACTTCTCCTGCCAGACAATTACGAGGCCAGCCAAGCATTGGGTTTCCGCCTTCGCGCTACGGGCTCGGATGGGGTTGTCTATCCAAGCGTCCGCTATCCAGATGGTGAGTGCGTCGGCGTGTTTTATCCAGACCGCGCCGCAAACCCCATTCAGGGTCGGCACCTCGACTATCACTGGAATGGTACAACCGTTGATCTCTACCGTGATGCCAATACCGGCCAAGTCTACCGGATTGTGTGACGCGCCAGGGAACCGGGCTCCAAGACGTTTGCCCTCGCGATGACTGGCGCGATTGTCGTGCCTGTGGATGATGAATGGCTGTTAGGACATCAAGGGCACAAAAAAAGCGCGTGCGTCATTCGAATAGCCCATAAGCACCCCTGTCCTGTTCCATGCCGCTCATCATGGATTGCATAAGTGCCGCTGGAGTTCGTCTCTCCCCAACGCGATTTAGATCTCCTCCTCCATTGCGGCCTTGCGAAGGCTTCTTCCCACAACTCAGTCACTGTTGGACCCGCTCCCGTATAGCTGCGCGCGAGTTCGCTCTCGTCAGTGACCAACGGCTTTCCGATATCGGCACCCTTCGTGACGAGATTGTTAACAGCGCGCCTACTATGAGCAGAGAGACAATAGAGGCAGTAGGACTGAATTGGACAATGTGACCATGGCCCGAGGGTCTGAACGCCCTGAAGATGCTGAGGGTCTGGCGATCAAGGTCCTGAACCACATCGTCGCCGATCTCGACCGGATGATTCAGTTCCTTAATGTGACCGGTCTGCAGCCCGAGACAATCAGGGCTTCAGCCAAGTCGCCGCTCTTCCTGCTAGGTGTGCTGGACTATGTGTCAAAGGACGACGAGTTGCTGGAGACCATTCATCAGGAGTTGGGGATCAGGCCGGCTGCTATTCTGATGGCGGCCGTTCATCTCACGCCAGAGCCGGAAACCAAACCTCCCTCGGAGAAGCCTGCCCGGACTGCATTGGCCTTGCCGCGGCGATCCCTGTACAGGTGATCCAAGAATTACAAGGGCCTCCTCGCCCGCCGTTATCTCAACAATCGTATCGAATAGGATCATCGCGCTATTAAGCGGCGGGTTCGGTCGATGCTCGGGTTCAATTCGATGGCATTCGCTCAGGGGATCCTGGACGACATCAAACTAGCGCGCATGGTGCGGAAAGGACAGGCGAACTGGGCCGGAAGTCCGCAGCCCACGCTCGCAGAGCAGTTCGAAGCATAGGTGTTTTCAACGCCATTTTCGGTCATCGCGGCAGCGCTAAGTCTCCGAAGCAACCGGTCAGGGCGAACTCCACGATATAGGCACGTGAAAACCGAGTTTGAGACAGAACCCTCAAAAGATGTCTGGTTCGGTTGCGGCATTCCCGTTCAACCAGCAACGCATCCATTCAGCGAGAGCGGTGTTTTCTTCCGCGATAAGATTTTGATCAAATTGACGGATCTTGCGCTTATTCCGGAACCGGCCTCGGATTTCCTCGAGTCCTGGATGGTCAACCGGTGCTCCTTTTCGCCACTTATCAACGATGTCCATTACTTCATTACTGACAACGATCCGTGCCTCCTCTCGAGTGAGCGAGTGTAGTCTCATTAACCGCTCGTAGTCGGTTCTCGCGTGGCGCGCAAAATTGGTCGTTAAGAAACTCGCCTTTTCGGAAAGCCGGCCGAAATGGCTCCGATCTCTGGCACGCCTGACGATCTTCCGCCGTGCATTCGATGGGCATCCGGGATACATCGCACGAAGATAAATCCGCAGTTGCTCGGCAAATTTATCGAGCATTTCTTCCGTCACTCCGTCATCGACGATATACTTCTTTCGCCGTTTCGTATGGTTGTCCTCGTGATCCATTTTCCTTCAACATTCGTCTGGCAACCGCCTTCGCCTTAGTCGTTGATAGGCTGCATGTCGGATTGAGGGAAGCGATCATCGTTGGCACGCCTTCGCCAAGGTTGCGCTCTCAAGTCCGTCGTTGGAGATCGCGGCCATGTTCCGAGTAAGTATCGCCGCGCATGCGTTGCTGAATAAGTTTCGGACAAGCTTGGCCGCCTAGGTGTGAGCGGGAGGACATCAAGTGCGCCCTTTAGAGGGCCGAGTACGAAGATGACCGTAGCGAGCTAGGCCTGGATCTTGATCGTGGCGATCGAGCCAGATCGCCGCGACTGGCGGCCTTGGCTGCCAAACTTGGGGACGAGGACGGGCAAGCTTAGTCGGTTCCGGGTTCCCTGGGACGCCAGGATGTCTTTGCAAACGATTGCCATGAAGCCCGATCGATCGATGCCCGCATAGTCGAAGTGACCGCAAGGCTGCGTCAGAGCGGGACATCATTGCGTTCCGATAACCAAGTTCAGACATCCTTCCCAAAAAGCCCGCAGACGGCCGCGACGATCCTTTCCTGGGAGGGGATGACCGCGGACTCGAGCCGATCATTGAACGGCATGGGCACATCTAAGGAGGCGACCCGCGTCACGGGAGCATCGAGCCAGTCGAACGCATGCTCGTTGATGAGGGCTGCGACCTCGGCGCCGAATCCCCCCGTGAGACATGCCTCGTGGACGATTACGGCCCGGTTGGTCCGCCTGACGGAATCGAGGATCGTGTCCACATCGAGCGGCCGGATCGTCCTGGGATCGATGACCTCCGCGCTGATGCCCTGACGTTCGAGCTCGACCGCGGCTGACAGCGCCTTCGAGACCATCACCTGCGTGGCGATGATCGTCACGTCCGTCCCCGGTCGCCGTATCGCTGCCTTCCCGATCGGGATCGCGTAACTCTCCTCTGGAACCGGTCCCGATTTGCCGAGGTAGAGCATCTTGTGCTCGAGAAAGATCACGGGATTGTCGTCACGGATCGCAGCCGTGAGCAATCCCTTGGCGTCGTAGGGCGTGGAGGGCGCGATGACGACCAACCCGGGCACATGCGAGAACCACGCCTCGAGACTCTGGCTGTGTTGGGCCGCCAGTCGGATGCCGCCACCTTGCGGCCCCCTGATGACGAGGGGCACCCTGGCATGGCCGCCGTTCATGAATCGGAACTTCGCCGCCTGGTTGACGATCATGTCCATCATCAGGGTCACGAAGTCGAAGATCTGGACCTCGACGATCGGGCGCATACCCGCGATGGCCGCTCCGACGCCCGCCCCGCAGAAGGTCGATTCCGATATGGGCGTGTCGCGGATGCGATCGTGTCCGAACCGTTCGACGAGTCCCTTCGTCACTTGGAAGATGCCGCCGGTTTCGGCGATGTCCTCGCCCATCATGAACACGGCGGGATCCCGCTCCATCTCCTGGCGAATGGCCTCGTTGAGGGCTTCGGGAAACGTCAGTTCACGCGCGCCTTGGGATCTCGGCTCGGGATGTGGCCAATGCGGCACGTAGACGGCCCTCGACAGAATTTGCGGGTCCGGTTCCGGACTTCCCGCGGCAAAGGCAACCGCAGCCGCGATCTCCTCGGCCACTTCCTCCCTGATGGACGCTATCGTAGCCGCCGGAATCCCGGCTTCCATGCGCATCCGCTCCTCGAGCCGGATCAGGGGATCCCGCGCCATCCAGGCCTTCATTTCCTCATCGGTGCGCGGTTCCCTCAAATTGGCGCGCATGCTGTGCGGACCCCAGCGCCAGGTCATGGCCTCGACGATGCTCGGGCCCTCCCCGGCCCTCGCGCGCTCGATCGCGTCGCCGACGACACGGTAGACCTCGACCGCATCGTTCCCGTCGATGACGGTCCCCGGGATGCCGTAGCCCCCGGCACGCATCGCGATCTGGTCGACCGAGGTCGTCCGCCTGAACGGCGTGTTCAGGGCGTATTGGTTGTTCTCGCAGACGAAGACCATCGGCAGCTTCCATACCGCCGCGAGGTTCACGGATTCGTGGAAGACACCTTGGTTGGCGGCCCCGTCGCCGAAGAAGGCGATCGATACCTGAGCGCTGCCGGTCAGTTTCGCCGCGAGCGCCGCCCCGGTCCCCAGCGGCATCGTGGCCCCCACGATCCCGTTCGCTCCGAGGATGTTGAGGTCGAGATCGGCGATGTGCATCGAGCCGCCCAGACCGCCGCAATAGCCGGTCTCCTTGCCCATCAATTCGGCCATCATCCGATCGAGGCTGGCGCCCTTGGCGATGCAGTGACCGTGTCCGCGATGATAGCTCCCGATGAAGTCGTCCCGACCGAGATGCTGGCATGTGCCGGCCGCAATGGCCTCCTCTCCAGCGTAGCTGTGCGCCGTGCCCTTGATGACGCCGGCCTTGAACAGCTCGGTTGCCCTCTCCTCGAAGAGGCGGATCCGGACCATGCCACGGAAGAGTTCGAGCATCGTTTCGGGCGCAGCACCGAAATTTGCGCTCGGCCCTGTCATAGCCGGACGGATGGGCGCGTGGAGGGTCAACGGTCTTCTCCGATCTGGGAAATGGAAGGGGCGGGTTGCTGACCCGCCCCTGTCGCGTTGTCAGGCCAGTTTGCGATCCGGCATCCCGGCCGGTCTTACGCCCGCGTTGAGCCGCATGTTGGATGCGATGATCGTCACCATGAGGGACGAGCAGCCGAGGATGATCAGAGGAACCGTGAAGCTCCCAGTCGTGTCCTTCACCCATCCGACGGCGTATGGCCCGAGGAATCCGCCGAACTGGGCCACAGAGTTGATGAAGGCGATGCCGCCCGCCGCCGCCGTCCCCTTGAGATAGGATGTCGGGAGGGTCCAGAAGACGCCGTTCTGGCCCCAGATGCCCATCGCGGCGATGCACAGGCAGATGAAGGCCATCGTCGGCGATCCGGCAAGGGCGCTCATCACGAGGCCTGCCGAGCCGAGCAGCGCGCAGAGCGCCACGTGCCACTTCCTTTCGCCCGTCCTGTCCGAATTCTGCGCGACGAACTGCATGAAGATAAAGGCGCAGAGATACGGGATCGACGTCAGGAAGCCGATCTCGATCGTGGACAGTCCTCCGAAGCTCTTGATGATCAGCGGCAGCCAGAACGTCACTCCGTAGACGCTCACGGCATAGAAGAAGTAGATCGCCGTGAGCGCGAGCACGCGGCGATCCCTCAGGAAATCCATGACCGTGCCGTGGGCCGTTGCGGGCGAGGCCTTCCGGTCCTCCTCGAGGCGGGAGAGAAGCCACTTGCGCTCATCGTCTGCGAGCCACTTGGCGTCCTCGGGACGATCGACGAGGATGAGAAGGATCACGATGCCGAGGATGACCGACGGCACGCCCTCGATGATGAACATCCACTGCCAGCCCGAGAGGCCGGACACGCCCGAGAAGGACGACAGGATCCAGCCGGAAAGTGGCGCACCGATGATCGATGACAGCAGTGCGGCTCCGAAGAACCCCGCGAACATCTTCCCGCGATACTTCTCGGGAATCCAGTACGTGAAGTACAGGACGATGCCCGGGACGAAGCCCGCCTCCGCGAGACCGAGCAGGAAGCGGAGGATGTAAAATGTAGTCTCCGTCGTGATCAGCGCGAAGCAGGCCGAGATGATGCCCCAGGTGATCATGATGCGGGCGAGCCAGAGTCGCGGGCCCACGCGGTGAAGGATGAGGTTGCTCGGCACCTCGAACAGGGCGTAGCTCAGGAAAAAGACGCCCGCCCCGAAGCCATAAACCGTTGCCGTGAACCCGAGGTCCTGGTTCATCTGGAGAGCCGCGAACCCGATGTTCACGCGGTCGATGTAGTTGAAGAAGAACAGGACTGCTGCGAAATAGACGAGCCGGACCGTGAGCTTCCGCATCGTCCGCCGTTCGACGGATGTATCCATGGGTTTCCTCCCTGTCCGATGCCGATGGCACCGGTTCGCGTTTCCTCGTATGCGCCGTTCCTTTGGCGGGACGGTCGTTTGGATTGGGTCAGCGGTTCACGATACCGCCAGCCGCACGGAGGACATCCCCTGCCCGCCGCAGAAATCCAGGATGGCGTTCGCGATGGGCTCCGGGGTGAGCCCGTACCGCCTCTGTAGGGTCGGCACCGATCCGCATTCGATGTAGCGATCCGGCAGTCCGATACGCAGGAGCGGCTTGTCGATGCGTCGGTTGAACAGCGTCTCCGCGACGAGGCTTGCCAGCCCCCCCGAGGACACGTGGT
Organism: Microvirga puerhi; assembly: GCF_020089865.1. Lineage (GTDB taxonomy): Bacteria > Pseudomonadota > Alphaproteobacteria > Rhizobiales > Beijerinckiaceae > Microvirga > Microvirga puerhi. The sequence continues at coordinate 26,389 of NZ_JAIRBM010000027.1, forward strand.
TCTCCGCCACGACGACCCGGTCGACACTGGCCGCAAACTCCGCAACAGCGTCATCATCGAACGGCTTGATCGACGGACTATGCAGGACACCCACCGCGATCCCATGCGTCGCCAGGATGGCGGACGCATCGAGTGCTCGCTCCGTCATGAAACCCGTCGAGATGATCCCGACGTCCCTACCCGTCCTGACTTGGCGGGCGGTCCCGATGGCGAAGGTATACTCGACCGGATCGAGGACGATCGGAACGGAGCCCCGCAGGAGCCGCATGTAGACAGGCCCGTCGTAGTCGGCCATGACCCTGGTCGCCTGGGCGATCTCGGTCGCATCGCATGGATCGATCACCACGAGCCCCGGGATCATGCGCATCAACGCGTAATCCTCGATAGCCTGGTGCGTGCCGCCATAACCGTTGGTGAGGCCAGGCAGGCCCGCCACGATCTTCACGTTGACCCGGCTGTGTGCGCAGGCAATGGCGATGAAGTCATAGGCACGCCGCGTCGCGAACACGCCGTAGGTGGTGGCGAAGGGCACGTGTCCGGTGCGGGCGAGCCCGGCCGCGACGGCGATCAGGTTCTGCTCGGCCATGCCGACGTTGAAGAACCTGTCGGGAAAGGCATCGCGAAAGGGATGGATGTCGGTGTACTTGCCCAGATCGGCCGTCAGTCCGACGATCTCGGAGCGCTCCAGTCCAAGTTCCTTGAGCGTGTTGCCGAACGGGGCATCGACAGTCGGCCGACCCGCCCGGAACTCTTCCTGCCCCATCGCAAGGGTCTTGCCGCGCGCCTCAGCCATCGCTCATCTCCAGTTCCATTGCGAGGTCGTCCCACTCGCCGGGTTCGACGCGCACGAAATGCGCCTTCTCGCGTTGCTCGAGGGTTGGAACTCCTTTGCCGGGCAGGGTGCGAAGCACGATTGCCTTCGGCTTGCCGTTGCGGCTCCTGGCGCCGTGCAGGGCGTTGACGACCTGATCCATGTCGTTGCCATCGATCTCGACGGTGTCCCAACCGAAGGCACGCCACTTGTTGGCGACTGGCTCCATGTGCAGGACGACCGCACCGTCCGCCTGGATGCCGTTGCAGTCGATGAGCGCGACGAGGTTGTCGAGACGGAAGTGGGAAGCCGACATGGCAGCCTCCCATGTCGAGCCCTCCTGCATCTCGCCGTCGGAGAGCTCGACGAACACGCGCGGGCCGAATTCGGATCTGCGCAACCCGAGGGCCATCCCGACGCCCTGTCCGAGACCGTGCCCCAGCGAGCCGCCGATGACCTCAACACCCGGTGTCGTGTCGAGCGTGCTCATCTCGAGGCGACTGTCGTCGAGGCCATAGGTCGCCAGTTCCTCCACGGCGAGGATCCCGCATTCCGCGAAGGCCGCCCAGAGTGCGATGGAATAATGCCCGGTCGACAGGAGGAAACGGTCGCGCCCCGGCCACGTGACGTCATCCGGGTCGTAGCGCATCTCATGGAAATAGAGGGCCGCGAGGACGTCGGCGATGCCGAGCCCCTGGCCGATGTATCCCTGTCCGAGTCCGCTGGCCATCGACAGCATGTGCCGGCGCATGTTCCTGGCCTTGGTCTTCAGGAAGGAAACGGGAGGCTGGTCGGCAGGGAGGTTGCGCGGTGCCATGATCAATCCCTGTCCAAACCGCCGCTGAAGTTCAGTCTCTCGGCGGTGATGTACGAAGGAGCATCGAGGGCCAGCCAGATCACGCCCTTGGCGACCTCGTCGCATTCGACCCTCCGTCCGATGGGGACGCGGGCGGTCCGCTCCGCGAGGAAGGCATCGACATCCTCGCGACCATTCAGGGCGGCGAGCTGGGCCTCCGTCACGCGCTGCATGGGGGTATCCATCATTCCGGGAGCGAGGGAATTCACCCTCACGCCGAAGGGAGCGAGAGCAATGGCCCCTGCTCGCGTGATGGCGTCGACCGCTGCCTTGCTGGCCGCATAGGCCGTATAATTGGGAAGCGCCATTCGCGAAGCGGGTGACGTGACATTGATGATGCGCCCGGAGCCCCGTTCCTTCATGTGCTGCCCGGCGGCCGCGCATCCGAGGGCAAGGGCCTTGACGTTCAGTGCGAGGGTGCGGTCCCAGGCCGCCGCCGTCATGTCAGTGAAGGCCTCGACCGTGCCATATCCGGCGTTGTTCACCAGGATGTCGAGGTGCCCGAATGCCTCGACCGACTGCCTTATGGCCCCGGATGCGCCGTCGTCGGTTGTCAGGTCGGTGATGATCTCGATGACCTGAACTCCGCTTTCGCGACAGGCTTCGGCCGCTTCCGCGAGAGCCTTCCCGTCGATGTCGACCATGGCGACGGAGCATCCCCTTGCCGCGAGCCCCACGGCCACGGACCTGCCCAGTCCCCCTGCCGCCCCCGTGACGAGAGTCGTTCCGGGATGAGACCTCCCAGAGCCTTCGTGCATGGCGTTCCCCCAGTGGTATTTTATGGTTGCGGCGATGGTATCGGTACCATAACTTCTGTCAAGTGGTATCGGTACCATGAACGTGTGGTGACTGCCGCCCTTATGTGGTGCTAGGGTCTCCTCCGTGCTTCCCCATTGCAGCAGGTCGCCCTTCTATGAGCTCTCGTCAGAACAGCCCCGAGCGGAAGAAGCTCAGGATGAGGGACATCGCGGCTCAGGCAGGGGTCGCTCCGATCACCGTTTCCAGGGCGCTCAGCTCCCCCGATAAGGTGTCGCCCGAGACCCTCAAGAAGATCCTCGAGGTAGTTCAGAAGGAAGGCTTCATCCCAAACAACGTTGCCGGGAGCATGCGTGCCACCGCGAAGGTGATCGGCACCATCGTCCCGCCACTGATCAACTCGGGAATCGCCGACCAGGTGCAAGGAATGTCCGATGCCTGCGCCGCCCACGGCTACCAGCTCCTCCTGGTCCAAGGAGACTTCTCGGCCGAGGCCGAGGACAAGGCCATTATGGCCCTGCTCGGTTGGCGCCCGAAGGGCCTGATCATCCAGGCCTTCGTCCAGTCCAAGGCGGCCAGGAAGCGCATCGCGACCGCAGGCGTGCCCGTCGTGGAGATCAGCGAGATCAGGGGACGCACGCCGATGAACCTCGCCGTCGGCATCTCGAACTTCGACGCCGCCTACGCGATGACGCAGCACCTCGCCGGCAAAGGATACAAGCGCATCGGCTTCGTGAGCACGCCCATCCACGGCAATGACCGACTGAGGCAGCGCAGGGTCGGATACCGCAAGGCGATCGCCGATCTCGGCATCGACCAGGGGGATCTCGAGGTCGAGGTGCCGATCACTTCCAAGGGCGGTGCCGCGGCTCTCTCGATCCTCACCGAGCGCGACCCGTCGATCGAGGTCATCTTCTGTTCGAGCGACTTGCTGGCGTTCGGCGCCGTCCAGGAATGCCGTCGGCGGGGCTGGGCCATCCCCGATCGGATCGCGATTGCAGGCTTCGGTGACATGGATCTCGCCTCTCAGACGTATCCGGCCATCACCACGGTGCGGGTCGACCGGTATGGCATGGGACGATCAGCCGTCGACCACCTTCTCTCACTGGCCGCGGGTGAAACCGGATCGGGCAAGTCAGTCGACGTGGGGTTCGAGATCATCGACCGCGAGAGCGCCTAGGGGCGATGTCACTTTAACTGACGCCGGACGCATTGAGGGAGATTTCGCGGCCTACGCCATTCAGGCAGTGAGGTTAACCGCGCTTTTCCACTCCACCATGGCGGTGAGGCGGTGAAGATGGAGGGCAAGGGCGGAGCGGCGGGAGCGGGGCGGGACGAAGAGATTGCGCACAGCGGAGAAAACGCAGACGAACCGCGGCAAGCCTCCCGATGATCGAAAGCCCTGCATCACCTGTTCTCGCTTTCGCAACGGAACATGCGAGTTCTCGGCTCTATTGTTCAGGCCCTTATGCGACCCGTGCTCGACCCTTGGCATGACTTGGCGTCTGGCCGCTCCGTACGAGGGCAGCTTGTCGGTGATAATGCGCTTCGGCGCCACGCCCTGCTTCTTCAACAGACGCCTCAGCAAGCGCTTGGCTGCCCTGGTGTTACGGCGGGTCTGCACGATCTCGTCGAGGACATAGCCATCCTGGTCGACAGCCCTCCAGAGCCAGTGCTTCTGACCGGGGATAGTGACCACGACCTCGTCGAGATGCCAGACGTCATGGCGGCTCGGATTCTTGCGCCTGAGGCGGCGAGCATAGTCTGGACCGAATTTCAGGGCCCACTGGCGGACCGTCTCATAGGAGACGAGCACGCCGCGCTCGAGTAGCATCTCCTCAACCAGCCGCAAGCTCACAGGAAAGCGAAAATACAGCCAGACCGCATGGGCGATGATCTGAGGTGGGAAGCGGTGACGTTTGTAGCTGACAGGCTGGTTCATGCCTGAACTCTTAAGCCAAAAGCAACTGCCCAAAGGTTACCGTGACATTCCCGGTCAGGCGGACGATAGGAGGATGACTCCTGCGATCAGAACGCCGCAGCCTGCGAGCCGCCATGGACCAACAACCTCACGTAGGATCAGCATCCCCATCAGCGCTCCCACCATCATCGACATCTCGCGCATGGGCGCGACGAGGCTGAGCGGAGCCCCTGCGGTCAGGGCAGTCAGGACGAGAATATAAGATAACGGAGAGAGCAGACCGACGCCGACAGCGATCCACCAGTAGCCGCGCATGCGGGCGAGCGCCCCTTGCGGGTTCGTCGCAATGAGCGGCACGAGAAGGAAGATGCGTAGGAGATTCGAGAACCAGTCGAGGACGACAGGGGCGATGCCGAGCGCCTTCACGGCATAGGCATCGATCACAGTGTAGGAGGCAATGAGCCCTCCGGTCACCGTGCCCCACCGGACCCCAGCCTGTCCGCCCGGGCGCCGGAAGGCCGACAGGTCGCCCCGCGTGGCGATGAGGCCGATCCCGATGACCACCAGCGCAAGCCCAGCCAACCCTTGTCTCGATGGCGCCTCGCCGAGGATGAGGATAACTCCGATGGAAGACAGCATCGGACCCGTCCCGCGAGCGACGGGGTAGACCACCGAGAGGTCTGCGACCTGATAGCCGCGCTGGAGGCAAAGGCTGTAGGCGAGATGGATGAGGCCACTGAGGAGCACGAATACGATACCTTCTCGTGTCCAGACGATTGACCCCTGCGCGAGAAGGTACAAAACCCACGGCGCGTAGGCGACGCAGCCAATGAGATTGCTGGCGAAGACAAAGACTGGACCGACTGAAGCGGCCTTCTTGACGAGCAGATTCCAGCTCGCGTGAATGAAGGATGCAAGAATTACGAGAAGCAGCGAGGCAAGCGTCACTGAGACCCCCTTGTGCGCAAAATGCGCTGGTTGATCTCAACGTCTCCTCCCCTGGGTTTTTGCCCCTTGGGTGCAGCCGCAGAACTCCCGCGGTCTCTGCAACGCTCGGTCCAGCAACGGAACGGATAGGCCGCCCGGAACCCTAGTTGCCACTCAGTCGATGCGGCGACCTAGCACACCGCGCCCCTGTCAATCAACCTGCTCATGAATGACTGCACCCTGCCAGGCCGATTGCGAGATATCGAAGAGTTTCAATACCCTGTGGTGCCGGCCATCCGCATCGCCGACACCATGGACAATGAGCGGCTCACTGATCGTGTCGTCAATCGTCTTACGAGGATTGAGAGCGAGAGCGGATTTTGGAACACCATCTGGATCCGGTGTCGCACCTCTTTCAACTTACCCTACCGTAAGGTCGAGATGTTATGCTCATCGAAGAGAATCTACCCTGCAGTCGGTTCGTCAAGCGGCACAAGCATGCGCCAGAGACTCGACTTGCCGCATCCGCTCTCGCCGACAAGTCCTAAGGTTTCTCCCGCGCCGATCGTTAGGTCAAAGCCGTAGACGGATTTGACGCTGCGCTCGCTTTTGCAGCAGCTGCGGAGTGCAGTCCTGTGTCCGGCGTGTTCATGCAATTGTCTGTTCACTGCTGATCTGGAAGGGTTTCGCCGGACCAATCTCCCTATTGATCAATGGGTTGTCACGCCCGACACATCAATTCGGCCAGTCCTCAGCAGTCGACTATCTGCTACCTTCATGCGCCTTCCGTGCCTCAACCTCGTGCACCGGGCACCAAACGGCGGGGAATTAGCTTGTCTTCTTATTCTCCACCGCGCGTCATTACTGACCAGGTAACCCGCGCCATCTTATAGGCCAAGGCCACCACCCACTTTCAGCGGCCAGGTGCCGCTTCAGGACTCTCGCCGCGCGAATCCGAATCCGGAGAGTGAACACGAAATGGCTCATTCTGACGCTTGCCTTGGTTCGCGCGAGCGGTTCTGAACAGCGTCGGCTAGCCTGAACGCCAATGGGTTCAGGGTGATCGAGAAGATCGCGCCGGCCACGATCAGGCTCTGGCCCTCGGATGGCAGGAGGCCCAGTCCCAGCCCCAGCGTGGCAAGGATGAACGAGAACTCTCCAATCTGCGCCAGGGCCGCCGCAATCCGGATCGCCGTGTGGAGCGGACGCCGGAAGGCGCTCACGATCAGGAACGCGGCCAGCGACTTGCCGCCCATGATGATCGCGATCGTCACCAGCAGGTGCAGTGGCCGCTCGACCAGGATCAACGGATCGAACAGCATGCCGACGGCAACGAAGAACAGCACCGTGAAGACATCCTGGAGCGGCTGCATCTCCAGAGCCGCGCGCTCGCTGTGTGTAGAGAGGTTGATGACCATGCCGGCAAAGAACGCACCTAGGGCAAAGGACACGCCGAAGAGCACGGCCGCTCCGAATGCGATACCGATGGCTGAGATCACGACGGCCAAAGTGAACAGTTCGCGCGAGCCAGTCGCGACGACTCGGTCCAGCAGCCACGGAAGCACCCGTGCGCCGACGACCAGCATCATGGCGATGAACGCTCCGACCTTCACGAGCGTCCATCCTAGAATCACGAGCAGCCCCGCCTGGGCCTCGGACCGCCCGCCGAGAGAGGGCGCCAGCGCCGGGAGGAGGACGAGAACCAGCACCGTGACCAAGTCTTCGACCAGCAGCCATCCTACCGCGATCTGGCCGTCCGGAGTGTCGACCTTGCCGCGCTCTTCCAAAGTGCGCAGGAGCACGACCGTGCTGGCAACTGACAGCGCTAAGCCGAACACCAAGTCCGCACCCAGCGGCCACCCCCAGAACCAGGCGGCGACGGCCCCGAGCGTTGTCGCGACGGCGATTTGCAGGATGGCGCCCGGGACCGCGATGGCTCGCACCGCCAACAGGCTCTGCAGGGAAAAATGCATGCCGACGCCAAACATCATCAGCATGACGCCAATCTCGGCGAGTTGTGTCGCAACCCGCGGGTCTGCGACATAGCCCGGAGTGAATGGTCCTACCACGACCCCAGCCGCGAGGTAGCCGAGGATCTGCGGCAGCTTGAGTCGCAATGCCAGCATTCCGCACAGGAATGCGCCCGCGAGACCGGCGGCCATCGTTGCGATAAGGGCGACATCGTGCGGCATGGCAAGGATGGGTCCTTTGGGCTCCAAATCCGATGACGGTTTGCTCGGAATGGCAGGCGCCGGGACAACGCTGGAGACGGGGGAACGGATCGAAGCAGGCGCTTGGACCATTCCGACTCCGGACTCAATTCGCGCCGGAACGGCAGGAAGTGCGCTCCGTTGTCCCTGCGTGTCACTCTTCCGGTGGAGGCAGGCGATGAGGCGCGACCGGTCGCAAGGGTTGTCCGCTAGCCTAACTCTCGCATTCCTCGCCGCGGGACTGGGCAGCCCGGTCATGGCACAATCCGTTTCCCTGAAACCGGCCGCGATGCCGAAGCTCGGCACGGTCGACGAGCGCTATCAGTCGTACAATGTCGAGATGCTGGAGGTCACCGGCGGCAGGTTCTGGCGGCCCTATGGCCCGGACCTCAAAGCCGCCCTGCGCCAGCCCGCGCCCACGTCGGCAGCCCAGTCGAACGGCGATACGCCTCCCGGCATGAACCCGGCCGTGTACGAGTACCGACCGCCCATCGACCTAGCCAACCCGCGCCTGCGCAAGCTGGCCGCCGCCCTTGGACCCGCCTATGTTCGCGTCAGCGGCACCTGGGCCAACACCACCTACTTTCCAGACGATGGACAAGCCCCATCAACGCCACCACCCGGCTTCATGGGCGTTCTGACCCAACAGCAGTGGAAGGGCGTGGTCGACTTTGCGAAGGCGGTCGACGCGGAGATCATCACCTCGTTCGCCACTGGCGTCGGCACCCGAAATCCCCAAGGCATCTGGACCCCGGAGCAGGCGAAACGGCTCCTCGGCTACACTCGCTCGATGGGCGGTCGCATCGCGGCGGCGGAGTGGATGAATGAGCCGACGCTGGCCACTATGGGCGGGGCGCCGCAAGGGTACGACGCGGCTGCCTATGGCCGTGACTTCAAGCGGTTCCGCGCCTTCGCCGACCAGGCCGCTCCGGACATGATCGTCCTCGGGCCCGGCTCTGTCGGTGAGACAACGGGCAACTGGGGCGTCATCTCCAGCTATGACAGCGCCCAGGTGCTGAAGACACGCGACCTGTTGGTCGCGTCCCAATCGGCTCCTGTTGACGCATTCTCCTATCACCACTACGGGGCAGTCTCGCTGCGCTGCGCCCCGGCCTCCCAGACCACACAGGAGGCCGCGCTCACGGAGGACTGGCTCGGGCGCACCGATCAGACCCTTGCTTTCTACCGGACGCTGCGAAACAGATTCGAGCCCGGTAAGCCGTTCTGGCTCACCGAAACTGCCGATGCTGCCTGCGGCGGCAATCCGTGGGCTGGCACCTTTCTCGACACGTTCCGCTACCTCGACCAGCTCGGCCGCCTCGCCAAGCAGGAGGTCAGGGTTGTCGCCCATAACACGCTGGTGGCGAGCGACTATGGCCTACTGAACGACAAGACCCTGGAACCGAAGCCCAACTATTGGGCGGCGCTGCTGTGGCGGCGGCTCATGGGATCCACCGTGCTAGAGACCGAGGTTCCCATCCAGGAGGGCTTCCATATCTATGCCCACTGCCTACGCGGCACGCCCGGAGGCGTCGCGGTACTGGCCATCAACAATAGCCGGACAAAGCCGAGTGCGGTCGAGATCCCCAAAGCGGCGGAAGGCTACACGTTGACGGCGCCGCAGCTGGAATCCGCCAGCCTCCGGTTGAACGGGCAGAAGGTGAAGCTCGGTGTCCAGGATGAACTTCCGGATCTGCAGGCCCGTCGCCTTTCAGCAGGACGGGTCGAGATCGCACCTGCGAGCATCACCTTCCTTGCCGTTCCGGAGGCGGGAAATCCCAGCTGCCGATAGGGCTGTTAGGCCGTTTCGGATTGGCCAGGTCCCTCCGGACGCCAGTGACACCGGTCCAGGCGGGAGGGTCGCTCGCTGGAAACGACTCGCGGTTGGCCTCCTCGACGGGATCGGGCGCGTGGCCGGTCGTCACGGGGCGGGTCAGATGTTCCGCCAGCTCGCCATGCACGATCGCACCGCCAACGGCCTGCATGCGGACGGCAAGGGACGAAGGTCCGTTCTCGGTGATCTCGGCAACCAGCGCGACCTCTCCGGGCCTCAATTGAGCTGTGATCTGTTGCCGAAACCCTTTACGGTCGTCCCGATCAATCAGATCCGCCTCCCGTCCGATCAAGGCTCCTCCAACGGCTCCGATCACGGCCCCGGCTGGGCCGACGGCCAAGCCGGCTACGGCTCCGATCAAAGCCGCAACGGCGGTCCCGATCGGGCCTCCGTCGGCCACGCGTCTAGCCTGCGAGCGTCCCGCCGCATCCTTTTCGACGACACCCAGCCCATCCAGGGCAATGCTCCCGTCAGTCTGGAGATCCTTCAGGATCCGGATCCCTTCGCTCGCCTGTGCCTCGCCAGGAAAAACCATGGCAACCAACTGGCTCATCGCCTCCTCCCTCGCTTCCTGCCGAGTTCGGCAAGCAGGTGTCAGGTAAGTTCCCAAGTCAGTGCCTCATTACTCGGCCACCACGAGTTCCCCCCATAGTCGAGCTCCGTGTTTGAATGGCAGCGAGTCAAGCCGGGTCAGGACGGGGGTGTTCCAGCCGGCCGTCGAAAAATCCACCTCCCCTCTCCCCGTTGACCTTGGGAATGCCGAAATCTGTGTCCGTAATCATTCTGCCATCGGAGGCGACGTTATGCCGGATGGAGAGCAGGAACGGGTGATTGGCGTTCTCCCGTCCGCGGAGGCGTTGCAGGCCACCATCGACCGTCTGGAGCTTGCCGGTTTCGACAGGGCCCAGTTTGGTGTGCTCGCTCCACAGGCGGCCGTTGAGGTCTGGCGCCGTCACCCAACCGCGACAGCGACAGACCTCGCGCAGAATCCCGCTGCCCCGACCGGCGCCTACATGGAGCCGGAGAGCGAAGGCGCGGCCGCCGGCGGTTTGATTGGCAGCCTGTTCTACCTTGGCGCCGGGCTCGCTGCCGGAGGCACCATTCTGACCGGCGGCAGCCTAGGGGTTGCTCTCGCAGGGATCGCCGCGGCCGGCGGAGCCGGCGGATTGCTCGGAGCGTTGCTGGCCTACGGCTTCCATCACGAGCATGCCCGCTCCATCCTCGATCAGCTTGAACACGGTGGGCTGGTGCTCTGGATCCAACCCCGAACTGCGGAACAACTGGATCTTGCCCAGGCCGAACTCAAAGCAGCCGGTGCACGGGAGGTCCTGACCCAGACAGGAAGCTGACGATGAGTCCCGCAAAGGAGTCCGCCATGGGTTATGCAGGTTACGGCAACCACTCCGAGCCGCCAGAGCCGGATGCTCCGCAGGAGCCAGGAGGCGCGGATCCGTTCCTTGAAGTCGAGATCGATCATGCCAAGTTCGCCAGGATCAAACCAGGCCTGACGCCGCCTTGGCACGAAACCAGTCCGCATCGACGTGACGGCAATCCGACCGTTTCGCCCGAAGCGACCCGTGAGATATCGACCCCCGCAGAAGGCGCGGGACCATTGCCTACCGAAGGCGATGAAGTCGATCCCGGATTGGGGTGAAGCTAACTCGCTACGAGGGTCGACGCTTCCGCAGACGATGAGGAGATCACCATGAACAAGAGCGGAAATCGAACTAGCCCGGAGCAGCAGCCTCAAGGATGTCGGCATGCGTTCGCTGGACGACCAAGTCGATCTGACGCCCGAAGCGCCGCCAGCCTGCTCGAGCGACTTTTCTCGACTACTTGGATCCGCTGTGCGTCACCCGGAAGATCGTGCCGTTGGCATCATCGCTGACCAGCAGGGCGCCGTCACGCGCGACGGCGATGCCGGCGGGCCGGCCCCACACCGTTTTGTCGTCCAGCACGAAGCCCGTCATGAAGTCCTCATACACGCCGGTCGGCTTGCCGTCCTTCATGCGGGCGCGGATCACCTTGTAACCGGTCCTTTCCTCCCGGTTCCAGGACCCGTGCATCGTGGCGAACGCGTCGCCTCGGTACTCGGCCGGAAATGCGTTCGCATCGTAGAAGACGAGCTGGAGGGTGGAGGAATGCGCCTGAAGCAGGACATCGGGCACGAGGACCTTGTCCTTCAGGTCGGGGCGCTCTCCGGCGTGAGCCGGGTCCTCGTTGGCGCCCGTGTAGTACCAGGGCCAGCCATAGAACCCACCCTTCTGCACGGTGGTCAGGAAATCGGGTGCGAGGTTAGGTCCAATGTGATCGCGTTCGTTGCCCGTGCACCACAGGGTGTCGGTGCCCGGCTGCATGGTCATGCCGGAGCAGTTGCGCAGGCCGGTCGCAAAATTGCGGACGGTCTCGCCTTCAGGGTCGAACACACGCACCATCGCCCGGTTCTCTTCATCGCCCCAGGCGGCGCCGACCCCGTGCGTCTTCTCGAAAGCCTTGATCTCCTCGGGAGATTTGGTCGGCATGTTGGGGGCGACATTGGTCGATGAGCCGATCGAAACGAAGAGGCGCTGGCCATCCTGCGAGACTGCCAGGTCGCGCGTCCAGTGCCGCTTGGTGGGGATGTCCGGAATGATGACCTGGGCCGGCCCAGTCGCCCTGCGCTCGCCGACACGGTACGGGAAGCGAACGACCTGGTTGGTCGCCCCCACATAGACATAGTGGGGGGCCGCAGGCGGATAGAACACGATGCCGAACGGCTTTTGAATTCCCTCGGCGAAGACCTCGGGCTTCACCGGCCCACCCTTGGCTGTCTCGGCGGGGAAGACCAGGACGCGTCCGCTCCCGCTCTCCGCCACGAAGATATCGCCATTCGGGGCGATCCGAATGACGCGGGGTTGGTTCAGATTTCTGGCGAGCACCTGCACCTTGAAGCCCTCCGGCACGGCCGGCGACTTGCCTTTCGGTGCCGGGACGACGGTGGCCATGTTCTCGAAGTCTGGTGCTTCGGGGTCATTCTGAGCCAGGCTCGGCGGCGGCAGGTCAGCGGGCCTGATGTGCCGGCTGACGCCGGGGGCGTCCCTCTCCCAGTTGCCGAAGGCCTCAGCTCCGGTGCGAACCTCCTGGGCGTTCAGGGGGGTCAGCAAGACAAAGGCCAGTGGAAGACCCGTCAGGATCGTGGACGCGCGCATCGCTGCCTCCGAAAAGGCTCGCCAGCCCGTGCTGATAAACGGATGGCGTCAATTCCTGGTTCCGCGACGGACGACGCGCGGTCGTCCATCACGCCTGTTGCGGTTCGGATCTGAACTGCCTGTTCATTGCTGCTGAGCAATGAAGTGTCCTTGGGCAAGCCTTCATGCCACACGCCGATCTTCCCTGACGGAGATAGGTCAGGATGATGAGGTCGGCTCATTCTCAATGGCGTAGACAGGAACCGATGATGGCGCTGGCGCGTTGGCGCGATCGCTCCTCGCGGAGGAGTTCGATGGCCAAGACATCGCTGATTTACAGCATGGCCTTCGACAGCCTCAGGTCATCGCCGTCGCCCCGGGCCCGTTCGGCGACCGGAAGGGCCGCACCAGTCATCGATCTCGGCTGCGGTGAAGGTGGACTTCGTGATGAAGGCAGGCCGCATGTCAGCAGGAGATCATGATGCCTGAACACATCGCCCCGAAAGGCACATCCACGGTTCTGGCCGACATGGGCAAGCTGCTGCCCGATCTGGAGGCGCTCTATAAGGACATCCATTCTCATCCCGAACTCTCGATGCAGGAGACCCGCACGGCCGGTATCGCTGCCGATCGGCTCAAGAAAGCCGGCTTTGAAGTGACAACCGGCGTCGGCAGGACAGGTGTCGTGGGCTTGCTCCGCAATGGCGATGGACCAACCGTGATGCTGCGCGCCGATATGGACGCGCTTCCGATCGCCGAGAACACGGGCCTTCCCTATGCCAGCAAGGTCACGGCGACGGATGCCGACGGGAATACCGTGCCGGTCGGACACATGTGCGGCCACGACATGCATGTCACCTGGCTGGTCGGCGCGGCGACCTTGCTGTCGCAGGCCCGCCATGCCTGGAAGGGCACGCTGATGGCCGTCTTCCAACCGGGGGAGGAAACCGCGCAAGGGGCACAGGCGATGATCGACGACGGTCTGCTCAAACGCTTCCCCATGCCGAAAGTCGTGCTCGGCCAGCACGTCATGGTTGGCCCCGCCGGCTTTGTCGCCGGAAGCTCGGGCCCGATCACCTCCGCGGCGGATAGTCTTCAAATCCGCCTGTTCGGCCGCGGGGCGCATGGATCGATGCCCCAAGCCAGCATCGATCCTGTCGTCATGGCCGCATCCACCGTCCTGCGGCTCCAGACCATCGTGTCCCGCGAGGTTGCCGCGACCGAGGCGGCCGTAGTGACGATCGGCGTCCTGCAGGCCGGCACGAAGGAGAACGTCATTCCCGACGATGCGCTCATCAAGCTCAATGTGCGGACCTTCGATGAGGGAGTGCGCAAGCGCGTGCTCGCGGCGATCGAGCGGATCGTCAATGCCGAGGCCGCAGCCTCGGGTGCCCCGCGCAAGCCGGAGATCACGCCGCTCGACCGCTACCCGCTGAATGTGAACGACGAAACGGCGAGCAACCGCATCGCCGAGGCTTTTCGCGACTATTTTTCGCCCGAGCGGGTGACGCATACCGGCCCCGCGCCGGCCAGCGAGGACTTTGGCTGCTTCGGCACCGCATGGCAGGTGCCCTCGGTGTTCTGGTTCGTCGGCGGCACGGATCCGGCGACCTACGCCAAGGCCAAAGCTGCGGGCAAAGTGAACGACCTGCCGGTCAATCACAGCCCGCAATTCGCGCCGGTCCTGCACCCGACCCTGGAAACGGGCATCGAGGCGCTGGTCGTCGGCGCTCTGGCCTGGCTTGGATCGGACGAGAGCTGAAGGAGATGGGTCAGGGATGGCCGCGACTTCCCGATTTTCGCTGACGGGCGAGCATGATGACCATTGATGTCTTCGTGCGTATTCTCGACCTGGTCGGCACCTTCGTCTTTGCGATCAGCGGAGCGGTTGCGGCGGTCAATCGCCGCCTCGATATCTTCGGCATTCTGGTCCTGTCCTTCGTTGCCGGAAACTTCGGAGGAATTACCCGCGACGTGCTGATCGGCGCGGTGCCACCGGCAGCGCTGACGGACAAGTGCTATTTGCTGGTTTCGGTCCTGGCCGGGCTGATCACCTTTTTCTGGTATGCCGGCGTCCATAGGCTGCGCAGCCCTGTCCTGCTGTTCGACGCTGTCGGCTTGTCGCTCTTTGCCGTCACGGGCGCTCAAAAGGCGATCTTGTTCGGGCTGAACCCGGTCATGGCCGCCCTTCTCGGCATGCTGACCGGGATCGGCGGCGGCATGACACGCGATGTTCTTCTTGCCGAGATACCGCAGGTGTTGCGTTCGGACCTCTATGCCGTGGCAGCCCTTGTTGGTGCCGCCGTTGTCGTTATTGGAGACAGGCTCGGCTTCTCTTCCGGTGTTTCAGCTCCGGCTGGAGCGGCCTTGTGTTTCGGCCTTCGCTTCATGGCCATCCGGCATGGCTGGCATCTGCCGGTCGCACATCTTTCCGCGAGGAAGCGCGCCGAAGCAGACACTTCGGATGACGAAGAAGTGTCCTGAACCGCTGTGTCACAGTTCTAGCGGGCACAACAGTGAGGAGAGCCATTTGCAAGAGACGATGAAACTCGATCGACACTTTAGACGCTACGCTTCCTCCAAGAAAACAGGGTTCTATATCGTATGAGCCCCGACGATGAGATCGCGGACCTGGGACGACGATCAGCTTCCGAGAGCCTTCAGCCAAGCTTCGAAGGTGTTATGTTCGTGTTTATCGAGCAGTCGGGGCATGGGCACGAGATCTGCTATTCCACCGTTACTTCTCGCGTCGCTTGGGCTGTATCCGAATTCTCTCTTGAAGGCGCGGCTGAAATCGGCGGCAGATGAAAAACCGACCTGTTCTGCGATTTCACCTATAGAGCTGCGCTGGCTAGGATTAGAGAGTGCTGCATGGCCGGCCAGGAGACGTTTCTTCTGAATATAGCGCGCTACGCCCCCGCTCGTCTCAAACAGGCTATAAAGTTGAGTGCGTGAAATCCCCAGAACGCGGCTCAATGATAGCGGACTCAACTGTGCCGAAGCAAGATTGTCCTGAACGTGTTGTCGTGCGCGCTCCATGAGCGCGAGACTTGATTGTTTCGTCGAGACTTTTATACGTCCGGCTATGGGGATCATGCACGAGATGATCATTTCGCGCATCGCCTGGACCACAAGTGGCAATTCTTCTTCGGTGAGGCTCGACAGGCGAGCCTCAACAGTCATGACATACTCAACGAGCATCTCTGCAAGGCTGCCGGACACGACGACATTGTTTGATATCTCGAGCAGGTGCGGAGTATTGCTGAACAAATCCCGTGGTACATGAAGAAAGATGTACTCTGCCTTGATCGTCCGCCCGCGAAATGGACGCCCAAGGGACTTGATGTCGACGCAGTTCACCTGGCTCTTCGCCACACGACCATCAATCTCGGTCCACATAGTCCCGGATCGCGGCAATATAATGCACCAATGATCTATTGGGCTTGCCCGAAGCTTTTCGATGGAGCGCTCAAAACTGTAAGCATCTGCAGATTGCTGTACTAAGAGCAGACGGCCTAAGTTCCAGACAACATGGTCAACTTGGAACCCCGCATCCAAGGACATATCATCTGGCAATTTCACGTCCAAAAGCGGCGCTATGTAAGCCGCCCACGCCGCGAACTGATCGCGTGGCGCAAGTTGGCGGGTTGAAAAGCGCAGTGGCGTCAGCGCAGGCGGACCTCTGTCGGTCTGGACTGGTGGCTCTACTTGGCGCGACGAGCGTCGACGCTCTCGAAACGGCTGTCGCATACCTTCTGGTTTTGCCCCAGCCTGTTGCTCTGAAGTCAGTCTTCGGCCCATGGCGTGATCCTAATTTCTCCTCCCAACATCGACCAAATACAGGCCTTGTTCACGACAATCCTATTGCTTGGAGTTGAGGCCGAAGAACGATAGCAGCGTCTAGCGTCATGTTCGCTCGGTGAGGATTGTCGATTTTGTTGAATGCGGGCAGCGGTGGTGCTCCAAATGTCTTAAGCTGGACCAGGGGCTACCAGGCCATGAACGTCCGCTTGGACCGTCGAGGTAAATTGAGCTTGCCCTGGCGATGGGGCGGATATTCGGAAAGCTTGGAGGCTCTAGTTATCGTAGCAGGCAAAACGAATGCGACCCATGTCGTTAAGCGCGGTATCGCAATCATCCCTATCTCAGACCAGATCCCGATCGTCCCGGGCGACCAATCGAATGCATAGTACGGGCCTGCAACCTCCTGTTTTATTCCTAAACGATAGTAGGCTGCCGACTCTTGAAATCACAAATACTAACTTAGAAAATCGTTAATAAGCGGCACTCATCGTTCGCCAGAGCAAAGTTAATGGACTCACACAAGCTCTTCTTGTAATAATGTTTGCCTTGTGTCAAACCTTGTTCTCTTGCGGAGGCGTCCAGAATACATGCCCATATCCGACTATAGGCCTCTCCTGACAAAAGCATCACCTCAGGTCACTATGATACAATCGCCGGCTCGATCATCGCAAATGCAGGTGAGCTGCGCAATAAAGCTTCGAATGAGTCGGCCTGGAGAGGCCGACAGAAATAGAACCCCTGACCTTCATCGCACCCAAGCCGAGTCAAGGCAGCAAGTTGTTGCGCCGTTTCTATTCCTTCCACAGCGATCGGGATGTCTAGGCGATGCGCTAATGTCGTAAGTGCTAAGACAATTGCTGTATCGCGCTCTCCCTCAGGGAGGCTCGCGACAAACGACTTGTCAACTTTTAGACGATCTATTGGAAAGTTCTTCACGTAGTTCAGTGAGCAATATCCCATTCCGAAATCGTCAATGGACAGCTGCACTCCAAGGCTCTTGAGACGATGAAGCATGGCCGAGGTCTGCTCACTATTATCGAGCAGGCCGCTCTCCGTGATTTCCAAATCAAGGAGAGCCGGATTTAAGCCGCTACTCCGCAGGACCTCCGCAATGAGAGACACCATATCTTGGTGGATGAACTGGAACGGCGAAACATTGACGGAAATGCGTAAGCCTTCTGCCGTCAATTTTTGCCAGGTAGCACCCTGCATGCAGGCTTCGCGCAAGACCCATTCGCCGATGTTGGCGATCAGAACGCTCCTCTCTGCAACACACAAAAATGATTGAGGATAAATAAGTCCGATGTCGGGTCTGTGCCAACGCAACAAAGCTTCAGTCCCGACGATGCGGCCAGACGCCAATTCGACTTGTGGTTGGTAATGGAGAGAAAATTGACGCCTTTCCAAGGCATGACACAGATCCAACTCGGAAGCTATGTATCTCTGCGTATTTCCCTCAGACTCCCCCAATCCAGCAACGGCCAGTTCGCTGCCCGTGCTCAGCTTCTGTCGGGAGACATAATCCAGAGGCTCGCTCGAGCAGGTCATACGACACCAGGTATTACGAATTCGGCAGAAGCACGGCGATTGACGGAGCCGTGCTGTTTCGAAGTACGATCAGATACGTCAGAGTTTCTGGAAATGAGTAACGCTGTGCCAAAAGTGGCGCACTGACTGTCTCTGCATCGTAACTGAAAAGTGCTTAGCTTTGAGGGCATGGGATGCATTCATGCGATGCGCATCCCAGTATCCCGAATCAATCGTTACCAGCCACCAAGATAGCGTGAGTTGAGCTTGACACCTGCATAAAAGAGACCGTGCTGTGTCTCCGACGTCGATCGCTGCTTATCCAGAGCAGCAAACTGGTCGCGTGCTTTGTCATACTGCATGAGCTGGAACAGGGTCCAACCCCGTAACAGGCCAGCCTCCCGACTCTCTGGTCTCCCCTTCGCTCTTTCATTCAGACGCGTCAAAACCAGACGATACTTACCTGTTTTATAAAGTGCATAGTCTCCATTGAGATCGCTCTGAGCGCGAAACTCCTGAGTGTGCTGCTGAGCGATCTCTTGCTTCCTCTTCACATCGCGCGACACTTTGTTCAAATTTGGGGTTACCCTATCGCTCTTCAGCAATTTTGTGGCCTCGTCGCCGACTCGTACAGGGCTGCTCCGAAAGACATACCATTCTCCGGAGGGATCCTTTCTCTGATAGATGACTGCGCCGTGTTTACGGTGGCTGAAGCAGACCTGTCTGGTAGTCGACCCCATGCGGTGATTCCAGTTCGCATCGAAGCAAATCTGACCGGTCTTGGTGACGGCCCATTTGCCGGTGGCGTAGGTCGCGTTTTTTCCGGAGCCCGACCAGGCATAGAAATGGCCATTATCCCTGAAATATCCAGCACCATCTGGCCACATCCAGGTCCTGCCTTTGTAGATGTGCGCGACTTCTCTGACGGACATCGACTTTGCTTTCTCCACCAGTTTGTTACCGGGGGTAGCCTGAGCACTCGACACCGCTACGAAGGCCGCTAGCAGGACATTCACTGCAAAAATTAGATAGCGCATTGATAATTTCCTTTTAAAAGTCAAAATTTGACAGGGATATTGTCGCGACGGGACTATTGTGTCTCATCCGCTCCAATATCTCGGCGGACGCGCCAATCGGGACGTCCGTAGTGCTCCGGCCACGGATAGGTTTCCACTTCGTTGAAGTAGATGATCGCCTGCAGAGCGGGAAACTTGACGCTTGCGTTTCTCACGCCGTTCCACCATGCGAGCGTATACTCATCGTCACCATGGATGCCCAACTCCGCGATATAGATCGGCTTCTTGTAGGACGTTACGCGGTCGTAGCTGATGCGAGTAATCTCTTCGAAGCTTCGGTTGCGGCCGAACTTGTCGATGTCATAGTCCTGCAAACCGAAAATCGACAGACCGATAACGTCAACATACTCGTCACCAGGATAGAACGCATTAAGTAGATTCTCCCCTTTTAGCGCCCACATAAACCGGGCACTCGCCGCTTCACGTCGACAAGTTTCAACGAAGTGCCGATACGCACGGATGTAGTCCCGCGGCTCCCAGAGAGACCAAGTATATCTGCCCGACGTGTCATCCATTTCATGAGCCCATCGGATGGTCACGTGACTCCGCAGTTGACCGACGGTTCTACAAACGCGCTGGATGTTCTCATCGAAGCGTCCATTGATGATGCCGTCAGCCAACGCCCGCCGGGGTATGCGCTTCTCCGGCGACCAGGACCAGGGCTCGAGCGTAATGAGCAAATCGCGTTCCCTCGCCATGGCATAGGAATCGGCACTATGAAGGGACTGCACGTTGACATCCTGCCAAGGCAAGAAGACATGCTCGATTGCGATGCCGCGCTCGTTCTTAAAAGAACCATGCGGATCGTAGACTCCGAATGGTAGGATAGAATCCAGCTCTCTGGGAAACCTAGGCGAATTGAGATCAGGTGTCGAAAGCGCCTGAGCCACACCAGGAACTCGCCCCCCCAAAACCGACAGCGCAGCCGCAAGGCCAAGTGCAAGTAGGCTCAAGCGAGCGAGACGACGCGAGCTACCCTTCATCGCTAGATGCTCCTCTGGTTGTCTAAAGTCACTAAGTTTGACTACTCAGCAGATCGCTTGTTTGCTCACTACTGCGCCCCGGGCCAGCGGTAGCCTCCTTGCTCCTCTTCCGTCTTCAAGATCAGGATTCTCCGTCATTGAAGGAGTTGAGTGAGCTCTTCCGATTCCCGTGAGGGAGAAGCCATGACGCTCAGCTACATCCCGATTGTAGATATTTCTTAAGTCAACCAATGTCGGCACGCGAACAGCTTTGCGCAGTCGGCCAAAGTCAAGATGACGATAGGTCTCCCATTCTGTCATGAGAACCACGACATCTGCACCCTCGCAGCATGAATACACATCGCCGCAGAAAGCCACCTCCGACAAAAGCGACATCGCGTGTCTCATGCCCTGTGGATCATGAGCACGGATTGTTGCGCCGCTGCGCTGTAACGCCTCGATGAGGGGAATGGACGGTGCCTCTCGCATATCATCTGTATCAGGCTTGAACGTCAGACCCAGAACGGCAACGGTCAATCCATCTATAGAACCACCGGCGGCTTCAATGACCTTCAGAGCCATACGGCGCTTCCGGGCATTATTGGCACCCACGGTTTCCTCGACCAATCGCAGGGGCACACCGTAATCCTGTGCTGTTCGGAGCAATGCCGTCGTGTCTTTTGGAAAGCAGGAGCCGCCATAGCCTGGGCCAGCATTGAAGAACGGCATCCCGATGCGATGGTCGAGTCCGACGCCAACCGCCAGATCCTGCACATCTGCTCCCACGGCTTCGCATAAGTCTGCCATCTCATTGATGAATGTGATCTTTGTCGCCAGAAATGCGTTAGCAGCATACTTAATGAGCTCAGCAGTACGGCGCTTTGTCACGACGATACGCGAAGGCGTCTCCTCAAGCACTTGGTAAATCAACTGCATCACCGAAGCAGCGCGGTCGTCGTCTGTTCCCAACACGACACGATCCGGCTTCAGAAAGTCATCGATGGCGGAGCCTTCCCGAAGGAACTCAGGATTAGAGACAACAGCGAACTCAGCGTCGGGACGCTCTCGTGCGACGATCCTCTCGACGGTGTCCCCTGTGCCGACCGGAACCGTCGACTTTGTAACGATAACGGTATAGCCCCTGATCGCCACGGCAACTTCTTTGGCGGCTGAGTAGACAAAGGTAAGGTCGGCATCACCGTCGTTATGACGCGCTGGCGTACCAACCGCGATGAAGACCGCATCGGCATCCGCAACTGCCGATGGCAGATCCGTTGTAAACTTTAGGCGTCGACGCTCAGCATTGGTCGCAACGAGGACGTCGAGACCGGGTTCGTAAATCGGAATCTCACCTTGCTGAAGGCGCGTGATCTTATGGACATCTTTATCCACACATGTCACCTGATGGCCCCACTCGGCAAAACAGGCGCCCGTGACGAGGCCGACATATCCGGAACCAATCATTGTGATCTTCATGACCTTACTCCTACAAGTTTCATCTGGTCAGAACTGGACTTGAGAATTTGAAAATGGACGCAGTTGGACCTGCCGAACCCCTGCCCCGCCCTGAGCGGCGCCCGCGACCCGATAAGTGACCTCGGTCAGTGACAAAAGTTCTTTGCCCCAACTCAGGGCCTCGATACCCTGAGCTCCGCGCAGTTTCATTGCCGTTGCTGGCACCAGGCAAACGGCCAGCGCCGCAGTCGCTTGGTACGTAAAGGTACGTGATGGGAGGCGATTGAGCTGCACTCCACTGTCTTTGACATGCTGGAAGAGGATGACGATCAGAAGGACAGCATAAAAGGCCGAGTTGACACTCGCGAAGACGTAGAAGCCGCGCGCTTGGTCTACATTCGAAAACATTAGAACGGGTAGAGCGGATCCCACGACCAGCGCGATGTAAGGCATGATTACGCGGGACGGTAGAGGTCCAACCGGATCACTGCCCTTTGGCGTGACACGGAAGTCGACGACGGTCCCTGTCAAGGTGTCCCGAACTGCCGCAACTGTTCCAGCGAGAGACCAGGGCCATCGTGCGAAGAGAAAGAGCGTACCTTCCCAACTCAATACCTTCGCATTCACCGGCCGACTCCATCCACCAGCCTTCCAGCGCCATGCCATGACGATCAGAGCAAGTGAGATCGGTACGAAATGGACAACGAACTCCGGGAACGTGACTCCGACAAAGTTTATACCTAACGTCAGCGCCGCAATCGGCATGGCAAACATAAGTGCCATGAAAAATGAGAACAACGGATACCAAAGTTGTGAGAAGATAAATTGAAACTTAAGCCGAGCGGGTAGTCGTGGGATATAAGTCGGAGAGTATTGGAGCAGGATCATCATCAGGCTCCGCGACCACTGGAATTCCTGTGTCGCCAGATCCGCGAAAGTGCGCGGTCCATCACCATGGGCAATCGCATCAATAGCGTGGACCCCGCGCCAACCATGAGCGTTCATGAGAAGCGTTGTTGAGTGATCTTCAGCCAGCTCTGGTCCCAGGCCGCCGATCTCCCGAAGTGCTGCGGTTCGAACCGCATAATGCGACCCGATACACAGCGGCGCCCAGCCGCTATTGTAGCCAGCCTGAAGTGCTCCATGCAGGGTCCCTTCGACATAAAGTCTGCTGCGGGCAGACCAACTTTCCGCGGCGTTCTTGTCACAGATGCTTGGGGCCGAAACGTATCCGACACCCGGATCTGAGAACGGCTTGAGTACCTCCTCAAGATATGTCTCTGTCGGCACATGATCAGCATCGAGCTGAGCGACAAAGTCATAGCGCTCGTAGCCATAACGATCGTAGAAGAATGCGAGGTTGCCTTCCTTGCAACGTGTGCGTCGCGGCCAGCTCGTACGATGATAGTCGAGGCGACCCTTCCTTGTGGAAACCTGAACGCCCCTCTCTCGGCACCACCGCAAAGTTGTGGGTGTTGGGTCTTCGTCTGCGAGCCAGGTATCATGAGGGTAAGTCTGGCGAAGCATGGCTTCGAGCGTTTCAGCTACTACCGAGAAGGGTTCAGAAGGAGCTTTGGTGACGACCATTGCAACACGGCTACCCGCTGGCAGTCTTAATGGGCCGGTCGGCTTCCTTGCGTTGAAGAAAATAACGATGAAGTACAGAGGAAGCAGCGTTACCCACGCCAGAGTGACAGTCACAAGCCCGTAGCCAAACCAACCGATATTGTGCTCTGGTTGAAACCACCATGTCCAGAAGTACAGTAGAGCCACGGCCCAGATGCTTGCTCCGATCCAGGCCTCGATCTTCTGCGCGCGGGAGAACAGCGAGACGAAATCACCTTGAGCGGACGAACTATGCTGCTCGGAACCGTCGCGTTGCGACCACATATCAGATGCCATAACTAGACCCTCAAGCCGAAAAAGGGTGCTGCGGTCCGCACGATCGTGTCGATCTCGGAGAGCTCAGGAGAGAAGCCTAAACAGATCCGCGCGAGGGTTGGGTCGGCGAACAGCGCGGGAGGATCGCCTGCTCGACGTGGCTCGATCCGAATGGGAACAGTGCGGTTCGTTACACGGCGAATGGAATTCAGGACATCCAGAATTGAGAGGCCGCGCCCAGTTCCGAGGTTGAGGGCAAGGTTCTTTCCTCCATCAAGGAGGTGCTGAAGAGCCATAACATGTGCGCGTGCGAGATCGGTGACGTGAATGTAGTCGCGAACGCAGGTACCATCGGTGGTATCATAATCATCGCCAAATACTGACAAATGTTCACGGTTGCCGCCGGCTGCCAGCAACGCACAAGGAATGAGATGTGTCTCAGGAGAATGCCATTCGCCGAGTTGGCCATCTGGGTCCGAACCACATGCATTGAAGTAGCGCAACGCAACATAGCCGATGCCATAGGCAGCGGCATGATCTTCGAGCATCTGCTCAGCGATCAGTTTGCTGCGCCCGTATGGATTAATGGGGCGCTGCGACGCTTGTTCATTGATGGGAAGACGATCGGGAATGCCATAGGTCGCGCAACTGCTGGAGAAGATGATCTGCTTGAGGTTCGTTGCGCGGCACGCCTCTAGCAGGGAGAGCATTCCCGACACATTGTTGCGGTAGTATTTTGCTGGATCAGATACGGACTCGCCTACATAGGCAAATGCAGCAAAGTGCAAGATCGCTAGTGGACGATACTCGATCAAAGCGCTTGCAAGGAACGCCGTGTCGAGGATGTCGCCTTCCACAAGCGGTCCCCAGCGCACCGCATCGCGATGTCCCGTTACCAAGTTGTCGTAGGTGACAGGCTCAAAGCCATGTGCCGACAGAACCTTGCAGGTATGGCTCCCAATAAAGCCCGCTCCGCCAGTCACGAACACGCGGCGGGAACTCATGCTACGAACTCCAGGACCGTGGCGTCCGTCTTTCGCAGAAGAGCGTCGAAGTAACCAATGGTCTTCATCAGCCCTGCCTTTAGTGGCACGCTGGGTTTCCAATCGAGAAGGGCCTCGGCCTGCGAAATGTCGGGCCGCCGCTGCTGCGGGTCATCAGTGGGTAAAGGTTGGTAGATGATCCTTGATCGGGAACCAGTGAGCTCGATCACTAGATCTGCCAGTTGGCGAATGGTGAACTCAGCCGGATTCCCGAGATTGATCGGACCCGTTGCGTGACCGGAGGACTCCATCAGTCGGATGAAGCCATCAATCAGGTCGTCAACATAGCAGAAGGAGCGCGTCTGATTGCCTTCGCCGTAGATTGTAATATCGCTTCCCTGAAGTGCTTGAACGATGAAGTTGGACACGACACGTCCATCATCGGGGCGCATACGGGGCCCGTAGGTATTGAAGATCCGTGCGACCTTGATCCGTACGGAGTAACACCGATGATAGTCGAAGAAGAGTGTTTCGGCACAACGCTTTCCTTCGTCATAGCAGGAGCGCGGGCCAATAGGATTCACGTTGCCGCAATAGCTCTCAGGCTGCGGATGAACATGTGGATCGCCGTAGACTTCGGAGGTTGAGGCTTGGAAGATTCTAGCGTTGCATCGATGTGCCAGATCAAGGAGATGCATGGCGCCCAGAACGCTTGTCCTGGTCGTTTGTACGGGATCCGCTTGATAGTGTGGTGGCGACGCAGGGCAAGCTAGGTTGTATATCTCGTCAAACTCTCCCGTAAACGGGATAGAGACATCGTGCTCGATAATACTAAAGCGGGAGTTTTGGCAGAGATGTGCAACATTCCGTAAAGTACCGGTCTGAAAGCTGTCCAAGCAAACGACGTGATTGCGTTGCGCCAGCAATCGCTCGCAGAGGTGGGAGCCGAGAAAGCCCGCTCCGCCAGTGACAAGGATCCGCCTTCCACGGGTCCAAGGCGAAAGCATGTTATTCAATGCCGGAAGTTCGGAAGAATGAGACTGTAGCACGGGCAAGCTCCGTCGTTTGCCCGCGACGCCGCCGGGGCATACCGAGAGTGATAAAATTGAAAAGCGCTCGGGAACCGTGCGAGACGATACCGAGGCAAATGGACCTTCTTAGAAGGACCCCTCGACGGCAAATCTCGAGTATCTGGCGAAGAACGCCCCACTCCTCGCGGAGAAAACAAGTAACGTGTTCTCTTGTACGGACATGGTACGCTCCGTATGTCTAGATATACCCGAATGCGGCAGATCTCCCGCTTGGATCGATGTGCCGTCTGCTCATGGGATGCAATTTACGGGATCTTAACCGTTCTGTCCGTAGCGCAACATCCATAAACTTAGCAGATCGTCCGAATCTGCGCGTTTGAGCAGACATAGAGAATTTGAGCAGCCGGATTAGCGGGTTTCATGCCTGCCCTCGGTACAATCGGCGAGCAACGTTGGCTCTAACGCAATATGGCAATAGTTGCAGATAGAGCTGGTGCCGTTGTTCCTGCAGCAGACAGCATCGTGCATCGAAGCCTGAATTCTCGGTTCTAATCTCGCCTATGTGGTAAGGCGCCGACGCAAACTCTTTAAGTGAATTCGCCATCTGTCTCCGACCAAATGCGCAGGTGCATGACGTTCAAATGCCACCATTCTGACCACGCAGCGACTCTGTTGTGCGTCCAGTTGTAGTATCAGGTCTGTGGCGTAAGCCTCCAATCCGGAAGAGAAGATGGTCGGGAGGGACATCGTGATCGATCAGGAGGCCATCCACCGCCGCGCCATCCATTGTGTCCCACTGGTGCTGGCGAAGTTTAACCAGCGCAAGCGCCTGGTCAGCTGTAGTGGTCCATCGACGAGCATGTATCAGAATCGTTGGACGGTAATAGTATCTCTGGAGCATTAGGCGCCGCTCAGGATCCCAAACGACCGGGCCAGCTTGGTCCTACAACGATTCCCGCTTGACAGAACTGACTCGGCCCGGCCCATTCCTTCGTTCGCACTAGGTGAATTTTCGGCGAGATGTTGGAGCGTATCAAGAATGCTCAACGCGCGCCAGATCGTGTCGCTTATCACGCCTGCTATCTTTCTTCTTTTTAGCGCGAGTTTTCTTGTCGCGTGGCTTGTCGACCGTGAGCGCAAGCGCATCCTGCTCTTCAGTGTTTCACTGCTTCTTTATGGAGCGGCGGCGGTTTATCAAATCATGGGTATTCCGGCCGACTTTGGCCTGAGCGCGATGATTTCTGCGTCGATCTATGTTGTCAGCTCGTCGTTTTTGGTCGAGGGAATTCTCCGTCGCATCGGAAAGCGATATCATCAGCTTCTCCATGTACTCTTCTTCATCACTATCCGTACGGGAATTTATTTTTACTATTACGTTGATAGAAGTCTCAAAACCAGAATCTACATTCTCAATTTTGGCATCGGGGCATTTTTCGTCGTGACGGCCATGAGAGTTCTCGATCTTCGATCCGGCAAATTGCCGGACAGAATCCTTTTTGGCTCTTTTGGGCGTTCTCGGTGCAGTTCTTCGGTAGGACGCTGTTGACTCTTGTTGGCGATCCAATCATTTCCCGCGGAGGAAAGGGTGTAGCGGCTGCGTTCGGAGAAACACTTTTCTGGCTTGCTCTTCGAGTCAGCCTTTCGCTGTTTTGAGCTGCCCTGGCATTGACACTTCTTGCGACAGCCATCTCGGATGTCCTCGAGGATCTCAAGCGGCGGCGCGATATCGATCCTCTAGCGGGTCTCTTGAACCATCGCGGCTTCGATGCAAAAGCTGCGGACATTCTGACGGACTGGAAGAGCGCCTCTATCAGCGCAGTCGTTTTTGATATCGATCACTTCAAAAACATTAACGACACTTTTGGCCACCATGTTGGAGACAAGGTACCTCCGGAGATGGCACATATTGTGTCTTGTACACTTAGAGGGAGTGGCATCGCCGGACGCACGGGAGGTGAGGAGTTTGTCGTCCTCCTGCGAAATTCGAATCGTTACAGCGCCTTTGAATTGGCCGAACGCCTTCGGGCGACTCTTGAAAGTAAGACCTTTCATTGCCTATCAGGGCGACAGGTCACTGCCAGCTTCGGCATCGCGGTTCGTCGAGGCGAAGAACCACTATCAATGCTCCTCGCCCGGGCAGACGAACTTCTCTACACTGCTAAATCCCAAGGGCAGAATCGAACCTGCGGGGATCATCCGCTGAATTAGGCAGTATGGGAGCAGTCGGCCACCAATAGCAGCGCCGGTACGGGCCACGTGATTTTCCTCGATCAGCACCGGATACGTATTCGATCTGGAGAGGTATGATGCGAGGAGTGGTTGCAGGCTCTTTGGTAGTTTAGCTTGATGGTATCCTTTGTAGTGCTTTATAGGTGGAGGCACTACTGAACTGCGTCGCTCGAACGGGTCAATTAATTGGGCGCTGGAAACAGTACGGCACTAGGTACAGAGCCGCGTCGAGGTGCTGCAATCAGCCGAAGGGAAAGGGTCGGTACGCCGCTGATGAGGCCGGAATTTTGCACCTGTCCGAGTTCACTTGGACGTATGACAAGACGCGAGATCGGTTCATCATGTGATGGAGGCATAAGATTTGCCGTAGCGCCTCGATCACGTTTGATGACGATATTCTTACAGCACGCAGATGCGACCAGGTCGAGATAATCTATCTACCGTTTCATCTTGAGACTGACGCTACCGACAAGGGCGTAGCTGCCGCCGAAGCCCTCAATCGAGGCTCTTGCTCACTAATACCTCATCATAGACGGATTCGCGATTATTGCTCCATCTCAACGATCTGGAGGCTGAAAACCGGCAATCTGCGATCAACGCTAGAATAACCATCATTACCCTTCGCGTGGTATCCCTGATCCAAAATAAGCAGAGCCCGGACGGTGTGATCTCTCCTGATGCAATTCAGCCTCGGAATATCTCAGACCCGCAGCTGATTTGCGAGGGCATCGAGACTCTTGCGGGATCCTTACTTTAAGGGATCGAGCTGATTTGTGCTCTGTGAAGGATATGCCGGCCATGCTGCCATTGCGCCACCGCAGTCTTGACGGACAAATACGAAACTTGAGCTCAAAGATTACGAGATCAAACCGTTTTTGCGTTTTCCTGAACCTCAATTCTTGCGCCTCCGGTGGAGAGATCACTGATCTTGCACGACACCGCAGCTCCGTTATTGAGATAGATTTTCCCCTCCAACGAGCTGGGTGTTCGCGCTGATCGACGGGCGTCCGCCTCCTGGATATTATTCCCGCGAAACATCCGTATCCACCCCTCGCAATCTGCCGAGCAACTATTACTGTGAATAGGTCTATCTTCAAAGGAGCGATTACCGCTCGTTATTCACTATGATTAATTTCTAATTAGATTCAGCTTGGCTATGCTTCGCTCGCCGGCTTTCAGTCGCTCAAGTTCAGAGCCCGAAACGGCTCTATCTTGCCGGAGACACCGTAGAGTCACGTCGGTGTCTCAAGCAGCGTTTGACTGTTTGCTGTTGAGGTTGACCTTGAAGGCGGCCTGGGTCTTGGCCGTGATCTCGTCCAGGGTGACGCCGTCGGCGAGCTCGATCAGGGTCATGCCGGAGCCGCCCTTCTTG
>NZ_JAIRBM010000028.1 GCF_020089865.1 Microvirga puerhi
AAAGGCATCACTCCCGATGCCAAAACCTCAAAAGACCCTGCGGTCCCGAAGCTCGCCGCGCCGTCCGTCCCAGAACCGCGCCGCCGATGAACAGTCATCTACAAAAGACCCACTCCAGTGTCAACACAAAAACGGAAGAAATTTTCAGTTCTTGTAAGGCGACTTCCGAGTGTCATTCGTTTTTGGCAAAGTAATTGCGTTCGCGGAAACGTATAGTCTTCCGCGTTACTTTGCCAAATAGCTTGATGCCATTCGGCCTCTTGAGCGATTTGTCAGAGGAGCCTGTGAGCAGGTTTGAATTGCTTCAAACTCTTCAAGGCTCATGCATTGAGTCCGGAGCATAGAAACCCGCAAGGGAATCCGCTTCGAAAGCGTGCGGCAGAACCGATCGGTCCGAGAGCTGCATGCTTTCGAAAAGGCGCAGCGTTGCTTCCTGGAAGAGACCAGGGCCGACGATTGCCGTATCCGGGAAAAGCGCCTGCCTGCTTTTGCAGCGGCGCGGGGAGGGACACATAATCGATCTCCTGCGCTTTGCAAGAGAAAATGATCATGAGCCCACAAGGGGCCTATTCCACCGCGTCTTTATTGCCCGAAGAGTGTCGGGGTCTTTCAATAGATGGCTCGGCAATCGTCGTTAACAAGATGTAATTAACGGTCGTCACGTATGCAGGTGCGATCTGGATTTCCGCTGGTTCTCAGAGCAAGGCTTCCGGCTGCTTCAATCATGGCCTGTAGGATATTGGTCAAGCACCTGAAGCATCGGCTCATAGACGGACCTAGACCCAGCGTGGCCGATTGCGGACAAAGGCGAATGCCACGGATCTTCCGTGCGACATTGCCGGGACATAAGCGACCATCGTCATAGAGATCGATATGGTGTTCGTTCGTGATCTCGGCATGAAAATGCGCGGGCCTGGACGAAGTTTCTGTCCCCGCGCGGAGGGAGCTTGTCCAACGGGCAGCAGCAACTTGGTATCGGGCGAACGCTGGTGACGCGTCTCGTCATTGCTACCCCGTAACGGGGGCGGATATGGCCGCACTCCTTATACCAGTACAAGGTATTTCCACTTCCCGAGGTCCGACGGACGACTTCACCATTCCAGGCCGGCAGGAGCAGATCTAGTGCTTGGGCTTGGCCTTTTCCTGGAAGGCCTCGCTGACGGCCCAACGTTTTGACTCGCCGTGGAGGTTGTCCTTCGGACGTTCTTTGGCTGGCTTTTTGGATTCGCGGTTGCCGTGCTGTTCGCGGTGAGCCATGGCTCGCCTCCCGAGACAGTTGGATGCACACGAGTCAATCGGGAAAGGGCGAAGCTGTTCCGAGCGCGAGCGGAATTTGTGGCCATTGCCGACAGGCTTGGGATTTCCGCAGTTCCTGAAACCGTCGGGAGTTGGAATGGCAGGCCAGCTGCCTCGGCTACGAGTTCGAGAAGCTTCCGTCCGAGGATGGGCGATCCGACGAGCCGTCTGTTCCTCGACCACGCAACTGAAACCGAAAGGCCGAGATCTGAAGTCCCGGCCTCTCTCTTCCGAAGGGAGTCCTAGAGCGGTAGACCTCGAAGGGACGCGACTGCCGTCATGACTCCCCGTAGTTCCGCAAGGCCCCTGAGGCGGCCGATCGCCGGATAGCCCGGATGCGTCGGCTTGCCTACGTCGTCGAGCAGTTCGTGGCCATGGTCAGGACGCATGGGAATGCGCCACCGCGGATCGCCGAAATCCTTTCGGCGCTTCTGCTCCTCAAGGATCGTCGTCACGACGGCTACCATATCGGTATCGCCACCGAGATGATCGGCCTCCATGAACGATCCATCGGCATCCTTTGTGACATTCCGGAGATGAGCGAAATAGATCTTTTCAGCGAAGCGCCGTGCGATCGCGGGCACGTCGTTGGTGACGCCTGCACCGAGCGAGCCGCTGCACAAGGTAATGCCGTTCGCCGGGGAATTGACAGCGCCGATGATAAAGGCCAGATCATCCTCGTTCGAGACGATACGGGGCAGCCCCATTAAAGGGCGCGGTGGATCGTCGGGATGAATGCACATGCGGATGTTGACCTCTTCCGCTACCGGAATGACTTCACGTAGAAAGCGGGCGAGGTTCTCACGAAGGCGCGTTTTATCGACGTCGCGATAGCGATCGAGGATGCGCCGCAGGCCCGGAATATCGTATCGGTCATAGGCTCCCGGAAGACCGGCCATGATATTGGCCAGAAGTTTGCGGCGATCCGCTTCCGACGAGCGGTCGAACCATATCTTTGCGCGCGCGAGCACGTCCGGCGAGTGATCGCTCTCCGCACCAGTGCGTTCGAGCATGAAGCAGTCGAACGCAGCATATTCGTGAGCATTGAAGCGCAGCGCGGTTCCGCCGCCGGGCAGCGGATGGGCAAGTTCCGTCCGCGTCCAGTCAACCACCGGCATGAAGTTGTAGCACACTGTCGTTACGCCGCACTGTGCTAGGTTGCGCAGGGACTGGCGATAATTGTCGAACAGCGGTCCAAGATCTCCCTCGCCGATCTTGATACTTTCATGGATAGGAAGGCTCTCGACGACGCTCCAGCGGAGGCCCAGCGAAGGATCTGCTGCAATCATCGCCTTTCGAGTCTCGATTTCCTCCACTGTCCACACGACCCCATAAGGGATCTGGTGGAGGGCTGTCACGATTCCGGTCGCGCCGGTCTGACGGATGTGCGGAAGCTGGACGACGTCGTCGGGACCGAACCAGCGCCAAGTCTGTTCCATGGTGGTAACCTCGTGAGAAAACCGGGCCTATGCGCCGGGACTGCGGTTGGGTTTCTGACCGGTAAGGCGAGCTAGGGAGTCAAGCTCTGCTCCAGGGGGGACCGGAAGGAAGGTGAAATCGATTTCATGCGTCATCGAGAATGAGATCCGGATATTCGGCTGCAAGTGCTTCGGCGCTTTTCAGGACTTCAGACAAGTGAACCCTTATGGCCGCCTCGGCTGCGGCTGGGTCTCGCTCGAGAACTGCAGTCAGAATATTTCTGTGCTGGGTGATCAGAGCCGACACCGGCGTAATGACCGGGAGGCTCAAGAAGCGCACACGGTCGAATTGCGATTTTTCTCGTTCAAGAACGGCCCAGATCTGGGCAATTCCGATGTCATCTGCCAGTGCGCGATGAAACGCATCGTCCGCCGCCGTGAACAGTTCGGGGTCGGTCTGGACGCGTTCCTGTTCCTCAAGGGCGGCCGCAATTCTGTCCTGCGCTTCCTGCGAGAGCCCGCGTTCAGTTGCACGTCGAGCGATGGCCACTTCAAGCGACTCGCGCACGAAGCGCGCCCTCTGCATGGCAGCCAGCGAAATGCGACTTACGAAGCTGCCACGCTGAGGCTGAACATCGATCAGGCCCTCTTCGACGAGACGAATGAGCGCCTCTCGGACCGGGGCCCGGCTCGTGCCGAAGCGAAGCGCAAGTTCATTCTCGGAGAGACGGGCGCCAGGTTTTAAGCGGAGGGTCACAATATCATGACGGATCTGACTGTGGATCCCGCGTACCGTTGCAGAGGGGAGGGAGGCTCCAGGGCCTGACAGCCGCTCTACCTGTTCTCGCATGTTTGAGGGCATCAGAAATTCGCTTCCGCGATCCAAAGGATTCTTGTCGACTAGTCGACAAGTAGCACAACATCTTGTCTTGAATCAAGCCGTCCGTAGGCAATTAGAGCTCATGCTGGATGTGCTTCCGGGGACAGCGATAGTCGGAAAGTCTGATGAAAGGAAAGAGATCACCGGGCTAACCCGGAATAACTGCCGTTGATTGACCGGAAGCTGATTATGAATCTGGAAGTTCAGTGGCGGAGTCCCGTATGGCCGACATCATCGCTCTCGCAGATCTAAGGGCAAGCGCGAAGCACAATGAGGTCCTCTCCCTTTTTAAGGGACGGAAGTCGAAAGGCCGATCACGAAAGGCGCTGACGAAGTCGGAATTCCCGAGCGCCCGCCCAGGCATCTCTGGCAATCTGAACGATCTCTATGAGCAAGCAAGCGCCGTCCTCATGAGACATTATGACGGCGATCCAAACGTACCGGACATCGTGGCCGAGAGATGCCTCGACTTGCTGAAAGCTCTTTCCGCACATGCGAAGCCTGAATAGGCCCGCCTCGAAAGATCACATTCTACATATTAGAGAGCGCAGCGAACGTCCTCCGTCTCTCGCTCGATGGACGCGGCTTTGGACGGTGCAGGATGCGGTGAAAGCGAGGGATCATACAGCAGCTTAACCTGTCTTCTGTAACATAAAGTGTGCTCTGGTCAGCATCCACGTAGGAAGATAAGCAAATTTTCTTTTATTCAGGTTCCATTCATACGTCCGGCTGCGGAAACATACTTTAACCTGCTTTGAAACTACTTCAGGTCCTGTGCGTTGCATGGCAACGGGTGAAGAGCCCGGGAAGCTTTTCAGGAGTTGAACATGTCAAGGAAGATCCTTCTCGCGGCTGCCGCCGTTGCCCTTCTTGCGCCTGTGAGCGCATTCGCTCAGGGAGGGGCTGCCGCTGGAGCTGCGACGGGAGCCGTAGGCGGTGCGGTTGTTGGCGGACCTGTCGGTGCTGCCGTTGGTGGTGTCACGGGTGCAATCGTCGGCGGTATTGCCGATCAGCAGCAGCCTGAATTCCGCCAGTATGTGACGACCCAGAAGGTCCCCTCGTACACCTACAAGGAAGAGGTTCGTGTAGGCTCGGTTCTGCCGGAATCTGGGGTGACGTACCACGAGGTGCCCGCCCAGTATAAGGTAAAGGGATATCGATACACGGTCGTGAACAATACTCCCGTGCTCGTTGAGCCGAAGACCCGTAAGATCGTACAGGTCATTCACTAGAAACGATCACCAGACATCCGGCCTAGAAGGATGCCCCGGCAGCGCAATCTTCGCTGCCGGGGATCGTTGCCATGAGGTTTAAGACGCTCAGATCGTGTTGAAACGCAGCTATACTGCTAGTCGGGCGTCGCGGTGCGCTCGAGATCCAAATGCAGCCTTGATAGAGGTGCTCTAATCCCCAGATCGAGACAAAGTCTCGACGGCATTGGGAGACCCCTATGGATGACAGGTTATCACGCGAAGAGGTGAGCGCGTTGGTTGGGCCCGCGGACGACGAGGTGCTGACCGAGATCCTTAAGCTCGGCGTTAATCGAACCGAGCTCACGGAGGCCTATGCATGGCTGGAGAACGGCGAAGTCCTATCGAAGGATGGCAGACATCCACCGTCGGGTCGCGTCGCTCGCCTGATCGAAATTCTTCAAGCCTGCGACGAGGATCTGTCTGAAGCTCCAAAGCCATAAGTCGCAGGCAGTTGTGTAGATATGTCGTTAGAGGCTGTCCTTGGGGGCTGGCGTTTCCGCGAATAGTGAAACTGCTTCGCAGCGATGCATTCTCAAGAAACGCCATTCCACGGGGCCACCATATCGGCGCTGCTCGACCTTATTTCATGAGCTTTGAGCATTCTTGTCTCTGGCATTTAGCATGCCCTGAATCTCATTACGCTCAAAATGACGAAGTGATCTCCATTACTTAGGGAACCGATGAGCGAGATACCCGATATATGTATCGGATGCTGATTGAAGAGCGTGGCTGAGACGTAAAATGAGGAGCGCGCATAGGGCGGACCACTTCGCTTGCCGATAGGTCGCCTTGCGAGCCTGAGTGTGCATCCTGCCTCGTTAGCGCCTTGTGACACGCGGGTCCGCTTGACGCCACCGTGTGAAGCTCACCGTCGATTCTTCGCTCTTCGAGGAGATTTTGGTCGATGAAGATTGCCCAGGTGGCTCCCCTGTACGAAAGCGTTCCGCCGCAACTCTATGGCGGAACGGAAAGGATTGTCTCTTATCTCACCGAAGAACTGGTAAGACAGGGCCATGATGTGACCTTGTTTGCATCCGGTGATTCTGTGACCAATGCCGAGTTGGTACCATGCTGCAGCATGGCTCTTCGGCTCAATTCCGCTATCAGAGATCCGTTGCCCTATCACATCATGATGCTTGATCAGGTTAGGCAACGGGCTCGCGATTTCGACGTCGTCCATTTCCATACCGATCTGCTGCATTTCCCCTTCGTCCGCGAAATTGCGGACAGGGCAGTTACGACAACACATGGGCGTCTTGATCTCGCAGATCTGGCTCCGTTCTATAAAGCATTTTTGGACGCCCCGCTGGTCTCAATCTCGGATGACCAACGTAAACCAATCCCGGATGTAAATTGGATTGATACCGTCCATCATGGCCTGCCTGAGAATCTCCTGCCGTTCCATGCAAATGCAACCGGAGGATACCTTGCGTTTCTTGGGCGGATCTCGCCGGAGAAGGGGCCAGATCGCGCAATTGAGATTGCCGCCAAGACCGGAATGCCGCTCAAGATAGCGGCGAAGGTCGACAGAATCGACCAGGCGTATTGGGACGAAGTCATCAAGCCTATGGTTGAGGCTCAAGACAATGTCGAGTTCATCGGCGAGATCAACGAGAGCCAGAAAGCCGACTTTCTGGGCAAAGCTGCTGCCCTTCTCTTTCCGATCGACTGGCCCGAGCCGTTCGGAATCGTGATGATCGAAGCGATGGCGTGCGGAACACCCGTAATCGCTTTTCGATCGGGGTCTGTTCCGGAAGTTGTCGATCATGGAAGATCCGGTTTCATTGTCGACACGGTGGAGGAGGCTGTCGAGGCCGTTCATGCGCTCAGGCTGTTGGCTCGCGCTGAGGTGCGTCGCTGCTTCCAGGAGCGCTTCACGGTCGAGCGAATGGCTCGTGACTATCTTGAAGTCTATCGTAGCCTGCCCGGCTTACGTCGAGATGCGGTTCACCGCCGGATAAATGGAAAAGCGGCGTCGCTGCATGTGGTGGCATAGTCATGCGTATTGAAGCGACCGTCTTGGGTGAGGGGGACGTGGTGACTGATCTGAAAGTTCAATCGGTGGACGAGACGCCAGATGCATCCCCTGATCAATTTGCAGTCATATCGCAGTCGTCTCTGCAGGAGCGGAGGCCGCGCGTTCTCAAGCATGGCGATACTTTCGGCGTGTTCGATCGCAACGGGGACATTCTTTCGGGCGAGGGAAATCCGGATGGCTTGTTTCACCGTGACACACGGCATCTCTCCCACTTGGATCTTCTGATCAATGGCACGCATCCCATTCTTCTATCTTCCACGCTTCGTGACGATAATGCCGTTCTCACGTGTGATTTGACCAATCCAGACCTGCCAGACGACGCAGGGCGGCTCTTTCTAGAGCATGATGTCATTCATATTCGCCGGTCGAAGTTCCTTTGGAGAGCTGCTGGGTATGAACGTCTGCTGGTTCGCAACTTCGGAGACCGGCCTCAACATCTGACGTTGGAGCTGCGGTTCGAGGCGGACTTCGCGGATCTGTTTGAAGTTCGAGGCATGCGGCGCCAGCGCAGGGGTACATTTTATCCGGCCGAGGTCGGGACCGGAAGCGTCACTCTGTCCTATCGTGGTCTCGACGATGAAACGAGGATCACGCGTCTTCGCTTTGACCCGCCTCCGACGCGCCTTGAATCGCGAAGGGCGGTATTCGATGTGGACGTCAGGCCAGGACAGCGTGCGGTGATCTTCGTCGAAATCCACTGTGATGGCGATCTGCCGCAGCGGCGCCCACGGGAGCACTATCTCCTGTCGATGGTCGAAGCACGGCGACGCGCGCGGCAGTCGTCCTCTCGCGCGACATTGATCAATACCTCGAACGAGATTTTCAACGAGGCCCTGCGCCGCTCCCTTTCCGACCTTTATATGCTGGTAACAGATACGCGTGAGGGGCCCTATCCTTACGCTGGAACCCCGTGGTTCAGTACTGCGTTTGGCCGTGACGCTCTGATCACGGCCTATCAGACCCTATGGATGGATCCGGCCCTGGCGCAGGGTGTTCTCGGATTCCTGGCGGCCAACCAGGCTCAGATCGAGGATCCCGCCGCGGACGCTGAACCGGGCAAGATCCTTCATGAAGTTCGTTATGGCGAGATGGCCGAACTTGGCGAAGTGCCCTTCCGCCGATATTACGGCAGTGTCGACTCGACGCCATTGTTCGTGATGCTGGCCGGCGCTTATCTTGAGCGCACGAACGATGTTCAGACTCTGGAGAAACTCTGGCCCCATATCGAGGCCGCTTTGCACTGGCAAAAAATCTTCGGCGACCGGGATGGAGACGGATTCCTCGAATACGGCCGGCGAACGACGGAGGGGCTCGTCAATCAAGGCTGGAAGGATAGTCACGACTCCATTTTCCATGCGGATGGTAGTATGGCGCGTGGGCCGATTGCGCTCTGCGAGGTACAAGGCTATGCCTTCGCTGCCAAACAGGCAGCATCCCGAATTGCACGCTCTCTGGGAAGGGTTGATCAGGCTATTGTGCTGGAGACGGAGGCTGAAGCGCTGAGGCAGCAGTTCGACGATGCGTTTTGGTGCGAGGATCTCGGCACTTATGCCTTGGCATTGGACGGTGAGAAGCGACCTTGTCGAGTCCGTTCCTCCAACGCAGGGCATGCGCTATTCACGGGCATCGCGCGGCCCGAGCGCGCGGCCCAGCTGGCCGAGACGCTCATGAACTCCGCTTCATTTTCTGGCTTTGGCGTAAGGACGATCGCCTCTGCGGAGGCGCGCTACAATCCGATGTCATATCACAACGGTTCGGTGTGGCCGCACGACAACGCGCTGATTGCGCTGGGTTTGGCCCGATACGGCTTCAAGCAGGAGGCCGCGAGGATCTTTGAAGGGCTCTTCCACGCATCCGTGTATATAGACCTCAGGCGTTTGCCCGAGCTTTTCTGTGGTTTTCCCAGACGCCGCGGACAAGGGCCGACGCTGTATCCGGTCGCATGTGCGCCTCAGGCCTGGGCGGCGGCGACACCGTTCAGCTTGGTGCAGGCCTGCCTTGGCATGGATTTTGATCCTGCGACCAAGGCGGTGCGGCTGAACCGGCCCGTCCTGCCGGATTTCCTCGATGAACTCGTCCTGCGAAACGTCGTCCTTGGGGAATGCCGGCTTGATCTGGCGGTCCAGCGGGCGGGTCGCGAGGTGGCAGCCCACGTCCTGAGCCGGACGGGGGATGTGAAGGTCGTCATTACGAACTGATCTTAAGGTCAGGACCCATCGACTGCGCGAAAGGCTGGGAGACCGCGTCGCGCCCAGAGAGGTCTGTTGTCACCTCGTCGATGCCGCGGTGAAAACCGCCAATTGAGCGTCGAATGCACGTTTGTAGGCGGGCCGCGCTTCACCACGGGCGGCATAAGCGGAAAGGTTCGGATATTCGTCCAGAAGACCCGAACTTTTCAACCTGAGTAGTACCGACGTCATCAGAAGGTCCCCGGCACTGAACTCGCCGTCGAGCCAGTCGGCGTCGCTAAGGTGACCGGAAAGCTCGCTCAATCGCTTACGGATGCGCCCCTCGACGACGGTCATGCGTTGCTCGTGCCAGGCTTCGTCGCGCTCGACGAGCCTGGCGATTGCGCGATCAACGATCGGCGGCTCCATCGTGTTGAGCGCGGCAAACATCCATGTGATCGCTCGCGCCCGGGCATTCACATTGTGTGGGAGCAAGCCCGCATGGCGCTCCGCGATATGGAACACGATCGCTCCCGACTCGAACAGGACGAGATCGCCTTCTTCATAGGTCGGGATCTGTCCGAAAGGATGGAGCGCAAGGTGTGGGGGAGCCTTCATCGCTTCGAACGAAAGGAGACGAACGTCGTAAGGTTGGCCCACTTCTTCGAGTGCCCAGCGAACGCGCATATCGCGCGCCAGACCCTTGCCGCCGTCGGGCGACCGTTCAAAGGCGGTGATGGTGGGGGTCATTGGAAGCTTCCGGGGGAATGACGCCACAGCACATTACGTCGTCGATTGTTAACGCTTGTTTCATGGCGATGTCTCTCCCTGGTCTGACATCCGCTCAGTCAGCATGGAAGGGCTTGGCGAGCTCGAATTCCATGTCATGTGACGTCGACATTCAAGTGCAGCGGGAGAAACTGCCAATGTATGATCAATTCTGGCTGACGAAGGCTCAGCTCAGGTGTCTTGAGTCCCTTTTCCGCGGATGAACGGCATTCCGCGTGTGACATTCTCACAGTGTCCTTCAGCTAGCCACCCGCAACGGCTTCTCGATAAAGTGGCCGGTGACGACTCGCTGGAGGAACGAATGAAGCTGGAAAAAGGTGAGGGGCCTGAGCCGCTGGATTCCGGGGCGCGCAGGAAAATTCCGCCGGTCATCTGCTATCCGACGGACAGCTTGGCACCGCCAGATCTTCCGGCCTATCGGGCTGCGCGGGACGGTTGGCAGAAGGTGGACGAGGTCATCGTGCCGCCGCGCGACGCGCGTACCTTCGAGGTGCCCGCGGGTTCCTTTTTCCGCATCGTCTCGATCGAAGGACCGCAAGTGGGTGATCTTAACCTGTGGTCGATGCAGGATCTGAAGGAGCGCTTCTTTTCCGGCAAGACGCGGGCGCTGCATGGTACCCATCTTTCGACCGGTGACCGTCTCTGGTCGTCGCTGCCTTATCTTCGGCCGATGGCGACCATCACGCAGGATACGCTCGACTGGTATGGTTTCGACGAGTGGGGCGGCTCCGTTCATGATGTGATCGGCACACGCTGCGATCCTTATACGCACCGGCTTCTGTCCGGGCATGACTATCATCACTGCTGCCACTCCAATCTGACGCGCGCCCTCGCACATCGCCTGCACCGACCGCTCGCCGAAGTTGAGCCTGCGGTCCATGACGTGCTCAACGTCTTCATGTGCACCGGTTTCACGCGCGATACGGGGCAGTATTTCATGAAGGCGAGTCCCGTCAGGCCGGGCGACTTCCTCGAGTTTTTCGCGGAAATCGATCTTCTCGGCGCCCTGTCAGCCTGTCCGGGGGGCGATTGCAGCTCCGAGCATTCGAGCGATGTCGCCGCCTGCCATCCGTTGCTCGTCGAGATCTATCGGCCGAAAGCGCCGCCCGTGGGATGGGTCTCGCCGGCGCGGAGCGCCTATCATGGAGGACATGGCGAAGAAGCGCCTTCGTAGGATATTATTCCGCAGTCTCTGATCTGGGGTGGGGCGCCGGCGTAAGGACACAGCCCGGCTTTAATGAGGCCCTAGGGAAAAAGTGAACAATGTCCGCGTCGCCCCAGTCCGTAGGGCCTCTCGTTGGGAAAAGTCATGTGAATCAGCCCAGACTCACAAGGGCGGCCGGGCTTAGAACGGCGATAGCGGTGATTGCTACGATCAGAAGGCGGAACAGCATGGGACCCTCCTTCAAGGTCGTGGGGAAGATGGCATTCCGTGGACCGAGCTGCGGTGCGCGCCCGCACGGCTTGCTCCGAAGCTTTTCTCAAGCTACGCCTTGACGCGATGAACCGCACCGCACTCTATACCGGCAGCTTCGATCCCGTGACCAACGGCCATGTCGACGTGGTCCGGCAGGCTTGTCGCCTGGCCGATCGGCTCGTTCTCGCCATCGGGGTGCATTCGTCCAAGACGCCCGTCTTCCCTGCCGAGGAGCGGGCCGAGTTGCTTCGTGCTGTCTGCGGGCCGCTTCTGGCCACGACCGGGACCGACCTGGAGGTCGTAACGTTCAACGATCTTGCGGTGGAGGCCGCCCGGCGCCACGGCGCCACGCTGATCGTCCGCGGCCTGAGGGACGGGACGGATTTCGACTACGAGATTCAGATGGCCTCCATGAATGCCGCGATGGCGCCGGAGATCCAGACGGTCTTTTTGCCGGCCTCGCCTCCGGTTCGCCCCATCACCGCCACGCTTGTACGTCAGATCGCCGGAATGGGCGGCGAT
Source organism: Microvirga puerhi (assembly GCF_020089865.1). Taxonomy (GTDB): domain Bacteria; phylum Pseudomonadota; class Alphaproteobacteria; order Rhizobiales; family Beijerinckiaceae; genus Microvirga; species Microvirga puerhi. The sequence continues at coordinate 11,782 of NZ_JAIRBM010000028.1, forward strand.
GTCTCAGCCTTCGTGCCGGACCTTGTCGCCGCGCGACTGAAGGCCAAATTCCAGCGGCAATGACGCCGCTTATCCTCGAAGGAGTGTACTTCATGAAGCGTTTGCTCGCAGCCGGAGCGCTCGTGCTCGCCGGTCTAGCCCCCGCTGCCGCCCAGCAGGCCACGGATCCGCAGAACACGGTCTATCTCGATACGAAGGACGGCCGCATCACCATCCTCCTGCGCCCGGATCTGGCCCCCAAGCACGTGGAGCAGATCAAGGCGCTAACCAAGCGTGGCTTCTACAACGGCGTGCCGTTCCATCGGGTGATCGGAGGCTTCATGGCCCAGACCGGCGATCCGACGGGCACCGGCACGGGCAAGTCCGACCTGCCGAACGTCCCGGCGGAGTTCACCAAGACGCAGTATAAGCGCGGCTCGGTCGGCATGGCCCGTTCGTCGGATCCGAATTCGGCCAATAGCCAGTTCTTCATCTGCTACGAGGGCTGTGGCCCGCTCACCGGCCAATACACGCTCTTCGGCGAGGTGGTGTCCGGCATGGACGTCGTGGACAAGATCAAGAAGGGCGATCCCGCTGCCAACGGCATGGTCAGCGGTCCCGACAAGATCGTGAAGATGCAGGTCGCCGCCGACGCGAAGTCATGACCATTCCGGCGACACGATCGGCGCGGCGGCTCATCGCTGCGTTTCTTCTCGCGGCGGCCTGGGCTGGACCGGTTGCCGCGCAGGACTTGTCGCCTCGGGAAGATCACGACGATCCACTCCGGCGGCTCGATCCGAGCCCGAGCCTGCCGGAGGGCATCAACGGCACGATTCGCCCGGGAGAGGGCGAACGGACCGAAAAGATCGACAACCTGAATGGCATTTTTAGCGCGTTACAGGCCTGCTGGCGGCCACCCGCCGGCAGTGGGTTTTCCGGACAGGAGGTCACCTTGCGCATCGCGTTCAAGCGCAACGGCGACGTTCTCGGAAAGCCCCGCATCACCTATTATCGGGCCGGGAACATGCCGGATCAGCGCGAGCCATTCACGCGGTCCATTCAAGAAGCCTTCACGCGCTGCACGCCCCTTCCATTCTCGGAAAAGCTCGGCGGAGCCGTCGCGGGTCGCATTTTCACCTTCCGTTTCTCCGACACGCGGCCTATGTGATCGGCAGAAGCGACGTATCTCGCAGTTACAGTATTTTCAGTCAGGAGAAGACGATGGCCGATCCCGAGAACACACTCATTCTGGAAACCACCAAGGGCCGCGTGGTTATCGAGCTTCGCCCCGACCTCGCCCCGAAGCATGTGGAGCGCATCAAGACTCTGGCGCGGCAGGGCTTTTATGACGGCATCGTGTTCCATCGGGTGATCGACGGCTTCATGGCTCAGACCGGCTGCCCGCAGGGCACCGGTACCGGCGGTTCCGATCTGCCTGACCTCCAGGCCGAGTTCAACGCCGAGCCGCATGTGCGGGGAACGGTGTCGATGGCGCGTACCAACTATCCGCACTCCGCCAATTCGCAGTTCTTCATCTGCTTCGACGATGCCCGCTTCCTCGACAAGCAATACACCGTCTGGGGCAAGGTAACGGAAGGCATGGAGAACGTGGACAAGATCAAGCGCGGCGAGCCTGTTCGTGATCCGGACAGCATCGTCTCCATGAAGGTCGCGGCGGACGTGGCCTAAATCGCTTCTCCCGGCAAGGGAGAGGCTACGCGAAGTCCGGATGAGGGGAGCGCACCGTTGAGGTCAACGTGGCGACCATGTAACCCCTCATCCCAGCCCTCTCCCTAATGGAGAGGGAGTTCGCGGGTGGCCTAGCCAAATTTCATGCGTGTCGATCTCTTCGATTTCGATCTGCCCGAAGACCGCATCGCGCTCCGCCCCGCGGAGCCGCGCGATTCCGCGCGCATGCTCATTGTTCGGCCAGGTGATGTGTCCTTTGAGGACCGCATCGTGCGCGATCTGCCGGAACTCCTGCAGCCCGGCGATGTGCTGGTTCTCAACGATACGAGGGTTATCCCGTCTCGCCTCTATGGTCTGCGCATGCGCGAAGAAACCGCCGCGCGCGTCGAGATCATGCTGCATAAGCGGGAAGGGAACGATCGCTGGCGTGCCTTCGCCCGCCCGGCGAAGAAGCTGCAAGTCGGGGACCGGATCCGTTTCGGTGAAGCCTCCGAGAGCACCTCCTGCGAGCTCGTTCGACTCGATGCCGAGGTCGAAGCGAAGGGTGAGGGCGGGGATGTCACCCTGCGCTTTTCGTTCACCGGTCCCTTTCTGGACGAGGCCATCGCTCGTCTCGGGGAATTGCCGCTGCCACCCTACATCGCGGGAAAGCGCGCGACCGATGACCGGGACAGGACGGATTATCAGACGGTCTACGCGCGCGACGAGGGGGCTGTGGCCGCGCCGACCGCGGGCCTGCACTTCACCGACGACCTGTTCCGCCGCCTCGATGCGCGCGGGATCACGCGCCATTTCGTGACGCTGCATGTGGGTGCCGGCACGTTTCTGCCGGTGAAGGCAGACGACACCGCCGAGCACAAGATGCACGCGGAATGGGGCTCGGTTTCCGAGGCGACCGCGCGTGCGCTGAACGAAGCGAGGGCCCGGGGAGGGCGCGTCGTCGCCGTCGGTACCACGTCCTTGCGTCTTCTCGAAAGCGCTGCGCGGGAAGACGGAATGATCCTGCCGTTTTCCGGTGATACGGATATTTTCATTACGCCCGGCTATCGTTTTCGCGGCGTCGACGTGCTGATGACGAACTTCCATCTGCCACGCTCGACGCTCTTCATGCTGGTCTCCGCCTTCGCCGGACTAGACAGGATGCGCGCTGCCTATGCGCATGCCATTGCGACAGGCTATCGCTTCTACTCCTATGGGGATGCGAGCTTGGTGTTTCGCGCGGACTCCGACGCCGTCCTCGAGGATCGCGCGGGACGGGACTAACAAAGAGGTTTTGATGACGACCGATCAGTTCACATTCACGGTGGCGAAGACCGACGGTACGGCCCGAACCGGCGAGATTCGCATGCCGCGCGGAGTGATCCGGACGCCTGCTTTCATGCCGGTCGGCACTGCCGCGACCGTGAAGGCGATGTATCCCGACCAGGTGAAAGCGCTCGGCGCCGACGTGGTTCTCGGAAACACGTACCACCTCATGCTGCGTCCGGGTGCCGAACGTGTGGCGAAGCTCGGTGGTCTGCACAAGTTCATGAACTGGCCCTATCCGATTCTGACGGATTCCGGCGGGTTCCAGGTCATGTCCCTTGCGGCGTTACGCAAGATCGATGAGACCGGCGTTACGTTCCAGTCGCATATCGACGGCTCGACCCATGTGATGACCCCGGAGCGCTCCATCGAGATCCAGGGCCTGCTCGGTTCCGACATTCAGATGCAGCTCGACGAGTGCGTGCGTCTTCCATGTTCCGACGAGGTGGCCGAGAACGCCATGCGCCTGTCGCTGCGGTGGGCGGAGCGCTGCCGCATCGCTTTTGGCGAGCAGCCCGGCAAGGCCATGTTCGGCATCGTGCAGGGGGGAGCGGTCGAACGGCTCCGCATCGAAAGCGCGAAGGAACTCGCCAACCTCGACCTCAAGGGCTATGCGATCGGTGGTCTGGCGGTCGGAGAGCCGCAGGACGTGATGTTGCGGGTGATCGAGGCGGTCGAGCCCCATATGCCCAAGGAGAAGCCGCGCTACCTGATGGGCGTCGGCACGCCGGACGACATCGTCGAGGCCGTGAGCAGGGGCGTCGACATGTTCGACTGCGTCATGCCGACCCGCGCAGGCCGGCATGGGCAGGTCTTCACGCGTTTCGGGCGCATGAATCTGCGCAACGCCAAGCATGCGGAAGACACTCGTCCTCTTGACGAGGGTTCGAAATGCCCGGCGTCCAACGGCTATTCCCGAGCCTATCTCCATCATCTCGTCCGCTCCAACGAGATCCTCGGCATGATGCTGCTGACCTGGAACAACCTTGCTTACTACCAGGACTTGATGGCCGGCCTGCGAAAGGCCATCGCTGAGGGCCGGCTGGAAGACCACATTGCCGAGGTGAAGGAAGGCTGGGCGAAGGGTGATCGGGACGGTATCGCCGACCACATCGACAACATGGCGACGGGCGGCGAAGACTGATCGGTCCGCGAGTACTGCCCGGTTTCTATTCAATGATTTGACAGCAGCCGTTCGCCGGGCCGGCCATAGCTCGCCCAGCGCGCTTGACTCCGTCGACTCAGTATAATAACCATATGGTTATATAACCGTATGGCTAATAACGTGAACGCAGCTCAACGCCTCGATGCCACCTTTGCGGCTCTCGCCGATCCGACGAGGCGCGCCATTCTCGCGCGGCTCTCTCTCGGTGAGGCTTCAGTCTCGGAATTGGCACGGCCCTTCGCTATCAGCCAGCCCGCGATCTCCAAGCATCTGAAGGTGCTGGAAGAGGCGGGCCTCATCAGCCGCGGTCGGGAGGCGCAGAAGCGTCCCTGCCGTCTCGTCGGAAAACCGCTCGCCGATATCAGCGAATGGCTTGAGGCTTATCGCCGCCATTGGGAGGGCAACTTCCAGCGCCTCGATGCCTTGCTCGACGAACTGAAAGCCCAGGAACCACAAGCGGGCGCGGAGCGCCCTGAAGGAGGAAGCTTATGAAGAACGCCGGAACATTGGTCGTGACGACACCCTCGGACCGCGAGATCGTCATGACGAGGGTCTTCGACGCGCCGCGCGATCTGGTCTTCGACGCCCACACCAAGCCACAGCTCTTGAAGCGGTGGCTTACGGGTCCCGATGGCTGGACGATGGACGTCTGCGACGTCGACCTGCGAGTCGGAGGTACCTATCGCTTCGTCTGGCGTCACGCGGCCGGTGGCAGCGAGATGGGAATGGGCGGTGTCTATCGCGAGATCGTGCGGCCGGAGTGCATCGTGCAGACCGAGCGCTTCGATCAGGCCTGGTATCCGGGCGAGGGGCTCGGAACGCTGGTTCTGCGGGAGCAGGACGGTCGGACGACCCTGACGAGCACGATGCTCTACGAGTCGAAAGAGACCCGCGACATGGTTCTCAAGTCCGGCATGGAGGGTGGCGTGTCGGCGAGTTACGACCGGCTTGCGACTGTACTGGAATCGCAGATATCTGGCGCGACGAAGGGCGCGGCCTGATCCTTCCTCGATCGTCATTCCAGGGCCACGTGCGACCCTGGAATGACGAGTTGGTCGTCAGCCCAAGGCGCGCAAGTGCCGGATCGGTCGACCCGGCGCGATCATTTCCGCAGCGGCAATGATGCCTTGCGCGTCGATGCCGAAATGGCGGTAAAGATCCTGCACAGTGCCGGTTTGGCCGAAATGCTCGACGCCGAGCGAGCGCGTGCGATGACCCATGACCGAGCCGAGCCACGCCAACGTCGCCGGGTGACCGTCAAGAACCGTGACCAGCCCGCAATGGAGGGGCACTTCACCAAGCAGGCGCTCGATATGGCTGCGCGCATGGACGAGCCCACGCTCACGGGCGCGCTGCGCTGCCGTCCACCCGGCATTCAAGCGGTCTGCCGACGTGATGGCAAGCAGACCTACATCGCGACGGTCCTCCGCCATGAGGCCTAGAGCCTCGATGGCTTCCGGCGCCACCGCGCCCGTATAGGCGACCACGACCTGGGCATTGGGGCCTGGCTTTCGCATCCAGTAGGCGCCATCGACGATGTCGGACGCGAGATCCGGGCTCATATCCCGCTGCGGCTGGTCGACGCTGCGCGTCGACAGGCGCAGATAGACGGACCCGCCGGTCTCGTCACGCAACCAGGACCGTTCGTTCGGCTCGCCTTCCCCGTCGCGCTGCAGGTAGTCGAAAGCCCAGCGGAGGATCACCGAAAGCTCGTCCACGAAGGCCGGCTCGAAAGAGGCGAGCCCATCCTGGGCCATGCCGATGAGAGGCGTTCCGATCGACTGATGCGCTCCGCCTTCCGGGGCAAGCGTGACGCCGGAGGGCGTCGCGGCGACGATGAACCGGGCGTCCTGGTAGCAGGCATAGTTCAGGGCATCGAGACCACGGGCGATGAACGGGTCGTACAGGGTGCCGATCGGCAGGAGCCGCTCGCCGAACAGGGAATGCGACAGCCCCAGCGCCGAAAGCAGGATGAACAGGTTCATCTCGGCGATGCCGAGTTCGATATGCTGCCCCTTCGGGCTGAAGTCCCAGGTGAAGGTGGATGGAATGCGTTCGGATCGGAAGATGTCCCTCATCTCCTCCCTGGCGAACAGGCCACGGCGGTTCACCCACGCTCCGAGATTGGTCGAGACGGTCACGTCCGGGGCGGTCGTGACAATACGATCCGCCAGGGGCTCACTGGAGCGCGCGAGCTCGTTGAGGATGAGACCAAACCCCTGCTGGGTCGACATGGTCGGCTGCTGCGGCGTGACGAGCGCAGCCGGGACAGGCACTTTCTCTGCTTCGTAACGGCGCTTGCCGCGTGCATTGAACGGGACCGAGGCCAGGAACCGCTCGAGATCCGCCTGCGGCAGGCTCAAGCCATCGAACTTGTCCCATTCATGTCCGGGCCGCACCTCGGCGCTGGCACGGAAACCTTCCATCTGGGCCGGAGTGAGCAAGCCGGCGTGATTGTCCTTATGGCCGGCGAGCGGCAGGCCGAAGCCTTTGATCGTATAGGCGATGAAGACGGTCGGCCGGTCATGGTCGACGGCCTCGAAGGCTTGGAGCAGGCTCGGCAGGTCGTGTCCGCCGAGATTGGACATGAGCCGTGCCAGCTCCGCGTCGGAGCGCCGCTCAATGAGGCGTGTCACGTCACCCTGGTCGCCCAGATCATCCAGGAGACGCTTGCGCCAAGCCGCCCCGCCCTGGAAGGTGAGGGCGGAGTAGAGCTGATTGGGACACGAATCGATCCACTCGCGCAGGCGTTCGCCTCCAGGCTCGCGGAAGGCCTCCTGCATCAGCGAGCCATGCTTGAGCACCACCACGTCCCAGCCGAAAGACCGGAAGAGCGCTTCGAAGCGGGCATAAAGCCCCTCACGCACGACCGCGTCGAGGCTCTGGCGGTTGTAGTCGATGATCCACCAGGTGTTCCGCAGACCCTGCTTCCAGCCTTCCAGGAGAGCTTCGAAGATGTTGCCTTCGTCCATCTCCGCATCGCCGACGAGGGCGATCATGCGGCCTTCCGGGTTCTCCTTCCGCCAACCATGGGCCTTGACGTAGTCCTGGACGAGGCTCGCAAAGAGGGTCTGGGCGACGCCGAGGCCCACCGAACCCGTGGAGAAATCGACATCGTCGATGTCCTTGGTCCGGGAAGGGTAGGACTGCGCCCCCTTATAGCCGCGGAAGTTCTCGAGCTTTTCGCGGGTCTGGTGACCCAAGAGATACTGGATGGCATGGAAGATCGGGCTCGCATGGGGCTTTACCGCCACGCGATCCTCGGGCTTCAGCACCGCGAGGTAGAGGGCCGTCATGATCGTGGAAAGCGAAGCGGACGAGGCCTGATGTCCCCCGATCTTCAACCCGTCCCGATTGGAGCGCAGATGATTGGCATTGTGGATCGTCCAACTGGAAAGCCAGAGGATCTTGCGCTCGAACTCGGTCAGGTAGGGCAGGCGGGGATCGGTCATCGTGCCAACTCGGAAATGCGGTTGCTCCGAGGATAGACACTGGTTCTCGCGCGGACAATCACGACAGGCGTCGGGCTGCTACATTTGATAGTCTGCTGCCGCCGTCTGGTCCTCCCCACGGGTCCCTCGGACCGGGTTGAGCAGGGCAGACAGCACAATCGACAACGCAAAGTTCAAGCCAAGCGCATAAAGCGCCGCGTAGCCGGGAATGGTAAGGCTGCCGAGCGAAAGGGGCACGACGGCTGACTGGAACGCCTGCGATGCGGCCATCCAGGTTCCGGTCAGGATGCCGACAGCCCAGCCGATCAGGAGCGCCCAGGGGTTCAGCCAGGGCGTGTAAAGGCTCACGATGACGGCAGGAATGGTCTGGCTGATCCAGATGCCGCCCAGAAGCTGGAGTTGAATCGCATATTGCAGCGGCAGGAAGATAATGAAGACAAGCGCTCCGAATTTGACGATGAGCGATACGATCTTCGCATTCTTCGCCTCCTGCTGCGGTGTCCGGTCCGGATTGATGAACGGGACGTAGATGTTGCGCGTGAACAGATTCGAGGCCGCTATCGACATGATCGCTGCCGGGACGAGACCCCCGATGGCAATGGCGGCGAAGGCGACGCCCGCAAACCAGCTCGGGAAGGTGTGGAGGATAAGCGCCGGGACGGCGAAGTTCGTTCCGTAGCGCGCGAATTGATCGGCGAATTCCGGCAATTTGTTCACGTTGAGTGCGAGCGCCATGAATCCTGTCAGGGCCAGAAGGCCGAGGAGGAAGGAATAGGCCGGCAGATAGGCTGCGTTGCGACGGATCACCTCGCGTCCACTCGAACTCAGGATTGCGGTGACGGTGTGAGGATAGAGAAACAGGGCGAAGGCGGAACCGAGCGCCAGGGTCGCATAGGCGGAGTATTGTCCTAGATTTCCATCCTTCGGAGAGGTGAGAAGCAGCTTCGACTCAGGCACTGCCGCAAACAGATTCCCATACCCGCCAAGCTCGATCGGAATCACGACGACCATCGCGATGACCGTGACATAGATCAACAGATCCTTGACGACCGCGATCATCGCCGGTGCACGCAGTCCGCTCGTGTAGGTGAAGGCGGCCAGAATCACGAATGCGATGATGAGCGGCAGGTCGCCAAGGAACCCCTGGGCCTGCACGCCCATGGCGCCGATCACCACTTCGATGCCCAGAAGTTGGAGCGCGATGTAGGGCATGGTCGCAATAATGCCCGTCAGCGCAATGGCGAGGGCAAGCCAGCGATTGCCATAGCGCCCTTGGACGAAGTCGGCTGCCGTAATGTAGTTGTGCTTGTGTGCCACTGCCCACATGCGTGGCAGAATCAGGAAGACCAGCGGGTAGACGATGATCGTGTAGGGCAGGGCGAAGAAGCCGATCGCGCCTGCGCCGAAAACGAGGGCCGGCACTGCGATGAAGGTGTAGGCCGTGTAGGCGTCGCCGCCGAGCAGGAACCAGACAACCAGCGTGCCGAGCCGCCGGCCGGCGAGACCCCACTCATGCAGCAGATCGAGGTCCCCCCGCCGCCAGTTTGCGGCAAAGAAGCCGAGGACCGTGATGAAACCGAAAAGCAGGACGAAGATGATCAGCGCGGTCCAGTTCATGTTCGTCCTCCTCGGGACAAACGACCCGCAAGGCGAAAGGCTCTAGCCGGTCAGGCGGCGCACCAGAACGATCAGGCCCGAGGTGATGAAAACCCAGGCAAATTGATACCAGTAGAAGAATGGGACGCCCCAGAGCCGTGGCTCGATCGAATTATAGAACGGCACCCAGAGCAGGGCGATGAAGGGTATAATCAGCAACAGGTTCCAGGCGAGAGAGCGTTGCTGCGGTTCGCGGGGCGCGGGCATCCGACAGACCCTTTCCCAGACTCGACGTCCTGGTATGACGGCAAGGTGGACGCGAGCCTTCGGTAAGAAACGGGACGGTTCGCCTTGGTTCCAAAAATCGGTGCTCTTTCGCAGCAAATGCCCGCTTTTTTCGCCAACTTCGGCATGACCGCGGGGAATAACCGGTCGCTATGGGCATTTTCGATTGACCGCGTCGCCGAGAGCCCCTATTTCGGGCTCACCTCTGGGAGCGCGTAGCTCAGCCGGTAGAGCATCTGACTTTTAATCAGAGGGTCCTGGGTTCGAGTCCCAGCGCGCTCACCATTATTTCCCAGAGGGTTACAGGGCATTGTTGAAGCTTAGCTTCATGCCCTGTTGTCGGCTCTTGTTCTTGAACAGTTCTGCGAGACCACGGGTGAACACTCTCGCGTCCTTCGCCGGCGCGACAGGTATGACGAGCGGCAAAGTCGGAATGAACAGGACGAGAGCGAAGGGGACCCGAACGTGGTCTTTCCACCTCGGCGAATCCGATTTCAATTTGTTCGCGTCTCGGAATCCTTCCTTCGGTAAGCGCTTTCGTACCCTACAACACCCACCGCTTGTCGCCGATGCGGGTACCGAAGCTCCGGGCGAACATGAGGAGTGCGTCGATAATCGGCTGATCTCCGGTCTTTTCGATTGAAAACAACGGGTACGAAACGCTGATGGCAACGCCCATCGACTTCTGCGGATCCTCGAACCCCACGGAGATCGCCTTCACGCCCTCAAACAGTTCCTGATTCGAAACCGCATAGCCCCGCATTCGCGTCATGGCGATATCGCGCAGCAACTCATCAATGGATGTCTTGGTCTGCGTCGTCAGCGACTCCGGATCGGCGGAGAAGAGTGCGCGGATCTCCTGGTCGGACTTGAGAGCGAGCAATGCCTTGCCCATGGCCGCGGCATGAGCCGGCAACCTGTGGCCCGGTTCGACCGCGAATTGGATAGGCTGGGGACCTCGAACTGTCTTGAGAACAAGGACCTCCGTACCTGAGGGCACGCCCAGCCATACCGTGTGCTCCGTCTGGCGAGCGAGTTCCTCCATTTCCTTCCGGGCCTCTTCCACCAAGTCGAAGTTCCGGTGGAAGCTCGCAGCAATCTCCACCGACAGGATACCTGCCCGATATCGTTGCGTGACGGGATCCTGTTCGAGCAGTCCGCCTCGAGCGAGGGATGCCAGAAGCCGCGAGGCATTGCCTCTCGTCATCTTGAGGTGACGGCTGGTTTCCCCAACCCGCAACTCTCCACCGCTGTCGACGAGGAGCCGGAGGGCGCTCATCGCCTTGTCTATGGATTTCATGGATCCTGTTCTTCTCTTTAGTCGCTTGACGGAAGGTAAAACGCGTGCCTACGATAATAAACAACATGTTGTATATTATGCAACATTCAAATGAACGAGGGAGGATGGAATGCGGGGTAGCGGGGGAGCATTGGTCTACGAGACCCTGAAGAGTCATGGGGTCTCATGCATCTTTGGGATGGAGGATCCCGTCCATCTCTTCCATGCAGTTGACCGATCTTTCACTCGGATCGTGACCGTCCGGGACGAGAAGCACGCCGCAATCATGGCCCACGGCTACGCCCAAGTGACGGGGCGGCCAGGCGTTTGTGCCGCCACCTTCGGACCGGGCGCCACGAATCTCATCACCGGCCTCTTGGAGGCCCAGCGCTCGTCGGTGCCTGTGATCGCGCTGGTTCAGGACCACTCGCTGGCGCTCAAGGACAAGCACGCCAGCAGCGCGCTCGATCACGCGACCGCTCTGGCCCCCTACGTCAAGAACGTGATCCGCATCGATGCGGCGGAGCAGGCAGGCGATGCCGTGCGGAAGGCCTTCCGGATCGCGACAACGGGCCGCCCCGGACCGGTGGTGCTTCTCTGTCCCAACGACGTCATGGCCGCCGAGGCGGAAGCTGAGACCTGGGCGGACGAGAACTACGCACACTTCCCGGCCAATCGGGTAAGGGCAAGCCGCCAGTCGATCCAGGAGGCGGCCAGCTTGCTTGCCAAGGCCAAGCGGCCTCTGCTGATCGCCGGAGGTGGGGCCATTATCTCAGGGGCCCAGGACGAGATACGGATGCTCGCCGAGCTGTTCGATATTCCCGTCGCGACGACGATGACGGGCCGAGGCGCGATCGAGGATAGTCATCCCCTCGCAGCAGGGCCACTCGGGTCCACGACAGGCGGGCGGTACGGCCGCGGGCAAATTTCCAACACGCTTTTCGCAGAGGCGGACGTCGCCTTCGTAATGGGGTCTCGCACCGGGCAAATCTGCTACAGCAACTGGACCCTTCCGAAGCCGGGGACGAAACTCATCCATCTCGATATCGATCCCGAGGAGGTCGGCAGGAACTTTCCCACACACGTTGCCATGGTCGGCGATGTGCGGGACACGCTACGCGACCTTCTGATGCATTGCGCTGAACTCGGGCTTGCGAGGACGAGTCAGGAGGGAAGGCGGCGTGTCGACGGCCTGAAGGAAGCTTGGTCCGCGGAGTTTTTGCCGATTGCCCGATCGTCGCAGTGCCCGATCCGACCGGAGCGTCTGTTGGCAGAGATTTCTGGACAGGCGGACGATGCGACACTCGTGGTCACCGATGCGAGCTACATCACCGGATGGGCCATGAGCCATATCGACGTACCACGCGCCGGACGCTTCATCCTCTCGCCGCGCGGCACTGGTGGGATCGGCTGGAGCCTTCCTGCCGCCATTGGCGCCAAGTTGGCGGATCCAGCGCGTAAGGTCGTCTGCCTAACCGGGGATGGCGCCTTCGGCTATGTGTTCAACGAGTTGGAGACCGCAGCCCGCTACGGGGTGGACGTGCTTGTCGTCGTCTTCAACAACGGCACCCTGGGCTTCCAGCGACACTGGGAGCAAAAGCTGATGGGAAGCTATCTGGAGTGCGACTTCCTCGACATCGACTATTCCGAGGTCGGACGGGCCCTGAAATGCCGGGGGGAGCGCGTCACAGACGCGCAAGCCATCGAAGCAGCGATCGAGCGAGGTCTCTGCGCGGGCGGTCCTTACGTGATCGACGTCGTCATCGACCCGAACGCGACCGCTCCGATCGTTGGATTCGAGGACATCCTCGAGCGCGACGCAGTCCACTGAGACAACCCGACCCGAACGCATGTCTGACAAACAAGAGGGAGCGACCATGCGAAAGATCATAGCAACAGCCATAGCGACAGCGGCATTTGCCCTGGCGGCCTTATCGTCGACAGTCGCGTCTGCCGGCCCGACGCTCGACAGGATCATGTCCGAGAAGAAGCTGGTCGTCGGAGTGGCGCCCTGGAATAAGTTCGTTCTGCTCAATCCGAAGACGAACGAGTACGAGGGATATATCGTCGACGACATTCGTAACTTCGAGGCCATGACCGGAATCAAGGTCGAATTGGTCAATACGACCTGGAGCGGTCTCGTCGCAGGACTTCAGGCCGGCAAGTGGGACGTCGTGATGAGCGGTCTCGGAGCCACGCCTGAGCGGGCCACCGCCGTCGCCTTCGGTGAGCCTTTCGGGTACCTTTCCTCGACTGCCGTCGTGCGGGCCGACAGTTCCATCAACTCGCTGGCTGACCTCGACAAGGAAGGCAACGTCATCTCTGTGGTTTCGGGGACTTCCGCCCAGCAATTCAGCCAGCGCACGTTCAAGAAGGCAAAGATAACGCCGCTGGCGGATACCGGAGCAGCCGTTCTCGAGGTCATGCAGGGCCGTGCGACCGCCTATATCGGTGATTCCGTCTCGAACGAGCTGCGAGCCAAGGAAAGGCCGACCGAGCTGCGAAACGTCAAGTTCGGCAGCAACGAGACCGAGTGGACCACGATGAACCATGCCGTCCGGTATGGCGATCTCGATCTCATGGTCTTCCTCGATACGTACATCCGCTCCATGAAGCTGCGCGGATGGTATCGCGGCCTTGCCGAGAAGTGGGGCCTGCCCATCGAGCTTGCCACTGGGCCTCGCTGATGGACACGTGCGGGACGGGGCTCCCGTCCCGCACGATGACAGCGCACCCGATGAAATAGGCGAAAGGCCCAGGATCCATGGACTACAAGTTTCAGTTCGGCGTGCTGACGGACTACGGCCCCTATCTCGCGGGCGGTCTGTGGCATGCCTGGTGGACGAGCCTGCCGAGCATCGTCCTGACCACGATCCTCGGGGTCGTGCTGGCAGCGATGAGCATGTCCAGGAAGTGGATCCTGCGGGGCTTCTCGCTCGTCTTCGTGGACCTTTTCCGTACACTTCCCGTGGTCGTTCTGCTCATATGGATTCACTACGTGATGCCTATCCTGACGGGGATCTCGCTGTCCCCGACGATGAGCTCCATTATCGCACTGTCGCTGAACGGAGCCGCTCTCGCCTGCGAGGCTTTCCGCGGTGGCCTTGAGGCGATTCCCACGACCCAGGCACAGGCGGCGCAATCGCTGGGCTTCTCCCGCTGGCAGGTCATGCGCTACGTCACGCTCCCGCAGGCCGCCTTCACCACCTTGCCGTCGCTGACAAACGTGCACATTACGGTGATCAAGAATGTGACCGTGACTGTCCTGATCGCCGTGCCAGAGGTCATGTTCAGGGCTCAGGAATTGACGGTTCAGTTCTTTCGGCCCCTCGAATTCTATACGGGAGCGGCGGCTCTCTACGTGGCCCTCATCTGGGGCTATGCCCTGTTCATGCGTTCGCTCGAGAGGCTTCAGAAATGGCAACCAATCTGATGCTGGCGGCGACCGAACCCGCGGACACCTACATCCGCTTCCGCGATGTGCAGAAGTCTTACGGAGCGGTAAGCGTCCTTAACGGCATCTCCCTCGACGTCGCGAAGGGCGAGGTTCTCGTGCTCTGCGGCCCGAGTGGGTGCGGGAAGAGCACGCTCCTGCGATGCATTAACGGCCTCGAACCCATCAGCAGCGGGACGATTTCTGTCGGCGAACACCGCGTTGACGGTGCCTCGCAGGACACGTTGCAGAAGATTCGCCTGTCGACGGGATTCGTCTTCCAGAATTTCAACCTCTTCCCGCACATGACGGCGCTTGAGAATATCACGATCGCGCCTCGGAAGATCCTGGGTTTGCCGCAGCGCGAAGCGGCTGCGGAGGGGATGAAGCTTCTTGAGCAGGTAGGCATGGCTGAGAAAGCGAACGTCTATCCGTTCCAGCTTTCGGGCGGTCAACGCCAGCGCGTGGCCATCGCCCGTGCACTTGCCATGAAGCCATCCCTGATGCTGTTCGACGAGCCGACCTCGGCGCTAGACCCGGAGATGCGCGAGGAGGTGCTACAGGTGATCCGCCAAGTTCATCACGAGCATAACATGACGATGATCGTCGTCACCCACGAAATCGGCTTCGCGAAAAGCGTTGCGAGCCGAGCGATGCTGTTGGACGCCGGCAGGATCGTCGAGGAAGCCTCGGCACGGGTCTTCTTCGAGCATCCCGTCGAGGAGCGCACGCGCCGCTTCCTTCGCGCCATCAGCAATGACTTATGAAAGAGCTTCCCTGACGCGTCCCAGTCGGGAAGGGCGTTTCTTGGCATGATGCGGACGGATGGGCTTGGTCCGCTCTGATTGGCAATGTAGGCGTCCTTTGGGCGGTAGGATCGTCGTGGCTCGACCCCGAGCAGCCCTACAAGTGACTTCCCGTGAGGTCCGGCGTGCCGGATCGGTGACGGTCAGATGGACGGCAATCGATGTCGGATGATGGCGGCGTGAAAACGTGCGCCATAGATCAGCCCGTCATCGTTGAAGTCATAGGCCGGGTTATGCAGGGGCGCGGAATCCTCGCCGTTGCCGACGAATACGAAGCAGCCGGGCACATGCTCCAGGAATCGGGCGAAATCCTCCGAACCTGTCATCGGCTCGCGGGCAGTCGAGACGTGCTCCGGCTCGAACACGGTCCGTGCTGCGGCGAAGGCCTCGTCCACCAATGCGGCATCGTTCAGGAGCGGCACGAACTCGCGCGTGTAGGTCACCTCGGCGGCGACGTTGTAGGTCAGCGCCGTTCCCTCCGCGATGATGCGCAGCTGCTTCTCGATCTCCGCGCTGACCTCGGGCCGGAAGCTTCGGGCATCACCCAGAATGCGCGCCAGCCCCGGGAGCGCATTGCGCGTACCGTCGGTGATCAGCTCGGTCACGGATACAACGCCGATGTCTGTCGGGCTCAGGCGGCGCGAGACGATGGTCTGGAGGTTTATCACCGTGGCACAGGCGGCGACCAGCACCTCATTGCCCCAGTGCGGGCGGGCGGCATGGCCGCCGACGCCTTTCAGAACGATCTCGAAGTTGTCCTCGGCCGACATGATCGGTCCGACGCGTGTCTGAAAGTGCCCGACCGGAAGACCCGGCATGTTGTGCAGGCCATAGACCTCCTCGAACGGGAAGCGCTCCATGAGCCCATCAGCCAACATGGAGAGCGCACCTTTGCCCCATTCCTCGGCGGGCTGGAAGATGAAGCGCACGGTGCCGTCGAAACCGCCTTCCTCGGCGAGGAGCTTTGCGGCCCCGAGCAGCATGGTGGTGTGGCCGTCATGGCCGCAGGCGTGCATTGTGCCGGGGTTCTGCGAGCGGTGGTCCTGCGTGCTCTGTTCGGTAATGCGCAGGGCGTCCATGTCGGCTCGGAGCGCGATTGCTCGGTTGCCGCTGCCGCGTTTGAGCGTGCCGACGACGCCAGTCCCACCTACGCCCTCGGCGACCTCGTCGAGGCCAAACTCCCGTAGTTTGGCAGCGACGAAGGCACTCGTGCGCTTCTCCTCGAAGCCGAACTCCGGATGAGCATGGAGATCGCGCCGCCAAGCGGTCATCTCGCGTACGAGGGCATCCGGATCCATGGCCATGGCTGTCTCCTTATTGGGCTGCGAGGTGGCTGACGACATCGAGCAGAATGTTGGCGCCTGCGACGAGGTCGATATCCGTCGTATGCTCACGTGGATTGTGGCTGATGCCGCCGAAGCTCGGCACGAAGATCATGGCCGACGGCGCGATGCGGGCAATCATCTGGGCGTCGTGACCCGCGCCCGAGGTCATGCGCTTCGAGGTCAGTCCACGCCTGCGGGCAGCCTCTTCCACCAGCTCCACGATGCTGCTGTCGAAGGTCACCGGCTCGAAGCGGGCCAGCCGCTCAACCGAGATCGTGACCTCCTCGGCGGCCGCGAGGTCCTTCAGGTACGCGGCAAGGGCTACTTCCTCCGCCCGGAGGCGCCCTTCGTCAGGGTCGCGCAGGTCCACCGTGAAGGTGGCACGCGACGGGATGACATTGATCGCGTTCGGCTCGAAGCTCATGCAGCCGACCGTCGCAACGGTGGGCGCGTTCGAGGCCTGGGCCCGGTCCCGCAGGAAGGTAATCACGCGGGCTGCGGCATGGCCGGCATCCCGACGCATCGACATCGGCGTCGTGCCGGCGTGATTGGCATCGCCGTCGACGGTGATGCGCTGCCAGGAGATACCCTGAAGGTTCTCGACCGCGCCAATGGGTATGCCCTCGCGCTCCAGAACTGGTCCTTGCTCGATGTGCAGTTCGATATAGGCGTGCGGCTTGAGGAAGCCCGGCTTCTTGGCTCCGGCATAGCCAATCCGCTCGAGTTCGATCCCAAGCACGGTGCCATCGGTGCCGACTGTCGTCAGCGCCTCCTCAACAGGGAGTCCTCCCACATGGACGAGCGAGCCCATCATGTCCGGTGCATACCGGACACCCTCCTCGTTAGTGAAGGCGGCAACTGCAATGGCGCGGGCAGGGGCGTAGCCCGACGCCTTCAGAGTCTCGATCACCTCGAGACCCGAGAGCACGCCGTAGCAGCCGTCATAGATGCCGGCATTGATGACGGTGTCGATGTGCGAGCCGAGCAGGACGGGCGCCTCGTCGGCGATATCGGCAGTTCTCCAGATCCCGAAGATGTTGCCGATCCGATCGATTGCAACATCCAGACCTGCGGCTCGGATCCATGCAACGACAACATCGCGTCCCGCTTTGTCGGCGTCGGAGCCGGCGAGCCGGACCAACCTGCCATCCCCGTCCCGGCCGATTTGTCCAAGAGCATGGAGGCGGCCGAGCAGGCGTTCCGCGTTGATCGACCGTGCGGTCATACGTCCGCTCCTTGCCTACGGGTTGCAACCACATCGGGCGCCATTCCGACCAGCGCGGTGTAGCGCTCCGGATCAGTTGCACCTTCCGTATTGATGATGAAGACGCGGGACGCTTCGTTGAGCTGAAGGGCCTCTCGGATGTCAGGATCCGCGTTGGCGCGCATGAGGCCGGCAAGACCTGCGCCGCCGCTCTCGCCTGCCACGATGGCGGGGTCGCTGTCGGTGGGCCGGGCGAGGCGGTTCATCGCCGCGACTGCATCGTCCTCCCCGACGGTCATGAAGGCATCAGCGACGCGGGACAGCACCCGCCAGGCGATCAGCGATGGCTCGTAGCATTCGAGCATCGCCATGACGGTCGGCTCGCCATGCTCGATCCTGACCGGATGCCCTGCCCGCGCGGACTCGAAGAGGCAGGCGGCGCGCGCGGGATCGACCACGACGAAGGTCGGCCGCCGGCTTCCGAGCACGAGAGCGAGATGTCCTGCCACGGCAGCCGCGACGCCGCCGACGCCCGCCTGCACAAAGACGTGGGTAGGCACCTCGGGAAGCTGTCGCAGAGCTTCGCGCACCATGGCGGTATAGCCCTGCATGACCAGTCCGGGAATGCGCTCGTAGCCTGGCCAGGAAGTGTCGGAGACGACAATCCAGCCCTTCTCGACCGCGACGCGTGCCGCCTCGGCGACCGAGTCGTCATAGGTGCCGTCGACACGGATTATCTCGGCACCAAAGCGGGCGATGGCGGCCACGCGCTCATCGCTCACGCCGGAATGCACAAAGATGGCCGCCCGGGCGCCGACGAGCTGCGCTCCCTGAGCCACCGAACGGCCGTGATTGCCGTCGGTGGCGCAAGCGACCGTCATGCCGGTTGCGACGGTCCGGACCACCGATGAGTGCAGTTCGGCATAATCGACGCTCCGGCCAAGCCTGCGGCCGGCTTCTTCCAGCGCGAGCTGGATGACGGCGTAGGCACCGCCGAGGGCCTTGAAGCTGCCGAGGCCCAAGCGGAAGCCCTCATCCTTAATGTGGATCGCTTCCACGCCGAGTTCGGCGGCTAGGGTCGGCAGTGCGTGCAGAGGCGTCGGGGCATGATTGGCGCGAAAGCGAAGATATCGCTCGACCTCCTCGGCTGCCGCTGCGCCCAAGGTTTCGGCATCAACCGGATCAAGGGGCTCGCAATGGTCACGGTGATGGTTGGGCAGGAACATTGCCGTCCTCGCAGATGGAGTGTCGAGAAGTTATTGCAAGTTGAGCGATAAAGGCGCTCTATTTTGGCACTCCAAATGCAATATTTTCTCGCGAGGATTCTATTTCGATGGGTAAGTCATTACCGTCGTCTGCAATTGACAGCTTCGATCTGGCAATCCTGGGCGTACTTCAAAAAGACAATTCAACGCCGTACCGCGTGATCGGAGAGGCAGTGAGCCTGTCCGCGCCAGCCGTCCAGCGGCGCGTTCGGCGGATGGAGGAGGCCGGAATCATCAGTGCCAACGTCGCGGTCGTCGATCCAGCCCGGATCGGCCAGTCCATCACTCTCTTCGTCGAACTTGAGGTGATCAGCGAGACAGCAGAGTTGATCGATGCCGCCAAGCGGGAGTTCGCCTCGGTTCCAGAGGTGCAGCAATGCTACTATGTCACCGGCGAGGCCGATTTCGTCTTGGTGGTAGTGGTGCCGACGATGGGTGACTACGAGGCCCTCACACGTCGCCTGTTCTTCGGCAACAACAACGTGAAGAGGTTTCGCACGTTCGTTGCCATGGACCGTGTCAAGGTCGGACTGGCGGTTCCTCTGCCGGAATAGTGAACTTCGCGGCTCCTGCCGAACTTGGGGAGCAGGGAAGGACGGGTTATGACACAAGGGGGAAGTCAGCCGAACGTCTGGACTGGCGGAGCAAGCAGACCTCTACACCGTCGCGTTCAAGGATGGTCTGTGATCCATTCCGGACTATTCGGCTGCTCTATCCCATAGGTCCGTTCTGCGAAATCGCCTTTAGGAGCCTACCTCTGAGTCACACGGCCCAATTCTGTGCCACCAAGTCCGTTGATGTACATCAGGATAGCGGATATTTGGCCTCGCGCAGGCCCACCCGTCAGGAGAACTCATGTTTGACCACGTCAAATTCGGAGTCAGCGACTATGCGGCGAGCAAAGCGTTCTTTCTCAAGGCACTCGAACCGCTCGGCGTAGCTGTTGTCTGGGAGGGGCCGTTGGGTGTCGAGCTTAGCCCAAAGGGTAAGGCTTCATTGTGCCTGTACCAAACCGAAGAGAAACCGGCGCATCTTCACTTGGCGTTCGCGGCCGAGAACCGCCAGCAAGTCGAAGCTTTCTATCGCGCAGCTCTAGAGGCGGGTGGTAAAGACAACGGTGAGCCTGGTCTGCGCCCGCACTACCACGCGAACTACTATGCAGCTTTCGTCACTGGTCCGGACGGGCACAACATTGAAGTGGTTTGCCACAAACCCGAGGCCGTAAGCCTTTAATAAACATGGCACTCAATGGCGCTTCCACTCGCAAGGTCAGGAATTGGCGCGAGGCAGACGAAAGCCGAGTGTCGGTAGTTGCGGAGAGAGCGGACCCACACACGGCCAGAGGTAAAGGCTCAGGTTGACCATGAACGGACGTTTCTCTCAGCTTCGGCCGCGGTTTACCCGGCGTCGCTTTTCCGTCGAAACAGGAAGGCATATCCTATTCGCATAAGTGAAAGTCCTGCGTTGGACTTGGGCTCACGACGAGCCGCCTTCGATCGACAGCTTTGCTGACGTCGCTTCCTTACCCGAGTGATTTGCGTAGCCAACGGAGCCTTGCGCATGACACACGTCCGGGGATGGTGCATCCGGCTTTTCTGCCTCACAAGCTTAATCGGACCTGGGCTGCTCCTGACGGGCTGCGATCAGGTGTACGCCCAGGAGACCCCGGCGCGGGAGCTGGTGGTAGCAACGAAGGAGGCCGCCCCCTTTGCTATCAAGGCACCGGATGGCACCTGGAAAGGCATCAGCATCGAACTCTGGCGGAAGATCGCCGAGCAGGCCAAGCTATCTTACAGGTTTGTCGAAGACACCTCCGTCGAAGGGCTTCTCGAGGGCACGGCGGCGGGACGTTACGATGCTGCCGTCGCCGCTCTGACCATCACGGCCGAGCGGGACCGGATCCTCGATTTCAGCCAGCCCTTCTATCTCAGCGGGCTGGGCATTGCCGTTCCCTCGGCCTCACCGACTGCCTGGATGCTCATTGTCCGGACACTGACCTCGGTCGGCTTCCTTCAGGCGATCCTAGCCCTGATCGGCCTGACGCTCGTGGTCGGTCTGCTGATCTGGTTCATCGAGCGTCGCCACAACGAGGATTTCGGCGGGGGAGTGATCAAGGGATTAGGCACGAGCATCTGGTGGTCGGCAGAAGCGATGACCCAGGCTAGCACGGGACATCTCACCCCCAAGACAGGCCTCGGGCGAGCCCTGGCGATTCTGTGGATGGTCGCCTCGATCGTCGCCATCGCGGTGTTCACCGCAAGCGTTACCTCGACCCTGACGGCGGGCAAGCTGCAAGGGCTGGTCACCACCGTGAACGACCTCACATCCGTTCGGGTCGGAGCGGTCCAGGGATCGGCGACCGAACAGTACCTCACGGCACGCAGAATCCCTTACAGGCGGTTTCCCTCGCCCCAGGGCGGGCTGGCCGCGATCCGGAACGGGACGCTGGACGCCTTCGTCTACGACAAGCCTCTGCTGGCCTGGATCGTGCGAGAGCAGTTCGCCTCATCCATCACCATGCTCGACCTGACGTTCGATCAGCAGATGTATGGCATCGCTCTGCCGCTCGGCAGCCGATCGACGTGGCGATGCTCGACACGGTCGAGGGAGAGTGGTGGCGCCAGACGCTATTCAGCTACCTTGGCGAGCGATGAGCCCCTTTGCGGGACGAATGTCCGAACGGGGCACAATGCTGAAGTAAACAGAACCTCCGCGTCAAATAGGGAATCCAGACGTTCCAATAGGGCGGGGGAATTTCAGAGCCTGATCCATGGGAGACTTCCGGAAGCGTTCCATTCAAACTCCCGTAATCCGGACGACTGGCGATACATGGCGTTGGGATGACGCCAAGCATGGACCTTAAACTGGAAGCCTCTCATCGCCTCGCCAGCGCAAGTCTGCACCCGCTTGCTGTAACACCGCCTGAAATTCCTCGAGAATGCCGTCACTCTCCTGAACCGCTCGTGGAGCGAAGCTGCGTCGCACGCAGAAGGCCGCCAGACGCCCTGCTGCCTCACCTATGGACCACTCGGCGGGATGGACACGATAGCATCCGTTGGTGATGTGGGTCGTTCCGATCGTCTTGCCCGCCGCTATCAAGTTCTCGACCCGCTCAGGAATGAGCGCACCGAGCGGTATCTCGAACGGATGCGAAGCCACATCGAGATAGGGATCTCCGTCCGTCGTTGGATGGAGATCGATGCGATAGGCTCCGGTTCCCACGCTATCGCGATAACTGATCGCTCCCGCATCGCCTCGCACGGACACGGCTAAATCTTGTTCGACCACCGTCGTTACGGCGCGGAGACGCCTTGCCTCTCGGATGTAGGGCGCCTGTGCAAGCCCGTCGTCCGTGCCGAGCACATCGGGGCGCAGCCTCAATCCCGAATATCCGATACCCCCGTCGGGACGCGGCGCCTCCGTCTGCAACCAATAGAACAAGGACAGGCTCAGGGCGCGTGCACGGGCCCGATGGACCTCTGCATCTGGTACGCCGAACAGCGGTCCCTCGAGGTAGTCATTCATCGGCCAGTTCACGAGCGTAACGTCGCTCGGGAAATATCCGCTTTCGAACTGGCTTCGATCGAGGATGCGCCGGTAGCTCCAGAGATCCGGCTGACGCAGAGCCTCCTCGTGAGATTCCCTTTCGGCAAAATTGGGCCGAAATCGCGGTGTTACAGGCTTCAATGTCCGCGGATTGGGATAGGTCCAGCTCAGGAGCGGCCCAGGCCAGCCCGGGGGAGTGACTTTACGCCAATAATCGTAGTCCGCTGGACGGTCGATCACGTGATTAGCGTCGACATGGTCCATGGCGAAGACCACCGTGACGCCCTGCATAGCGAGTGGGCGAGCCGTCGAGGGGGCGCTTGGCTCGCCTGTATCCGACGTGGATTCGATCCCGGTTCTATGCTCGACCTGTGCGAGCGGCAGCAGATCCCCACATTCCGTCGCCTCCAGGAAGTAGGAAGCCTCGATGACGATCTCGACGCCATCCGAGAGCCTTACGCTTGCCGCCGCGATCCGGTCCCCATGTGTTTGCGCCGAAACGAGCTCCGCCCGGCGATGTATCGTGAGCCGGCCCGCTACGACGTGCGGGAGAAGCATCGACTCGAGTATCGCGTGGGAAACGCGGGGGTCGTGACACAAGGGCGAGACCCAGCCGCCTCCCGGATTGAGATTCGGGTCTGCTGTCCCCCCGGGCTTGAGAGGGAAGAACCGACGATAGTGCGCTCTGACGGCTTCGCGGAAGCTTCGGTAAAGGGCCGTGGAACCATGACTCTCGATCCAAGGGTGCTCGTCCGGCGGGACGGCCTGGGATGTCAACTGACCGCCGATCCAGTCGTACGGCTCGATCATGATGGCGCGGCACCCCATGGAACATGCGGCCAGTGCGGACGCCACCCCTCCAACCCCGCCACCGAGGATAAGGATGTCTGTGCGGATATTTTGCATCATTGCTTACTCGCGAGGGGTGGCGTCGCGCCGGATTGTCATGAAGAAATCGTACCGGTCACCACGGTAAGTCGTGACGGCACGCTCGATTGCGCGGTGACGGGGGTCGAATCCGATCCGGCAAACCTCCAGGAGAGGCGCGTTGCGTGAAACCTGAAGAAGCCGTGCCTGCGCCGCGGTTGGCGCCACCGCCCTCACGTGCTGACGCGCAAAGACCACTTCGACCCCATATTGCCGCCGCATGATGTCGTAGAGGGATCCTGAGAGATCCTCGCGCAGCAGACCGGGAAAGTACTCGGCGGGAAGATGAACCTGCTCGATGCACATCGGCGCCCCGTCGGCAGTACGCAGCCGATCAATGCAATGCAGCAGGCTTCCCGGGGCGAGGCTGAATTCCTCGGCTATGCTGCCTTCTGCGAGGGCTTGGCGGACGTTGAGCACCGTGGTCGCCGGGTGCATCCCCCGTTCGACCATATCCTCCGTGAAGCTGGTCAATCCGGTTCCCTTGGAGATGCGCCTGTCCGAGACGAAGGTGCCCTTTCCCCTCACGCTATAGATCAAGCCCGCTTCCGTCAGCTCGCGCAGCCATTGCCGGAGGCTGGTTCGGCTCACGCCCAATTCCTCGGCAAGGTCGCGCTCGCGCGGCAACATCTCGTGCGGTGCCATCGCATACACTCTTTGGGAAAGTGCCTCCCGGACGTCCCGCAATCGGCTCATGCTTCCTCTCCGACTGACTCAGCCGAAAATGGCTGGATTCGAGCTTCAACCAGACGACGGGTCAGCGCTAAAGGGTCGGTGATGGCTCCGCCGACAACCACGCTCCATGCTCCAACCTGGAAGGCGGCCCGAACATGTTCGGGGGTTCGGTAGCGGCCTTCGGCGATAACCGGCACCTTCAGACGCCGACACAGCTCTTCCACAAGGCCGAGATCGGGCTCCTGCGGAACGGGGCCGCCGGTGTATCCCGACAGCGTGGTCCCGACCAGGTCAGCACCCGCCTCAACCGCTGCCAACGCGGCATCGATATGGTCGACGTCAGCCATGAACAGCGCTCCGGCCCGATGCGTCGCGGCGACGAGCTGCCGTGTGGTCTCTCCGGAGGCCCTGGCGCGTCCTGTCGCGTCCGCGGCGACGATCTGGGCGCCTGACGAGGCAAGGGCCTCCACATCGTCGACACGGGGCGTGATGTACACAGGGCTCCCAGGCTCGTCCCGTTTGATGAGTCCGATGACCGGGCGCCCGAGCCTTACGATAGCCTGGACGTCGTCACAGCCCTGCGCGCGGATCCCTGCCGCGCCTCCCATGATCGCCGCCTCTGCCATCGCGACCATGTGGGATGTGCCGCGCATCGGGCTGCCCACTGGGGCCTGACAGGAAACCACCAAGTGTCCGCGCAGCGCAGCGAGGCTATCGTCCCGGGCGCTGGGTCCGAGAAGTCCCATCAAACCGTACCTCTCATTGCCGATGCCCGATCGGGTTCCACACTGCCCGTCGCCACATCCCGTTCAACCAGGCTTCCGAAAGCGGCGGTGTTGGGCAACATGATCAGCTCGAGAGCTCCCATCAGTGGGTCAGCGATTGCCGAAACCATGAAGGCTTGTGGGTTCATTTGGCGCAACGTTTCCTCGAAAGTCGATCCGATCAGGTCGAGTGCAGCGAACAGGCCTCCTGTCGCAGCGACGGGAACGTCCTGTCGATCCATTCCCGACTTGCGCAATGCAAAAGAAACGGTTTGGGCAAGGTGGATACCTGCCTCTGCCCAGATGGCTCTCGCGACCTCATCGCCCTGCCTGGCAATCTCCGCTATGTCGTAAGCCAGGGCTGCGACGCGATCCGGTGTCACCGCACCACTCCGCCACAGTTCGGGCAGTCGGTCCGCCGGACCAAACCGCCTTTCCACGGCATCGAGGAGACGTCCACGAATGCCCGCATCCCGTCCTCTCAAAGCCCGTCGGATACCCTCGCGTCCGATCCAGTAGCCGGATCCGTGGTCACCGAGTTCTCCGCCCCATCCGTCAGCACGACCCCAACGGCTCTCCATATCCGTTGCAAGCGCCACGGTACCGGTCCCAGCCGCCACGACAGCACCGGCGCGAGGCCCAAGTGCACCGAGGTAGGCAGTGACGCTGTCGTCCGCGGCAGTCACGGACACGGGACAGCAGGTTCCGCTAAGCGCCGTGGAAAGCTCCTGTATCGGCACCGGATTCCCGTTCAATCCCGTCATGCCAATTCCGATATGGACATGGGCGTCCGCTGGAATTGACGCAGCCTTGATGCCATTTGCGACGGCCGTCACCACGCCAGGCAGGCCGGCGGACCAGAACCCCGCAGCCTCAAAGCGCTCCACCCGCGATCCACAACGGACCATGAGCCGGGTTCCCCCTTGGCCGACATCGATTCCAACATGCATGTCGTCATTCGTCGTCATGGCGTCCCAATAGGTGCCGCCTCGGCGACGACCTCCTCCGCGAAGTGGCAGGCCGTTTTCCGACCGGCCACCTCTCTCAATTTCGGTTCTTCGATACGGCACCGCGCACGCGCCATCCAACAGCGCGTGTGGAAGCGACATCCGGGCGGTGGCGCGAGCGGCGAAGGCAACTCACCCTTCAAGACGATCCGTGACGGTCGCGACACTGCCCAAGGCCGCGACACCGGGGCGGCCGACATCAGGGCCAGGGTGTAGGGATGGGCTGGTCTCGCGTAGATCGGACCGATGGGTCCGGTTTCCACGATCCGGCCGAGGTACATCACTGCGATCGTGTCACTGACATGCCTGACGACGGACAGGTCATGAGCGATGAACACGTAAGTCAGGCCAAGCTCATGCTGGAGCTCGGCCAGCAGATTGAGGGTCTGTGCCTGGACGGACACGTCCAGCGCGCTGACCGGTTCGTCGCACACCAGCAGGCGTGGGCGTAGCGCAAGGGCACGGGCAATGCCGATGCGTTGCCTCTGCCCACCTGAAAACTGGTGCGGGAAACGGTTCGAAAGTGCCGGGTCGAGGCCGACCCTTCGCATCAGCAGCGCTGTCTCGGCCTTGCGCTCGGATTCAGGCACCAGGTCCGGATGAACCAGCCAACCTTCCCCAATGATCTGCTCGACCGTTTTGCGCGGATTGAGCGACGCGAAAGGGTCTTGGTAGATCATCTGGATGTGGCGTGCGAGCTGCCGGCGTCTTTTCGGCGTCGCGAGCTCGATCCGCTCTCCAGCGAAGGAGATAGCCCCGGAATTTGGCGTTTCGAGCCCTATGATCGCCCGTGCCGTCGTCGACTTGCCGCATCCTGACTCACCGACGATCCCCAACGTCTTGCCCTGCATCACGCTGAAGCTGACGCCATCGACTCCGCGCACTTCCGCCTTCGTACGGCGCAGGAAGCCCGACCGGATCGCGAAAGAGACGCGAAGATCCTCGATCGACAGAAGTGGTTCAGGAGACCGGGTCAAGGCGAACCACCTCCTCGGCGAAATGACAAGCTGCCTTGCGGCGGTCGCCCATCGCCCGGAGGGCCGGCCGCTCGACGGAGCAGACGGGCCTCGCGAATGCGCAGCGGGGATGGAAGGGGCAGCCGGAAGGGCGTTCCTTTGGGTTGGGCGGCATGCCCGGAATGGCTGCGAGGAGTCCGGGCGATTCCTCCAGGGAGGGGATCGAGGACATGAGGCCGCGGGTATAGGGATGCGCGGGATTGTCGTAGACATCCCTTACTGGCCCAGTTTCGACGATCCGTCCGGCATACATGACAGCCACGCGATCCGTCACATCCGCGACGACACCCAGGTCATGCGTGATGAGGAGAAGGGACATGCCCGTCTCCCGTTGGAGATCGCGGATCAGCTCCATGATCTGCGCCTGGACGGTTACGTCGAGGGCCGTGGTCGGCTCGTCGGCGATGAGAAGCCGGGGTTTCAGAGCAATCGCCATGGCGATGACAAGGCGTTGCCTCATGCCTCCCGAGAACTGGTGCGGGTAGGCGTCGAGGCGGCGTCGCGCATCCGGAATGCCGACAGCATCGACTACCTCGGCAGCGGCCAGCCATGCAGCCCGCCGATCCAATCCCTGGCGCACGCGGAACAGCTCCGCGATCTGGTCCCCGACCGTGAAGACGGGATTGAGTGCCGTCAGCGGATCCTGAAACACCATTCCCATCCTGGTGCCGCAGAGATCTCTGGTTCTTGACCGGGGAAGGCTCACCAAGTCTTCTCCTGCAAACACGATCCGCCCGCTCGTGATCGCGGCATTGCGGGGCAGGAGCGCCATGATGGCCTGCGCTGTGACTGACTTTCCGGAACCTGACTCTCCGAGAAGAGACAATGTCTCCCCGGCGCGAAGGTCGAACGACACATCCTCGACCGCGAGAAAAGCATCCTCGTTCCCGCCGAAACGCACGGCGAGGGAATCCACGGAAAGCAATGTGTCAGCAGGGCGCGTTATCATCGATTTCGGTTTCCGGGGTTGCGGGGGCGGGAAGGGCGCCCCCGCTCGACCCAGTCGCGGGACAGCAGACTAGTCGTGGGTCACTTCTTGCTCACGCTGTCGAATCGGGGCATCGCGTTCGGCGTCGGTTTGAAGCCCGTCACGTTGGTGCGGTAAGCCGCGTGCACCATCATGTCGAGCGGGAAGATGCCCACCGCCTCATCCCAGATGATGCGACCGGCCTCCGCATACAGTTCGGCCCTCTTTCCCTGATCGAGCTCGGCCCGCGCGGCCAGAAGCAACTCATCCAGCTTCGGATTGGCATAACCCATGCGCTTGGCCGTCGAGAGATAGAGCCGGGCCAAGGTGAAATCGGCATCGCCGGTGAGGGTATTGCCGTCGGTGAGGGTGCTGTCCCAATCGAGCTTCAGGAGGCGGTCGAGCCATGTGGCGCGCTCCAGTTCCTGCGGCACGACCTTGACGCCGATCTTGGCCCAGTAGCTGACCAGAGTTTCCGCGAACTCACGAACCGCGGTGCAGCACTGGCTGCTCCACATCATCGTGGTCTCGAATCCGTTCGCGTAGCCCGCGTCCGCAAGGAGTTGCTTCGCCTTCGCCACGTCATAGGCGTACGGCTTCTGAACCGACGAGCCGAATACGGCCTGCGGGATCGGCCCCTTTGCGACGGTTGCGGTGCCTGGAAAGAGATCCTTCTGGATTTGCGCGAAATCGACCGCATGCCACATGGCCTGCCGGACACGGGCATCGGTAAACGGCTTTCTGGAGCTGTTGAACCAGAAGTAATAGTTCGAATAGGTCGGGAAGGACTCAACCTTCAGGCCCTGGCTCCCCCTAACCTGATCGACCTGATCCGGAGGAAGTCCCCACGTGAAGTCGATCTCGTTGTTCTCGAGGGCCGTGATGCGCCCGGAGACCTCAGGGATGTAGCGATACTCGATCTGCGCCAGCTTCGGCTTCTCGCCCCAATAACTGTCGTTCCGGACAAGGCGCACCTGTTGTCCGGCCGTGAATGCGGCCACCTTGAATGGGCCCGTCCCATAGGGGGCATTGAAGAACGCCGTATCCCGGATCTTCGCCGCCGGCGCGATCCCCAACATGGTGAGATTGCTCAGCATGGTCCCCACAGGCTGCGTCGTCCTGATCTTCAACGTTTTTTCATCAGGCGCCTCGATCGTGTCGACGGCCGCCCAAAGCCCAGCCAATGGACCCTTCTCGGCGATCAGTCGGTCGAGTGACGCTTTGGCGTCGGCGCTCGTCAGGGGCGAGCCATCGGCAAAGCGCACCCCCGACTTCAGGTGGAAGGTCCATGTGAGTTTGTCAGGATTCTCCCAGCTCTCCGCCAGCCAGGGAACGATGGATCCGTCCTGCCGCATCACCAGCGGCTCCAGGACTTCCTGGGCCACCGTGAGTGTTGGCTGATCCGCCGCCTTTGCGCCGAACGGGTCCAGCGACACGATCGCGACCGGATTGGCCACCCGCAACGTCTCCGCCGCACCCTGCGCGCGGGCCTGCAAGACGGGTCCGAACGACGTGCCTACTGTGATCGCGAGTCCTAAAATTAGTCCGATGCCTTGCGGGCGAAGGCGCATTGTCGTCATGGCTATATCCCTCCCTTGTTGCGGCGCCGCGCACAGAACGCAGATCACCGGGTCGTCAAATTCGGATCGAAACGATCGCGCAGTCGGTCTCCCAGGATGCCGACCGCAATTACGAGAGCAGACAGGACGAGGCCGGGCATCGTGGATATCCACCATGCGGTCACGAGGTAATTGCGTCCGTTCGCGATTGAGATGCCCCAGCTCGGCGTCCCGGGTGGCATCCCAAGTCCGAGGAAGCTCAGTGATGCCTCCGCCACGATGACGAGGCCGAACTGAACGGTTGCGACGACGAGAATCGGCGCGACGACAGCGGGAAGGATGCAGTGCCGGACAATATGGAGATGGCTCGCGCCAAGTGTCCGCGACGCATTGACGAAGTCGCGTACCCTTACAGCCAGCGTCTGCGCTCTGGCGACCCGCGCAAACACGACCCAGCGGGTCAGCGCCAGCACGAGAATGACGTTGACCAGGCTTGGTCCGAGAACCGCTGCGATAAGAACGGCAAGGAGGATGGACGGGAAGGCAAGCTGGATATCGGCAAGCCGCATCACGACCGTATCGAGCCATCCTCCGCGATATCCTGCCAGCACGCCAAGGGCTGTCCCGACAGTTCCTGCGAGGAGCAAGGTCAGGATGCCGACGGTCAGGGAAATTTGGGCCCCCGCGATGACTTGTCCGAAGAGATCACGCCCGACCTGATCGGTTCCGAACAGCGCAAGTGAGCCATCACGCAGTTCCGTCAATGGAGGACGCAGCCGCTGACTGGTGTTGGTCGCGACAGGATCGTAGTGCGTGAGGAACGGGCCAAAGACGGCCGCGAGGACATAAAGCGTGCAGAACAGGGCCGGCACGAGAAGCCTAAGATCGAGCTTCCCTCGACGGGGCGACTTGGCATGGGGGGAGGGCGCTGCGGGAGCTACGCTCATGACCCTACCCGTACGCGAGGATCGAGATAGCCGTACAACAGATCGACGATCAGGTTGATGGAGACAAAACCCAGCACAAGCACGACGACGCAGGCCTGGACAACCGAATAGTCGCGCGCCGCGATGGAATCGATGAGGAGACGGCCGAGCCCCGGCCACGCGAAGACCGTTTCCACGATGACCGCTCCGCCTAGGAGCCCCCCCAGTTCCAGGCCGACGACGGTGACCACCGGGATGAGCATGTTTCGCAATGCATGCCGTCCGACCACCCGTGGCTCGCGCAGTCCCTTTGCGCGGGCGGTCTGAACGTAGCCTTCTCCCAGGACTTCGAGCAGACCGGATCGCACGAGGCGCACGATAATGCTCAACAGGGGTAAGGCTAGCGTGACAGCCGGCATAAGGATCGCTTCAGGCGTTTCCGCTCCGCCGCTGGGGAGAATGCGCAGCATGCGGGAGAAGATCATGACGAGCATGATTCCGACCC
This sequence comes from Microvirga puerhi, assembly GCF_020089865.1. Taxonomy (GTDB): domain Bacteria; phylum Pseudomonadota; class Alphaproteobacteria; order Rhizobiales; family Beijerinckiaceae; genus Microvirga; species Microvirga puerhi. The sequence goes on from NZ_JAIRBM010000028.1 coordinate 42,457, forward strand.
AGAAGCTCGGTAGTGCCTGTCCGGTCATGGATAGGGAGGAAATGATCCGGTCGCTCCAACCATTGGGGCGAAGGGCACAAAGAATGCCCAATGGGAAGCCGATCATGAGCGCGATGCAGAGCGCGGCCAATGCCAGAGACAGAGTCGCTGTGAACGCTTGCGAGATCGCCTGGGTTGCTGGCATCCCAAGCCTGAAGGAGGACCCGAAGTCGAACGTTGCCATGCGTGCCAGGAAGTGCATGTACTGGCCGAGCAACGAACCATCGAGCCCGTATTCCGTACGAAGAGCGGCAACCTGCTCAGGGGTTGCGGACGGACCCAACACCACGAGAGCGGGATCCCCCGGCACGGCGCGAATGGCGACGAAGATGATCGTCGCCGCCCCGAGGATGACGACGAGAGACGACAGAATTCGATAGCCCAGATACCTGGTCATCGCGCGCCCTCGGGTAAGTCCTACGAACGCATTGCTGCTTCGACGGCCTCGACGAGTGCCACGGCTGCCCGACCCTCGCTTCCCGGTACCGGCGACGGCTCCTTGTAAAGCGCGGCGCGGACGAAGGCATCCAACTCGGTCCGGAGATTCGAGGCCCCGTTCCCCTCTCGGCTCGGCCAGAAGTAGGTGTCCATATTCACGGCATTGCCCTCTCTAGGCACCATGAGGAGGTCCGTATGGCTCAAGGTCACCTCAATGGCTGCCTTCGAACCAATGATGCGAAGGCCGGCATCGGCGCGGGAGGGACGGCTGTGCGGAAGGGTCCAACTGTTTTCCATCGTGGCGATGGCTCCCCCGTCGAGTCTCAGCAACGCATGGACGATATCCTCCGTGCCCGGGGAGAGGACGTTGCGTCCGAGCGCGGCCACGACCTCGGCCTCCTGGCCAGTGACGAAACGGAGCAGGTCGGCGTCATGGATGCCCAGGAACCAAGCCACTGAGGTTCGGTCCCAAATCCCGACGCCAACCGCCTGGGAGGTCGACCGCCACACCTTCGCGTGCCAGATCTCTCCGATATCCCCGCTCCGGACGAGTTCACGGGCGCGGATGACACGCGGATCGAACCGCAAGATTTGCCCGATCATCAAGGCGTCCGGATCAGGGCAGTTGGCCAGGATCCGATCACAGCTCTCGGTGGAGAGTGACATCGGCTTCTCGAGAAGAACCCGCTTCCCCGCAGCGAGCGCCCTAATCGTCGGCTCCTCGTGAAGATGATCTGGCAGGCAGATCGAAACGGCGTCGACCTGGTCAAGGAGCTGATCGAGCGACGCATATGCCGGGACGCCGAACTCAGCCTCTGCCTTGCTGCGTCGAGCCTCGTCAGCCTCTGCTATCCCAACGAAGTCTGCCTCTGGCAAGGTCTTCAAAACCCTTGCATGCAGATGCCCCTGTACGCCGACGCCCACAACACCGATCCGCAACCGATCCATCGCGTAGCCACCCCAATAGGTATGTACCTAATTTTGTCAGGTATATACCTAAGCTCCGAGGAGGGTCCGCTGTCAACCCATTATTCGGGCGCGCTCAGAGGCAGCCGCTCACGGCCTGACACGAGCTCGTCCTAGTGGCTATGCCGATCGTCTCCATCGTCTCGGGTACATTTATCTAACCTTACGGAAGGGTGGCGCGGGATCGATCGAATGTGCGTTTCGAGGTTATGGTGACGCGACCGATGGCCGGATAGGAACAGGCATCTCACACGTGAGGCGTGCCTGTATCAGCTTGCGAAAGGCTGACGGCGCGAGCATCAGGTCTGGACTTAATCGGCAAGGCGCGGAATTTCGTGTGTTGCCGCCTGACCGAACGTCAATTCCTGAACCGAGATCGAAGGGCAAATTCGACCCTAAGCGGACACTCATGCTTCAGCGCGGCGCTCTTCGTGCGCTGGTTCCTAGACGTCGCAGATCGTGTCCGCATTCATCGCCGCGATGCCGAGGCCAACTATCAGATCGGGCCACGTCGAGCGCCACGCGAAGTGAGACCGCGAGACTGCGTGGACGTTGCCGACTTTGGTGCATGGCAAGCCTCGTGCGGCGAAGGCCCGAGCTTGCCAGTCGAGCCGTTTGACGGCAATCTAAGCTGAGCAAGACGTTCAGCAGGTGCGTGCCGGAGTATTTTCTCGTCGGGCCATAGGACATGGGAGCTGCCAAATCATGATCATGAATGGTGGGAATGCCGATGCTGGAGAGATAGACGAGGCAGCTTTGCTCGGGCGTCGGGCAGGGCTTCTCAGCCGCCGGTCGTTTCTGATCGGCTCGGCCGTCGGTGTCGGCACGCTGGGGCTGGCCGGTTGCGCATCTGACGGCATGAGCCTCTCCGAGGCGGCGAGGGTCTACGGGCCGGTGCCCGAGGAGAAATTCCCGATCCCGGCGGTCGATGTCAGCAAGGTCGATCCGAAATACTATCGCCGGACCGTTCGCTACGACACCAAAGAGGCGCCCGGCACGATTATCGTCGACCCCTCCAATTACTACGTTTATCGCATCGAGGAGGGCGGATCTGCCACCCGCTATGGTGCCAATGTCGGCCGCGACGGGTTTCGGTGGAGTGGTGACGCTTATGTCGGGCGCAAGGCCGAATGGGCGACCTGGACCCCGCCCGCGGCAATGATCCGGCGCCAGCCCGAGGCGGCCAAATACGCCGGCGGCATGCCGGGTGGCCTCGACAATCCGCTCGGCGCGCGCACGCTTTATCTCTATCAGAACGGCGCGTACACGCTCTACACGATCTACGCCAGTAGTGACGCCGAATCGATTGGCACAGGCATCACAAGCGGCTGCGTCGGCCTCCTCAGTCAGGACATGATCCACCTGTACTCACGGACGCCAGTCAAGACGAAGGTGATTGTCCTGCCGGCATAGCAACGGCGTCAGCCCCGGTCTTGGCGCTGCCGGCGCGGGCAGTGCAAGCAATAGGCCTGTTCTTGGAGTTTGAGTGATTGTGCGCGTGACGATACAGGTCGACGACGCGACCTTTATCGTCACGCAAGACTCCACGTTCGCGACGCCGGTATCCAGATTGTTGAAGTGGATGCTGGAGATGGGCGTTCCTGCTCTCGGTGCCGCCTAGGCGCTCGGTGGTCTTTGCTACCGAATGCTGGATAGGATTCCATCCGCGATATCCGTGCCACATTCCGGTTGGATTGGATTTCACAAACCCAGGCTTTATGAAACGGCCTGCTGTTCCAAGAGCAACCGGGGCTTGGATGCCTTCGGTTCAAGCGGAGCATCGCCGAGCTAGCCATATTCAGTGTCGGGCTGCCGTTGCTCGATGTGCTGGATCGCCCAGCGCAAATAAGGGATCAGGTCATGAAAGAGGGCAGGGATCGGCGCCCATAGCAGGGCATCATGCTTGTCAGGCTCGCAGATTGCGGGCTCTTCCGTCCATTCGGTTGCGACGACGAAGTGACACAGCCAATCGCTTCCTTCGGTCAGGCAGCCGTTCGTGACCGGCTGCACGGCATCTGCACAGAAATCCTGAGAAACTGCGAAACGCGACCGCAGCGCCTGCACGACGGCCCGGCAGGGTGCTGGCATGGTTTCATCTGGATCATGGCGCCAAGCCGTCATTCCCGACTGTCTCACGAAAGACGGTTGGTGGCTGTGCGACGTCACGCCAAGCCCGGCTACCCTCGTCATCTCCCGGCGGCCCCAACCGGGCGTCGGTTGCCGCGTGCATTCGGTTGAAGCCGCCCTTCGTGCCCCCTCACTGGATAGCCCGCCCATGAACGACGCCGTCGACACAGAAGTCTCTCCGCTCCGTCCCACGCCTGCTCCCAAACTTGCCCTGGCCGCTGGTCTCGCGGCCTTCGGCGATTGGCTGTTCTATGGTCATGAAATTGGCATATCCGTCGCTCTCTTTCTGGTAGGCCTCTTCGGCGCTGCATGTCTCACGCGCCCCCATCAGAACAGAGATCGCCTCTTTTCGAGCGCCGGGATCGTCGTCGCGGCGCTCCTGCCGCTCATCGTGGAGGTCCGAGCTCTCTCGGTTCTCTGCGGCATTCTGGGCACGACGCTCGCAGCCGCTGTCATATCCGGGGCGTCGGATCGCGGGATGGCGACCTTGATTGCGACGATGCAAAGACTTGTCCTGACTGGACCTTTCCGTTTGATCCCTGACCTCGTTCGAGCCAGGCGCGAAGCGAACCTTCGACAACGGGCGTCTCGCCCCCTGGGCGTGCTCGCCGGCTGGGTCGTTCCCGTCCTATGCGGTTGCGTCTTCGTTGCGCTGTTCGCCATGGCCAATCCGATGGTCGAAGAATGGTTGGCGATCATCGACCCATCCCGTCAGGACTGGCACGTCGACGGCGGGCGGACGCTGCTGTGGGGCATTCTGCTTTCCCTCGCGTGGCCTTTCGTTGCGACGCGCGTGAGCAATAGGCTGCCCTTCGGTGCTGGCCTCCTGGCATTGAATGTTCCTGAGATCGATGAAGACAGCCGCTTCCTCGGCACGGCGGCAATCAGGCGCTCCCTCATCCTGTTCAATCTACTGTTCGCCGTCCAAACCCTGCTTGATGTCGTTTATCTCTGGGGCGGCGCTACTCTTCCGGCCGGGATGACCTACGCGGCCTATGCACACCGTGGAGCATACCCGCTAATCGCGACGGCCCTTCTTGCGGCGGCCTTCGTGCTCACGACCCTTCGTCCTGGAGGACCGGGTGAACGATCGGCCTCGATCCGGAGGCTGGTGTATCTCTGGGTGGGACAGAATGTCATTCTGGTAATCTCATCGATCCTCCGCCTCGACCTGTATGTGGCGACCTATTCTCTCTCCCTCATGCGCATTGCAGCCTTTATCTGGATGCTTCTCGTCGGAGCGGGTCTGATCCTGATCATCGTGCGTATTGCCCTGCGCCGATCCAATCTCTGGCTCGTCAGGGCGAACCTGTTGACTGTCGCCGTCACCCTCTACGCTTGCAGTTTCATGGACTTTTCCGCCATCGCCGCGAACTACAACCTGTCCTCTCGGCGTGAAACCCTCGTCTCGGCCTTAGCCCCTGACCTGGGATACGTCAGGCAGCTCGGGCCGCACGCCATCCCGGCCCTTGACCGATATATCGCCCGTCATGGCGTTTCGGCGTCCTCCGACCTCGTTCGCTGGCGCAACTGGGCGGCATCGGATCTCCTCCGTCGGTTGGACGACTGGCGTGCTTGGAGCCTGAGGGACTGGCGCCTGAAACGCTACCTTGTCCGTCAGGCCGATGATAAGGGAAAGGCAATGGCCTCCGGCCAAGGGCTCTAGGAGTGAGTGTCGTGCATCGGGTTCTCGTCGTGGATGACGATCCACACATTCGGGACGTCATCTGCTTTGCCCTGGAAAAGGCGGGAATGATGCCGTCGGTTGCGCGCGACGGACGGGAGGCACTGATCCGCTTCCGCGAGACATCTCCCGACATGGTCGTGCTCGACGTCGGACTTCCGGAAGCCGATGGCCTCGAAGTTTGTCGCCAGATCCGCAAGCTGTCCGACGTTCCCATTCTTTTTCTCTCGGCCCGGGACGAGGAGATCGATCGCGTGCTGGGGCTGGAGATCGGTGGTGACGATTACGTCACGAAGCCGTTCAGCCCACGCGAATTGGTCGCGCGGATCAATGTCATCTTCAGACGGATCACCGCCCGGAACAGCCGGGAGCGTCTGGACGGCGGGGTTCTATCCCGTGGCCGCCTTCGCATGGACAGCGTTGGCCACATCGTGGAGTTCGATGGCGCGCCCGTGCCTCTCACGGCGGTCGAGTTCGCGATTCTGAAGGCGTTCGTGACCAGACCGGACATGGTATTCACCCGCGATCGGATCATGGATGCCGCATACGGCACCCAGATTCATGTCTCCGACCGAACTATCGACAGCCATGTCCGCAATATCAGGGCGAAGTTCGGCTCGGCCGGGTGCAGTTCGATTATCGAGACGGTGCACAGTGTCGGCTTTCGGCTCGGCACTTGCGAGACCGCCCTGTGACAGCGCGGGCGAGGGCCAAGTGGCGCCCGACCCTTGGCATGATCGTCTTCGCGGTTCTGACCACTGTGATGGCATTGCCGCTGGTAGGGCTGGTCTTCTTTCGCCTTTACGAGAATGAGCTCGTCCGCCAGACCGAGACCGAGCTGATCGGGCAAAGTGCCGTCCTTGCCGCGATCTTCACCCAGGAGGCCGAGGCTCTGCCGAACACGGTCCTGGGAGCGCCCATCGTGCACGAACATATCGATTTGCCGGACAGTCCCTATCGGCCGGTCACGGCGACACTCGATCTTTCCGACGCGGAAGTGCTTGGCCGCCGACCGGACGCCGCGCCCGCACCCTTGCCGCCATCATCAGAGTTTCTCGCCGTCGGGGCGCAGCTCCAGGAGATCGCTCTGCGGACCCAGATCGTCACCCTTGCGGGATTCAGGATCCTCGACCCACAGGGCGTCGTGATTGCGGGGCGTGAGGAGAGGGGTCTGTCGCTCGCGCATATCGACGAGGTTGCCGAGGCGCTCAAGGGCCGATACCGCTCGGCCCTACGCATGCGAGCCGTCGATCAGCCATCGCCGCCCTTGTACTCGCTCAGCCGCGGGACGCAGGTGCGTGTCTTCGCAGCCATGCCGGTCTTCGTGGGAGATCGCGTCGCTGGCGTCATCTATGCCTCTCGGACACCGAACAACATTCTTCGGAGCGTGTACGGCGAGCGCCGCAAATTCGTTATCGCCGGACTGACTCTGCTGGGTGCCACCCTGGCAATCGGTTTTCTGTTCTCTCGCATCATTACGGGGCCGATCCATGCCTTGGTGGCACGGACCGTGGAAATCGGGCGCGGAAACCGAGCGGCGCTTCGCCCGCTCGCCCACCACGGTACGCGGGAGATCGCACTTCTGGCAGGAAGCTTCATTGAGATGGCCGAGCGCCTCCATGAACGGTCCGACTACATCGCGACGTTCGCGGCGCATGTATCCCACGAACTGAAGTCGCCGCTGACGGCCATACGAGGCGCCGCGGAGCTGCTGGCGGATGAGGCAGGGGCCGTCCCAGGAAGCATGTCCCAGGCGGAACGCACCCGATTTCTCCAAAACATCATTACCGACACCAAACGGCTGACGGCCATGCTGCACCGACTGCGGGAACTCTCGCGTGCCGAGAGCCAGCCGACAGACGGGAAAACGAGCCTGGTCCCGATCGTTGAGGCGCTCCGCCGCAGCTTTCCGATGCTTTCGGTTCGTGCGGACGGACGTTCCGGCGAAGCGGTGGCGATGTCGGCAGAGAATGCCATTATCGTTTTCTCCCATCTTGCCGACAATTCGGTCCGTCATCATGCAACGGAACTCGTCCTGCACGTCAGTCGACAGGCTGACGAAGTTCGGATCGAGGTGCGGGACAATGGCAACGGCATCCCGAGGGCGGTTCGGGACAAGATTTTCGATGCATTCTTCACCACCCGGCGTGAGCACGGCGGGACGGGGATGGGATTAGCCATCGTTGCGGCTCTGCTGCGCGCTCACCATGGATCGATCCGGATGCTCGAGGCGACGCAGGGCGCGGTTTTCGAAGTCCGTCTTCCCACAGCCCCGTGACGGGTTGTACCGGGTACCGGCTGCCACGATATGGTTTCGCGGACACTTAAAGCAGTGTCGGTCGCATTGACCCAGGATCCGGAGAGGGTTTCAAGATGCTCCTGCGTGTCTGTCCACGGTCTTTCATTCTCCGGGAGAACATGGCCAACAGCAGATGATGTCGGAGTGATCGCGACAGCCTCGACCGACCCTTTGGTGGGTAACTAAACGCCTGCAATATCGCACAGGCTGAATCCCACACGGCGATGCTGAGAGACGGGTACTCGGCCTCGGACCGATCCCAGAGGTCTGTCGATGCCGTGAGAGTGTGGCCGAAAGGATGCAGCCCGTTGGAATCTCGGTTCTGTCGGGTGTCTAAGACAAAAATCCCTCTATTCACCGCCGGGCACCTATCTAAACAGAGAGGATTGCGATCAGTCCGCGCCTCATGCGGCTGAGGCGAGACGGGGGCAAAGCATGGATCGGACAATGGCGGCGCGCCGTGGGCAGCGCGGCGGCACGGTGGGCGTCGTCTCGACCGAACCGGTCTCACGCGCGACGCGACGTCGATGGTCTCTGGTCTGCCTCATCCTCGTCGGAGCGGGAAGCGCGCAAGCCACCGATTATACGGTCTCGACCGAGGCCCAGCTGCGGGCGGCTTTGGTCAGCGCGCAAAACGGCGACAGCATCATCTTCCAGAACCACATCGCCATCACGCCACCGAGCGGCGCCGGGACCGGCGACCTGCCGGCTGTCATGGCCAGCATCACGATCAACGGCAACGGCTACGCGCTCAACGGCAGCGGCGCCAACCGCGGCCTGTTCGTCTATAGCGGCACGGTTGCCATCAACAATCTGACCATCGTCAACACGCTCGCCCGCGGCGGCAACAGCGGCAACGGCGGCGGTGGTATGGGGGCAGGTGGCGGGTTGTTCGTCGCGCCGAGCGCCAACGTCACCATCACCAATGTCTCGTTCAGCCTCACCCAGGCGATAGGCGGTAGTTCGGGCGTGACCAGCGGAACTGGAGGCGGCGGACTCGGAGGCGATGGCGGCACTTGCTGCAATGGCGGCGGCGGCGGCATCGGCAACATGGCGCGGGGGGGCGCGGCTGGCGGCGGCGGCGGTCAGGCGGGCATCGTCACCGGCGCGGCATCGGGCGGAGCAGGCGCCAATGGCGGGGCAGGTGGCGCTGACGGCGGCGGTGGCGGTGGCGGCAATGGCAATCCTGGCGGCGGCGGCGGTGTCGGCGGTGTTGCCGCTGCTGTCGGCGGTTTCGGCGGCAATGGCGGCTTCGGCGGAGGTGGCGGTGGCGGGGTTGGTGGCAGCGGCGGCTTCGGCGGTGGCGGCGCCGGTAATGCGCTCGCTATCGGTGGAGTCGGTGGTTTCGGCGGCGGCGGTGGGGGCTTGGGCAGCCGTCCCGGAGGTTTCGGCGGCGGCTCAGGTAATAGTTCCATCGGCGGCGGTGGCGCGGGCATGGGTGGCGCGGTCTTCGTGGCCAAAGGCGGCTCGCTGACCGTCAACGGCAGCGGCACCGCTTCAGGCGGCACGGTGCAGGGCGGCACGGGGGCCAACGCTGGCGCGGCGTTCGGCTCCGGCTTTTTCGTGCAGGGTTCGGCGCTGACCTTCGGCTCTGGCACCTACACCATCACCGGTGACATCGCCGACCAGGACGGCTCGGGCGGTGCTGCCGTTTCGGACGGTCTCGGCGGCACTGGCGGTGCGACCTCAATCGCCAAGACAGGCGCCGGCACGCTGACGCTCAACGGCACCAACACCTATTCGGGTGGCACTACGATTACCAACGGCACGGTGGTTGGTTCTGCGAAGAGCTTCGGCTCCGGGAGCATCACCAATGACGCCGCGCTGGTCCTCAACCAGGCAACGACCGCGACGCTGACCAACACGATCTCGGGCCTCGGCTCTCTGACCAAGCTCGGCACCGGCACGCTGACGCTGTCTGGCGTCAACACCTACTCGGGCGGCACGAGCGTGCTGACCGGCACGCTCGAGATTCAGAATGCCGCAGCGCTCGGCACAGGCGGCGTCACCTTGAACGGCGGCCAGCTGCGCTCCACCATCGCCGGCACCGCAACCCTGCCCAATCCGCTCAGCGTCTCCAATGTCGGCGTCCTGACGGTCGCTCCTGGGCAAACGCTCAACATCGATCTCGCCAGCGTCGCCGACGGCGCCACCGTGCTGCTCGGCTCGGCCAGCGATACCGGCACGCTCGTCACCACCGGGGCTGCCATCGCCACCGCCGGCTCTTCCATCGTCGAGGTCAATGGCGGCACGGTCCGTGCCGGCTCCGCGCAGCTGCCCGGCCTGGTCGGATCCGCCAGCAAGCTGACCCTGGCCCGCAACGCCACCCTCGACTTGGCGGGATACGGCGCTTCGATCCGCGATCTTTATGGCGCCGGCACGCTGACCGGCAACGGCGGCACGCTGCAGATTCTGGCCGGCGACTTCGACGGCCGCCTCACCGGGGCTGTCGGATTGGACAAGGTCTCAGCGGAGCCGCTCAACCTCGACGGTGTCTCCAGCTATACCGGCCCGACCACCGTGCGAGCCGGCTATCTCGGCGTGAACGGTTCGCTGGCCTCGGCCGTGAGCGTGCTCAACGGGGCGGCGCTCGGCGGCTCGGGCATGATCGGCGGCCTCGCCGTGCAGAGCGGCGGCACCGTGGCGCCGGGCAACTCGATCGGCACGCTGTCGGTCAATGGCAACGTCTCCTTTGCGCCCGGTTCGGTCTATGCGGTCGAGATCAACGCCGCCGGTCAAAGCGACCGCCTCGCCGCCACCGGCACCG
>NZ_JAIRBM010000029.1 GCF_020089865.1 Microvirga puerhi
CCGAGCAGCTTCTGGGCCAGGGCGACATGCTGTACATGGCCGGCGGCGGGCGGATCACCCGCGTGCACGGACCGTTCTGCTCGGACGAGGAGGTCGAGAAGGTCGTCGCCCACCTCAAGCGTCAGGGGCAGCCGGTTTATCTTGAGGCGGTCACTGCAGAAGACGAGACTGAGGCCGACACGGACGATGTGCCTCTCATCGAAGACGAGGATTTGAACTTGGGATCAGCCGATCTCTACGATCAAGCAGTTTCCATCGTTATTCGGCACAAGAAGGCATCGACCTCGTACATCCAGCGGCGGCTGCAGATCGGCTACAACCGCGCTGCCTCGCTGATGGAGCGGATGGAGAAGGAAGGCATCGTCGGCCCGGCCAACCATGCCGGAAAACGCGAAATCCTCATGGAGAGCCACGACTTCCATGACTGAGTTGGCTCAGCGTCCGAAAAGGCGAGAGCCTTGACCTGATCTCTCCAAAGCCCTGCCATTCGGCGGGGCTTTTTGTTGGTGGGACGGATGTAAAGGCTCTAGTAATTTACGCCAACGGGTCGATATTTCATTCGCCGGTACATGTCATTGCCACCGGCAATCTCTAAAGTATCCGAAATCATGAGACGATCTGTCCTCAACTGAGGGCCGATATTTACCATCTTTCAAAAATACTGCTTCTCCAGGGCGGCTTAAGCGCCGAATTGCCCTTTCTGAAGGGAAGAATCTATTCTTTCAAATGGAACTAAGGTTTCCATAGTCCGTTATATTTCGCCGGCATCCGTGCGAGGACAATCGACAAAAGCCGTACAAACGTCAGCACATTCGGGGTCTGGGCGGCAACGGCCCGGAACAAAGTTACGAGGGGCCCATGCCTGAAGTCGAAACTTCCGCTCCGCAGCTTGATCCCAGGCTGCTTCTCAAGGTTTTGCGCGCCTTCCGGAAGGGCGATTTCTCCGTCCGACTACCAACCGACCTGATTGGTATCGATGGGGAGATTGCCGAAGCTTTCAATGATATCGCGGACTTGAACCACGGCCTCGCGAAAGAGATCGATCGTGTCGCGAAGGTCGTCGGGAAAGAGGGCCGGATCGGCGAACGCGGCCGGCTTGCTGGTGCGACGGGCCACTGGAGCGAATGCATCGACTCGGTGAACGCCATGATTGGCGACATCGTGCAGCCGACCGTCGAGGTTGCTCGTGTGATCGGCGCCGTTGCCAAGGGCGATCTCGGGCAAACCATCGAGCTTGAGACCGACGGGCGTCCTCTACGCGGCGAGTTCCTGAGAATCGGCAAAGTCGTAAACACGATGGTTGGACAATTGGGAAGCTTCGCCTCGGAAGTGACCCGTGTCGCCCGCGAGGTTGGCTCGGAGGGCAAGCTCGGTGGCCAGGCAAAGGTGAAAGGCGTTGCCGGAACCTGGAAAGACCTGACCGACAACGTCAACCTCATGGCCGCAAATCTGACCGGTCAGGTGCGTAACATCGCGGAAGTCACCACCGCTGTGGCGAACGGAGACCTATCGAAAAAGATCACCGTTGATGTGAAGGGCGAGATCCTGGAGCTGAAGGACACCATCAATACCATGGTGGACCAGCTCAACTCCTTCGCTTCCGAGGTGACGCGTGTTGCGAAGGAAGTGGGCTCGGAGGGAAAGCTCGGCGGTCAGGCACAGGTGCGCGGTGTCGGCGGGGTCTGGAAGGACCTGACCGATAACGTCAACATGATGGCGGCGAACCTGACCGGCCAGGTGCGCAATATCGCGGAGGTGACTACGGCGGTCGCCCGGGGTGACCTTTCCAAGAAGATCACGGTGGATGTGAAGGGTGAGATCCTGGCCTTGAAATCCACGATCAACACGATGGTGGATCAGCTCAATTCCTTCGCTTCTGAGGTGACGCGCGTCGCCCGTGAGGTGGGCACGGAAGGCAAGCTCGGCGGCCAAGCACAGGTGGAGGGCGTCGGCGGCGTCTGGCGCGATCTGACCGAGAATGTGAACATGATGGCGGCGAACCTGACCGGACAGGTGCGCAACATCGCAGATGTAACCACGGCGGTGGCGAACGGCGACCTGTCGAAGAAGATCACCGTCGAGGTGCGCGGCGAGATCTTGGAACTCAAGAACACCATCAACACGATGGTGGACCAGCTCAACTCCTTCGCCTCGGAAGTGACCCGCGTGGCGCGCGAGGTCGGATCAGAAGGCAATCTCGGCGGCCAGGCGCAAGTGCGAGGGGTCGCCGGAACTTGGAAGGACTTGACCGACAACGTCAATCTGATGGCGGCGAACCTGACCGGTCAGGTGCGCAACATCGCAGATGTGACCACGGCGGTGGCGAACGGCGACCTGTCGAAGAAGATCACCGTCGAGGTGCGCGGCGAGATCTTGGAACTCAAGAACACCATCAATACGATGGTGGACCAGCTCAATTCCTTCGCCTCGGAAGTGACGCGCGTGGCGCGCGAGGTCGGATCAGAAGGTAAGCTTGGTGGTCAGGCCCGCGTGGAAGGCGTTGCTGGCACTTGGAAGGACTTGACCGACAACGTCAACCTGATGGCGGCGAACCTGACCGGTCAGGTGCGCAACATTGCAGATGTAACCACGGCGGTGGCGAACGGTGACCTTTCCAAGAAGATCACGGTGGATGTGCGTGGCGAGATCCTGGAGCTTAAATCCACGATCAACACGATGGTAGACCAGCTCAACTCTTTCGCAGGCGAGGTGACCCGCGTCGCCCGCGAAGTGGGTACGGAAGGTAAGCTCGGTGGCCAAGCACAGGTGCGTGGTGTCGGTGGCGTCTGGCAAGATCTCACCGACAACGTCAACATGATGGCAGCAAACCTCACTGCGCAGGTTCGCAACATTGCCGAAGTGACGACCGCAGTAGCGAACGGCGACCTTTCCAAGAAAATTACCGTTGCGGTTGAGGGAGAAATTCTGGAGCTTAAATCCACGATCAACACGATGGTGGATCAGCTCAACTCCTTTGCAGGTGAAGTGACCCGCGTGGCGCGAGAAGTGGGCACGGAAGGCAAGCTCGGCGGCCAAGCACAGGTGCGAGGGGTCGCCGGCGTTTGGAAGGACTTGACCGACAACGTCAATATGATGGCGGCAAATCTGACCGGTCAGGTGCGCAACATCGCAGATGTGACCACGGCGGTGGCGAACGGCGACCTGTCGAAGAAGATCACCGTCGAGGTGCGCGGCGAGATCTTGGAACTCAAGAACACCATCAATACGATGGTGGATCAGCTTAACTCCTTCGCTTCCGAAGTGACCCGCGTGGCGCGCGAGGTGGGCATCGAGGGCAAGCTGGGTGGTCAAGCGCAGGTGCGCGGTGTCGCAGGCGTATGGGAAGATTTGACCGACAACGTCAACATGATGGCGAACAATCTCACTGGCCAGGTGCGAGGCATCGCCAGTGTCGTGACCGCCGTTGCCGAGGGTGATCTGAAGCGAAAGCTGACCGTGGAGGCAAAAGGCGAGATTGCGGCGCTTGCCGACACGATCAATGAGATGATCGATACGCTCGCGACCTTCGCCGACCAGGTGACGAACGTGGCGCGTGAAGTGGGTGTCGAAGGGAAGCTTGGTGGACAGGCGAAGGTCCCTGGAGCGGCCGGCCTCTGGCGAGACCTGACAGACAACGTCAATCAGCTTGCAGCGAACCTGACGACTCAGGTGCGAGCCATCGCAGATGTGGCGACGGCCGTCACGAAGGGCGACTTGACGCGGTCGATCACGGTCGAGGCCTCCGGCGAAGTCGCTGCCCTGAAAGATTATATCAACGAGATGATCCGCAATCTGCGCGATACGACGTTGAAGAATGCGGAGCAGGATTGGTTGAAGACCAACCTTGCGAAGTTCACGCGCATGCTGCAGGGCGAGCGTGATCTCACCACTGTCTCAAACATGATCCTGTCGGAGATCGCCCAACTCGTGAATGCACAGCATGGTGTGTTCTACACGGTTGAGTCCGATGGCGACGGGCCTGTTCTTGATCTCGTGGCCTCCTATGCTTTCACAGAGAGAAAACATCTGGCCAATCGCTTCCGTTTCCGAGAGGGTATTGTGGGGCAGGTGGCGTATGAGAAGAATCGCATTCTTCTTACGAATGTTCCCGGGGATTACATCAGGATCAGTTCGGCTCTGGGAGAAGCGCCTCCCCTCAATATCATTGTCCTTCCCGTTCTCTTCGAGCAGGATGTCAAGGCTGTTATCGAGCTGGCATCGTTCAATCGATTCTCGGAAACGCACCAGTCGTTCCTCGATCAACTGACGGAATCGATCGGCATCGTTCTCAATACGATTGCCGTGAACATGCGAACCGAAGGTCTTCTGAAGCAATCTCAACTTTTGACAACGGAGCTCCAGAGTCAGCAGGCGGAGTTGAAGAAGACGAACGATCGCCTGGAGCAGCAGGCGGCGACGTTGCGCCAATCGGAAGAGCTTCTGCGTCAACAGCAGGATACATTGCAACAGACCAATGAGGAGCTTGAAGAGAAGGCCCGGCTCCTCGAATTGCAGAAGCGTGAGGTCGAGACGAAGAACCAGGAAGTTTCTGTCGCCAAGACAGCCTTGGAGGAAAAGGCGGAGCAGCTTTCCCTCACTTCCAGGTACAAGTCCCAGTTCTTGGCGAATATGAGCCATGAGCTCCGCACGCCGTTGAATTCTCTGCTGATCCTATCAAAGCTCTTAACAGAGAACCCTGAAGGCAATCTGTCGGATAAACAGCGTGAATTTGCAAAGACGATCCACGCGGCAGGATCAGACCTGCTGGCTCTCATCAACGATATTCTGGACCTCTCCAAAATCGAGTCAGGAACTGTAAGTCTTGAGATCTCCAGTGTAGGCTTCCAGGATCTCATCGGTCATATGGAGCGGACATTCCGCCAAGTGGCGGAGGAGCGGAACCTTGATTTCCATGTCGAGATGGATTCCAAACTGCCGCCGGCCATCCAAACTGACGCGAAGAGACTGCAGCAAGTTCTAAGAAACCTGTTATCGAATGCCTTCAAGTTCACGGAACAGGGCGGCGTGACGCTTCGTATCGGTTCGGCCGAAGGGACGCCACTTCGAGCCGGCAGCGAATGGATCGCTCTCTCCGTGACAGATACCGGAATCGGCATCTCCGAGGACAAGCAGCGCATCATTTTCGAAGCATTCCAACAGGCCGACGGCACGACCAGTCGTAAATACGGTGGAACCGGCCTTGGCCTCTCCATCAGCCGAGAGATCGCGCGCCTTCTTGGAGGAGAAATTGTTCTGTCGAGCGCACCCGGGCGTGGGTCAACGTTCACGCTGTTCTTGCCTCTTGAACCGCCAGCAAATCATGTGTTGCCAACGTCGGTAAGTTCCCGTCTCGGAAGTGGCAATGACGCGCACGTGGTTGGAGGCGATGATCCGCATGCGTCGCTTCTAAGGCAGCCTCCCGCCGCAATGGCCCTCTCCGCCTCTTTGGACGATAGGCACTCGATTTCGGCTGGCGACCGTGTGGTTCTCATCATCGAGGACGACGCGATGTTCGCCTCTGTCCTTCTGGAGCTTGCGCGTGAGCAAGGATTCAAGGGGCTCATCGCGATGGATGGCGCGGCCGCCTTGGCATTGGCGCATCGTTACAAGCCACACGCCGTCACGCTCGACATCGGCCTTCCCGATATGGATGGATGGGCGCTTCTCGACCTCCTTAAGCATGATCCTCGGACGCGGCATGTACCGATTCATGTGATTTCGGTGGACGACCAGAAGAAGCGAGGCCTGAGGGCCGGCGCCTTCGGATTCCTGGAGAAGCCGGTCGACCGGGACGCTTTGATGGGCGCTCTGGACCGCACGAAGGAATTCATCGACAGGCCCGTCAAGAAGCTTCTCCTTGTCGAAGACGACGACAAGCAACGGATGAGCATCAATGAACTCATTCGAGACGAGCAGGTTGACGTAACCGCCGTGGGTACGGCGGAGAGCGCGCTGGAAGCCATACAGGCTAGGCGCTTCGACTGTGCGGTCATCGATCTTGGGCTGCCCGACCTCTCGGGAGCTGAACTCATAGAGCGTGTCCGTAAGACACCAGGTGGGGAAGATCTTCCGGTGATCATCTACACTGGAAAGGATCTCACGCGTGCCGAAGAGCGACGGCTCGAGAGGATCGCGGCGACGGTCATCGTGAAGGGCGAAGGGTCGTCCGAAAAGCTTTTGAGCGATACAGCCCTGTTCTTGCACCGTGCGATCAATCTGGCTGCCGAGGAGCGGCCAATCGTCATTGAGCGGCGGACAGACGGATCCTTGGCGGGTCGTGGCGTTCTGATCATTGACGATGACATGCGCAACATTTTTTCCCTGACGAGTGCTCTTGAGCAGCAGGGAATGTCCGTCGTCTTCGCTGAGAATGGTCTGGAGGGCATTGAGAAACTCAAGGCGACGCCGGAGGTTGATATCGTCCTTGTCGATATCATGATGCCGGAAATGGATGGCTACGAAACCATGCGGGAGATCCGTAAGATCGATCGTTATCGGGACATTCCGCTGGTTGCTGTTACGGCAAAGGCGATGAAGGGCGACAGAGAAAAATGCCTTGAGGCTGGAGCGACGGACTATGTCTCGAAGCCTGTTGACATCGATCAACTGCTTGCCGTCCTGCGCGTTCAGCTCGGACGAAGCGTCTATGTGGCGGACGGGCAGGCTATTCCGACCGGCGCCGCCGAGATCAGGCCGAGGTCATGAAAGAGCGTATTAGATCGCAGGAACTGATCTCAGCGGAGTTCGTCGCGACGCCGCTGAGAGGATTCTCGGATCCCATCCTTGCAAAAATTCTAATCGTGGATGACGATTCTCGGAATCTTAAAGCGGTGGCAGAGGTGCTGCAGGCGCCGGGAATCGAGATCGTCACGGCGGACTCTGGAGAAGATGCGTTGCGAAGCGTTCTCCAGGAGGATTTTGCAGTGATCCTTCTGGATGTTCAGATGCCGGGTCTTGACGGGTATGAGGTCGCCGATCTTGTCCGTAGCCGCCCTCGCTCCTCGCGTGTGCCGATTCTCTTCCTGACAGCATACAACAAGGATGAACTTCATGTTTCCCGAGGATACTCGGCTGGGGCCGTCGACTACGTTTTCAAACCCATCGAACCTCTGATTTTAAAGTCCAAGGTCGATGTTTTCGTCGATCTCTACCGTAAAACTGAGGAAATTCGTCGGCAGGGTGAAGAGGAACGGAGGCTTCTTATGGAGAACCTCCGGGTCCGCAGCGAAAAGCTGAAGACCGAGCAAGCTCTGCGCCGCCGTGAAGAGCATCAGTCCATCGTCCTACAATCCCTTCCTATCGCACTCTACACGGCGTCCGTGCGGGAGGACCATCGCCGGCTCCAGTTCACGAACGAGAGCATTGAACGCATTACAGGCTTTCGCCCTGACGACTTTGCGAAGGATCCGGAATTCTGGTCGTCGCGCCTCAATCCTGACGACAGGGTACGAGTCATCACCGAGCTCCAGCGCTTGCCGGAGGATGGTGCGGTCACTCTGGAATATCGCTGGCGTTGCGCCGACGGAATGGAACGTCATTTTCTCGATCAAACCGTCCTCATTCGCAATGACGAAGGCGGACCAGCCGAGGTCTTCGGCATGTGGTTCGACATGACCGAGCGCAAACAGATGGAGCAGGATTTGCTCCATACAAGCAAGCTTGAAGCAGTGGGCCGGCTCACCGGTGGCATTGCTCACGACTTCAACAACATGCTGAGCGTGGTAATCGGCAACCTGGATCTGTTGCAAAATTCCATCAAGGGCAACAGCAAGGCGGAACGTCGCGTTCGCATGGCGATCGATAGCGCGCAGCATTGCGCAGATTTGACTTATCGCTTGTTGGCATTCTCAAGGCGCCAGCCATTGCAGCTTACGACAGTTGATGTGGCAACATTGATGCCAGGACTGCTGGAACTGATGCGGAGAACGCTTGGCGAGCGGATCAATGTGGATCTTCAGATTGATCAGGACATCTGGCCGATTGAGGTGGACCGGGCACAGCTTGAGGCCGCCTTACTCAATCTCGCCGTCAATGCGCGGGATGCGATGCCAAACGGCGGAGATCTGACTGTCACGGTTGAAAACCGAACGCTGGAAGAGGGAAGAAATCATCCCTCGGGCGAATTCGTCGTGCTGTCGGTGAGCGATACCGGAATGGGAATGTCTCCCGAAGTTCTAGAGCGCGTATTTGAGCCGTTCTTCACGACGAAGGAAAGCGGGAAAGGGACCGGTCTCGGGCTCAGCATGGTCTATGGATTTGTGCAGCAATCTCACGGTCATATCGACGTCGAAAGCGTGCCTGGCGAGGGAACGACCATTCGAATTCTGTTGCCTCGTACCAAAAATCTCGGCGAGGCCCTCCAGACTGTGCCAGCCGATACGGTGGAACCGTTCGGAGCAGGGAGAACCGTGCTCGTCGTCGAGGACAATCCGTCTGTTCGTCAGGTGGCAACTTCAACGCTCCGCTCCTTGGGATTCGACGTCGTGGAAGCGGAGACCGGGGATGAGGCGATTCACGTTCTACAATCGAACGAGCGCGTTCGGCTGGTTCTCTCGGATGTGCGAATGCCGGGAGAACTGACCGGCATTGATCTCGCGCAATATATCAAGGGGGAAAGACCGGACGTACAGGTCCTTCTCACGACAGGCTATATGGAAGGTGTCGAGACCATCGATGAATTCGACCTTCTCTACAAGCCTTACCGCGTCACAGATCTCGCCGAGAAGATACAGTCTTTAATGATCCGATCTCGCGATTGAGTGTGCACTAAGTCGACGATTGAGTACTCCGCATCGCATGGGATGCCTGCTAGTGGATTATATACTGGGGCGGGCTGAGCTTGGTCCTTGAAGGACAAATGGACCTTCTGCCGGGTAAGAGTGGTGTCAAGGCGCATCAGATGCGAACCGAGCATCAGCTCAACCGTTTGGATTACCCAAACAGAAGTATCAAAAGCAGACTTCGAAGTACTGAGCTAAAAATTTAATCATAATGTAAGCTGAATTCTTGGCGAAGGTGCCATGACAACCTGGCGTCTGATCGGGAATGCTAGTATGTTTGTTTTGTGCTAAAGTAGAGAGGCTAATAAGAGAATCGGATTCGAGGCCTGAATCGTAAGCCGAGGCTTTTCGGCGATTTGCAATAAGATGTTCCATGGGAGGAACAGCCATGAAATCGCGCTCCTGCATGCGCCGTGTCGCAGGTTTCGGCGGTGTCTTGCTTATCCATAGCATATTCAGTGTGGCGTCCTATGCCGCTGGGCCCAAGGTGGTGAGTGGGCCGAACTCCGATCCGAATTGTTTCGCGCCATGGACGGAGAATGTGAAGCTCTTCCAGTTTCAACGAAAAGCAGGGCCTTACAGAATAGCGCTCGCAAACGGCTTTATCGCCAACACGTGGCGTATTCAGATGATCAAGACCGCGAAGGCCTATGCGTCGCAGCCGGATGTGGCCGCGAAGCTGAAGGAGTTCAAGGTTGTGTCCACGGGCGAAGATGTCGCGGCGCAGATCGCAGCCGTCAATAACTTCATCGATTCTGGGTATGATGCGATCGTCGTCAATGCGCAAAATCCGACGGCCTTCAGGCCGGTCATCAAGCGCGCAAACGATGCCGGCGTGGTTCTCGTCGCATTCGACAATACGCTGGATACCGAGGACGCCATCAACGTCAACGTCGATCAGAAGGGGCTCGGCAGGTACTGGGCCGATTGGCTCGTCAAGAACCTGCCGAACGGCGGCAAGATTCTTGAAGTGCGCGGCGTATCCGGCACCTCAGTGGATCGAGACCGTCACGACGGCATTCAAGAGGTCTTCAAGGCTTCTGGCAAGCCATGGGAGACTGTCGAGGTCCTTGGAAAATGGGACGACCCGACCGCCCAGAAGGTCACGGCCGATGCCATCGCCGTGCATAAGCACTTCGACGGGATGACCGCGCAGGGTGGGGACACGGGCGTTGTCCAGGCGATGATCGACGCCAAGCATCCGTTCGTCGCCTTCGGAGGCGAAACGGAGAACGGTTTTCGCAAGTTCTGCGCCAAGTACTCGGCAGATGGCCTGAAATGCGCGTCCGGTGGCACGGGGCCCGCTCAAGTGGCCGTTGCCATCAAGACAGCCATTGCGGCTCTGGAGGGCAATGTGGTGCCGCAATCGATCAAGCTGCCTCTTGCTCGAGTCGAGGATCCGAACCTCAAGGATGGTCAGGACTATTATTCCGAGCAATCCGACAACTTCTTTGTCGGGAACGCCTTCCCCACCTGTGGCATCAACTTCACCGCGCAGGAAATCATGGGACAGTCGGAGGCGAACCAATAATGGACGCACTGCGCCCAGCGTCGCAGGTCATCCCGCGACGCGGCTTCCCGTCACGAACCGGATGAGTCCCTCATGGCGTTCTTCCAGATGGAAGGAGTGTCCAAGCGCTACGGCGGCGTCAGCGCCCTACAGAACGCGAGCCTCAGCGTGGAGATGGGCCGCATACACGCGATCCTGGGGGAGAACGGAGCCGGAAAATCGACCCTGATCAAAGTCATGTCCGGCGTCGTGACGCCTGACGAGGGACGGATGATCATGGAGGGTAGGGAGGTGCAGTTCGCCTCGCCCGCCGCCGCCAACCGTGCTGGAATTGCCTGCATTTTCCAGGAACTGTCGCTCCTCCCCGATCTGTCTGTCGCGGACAATATTTCCATCAGCAACCCGCCGAAGCATTTCGGCTTGATCGATCGAAAGGCTCAGCGCCGAATTGCTGAGGAAGCGCTCGCACGGGCTGGAGGACCGGACATTCATCCCCTGACGCTCGTCAAGGATTTGCCTCTCTCTCGGCGTCAGATCGTCGAGATCGCCAAGGCTCTGGCTCGCAAGCCGCGCATTCTGATCCTCGATGAGGCGACATCGGCGTTGGCAGCCGCGGACGTGGAGAAAGTCTACACGGTTCTTAAGCGCCTTCGATCCGAGAGACTTGCTCTGCTCTACATTTCCCATCGTATGCAAGAGATTGCCGAACTCGCCGATGATTGCACCGTCTTCCGCAACGGCCGGAACATCGCGACGTACAGGGCGGGTACGAAGTCCGACAATGAAGTCGTCGAGCTCATGATTGGGCGAGAATACAGTCACGTCTTCCCGCCAAAGCCGGACGTCGGACGACAGGAAACGCCAATTCTGCTTGAGGCCAGTGGCTTGTCCTGGACGAGCCGGATTAAAGACATTTCATTCCGTGTACGCGCCGGCGAAGTTGTCGGTCTGGGAGGCTTGGATGGGCAGGGGCAGCGCGAATTGCTGCTCGCTTTGTTCGGTGTGCTCCGCGGGCTTTCGGGCGAGATCCGGATCGAGGGCAAACCCGTTTCCGTGGCAAGCCCCCACCGCGCGAAGGCCTCCGATCTGGGCATGGCTCTCATCCCGGAGGACCGTAAGACCGAGGGATTGATGCTGCCCATGTCCGTGCGGGACAATTTGTCCTTCGCGGCGCTCGGGCGCCTGTCGCATTTCGGCGTGATTGATCGGGACGTCGAGAACACCGCCGTGGCAGACATGATCCGGCTCCTCGCGATCCGCGCGGATGGAACAGACATTCCCGTCGGGTCGCTTTCCGGAGGCAATCAGCAGAAGGTCCTGATAGCCAAATGGCTCATGATTACTCCCAGGATCATCCTTCTCAACGATCCTACGCGCGGCATCGATGTCGGAACGAAGCAGGAATTCTATAAGCTTCTGCGTCAGCTGGCCGATGCCGGCAGGGCGATCATCTTCTATTCGACCGATTATGCCGAGTTGATCGGATGTTGCGACCGCGTTCTGGTGCTTTATGGCGGCGCCATAAAGCGGGAGCTGGTGGGGAAGGAGATCACGGAACGCGCACTTGTCAGCAGTGCGCTCAACATTGGGCGCCAAGCAGAGGAGGCCGGCGAGAAGTCGGTCGCTGCCAGGTGAGAGACTGGCGATACCACGTTGGCGAGAACAGAGACACGCTGCTCGCCTTTGCCGTATTCCTGATCATGTTCGGCATTTATACCGGCAATCACCCGGCTGGCTTTACGGCAAACGTGGTGACGACGGCTGCCAACAAGGGCGTCATCCTTGCTCTTGTCGCCATGGCGCAGACCGCGGTCGTGTTGACTGCCGGAATCGACCTTTCGGTTGGAATGATCTTTCTGCTGGCCAATTGCCTCGCTTCGTGGATCGTCGTGGGTTCACCCGGAATGACGGCTCTCGGCCTCCTTGGTGTTCTTCTGGTGGGCTTGCTCTGTGGTGCGATCAATGGGCTCGTGGTGATCTTCGGGCGTCTGCAGCCGATCGTCACGACGATCGCGACCGGTGCCGTCTATTTTGGTCTCGCGCTCTTCCTGAGGCCCGTTCCGGGGGGCGACGTGAATTCCGAGCTCGCCGATAGCCTGACGGGTCAGCTTCCCGGCGGCATTCCGGCGAGTCTCGTGGTGCTTTTTCTCATCATCCTGACAATTTGGCTGCCTTTCCGGCGTTCGGAAATCGGCCGTGCCGTCTATGCCGTAGGTTCGTCGGAGGCCGCCGCCTACATGTCCGGCGTGCCGGTCCGGAAAGCCAAATTCGTCGCCTATTGCCTGTCTGGCCTGTTCGCCGCCATGGGCGGTCTGTTCCTGACCTTCTTCACCTATTCCGGCGAAGCGTCAGCCGCCAACGGCGGTGCTTACACGCTTTATTCCATTGCCGCGGTCGTCTTAGGGGGCATCTCGCTGTTCGGCGGTAAGGGGAGTGTCATCGGCGCCGTCTTCGGCGCGTTGATGTTCCGGACGATCGGGGATCTTCTCTTCGTCTTTGATCTGGAGCCGCTTTGGCAACCTCTCTTTCAAGGCGTCGTCCTCCTCCTGGCCGTCTCGCTCGGGTCGCTCAGGCTTTTCCAGATACGCAATCGCCTCGATCTGTTCGGATGAGTTCTGCAATGTCGATATTTGCCAAATCTCTCATTCGACATATCGATCCCGCAGTCGCCATTGCGTTCGGCTGCATCGCCGCTCTGCTGTTGTTCGGAAGCTTCTATTCCACGAGTTTCATATCGCCCGCGTTCCTGCTTCAGCAACTCAAGGTCGCGTCCTTTCTGGGAATCATCGCGACGGGTGCGATGATTGTCATCCTGTTGGGACAGATAGACCTTTCCATTCCATGGTTGGTGGCCGTCGGAGGAATGATGTCGACGGCGATCGTCGGATGGCGGAGTCCGATGGGAGAAGTTCTCGCCATTCCGTTCGGTGTCCTGTGCGGCGTCGCATTCGGCCTCGTGAATGGATTCGCGGTTGCCTATCTTCGAATCCCCTCGATGATCATCACTCTCGCCGTCAACGCCGTGGCACAAGGGTTGATGGTTGTTCACACAGGCGGATTTTCTCCCCAGGATGCATCGTCCTTCGCAATGCGTTTCCTTGCGACGGGAAACAGCCTGCTCGGCATTCCGAATGCCCTTCTTGTCTGGGCCGCTGTGGGTGGCGGGGCGACATTCCTGCTCTCCCGCACTGTCTTCGGCCGTGCTGTCTACGGCATCGGGAATTCGGAGCGCGCCGTTTATTTGTCGGGCGTCAGGTCACAAAGAATCGTCATGCTCGCCTTCGCCCTTTCGGGCGGGCTTTCCGCCTTCGGCGGTGTGCTTCTTGCTGGCTATGCCAGCAAGGCTGCACAAGGCATGGGCGATGCCTATCTGCTTCCGGCCATCGCCGCCGTCGTTCTCGGTGGAACATCAATCCTTGGTGGACGGGGAACTTACCTCGGCACGATCGCCGGCGTCATTCTCATCACACTCCTCCAATCGATCCTTTCCGTGATGCAGATCGAGGAGGCTGGCCGCCAGATCATCTACGGCGTCGTCATCATCCTAATGCTTCTGCTCTACGGACGAGAGCGCCGGGTTCAATAGCGGACGTCTGCTCGATCTTCCACACGTCCTGCAGGCGTGCGGCCAAGCTGGCGGCTCGACCTAGCCACCTGGACAGTACCGCGACGATGCGGTCGCGAACAGAATGGCCCAAGCATCACGGAGGCATCTCATGACAGCTTCGTCGTCCGTTCCTTCACTTGGCGCCGTTTCGGATCGTCTTGCGAGCCTCATCGGCGCCGTTTCTACCAGACTTGTGACGATTCACGGTGGAAGGCGTGGCTCGTCGACCGGTATTCTCTGGCAGCCTGGGTTCGTCGTCGCTGCGGAAGAAGCGCTAGAGGCGGATGAGGATCTTACGATCGTCGATGCGGATGGTGCACAGCATGCTGCCACCCTGGTCGGTCGAGATCCAAGCACGGACATTGCGCTGCTTCGGACCGAGACGAGATCAGTTGCCGGTGAGCTTTCGGTAACATCGACGGATGCCATTCAGGTTGGCCATCTGGCCATTGTCGCAGGTCGGCGACGGGAAGGATTGGCGGCGATGCTTGGCATCGTGGCTCTGGCGGGTGGCTCCTGGCGAAGCTTGCGTGGGGGCACGATCGATCGGCTTATTCACTTGGATGTTCGCCCCGATCCTCATCTCGAGGGGGCTGCCGCGATCGATGCGGAAGGGCGCGTATTCGGAATGATAGCGCTCGGGCCACGGGGGCGTGTCCTCGTCATTCCGTCGGAGACCATTGAGCGGGTTGTTCGGCAGTTGCGCGATCATGGCCGCATCGCACGTGGATATCTCGGGGTCGGTGTTCAGCCGCTGCGGGTTGACGAAGCGATTGCCGCGGCAGTCGGGCTTGAAGAGCCTCGAAGCCTTATGGTCGTGAGCGTGGATCCTGGAGCTCCAGGGGACAACGCAGGTCTCCGGCAAGGTGATGTCCTCATCGCATGGAACAAGCAGCCGCTGCGATCGATCCGCGGCTTATATGCGCTTCTTGGAGCAGAGAGCGTCGGCCAGCCTGTCGAGCTGGGAGTTCTGCGCGCTGGCGAGCGGATCGCGCTCACGGCTCACATCCAGGAGCGGCCGCATCCGTGAAAAACGAACGCCGGACGGGAGAAGGCAGGTTGGTGCGCCGCGCCGCGCTCCTCATCGACAATCCCGATCTTGCCCGGCGGATCGCCGCGATGCTGGCCCAGAAGACGGAAATCGTGATCCTGCATGCGCCGGACAGGCCCGATGTCCTGATCACAGACCATCTTCCATCCGATGTTCCAGTGCCAACAATCTTCCTCGGATCCCAGCCGGAGACTTTCGCAGCACGAGAGGCGGGAGTCGCCGGTATCCTGCCGGAAGACTGTTCTGCCACTGATCTTGTGATCGCCATGGAGGCCGTCGTTCGCGGCTTTACGATCGTGCCTCAGGGGCTTGCGGACCAGAATGTATCCATGGCGGACAGTGGAGATGCGGACCCGTCAAGGGAGGACGGTCTCCTCACGACCCGGGAAGTCGAGGTCCTGCGTCTGCTGGCAGAGGGAGCGTCCAACAAGCTGATTGCGCGGCGGCTCGGCATTTCGATCCATACGGCCAAGTTTCATGTCGCGTCGATCGCAGCAAAGCTCGACGCCACCGGCAGAACCGATGCGGTGGCACAAGCGATTCGCCTCAAGCTTATTATGTTATGAGGACAAGCGTGGCCGGGACATTGAACCAGGCGACCAGGTAATTCGCGCATTTTCAAGTTGGAATGGCGGAGAGGGGGTCCGCCGCAGACCCGGTTGCACACGTCCGTTGATATCCGTCATGCGTCGTAAAGCCTCGCCTTTTCAGCCGCTTAACGTCTGCTGCTGTCCACGCTTGTGCGCTACAATCCAGCGTACCCGGTGGGGAAGGCGGTGGGGATGCGGTCATGAACAGGCTCCACAAACTGAGCGCCAGGACGGTCGCCACACTGGACAGGCCAGGGCGGCACTCAGATGGCGGCGGGCTCTATCTCTCCATCTCGCCGAGCGGTGCGCGCTCGTGGGTGTTCATGTGGAAAGTGGCAGGCAAGCGCCGCGAGATGGGCCTTGGCCCGCTCCGTGACGTTCCGCTCGCGAAGGCACGCCAGCGGGCGGCCGATGCCCGCCAGAAGCTTGTTGACGGCTTAGATCCCATTGCCGCGCGTGCCCGCCCCAAGGTGATGACCTTTGGCGAGGCGGCGGACGCGCTTATCAAAAGTATGTCCTCCTCTTGGCGCAACGAGAAGCATCGCGCCCAATGGGTGATGACCCTGACGACCTACTGCGCGCCGCTGCGGGAAAAGCTGATCGATGCAGTGGCAACCGAGGATGTCCTCAACGTTCTGATGCCTCTTTGGACGACGAAGCCTGAGACCGCCTCACGCCTGCGGGGTCGCATCGAGCGCGTTTTCGACTTCGCGCAGGCACGGGGACAGAGGTCAGGCGAGAATCCGGCCCGCTGGCGTGGCCATCTTGATGCGATCCTACCCAAGCGCGCCAAGCTGACGCGCGGCCATCACAAGGCCCTGCCTTTCACCGACGTGCCTGACTTCATGGCTGTCCTGCGGCAACAGGAGGGTGTCGCTGCGCGCGCGCTGGAGTTCGCCATTCTGACGGCAGCCCGCTCGGGCGAGGTGCTAGGCGCGCGCTGGGACGAAATCGACCTTGAGCGCGGCCTCTGGACCGTGCCGAGAGAGCGCATGAAGGCCGGGCGCGAACACCGCGTGCCGCTCTCGGCGCGAAGCGTCGAGATCCTGCGCGAGCTGGAGCAAGTGCGCCTGAACGCCTTCGTATTTCCTGGCATGAAGCGAGAGAAGCCGCTCTCGGCGATGGCGTTGGAGATGGTGCTGCGCCGCATGAAGGTTGATGCGACGGTTCACGGATTCCGCAGCGCGTTTCGCGACTGGGCAGGCGAACGCACGTCGTTCCCGCGCGAGATTGCCGAAGCGGCACTCGCTCACCTTGTGGGCGACGCAATCGAGCGCGCTTACCGACGTGGGGACGCCCTGGAAAAGCGACGGCGGCTCATGGACGCCTGGGCGCGCTTCTGTGGGCCAATATCCGAAGCACCGGTGGTTGTGCTCAAGCGGCATAGCACAGGAGTAGGCTCATGAGAAAAAGCCGCGAAAAGCAGCTTGAAGAGCAGTTCTCGCACCTCAGCGACGATGAATATCAGGCCCTCCTGAGAAGGCATCGGATTGTTCCGCTGGCTAAGGTGGATATAGCCCTTGAAGCGGGGGACGAAGCAACCATCGCTGAATACCTTGCGCTCTCGCCTGTACCCGATCACGAGACGATCCTGCGTCTTGCTGGACAGGGCGACATGGCAACCCTGTCCGACTACCTGAATCGCACGCCGGGCCCCAATTCGACAACAATCCAGCGACTCGCAAGGATGCTTGATCCAGGATTGAATGGCGATCCTGACTGGCAGTTGGTTTTCCGGAGGCGCAGGGCCGGAAACCCGGTTGCAGCCGATGAGGCAATGATGAACCTCATCTGGGTGGGGAATGAAGCCATCGAGCGTTATGAGAGTCTGATAAGAGACGGTCATAATTCGCGAGGTCTTTGGAAAAGGGTTCGAGGTGAGATTGGCGACAAGCATCGCCTCAAAGACAGGACGGTGCTCAAAGCGATTGCTGAAGTAAGAGCACTACGACGCGCCAAGTAGGACGTAGTTCCTCGCATTCTAATACCCTGATGAATGCACCTGTTCGCTGATGATGATCCGTCCTAATCGGCCCAATGTCGCCAGGCGTCCGGGCAGTCCCGTGACGTGCTGTCGGGAGCTGTCCCGGATCAAAGGAGGGCTCCTTGACGACCAAGGATCAAACTCCCGAATTTGTCGGTCTCTCGGTTCGGGAAACCGCCAAGAAATCTGGCTGCGGACGCAGCATCGTCTATGAGGCGATTGCCAGCGGCCGCCTCCGCGCCAAGAAACTCGGACGCCGCACCATCGTGCTGGAGCACGACCGCCAGTCGTGGCTCGACTCCCTTCCGGCTGTGAAGGCGACTGCACAGTAGCGCAAAGAAAAGCCCGGCTGGAAGCCGGGCATAAGGTTATTGACAATGTTGAAGCCTACCATACCGGCCTTGTGCCGCAAGGGCGGAGCTTTGCCTTCCCGCAAGCCGCCCTTCCAGAGCCGAGCGGCCTACTGCTCGGCCCCCTCCATTGACCCCACCGAGCCCCGCATCATCACCAAGCTCGCGCAACGGCACGGCCTCTCCGTGCCGCTGGCGCGCGCAGTTGCGGAGCTTGCCGGCCTTTTCCTGGAGATGAGCGAATGAGCGCCAACGATGTCGTTGAGCTTCACGTTTCGATTGACGGCGGCTCCGAGCGCAAGTTCGTCGGCCGCTACGCCTGGACGCTCTTCGAGCTGATCCATGCCGACGAGAAGGGCTGCACGCCTATCGAGCAGCCTGCGCCCCGTTGGAGTCACTATGTCTTCGTGCTCCGCCAGAAGGGCGTTGTTATCGAGACCATCACCGAGAAGCACGCTGGGGCGTATGCGGGCACTCATGCGCGCTACGTGCTGCACGGCACGGTCGAGATTCGCAAGGTGGTCCGCGCTGGGGAGAAGCGCCGTGCAGCGTGACCTCTTTCTGACGGATCGCGCCTCCTAAGCGTCAGAGACAGCCGATGGCCGGGGTTCGGGCTCCGGCCATTTCCCTTTTTAATCATCAAGAAGGGCGTCCTTGATCTAATCAGGACTGCCATGAGGCATCCAGATGCCGAAACGTCACAACCAAAAAGGCCGGAGCACAATAAAGGAGCGTTATGTGTCTCTGCCGTATTATATGCTGCGCACCGACGCTTGGCACTCGCTCTCGCCGGTCGCGCGGAGCGTCTATATCGAACTGGCGACCATCTATAACGGCGGCAACAATGGCTGGCTGGCGTTGTCGGCGCGAGATGCTGCTAAACGGGTTGGCTGTTCCAAAAATACGGCGGCGCGAGCCTTCATCGACTTAGAGCAGAAAGGCTTCATTCGCTGCATGCAGCAAGGGCATTTTAATCGGAAGTCGCGTCATGCTGCCGAGTATCGCCTGACAATCTATGACTGTCACCGCACTGGCGAGCGCGCATCAAAAGCCTTTACGAACTGGCATCCTCCTGACAAGGAAAAATTTATAAGCGGTGTCACTGGAGATACTGACGGTGTCACCGCAGGGTCAGTTCTGCTCTCCGCGAAAGAAAATTACCGCTCACGGTCCCTCTCATAGGACCGTGATGCGTGCTCCGATGCCTCTCACGGTGTCACCACAGGTACACATATAATCTACCATGTGAGGGTGATGCCTGGAGAGCTGTTCGCGCCACTTGGTGCGTTAGTTCTGCGCCGCTCATTTCGACGTATGAGGAATGCTATCTGTGGGTGCCTTTGATCCGCCATAGCGCTGTTTGCCGAAAAATCCTGACAGTCGGGAAACAACTGACAAGTTCAATCTGTCTGAATCAAGTTTGAGCGTGTTTGCGGCAGGGGGGTCGCTCGCTCTTCACAAGGCAGAGACGCAGGCATACATGACTTTGCCCGGACTCATAATGTAGCCCAAAAGCTCTTGGCGAGGGTTAAGAAGGCGCATCGCTGAGAAACGCCTGCTGATGGACGCAGCTTCCAGACAAGCAAAGTCGAATACGAAATTAGACCCTGTTTGCAAGTTTGGTACGAAGCTTTTCAACTACGTGACTAATGCGCTTTCCTGCGGAACTGTCCTGCCATAGGCTGTTTGTTTCAATTCCTCGAAACCCATTATCGAGTCGGCCACGAAGTCTGTTCAGATCTGCCTTGTTGCCTCGCGTTTCTCCGATAAACCCAAGCGCTCGTCCGAGTGGCCCTTCCAAGGGGTCTAGTACAATGTTGCGCTCATTTTGAAGCTCTTGCAAAAGTTGAAAGAAGTCTTCTGTTACGCTTGGTAATGTGAGCATATCAAAAAGAACATAAGCGGTGTTTCTGCTATACTCCTCGAACTTCTCAAGCCTAATCGACTCTGATCTCGTAGCTTGATATAGACAGGATAAATGCCCTTTTAGGGCGGCCCTGAGGTGCTCGACAGCTTTCCCTGGGTCAGAGAAGCGCATATCTCGACCCGCGACAAACTGAACGATTGCTCTTTTCGATAGAAACTCGATCTTCTCAGCGTCGCTATATCTTCTGCCGCTTTGTACAAAGTTCGCAATCTTAATACATTCAGCTGTTCCGAACCCAGAATGGCGTTCTGCATTAAACCAACTTCGAAGATGGTGGATCTCAGGCTCGCTTTTCATAAGAAACGCATTGTTGAAAAAACGCCGCGCGTCATCAAGCTTTGGTGGAACTTGCTTCGCTGCGACATAGCCTTGTAACGAGAGAAATCTTGGATCTTCTGAAATTTTTGGCGACAGATTTCTATCTGATGCGAGCTTCCATGCTTCGCTTGTGGCCGCCGGTTCGCGTTGTTTATGACTACGTTCGATGAGGCCTTCGATTTTGTCGCGGAGTCGGGTTAGAAGAGGATTCTCTGGATAAATGCTCTTTTTATATTTCTCCACTCGCTCACGTATGGCTGCGTAGTGATCGAGCTTCTTAGACTCCTCTGCGACAAATGCGCGAGTCAGATTGCCAACCTCATAAGTGGTTTCGGAACCAACTTCGTTAAGGCGGAGAAACATCTCACGGATATCTGCAATCGCATCAGTTATGCGACTTTCATCATATCGAGTTAGTGCAGCTAGGTCGGCAAAGCTCAAAGGTTCTCCATATAGAGATAAAATTGCGAGCACATAGCGTCCATAGTTGTCCGCTGGTAAAGCATCCCATTCTCGTTGAAATACATACCGCCGAACGTCGTCGCCACTTGATTCCTCAAATAGCTGAATAGCTCTGTCATAATTCCCGGAGTTGCGCCTTAAGGCTATTATGCTCTCTATGACTAGCGGCCGTTGCTCTGAAACGATTGCGAGCTTGTTATCTCTAAACACTGGATCTGGCTCATTTACCCGGAACTGCGCGCAGCAAACAGTAACGAACTCTTCGAATTCACCTCTACGAGAAAGTCCGGGAACCTCAATAGCATTCGCGAGTGAGTGCGAGGGCGCATTCCTCAAGGTATAGAGGATCTTTGATTTCCGCTTCGCTCTCCAGAGCACTCCGTATAAGAAATCAAAACCAGCTTCCTGCCCCTTGGTCGTTAATGTGTCGATGTCATCGATAACGACGAAATTTGATGCCGTATCAAAAAATGATCTGATCTCTTCCTTGAGTTCGTTGAGTGAAAGTTCACTCAGGTCGGCTGAGGTCCAATTTCCCAGCGAAAGAATTGCTTGGTACAGTTCCCGGTCGGTGCTGAAGTCAAGTCCTACAAAGTCGCTTTGCGTCCCGGTAACAGTATTGAGCGTCTTTTGTTTTGAGCTAACAAAAATCACGTTGTCGAGAGCTTCGCCATCACTGATGACAAAACCTGCTCCATTAGACTTCAAAACCTTGGCGATTTGATAAGCTATTGTGGTCTTTCCTGAGCCACCCTTTCCATACAAGAAGGTCCGTGGCTCATCCGAGTGCTTTAGCCATCCGAATATTCGGTCAATTGTGTCTAGCCGTCCTACAAATTTCTTGACAGTTGCAGAGCTGGGAGGAAGGAGGCCGCCAAGAGTTAAATCACTTTCAAGATTGTCTTGGGTCGGATCGCTGCGGCAATAAAGCAGGGGAACGTGCTTGGGTTCTGCAATGATTACTTCATGACCTTGTCTGACCCAGATAGTACGTGCCTTATATGGGCCAATGTCTTTCTTAAATCGGGTCGGAAGTGTGGAAGATTTCAGAGGGTGCACGAGAAGCACATCGACCGCCGTCGGAGTTCCGGTTTCGTACCGACGCAGCGAGATAGTTACCTGTTCCGTGAGTAGTTGATCGAGCGCCTTCTGAAGCCGGTCAACATTAGGAATAACTTTGTTATGCCCAGGCAATCTCGTTCCATCGTGAACCCCAAAGATGATCATTCCACCGCCAGAGTTTGCGAAGGCACATATGAGCCGTGCGATGCCACCAAAATAGTTATCTGAGTATGAAAAGGGCCACTCGTGCTTAAAGTCCCAGTATTGTCCTTCTTGCGAGGTAAAACGATTTTCATCTTCAAGGAGGAAGCCAATCGCGTTGGCTTTGTCATCGGGCAGGTCGCCAGACTCAATGACGGATCTAATATCTGCAATCATTTGCACATCCCCCAGCCACAGCCCAGAGATGAATAAATGCCGAATCAGGCTATGATTGTCTAGATAAAGACTTTGCAGATTCAGTACTTGAAAGCGGCCTCCTGGAAATGCCAACAGATCCTGGGACTACTAGAAGATTGCAATCCCCACGGTCGGTTTGCGCGCTAGCAGTTTGGTACTGAGCGGTCCGATGGTTGGCGACATAGGCCGACCGACTATGTCGAGCAGGCTGGTCTCAGAACTCTCCTCGGGGAGATGGCCGAGTTCGATAATTTGGACACGCGCAAGGTGGTAGGCACTCAGGGGATCTAAACAGTCGGATTGTTTCCGCTATAACGTGTCGATTTGCTCGCCCGACATGAATCCGTTCGAGCGGTCGCTCGCCAGCTCGAAGCATTGATGCGCAAAAAGGAGCTGTTCGCACAAAGAAGACGTTCCAGAGTACCATTGGAGGGTCTTTCGATTGCGGCGGTATTTCAGGCCTCCATGCATAGAAAGCCAGCTGAGCAGAGATATGCCTCCGGCAGGCTCCGGAGCGAAAGCGATTGTCCGGTAACAACTAGCGTGATTGTCGCCTTTTTGGCGTTGAAAAAACTCCGAGTGGCCTTTCCTCCACTCTTAGACGGCGGATTTCCCTCGCACGCGCGTACTGGTCGCAAAATTCCTCCTCGACAGCTCACGTTCCGAGAGCGCGCAAAGGCACTTGACTGCCTCTGAAGATTCGCTGCTCTCTCACAACGGCGGCCGACGGTACGGCTGTAGAGGCGCTCGGCGACATTGGCATCGGCGAGCACCTTCCCCTTTTTATGGCCTCCGAAAATTCGGTTAGTCCTTGTTTCCCTCTCAGAAGGCGGGTCTCCCGCGCCCGCGCGTACTGGTCCCGAAACTCTTCGTCCTTGACCAGCTCACGGTGCATGGCCCCGAGGGCGCGTGAATGCTTCGGATAATCCTTAGCTGGACTTGCGAGCGGATTGTGAGGGCTGATCAAGCTGCGCAGTAAGCAAAGGGAAGGCCTGTAGCGATCAGCCCGACGGCTTCGCCCCACGTCAAAGGTGGCAGCTCGTGGCGGAGCGACACAAGCGCGAAGGCCAGCCTGATTTTCGCAATCCACTATATTACCTCTTCCATCCCTGACTTCAGGCAGTCGATCAGGAGGCTAATTCAGAGATATATGTTACACTCAGGGGGCTCCAATCTTGCCTGAGCGAGACTGAACCTTCAGTGCCCAGATGAGGCGCTTCTTTTTGACTCGGTTTCTGTGACTAGGCGATCCTTGGCCGCTCGTCCCATGTCGCTTGCGAACCGTCGCCCCGCATGAGCATCAGCCTCACTTCAATCGGCACACCAGACTCACAGAAGGCGCTGTGAGCGGCATTTCGGTTCCTTGAGGTAGGGAGGCGCCGGCGGGCACAATGTTGGCCGTGGTGAGCTCCAGAACGAGAGCGATTAAGCGCTACTCTCGCGGACAGCGGTGATGCTGACGGGAGTCGGGTCAAGGTGTGGCTCAAGGTGTGGCCCGGACCATCTGGGCGATGACACAGGCTCGTGGAAGAGGAAGGGATCGCTATCGCTCTTGTCCACCCAACACGCCGCTGAGGGTCCAACTAACTCATCGATATGTTTTCCCGCCATCGCAGCTCCTGAGGCTGTGCCTCCTCGGTAGCTCTCGTTCCAAAGTGCGGCTCCAGCTCAACTTATTCGCTAATCGGTTCGACACCGCACCTGTGGATATCATTGCTTAGCCCGTCGCACAGGGCAACGGAGGACATATATTCTGATATCTGGGACATTAGTCTGACGCATGAACTACGATTTCACCAGCCTATCTCCTGCCGACTTTGAGGATATCGTCCGTGAGCTCATCGGGCGCGAAATCGGCATCCGGTTTGAAGCATTCGCCGCTGGTCCAGACGGCGGAATCGATGGCCGTCACGCTCGCGGCGAAAAGACGACTATCATCCAGGCCAAGCACCTCGTCGGTTCTCCCTTCTCCACACTCAAGTCTGCAATGAAGCGAGAAAGAAAGGCAATCGACCAGTTGACGCCCGCTCGCTACATTCTCGCGACTTCTCGTCGGCTTACGCCTCCGAACAAGAGAGTGCTTGCGGCGTTGATCGGCCCATCGCTTAAGGCCGAGGACGATATTTTCGGCCCTGGAGACCTCAATGCCCTCCTTCGAAACTATCCGGAGATCGAGCGCGCCCACTTCAAGCTGTGGCTCTCCAGTTCAACAGTTCTCGATAGGCTTGTTCACGCGGCGGCCCACACTTTCAATTCCATCACCCGTGAGGAAATCGAGGCCAAGGTGGGCGTCTATGCCCATAACCCGAGCTTCACAGAGTCTAGGTCCATTCTGGAGAAACAGCACGTCCTCATCATATCCGGGCCACCAGGGGTCGGAAAAACGACCCTGGCTGAGATGCTCTCCTTCGCCTACATCAGTGACAAATGGGAGCTCGTCGCTATCCGAAGCCTCGATGATGGCTTTGCTGCCATTATCGATACCAAGAAGCAGGTATTCCTGTTTGATGATTTTCTAGGCAAGATTGCCTTGGACGCGGGCGCACTAGCCGCCAAGGATTCGGACCTTGCCCGGTTCATGAAGCGTGTCCGAAATTCTCCGAACGCGCGGTTCATCCTGACGACACGAGCTTACATTTTCGAAGAGGCTCGTCGCGTTTCGGAGCATCTGGCGGATCAGCGCATCGACATTAGTAAGTATGTGCTCGACCTTGGTGTCTATACGAGACGCATCCGCGCCCGCATTCTCTACAATCACTTACTAGTAGCGCGCACGCCGCCGCCTTACATCCGAACGCTCATTCAGAGCGGAAAGTTGCCATCGATTGTCGATCATAGGAATTACAATCCCCGAGTGGTCGAGTGGATGACGGAAACAATCCACTTATCCGAAATCGCTCCTGAACAGTACCCAGACGCCTTCCTGGCCGCGCTCGCCAATCCGCAGCGGCTCTGGGATACCGCTTATAGGACGCACATTCCGGAGAAATGTCGCCACCTCCTTGTGGCGATGTTTTTTTGCTCGCAATATGGCGTTGAAATCACCGAGCTCCAAAAGGTCTTTGAAGCGCTTCATCAGCATTTTTGTAAAAAGTATGGAAATGTTCGTGATCCAAAGGATTTCGAAGAAGCTGTCCGGATACTCGAAGGCAGCTTCATTGCAATCCGCGATACATCAGTCAACTACATCAACCCGTCTTTCCGTGACTATATGGACGGCTACGTCGCTGACTACAATCTACTATGCGATTGCGCTAACGCTGCACAGACAATCAGCTGGGCGAAGGCTGTATGGATCAAGGCGGGGAGCCTGGCGATTGATCCGGAGCAGAAGCGAGAACTCGCGCTGCTCTTCAAGAGCATTGCATCCCGCTTCGGTCAGTTACCCACGTGGAAGCGCGCTAAATCGAATGACGATTCATACCAAGTGGCGGATACATCAAATGGTGATCGCATCGAACTGTTGCTTGAGTGGTGGGACGCTAGCGGGGACGGTTGGTTTACCGAACGCGCGCTTGAGATAGCAAAGAACCCACTCGATATTGGTACACGACAGTTGTTTAGCTCTTGGCGAGATAGCGAAAAGCTAGTCGAGTTGATCGGCAGGCTGAGGGCGGAGTGGTATTATGAAAACTTCCCGCTGCGTGAGGCGCTTATAGAAACCCTTGAGGACGGCCTTTGTCTGATGGTCAACAATAGCATGTCTTCCGATGACCTTAGTACGCTCTCGGACGCTATTGAAGACTCGCCCGACACATTGAGTTCCGAAGTTTTGGACGCGGTAAGAAACGCAATCCGCGAGGAGTTTGAGTATGTAAGCTCGGTCGTAGAGAATATCGACTCGGAGTCGACTCTTGGTGATTACATCAGCATATTACAAAAGTTAGGGCCAAGGGCAGGCATCGGTGCCACTCAGTTGAAAAGCGCGGTGTCTGTCGTCGAAGAGCGTATGGCCGAACTGCAGGAAGAAACCTCTGTGGCAGAAGCGCCTGTCCTAACCGGCCCAAAAAAAGAGCCAGACCAGTTCGATGACGCTGATTTGTGCAACCTTTTTCAGCCACTGCTAGAGCGTGGTTGATCCCTGCGGTCGCGAACAACTCGCCTAAGCACTCCGGAACTCGGGGCAAAAAGTGGTGGTGCTACTAGGTTAGCTGGATCTCCTAGATGGTGTGGTGGCTCGGCCGAAGGTGCTGACGCCATAGCTAAAGGCCAGAATCTGTACCCGCATCTTGAGCAGCAACGGTCAGGTCAATGGTGAAAAGCGAGAATATGTCTGACCGCTCTACGATCTACGGGGCTCAGGCTAGTGATGCCGATCCTGAGTTTTGGGGCCAATACGCGCGCAAAAAGCATCGAGCTTATGTTCATGGAGTGGAAATTACTGACAATGCCCGTAACGGTTTGATGACGCGGTATAATTCTGGCAGGGCAATCATCGGCTGGAAGGTCTATTTCGATCACATTCAACACTCAAAGACCGGACTTGACACGCATATTTGGATCCTAGCGAAGCGCGCACCGAGGAAATAGGGCAGCCGAATTCGACAGAGCATCGGCGTGTATGGCGAAGATCCTGACCTTGTTTTCAACGTACGATCCTTGCAGTCCTAGCAGATGCTTAGCAATCAGCCACCTGTGGCCTACGCGCTTGTCCAAAAGAGAAGCACGGGTGAGAGCCCGCGTATCAGTTTGACGATTTTGCGGTAGGGTTTCGACAGGTCTCGGGATGAATCTCGTTGCACGAGTGCAACATTTCGCGGCTATCAGACACCGCTTACATTGTGCGGACTTAGGGCGCTCGGGCCAACGCTGTGGATAGTGTGGATTGACGTTAAAGTCGGCCGCAAGTCCTACGGCAGTTGTGCATTCTTCCATGAGTGAAGAATCAAGGAAGCGCGGGATGACGATGATTTCTGAAGAGCAAATTCGGCTGGTTTCGATTGAGCCGAAGAAGATTGGAGGAATTACTCTTCATTCTACAAAGACTGTGACGCTCGCCGTGTTCCAACGTGATGCAAAGTTATCAGAGAAGGAGTTTCTTACGGTCGCTCTGACATATGACAGCGCCTATCGGGATGAAGAGCTGGTTAGAGTTGCGAGAGCTGATTTTCATAACCTGTGCCGGGATTTGGCAGACGCAACAGCATCGTGGGCAATATCAGAGGACGAGCGCGCTCGGTGTCAAGCATTCCCCACAACAGACACTCTGCCATTCTGACATTGGTTGCTCATATTGAGTAAGTTTGGCTGGCTGCGTCTTTCCAGTCTCGACTCTTGACTGCTTCAGCAGGCAACCTATCCCATCCAATTAGGGACGCACCCAACGCTCAAATTTTCGCCGGTCACAAGAGGCAGGACATATTTAATGGGGCAGTTCAATTCGTGAGCCATAGCCAGGGGGCATTTGGTAATCGTCGAGTTCGTCCACGGCGGCATCTGTCGCAGGCTTGTCACGCGCCCGAGCCTCATCCTCCGCAATTGTCGTCGAGAGATGAAGAATGCTTCGTACCGCAGCAATAACTCTGATTGAACGCAGGATTAGCAGAACGAGAGCGTAGGTAAGTGCTGCCGGAAGGAGCTGTCCGAGTGGGATCGTAGGCACCAATTCCCGCCCTGTCGAAAGTGCCGGAAGTGTCCATTTTAAAAGTTTGCCCATGACAGCTATCACACATGCCATGAGGGCATAGAGAAATAGGCCTCCGAAGACCGCAATTTGCCGGTCGATTGCTCCGGAAATCGAGCGAAGGCGCTTTACACTGAAATTGCCTGCCCGAAGTGCGGTTGCGCCCAGGACCATTGCTGGAATGAAAGCGGCCATGAGAAAGCCGATCACTGTCACAATCTCAGCAATACCATCATTGTAGAAGTCGCTCGGCATGAAGATGGCCGAGGTAATACCTGCGGCCAAGGCTACAATCGTTTCCCATCCCGTGAGGCGTAGGCGTCTCATTCGATTAATCCCGCGTCCCTATAGGAGGTCGCTGCTGTTTGCAGAGCCCGCCAAGCCTCGCTCCGAATCAGGATGTTCCCTCTATGTTCAATATCGGCCTCAACGCTAAGACGTTCAAGCCTCCCACGGTTTCTCTGCATCCCGCTTCCTTTAAGGACTAACTCCTCATCAGGGATATGCCGGAGCATGGCGAGGGCCTCATCTCCCTTAAGGGTTAGCTTCTTCCGGCCGGTTTTCAAGGAAACGCTAAGATTAATTTCAATCGTTGCTCCGTAGTCGCCGGCAATCTTCTCAATGACGCCGGTATCGAAATGCGCGGCTTGAAGAACGCCCCACACGTCTGTTGGGCTTTCTCCTGTCGCTCGCACCGAGAAACTGCCTTCGGGGTCCAATCTGAGGTCGTCCAGACTGACAGGCGGAGGCCGCAGGTTGATTGAGTTCACATCCTTGAGGATGTGTGCGCTGTCGTCGAGCAGGACTTCGCGCAGAAGCTGAACTTTTCCATTTCTGGTCGCAATTTGGGTTCTCTCGCAGAGAAGCCAATAAAGGTACCGCTCTAAGACACTCGTGGTCAGATCCTGTTCGACAATCAGGACGTGATCGCCTCGGATCAAAAAGAAGCTCATGCCACGTAGGACTTCGGCATCGTTGGGCTTTACAAGTTCTCGGACCTCAAGCTCGGCCACGTTGGAGGCATTTTGCATAAGGAGCGGGATATGAGTGTCCTCGCGGAAGCGGACCAACTCCCCATAAACATCGCCGGTCCTGGTCGCCTTTCGACCATTGAGCAAAATGCTCCCGTAATCTGGATCTGGGTAAGTCCGAAGCTTGGCTGCTGTATCCAACGGCACGCCGTCGACTTTATGCTGTAGCGCCTGTGCAACCGACAGGGAGAGCGTCTCGGCAATCAGCGGCTCTGAACTTCGGTGGAAACGGCGATAGTGAACACGAACGCGCTTGGTCGGCATCGATAAGCCTTTATACCTAAACGAGCGCAACCTTATGAGTTAACCGGCTCACGGGACAAGTGTCGCTGCGCCGTTGTGGACAGGCTCTACCCTTCTATTGGGTACTGTGCCCCTGCGGCCTCCGAGGGCTTCGGCAAGGACCGAGAACGCTGGATGGGGAAGGCGGTGGGGAAGACCGCTATGGGAACAGAAATCTCTCTTAGATACTAAGTCATTAGTAGAGATAAATGGCGGAGAGGGGGAGATTCGAACTCCCGATACGGTTGCCCGTATGCCGCATTTCGAGTGCGGTGCATTCAACCACTCTGCCACCTCTCCGGAGGGCGAAAGCCGTAAGGCCCGCTGGTTGAGGCCGGGTGGATATCATGCGTTTTTTGTCTTCACAAGCACTTAAATCGATGGATTTGATTGACATGGCAAGGATCCTCCCCTAGGAGAGGCTCCCTGGAGCGTGGGGACGTATGCCCGCGCTTTTTCGTTGCGACGGGCCTCGTGCCTGTCGTGGTTTGAAGCCGGAACTGCCAAAAAGCCGGCCGCGCGGGTCTCCCGCGGAGAGCCGGGTTTGAACACGAGGATCGAAAGATGTTCGCAGTGATCAAGACCGGCGGCAAGCAGTATCGCGTTGCCGCCAATGACGTCATCACCGTCGCCAAGCTCGCGGGCGAGCCGGGCGCCGCCGTCACGTTCGACCAAGTTCTGATGGTCACGAACGACAACGGCACCCAGGTTGGCGCGCCCCTCATCGAGGGCGCCACCGTGGCGGGCGAGGTCGTCGAACAGACGCGCGGCGAGAAGGTCATCGCCTTCAAGAAGCGTCGTCGCCAGAATTCGCGCCGCAAGCGCGGGCATCGCCAGGACTATACCGTGATCCGGATCACCGAGATCCTGGGTCAGGGCGAGAAGCCTAAGAAGGCTGCGGCAAAGAAGAAGACCACCAAGGCTGCGGCTGAAGACGCTGCGCCGGCCGCCGAATAATCGCGGCTTCGAAAGACAGAACACGGGAGTAACCCATGGCTCACAAAAAAGCAGGCGGCTCGTCTCGTAACGGTCGCGACTCCGATGGCCGTCGTCTGGGCGTCAAGAAGTTCGGCGATCAACAGGTCGTAGCGGGCAACATTATTATTCGTCAGCGCGGCACGAAGTGGCACGCGGGCGTCAATGTCGGCATGGGCAAGGATCATACCCTCTTTGCCACGGCCAATGGCCGAGTCCGATTCCTTACGAAACAAGGCCGAGCTTTCGTATCGGTCGTCCCGGCCCAAGAGGCCGCAGAATAAACGGCGAGAGCAAAACGAAGGAGCTCCCGCCGGCATCACACCGACCCGGCGGATCCAGGTAGCTCCCGAAAAGGCCTAAAAGGGCCAAGCTCCAGAAGATCCGAGATCGACAGGGGAGGTGGGATGTCCACCTCCCCTTCGTCATTTCAGGGCTCAGAAAGGGCCCGACCGGATCGGAGCACGACTATGTTTCCCGACCTCACCCGTGACGATGTTTTCCGCCTGGAAACCCGCCGCCTGTGGCTGCGCTGGCCCCGCCTTGCGGATGCCCAAGCGATCGTACGCCTTGCCGGTGAGAAAGCTGTCGCGGAGATGACGGCTCGAATTCCGCATCCATACGCACCGGAGACGGCGGAGCGATTTATCTTCCAGGCCCGGCAGTCCAATGCGGATGGCCTCAGCCTGCAGCTCGCCATCACGCCAAAAGGCAAGCCGAACAATCTGATCGGGCTCGTGGGCATCGGCCCAAGCCCGGAGGACGGTTGTCCCAGTCTCGGTTACTGGCTCGGCATCCCGTTCTGGGGGCAGGGCTATGCCACCGAGGCAGCGCGGGCCCTCATCGATGCCTTCTTCGCCTACGGCCATGAAAGCGAGCTGAGGGCATCGACTCGGGTGATCAACCCGGCCTCCCGCCGTGTGCTGGAGAAGTGCGGCTTTGCCTATCAGGGCTCCGGCCTTGCGGAACTCCAGGCCCGGGGCGGGTTCTACCCGGCCGATCATTTTCGTCTCGACCGGCGGGCCTGGGAAAGCCTGAAGAGCTGGGGCCATACAGGCCTCGTCCGCGAGCCGGTTTCGCCCGAGGCGGGGTCGGAACTTTCGCTGGCAAGCTAAGTCCGTCGAGCGCTCCCGGATGAACTGGGAGCGCTCGACGCCTTGTGCGCGTTGCCCCCGCACGATGGATGTAGACGGTCGCATTTTTTCACCGCAGAACGGGATACGCTTTTGCGAAAAATGCTCCAGTCCCGTAAAGGGAGCGGATTATGAAATTTCTCGACCAAGCCAAGATCTATATCCGCTCAGGCGACGGCGGCGCCGGTTGCGTGTCGTTTCGCCGTGAAAAATTCATCGAGTTCGGCGGGCCCGACGGGGGCGACGGCGGACGCGGCGGAGACGTCTGGGCTGAATGCGTCGAGGGTCTCAACACCCTCATCGACTACCGCTATCAGCAGCACTTCAAGGCCAAGAAGGGCGATCACGGCATGGGGAAGAACCGTGCCGGTGGTAAGGGGCACGACGTGATCCTCAAGGTGCCGGCCGGCACCGAAATCCTCGATGAGGACGGCGAAACGGTGATCGCCGACATGACCGAGGTCGGCCAGAAAGTGCTTCTGGCCAAGGGCGGCAATGGCGGCTTCGGCAATGCCTATTTCACCACCTCCACCAATCGCGCCCCCCGTCGTGCCAATCCCGGCCAGGAGGGGGAGGAGCGCTGGATCATCCTGCGTCTCAAGCTGATCGCGGATGCCGGCCTCGTCGGGCTGCCCAATGCCGGCAAGTCAACGTTCCTTGCGACCGTGACGGCTGCGAAACCGAAGATCGCCGATTATCCTTTCACCACGTTGCACCCGGGCCTTGGCGTCGTGCGGGCCTACAACCGGGAATTCGTGTTGGCCGACATTCCGGGTCTCATCGAGGGCGCATCCGAAGGCGTCGGTCTCGGCGACCGATTCTTAAGCCATGTGGAGCGCTGTCGTGTGCTTCTGCATCTCGTCGATGGAACCAGCGAGCATGCGGGTAAGGCCTACAAGACCGTCCGGCACGAGATCGAGGCCTATGGCCACGGCTTGGCGGACAAGCCCGAGATCGTCGCTCTCTCCAAAACCGACGCTCTCGATCCCGACACCTTGAAAGAACAGCTGGCACGCCTGAAGCGCGCCGCCAAGCGAACCCCTTACGTGGTCTCCGCCGCGTCCGGACAGGGGGTGCAGGAAGTTCTGCAGGCCTTGCTCTCCATCATCGATGAGGCCAGGGTCGCAGAAAAGGTGGTCGAGACCCAGGAGGAATGGCGTCCGTGAGTCTTGACCTTCGCCAGTTCCGCCGCATCGTCCTCAAGGTCGGCTCCTCACTTCTCGTCGATCGTGCCCGGGGGCGCCTCAACCATGCCTGGCTAGCCGCCCTGGCGGAGGATATCGCGGACCTGCATGCTCGCGGGGCAGACGTGCTTGTGGTTTCCTCCGGTGCCATTGCCATGGGCCGCACGGTGCTGGGATTACCGCCAGGGCCTCTCCGCCTCGAGGAGAGCCAAGCGGCGGCGGCGGTCGGGCAGATCGCCCTTGCACGGACATGGTCCGAGGTTCTGGCGCATCATGGGATAACGGCCGGGCAGATCCTGGTGACGCTCGCCGATACGGAGCAGCGTCGTCGCTATCTCAATGCCAGGGCGACCACCCTGAAGCTCCTCGACATGCGGGCCGTGCCGGTCGTCAATGAGAACGACACGGTGGCGACGAGCGAGATCCGCTATGGCGACAATGACCGCCTGGCGGCCCGTGTCGCCACCATGATCGGGGCCGATCTGCTGGTTCTGTTCTCCGATATCGACGGGCTTTATACGGCGCCGCCTGCATCCGATCCTGACGCGCAGCATATTCCCGTCGTCGACCGCATCACGCCGGCCATCGAGGGGATGGCGGGCGGGGCGGCCTCCGAACTCTCCCGCGGCGGCATGCGTACCAAGATCGAGGCAGGCAAGATCGCCGCCGCCGGTGGCACGCATATGATCATCGCGGATGGACGCGCGAAGAACCCGCTGAAATGTGTCGCTGAAGGTGGGCGCTGCACCTGGTTCCTGACCCCTTCCAACCCCGCAACGGCCCGCAAGACCTGGATCGCGGGAGCACTCGAGCCACGCGGCATTCTTTACGTCGACGATGGAGCGACGCGCGCGCTTCAGGGCGGAGCGAGTCTCCTGCCGGTGGGCGTTCGTCGGATTGAAGGCATCTTCGCCCGGGGCGACGCTGTCACCATTCGTAACGAGGCCCGTATCCTGGGGCGCGGCCTCGTCGCCTACGATGCAGAGGATGCCTTGCGGATCATCGGCAGGCCCAGCCGCGAGATCGAAGCGATCCTCGGCTATCCGGGCCGGACCGAGATGGTTCACCGGGACGATATGGCCTTGCAGGCCGAGTAGGGTCAGGGCCCCCTATCCGGCCTGCGGAATGACGTCTGGCCGCAGTCAGCGGTCACATAGGCGGCATCTTGTCGAATTTCGGCAGGTTTGGATCGATATGGTCCCAGGGCTGACTGGCAGCGCTCCAGAAAACCATCTGTGGCTTATACCGGCTTGGGTCGTCGAGGCTTCCGGCGCGCACGACGAAATAGTCCGGCATGTCGGGAAACGTCATAGCGATCGGTGATCCACAAGTAGGGCAGAAAGCGCGCGTTTTGACCGTTCCGTTGTCGCTGACCAAGTTCCAGTGTGCCGCTTCGCCCTCGATCTCCACAGCTGCGCGCGGGAAGGTGAGATGAGATCCGTGCCCAGTGCCGCTCTCACGCTGACATTGGCGACACTGGCAATCGCCCATCATCACCGGTTCGGCTGAGATTTTGTAGCGGAGCGCGCCACAGGCGCACCCTCCCGTATAAGGCTCGCTCATGTCTTTCCATCTCCTTTGAAGTATTGTCGAGCCAGGGTGCGTTCGAGGGCGTCGAACATGTTCGCTCGCCTCGCGTTCCGCGGCAGGCTCGGGCCGCCGTCTTGTCGGTCGCGTCAGTCCTGTTCGGCAGCGGTATTACCGAGGTTTTGGACAACCTTCTTCCAGCCTTCGCTCATGTTCTTGTAAGCCGTGTCATTCCTGGGCAGGACGAAGCCGGAATGGACTAGGCGGAGCCGTGTTCCGCCTGCTGCCCTGGAAAGCGTCCAGGTGACAACTGTGTCCAATTGGGAGCCGTACCCGACATTGGCCTCGTGGCCGCCTTTCCAGGCATAGACGAGTCGTTCGTTCGGGATCACCTCCAGCACTTGGCAGTGAATGGTTCCGTTCCAGTCACCGGCTGGCTTCGTCTGGAACGTGAAGCGCTGGCCCGTGATAGGCTTGAATCCTGTCGGCGCCATCATCCAGCGGCCCATCAGTTCGCCGTCTACCAGCGTCCTCCAGATCGTTTTCGGCGCATGCGGAAAGAGTTCGTCAATCACGATCTCCTGCGTGTCGGATTTCAATACGGCGTCGTTCATGGATCGATCTCTTTCAGAAGGGTACGGAGGTTGGCGAACCGCTCACGCCAGAAGACGCCGTAGTGGCTCATCCAATCGAAGAGGGGAGCAAGGCCCTCCGGTTCGGCGCGATAAAAGACCCTCCTG
This sequence comes from Microvirga puerhi, assembly GCF_020089865.1. Taxonomy (GTDB): domain Bacteria; phylum Pseudomonadota; class Alphaproteobacteria; order Rhizobiales; family Beijerinckiaceae; genus Microvirga; species Microvirga puerhi. The sequence goes on from NZ_JAIRBM010000029.1 coordinate 34,536, forward strand.
CCCTCGGGCCGTTCGGTGACCAAGCCGGCCTGCTTCAGCGCCTTGAGATGCTGGGAGATGGCGCCCTGCGTCACGCCGCTTCCCCGCGTCAGCTCGACCACTGTAATTTCGTCGGCGCCGACCAACCGCTCGAACACGGCTCGCCGGGTCGGGTCGGCAAGGGCGCGCATCACGCTGTTGATGTTGGCTGCTTCATGCATGGGAAATAATTAGCGAACACTAATCAATTAGTCAATACTAATTCATTGGGACCGGCGGCGCTGCCCCCGCAGCTGGGGCGTGCTGCCATTGATGCTGGCCATGAGGCTTGTCGCGACGCACTTCTTCCGACCAACGGGGCAAAGAAACATGCGTCTTGTCACGCGGCCACAATCGCCTTGAGCTTCTGCGCATCCTGAGGAACTGCGCTTTTCACATCGTTGTCGAAGTAGACGTAAGTATCGCGCCTTTCCCGGCGCCAGTGATCGAGTTTCTTTGCCCAGCTCTGCAGCGTGTTGGGACTGTAGTGCCCGGCATAGCGCCCCGCGGTCCCGTGGGCGCGGATATAGACGAAATCGGCCGTCGCGACCCATGGGGCCGGTGCAGCCTCGTGATCCGAGATGCAGAGCGCCGTGTTATGGTCGCGAAGCAGGTCGAGGGCGGGCTCCTCGTACCAGCTCGGATGACGGAACTCGACCACGCATCGGCGATGCGCCGGGATATGCTTCAGGCAGCGCGCCAGCCTCTGAAGGTTCTCCGATTCGGCCCGGAAGGTCGGCGGTAGCTGAAACAGGACGGGACCGAAGGCCGGGCCGAGCCCAGCCATGCGGCCGAAAATCAAACGGATGCTGTCCTCGACGTCCTTCAGTCGCTTGAGATGGGTGATGAAGCGGGATGCCTTCCAGGCGAACAGGAAGCCTCGCGGCGCGCTTTCGCGCCATGCCTTGACGGCCCTTTCCGTAGGCAGGCGGTAAAAGGAATTGTTGATCTCGGTGGTATTGAAATGTTCAACGTAAAAGGACAGGAAATCCTTCGGTTTCACATCGGGCAGGTAGAAGGGGCCGATCCAGCTCTTGTAATGCCATCCCGACGTGCCGATGCGCTGCTCGGCTGTGAGCCCATGACCGGCCTTGCTCGGAGAGAGGGTGCGGCTGGGATCCCGGCTTGCCGAGCGCGCGATGGATTTAGGGTGAGATGCGGATCGTCCGCGAGGCTTGGACATGGATGATACTCTGATCGTGAGCGGGGCCGACCCCGCTGACCGACTCAACGCCGCCGCTGCGGATTCGGTTGGAGCGCAGGACATCCCGGCCCTGCTCAACGCGTTGGGACGTCGGGCGCGCAAGGCGGCCCGCCGTCTCGCCACCGCCACTGCTGCCGAGAAGGAGGCGGGGTTGATGGCCATGGCCCGGCGAATTCGCCTTCGGGCCGACGCGATCCTGGCTGCCAACCGAGAGGATCTGGCTGCGGCTCGGGCGAGGGGGCAGACGCCCGCCTTCCTCGATCGCCTCACCCTCGATCCCGCGCGGCTGGAAGAGATTGCGAAAGCCGTGGAGAGCATCGCCGCGCTGCCCGACCCGGTCGGGCGGGTTCTCGCCGCGTTCGAGCGGCCCAATGGGCTCCTGATCGAGCGCGTCGCGACGCCCTTAGGGGTCGTCGGCGTGATCTTCGAAAGCCGGCCGAACGTGACCGCCGATGCGGGAGCACTGTGTCTCAAGGCCGGCAACGCGGCGATCCTGCGGACTGGGTCGGAAAGCTTCCGAACCTCCATGGCCATCGCCGAAGCGATGGGAGAGGGGTTGGAGGAGGTGGGCCTTCCCGCTGATGGGATCCGCCTCGTGCCGACTCGCGACCGCGCTGCCGTGGGGGCCATGCTCGCCGGTCTGGACGGCAATATCGACGTGATCGTGCCGCGTGGCGGCAAGAGCCTCGTGGCCCGGGTGCAGGAGGAGGCGCGGGTTCCCGTCTTCGCTCATCTCGAAGGCATCTGCCATGTGTTCGTTCATGCGAAGGCCGATCTCGCCATGGCCGAGAGGATCGTCCTCAACGCCAAGATGCGCCGCACCGGGATCTGCGGCTCGGCCGAGACGCTTCTGGTCGACCGGGCCTGTGCCGGAACCCATCTGAAGCCCCTGGTGATGATGCTGCTCGATGCCGGCTGCGCCGTGCGGGGCGATGCAACCGCTCAGACGGTTGACGCACGGGTATCGCCCGCCACCGAAGAGGATTGGCGGACGGAATATCTCGACGCGATCATCTCCGTCCGGGTGGTGGATGGCCTGTCGGCCGCGATCGATCATATTGAGACCTACAGCTCGCACCACACGGAGTCCATCGTGACCGACGACGATGAGGCGGCGGAACGCTTCCTGGCCGAAGTGGATTCAGCCATCGTCCTGCATAATGCCTCGACGCAATTCGCCGATGGCGGCGAGTTCGGATTCGGAGCGGAGATCGGCATCGCGACGGGGCGCATGCATGCCCGCGGTCCGGTAGGCGTCGAGCAATTGACCTCTTTCAAATACCGTATCCGTGGTTCGGGCCAGACGCGTCCGTGAGATTGCCGCCGTCGAAGTTTCGCTTGAGGCCGTCAGGTCTCGCCCGTCTGCCCTATGCCGCGCCAGGGATGCGGATCGGGCTCTATGGCGGGTCTTTCAACCCAGCCCACGGGGGCCATCGGCTCGTCAGCATGCTGGCGCTCAAGCGCCTGGGGCTCGATCGGGTCTGGTGGATCGTCACGCCGGGCAATCCGCTGAAGGACCCGGGAGAACTGGCCTCGACGGCCGAGCGGGCGCAGGAGGCGCGGCGCATCGCCAATCATCCCCGCATCGACGTCACCGTCTTCGAAGAGGCGATTGGGGCCCGCTACACCATCGATACGCTGACCTATCTGACACGCCGGCATCCTGGCGTCCGCTTCGTCTGGATCATGGGAGCGGACAATTTGGCCAGTTTCCATCGCTGGCGTGGCTGGCAGCGGATTGCCGGGATGATGCCGATGGCCGTGATCGACCGGCCACGCTGGACTTTGAAGGCCATGAACTCCCGGGCGGCGCTCGCTCTGTCGAAGGCCCGCATTCCGGAGAGCGCGGCTGCAGCCTTGGCTGATCTTGCTCCGCCGGCCTGGGTCTTCCTGCATGGCCCGCGCTCCTTCCTTTCCTCCACTGACCTTCGCCGTTTGCGACGAACTTCTCCCGTCGGGGGACGTTGAAAAAGAGTGCCGTTCGACATTATCTTAGAGTCACGGCGCATGATGTGGCGCTGGTTGAAAGGGTTTGAACCTGAACCGACTATCTTCGTTTGAAGCGGAACTGAATCCGCTTCCCCTTCTCTCCGGAGCGGAGGCTCCGCAGGGTGAGGACATTCAGGCCGTCGCATTGGCCAGCCTCGAGGATATGAAAGCCGAGAATACGGTCGAGATCGACCTTGCCGGCAAAACCTCGCTTGCAGACACCATGATCATCACATCGGGACGTTCCCAGCGTCATGTGGGCGCGATCGCCGATCGCTTGGTCAAGGATCTCAAGGACAAGGGCTTCGGGAACGCACGCGTCGAGGGGCTGCCCGCCTGCGACTGGGTGCTGATCGATGCCGGCGACATCCTGGTTCACATTTTCCGTCCGGAGGTTCGTAGCTTCTACAACCTCGAGAAGATGTGGGGCGCCGACCGTCCGCAAGACCGCGCCAGCTGACGGGAAACACAAGCGTTGCGGTTGAGCTTGCTGGCCGTGGGCCGACTCAAGAGTGGCCCCGAGCGGGAGCTGGTCGAGCGCTATAGACAGCGGATCGAGGCGATGGGCCGCAGCCTCGGCATAACCGGTCTCGATATGGTCGAGCTTCCGGAAAGCCGGGCGCGTCGCGATGACGACCGCAGGTCCGAGGAGGCGGCGGCGCTTCTGGAAAGGGCTGGCCAAGCTTTTCTCATCGCCTTCGACGAACGTGGCAAGAGTCCGCCGAGCGAGGCATTCGCGGAGCGAATCAGACAATGGCGGGACGAGGGGGCTCCGGGGGTCGCCTGTGTGATTGGCGGGCCGGACGGGCTCGATCCTCAGATTCTCAGAAAAGCCAAATCGGTGGTGTCCTTCGGGGCACTCACCATGCCGCATCAGATTGTGCGGGCACTTGTGGCCGAGCAGCTTTATAGAGCGCTGACAATCATCGCCGGTCACCCTTATCATCGTGCCGGCCACGACGATACGTAAGGGATGATCCGCTTTCCGTCTCCGCTCCCGCGCAAGGCTCTCGGCCTTGCAGTATGTTCGATGTTTCTCGCGCTGGGAGCTGTCCAGGCTCAGCAGGCGCAGCCGCCTGCGCCGACTGCACCGGCCGTTCCCCCCGAAACGGTCGAGCAAAAGAATCAGCGCGAAAAGGACCTGAAGGTTCTCGAAGAGGCGATGGCGGCGAGCGCCGAGGCGCGACGGAGGCTGGAGACTGAGGTCGCGGCAATCGGAGCTGATCGGGCGAAACTCAACGCGGCCTTGATCGATACGGCGGGTCGCGTCCGTGCGACGGAGGACCGCATTCGGGACCTGGAGCAGCGCCTTCAGGACCTGACGTCAAGCGAAGCAGCGACCCGACGGTCCCTGGAAAGCCGCCGCGGCATTATCGTCGAGGTGTTCGCGGCTCTCCAGCGGATGGGACGTCGGCCGCCGCCGGCGGTCCTCGTCCGCCCGGAGGACATGCTCGAGGCGGTCCGTGCCTCGATTCTGCTCGGGGCCGTGCTGCCGGAGCTGCGCGCGGAGGCCGAGACCCTCGTAAGCGATCTCGGAGAGCTTGTCCGCCTGAAGAACGCCATCACCACCGACCGTACGACCCTCAGCGGGGAGCTAAAAGCCCTCAATACCGAGCAGGAGCGCCTCACCGCCCTTGTCGATGCCCGGCAGAAGCGCCTGGCCGAGGCGGAGAAAAGCATGGGGGCCGAGAAGGAAAGGGCCGCCAATCTGGCTCAACAGGCCGGCACTCTCAAAGAGTTGATCGACCGTATGGAAAAGGAAATCTCCGGCGCCCAGCGGGCCGCCGAGGAGGCCCGCAAGGCTGCGGAAGCTCAGGAGAAAGAAGCCCGGTCCCGGTTCGCCCAGGCCGCTTTCCAGGATCCGGCGCGCCTTGCTCCGAAAGTCCCGTTTTCTGCCGCAAAAGGCCTGCTTCCAAGGCCTGTCAGCGGCGATGTCGTGCAGGAATTCGGCATTTCCGACGGCTATGGCGGAACGACGCGCGGCATTTCGATCACGACCCGTCAGAAGGCATCTATCGTATCACCGGCGGACGGCTGGGTTGCCTTTGCCGGACCGTTCCGGTCTTATGGGCGACTCTTGATCATCAATGCCGGCGGGGGGTATTATTTGCTCCTGGCCGGAATGGACCAGATCAATGTCGACGTCGGGCAGTTCGTGCTCGCTGGAGAACCGGTTGCCGCGATGGGAGACACCTCTCTCATTTCCTTGGCGGGCGGTGCCATAGAAAAGAACAATCCGATTCTCTATGTAGAGTTTAGGAAAGACGGCGGTTCGATCGATCCAGGTCCATGGTGGGCGAAATCGCAAGGCGAGAAGGTTCGCGGATAATGCGCAAAGTGTCCCTTTTAATTCTAGGTGCGGTGATAGGCGCCGGCGGCATGTCGGCGGTGTCGCAGACCAGCTTGCTGTCCTCGACGAGTGCGATTGCCGCCTCCGCGGATACATACCGGCAGCTGAGCCTCTTCGGCGATGTCTTCGAGAAGATCCGGACCGACTATGTCGAAAAGCCGGATGAATCGAAGCTGGTCGAGTCGGCGATCAATGGCATGCTGACCTCACTGGACCCGCATTCCAGCTACATGGATGCGAAGAGCTTCCGTGACATGCAGGTCCAGACCCGCGGCGAGTTCGGTGGCCTCGGCATCGAGGTCACCATGGAGGACGGCCTCGTGAAGGTCGTGGCTCCGATCGACGAAACCCCGGCATCCCGGGCCGGTATCCTGGCCAACGACATCATTACCCAGATCAATGGTGAGCAGGTCCAGGGCCTTAACCTGAACCAGGCCGTGGATAAGATGCGCGGCCCCATCAACTCGTCCGTGACGCTGAAGATCCAGCGCAAGGAAGCGAAGGATCCGATCGAGGTGAAGCTCACCCGCGAGACGATCAAGGTTCGGCCGGTGCGGGCGCGTGCCGAGGGCGATATCGGTGTTCTGCGCATCACCCAGTTCAATGAGCAGACCTACGAGGGTCTCCGCGCCGGTATCGAGAAGCTGACGAGCGATATCGGAGCCGACAAGCTCACCGGTTTCGTCATCGATCTGCGCAACAATCCGGGTGGTCTCCTCGATCAGGCGATCATGGTCTCCGATGCGTTCCTGGATCGCGGCGAGATCGTCTCGACCCGTAGCCGCAACCCGGAGGATACGCAGCGCTTCACGGCCAAGGGTGGTGACCTGACGAAGGGTAAGCCGCTCGTGGTGCTCGTGAATGGCGGCTCCGCTTCCGCTTCGGAAATCGTCGCCGGTGCTCTGCAGGATCACAAGCGCGCGACGGTGCTCGGAACCCGCTCCTTCGGCAAAGGCTCCGTGCAGACCATTATCCCGCTCGGTGGCAACGGTGCCGTGCGCCTGACGACGGCACGTTACTACACGCCGTCCGGCCGCTCGATTCAGGCGAAGGGAATCGAGCCGGACCAGGAGGTCACACAGGACATCCCGGACGAGCTGAAGGGCAAGGATGAGACCAAGGGCGAAGCCGGTCTGCGTGGTCACCTCATGAATGGCGGCGAGAAGGACGAGCGCGGCGGGTCTTCGGCCTATGTCCCGCCGGATCCGGCAAAGGACAAGCAGCTCACTGCCGCCTATGACTTCCTGCACGGGGTGCGCAAGGGCGCTGCCAACACGACCAACGTGCCGAACTGAATCGTTGTTACAGACGATCCGAAAACAGGGCCCGGCGGTGAGGAACCGCCGGGTCTTTCTTTTGGTCGATGCATGAGCGCACAGAAAGGCTTGTGCCTGACGAAACGCCACGGCACTCTTGCAGCCTGCTTCGGAACCAACACACGCATCCCGCGATCATAACAGGATGGCTTGGTGTGGGGCACGAGCATCTGCGAACGGGAGGTCAGATCTGATGAGAGGCGCGAGAGGACAGCAGGCCAGGACAGATCTTCCCTATCGTGCCTGTGTCGGCGTCATGCTTCTCAATCGACAAGGCCAAGTTTTCATCGGCCGTCGAAGGTCCGAGGGGGGCGGGGACCACGTGTCCGACGGCTATGCCTGGCAGATGCCGCAGGGAGGCATCGATCCCGGCGAGGAGCCCTATCAGGCTGCCCTGAGGGAGCTCTACGAGGAGACGAACGTTCGGTCCGTCAAGCTTCTGGCGGAGGCCCCCGAATGGTATTCCTACGACCTGCCGTCCATGGTCGCCGGTCGCGCTTGGCGTGGACGCTATCGCGGCCAGACGCAGAAATGGTTCGCGTTCCGGTTCGAGGGCGATGAGAGCGAAATCGAGGTCCAGCATCCGGGCGGCGGCCATCATCGCCCCGAATTCGATGAATGGCGCTGGGAAGAGATGCGTCTCCTTCCCGAACTGATCATACCCTTCAAGCGGCCGGTCTACGAGAACGTGGTCGGCGTCTTCCGCCACTTGGAGGCAGGTAGCGCAGGGCGGTGAGCGGCGTAACCATCGCCCAGGTCGTCTTCCAATCTGTGGACGAAATATCCCAAGGGCGGTGTGGCCACCTTGTGCCTATGTCGTGGTGCTTCCCGCAGGATTCTCAGCAGATTTTTGATGAAACTGATGAAACCCCATCAAGCGAGATATTTGCCGCATTTGCATCGCCCTCCAGTTGGGCGCGATAAGCTTCGGCAGTGGGCGCCGAGATAATTGTAGTGCCCATGACCGCCCATCGAGCAGACTTCGGAACTCCCGTTTCGATAAAATGAGAAGAAATTCGTCGATGACTACCAAGTATGTAGTCCCATTCCCGCAGTTGCTTGTCGTGGCTCATGTAGAGCAGCATCCCGACTGCGAGAAACCCACTGTGATCTAGAGGGGAGGCGCCCAAAACGTATGGCGGGCATTTTAACCATCGACTACAAGTTATGTTGGGGCGCCTAAGAAAGTCGAAAGCTGGATGCGAATGGCGGATAGGGTCACGTCGACAAGGCTGGTTTTCCATGTCGGCGGTTATGATCCCCGATCGCCAGAGCGCGTACATCGACGCTTCGTGCAAGAGTTGCGTCGTTTCGAGGCGACCTGGTCAGTAAAAGCCGTCGCGTCTGAGCCAATCATTACGGCTGACGAGGCGCGCTGGAACCTCCTGACGGAGGGCCCGAATTGGCGGGTGAAAACCGACTATCGTTTGGTCCGCTGGGACGACCTGATCGAATCGTCGGAACGTGGATCGTTGTGGCGAAGGATTCCGCGTGGCGTTCACGCCTTTACCGATTTCCTCGCCGGGGGGGCGCTCGGTGCGTATCTGCGCACCAACTGGCGTTATGCAGGTTTCTTCCTTTATCCGGTGGTCTTGCTCGCGGTCTTGGTTGCCGTAGCGGTACTTGTCGGAGTGTTCGTCGGGCGCGTGAGTGGTGTTGCTTCGGCTGGAATCCTTGTCGGCGTTGCGGCCTTCGCAGGCTTGATCCATTGGCCGGGGCGCTGGCTGCACCTGCCGCTGCTTTTCGATGATTGGAATTTTTCGCGGGCCTATATCAAGGCGCTCGATCCTGTCCTTGATCGTCGCCTTGAACGCATAGCGCACGAGGTCGTTGCAGCGGCAAGGGACCTGAGGGCTGAGGAGATCGTCCTGGTCGGGCATAGCCTCGGAGCGGTGCTTGCTGTCGATATTCTCGATCGAGCCTTGTCGCTTTATCCCGCGCTCGGTCGAAGCGACACGCGCGTGGTCCTGTTGTCGGTCGGATCCTCAATCCTCAAGATCGGGCTGCACCGGGGAGCGAGCCGTTTTCGCGCCGCTCTTCAGCGTGTGGCGAATGCCGAAGGGGTGGTCTGGGGCGAGTACCAGGCCCTTACCGATGTCATGAATTTCTACAAGACAAACCCGGTCGCATGCCTTGGGCTGGCCACTGAGAGGTCTCCCGTGGTTCGCGTGGTGCGCATCAGGCGCATGCTTGAACCCGCGGCCTACAGACGTATCCGGCGCAACTTCTTCCGCGTGCATTGCCAGTTCGTCCGAGCAAACGATTGCCGGACATCGTACGATTATTTCATGTTCCTGTGCGGTCCGCTGCCCGCAGCCGTGCAGATCCATTCCCCGACCGGCGCAATGTCGGCTATTGGGTCGGACGGGTGCCTTCTCGATATCAATTCCGGCGAGGCATCCTTTCTTGAGCGTGCAGAAAGGGCTGCCCATTGATCACGCCTACCATCGCCAAGGCGGTCTTCGTTTTCCTCGCGGCCGGCTGGTACGTTATCCGTGTTCCGCATGCTCGACGCTCCCGGCGTACGCCGATCTCCCGGAGTGCGCGGGGCATGAGGGAAATCGTGCTGTTGCTCATCTCGCTCACAGGCCTCGGCATCCTTCCGTTCATCTATGTTGTTACGGGCTTTCCCCGTATTGCGAGCCATCCGTTCCAGCCAGCTGTCGCCGGTATGGGTATTCTGCTGGCGATCGGCTCCCTGATCATGTTCTATCTGACGCATCGGGCGCTCGGGCGTAACTGGTCAGTGACGTTGGAGGTCCGAGAGCGCCACAAGCTCGTGACTGAAGGCGTCTACGAACGCGTCCGCCATCCCATGTACACGGCCTTTTGGATGTGGGCTCTCGCGCAAGCGCTGCTGCTCCCTAATTGGGTGGCGGGCTTTTCCGGCATGATTGGATTCGGCACCTTGTATTTCTTCCGCGTCGGCCAGGAAGAGCGCCTGATGCTCGATACTTTTGGCGATCAGTATCGTGCCTACATGGCCCGCACGGCGCGACTCGTTCCCTGGATTCTCTGACAAATCGTCGTTGATTCGCAGTGATTCGCGGAGCGTCAACGCGTGCGGAGCGGCATTGATTGGCAAGAAACTGGGCGATTGAGGGCAATTTTCGATCAGTAGTGGCCAGCTCGACTAAACTGGGCATAACGCAGCGTAAGGCAACACTTTGCTGGCAAGAAAATCCCAAATCTTTAGGGCAGTTGGCAAATGGTCCCAAGTAAATTTACGCTTCCTCCGTACAACAGGAGGGGTGTTTGCATGGTGATTGCTAGAAAAATTGCGTTCGCTGCCGCGCTGACTGTCGTCGCGTTCGGGATGGCCGCTTGTGTTGGCAAAGCTCCGGGATATGGATGGGGCAAGGCTCCGCCGCCTGCGCCGGCCCCGGCGGCTCCGTTGGTCCGAAAGGGTTGATATCCTTGGGGATCCAGGAGGGGCCGGACGCGCTGGCCCTTCCAAACCTGTGACGAAATGATTTCCTCGGCCTAGAATCTAGAATGTGATGATTTTCAGATGCTTGGCATGCAGTGCCGACCGTAACGATCCGAAACGGGGGCGAATAACTGCCAGGAGTTGATGGTGAAAATCTTTTCTCAGAACCGCATGAGTGCGGGCTTGCTCGCCACCCTGTTAGTGCTCTCGATGTCCACGGCCGCAACGGCCAGTTCTCGCTACGATGTTTCCGCCACGGCACAAAAGGCTCAACATGCCGGCACGCAGTATTTTATCGAGTTCCGGGCGCGGCAGGCTTTGAGCTATGGCCACACATACGCGACATTCGGTCGGCTGAATGGGCAGGGCAAGATTGTCGAAAGCAGGGTTGCCGGCCTCCATCCCGCCGGGGACAGCCCCGTTCCTTGGATGATTGGCCATGTTTTTCTCGTGCCGTCAGAAACCGGGGCGAGCGACGGCGACCTTGAGGAGCGATACGTCTCTGCCCGTTATCGGGTGCCCCTGAGCGAAGCCGAATACCGCAAGGTTACGGCCTTCATTGCTGATTTGCAGGCCAATTCGCCGATGTGGCACGCTGTCCTTTACAACTGCAACGCATTTGTCGCCGACATTGCAAAGTTCATGGGGCTCAAGACCCCGTCGTCAACGCTGTCGTATCCGGCGGATTTCATCAATGAAATGCGGACTCTCAACAACGGAGGCCGGCCGACAACTCTGCCAACCGGATGATTTCCCCGGTGCGCCTCGATCTTGCGGCTAAGGCATCGATCTTGAGCGTGGATTCGACGCTCAGGATCGGCCCGATGTCTTCTTCAAGAGATGAATGGATCCGCGTCGCCCGAGACGGGACGAAAGATCGCCCATATCATGTTCACGTCCTTGAGATTTCGCGACGTTTCACGGCGAGGCCGAGCGAAGACACCTCGGGAAGCCTGCGGAGGGTAGTTTCAAAGAGAGCATTTGATTCGCAGGGATTTTGGAAAGCCGCTTCAAACGGCGTGGTGCCCCTGGCCGGGATCGAACCAGCACTCCTTGCGGAACTCGATTTTGAGTCGAGCGCGTCTACCAATTCCGCCACAGGGGCAACGCGGAGAGCCGAGTAACACGGGCCGGGAAGGGCGGTCAATCGCGGCCTTGAACCTGTTGAGCTCTTGCCGCGGCATCGGAGACCTCTCGCCAGCGAACCCGGCTTGTGCTCAAAGGGTCAGGGCTCCAAGGCCTCGACCTCTTCCAGCCGCCGGATGACCATGCTCAGACGCCTCTACGATTGGACCCTTTCTCTCGCGGGCAAGCCTTCGGCTCCCTATGCCCTGGCGGCCGTGTCGTTCGCGGAAAGCTCTTTCTTTCCCGTGCCGCCGGACGTCATGCTGGTGCCGATGATGCTGGCACGGCCGGACAAGGCATGGTCCTACGCCCTGGTCTGCACGATCGCTTCGGTGCTCGGCGGCATCCTGGGCTATTTCATCGGGCTCTTGCTCTATGATTCCCTCGGTGCCTGGCTTTTCCAGCTCTATGGCCTGACCGATGGGGCGGAGGCGTTCCGGCACGGCTATGCCCAATACGGCCACTGGGTGATTCTCCTCAAGGGCCTGACGCCGATCCCCTACAAGCTCGTCACGATCACGTCCGGATTCGCCGGTTACAGCCTCGGCTGGTTCATCCTGCTGTCGGCGTTGACCCGCGGCGCGCGCTTCTTTGTGATCGCGCTGCTGATGAGTCGTTTCGGACCGACGATCAAGTCTGTGATAGACCGCCATTTCAATCTGGTGGCTTTCCTGGCGATCGCGGCCTTCATCGGCGGGTTCGTGGCGTTCCGATATCTGTTCTGAGGAGAGAGAGAGATGCGTTTTCGTCTGACGATGCGGCAGGCGGCGCTTGCCGTCGCCGTGGCGGCGACAGCAACCGTGGGCGGAGCGCTTATCTTCCAGCATGTGTGGGGCTATCAACCCTGCAAGCTCTGTCTTGAACAGCGCAACCCATATTATCTCGGCATCCCGCTCGCCCTTATCACGGCGCTCCTGCCCCCGCGTTGGATGTGGATCGGGTTGTGGTGCCTTGCCGTCGTTTTCGTCGTCAGCGCCGGCATGGGTGCCTATCACGCGGGCGTCGAATGGGGCTTCTGGCTCGGCCCGAGCGATTGCGGCGGCGGACCTGCGGCGAGCTCCGGCAACGTGGGAGATCTGCTCGGCCAGCTCTCAAACATCCGTGTCGTCAGCTGCACGGAAGCGGCGTGGCGCTTTCTTGGCATATCGCTGGCGGGATGGAATGCACTGATCTCTGTGGCGCTCGCCGCCCTGGCGGGATTGGCAGCCTACAGAGGCAAGGCCTGACCTACGGTTCCAATTCGCTGTCCCAGTAGAGGTAGTCGAGCCAGCTGTCGTGGAGATAGTTCGGCGGGAAAAGACGGCCGTTGGAGTGAAGGTCGTGGAGGGTCGGAGCGAAGGGGCTTTGTCGCGGCCACATTTCCACGTCGTGTGGCATCCGATCCCCCTTCTTCAGGTTACAGGGGGCACAGGCGGCAACCACATTCTCCCAGGTCGTCTGACCGCCCTTTGAGCGGGGAACCACGTGGTCGAAGGTCAGATCCTCATGAGTGCCGCAATATTGGCAGGTGAAGCGGTCGCGGAGGAAGACGTTGAAGCGGGTGAAGGCAGGATTCCGAGAAGGTTTAACGTAGGTCTTGAGAGAAATCACCGAGGGAAGTCGGATCTCGAAACTCGGACTTCGCACGACCTTGTCGTATTCCGAGACGATGTTGACGCGATCGAGAAAGACCGCCTTGATCGCATCCTGCCAACACCAGATGGACAAGGGGTAGTAACTCAAAGGCCGGTAATCGGCATTGAGGACGAGGGCCGGACAAGCTTCCGGCCGTACAACAGGCTGGACGTGTATCGTCACATCACCTCCCCATGAAGAAGAGCCGCATCCCGTTCTATTATGACTATAGAGAGTGTGACGCTGTTGTGAAGCATTGGACGAGGGCGTCTATGACGCACCCACAGGAAACCTGCGAAGACCCGGTGAGATCGATGCCTCAGGCCAAGTTATTGAAATCACGACGTATTATCGGATTTTCAGGGAAGCGTTGCGGCCCATGAACCTCGTTCACGAGAGCCTTTCTTGGCTGCAGCCGGCCATCGCCGCTCACGGGGCGCTTGTCCTCTTTCTGATCCTTTATGGCGAATCCTTTGGCTTGCCTCTCCCTGGCGAGAGCGGTCTGATCGCCGCTTCGCTGCTCGCGGCCCATGGCGATCTTCACATTGCGAGCGTCTTCCTGGCGGCATGGAGCGGTGCGGTTCTTGGTGACAGCACCGGCTACCTGATCGGACGGTGGGGCGGGCGATACGTGCTCCGGCGCTACGGTGGATTGCTCCACCTGACACCTGAGCGTCTGGACAGCCTCGAAAAAACGGCGCGCGAAAAGGGCTTCATGGTGGTGCTCACGGCCCGTTTCGTCGTGGTGCTGCGGCAGCTCAACGGCATCGTGGCCGGTTCCGTGGGAATGCCCTGGCCCCATTTCGTGGCCGCCAACAGCATCGGTGCAGGGCTCTGGGCCGGGGTTTGGAGCTTCGGCCCGTATCTTTTTACCGACTGGTTCCGCCGTTTCCTGTAGGCCGAGGGCCGGAGACGGCCCGCTCCGCCTTCAGGCGCGCCAGCTCGGCACGGATCGGACCGAACGGCCCATAGACATGTTGCTCCCGGCTAAACCCATCGGCATAGGGGCCGTAGGGCGTATCGACCGGCTTCTGGAGCAGGTCTGGGTAATCCTTGTCCGTATCCGCCTTTTGCGGCCGTGGCTGCGAGACGACGAAGGCGGCCACGTCCCATGCTTCCTCCGGTGACAGCCTAGGGAACAGGTAATTGGTCCCGTTCGGCATGTTGTCATGGATGAAGTTCGCGATGGTCGTCAGACGGTTCATTCCGGCAGCGTTGTTGAAACTGTCGGGTCCCCAGAGCGGCGGCACCATGTATCCGAGATCGGTATCGGGCAGGCTCCGGCGAAGGCCCTGACCGCCGGAATTGTGGCAGATCGCGCAGGTCTGCCGGTAGATGGTCTCGCCGCGTCGCGGATCGGCTGGCCTGTCGAGCTCCGCCATGCGACCAGAGCCGTATCCGGTCAGAACCTCGCCCGGTTTTACACCCTGTGACAGGAAATCGATATACGCGACCATCGCTGTCATCTCGGGCGCATCCAACGGGAGAGGGCGTCCGTTCATGCTCCGGGTCATGCAGGCATTGAGCCGGTCTTTAAGAGTGATCCGGCGTCCGGCCTCGGAGCCATATTGAGGGAAAAGATCTTCCAGTCCCCAAAGAGGATTGCCAAACTTCTTGGCTCCGGCGTCGAGATGGCAGTTGCGGCAAGCGAGGTTGTTGCCCGCGTAGCGCTTGGACGGGTCGGGCACCTCGGGGCCGATATGCGCATAGGTCGCGGTGATCAGATCCCGTCCGCGCCGCACAAGACGGCCATGGTCGTCATCGGGGAGGGAGCCGATATCGGGAACGTTCCAGAACGGGTCGGGGGTCGGTACCGGCGCTGTCGATTGCGCCAGAAGGACCTGCGTCCCAAGGAAGAGGGCCGCGACATAAGCCATTGCCCTGGTCGCCAAACGAAATCTGCCACGCATCGAACCGCCACGCTTACGAACCGGAACATGATGGCAGCCGGAAGGGGCGAGCGCCAGAGACAAGCGTAACGATAAGCTCGGAAAGCTCTACCGGGTAGGAACGGGCCGTTCGCCGCGATAATCGTAGAAGCCGCGCTTGGCTTTGCGGCCGAGCCACCCGGCCTCGACATATTTCACCAAAAGCGGGCAGGGGCGGTACTTCGAATCGGCCAAACCTTCGTGCAGGACCTGCATGACCGAGAGACAGGTATCGAGGCCGATGAAGTCGGCGAGCTGCAAGGGGCCCATCGGATGGTTGGCGCCGAGCCGCATCGCGGTATCGATCGCATCGACGGAACCCACACCCTCGTAGAGCGTGTAGATCGCCTCGTTGATCATCGGCAGCAGAATGCGATTGACGATGAAGGCCGGAAAATCCTCCGAGACCGTGACGGTCTTTCCGAGCTTGCCGATGAATTCCTTGGCGGATTCATAGGTCGGATCTTCGGTGGCGATGCCGCGGATCAGCTCGACGAGCTGCATCACCGGCACCGGATTCATGAAATGAATGCCGATGAAGCGCTCCGGCCGATCTGTCGCCGCAGCAAGCCGCGTGATCGAGATCGACGAGGTGTTGGTCGCGATCATCGTGTCGGGGCGAAGGGATGGGCAAAGGTTGGTGAAGATCTTGCGCTTCACCTCCTCGTTCTCCGTGGCCGCCTCGATCACGAGATCGCAGGAGGCGAGATCGTCGTAGGTCAGGGCCGGGATGATGCGGCTGAGAGCACCCTGCCGCTCGGCATCGGTGATCGCTTCCTTGGAGACCTGGCGCGCCATGTTGCCGTTGATGGTCGCGAGTCCAGCATTGATCCGCTCTTCGGAGAGATCATGGAGCCGGACCGTGAAACCTGCGAGCGAACATACGTGGGCTATGCCGTTGCCCATTTGACCGGCGCCGATTACGCCAACCGTTTTGATCTCGATACCCATCTGCCTGCTGCCCCAGACACCTTCCGTGCCGTCAAAAGAGACCGGGCGGCGGCGCCCGATCCTATTCCATTCCTGAACTCAGTGACCGGCTTTGGTCAACTCTTCCTGGAGCTGTGGCAAGATCTGGAAGAGGTCACCGACGATACCATAATCGGCGACCTGGAAGATCGGTGCCTCCTCGTCCTTGTTGATCGCCACGATCACCTTGGAATCCTTCATACCCGCCAGGTGCTGAATGGCCCCTGAAATCCCCACCGCAATGTAGAGATCCGGCGCCACCACCTTGCCGGTCTGGCCGACCTGCCAGTCGTTCGGCGCATAGCCCGCATCCACCGCCGCCCGCGAAGCCCCCATCGCCGCCCCGAGCTGGTCGGCCAGCGGCGCGATGTACTTGGCGAAGTTCTCCGCCGAGCCCAGCGAGCGCCCGCCCGAGATGATGATCTTCGCCGAGGTCAGCTCCGGCCGGTCGGTCTGGGCGATCTCCGCGCCCTTGAACCGCGACAGGCCGGGATCGTCGGCCGGGCCGACCGCCTCGATGGGGGCAGAGCCACCCTCAGCCGCCGCAGGAAAGGCCGCGGTCCGCACCGTGAGCACCGTCTTGGCATCGGTGGTCTGCACCGTCTGGATCGCGTTGCCGGCATAGATCGGCCGCTCGAAGGTATCGGGCGAGACCACCTTGGTGATGTCCGAGACCTGCATCACGTCGA
>NZ_JAIRBM010000003.1 GCF_020089865.1 Microvirga puerhi
AGCGCAACGCGATGATGGCCTTTTTAGGATCCGTCACGACGGGCGTCAGCAGATGCGGGATGCCGTCGTAGACCGACAGTTCGAGCATCTTCGGATCGACCATGATCAGCCGGCATTCCTCCGGCTTCAGGCGATAGACGAGCGACAGGATCATGGTGTTGATGGCGACCGACTTGCCCGAGCCGGTGGTGCCGGCGACGAGCAGGTGCGGCATGCGCGCCAGATCCGCGATCACCGGCTCGCCGCCGATCGTCTTGCCAAGGCAGAGCGCGAGCTTCTGCTTGGTGGATTCGAAATCCTGGCTCGCGAGAAGTTCGCGCAGGAAAACCGTCTCGCGTTTGTGGTTCGGCAATTCGATGCCGATCGCGTTGCGGCCCTGCACCACCGCGACGCGGGCGGAAACCGCGCTCATGGAACGGGCGATGTCGTCGGCGAGCGAAATGACGCGCGAGGATTTGGTGCCGGGCGCCGGTTCGAGTTCGTAGAGCGTCACCACGGGACCGGGGCGCACGTTGATGATCTCGCCCTTCACGCCGAAATCCTCCAGCGTGCCTTCGAGCAGAGTCGCGTTCTGCTCCAGAGCGTCAGCCGAAATCGTGGGCACCTGCGGCTTCTTCGGTTCGGCCAGAAGGTTGAGGGCAGGCAGCTGATAGTCGCCCTGATCCAAGAAGGATGGCTGGGCCTCGCGCACCATGCGCTTTCCCGGCTTGGGCGCCGTCGGTGCGGGCCCAACCCGCGAGGGTGCGGGCTCCGGCATCGACACGCGGCTCGGCGCTGCGGGCGGGGCCTCGTCCCAGTTCTCGTCATCCTCGTCGTGAAGCGGCGCGGCCGCAGGAGCGGGCCTCGGGCGGCGCGGGGCCGCATCGTCCAGGATCGGCTCGCGCCGCGTCCAGATCGCATCAGGAGCGCCACGGCGGGCCGTCGCTCCGGCTGGGGCAGGCTCGTAATCGTCCTCCGGCGTGGCCCGGCGTTCGGCCCAGCGGCGGGCAGCGGCACGCAGGCTCATGGCGCCGTGTGCCAGGGCGCCGAGAGACACGATTCCCCAGCCGGGCTCATCCGCAGAAGCATCCTCCGGCTCGTCCCATTCGGGAGCCTTGCGACGGCTGCGCTTCGCCTCGGCCGGCTCGTCGAGATCGTCCGGCTCGGTCTGATGCCGCTCCTCGGACAGACCAAGGCCGCAGGCGGCGCTCAGCGTCAGGATCGCGATACCCGCGAAGACGAGACCGAGAATGGCACTGGCGGACCCGCTGGAGAGGCCCGTCACGGCCTTTCCGGCCGCGAGGACGGCGTCTCCGACCACCCCACCGAGCCCCGTCGGAAGGGGCCAGCGATCCGTCGCCGGCAGGGCACTGGCAAGCGCGGTCGCTGCGCCGGCACCGAGAACCCACAGGGCGAGGCGCAGCTGCGCCCGGCCGAGATGGCCGGATTTCATCAGGCGCCAGCCCCAGAGAGCCAATGGCAAAAGGGCCGCGATGGAGCCGAGCCCGAGAAGCTGCATCAAAAGGTCGGCAACGATGGAGCCCGGCCAGCCGAGCAGGTTGCGGATCGGCGCGTCGGTGGCGTTGTTGAGACTCGGATCGTCGACGGACCATGTGGCGAGCGATGCCGCCACCGCACCGGCGACGGCCAACAGGCACAGGCCGATCATCTCCTGAGCGCGCCGGGCAACAAACGCCCTTAGCGCGCTGGAGAGACCATCATAGGATGACGAGGAGCGGCGTGCCGTGCGCATCGAGAACCCTGAATCGCAATCTCTTTTCGACGAAATCGACCTGCGACATTAGAGGGATGGGGTTAAGGGTCCTTTAACCCTAAGCGCCCGCTCTTCCCGGTTGACGCCGTGCCTACGACGGACCAGTGTCCGCGCCATGACGAACAGGGCATCCCTCGCACGCTGGCAGCGGGCCGTAATGACGGCCGCGATCGCCTATGCCCTGGCGCTTCAGGCGCTGCTGTACTCCTTCGGCGGGGCACTCCATGCGGAAGCGAGCCTCTTCGAAGGCGTCGTCTGTGCGCAGACCTCGGAAAGCTCAGGTGCCCACGGGCCGGCGCAGGCGCATGACGCTCTCTGCTGCATCCTGAGCTGTCATGTCGCAGCCGCCTCGGGCGTGCCGATGCCGGATGCAGCGAGCCTCCTGCGCCCGGCCTCCCTTTCGGCTGTCGTTGCTTTTCTGCCGGACGAATCTCGCTTCGTCCGCTCCTTCGGCTTCCTTCCTGTCGGTTCGCGCGCGCCACCGCGCCGGGCTTGAACGTCTTTCGCGAAGATCGTTTCAACCCGACCACAGGACCAATCTCATGAAGCTCTCTCTTTCCGGCGGCGCGCTGGCCGCGTCGGTGCTCGCCCTCTCGGCCACCTCGGCTCTCGCCCACGTCTCTTTCGAGACGGCGCAAACAGCGCCGAATTCCACTTACAAGGCCGTCCTGCGCGTGCCTCACGGCTGCGGCGGCCAGCCGACCCTGAAGATCCGCGTGCGGATCCCGGAGGGCATCATCGCGGTCAAGCCGATGCCGAAGCCCGGCTGGACGCTGGAGACCGTGAAGGGCGCCTATGCGCGCTCCTATTCCCTCTACGGTGATCCGGTCGGCGACGGTGTGAAGGAAATCGTCTGGACCGGCAGTCTCGACGACGCCTTCTACGATGAGTTCGTCTTCCAGGCGCGTTTCACCGATGCGTTCCAACCGGGTGCGACGGTCTATTTCCCGGTAGTCCAAACCTGCAGCAACGGCTCCGAGCAATGGACGCAGGTGCCGACCGCCGGCCAGGACCCGAACAGCCTGAAATCACCGGCGCCCGCAGTGCGGATCGCGGCCGCAGGGATGGCGAATGCGGTGGCACCGGTCATCAAGGCGGGCGATCTGACCATCGAGCAGCCCTGGTCCCGCGCGACCCCCGGTGGCGCCAAAGTGGGCGGCGGCTATCTGCGTGTCACGAATACCGGCAAGGAGCCCGATCGGCTGATCGGCGGCTCGTTCCCGCTCGCCGATCGTGTCGAGCTGCACGAAATGTCTATGGCCGACAACATCATGCGTATGAAGCCCGTCGAGGGCGGGCTCGTCATTGCGCCCGGCGCGACCGTGGAACTCAAGCCCGGCGGCTACCATCTGATGTTCATGGATCTCAAGGAACCGCTCAAGGACGGACAAAGCGTGAAGGGCACGCTGGTGTTCGAGAAGGCCGGAACCGTCGATGTCACCTATGTGGTTCGCGGCATGAACGGCGCCATGGGCGGCCAGGATGCGGCCCCCATGGAGCACAAGCACTGAGGCGGAGGATACGATGGTTCTCAAGCGATCCCTCCTGTTGCCGCTGTCGGTCTTCCTGACGGCGGCGGTCGTCCTGCTCGGGACCCTGCTTCTGGTCCTGCCGGAGCCGAAGCCGGCCGGATCCGCCACGCGGGTTCCGATCGGCGGGCCGTTCCAGCTGACGTCGCAGGACGGTAAGCCGTTCTCCAGCGACAGCCTTAAGGGCAAGCCCTTCGCGATCTTCTTCGGCTTTACCCATTGTCCGGAGGTGTGCCCCACCACCCTCTACGATCTGACGCAGGATCTCGAGGCGATGGGTAAGAACGCGGATAGGCTCAACGTGGTCTTCGTCACCGTCGATCCAGAGCAGGACACGCCGGAGCTGATGAAGACTTATCTGTCCTCCTTCGATCCGCGGATCATCGGCCTGTCGGGCACGCCCGAGCAGATCGCCGCGACTGCGAAGGCCTACAAGGTCTTCTATGAGAAGGTTCCGACCGATTCCGGCTACACGATGAATCACACGGCAACGATCTTCCTCATGGATTCGAAGGGCGACTTCTACGGCTCCTCCAATTTCCAGGAGCCGCAGGAGACCCGGCGGACGAAGCTGAACAACCTGGTGAAGAACGGATAGCGCACTGTCATTCCGGGACGCGCCTAAGGGCGCGGGCCCGGAACCTATAAACGCGACACAGCAGGATTGGGCGCGACGACAATCACTGCGATCTTTCTTCAGGCGCTGGGGTGTATGGGTTCCGGGCTCCGCTACGCGGCCCCGGAATGACAGTGACGTGGTTCGCGATGATGCAGAAAACAAAAAGCCCCGGCCGTGAGGCCGGGGCTTCTCCTTTTGACGATCCTCTGGATAGTTTGTCTTAATCGTCGGAAAGCTCAGTAGTTGTACGCACGCTCGCCGTGGTCCGCGAGGTCGAGACCTTCGCGCTCCGCCTCGTAGGTGGCGCGCAGGCCCAATGTGAGGTCGACGATCTTGTAGAGGATGAGCGAGCCGATGCCGGTCCAGAGCAGGGTCACGACGACCGCGATGAACTGCGTCCAGACCTGCCCGGCGATCGTGTATTCGCCGGCCCCGTAGCCGCCGAGCGAAGGCGCCGCCACGATGCCGGTGCCGATGGCACCGACGATGCCGCCGATGCCGTGGATGCCGAACACGTCGAGGGCATCGTCATAGCCGAGTGCGTTCTTCACCGTCGTAACCGCGAAGTAGCAGACCACGCCCGCCACGAGACCCAGCACGATGGCGCCCATGGGACCCGCGAGGCCGGCTGCGGGCGTGATGGCGACAAGGCCTGCGACCGCGCCCGAGGCGATGCCAAGAAGTGACGCCTTGCCCTTCTCAAAGGACTCGACGGCCGTCCAGGCGAGGCCCGCTGCGGCGGGAGCCAGGATGGTGTTGAGGAGCGCGAGCGCCGCGCCGCCGGTCGCTTCCAAGTTTGAGCCCGCATTGAAGCCGAACCAGCCGACCCACAGGAGGCAGGCGCCCACGAAGGTGAGCGTCAGCGAGTGCGGGGCGAGGAGATCGCGTCCGTAGCCGATGCGCTTGCCGACGAGGAGCGCACCGATTAGGCCCGCGACGCCCGAGTTGATGTGCACCACCGTGCCGCCCGCGAAATCGAGGGCGCCGAGCTTGAAGAGATATCCTTCCGAGAACCACACCATGTGGGCGATGGGCAGATACACGAAGGTCAGCCACAGGAAGGTGAAGAGCATCACGGCCTTGAACTTGATGCGCTCCGCGAAGGCGCCGACGATGAGCGCCGGGGTGATCGCCGCGAAGGTCAGCTGGAAGGCGAGGAACGTGAATTCTGGAATCGCCACGCCCTTGGTGAAGGTGTCGGCGGTGGAATCCGTCGTCACCCCTGCGAGAAAGACCTTGGAGAAACCGCCAATGAAGGCGCCGATGCTTTCCGATCCGGTGCTGAAGGCGAGGGAATAGCCGTAGATCACCCACAGGATGGCGACGAGGCTGAATACCGAGAACACCTGCATCAGCAGGGACAGCATGTTCTTGGTGCGCACCAGGCCGCCATAGAACAGGGCGAGGCCCGGGATCGTCATGAGAATCACCAGGATGGTCGAAATCAGCATCCAGGTGGTGTCGCCCTTGTTGACGGTGGGCGCGGCGTCCTGCGCGAAGGCCGGATCGAAGGCCATGAGCGCGAGCCCGATGCCTCCGAGAATCGTGGCGAGGTTCAAGCGAAGTTTCATCGGATTCAGACTCCGGACGAGGGAAAGGGAGCGGGTGTCACAGGGCATCGGCATCGGCCTCGCCGGTGCGGATGCGAACCGCCTTTTCGAGGGGAACGACGAAGATCTTGCCGTCGCCGATCTGGCCCGTGCGGGCTGCCAGGGTGATGCCTTCGATCACCTTCGGGACGATCTCGGTGGGAACTGCCACCTCGATCTTCAGCTTCGGCAGGAAGCTCACGGCGTACTCGGCGCCGCGATAGATCTCGGTATGTCCTTTCTGCCGTCCGTAGCCTTTCACTTCGGTCACGGTGAGGCCGTGCACGCCGAGCGAGGTGAGCGCGTCGCGGACCTCCTCCAGCTTGAACGGCTTGATGACCGCCATCACGATTTTCATGGGTGAAGCCCCCTTCTGAAGGTTCCCATGAGCCGGCCGGGACCCGCTCATGAGACGATGCCATGCGAACCCGACCTGCCGGGCGGGTCTCGACCAGAGGCTAAGCAAAAGCCGTGCCAACTTGGACAGGCCCGGAGGTCGCCTCGGTGCCTCTGGAATGGGCAGACGAAAAACGGGCAGAATCTCAACTGGCCTGCCCAAAAAACAGGCAGTCGGCCTGCTACCTTTGGGGAATTCACGACCCTTTGGGAGGGTCAGGGCTCTTGCCATCGCAGGATGAACCCCTAGGCTGATGGGCAAGCGTCGCTCAAAAGACGCGGGAAACGCCCGATTCGATGCCCCTGACCGATAGTGCCGCCGCCGTATCCCTCCGCAATATCGCCATCACCTTCGGTGTGAAGGAGACCGGCTACAGAGCCGTCGCGGCCATCGACCTGGCGGTTCGTCCGGGCGAGTTCATCGCCATCGTCGGCCCGACCGGCTGCGGAAAATCGACCCTTCTGAATGCGTCCGCAGGGCTCCTCAAGCCGTCCGAAGGTGAGGTCGCGATCTTCGGAGCGCCCCTCACGGGCCTCAACCGCCGCGCCGGCTACCTCTTCCAGCAGGACGCCTTGATGCCGTGGAAAACGGCGCTGCAGAACGTCGCCGTCGCACTGGAGCCGAAGGGGGTGCCGGCAATCGAGGCGCGGGAAAAGGCCCGCGACTGGTTGCGCCGCGTCGGCCTTTCAGCCTTCGTCGACCGCTACCCGCATATGCTCTCCGGCGGACAAAGAAAGCGCGTGGCGCTGGCGCAGATGCTGATCCGCGATCCGGAAATCCTGCTCATGGATGAGCCCTTCGGTCCGCTCGACGCCCAGACGCGGCAGATCATGGGCAATCTTCTGCTCGACCTCTGGGCGGCGGACCGCAAGGCCGTGCTCTTCGTCACCCACGATCTGGAGGAGGCGATCGCGCTCGCGGACCGCGTCGTGGTGATGTCTGCAGGGCCGGCCGCACGCATCATCGGCGAGTTTCCCATTTCGTTGCCGCGTCCCCGCGACATCGCGGAGGTGCGGTTGGAGCCCGCCTTCCACCACATCCACAAGGAGATCTGGGCGCGCCTGCGCACCGAAGTGCAGAAGGCTTATGCGCAGGGTGAGGAAGCAATGCTGTGATGATTCAATCACTGTCATTCCGGGGCGAGCGTAGCGAGAGCCCGGAACTCATAAAAACCAGCGGTGGAGATATGAATGCAGCGATGGCCGCTGCTCTTTGTTCTGCGATGTCAGCGGCTATGGGTTCCGGGCCCGCGCCTTGCGCGTCCCGGAATGACGGTGAGTGCGATTCCGGAATGATCGAGGAGAGGACACCATGAAACGCATCAAACTCCTCGCGTTCCAGGTCGCGGTCGCCATTGCATTTCTGCTGCTCTGGCACGTCCTCACCACTTATCCGATCCTCGCGCCCGTCAAACAGTCGCAGTTCTT
This sequence comes from Microvirga puerhi, assembly GCF_020089865.1. Taxonomy (GTDB): domain Bacteria; phylum Pseudomonadota; class Alphaproteobacteria; order Rhizobiales; family Beijerinckiaceae; genus Microvirga; species Microvirga puerhi. The sequence goes on from NZ_JAIRBM010000003.1 coordinate 7,315, forward strand.
CTTCTCGAATCCTATCGACGTGTTCGTCCGCGTCGGACGAGAATTCGCGAGCGGAGAGATCTGGCGCCATCTCGGCATCACGCTGCTCGAGACCATATTGGCCTTTGCGTTCGGAGCGGCGGGAGGAATTCTATTCGGGTTCCTGTTCGCCCGGCGTGAATTGCTCGCGGCGGTGTTCGATCCCTACATCAAGGCCGCGAATGCGCTGCCGCGCGTGGTGCTCGCGCCGATCTTCGCCCTGTGGTTCGGGCTCGGCATCTGGTCGAAGGTGGCGTTGGGCTTCACCCTCGTGTTCTTCATCGTGTTCTTCAACGTCTATCAGGGCGTGCGCGAGGTGAGCCCGGTGGTGCTCGCCAATGCGCGCATGCTCGGCATGAACGAGCGCCAGCTTCTGCGGCACGTTTATTGGCCGGCGGCGCTGACCTGGATGTTCTCGTCGCTCCATACCTCCGTCGGGTTTGCGCTCGTCGGTGCGGTGGTCGGTGAATATCTCGGCTCGTCGGCGGGTCTCGGCTACAAGATTCACGAGGCGGAAAGCGTGTTCGACGTGACGGGCGTCTTTGCAGGCATGCTGATCCTGTCGATCTTCGTCATCCTCATCGACATGATGGTGACGGCGATCGAGCGCCGGCTCCTCGTCTGGCGGCCGGGATCGCCGACAAGCGGGCAGGGTTGAGCCATCTTTTTTTCGAAACCACAACGCGACAGGGAGACGAACATGGAACGCCGCACATTTCTCATCGGAACGGGCGCCGCCGCTCTAGCAGTGGGTCTCGGCCGCAGCGCTCTCGCGCAGGACAAGCCGGAAAAGACCAAGGTCACGCTCGGCGTCGGCGGCAAGCCGCTGCTCTATTACCTCCCGCTGACCATCGCGGAGCGCAAGGGCTTCTTCAAGGACGAAGGGCTCGATGTCGACATCAACGATTTCGGCGGCGGCGCGAAGTCGCTTCAGGCGCTGATCGGCGGCTCCGTGGACGTGGTGACAGGCGCCTACGAGCATACGATCCGCATGCAGGCAAAGGGCCAGGACGTGCGCGCCGTGACCGAGCTCGGACGTTTCCCGGCCATCGTGATCGCGGTGAAGAAGGAGAAGGCCGGGCAGATCAAGTCGGCTGCCGATTTCAAGGGCCTGAAGATCGGCGTCACGGCGCCGGGCTCCTCCACGGCGCTCACCGCGCAATACGCCATGGTGAAGGCGGGGCTGAAACCGTCCGACGCTGCCATCATCGGCGTCGGCTCCGGCGCGAGCGCAGTTGCGGCCATGCAGAAGGGCGAGATCGACGTGCTCTCGCATCTCGATCCGGTGATCGCGAAGCTCGAATCCGACGGCGATATCGCCATCCTCATCGATACGCGCACGGAAGCCGGCACCCGCGCCCTGTTCGGAGGCTCGAATCCCGCCGCGACGCTCTACACGAAGAAGGATTTCATCGACGCGAACCCCGTGACGACGCAGCGGCTCGTCAACGCCTTCATGAAATCGCTCAAATGGCTGCAGAATGCGAAGCCCGAGGACGTGGCGGATGCGGTGCCGCCGGAATATCACCTCGGCGACAAGCCGCTCTACATCAAGGCGGTGCAGAACTCGCTGGAAAGCTATTCTCGCACCGGCATCGTCCCGCCGGACGGCATGGCGAGCGTCATGGACATGCTCAAAACCCTCGATCCAGAGCTGAAGGACGCGAAGGTCGATCTGGCGACGACCTTCGACGATCGTTTCGTGAAGAAGGCAGCCGGCTGAAACGGCGCGATTGCTATTGATGGGGCGCGGACGGCTCGATCGTTCCGCGCTCCCCTTCATCCGGCTGCTCCGTCGTAAGGCAGCTTCACCGTCTCGGCGAGATAATCGATGAACGCGCGCACCCGCGCCGGCAGGCGTCCGCCCTGGCCGACGAAGACGGCGTGAATGTCCTCCGAATCGCCCGGGTTGAAGGCTTCGAGCATGGGCACGAGGCGTCCCGCCGCGATGTCGGGGCCGATATGGAACCAGGCCAAGCGCGCGAGCCCGACGCCGGCGAGCGCCATCCGGCGCGAGGTCTCGCCGTCGCCGGCCAGGGCATTGCCCACAGCCGGCAGCGTCCGAACCGCGTCGTTCTCCTTGAAGGGCCATTCGTCGAAGCTGCGGGCGAAGTTGAAGCCGATCCGGTTATGCGCTTCGAGATCGGTAGGGGTCTTCGGCGTTCCGTGGCGCGAGAGATAGCTTGGGGCTGCGACCACCACCATCCGGCTCGTTCCGAGCTTACGCGCCACGAGCTGCGACGTCCGCAAGGGCCCGACCCGGATCGCTACGTCGGCCCGCTCCTCGAACAGGTCGACGACCTGATCGGTCAGGACGATGTCGAGCCGCACGTCCGGATAGCGATCGAGGAAACCCGGCACGAGCGGCAGCAGGTGGTGGAGGCCGAACGGCACGTTGCTGTTGACCCTGACGCGGCCCTTCGGCGCCGCCCCGAAGGAGGCCTCCCGTTCCGCATCGTCGATCTCGGCAAGGATGCGCTTCGCCCGCTCGAAGAAGGCGACGCCCTCCGGCGTCAGCTGCAGACGCCGCGTCGAGCGGTGCACGAGGCGCGCCCCGAGCCGGGCTTCGAGCCGCGCCACCAGCTTGCTGACGGCGGATGGAGTCATGCGCAAAGAGCGCGCGGCGGCCGAGAAGCCTGACTGCTCGACCGCACGGACGAAAACTTCCATCTCTCCTGAGCGGTTGATGTCGAGCCGCGCCATGGGATCTCCGATACGTGAATTCAAATCACAAATGATGTTCCCATCGGCATTCTAATTCAAAGGCCCCCGACCTCCTAGTTTCGCGACACCACTTCGCAACGGTCACGACAGGAGCTTGTCCTTGCCCCTTGCCCTCTACACCCTTACCGCCGGGGCCTTCGCCATCGGCACTACCGAGTTCGTCATCATGGGCCTGCTGCTGCAGGTCGCCGGCGATCTCGGCGTTTCCATTTCGCTCGCCGGGCTCCTCATTTCCGGCTACGCGCTCGGCGTCACCGTCGGCGCGCCGCTTATCACGATCCTGACGCGGCAATGGCCGCGCAAGACCGTCCTGGTGGCCCTGATGGTGATCTTCACCATCGGCAACATCGCCTGCACCATTGCGCCGAGCTACGGCGCGCTGATGGCTGCGCGCATCGTGACGGCGCTGGCGCACGGCACGTTCTTCGGCGTCGGCTCCGTCGTTGCGACCGCACTCGTGCCGCCGGAGCGCAAGGCCTCGGCCATCGCCATCATGTTCACAGGCCTGACGGCCGCAACCTTGCTCGGCGTCCCGCTCGGCGCCTGGATCGGACTCGCCTATGGCTGGCGTGCCACCTTCTGGACAGTGGCGGTCATCGGGGCCCTGGCAACCGTCGTGCTTGCCGCCTTCGTCCCGTCGTCCGATAGCCGCAACAACGAAGCGGTGTCGCTGCGCGAGGAACTCGCCGGCTTGCTGCGCCTCCAGGTCCTGCTCGGCCTGGGCATGACCGTGCTCGGCTATGCGGGCGTCTTCGCGGTGGTCACCTATATCCAGCCGATCCTGACGCAGATCACCGGTTTCTCGGAGGCCGCCGTCTCACCGATCCTGCTGATCTTCGGCGCAGGCCTCGCCATCGGCAATCTCGGTGGCGGCTGGCTCGCGGACAAGCGCCTGATGCCGACCCTGATCGGGACGCTGGCGACGCTCGCCATCGTGCTCGCCGCCATGACGTTTGCCGTCCATGAGAAGACCCTTGCCGTCGCGTTCGTCGGGCTTCTCGGCGCTGCCGCCTTCGCCACCGTAGCGCCGCTGCAGCTGCGCGTCCTCGAAAAGGCCGGTGGCGCGGGCCAGGGACTCGCATCGAGCCTCAACATTGCGGCGTTCAACCTCGGCAATGCACTCGGCGCCTGGATCGGCGGCGTCGTGATTGATCACGGCCCCGGTCTCGGGTCGGTCCCCTTCGTCGCCGCGCTCGTCACCCTGGCCGGGCTCGTTCTCGCCCTGGTGAGCCATGGGCTCGACCGGCGCATACCCGCCTCCACTCTCTCGCATCAGGGAATCTGACCATGGAATACAGACGTTTGGGACATTCGGGCCTCGAGGTCCCGGTGCTCAGTTTCGGGGCCGGCACCTTCGGCGGCAAAGGTCCGCTCTTCGGAGCCTGGGGCGATACGGACACGGCGGAGGCGCGCCGACTGATCGATATCTGCCTCGATGCCGGCGTCACCCTCTTCGACACCGCCGACGTCTATTCGGACGGCGCGTCCGAGAGCGTGCTGGGCGAAGCGATCAAGGGGCGGCGAGACAAGGTTCTCCTGTCGACCAAGACAGGCCTCCCGACGGGCGAGGGGTCGAACGAGGCCGGCACGTCCCGCAGCCGGCTGATCGGTGCCGTCGAAGCAGCCCTGACGCGCCTTGGCACCGACTATATCGATCTGCTGCAGCTCCATGCCTTCGACGCCCGCACGCCGGTCGAGGAAGTTCTCTCGACCCTCGATGATCTCGTCCGGGCAGGAAAGCTCCGCTATGTGGGCGTGTCGAACTTCGCCGGCTGGCAGCTCATGAAGTCGCTGGCAGTGGCGGAGCGCTATGGCTATCCGCGCTACGTGGCGCATCAAGCCTATTACTCGCTGGTCGGCCGTGATTACGAATGGGAGCTGATGCCGCTCGCCCGCGACCAGGGCATCGGCGCGGTGGTCTGGAGCCCGCTCGGCTGGGGACGTCTGACCGGCAAGATTCGCCGGGGCGAGACGCTGCCGGAAACGAGCCGCTTGCATCAGACCGCCGAATACGGCCCGCCCGTCGACGACGAGCACCTCTTTCGTGTCGTCGATGCTCTCGATGCGGTGGCGGAGGAGACCGGAAAGACGGTGCCGCAGATTGCCTTGAACTGGCTCCTGCAGCGGCCGACCGTCTCGACCGTGGTCATCGGCGCGCGCAACGAGGAGCAGCTGCGTCAGAACCTCGGCGCCGTCGGATGGTCGCTGACGCCCGAGCAGATCGCCCGCCTCGATGCGGCGAGTGCCGTCGTGCCGGCCTATCCCTATTGGCCCTCTTATCGTCAGGCCGGTTTCGCCCGGGTCAATCCGCCGGCTGTCTAAACTCCGCCGGCCGACTAAACGAAGAACGCCGCTGCGTGGACGAAGATCCGCGCGGCGGTCCCATAAAGGTTATGCGTCCTACGCGCTGCGATCGCGGATCAGGCCCTCTTGGGCTACGGACGCGACGAGCGTCCCGTCCTGGCGGAAGATCAGCCCGCGCGAGAAGCCGCGGGCGCCGCCGGCAAAGGGCGTATCCTGGGCGTAGAGCAGCCATTCGTCGGCCCGGAAGGGGCGGTGGAACCATAAGGCGTGATCGAGGCTCGCGCCCTGAATAGTCGGATCGAACACGGTTCGGCCGTGAGGGACGAGAGACGTATCGAGCAGGGTCATGTCGGATGCGTAGGCCAGCACGGCCTGATGCACGGCCAGGTCGTCGGGCAGACGATCCGTTGCCCGGATCCAGACATGGAAGATCGGCTCGCCCGGATCCTTCGACATGTAGCGCTGCATTTCGACGGGACGCATTTCGATCGGCCGCTCGCGTTCGAAATAGGTTCGCATCGGCTCCGGCATCTTCTGCAGAAGCTCCGCCTTCACCTCGGTTTCGTTCGGGAGCTCATCCGGGCCGGGCACGTCCGGCATCGGCGCCTGATGCTCGAACCCTTCCTCCGCCACCTGGAACGATGCGGACATGGAAAAGATCGCTTGGCCGTGCTGGATCGCCACGACCCGCCGCGTGGCGAAGCTGCGCCCATCGCGGATGCGGTCGACCTCGTAGATGATCGGAACCTTGGGATCGCCCGGCCGCATGAAATAGCCGTGGAGCGAGTGGGGCAGCCGACCTTCGACGGTGCGGGCGGCCGCGACAAGCGCCTGGCCGATCACCTGCCCGCCGAACACCCGCTGCCAGCCCTCTTTCGGGCTCTGGCCGCGGAAAAGATTCACTTCCAGGGGCTCTAGGTCGAGAATCTTGAGCAGGTTGGCGACGGCGCTGGACATGGACGGCGGATCCTTTCGCGGAAATCCATCCATCGGAGAGCCGGTGACGAACGTCAAGCTTGACGGGTGCGCATCCATCGCGGACATCCCTTTGTGCCCTAGATTCCCTTTTGGGGCCATTGTCGGGAGAGCGCCATGAGCACAGAGCGTCCACGCATCGTCATCGCCGGTGGTGGCCTGGCCGGATTATCCCTGTCCTTGGCCCTGAAGCAGGCGCTCGGCGATGCCATCGAGGTCGCCATGTGCGATCCGGCTCTGAAGCGTGATCCCCATGGGGACAAACGCGCCTATGCCATCGCGGCATCGGCACGGCGGATGCTGGAAACGTTGCATATCTGGGACGCGGTCGCCGACAAGGCGCAGCCCATCCGCGACATGGTGATCACCGACAGCCGCTTGCAGGACCCCGTACGGCCGACCTTCCTGACCTTCGCGGGCGAAGTGGAGGAGGGCGAACCCTTCGCCCATATGGTGGCGGGCGGCGACCTGACCGCCGCCCTGGTCGAATCCTGCCGGAACGCCGGCGTCGCCCTGATGCCGACCAGCGTGGAGACCTTTTCCGCGCATCCGGGCGGAATCGATGTCGTAACAAATGGCGGCGGCATCACGCTCCGCGCTTGTCTTCTCGTGGCCGCCGACGGGGCTCGCTCGCGGCTGCGCGAACAGGCCGGCATCAGCTGGATCTCCTGGCCGTATCGCCAGTCGGCCATCGTGGCGACGATCCTTCATGCACGCGACCATGAGGGCCGGGCGGTCGAGCATTTCCTGCCGGCGGGGCCCTTCGCGATCCTGCCGCTCAAGCCGGAAACCCTGCCGGACGGGCGCATTCAGCACCGCTCCTCCATCGTCTGGACGGAGCGCAGCGAGGAGGTGCCTCATCTTCTCGATGCCCATACGGAAGATCTCCTGGATGAGCTGGAGCGCCGCTTCGGGCTCCAGCTCGGGGAACTCTCCTTCGAGACCAAACCACAGGCCTTTCCTTTGTCCTTCGGCGTCGCCCGTCGTTTCACCGCCGAGCGCCTCGCGCTGCTCGGCGATGCCGCTCATGTGATCCATCCGATTGCCGGGCAGGGGCTCAATCTCGGCTTGCACGATGCAGCAGCCCTGGCCGAGATCGTCGTGGAGGCTCTGCGCCTCGGTCGCGATCCTGGCAGCGCCGACGTGCTCGACGATTACGAGCGGGCGCGGCGGGCCGACATCACCGCCATGGGGCTGATGACGGATGGGCTCAACCGCCTGTTCTCTAACGATGCCCTGCCGGTCAGGCTGGTTCGGGATCTCGGCCTCGGCCTCGTCGACCGGATGCCGGGATTGAAGAAGTTTTTCATCCGCGAGGCAGCCGGCCTTGCCGGCGGCACTGCGCCGCGGCTGCTCCGAGGCGAGGCTCTGTAAGCCAGGAGAGGCCGCAGACCTTTATTATTGTAACGACATATCGTAATAGTTCGGAAATCCATTTCTCGATTCCTGGCGGATTTCCATGACCAATTACTTTTTCGACGCCACCCATCCGTTGCCGCAACCGGGCACCAACGCCCTCGTCGAACTTCCCGATGCCGGCACGACCTTCGTCGGCCTCGACATCGTCAACGCGACCGGCGTCGCGCTCATGACCCAAGCCAAGCAGAGGATCTCGATCGCCGAGACCTTCAAAGTTCAGGGCAACGGCAATGCGGTGGAGGTGAAGGGCAACGGTAGCGCCATCTATAACGACGGGACCATCCAGTCGACCAATGGTATCGGCGTCCACTTCCTGGCAGCTGGAACGGGCTTCGTCACGAATTACGGCCAGATCACCGGAACCAAGGGGATCGTTGTCGAATCCGCCAATGCGCAACAGCCCTCAGTCGCAGACAAGCTCGATCTCTACAATCTCGGAACCGTCTCCGCTTCGGGCCTCGCGATTCAGGGAAATATCGGCGCCGATCATGTCACAAATGCCGGCCTGATCAAGACGACAGGCAATGATGCGAGCGTCACGATCATTGATCTTGGAGCTGGCAGCGATTTCTATGACGGTACCCAAGGAACCGTGGTCGGACGGATCGAACTCGGGGCGGGAGATGATACGGCTTATGGCGGCGTCGGAAATGAGACCTTTTCCGGCGGCCCCGGCAGCAACTACATCGACGGCGGAGTCGGTACCGCCGATACGATCGATTATTCCTGGGCAACGGCGAGTGTCACACTCAGCCTGGCGCTGTCTGGAAGCCAGTGGATCGGCTTTCAGTCCGATCAGATCCTCAATGTCGAGAATATCATTGGCAGCGCCCAGGCCGACAAGCTGACCGGCAGCGATGTCGCCAACAAGCTCCAAGGCGGTGCCGGCGCCGATACGCTCGAGGGTGGGTTTGGCAACGATACCCTTGATGGCGGCGATGGTATTGATACGGCGCGCTATTCAGGCTCGTCCGGAGTCACTGTCAGTCTCGCGATCAATGGAGCACAGGACGCCGGCGTCTATGGCAGCGATACGCTGATCGGAATCGAGAACCTCGAAGGCGGCTCTGGAGCGGACAAGCTCACGGGCAACGACGGCAACAACACGCTGACGGGGGGCAACGGTAACGACACGCTGACGGGGGGACTCGGAAACGATCTTCTCGATGGAGGCGCCGGTGAGGACAGGGCGGTCTATACTGGCAACAGCACGGCTTACACGATCACGTCCAACACCGACGGTACCTTCACCATCGCCGGGCCCGAAGGGCAGGACATCTTGAAGGATGTCCGGCTTGCGCAGTTCGCTGACAAGACCATTGCGTTGGTCAACGGTGCGCCATCGAGCATTTTTCTGTCGGGAAGCACCATATCCGAGACGGCGGCGCCCGGCACGACCATCGGGACCCTATTCGGATCTGATCCTGACAACGACACGCTGACTTATTCCCTCGTTTCGAACGCGGGCGGCCTGTTTGGTCTCAACGGCACGAATCTCGTCCTGCAGGGAGCGCTCGATTACGAGACCGCGAAGCAATACACCATCGCCGTTAAAGCCAGCGACGCTTACGGCAAGGATCTCGTCAAGGCGGTCACGATCAACGTCCGCAACGTCGTCGAAACCAATCCGCTGAAACTGACCGGCACCGCGAAGCAGGATTCCCTTGTGGGAGAAGATGGCAACGACCTGATCAAGGGACTTGGCGGCAACGATACCCTATGGGGACAGGGCGGCAATGACACGCTGATCGGCGGCGCCGGAAACGATGCGCTTATCGGCGGCATCGGCAAGGATGTGTTCGTGTTCGACACGAAACCGAATGTGCGCTCGAATGTCGATACCATCTACGGCTTTACGCCGGTCGACGATACGATCGATCTGTCGCGAAAGATCTTCTCCAAGCTGCCCAAGAAGGGCACCCTCGCCAAGGGCGCCTTTTGGATCGGCGACCACGTCCACGACAAGGACGATAGAATCATCTACAACAAGAAGACCGGTGCCCTGTTCTACGATCCCGATGGAACCGGCAAGGCTTCGGCGATTCAGATCGCAGTCCTGTCGACCAAGCTCAAGCTCACCTATCACGACTTCATGGTGATTTGAGTCAATCACCGATTTGTCCTGGATTTCCTGCTGGTCCTGTAGGGCTCCGCCGTTTCATGCATAGGCCAGGAACGCGCGACTTGACCGATGACTGACTTGGATACCCAACACCCATGGGCATCGCCGTTGCCGGACCGTGGCAGTGGGCTTCACACTTAGCTCCGATACGTCCTACGGTTCGGGCGGAGTCGACATGGCGAGCGGTCCAGATGCCGGTAAGGGCGGCAAATATTCCATTCCGCCGCTGGCTACGCGGATGTGGCATGGCGGGATTCGTCTCCCTCCTAAGATTGCTCTCAACTCGTCGCATCCTTGCATTGTGATCCTGCAAATGGCGGAGCCGCATTCTCAGGCTTTGCCTAGTGTCGTTTCTTGCTATGATCGGCAAAATAGGTTGGGGGCGTCTGCAGATCGGCCGAAGACCAACGGCTGAGGGAGCGGACCGATGGATGAGCTCTCCTCCCAGGAAGTGGACCGGGTTGCAGCCCTTGCCCTGTATCGGGTCCTGAATACCGCTCCGGAATTTTCCTATGATGCACTGACCGAGCTGGCGGCCGAGATCTGCGGCTGTCCGGTTGCCCTGATCAGTCTCATGGACGAGCGGCGCGCATGGCTGAAATCCAAGTATGGCCTGCCGGCCGATATGGTCGAGTGTCCGCGTGAGATCACGATGTGCAACACGACACTGTGTTCCAACGATCTGATCTACGAGCCGGATTTGACGGCGAGCGAGCGCTTTCGTGATCTGCCCATGGTGACCGGCGAGCCCTTCGCCCGGTTCTATTGCGGGATGCCCCTGATCAACCGGGAAGGCTTCGCCCTCGGCACGCTCTGTGTCATCGGGTTCGAACCGCTCGAGCTACGCCCGTCGCAGCGGGAAGCAGTGCGCCGCCTAGCGCAGCAGGCCATGGCCCAGCTCGAACTGCGCAGGCAGCTTCTGGAGCGCGACGAGCTTATCGGCGAAGTCTCGCAAGCACGAGCTGCTGCCGAAGCGGCGCGCGAGCGTTCGGAAAAGCTTCTCAAAAACATCCTGCCGGAATCAATCGCCGAAGAGCTTCAGACGAGCGGCAGAGTCGAGCCGCGCTCCCACGAGGCAACCACCATTCTCTTTGCAGACTTCAAGGCGTTTACGCGTCTCACCGAAACCCTCGATCCGGCCGGACTGATCCGACAGCTCGACCTGAATTTTGCGCGCTTCGACGAGATTGCGCAAAGCCACGGAATGGAGACGATCAAGACGGTCGGTGATGCCTTCATTGCGGCAGGCGGCCTGCCGGTGGAAAATCGCAGCCATCCCATCGATGCATGTCTTGCTGCATTACAGATGCAGCGGTTCATTCACACTTCCAACCTGCAGCGTGAAAAGCTGCGCTTGCCGCTGTGGGAGCTGCGGATCGGTGTCAATTCAGGTCCCGTCGTGGCCGGAATCGTCGGACAGCGCCGCTTCACTTATGATGTATGGGGCAATGCGGTGAATGTGGCGCAGCGTTTGGAGGAGGCCTGCGAGCCAGGTCGCGTGAATATTTCCGCCAGCACATTGCATCACGTCTCCCGTCTGTTCGAGATCGAGGCCCGAGGTTCTGTCCAGGTAAAGCATATCGGTGCTATCGACATGTATTTCCTGGACCGCATTCGCCCGGACCTCTGTACGGATTCGGACGGCGTCAGTCCCAGCGATGCATTCTGGCGAATGAGCGGTATCCGGAGAAGCGCGGGATCTGACAACGCGGGGATCCGAGCCTGAACGGAAGACGAGTTCCCAGCTTGGCCTCTTGCATCGACGGTGCGTCTTCACCGTTCAGAGCATAAAGGCGCGGTTTCGTCCGGGGCTGTCTTCGAAAGGGGGAGAGCCATGCACTCCAAGGCTGTACAGGAGACCGTGAATTCCTCGGAGCAGACGGCCTCTCAGGAAGGGTCCTATGTCGAAAAGGCGATCGGCCTGGTCTTGCTCCTGGTTCTGATGGCCGGCTGCTTCTTCGTTCTGAAGCCGTTTCTGACCGCCATCTTGCTTGCCGTCATTCTCTGCGTGTCGACATGGGGATTGTTCCGACGCGTTGAACATATGTTTGGCGGACGGCAGAACCCCGCAGCCCTCGTCACAACCCTCACGATTGCGGGTTTTCTCGTGGTGCCGCTCGTGATCTTGGGCGCAAATCTGGCGGATGATGTCGCCCGGCTCGCTGCGGCCATCCATGTCGCGATCGATCAGGGGCTTCCACCGCCTCGCTGGCTGGGAAGCCTGCCTCTGGTTGGAAAAGAAGCTGAACGGATATGGACTGACATATCGCAGAAAGGTGCGGAGCTTTGGCCGACGCTCGCGCCCTATGTGCAACCGCTGCGCGAGGAGGCGTTATCGACGGGAGCCTCTCTCCTTTCGGGAACGCTCCAGGTCATATTCGGAATCGTTCTTGCCTTCTTTTTCTATCGCGACGGTGCCTATGTCGAGAGGCGCCTTGAATGGGCCATGAGTCGGTTAGGTGGCTGGCGAGCGCAGCATGTCTTGCAGATTGCGGGCAAGACCATCGTCAGCGTGGTCAACGGGGTGTTGGGTACGGCCCTCATTCAGGGCATCCTGTTGGGTGTCAGCTTCGGGATCGCCGGTGTGCCCGGCGCCGTTGTGTTCGGCGCCGTGGGATTGATAGCCACGTTACTTCCATTGGGTCTCGTGGTGCTCTGGCTCCCGGCCGGCCTGTGGCTGATGTCGCAGGGCCATACTGGTTGGGCCATATTCGTGATGATCTGGAACGGCGTTTTCGTCGGCAGCCTCGACAACATCCTGCGCCCATATCTCATTAGCCGTGGCGTCAGGATGCCGATGTTGCTGATCTTCCTGGGCGTGCTCGGGGGGCTTGTCACTTTCGGGATCGTCGGTGTTTTTCTTGGCCCGGTCCTGCTTGCGGTTGCTCATACCCTGTTTCAGGACTGGGGGCGTACCAGCGAAGCTGCATCTGAAACCGCGTAGGCTCTCACGCGATGCGGTTCATTGCTTCGTTCCGTATGGGCGCCGTTCTTCCCGTCAAACATGCAACAACTCCCTAGGCCGAACGTTTGTCCTCCGTCCGGGTTCGCCTGGATGCGTCCCATCCGCAATGTTGCAACAAGGGCGTCTGATGCCGCGGGACAGGATTTCCCGTCGCTTCAAGGCGAGGGGAGACTATCATGGCAGAGGAGATTCAGGGCGTCAGGCTGCAGGTGGCCAACGCACGGCCGGAGGATGCCGGACGTGGCGTCGCGCGGGTCAGTCAGAAGGTCTTGGCGGAACTCGGTCTCCAGGAGGGGCAGCCGATCGAAATCGTCGGCAAGCGGCACACCACTGCGATCGCCGTTCCTCCCTATGCAGAGGACGAGGGTCTCAACATCATCCGCCTTGATGGTCTGCAGCGCGTGAATGCGGGCGTCGGCAGCGGCGATCACGTGGAGATCAGGCGCGCCGAGGTGCGTCCCGCGACCAGAATCGTACTGGCGCCGGCGCAGAAGAACGTCCGTCTGCAAGGTTCCGCCGAGGCGCTGCGGCGGACCTTCTACATGCGTCCTCTGGCTGCCGGCGACGTGATTTCGACCTCGGTCCATTCACCCCGTGCCATCGACCCACGTCTCCCCGAGGAACTGCGCGGCCTCTTGAACATGCCTGCCTACGGTCTGCAGGAAATCCGCCTCGTGGTGGTATCGACTCAGCCTCGGGGAATCGTGCAGGTCACCGCCGAGACCGAGATGGAGCTGCGACCGCAATTCGAGGAGCCGAAGGAGGCGCGCCGGGCCGATGTGACCTATGACGACATCGGCGGCCTGGGCGACACCGTCGATCAGGTCCGTGAAATGGTCGAGCTGCCCTTGCGCCACCCGGAGCTGTTCCAGCGCCTCGGCATCGATCCGCCGAAGGGCGTCCTGCTCTACGGCCCGCCCGGTACCGGCAAGACGCTGCTGGCCCGCGCGGTCGCCAACGAGACGGAGGCACAGTTCTTCCATATCGCGGGCCCCGAGATCATGGGCCGGCACTATGGCGAATCCGAGCAGCGCCTGCGGGAGGTCTTCCAGGAGGCGCAGCAGAATTCCCCGGCCATCATCTTCATCGACGAGATCGACAGCATTGCGCCCAAGCGCGAGGAGGTGACGGGCGAGGTGGAGCGCCGCATCGTGGCGCAGCTCCTCACCTTGATGGACGGCCTTGAGCCGCGCCAGAACATCGTGGTGATTGGCGCCACCAACCGCCGTGAAGCCATCGATGAGGCTCTTCGCCGACCGGGACGGTTCGATCGGGAGATCGTCATCGGCGTGCCGGACGAGCCAGGGCGGCGCGAGGTTCTGGCGATCCATACCCGTGGCATGCCGCTCGCCGAGGATGTGGATCTCGGCGAGATCGCCCGCACGACTTACGGCTTCGTCGGCGCGGATCTGTCGGCTCTGGCGCGCGAGGCGGCCATGGATTCCCTGCGCCGCATCCTGCCCGGCATCAATCTCAAGGAAGGAATTCCCGCCGAGGTCCTGGAGAAACTCCAGGTTACGCGGGCGGACTTCATGAATGCCATGAGGCGCGTCCAGCCTTCTGCCCTGCGGGAAATCATGATTCAGGTCCCGAACGTGACCTGGAGCGATATCGGCGGCCTGGAGGAGGCGCGGACGAAGCTGCAGGAAGGCGTCGAGCTGCCTCTCAAGAGCCCGGAGGCCTTTCGGCGAATGGGGATCCGCCCGGCCAAGGGTTTTCTGCTCTTCGGCCCGCCCGGAACCGGCAAGACGCTTCTCGCCAAGGCGGTGGCGCGTGAGGCGCAGGCGAATTTCGTCGCGACGAAATCCTCCGATCTTCTGTCCAAATGGTACGGCGAATCCGAGCAGCAGGTCTCGCGTCTCTTCGCGCGTGCCCGGCAGGTGGCTCCGACCGTGATCTTCATCGACGAGATCGATTCCCTCGCACCGGTGCGCGGCGGCGGCCTCGGCGAGCCTGCCGTCACCGAGCGGGTCGTCAACACGATCCTGGCCGAAATGGACGGTCTTGAAGAGCTGCAGGGTGTGGTCGTGATGGCTGCCACCAACCGGCCCAATCTGGTCGATCCGGCGCTCCTGCGTCCGGGACGCTTCGACGAGCTGATTTACGTCTCTGTACCCGATGCCCAGGGGCGGCGGCATATTCTTGGCATTCACACCAGAGACATGCCCCTCGCCGAGGATGTCGATCTCGACAATCTGGCCGAGCGCACGAACCGCTTCACCGGCGCGGATCTGGAGGATCTGACGCGCCGCGCCGGCCTTCTTGCCTTACGCGAATCCATCGAAGCGCAGACGGTGACCATGGAGCATTTCGAACGGGCTTTACGCGAAACCCGGCCCTCCGTGACGCCCGAAATGGAGCAGGAATATCAGGAGATGCTCCGCACCCTGAGGCAGGAAGGCCCACAGCGCCAGCCGATCGGTTTCATGCCTGTCCGGCAGGCGGCGGAATAGGCCGGTCTTCAGCGCCAGAAGCGCTGCGCCGCGAAGGGGGTAGGATCGACCGGGCTGCTTCGTCCGTCGATCATTGCCGCCGCCATCCGCGCGGTCACGGCAGCCTGCGTCAGGCCATGATGACCGTGTCCGAAGGCATAGAGGATCCTACGGTCCATGCTGGCCGGGCCAATGACGGGCAGCGAATCGGGAAGCGAGGGACGGAAACCCATCCACCGTTTGGCCGGTTGCGTTTCGTCTAGATGGGGCAGGAAGCGCTTCAGCCGCTGCAGGATGGCGTCGGTGCGGCGATGATTGGGAGGTGCCTGCGTTCCCGCGAATTCCACCGCACCGCCGACCCTGTCCCCCGTATCGAGCGGTGTCGTGACGAAGCCTTCGCCCTCGAACATGACCGGGCGGCCGAGGCCGAAGGTGCCTTTTGGAAAAGTGGCGTTGTAGCCGCGCTCCGTATCGAGCAGGATCCGGTCACCGAGCTGTTGTGCCAGAGATCGCGACCAGATTCCGGCAGCGATCACGATCCGGTCGGATGTGACGTTTTTTACGTCTCCGTCCGTGTGGACGTGCACGA
Source organism: Microvirga puerhi (assembly GCF_020089865.1). Classification (GTDB taxonomy): domain Bacteria; phylum Pseudomonadota; class Alphaproteobacteria; order Rhizobiales; family Beijerinckiaceae; genus Microvirga; species Microvirga puerhi. Next base: position 22,863 of record NZ_JAIRBM010000003.1, read on the forward strand.
TATCGTCCTTCGGGTCGACGGCCACGGCCTGCTCCGCGACCTGCACGGCGCCCCGTGCAAGGGCGAGCTTGAGGAGTTCGGAAGCCAGGATCGCGGGATCGGAAACGTGGCATATTTCCGGATAAAGCACCGCCGCTTCGACATTCTGCAGTGCCGGCTCGATACGTGCGACGTCTTCCGATGCGAGGGCCTCAACCGCGATTCCGAATTGGTGTTGTCGGGCGAAGACGTCTTCCGATTTTTGGAAGGCGCTGCGATCGCGCCACACCGTCAGGAGGCCGCGCTCGCGCAGATGATCTGCCAGGTCGAGCGAGGCAAGGAGCGCCTTCCAGGATGGCAGGGCCTCGGCGTTGATGGCGCGGATGGCCGTGATGCTCGATTCAATGCGGGCCGGAGAGGAGGCCAGCACGAAGCGCATCAGCCAGGGCGCCAGATGCGGCAGGTAGCCGGGCCTGATGGCGAGCGGGCCGAGGGGATCCATCAGCCAGCGCGGCAGATTCCGCCAGACCTTCGGCGAGGCCAGAGGCATGATATCGGTATGGGCGATCCAGCCGGCATTGCCGTCCGTCGGACGTCCCTGTTTCCCGCCTGGGTCGACGAGGGTGACCGCGTGTCCCTGGTCGAGAAGCGCGTGAGCCGTCGCGAGGCCGACGATGCCCGCACCGATGATCGTGATCCGCATGGCGTCTGCCCTCAGGCGCGACCGGTCTGGTCGACCACCTGGAAGCCGTGGGCGAAAGGATCACGGTCGTCGATGACGATGGTGTTGAACCCCGTGACGCGCGCCCAGCCCTCGATCGACGGGATGATGGCATCCCGGTCTCCGACCTTGGCGCGTCCCTCGATGCGGCCCGTGAAGGTCGAGCCGATGATGCTCTCGTGCACGAAGTCGTCGCCTTCCTTCAGTTCGCCGCGCGCGGCGAGCTGCGCCATGCGCGCCGAGGTGCCGGTGCCGCAGGGCGAACGGTCGATGGCTTTGTCGCCGTAGAACACCGCATTGCGCGCCGTGCCCCACGCCGTCTGCGGCTTGCCGGTCCACATCACATGCGTGAGGCGGTTGATGGCCGGATTGGTCGGATGGGCGATCGTGTGGCGGGCGTTGAACGCCTCGCGCAGCTTCGGACTCCAGCGCAGGACGTCGGATGGGTTGACCGCCGACAGGTCGGCGTAGCGTTCCTGCGGCTCGACGATGGCGTAGAAATTGCCGCCATAGGCCACGTCCACCTTGAGCGTCCCGAGACCTTCGACCTCGACCTCGTAATCCGTTCCATAGAGAAACGACGGCACGTTCGTGATGCGGACCTTCTCGATGAACGGACCGTTCTGCTCGTAGCGCGCCTCGACGAGCCCAGCGGGCGTATCGAGCTTCAAGAGGCCCGGCGTCTTCGGGTGAATGAGCCCGTTCTCGATCGCGATGGTCACGGTGCCGATCGTGCCGTGGCCGCACATGGGCAGGCAGCCGGACGTCTCGATGAACAGAATGCCGACGTCGCAATCGAGGCGTGTCGGCGGATAGAGGATCGAGCCCGACATCATGTCGTGTCCGCGCGGCTCGAACATCAGCCCGGTGCGGATCCAGTCGTGCTCGGCCAGGAAGTGCTGGCGGCGGTCGAACATGGTCTCGCCGTGGAGCGTCGGAATGCTGCCTCCGGTCACCACGCGGACCGGGTTTCCGCAGGTATGGCCGTCGATGCAGAAGAAGGTGTGCCGCGTCATGAGGAATTCTCGGGTGGCAATCGGTCGTCACGTATAGCGGAAAACAAAAGGGGCGGTCGAGCCGAGAGGCTTTCGACCGCCCGCGGGATCAGGCCGCCGGCTTGAGGCCTACTTCGGGGAGAGCGGGGCGGGTCTTCAGGGCCTTGGCCATGATGGCCTCGACGGTGGCGCGCTCCTCGTTGCTCAGGGGCAGCCGCGGCGGCCGCGTGATGGAGGAGCCGCGTCCCATGATCTCCTCGCACAGCTTGATGCATTGCACGAGATCGGGGCGGGCATCGAGGTGGAGCAGGGGCATGAACCACTCGTAGAGGGGCATGGCCTCGTCGTAGCGGCCGGCCTTGGCGAGGCGGAACAGGGTCTCGCCCTCGCGCGGGAAGGCGTTCGACATGCCGGAAACCCAGCCCTGCGCGCCGAGCATCACGCTCTCCACCACCACGTCGTCGAGGCCGGAGAAGATCACGAACCGGTCGCCCACCATGTTCTTCACATCGGTGAAGCGACGGGTATCGCCGGAGGAGTCCTTGAAGCAGACGATCGTCTCGCAATCGGCGAGGGAGACAAGAATCTCGGGCGTCACGTCGTTCTTGTAGATCGGCGGGTTGTTGTAGACCATGACGGGAAGGTCGGTGGCCTTGGCGACGCTACGGAAATGCGCCGCGGTCTCATGCGGCTTCGAGGAATAGACGAGGGCCGGCATCACCATGATGCCGTCGATGCCGACACGCGCCGCTTCCTTCGCGGTCTCGCAGGCGAAAGCCGTGGTGAATTCGGCGACCCCGGCGATCACCGGAACACGGCCACGGGAGATCGCCTTCGCGGTCTCCATCACCGCGACCTTCTCGGCCCGGCTCAGCGACGTGTTCTCTCCGACCGTGCCGCACACGATCAGACCCGAGACGCTGTCCCGGATCAGGCCCTCGAGGACCTTCGCCGTGGCATCGAGATCGAGGGAAAAATCGGATCTGAACTGGGTCGTGACTGCCGGAAAGACGCCTTCCCAGCCGATTGCCTTCGCCATGGCGCCATACTCCTGTTGGAGGTTGAGATCGCATAATGTAGATTGTATAAAATCTTCTCTGTCAACCCAATGCCGTCCGAAGGTGCTATGGTCCTGTCCAACCTATCCATTCTCATTTCGTCGCAATGACCCTCAAAGCTGCCTCTGCCGCGAAGCCGGTTCAGAAAACCCTTCGGCATCGGACGATCTCCGCCGCCGTCGCGGAGGATTTGCGCCGCCGGATCATCGACGGCGACTTCGCCGCGGGCTTTCAGCTGCGCCAGGACGCGCTGGCGAGCGAGTTCGGCGTCAGCCGGATTCCGGTCCGCGAGGCCCTGATGCAGCTCGAAGCCGAAGGCCTCGTAAAGATCCACCCGCATCGCGGCGCCATCGTATCGGAGCTCTCTACCGAGGAGGTCGAGGAGCTCTTCGAGCTGCGCGCGCTCCTCGAACCTCGCCTCCTGAAAGCCTCCGCGCGCCATCTGACGGAGGAGGACTACCGGCAGCTTCGGGCGATCCTTCAGGAATATGGCGCCGAGCTGCGGGCTCAGCATGTGGGCCGTTGGGGCGAACTCAATACGGAATTCCATCGCCTGCTCTACCGCCACGCGGAACAGCCCCGCACCATGGCGATGGTGTTCAACCTTCTCCAGGAATGCGACCGGCATACGCGGCTGCAGCTCTCGCTCACCGATGGCATGGAGCGCGCCGAGGCCGAGCATGCCGAATTGGTCGAGCTTTGCGCCGAAGGAAAGATTGCAGCGGCCTGCGCCTTGCTGAAGACGCATATCGAGAATGCGGGGAAGTCCCTTCGCGAATATATCAGGGATCACCATAAGGCGTGATACCGCGACCGTTTGAAGACCTAGACATTCAAAAGTCTAAGTAGGATGGAGCAGAGAGATGAAGCCGAATTACATTGCGGGTGCGTGGACCGAGGCGGCGCATGGAGCGCCCAACATCAACCCATCGAATACCAATGACGTGGTGGGCGACTTTGCTCGCGCCGAAGCGGCCGATGCCGAGCGCGCTATTGCTGCGGCTTACGATGCCTTCCCGGCTTGGTCGCGGTCCTCGATCCAGAAGCGGCACGATATCCTGAAAGCCATCGGCGACGAGATCATCGCCCGCAAGGACGAGCTTGGCCGCCTCCTGTCACGCGAGGAAGGCAAGACCCTGCCCGAAGGCATTGGTGAGGTCGTCCGCGCGGGCCAGATCTTTCTGTTCTTCTCCGGCGAAACCCTGCGGATGGCCGGCGACAAGCTGCCATCCGTGCGTCCGAACGTCGATGTGGAGATCACCCGCGAGGCAGTCGGTGTCGTTGGTCTGATCACACCGTGGAACTTCCCGATCGCGATTCCCGCCTGGAAGATCGCCCCTGCGCTCGCCTACGGCAACACCGTGGTGTTCAAGCCGGCGGAACTCGTTCCCGGCTCCGCACATGCCCTCTCCGAAATCATTGCGCGGACCGGCATTCCGGCAGGCGTATTCAACCTGGTGATGGGCAAGGGCTCGACAGTGGGCGAGGCCATGCTCAAGAGCCCGAAAGTCTCGGCAATCTCCTTCACCGGTTCTGTCGCAACCGGCCGTCGGGTGGCTGCCACCGCTATCGCCGCCGATCCGATGAAGAAACTGCAGCTCGAAATGGGCGGCAAGAACCCGATGGTGGTGCTCGACGACGCCGATCTCAACGTGGCGGTGGACTGCGCCATCAACGGCGCGTTCTTCTCCACGGGTCAGCGTTGCACGGCCTCCTCGCGGCTGATCGTGACGGAGGGCGTGCACAATCGCTTCGTCGATGCCTTGAGCGAGCGGATGAAGAGCCTCGTCGTGGACGATGCTCTGAAAGCCGGCACGCAGATCGGTCCGGTGGTCGACCAGAATCAGCTCGATCAGGATCTGTCCTATATCCGCATCGGTCAGGACGAGGGTGCCAAGCTCGTCGGTGGCGGCGAGCTTCTGAACCGGGACAATCCCGGCTTCTATATGGCTCCCGCTTTGTTCACGGAGGTGGACAATTCCATGCGCATCGCCCGCGAAGAGATCTTTGGGCCGGTCGCGACGGTGACGCGGGTGCGCGACTACGACGAGGCGCTGGCGGTGGCGAACGACACGCCGTTCGGGCTTTCGTCCGGCATCTGCACTACCAGCCTGAAACATGCCAGCCACTTCAAGCGCAATGCGGAAGCAGGCATGGTGATGGTCAACCTGCCGACGGCGGGCGTCGACTATCATGTGCCATTCGGCGGCCGCAAAGGCTCGTCCTACGGTCCGCGCGAACAGGGACGTTATGCGGAAGAGTTCTACACCACGGTGAAGACCGCCTATACGTTTGACGGCAATACCGGCGAACCGCCGAAGACCCGCTCCAGCGAGTGAGCGGATCCGCATCGGCGCAGCCAATCGCAACAGCAAGCGCCCTTCCGGTTCACAGGACCGGGAGGGCGTTTCTTATTCGGGCTCAGGACTTATTGATCGAAAGCGGAACGCATAATCTGCCGGAAAATTGGCAGATTCGTGCGATGGACGTATCGGTCGCATCGGGGGTCATGAGTACTTGCTTCTCCACAAGCCCCGGAAAGGGAAAATCTTGCCCGAGAACGACTATGATGCATTCGCGGCCGATTATGACGCCGACAACGAAGCCAACGCCTGGAATGCCTATTATGAACGGCCGGCCATTCTTTCGCTCGTTGGCGAGGTCGCCGGGCTTCGGGTGCTCGATGCGGGATGCGGCGGCGGGGCTCATGGTGCAGCGCTTCTCGACCGAGGGGCGATCCTGACCGGTATCGACTCAAGTTCGGGCTTGCTGGAAATCGCACAACGTCGTCTTGGAGGGCGTGCGCGATTGCTGTCGGCTGATCTGAACAAGCCACTGCCCTTTGAAGATGGCGCGTTCGACGTGATCCTCGCCTCGCTTGTCATGCACTATCTGCCTGACTGGTCGCTGCCCCTCTCGGAGTTCAATCGCCTTCTGCCCCAAGGCGGTCGTCTGGTTTTCTCCACGCACCATCCCTTCATGGATCACCCGTCGACCGGACACGACAATTACTTCGAGACCTACAGCTTCAACGAGACCTGGCAGCGTGGCGGGAAGGACATCGTGATGCGCTTCTGGCATCGACCGCTTCATGCCATGTTCGACGCACTCAAAGCGGCTGGATTTCAGATCGACGTCCTGAGCGAGCCGCAACCCGACCCTCGCGCCCGCACCCTTTTTCCGGAGGCCTATCAGAGCCTGACGACCAAGCCGCGATTCCTGTTCTTCTCGGCGGTGAAAGTGTGAGCCGTCCAAAGGGACGCGCCGTCGTAGCCTTGATCTGCAATCAGGACTTTGCCGGAGGCAGGGTCAGCGCCTTCCAAGGCTAATCCTGATCGGGCAGCACCACATAGATCAGGACGGCCAGGATCGTCACGACGAACCGGAAGGCGGAAGGCACGCCGTTCCATTGCTGCGACATCCACATTCCGAACCATTCGCCGCCGATCGACATGAAGCCCACCTGCCACACGAGAAAGCCCAGCGTGAGCCCGGCCACGGCGAAGGATTTCGATGCCTGGAAGGTGGCGGCATTCTGCCGAATGGCGGTGAACATCCTGAAGGCACCGATCCAGCAAAGAAGTGCCGTGGCGACCTCTGCGGCGATGATCAGGAGATAGGCCGCCTGATGCAGGGCCGGGCTTGTGATCGCCCGGTAGCGGATCGTCGTATCCGGGAACAAGGTGTCCATGTCGAGGACGTGGTGCACGAAGGCGAAATTGGTGCCGTAATCGGTGATGTTGCCGAAGCCGACGAGAGTCGCGAAGAGGGCGATCGCCGCCACCATGATGGTCTTCGACAGGCGGATCATCATGTCTCACTTCTCCATGCCGGCTGCGCAATTCCACTGCGGCATGGACGGAATTGTTAGGACCAGAGTCCGTCAGGCGCAAGGAGAGTGGCTGCCGGAAACAGGAGCATCAAACGCAAAATAGGAACCGGCTTTGTATGAAAAGATGCTTCAGGTCACGGTTGCCGTCGAATCCCGCACGATCAGGCGGCAAGCGAGCTCCGTGCGGCGCACCAGATGCGGTCCGCCCTCCGTGAGGCCGATCAGGCTTTCGACGGCCGTCTCCCCGAGTTCCCGCGCGGGAATATGCATGGTCGTGAGGCGCGGCGTCAGCAGGTCGGAGATCGGCAAATCGTCGATCCCCATCACGGATACGTCGCGGGGGCAGTGAATCTGGCGGGCTGCAAGCGCGGACAGGACGCCGAGGGCCAGACTGTCCGCGGCGCAGAGGAAGGCCGTGACGTGGAGCGTGCCCTTGTCGAGCCGGTCACCGATGGCGCGTTCCGCACATTCGGGCGTCCAGTCCTCCACCTCGATGATGTCGTCGGACGGGCAGGCTAGTCCGTGTTCCAGCAAGGCGTCGCGCCAGCCCTCGAGGCGGCGCTGGATGGTCAGGCGGCCGGGCCGCATGACGAAGGCGATGCGTTCGTGCCCCAGGCCGATGAGATAATCGCAAGCGAGCCGCGTTGCGGAGCGATTGCACGGGCTGACGCTGGAGATGCGCATCAGGGGATCGTCCCCGTTGATGAGGACCGCCGGCTTTCCACTCTCCGCGACGAGGGAGAGTACTTGAAGGTCGTCCACCGTGAGCAACAGAGTGCCACAGATGTCCTCGCTCTCCAGGGCCTCGACGAGCGGTGCGCGATTCTCGTCCGGGTCTGGGAGGGGAATGAGCGAGATCTCCAGCTCATGCGCTGCGGCCGACGATTTCAGGCCTTCCAGAACGTGCCAGGTGAACTGGGTGCGGCTGTAATCGGTCATGGCCGCCTTGCTGGCGATCACGGCGATTCGTGAGCCACGGGCCATGGTGGGCAAGGGATAGCGGACGTGCTTGGCGGCAGAAAGGATGCGCTGCCTAAGGTCCTCCCGCACCCCTTTCTGGCCCGCGAGGGCCCGGGACACCGTGCTGATGGAGACGTCGCAGGCAAGAGCGATGTCGCGGAGGCGGCTCCGTCCGAGGGTTGATTTCATAGCGATATCCGCAGGTTCATCAGTCGGCTCTAGATAGAAGCCACTCTGCAAAAAATTTTCATGTTGCGCAACTCGTGCCATTCATGAAAACTCCTCCCAAGTTCAGAAGAACGCCAGGGATGAAGCGCCGATGTGGGAACGGGATCGCCTGATCCGTCAGCTCGACCGTTTGGTCGATGGAATGGTCGCGTTGCAGCACGACGGTAGTTTCCATGAGCCGAATCTCGACGGGACTCCAGGCGACTACATCAGCTTCGACGGTTGGGAATGGCCGCAGGGCGTCGGGATCTATGGTCTCGTGCGCTACTGGGAGTTCAGCGGCCAGGACCGGCATCGCCAGCTCGTCGAAGCGTGGTACCAGCGCCAGCTCGGCCGACCTCTGCCCAAGGCCAACGTCAACACCACCGCGCCGATGCTGGCGCTCTCGATCCTCTGGGACAGGACCCGCGATCCGCGCTGGAAAGAGCCTCTCGAGCGTTGGGCCGGAATCGTCATGGACGACCTGCCGCGGACCGAGGAGGGGGGCTTCCAGCATATCGTGTCGGATAGCGTCAATCCGGGCGAGCTGTGGGACGACACGCTCTTCATGGTCGGCCTGTTTCTCGCCAGCTACGGACGCGCCGCAGGCCGCCGGGATCTCATCGACGAGGCCGTGCGGCAGTTCCTGCTTCACACGCATTACCTCACCGATCGCAAGACCGGCCTGTGGTATCACGGCTGGACTTTCGAGGGTCGCCACAACTTCGCCGGCGCTCTCTGGGCGCGCGGTAACGCATGGATCACCGCAGGTCTTCTCGACTTCATCGAACTCGGCGGCATCGAAGGCGGCGTGAGGGACTTTCTCCTCGGCTGCCTGCGCACGCAGGCGGCCGCGCTCCTGCGCTACCAGGACAAGAGCGGGGGCTGGCATACGCTTGTCGACGATCCGACGTCCTATCTCGAAGCGTCCGCCACGGCGGGCTTCGGCTACGGCCTCTTGAAAGGCGCGAGGCTCGGCATCCTCGGGGAGGACGCACGCGAGGCGGGTCTCAGGGCTCTCGATTACGTGCTGTCGAATATCGACGAGACCGGCACCCTGCAGAACGTCTCCTATGGCACGCGGATGGGCCGCAATCTGCAATTCTACCACGACATTCCGCTGCAGCCGACGGGTTATGGCCAGGCGCTGGCGATCCTGCTTCTGGCCGAGGCCGTCCGTCATACGAACGATGTTGAATTGGAGTCCGCATAGATGATCGAGGTGCGATATGGCGCCGGCCCGGAAAAGATCGGCCAACTCTCGACGGAGGAGTTGCGTTCGACCTTCCTGATCGAGAACGTTTTTCCGAAGGATGAGGCGCGGCTCGTCTATACTCATATCGACCGCATGATCCTAGGCGGCTGCAGCCCCGTCACCAGCACGGTCGAGATCGGCGACGGCACGGCCATCGGCACGCCGCATCTTCTCTCCTATCGCGAGATGGGGATCGCCAATCTCGGCGGACCGGGGCGCATTGAAGCCGACGATCAGAGCTTCGATCTCGCCAACCGCGACGTCCTCTATGTCGGGCGCGGCACGAAGCGCCTGCGCATGCAGAGCGCCGATCCCAACAATCCAGCATGCTTCTACATGACCTCCGTTCCGTCGCAGGTCGACATCCCAAACCGGCTGATCACGAAGGGTCAGTCGAAACTCCTCGAACTCGGCGAGGAGCGGCGCGCCAACAAGCGGTCCCTGCGCATGTACATCCATCCTCAGGTGGCCCCCTCTGCACTGCTGCTCATGGGAATTACGGATCTCGCGCATGGCAGCGTCTGGAACACTATGCCGCCGCATCTGCATGAGCGGCGCATGGAGGCCTATGTCTATTTCGACATGGAGGCCGAGGACCGGGTGGTTCACTTGATGGGTCGGCCGGACGAGACGCGCCATCTCATGGTGGCGAATGGCGACGCCATCCTCTCGCCGGCATGGTCCATCCACATGGGCGCGGGCACGGGGCCTTACGCCTTCGTCTGGAGCATGACGGGCGAGAACCAGGAATACACCGACGTAGACCCGGTTCCGGTCAGCACGCTGCGATAATGACAACAGGTTCGGGGACGCCCAGGATGCATCTGACCACTCCTCTGAAAACCGGCGACGCCATCGCCCACTGGCAGCTCGGAAGCGTGCATGAGGAGCGCTACGACGTTCCGGACCGCACCATGGAAGGGAAGATGGATGCGTTCTTCTTCCTGACCAAGGACCGCAACTTCATCCCGCACCAATATCCGTGCCGGACGGACTTCATCGCGGCCTTTCGCGGCAAGGCTCCGAAGCCCGTCACCAGCTTCGCGCCTACGCGCGTATGGCTGCCCTTCGGCTCGCCGCGGGTGGATCTGTCCGGTTTCTGGTTCCGCGCGACGCGTGTCGAATGCTGGGCTCGGACGATGGTCGAGAGCCCAAGCGATCAGGTGGCACGGGTGCGCTTCGCCACCTGCGGCGGCGCCTTCCTCGAAGTCAACGGCCGGCGCGTCCATGAACTGACCCGCTACCAGCGCAATTTCGAGGAGAATGTGGAGGTCGAGATCTCCCTGCAAAAGGGGCTGAACGAGCTCCGCGTCTGGTTTGCGGATCTCTGCGAGCGCGATGCCCGCTATTATTTCAGCCTTGAATTGCTGTCGGGCGAGGGACTTTCGACTGCCATGCCGTGTCCGGTCGACGGCAATCGTGCCAAGGCCATCGAGCAGCTCCTTGAAGGCATGCGGTTCGAAAAGCCGTTCTACGGTGGCGGCGAGGTCGCCGTCGTGTTCGATCAGGCATCGGATCGGGATCTCGGTCTGCATGTGGAAGTGCGCGGCGACTTCATGTCGACGGAGGGCAATGCCACCCTCGACCGTCGCCTGCCTGCCGGCGCAACCCGGGTGTCACTGGCGGACACGAGCGAGCTTCCCGCCGATTTCCGCCATTTCGACATCACGCTGCGCGACGGCGATTTCGTGGCGACGCGCGTGCTCGGCGTCGAGATCTGCCACCTGACGGACAAGCCCGTTCCTTCCGATATCCAGGCCAGGGCGCAAACCGTCCTCGACCACGTGGCGGAGCACGGCGAGCGAGACATGGTGGCGGTGCTGGCGCGTCTCGCTTTGGGACGGGGCGGACCGGAAACTGACCACATCATCGAATCATGCCTGCCGATCATCGGCGATTGCCATGATTGCGCGGACTTTCTCCTCGTGCCGCTCCTGTGGTCGCGCATCGCCTGGCCGGAGCGGATCGCACCGGAGACGCGCGCCCGCATGGACGACGTCATCCTGCGCTTCCGTTACTGGATGGACGAGCCCGGCAACGACGTCATGTGGTATTTCAGCGAGAACCACGCGCTGCTGTTCCACACCGCCTGCCATCTCGCCGGCACACTGTTCCCCGAAGAGACTTTCCGGCGTTCCGGCCGCAAGGGGAAGGAACAGGCCGAGATCGGCCGCCAGCGCCTCCTGGAATGGCTCACCCATTTCGAGGCCTGCGAGATGGCCGAGTGGAATTCGGCTCCGTACTTCCCCATCGACCTCAAGGGGCTTTGCGCTCTCTATGCGCTGTCTCCAGACAAGGGAATCCGCGAGCGTTCCGGCGCGGCCATCCGCAGGCTCCTCGAAATCATGGCCTTGTCGAGCCATCACGGCCTCATGACCGCTTCGCAGGGACGCAGCTACGAGCATACGCTCCGGCCGGGTCGGACGCTGGAGCTCTCCGGCATCATGTATCTGGCCTATGGCAAGGGCTGGCTCGGCCGCCGCTTCCATGCGCTGCCGCAGCTGGCTCTCTGCTTCGCGAAGCACGGGCTTTCCATTGCCGACAGTCTCGCCAGCTTTGCCGATTACAACGGCGACAAGGCCTATGAGTGGCGCTATCGCCAGGGCGAGAACGGAATTGCGTCGCTCTATCACTTCAAGTCGAAGGATTATGCGCTCGGCAGCATCGCGGCCTATCGCTGGGGCGAGTGGGGATATCAGGAGACGATCCTTCACCTGCGCCTGGGCAACCGTCCGGAATCGCAGATCTGGATCAATCATCCCGGCGAAGTGATCCATAGCGGCTACGGCCGCCCGTCCTATTGGGGTGGCTGCGGAACCGTACCGCGCGCCCACCAATACCGGTCCCTTGCGGTCCTCGATTTCAACGCTCACCCCACGCAGCCCGATTTCACGCATGCCTGGCTGCCGGAGGCGGAGATGGACGAAGTCATCCATCTTGGCGACCGGATTCTCGTGCGCTCGGGCGACGGTCTCTGTCTGCTCGTTGCAAGCGGCGTGCTGAAGCGGGTTGCAACGGGACCGACCGCAGGATGCGAGATTCGGCTGCCGGGTCATCGTGGACGCTGGATCGTCCGCCTCTCCGATCTGAAGACGGAGGGAAGCCTTGCCGCCTTCGGCCGGCGTTTCGCCGGATTGTCGGCCCAGGATCGGGGGGACAACGCCATTCTCCTCAACGATCCGGACTATGGAATCGTCGCCTGCGGCCCGGACGGCATCGTCCAGGCCGGCTCCGAGAGGCTCGATCCGAAGAGCTGGACTCTTTCGGGCGAGCTGACCCTCTACCCGGAGGGAGCGTCCATCGCGCTTCCCTCCCAATCACGACCACAAAAAGAGCATCTCAAGATCGCCTGAACAGCTTCATCATGGGAGGAAAATGATGAAAGGATTCAAAACTCTGGCCTGTGGGGCCCTGGCGCTCGCGTTGAGCGCATCGACTGCGTTTGCCGCCACCGAAGTCCGCATCATGTGGTACTCGGACGGCAACGAGGGCGAGGTCCTGCAGGACATCGTCAAGCGTTTCGAGGCCCAGAATTCCGACATCAAGGTCGTCATCGACAATGTCGCGTTCGGCATCATCAAGGATCAGCTGCCGGTGCAGCTGGAGGCCGGGCGCGGTCCGGATATCGTCCGCGTGGTCGAGTTGAAATCCCAGGCCAAGCACTGGCTCGACTTGCGGCCGCATCTCAAGGATGCCGCGACCTTCGAGAAGAACTTCTCCAACACGCTCGACTGGATGCGCGACGACGGCAGCAACGCGCTTCCCGGCTTCATGACCCAGCTCACCATCACCGGGCCTTTAGTGAACACGACCCTGTTCGAGCAGGCCAATGTTCCCGTCCCTGGCGACAAGGCGACATGGGACGAGTGGGCCGACGCTGCCCGCAAGGTCGCCAAGAGCCAGCAGATTCCGATCGCGCTCGCCTTCGACCGTTCCGGCCACCGCTTCATGGGGCCTGCGATCTCGATGGGCGCGAAGGTGATCGGTCCCGACGGCAAGCCTGCGGTCATCGATGACGGCTTCAAGGCCATGGCCCAGCGCATCGCCGACTGGCACAAGGACGGCACCATGCCCAAGGAGATCTGGGGTGGCGTGGCCGGCACTACCTACAAGGGCGCCAACGACGAGTTCGTGAACGGACAGGTCGCCGTCTATTTCTCCGGTTCCTGGCAGGTGGCGCAGTTCTCCCAGAAGATCGGCGACAAGTTCGACTGGTCGGCCGGATCGGAGCCTTGCGGGCCTGCCGCCTGCACGGGCATGCCGGGCGGCGCCGGTCTCGTGGCCGTGAAGTACACACAGCATCCCAAGGAAGTCGCGCGCGTGATGGAATATCTGGCGAGCGAGCCGGTGGTACGCGAGTTCTCCGAGCGCACGCTGTTCCTGCCTGCGCATCAGGGCGTGGCGGCCAAAGGCGTCGACTTCAAGTCGAACGATCCGAACGTGAAGAAGTCGCTCGATGTCTTCCTGAAGGCGACGCAGACGGCATCTCCGCTCGCGCTCAAGATGCAGAGCTACAAGTGGTCGGGCGCCATCTTTGCCGCCGTCATCAGCCGCCTCGGTCAGGTAGTCGCCGGCGAAGCGAAGCTCGACGATGCCTATGCGCGGATCGACGACGACATCAAGCAGAAGGTCGCCGAGGCCTCCCGCTGACGAGGCGTGACATCATGGCACTCGTGACAGAAGAGAGAGGGCAGGCGTCTAGCCTGTCCTCGCTGTTGGCCCTGCCGTTCCACTGGTTCATGGCCGCGCTGAACGCGCCCATGAGCTTTGTGCAGCGGCGGTTCGGCATTGGCGGAATGGGTGTCGTGTTCCTGGCACCGAACATGCTGATCTTCGGTGTGTTCGTGCTCATTCCCGTGGCGATCAACGTCGCCTATTCGCTCACTGGCGGCACGGCGATCTTCATGGACGGGCGTCATTTCGTCGGTCTCGATCAATATCGTTCGCTTCTCAACTGCGAGAACTATGCGATTCCCTCCACCTGCCAGGAGGATGCGTTCTGGCAGAGTGTCCACAACACGGCGTTCTTCGTCGTCGTGCAGGTGACGGTCCTGGTCCTCGCGGCTCTGGGCACGGCCCTGGTGCTCAATCGCGAAATGCGCAGCCGCGGCTTCTGGCGCAGCGTCTTCTTCTTCCCCGTGCTGCTGTCGCCGGTGGTCGTCGGCCTGATCTGGAAATGGATCCTGCAGCGCGACGGGCTGCTCAACGCGATCCTGCTCGATTTCGGATTCGAGCGTACGCTCTGGCTCGCCGAACGCCACTGGGCCATGTTCTGGGCGATCTTCGTCTCCGTCTGGGCTCATCTCGGATTCTACACGCTGATTCTGCTCGCCGGGCTCCAAGCGATCCCGCGTGACCTCTACGAGGCGGCGATGATGGACGGCACTGGACGCCTGCGCACCTTCTGGCGCATCACCCTGCCGCTTCTCTGGCCGAACCTTCTCGTGGTCGTGATCCTGGCCCTCATCCGCGCCGTACAGATCTTCGACGAGGCTTTCGTTCTCACCGGTGGTGGTCCCGGAACCAGCACCATGTTCATCACGCAGTACATCTACGAGACGGGCTTTGCCCATGTGCTGCGCAACCTCGGCCTCGCCTCGGCAGCCTCGATTCTGATGGGCATCGTTCTCGTGGCGCTCACCGCGCTGCAGCTCGCGGTTTCGAACCGGCGCGCGAAAAAGGAGGGCGCATGAACGCGTTGACCACCTTCCTCCTGCGCCGCCGCGGCGGTCAGAGCTGGCACTGGACCGACATGCTCGCCTATCTCTGGCTTGCGATCGGTCTGGTGCTGATGTTCGGGCCGGTGCTGTGGCTGACGGTCTCGTCCTTCAAGACCCCGGCGACCCTGGCCGAGTTCCCGCCGACGCTGCTGCCGCTCGACACCCAGGTGGCGACGGTCCCCGGCTACGACAAGCCGCTGCCGCTCTACCGCGTGACGATGGAGGACGGGAGCCAGCGGGTTCTGGCGCAGGTGCGCCGGGTCGGGATCATGGCGCAGATGGTCGACCCGCAGAGCCCGCAGGCCATCGTGCGGGTACCGATCGACAAGCGCGTGCCGGTGCGCGAGATCAGCCTTGCGACATCGAATTACAGCGAGCCGCTGCGGCAGTTCGACTTCCTGCGCTATTTCCAGAACTCGGTCTTCGTGACCGTCATGGCGACTTTGATCACGCTGGTCGTGAATTCCATGGCCGCCTTCGCGCTCTCGAAATACGAGTTCAAGGGTAGGGCGGCGGTGCTCGGGATCATCCTGGCGACCCTGATGGTGCCGCTCTCGGTGATCGTCGTGCCGCTCTATCTGGTGGTGAACCAGCTCAATCTCTTCGATACACTTTGGGGGGTGATCCTGCCCACCGTCGCCACGCCAACCGGTGTCTTCCTGCTGCGGCAATACATGCTGACCATTCCGGACGAACTCATCGATGCCGCGCGCATGGACAAGGCCTCGGAGTGGCAGATCTATTGGCGTATCGTCCTGCCGCTGGCGGCGCCTGCGCTCGCGGTGCTTGCGATCTTCTCCGTCATGTGGCGCTGGAATGACTTCCTGTGGCCCCTCATCGTGCTCTCGCGGAAGGAGCAGTACACCCTGCAGGTCGGGCTCAACGCGTTCTCCGGCGAATTGAACGTGCAATGGCACTATGTGCTGTCCATGACGGTGCTGTCGATCCTGCCGGTGGCGCTGATCTTCCTGTTCCTGCAGCGCTACATCACCGCCGGCATCGCCAATACCGGCCTGAAATGACATCCGTGAACGCGAGAAAGACACCGCCGTGAGTGACCTCGTTCTCAACCAAGTCGTCAAGGAATTCGGTGCCGTTCGCATTCTGCACGGCATCGATCTCGCAATCCGCGACGGTGAGTTCGTGGTCTTCGTCGGCCCGTCGGGCTGCGGAAAGTCGACTCTGCTCCGGGTCATCGCAGGCCTTGAGCGGGTCAGCAGCGGCGAGATCCGTCTCGACAGCCGTCTCGTCAACGACGTGTCCGCCGCCGATCGCGGCCTTGCCATGGTGTTCCAGTCCTACGCACTCTATCCGCATATGAGCGTGCGTCAGAATCTGGCCTTCGGGCTGGAGAACAGCCGCATGCCGAAGGCGGAGATCGACAAGCGCGTGGCGGAGGCCGCGCGGATGCTGCTCATCGAGCCGCTTCTCCACCGCAAGCCGCGCCAGCTCTCGGGCGGACAGCGTCAGCGTGTCGCCATCGGCCGGGCCATTGTGCGTCGGCCTGGCATCTTCCTTTTGGACGAACCGCTGTCGAACCTCGATGCGGAGCTGCGCGTCGTCATGCGCGCCGAACTCGCGGCCCTGCACAACAGCCTGAAGGCGACCATGATCTACGTCACGCACGACCAGACGGAGGCCATGACGCTTGCCGATCGGATCGTCGTGCTGAAAGACGGCCGTATCGAGCAGGTCGGCACGCCACTCGAGCTCTACAACCAGCCCGCCAATCGTTTCGTGGCCGGCTTCATCGGCTCACCGCGCATGAATTTCATCGAGGGTGAGGCGGCTGTTGCTGGCGCTGTTTCCATCAACGGCCGCACGCTGCCGCTTCCGGGCCTCGCGGCTCAAACGGGTGCGTCCATCGTTCTCGGCGTGCGCCCGCACGCGGTAACGCTGACGGCTCCGGAGGATGCGGCCATCCCGCTCGAAGTGACTCTGGTGGAGCAGCTGGGTGCGGAAACGGTTCTGCATGGACGCACGGTGAAGGGAGAATCCTTCACCGTCACGGCGCCGGGCCAGGGCCGTTTCTCCATCGGCGAGCGCGTCGGCGTGACCTTCGCACCCGAGCACGTTCATGTCTTCGACGGCGAGGGCCGGGTGATTTCGCGATCCTGACGAATCGGCTACAATCACCCGATTTCTCCGCAACAAAAAAAGGCCGGAGACATCTCCGGCCTTCCGTCGGTAGGAAAAGCGTTCAGGCTTTTTCCTTCAAGCTTTCTTCTTGGCGCGCTCGATACCCTCGCGAATGAGGCGCTTCGCGTCTTCCGCGTCGCCCCAGCGGATGATCTTCACCCACTTGCCGGGCTCGAGGTCCTTGTAGTGCTCGAAGAAATGCTCGATCTGCTTGAGAGTGATCTCGGGCAGGTCGGTATAGGTCACGACCCGGTCATAGCGCTGGGTGAGGGCGTGGGACGGCACGGCGATGATCTTCTCGTCCTCGCCCGCATTGTCCTCCATCACCAGAACGCCGACTGGACGTACATTCATGACCGCGCCGGGAATGATCGCGCGGGTATTGGCGATCAGCACGTCGCAGGGGTCGCCGTCGCCAGAGAGCGTGTGGGGAATGAAGCCGTAATTTCCCGGATAGCGCATGGCCGTGTAGAGAAAGCGGTCCACGAAAAGCGCGCCGGATTCTTTTTCCATCTCGTATTTGATGGGCTCGCCGCCGAGCGGTACTTCGATGATGACGTTCACGTCCTCCGGCGGGTTCTTTCCGATCGGGATCGCATCCAGGCGCATTCACTCATTCTCCGAGGAGGGATTTCTTTGGGGGCTTCCTAACCGGTGAGGGCGCCAGCAACAAGGTGCCGACGCGATTTTCGGGGAATTCTTCCGCCCAGCCGTGACAGTCTTCGCTCAGGCCGGCCGGCCGTCACCGAAGAGATAGGCGACTTTGGCCAGCGGAATGCCGCCGATTCGCTCCTCCACCCGGGCGATACGGCGTCCGCCCAGCCCCTCGTAGAAGCGGCAGGCGCGCTCGTTGTCCGCCAGCGCCCAGATGGCGATGCGGTCCATGCCCTTGTCGTGCAGATCGTTGCGCACCGCCTGGAACAGGCGGCGTCCGAGGCCGATGCCCTGGTATTCGGGCAGGAGATAGAACTCGTCGATCTCGCCCTCGGCGGGCAGGGACCGGTCACGGCAGCGGCCGTAGGAGATATAGCCCGCGACCCCTTGTCCGGGATCGATCACCACCAGGGGGCGGCCCCGGGTTACCGTAGAGCGCCACCAGCGTGGCCCGCGCCGGGTCAGCATCTTCTCCAGCGCCACTCCCGGAATGATGCCCCGGTAGGCCTCCCGCCAGGCGGTCTCGAAGACATGAGAGAGAGCCTCCGCATCGGCGGCTTTGGCGTGGCGAATACTGACGAGAAGGTCGCTCATGAACGGTTGGGCCAAGAGAAAAGCCAAGGGTGAAGTGTCCGCCCGACAGAGTTAACGGGCCGTTAACGGCGCCTCGCTCTTTGGGGGTGCAGGCCTGGCCTTAATAAGGGATTGAGCAGCGGCCGGGGGCGGGCAAAAGGACGCAAGGGCCAGCGGCGGAAACAGCTCAGATCCGCAGTCGGCGGCAAAGGCCAACAAACGACCGGTAAATCCGCACAGAAGTGTGAGCGTGTCGAATGGCACGTGACGCATCCGGGCAAGGGTTGATTTTTAATAACATTACGTTAAGTCGGAAAACAACATCTCATCCCATTAAAAAACCAAGTTTCAGCCTGCCCCCAACACAGCAAGGCTCAGTCCTGCCCATAGGAACATAAGGTTTACGGAGGTCGATCATGACGATTCCTGATCTGTGGAGCGATATTACCTCCATTGAAATGCATGTACCCTGGGTTTTGGAGCCAGTTGCCAACACCACCGTTTTGCGAGACGGATGGATCGTTGCGACCTGGTTGGATGCTGATGACCAGGTTTACAGGGGCCAAATCCTTAACGCCGATGGCACGCCCTTTGGGCAGACATTCATCATTGGAGACTCAGGTACATCAGCAGCCAGAGCTCCATCGGTCGCGGCACTGCCGAACGGGCGTTTCATCGTTGCTTACGGCCATTATGACGGCAGTAATAACTACACTCTCATCCAGAAAACCTTCGATGTTTTCGGCGGTCAGCTCGATGAAAATGCTATTGCGTCAGCAAACTTGATCGCAGGAATAGGACTTAGTCCTTCCGCCAATGTCTTTGCAGATGGTTCTTTCGACATCACCTATAATAGCGATGGAGCAGTTAAATACTTCCGGCATTCGGATGCCGGCGCTTTTTACGGCACGATCAGTTCAAGTGGTCTTAACATGGGAAAAAGTGCTGTATCCCAGAATACTTTCGCGAATTTGGAATACAACGATCAAAAACTTTACCTCTCGGTTTCATTCGCAAATGGCTTTCGCATAATCCGGACTGCCGTGAGCGATGCATCTTATGAGCTTGCTCAAGCCAGCGATGTGACGGCCCTTGCTGACGGGACGTTTGCAGTAACCTATGTGGAGAATACTGCCACATCGGGGAGCCTGAAGGCGAAAATCTTCTTTGCAGACGGCCGTGTCAAGGAGACGATCATTCTATACGATAGCAATAAGCCTCTAGGGCCCACGGCTATACAGCATCTGTCCGGTTCGGATTTTGCCTTCTCAGTGATCGATGGCGACGCTACCGGGCCGCTTCACGTGGGCACATTCCGGGATGGACAGGTTGATCAGTGGGATATGCCAACGGCGAGAGCTATCCATCCCGAAATCGTCGCCCTGAACGACGGGCGGTTTTTAGTTCAGTGGAAGACCGCAATCATCGGCGGCCCCGCGCAGTTTGCCATCTACGATCCGCGCACGGCAGCGGTCAATTGGACGGGCGACGAGATTGGCCAGCAATATGCCGGGACGAAGTTCGGCGATCAGCTTCATGGCGGCGATGGGGCGGACACGCTCTACGGAGCTGGAGGCGATGATCGCCTTGGTGGCGACGGCGGCAACGATACCCTTTACGGCGGCACAGGCAATGACACGCTCGAAGGCGGTGACGGCAATGACCTGCTCGTTGGCGGCGTTGGCGCCGATAGTCTCGACGGTGGCAACGATGATGACACCGTCACCTATATCGCCATGACAAGCGGCGTCATCGTTGATCTGTCGACCAACAACAACGGCGGGGCGGCGGCGGGCGATTTTCTCGTCAATATCGAGACCGTCGAAGGCACGAACCAAGCGGATACGCTCATCGGCGTCAAGCTGGCGAACGGCAACGGCGTCACGCTTTGGGGCAAGGGCGGCAACGATCATCTGATCGGCAAGGATGGCGCCGACCATCTTGACGGCGGCGAGGGTAACGACACGCTCTTCGGTGGGTTAGGCAGCGACACTCTCGATGGCGGAACCGATACCGACACGGTGTCCTATCTCGGAATGACGAGTGGTGTCACCGTCGACCTGTCGAACAGCGCGAATAATGGCGGCGGGGCGGCGGGCGATATCCTGATCAGCATCGAAGCGGTGCAGGGAACCGATTCCAGCGATACGCTGATAGGGATCGATCTTGGCGGTGGCCGCGGCGTCGCGCTCGATGGCATGGGTGGCAGCGACAGTCTGGCCGGCGCCGCTGGCAACGACCGGCTTGATGGCGGCGAGGGCAATGACACGCTCAACGGCGGCAAGGGCGACGATACCATGGCCGGCGGCGCTGGCAACGACGTCTACTATGTCGACAGTGCGGGCGATAAAGTCTTCGAGCTGGGCAACGAAGGGACGGACACGGTCCATAGCACGGTCGATTTCGACATTACAATCTGGGCGATCGAGAACGTAATTCTCGAAGGCACAGCCGACTTGAACATCGTCGGCAACCACTACGACAACATCCTGACCGGCAATGCCGGCAATAACCGCATCGTCGCTGCGGAGGGCAACGATACCGTCAAGGGTGGCGACGGTAACGACACGCTGATCGGCGGCGCTGGAGCCGATCTCCTGGACGGCGAGGGCGGCATCAACCGGGTGAGCTATGCGACCTCCTCCGCAGGTGTGATGGTGAATCTCGGCTCCGGCATCGGCAAGTATGGCGATGCCGAAGGCGATCAGTTGGTCAATATCCAGCAGCTCGAAGGCTCGAACTATGCCGATACGTTCATAGCAAGTGCGGCCGGCAGCCTGATCTCGGGCTTGGGCGGCAACGACACCATTACCGGCGCTGGCGGAGAAGATGTTCTCGGTGGCGATGAGGGTGACGATGTCCTTGATGGCGGTGGAGCGCACGATGTTCTCTACGGCGGTGCCGGCAACGACATCATGACCGGCGGAGCAGGCAACGATTACCTGGATGGGGAAAACGGCGTCGACACGGCAAAGTTCAGCGGCTCTTACGCCAGCTACAACATCGTCGAGAAT
This sequence comes from Microvirga puerhi, assembly GCF_020089865.1. Classification (GTDB taxonomy): domain Bacteria; phylum Pseudomonadota; class Alphaproteobacteria; order Rhizobiales; family Beijerinckiaceae; genus Microvirga; species Microvirga puerhi. The sequence continues at coordinate 43,970 of NZ_JAIRBM010000003.1, forward strand.
GCAGACGGAACCTTCACCGTCAAAGGCCAAGACGGAGAGGACACCCTCAAGAACATCGAGTTCGCGGACTTCGACGGTCAGATCGTGAGGCTTGCACCGGGAGGCGCCAACCTCGCCCCGATCATCGATGGCCTGTCGAACAACGTTGTCGATGAGGACAAAGCTCCCCAAAGCGTAGTCGGCGCTTTCTCGGCCCATGACCCTGAGGATGGAACAACCGGGCTCGTCTATGAGCTCAAGGATGCGAACGGCCAGGCCGCTGATGCAGACGGTCGGTTCGAGGTTGATGCCAGCGGGAATCTGAAGGTCGCGAAGGAGCTTACGGGCGGCCCCGGAGACCAGACTTTCCAGGTGACGCTCAAGGTCTCGGACCAGAATGGCGCTGCCGCTTACCAAACCTTCACCATCACTGTGAAGGACGTTGTGAACGGCAACCACGTTCCAAATCAGCTTGAACTGAACAACAGTACGGTCGTCACGATCAACGAGAATGCCGCCTTCACCGGCAACCTCTCGGCGCATGACAGCGATCCAGGTGATACCACCTTCACCTGGACCTTCGACAATACGGTTGCCGGCAATGCCAACAACCTGTTCGAGATCGTCGACGATGGCAATGGCCACAAGCAGCTCAAGCTGAAAGCCCCCTTCGACTATGAGAAGCTGCCGGCCGGTCAGAAATACGTCATGGTCTATATGAAGGCCGATGACGGGCATGCTGGCGGCATCAGCGCGACGCAGGCCTTCAAGATCAATGTCGCCGACGTCAACGAGAACATCAATCATGCTCCGACCGGCATAACGTTGTCCGGAGCCTCGGCCGACGAATATGCCATGGCGGGACAACAGGTCGGCACCCTATCGGCGATCGATGCGGACAAGGATATCTTGTCCTATGCGCTGATCGACAACGCAGGTGGGCGCTTCGCTCTCTCCGGAAACCGAATCCTGGTCGCCGATGGCTTTCGCCTCGACTACGAGCAGGCGCACTCGCACAATGTCACCGTTCAGGTCTCGGACGGCAAGGGCGGCGTTGCCAATCAGACCTTCGCGATCAACATCAATGACATCAATCCGGAATTCACTTCGGGAACGTCGGGCAACGATGTCTTCTTTGGCGGCGCATCGAACGACGTTCTTCTCGGCAGCGCCGGCCATGATCGCCTGTTCGGCGGTGCAGGCAAGGACACGCTCAAGGGCGAGGCTGGCAACGACACCATCGGGGGTGGTGCGGGCAACGATAAGCTCTACGGCATGAAGGGCTCGGCGAGCCGAGACGCCTTCGTCTTCGACACTAAGCTCACCAGCAAGAGCGTCGCCGCGAAGAACACGGACACGATCTACGATTTCGGGCCAAAGTACGATTCCATCTTCCTCGACGATGCGGCGTTCACTAACAAGACAATCGCCAAGTACCTGAAGGGGAAGAAGGCAGGACTCGACAGCCCCTATAAGATGAAAAGCAGTTATTTCCGGGTTGGTGACAAGGCGCTCGATAAGGATGACTTCCTCATCGCCAAGAAGATCAAACCGACCGAGTATAAGCTGTACTGGGATGCAGACGGCTCGGGTTCGAAAGCCATGCTGGAGATCGGTACCGTAAAGCTCCAGAAGGGCGAAGGCACAACCCTCACCTACAAGGATTTCTTCTTCATCTGAGAGTACAGCGAGTGCAGCGCACATCGCGCCGCCGCCCAACAAAAAGCCCGCCTCTCGGCCGAGAGGCGGGCTTCTTTATTCAAGGAAACGCGGAACGTTACGCCGCGAGCTGACGCAGGACGTATTGCAGGATGCCGCCGTGGCGGAAGTATTCCAGCTCGTCGAGCGTATCGATGCGGCAGACGAGCGGGACCTTCTTCACGCTGCCGTCGGCGGATTTGATTTCCGCTTCCATGCGCTGGCGCGGCTTCAGGTCACCGGCGAGGCCATGGATCGTCACGGTCTCGTCGCCCTTCAGGCCGAGCGAAGCCCAAGAGGTGTCGCCCTCGAACACGAAGGGCACAACGCCCATGCCGACGAGGTTCGAGCGGTGGATGCGCTCGAAGCTCTCCGCGATCACGGCGCGCACGCCGAGAAGGTTCGTGCCCTTGGCCGCCCAGTCGCGGGACGAGCCGGTGCCGTATTCCTTGCCGGCGAGAACCACCAGCGGCACGCCGTCCGCCTGGTAGCGCATGGCGGCGTCGTAGATGAACATCCGCTCTCCGCTAGGCTGGTGGATCGTGTAGCCGCCTTCCACCACGTTGCCGGTCTCATCCTTCACCATCTGGTTCTTGATGCGGATATTGGCGAAGGTGCCGCGCATCATCACCTCATGGTTGCCGCGCCGCGTGCCGTACTGGTTGAAGTCGGCAACGGCGACCTGGTGCTCCTGCAGGTATTGGCCGGCAGGCGAATTCACCCGGATGTTGCCGGCGGGCGAGATGTGGTCCGTGGTGATCGAGTCGAGGAAGAGGCCGAGGATGCGCGCGTTCACGATATCGGTGACCGGCTTCGGCTCCTTCGTCATGCCTTCGAAATAGGGCGGGTCCTGCACATAGGTCGAGCCCATGTCCCACTGGAAATTCAGGCCCGGTTCCACCGTGACCTTCTTCCAGTTCTCGTCGCCCGTGAACACGTCCGCGTAGCGGGACTTGAACAGCTCGCTGGTGATCGTGCGGTCGATGAACTCCTGCACCTCGGCGGAGGACGGCCAGATGTCCTTGAGATAGACCGGCTTGCCGTCCGAACCGTTACCCAGCGGCTCCTTGGTGAGGTCCACCAGCATGGAGCCGGCGAGCGCATAGGCCACCACGAGGGGCGGGGAGGCGAGGTAGTTCGCTCGCACGTCCGGATTCACGCGGCCTTCGAAGTTGCGGTTGCCGGAGAGCACCGACACGGCCACGAGGTCGTTGTCGTTGATCGCCTTCGACACGTTCTCCGGCAGCGGGCCGGAATTGCCGATGCAGGTGGTGCAGCCGAAGCCGACGAGGTTGAAGCCGAGCGCGTCGAGATCTTCCTGCAGGCCGGCCTTGTTGAAGTACTCGGCGACGATCTGCGAGCCGGGCGCGAGGGAAGTCTTCACCCACGGCTTGGTCTTGAGGCCCTTCCTCACCGCGTTGCGGGCGAGGATGCCGGCACCGATCATCACGCTCGGGTTCGAGGTGTTGGTGCAGGAGGTGATCGCCGCGATCACCACGTCGCCGTGGCCGAGGTCGAAATTGGCGTCTTCGACCTTCACGCGCTTGCCGATCTCGGCGGCCTTCCGGAACTCCTTCTCCATCGCATTGCGAAAGTCGGTGTTGGAGGTGTCGAGGGTCACACGATCCTGCGGACGCTTCGGGCCGGCGAGCGAGGGCTGCACGTCGTTGAGATCGAGCGCGAGGGTATCGGTGAAGACCGGATCCGGCGTCTCGGCCGTGCGCCACATGCCCTGTTCCTTCGCATAGGCTTCGACGAGGGCAATGCGCTCGTCCGTGCGGCTGGTGGTCTTGAGATAGTCGATCGTCTTCTGATCGATGGGGAAGAAGCCGCAGGTCGCGCCGTATTCGGGTGCCATGTTGCCGATGGTGGCGCGGTCGGCAACCGTCATGTCGTTGAGGCCGGGACCGAAGAACTCCACGAACTTGCCGACCACGCCCTTCTTGCGCAGCATCTGCGTGACGGTGAGCACGAGGTCGGTGGCGGTCACGCCCTCACGGAGCTTGCCGGTGAGCTTGAAGCCGATCACTTCGGGAATCAGCATGGAGATCGGCTGGCCGAGCATGGCGGCTTCCGCCTCGATGCCGCCGACGCCCCAGCCGAGAACGGCAAGGCCGTTGACCATGGTGGTGTGGGAATCGGTGCCGACCAGGGTGTCAGGATAGGCGACGTCGAACTCGCCGGCCGCCATGTCCTTGCGGGTCCATACGGTCTGCGACAGGAACTCGAGGTTGACCTGGTGGCAGATGCCGGTACCCGGAGGCACGACCGAGAAGTTCTCGAAGGCGCTCTGGCCCCACTTCAGGAAGCGATAGCGCTCGCCGTTGCGCTGGTATTCGAGCTCGACGTTGCGGTCGAAGGCTTTCGGCGTGCCGAACTCGTCGACGATCACGGAGTGGTCGATCACGAGGTCAACCGGCACGAGCGGATTGATCTTGCGCGGGTCGCCGCCGAGGTTTTTCATGGCGTCGCGCATGGCCGCGAGGTCCACCACGGCCGGAACGCCGGTGAAATCCTGCATCAGCACACGGGCGGGGCGATAGGCGATTTCCTTTTCCGCTTTGCCGCGGTTATGGAGCCACTCGGCCACGGCCTCGACATCGGCCTTGGTCACGGTGCGGCCGTCCTCGTAGCGAAGCAGGTTCTCGAGGAGGACCTTCATGGAAAAGGGCAGCTGCGAAATGCCCTTCAGACCGTTCTTCTCGGCTTCGGCGAGAGAGTAATAGGTATAGATCTTGTCGCCCACCTTCAGGGTCTGGCGGGCATTGAAGCTATTGGAAAGCGTCACGGCGAATCCTCGCGTGCATTTGGGTTACGAACAGGTTGTTCGGCCGAAAGCGCGATAAGCGCGCGCCGCTCCGGGGGTGCCCGGACAGGGGAGAAGCGCGCGAAGCGGATTGGACGCCATGGCGCGCGGCGCAGCCGAGGGTGGTATAGATCATTTCCAACGACCCCGCTACACGGTTTAGAACCATTCTGGGGTGGATTCAGGGCAGGACTCCCAAAAGCGGAAACGGCTTTCGGGATTGTCCTTAATCAATGGTGATCCGTCAGGATCGCGGCAGGGGCGACAGGGTTTTGCGTCTTCACGTTGAGAATTTGGCCTGCAGCCGGGGCGAGCGCCGGATCTTCGAAGGGCTCTCCTTCGCTCTCGATTCGGGAGACGCTCTCCTGGTGCTCGGCCGGAACGGTGCCGGAAAATCCTCTCTTCTCGATATCCTCGCCGGGCGGCTTGCGCCCGCCGGAGGTTCTCTCGCTCTCGAAGAGGCGGGCGGCCGCAGCCTGTCGGAATGCCTTCACTATGTCGGCCACCGGGACGCTTTGAAGGCGGCTCTGACGGCCGAGGAGAATCTCACGTTCGCGCGGGACTTTCTCGGATCCCCGGCCCTGGCGCCGCGCGAGGCACTCGCCGCTCTGGGCCTCGCCCACGCGGCCCGGCTGCCGGTCGCCTATCTGTCCGCCGGCCAGCGCCGGCGTGTTGCTTTGGCGCGGCTTCTCGTAGCCGAGCGTTCCCTCTGGCTCCTCGACGAGCCCACGGCGGCGCTCGATGCCGCCTCCCAGGAAACGCTCCTTCGGCTGATCGACGAGCATCGCCGGAAAGGCGGGATCGTCATTGCGACGACCCATCAGCCGCTCGCTTTGGCTGAGGCCAAGACCATTCGAATCGAGCGTCCCGCACCGGATCGATCCGCCTTCGTCGTCGCGGACGGGGAGGGTGCCTGATGCGTCCGTTCCGCGCCCTTCTGATCCGGGACCTGAAGCTTGCCGCCCGCGTCGGCGGCTCGGGCCTCATGGGCCTCGTATTCTTCCTTTCCATCGTGACGCTGATCCCGTTCGCACTCGGGCCCGATCTCAACCTGCTGTCGCGCATCGGCCCGGCCATCCTGTGGATCGCCGCGCTGCTGGCCACCCTCATTGGGCTCGACCGGCTGTTCCAGGCCGATCAGGAGGACGGCTCCCTCGATCTCCTACGCCTGTCGGAGACCCCAATGGAGATGGTGGTTCTGGCCAAGGTCACGGCCCATTGGCTCGTCACCGGGCTTCCGCTCGCGCTCGCGGCTCCCTTTTTCGGCCTTCTGGTCGCTCTCACGCCGGAATCCATGCTCGCCATGGTCGCAACCCTTCTGGTCGGCACGCCGGCCCTGACCTTCATCGGGGCCGTCGGGGCGGCGCTCACGGCCTCCTTGCGGCGCGGCGGGCTGATCCTCGCGATTCTCGTCCTGCCGTTCATGATCCCGACCTTGATCTTCGGGGTGTCCGCCGCTACCGCGGCCACGGGCGGCACGATTCCCTTCGCAACACCCTTCCTGATCCTGATCGCCCTGTCTCTCGTCGCCGCCGTGGTCGGCACCGTGGGTGCCGCTGCAGCGCTGCGATCGGGAGAGTAGCGTCGGCTGATCGGTTCTTTTCTAGAGACTGCCTAAGGCCGCAGGCTGATTCCGAAGGCCTGCTCGATGGCGGGCTTTCCCTCGCGCGTGACCTTGTAAATGGCGCGATAAAGGCCGGGACGAAAACCGCCGGCGGGGCGTTTGAGGCCCGCAAACATCATCCATTGTGCCTTCGTGCGGTCGAGGGGTGGTGCGTCGTTGCGGGCCACGGGCGTGCCGTCCGGATCCAACAGGATCAGAACCTGCTGGTCGCCGCCTTTCAGATTGATGGCGCGCACGAAGGCGACGAGCGCCGGAGATTGCGTCGTTGGCAGGTCCTGTTCGGCCATGCCCGCCTCGATGGCCCCCATGGTCACCGGGCCAGGCGCGAAACCCTTGTTGAGAACGTGGCCGGCCTCGTAGTCGAGGCTGCGCCCGAGGTTCTCGGCCCAGAGAGAGGAGCCGCCATTGCAGGATCGCTCTTCGGCCCCATAAGCGAAAGGATCCACCACCTTACCGTCCTTGCGGATGGTAAGATGCAGATGCGGGAATTCGGTAAGACCGGAGAGGCCGACCAGGCCAAGCCGGTCGCCTGTCTTCACCTTGTCACCGGGATGAACTGCAAGGCTCCCCTTGGCCATATGACAGTACTGCGCCTCCCATCCCTCACCGAGATCGATGAGGACGCCGTTGCCGCATTCGATATTTTCGACGCGATCTCGTCCTTGAGCCGCGACGGAGACGTCCGGAACGCCGTCACGGACACGCAGGACGGTTCCTCCGGCTGTGGCGAGAACCGCCACGCCCCTCTTTTGCGCCGCCATGCTCGGGAGACGGATGTCGGTGCCGTCGTGGCCGTCATAGGTCGCCGTCCCGCAATGATAATCCTGCGCCTCCTTTCCGGGATCATGATCCACATAATGCTGAACGACGCAGCTCCGCCCGGCCTCGCAATCGAGAGGCCATCGGAGCGAGGGAGAGGCGGACGCGGCCGGGACGACGAAGAGGACGGCCGTAAGAGACATCGATACGCGCATGGAAACTCCATCGAAGGGTCGCGCAAACGTTAAAACGTGTCATGTGGCGATTTGAAGATGCCGTGATTGCGGCAATCCTCTCGTTGCAGCCTCACGCGCGGCCCGCTACATCGGTCTCATGATCCGCGATCTCGCCAACCCGACCCGTTTCATGACGCTCAGCGGCGCTCTTCTGCCGTGGCTGGCGGGGGCGGCGGCGATGATCCTGATGGTCGGCCTCTACATGACCTGGTTCACGGCCCCGGCCGACTACCAGCAGGGGGAGACGGTTCGGATCATGTATCTCCATGTGCCGGCTGCCTGGCTGTCCCTGTTCTTCTACATGATCATGGCGAGTTCGGCGATTGGCACCCTCGTCTGGCGCCATCCGCTGGCCGACGTCTCGCAGAAGGCAGCGGCGCCCATCGGAGCCGCCTTCACCTTCATCTGCCTCGTCACCGGCTCCCTGTGGGGCAAGCCCATGTGGGGAACCTACTGGCAATGGGATGCGCGGCTTACCTCCATGCTGGTGATGCTCCTGATCTATCTCGGCATCCTGGCCCTGTGGCGTGCCATCGAGGAACCGAACCGGGCCGCGCGGGCCGTTTCGATTCTCACGCTCGTGGGGGCCGTCAACGTGCCGATCGTCAAGTTCTCGGTCGACTGGTGGAACACGCTCCATCAGCCGGCTTCCGTCTTCCGCCTCGGCGGCCCGACGATTCACCCCTCCATGCTGATTCCGCTCTTGGTCATGGCGGCCGGCTTCACGCTTCTCGGGGTGACGCTGCATCTTTCCGGCATGCGGACGGAAATTCTCCGGCGCCGGGTCAGGACGCTCACCATTCTTGAGGCCGAGCGCCTCGATGCGCAGGCTGCCTGACATGTCCTCCCACGCGCTCTTCATCGCCAGCGCCTATGCAATCACGGCTCTCGTCGTGGTCGGCCTGATTCTCCGGGCCGTCGTCGATCACCGAATCCAGCGACGAGCGCTCGCCGAACTCGAGGCGCGCGGAGCGGGCCGGAGGTCGCGCCGTGGCTGAGATGGCGGCCGCCGCGCCGCGCCGCCGCCTGATCTTCCTGCTGCCGGTCCTCGTGTTCGTCGCGCTCGCAGGCCTCTTCGTGTTCCGCCTCGGGGACGGCGATCCCTCGCGGATTCCGTCCGCCCTGATCGGCAAGCCCGCGCCGACCTTCGCGCTGCAGCCCCTCGAAGGGCTCATGGCGAGCGGCAAGGCGGTTCCCGGCTTCTCCAACGAGGATCTCAAGGGCAAGGTCACGGTGGTGAATGTCTGGGCGTCCTGGTGCGCGCCCTGCCGGCAGGAGCATCCGCTCCTGGTGGAGCTCGCCAAGGATCCGACGATCCGGGTCGTGGGCATCAACCAGAAGGACAACCCGGACAATGCCCGCCGCTTCCTCGGTGCGCTGGGCAATCCCTTCTCCGCGGTCGGCGTCGACCCCAATGGCCGCGCCTCCATCGATTGGGGTGTCTACGGCGTGCCGGAAACCTTCATCGTCGGGCCGGACGGCACGATCCGTCACAAGCAGATCGGCCCGCTGACGCCGGAGAATTTTGGATCGTTCAAGGAAAAGTTGCGCCAAACCCCGCCCGCTTGAGCCTGACGACCGCCAGATCGAGCGCGGACAGGAAGGCCGAGCGATCCTTGCCGGAAAAGGGCTTCGGGCCGCCCGACACCTGTCCCATGGCGCGCAGGTCCTCCATGAGGTCGCGGGTGGCGAGCGCCATGCCGATGGAGGCTTCCGTGAAAGGCTTGCCAGTGGGGCCGATCACGTCGGCCCCGGCCGTAACACAGCGATGGGCGAGGGGGATGTCGGCGGTAATCACTACGGCGCCGCGCCGGGCCCGGGCGGCGATCCAGTCATCCGCCGCATCGAAGCCGCCGCCGACTACGACACGTTCGATCAGGGGACTAGGTGGGATCATCAGGAAGCTGTTCGCCACCACGAAGACTTTTACTCGATGCCGCTCCGCCACCTTGTATACTTCGGCTTTGACCGGGCAGGCATCCGCATCCACATAGATGGTGAGGTCCTGGGGCGATGCGTCCATGAATTCTGTCCTCTCTTCCGTCGCAGGCTTGGCATTGTTGTGCCAGAATCGGGTGACATGGCCTGCCGCGCCGCATGGTCCTGCTCAGCGACCTCGGAGGGTCTGCCATGTGGTCTGCCATGTGGCTGAAGTCCGGTCCACCTCGAATGGAAGTTCCCGCCTATGACGAGCCGCCTCTTTCCTGCCTGGACATTGCTCCGCAAGCTTGGGGCGCGGCGCTCCTTGAGCGATACCACGGACCGGCTCATGCGCGAGGCCGATGTTGCCGCCCTGCGACGGGCGGGCTTTGCGCGGCTGGTGGTCTCCGGTCTGCTGCTGATTGCCGTTTTGATCGCCACGCGGGATGTGCCTTCCGATTATATGATGGCGATCCACCAGATCCGCGCCGCTGAAATGACCCTGACATTGCTCGGGCTGGTCGGTCTCGGCAGCGCCTGGCTCGCCTCCCGTCGGATCGCTGTCACCTGGCTTCCCGGCCTGACGGCCACCCTCGACGCGGTGCTCGTTTTCGCCAATCTCGGCTACAGCCACTGGGTTCTCGAAATTCCGGGGGGCTTCTTCTCGGTATTTCCGGGGATATGGGTCATCCCGATCACCATGGCGGCGAGCGCGATCCATTACAGCCCGCGTCTCCAGGCCTATGTCGCCGCGCTCTACGTGACCGGGCTCGGATCGCTGGTCGTGTCGGGAGCATCTCTCACCTTTGCGGAAAGAGAGCAGGCCCTGGGGGCTTTTGCCGGCCAGTTCGGCTGGGAAGCCAACATGATCCGCGTCGCCATGGTGCTCTCAACCGCTCTCATCCTCGTCCTGGTGGCGCGGCAGGGTCGGCTCCTGCTGGAGCGGGCCGTGCGCGAGACCACGATGCGTCTCAATCTGACGCGCTACCTGCCGCGTGAGCTGGCGCCGATCCTGTCCGAGCGCGCCTTTGCGTCCTTGAGGGCGGGACGGCGCATTCCCGTCACCCTGCTGTTCGTCGATATGCGCGATTCCTCCGCCTATGGGGAGACCATGGATCCGGCACGGCTTGCGGTCTTCATCTCGTCATTCCGCCGCCGGGTCATGCGTGCGGCCGCCAAGCATGGCGGCGTCATCGACAAGTTCACGGGCGATGGAGCCCTGATCCTGTTCGGAGTGCCGACGGAATCCGGTTCGGATGCGGCGCGCGCGCTCTCCTGCGGCCGGACCCTCATCGAACTCATCGATCGCTGGAACGCCAAGCGCCATTTCGATCCGCCCGTGCGCATCGGCATCGGGATCCATACGGGCGAGGTCTTCTGCGGCGTAGTGGGCGACGAGGACAGGCTCGAATTCACGGTGCTCGGCGAGACAGTGAACACCGCGGCGCGCATCGAGCAAGCCACGAAGTCCGTGGATTGCCCGTTCCTCGTCTCGACTCAATGCGTGGTGGCCGCCGGCGAGAGTGACGACTGGATCACCATCGAACATCCGCCTCTGCCGGGCGTGACGCGCCCGATCCAGCTGATGAAGCCGCGGGCTTAGAGCTGTTTCCACTATCGTGGAATCATCTCATTATCCTTGGTGTGCCGCATTTTTCGGCGAACCGAATCCACTTCGCCGAAAAATGCTCTAGGCCTCTTCCGCTTTCTTGCTCGAATCGTAGCGGAGCAGCAGCGGTGTCTGCGCGAGCGCGAAGACGATGGTGAGCGGCATGATGCCGAATACCTTGAAGGCGACCCAGAAGTCGGTGGTCTGCGTGCGCCACACCACCTCGTTGAGAATAGCGAGGACAAAGAAGAACAGCGCCCAGCGAAAGGTGAGCTTGCGCCAGCCCTCGTCCGTCAGCTCGAACATGCTGTCGAGAACGATCTCGAGCAGCGGCTTGCGGAAATACAGGCCGCCGAGCAGCACGAGTCCGAACATCGCATTCACGATGGTGGGCTTGAGCTTGATGAACATGTCGTTCTGCAGGAACAGGGTCAGCCCACCGAACACCACCACCACGACGCCTGAGACGAGCGGCATGATCGGCAGCTTGCGGATCAATCCATAGCTGATGCTCAGCGCCACCAAGGTGGCGACGATGAACAGGGCGGTCGCCACATAGATCCGCTGATTTTCCGCGTAGCCGAAGCGGTCCGCATAGGCATTGGCGAAGAAGAACAAAGCCAGCGGCCCAAGCTCGAGGACGAGCTTGACGAGGGGCAGCAGGCGCTTGGCATCGGACTTGGTTTCGATCAGGCCTTCAGTCATGCGGTTTCTTCCAATCCGGCAATGGCACGGGCGAAATCCCGGGCTTCGAAGGGTTCCAGATCCTCGACGCGCTCGCCGACGCCGATGAAATGGACGGGGAGGCCGAATTTGGCCGCCAGCGCCACCAGAATACCGCCGCGCGCCGTGCCGTCGAGCTTCGTCATCACGAGGCCGGTGACGCCTGCGACCTTCTGGAAAAGCTCCACTTGGCTCATGGCGTTCTGGCCGACGGTGGCATCGAGCACGAGGAGCGTGGCATGCGGCGCGCTCTCGTCGAACTTCTTGACGACGCGCACGATCTTTTCGAGCTCGGCCATGAGCCCGGCCTTGTTCTGCAGGCGTCCGGCGGTGTCGATCATAACCACGTCCATGCCGGTGGCCTTTGCCTCCTGCAACGCGTCGAAGGCGAGGCCCGCGGCGTCGGACCCTTGCGCGCGGGCGATCACCGGTGCGCCCACCCGCTCGCCCCACACCTTGAGCTGTTCGATCGCGGCGGCCCGGAAGGTGTCGCCGGCCGCCAGCATCACCTTGAGGCCCTGGGCGCGGAATTTCTGCGACAGCTTGCCGATCGTGGTGGTCTTGCCGGCGCCGTTGACCCCGACCATGAGGATCACGAACGGCTTCTTCTCACGCGCGACGGTGAGCGGCAGCGCCACGGGAGCGAGCGCCTTTTCCACCTCGCTGGCCAGGATCGTCTTTACTTCCTGCGGGGAGATCTCCTTGTTGTAGCGCCCGGCGGAGATCGCCTCGGTGATGCGCAAAGCCGTGTCGACGCCGAGATCGGCCTGAACGAGAGCGTCTTCCAACTCTTCGAGTGTCGCCGCATCGAGCTTGCGCTTGGTGAAGAGACCCGTGACGCTTTCCGACAGGGACGTGGAGGTCCGGCGCATGCCTTCGGTCAGGCGCTGCCACCAGCTCTGCTTTCCGGGCGGCGGGACCGCGGGCGCCTCCGGCTCAGGGGGGAATGCAGGCTGTGCTTCCGGCTCCGGCTCTGGCGTGGCTGCGGGCCGTGCTTCCGGTACCGGTTCGGCGACGATCTCCTTCAGGTCGTGTTCCGGCGCGAGGCCTTCTACCGGCTGGAGGTCGGCACCGGTCAGTTCCAGAGCGACCTTGTCCTCTTCCGGCGTATCCGGAGAGGCAGCCGTGACAGTCGGGGGAGCAGGCACAAGGTCGTCGGCCGCCGTCGCGGGCGGCGATGGCATGGTCTCGGGCTCGCCGCCGGCCTGCGGCACCGCCGGAGCGGCCGGGACTGGTACATCGGCCTTGCGCCCGAACAGGCGGGACAGGAATCCGGGCTTCTCGGGCTTCGTCTCAGCCATGGGTTCTCGTTCCGCCTTTCGCTTTGCTGCTTGCCTTAACGCGTGGGCCTCGATAGCCGAGGCATCATGAATGCGGAAGAGATAGTATCGAAGATCTTATATCGCGATGCCCTGATGCTCGTGATCGACAAGCCCGCTGGGCTGCCCGTGCATCCGGGCCCCAAGGGGGGCGAAACCCTGTTCCAGCATCTCGATGCCCTCCGCTTCGGTTTGCCGCGGCGCCCGGAAGCGGCGCACCGGCTCGATAAGGACACCTCGGGCTGCCTTGTGCTCGGCCGTCATCCGAAGGCCATTGCCCGCCTCAACGAACTCTTCCGCAAGAACGAGGTCGACAAGGTCTACTGGGCGGTGGTCGAAAGCGGACCGCATGACGACGAGGGTGAGATCGACCTTCCGCTGGCGCCGAAATCGCCCGATCGCGGCTGGTGGATGAAGGTGGATCCCAAGGGCCAGCCGTCATTGACGAAGTGGAAGGTGCTGGGACGGGGAGAGGGCCTCACCCTCCTCGAGCTGCGCCCCGTCACGGGACGGACCCATCAGCTGCGCGTCCATTGCGCCGCCATGAACTTCCCGATCCTGGGCGATCCGATCTACGGCACGGCGCCGCGCTTCGGCGGGCCGGGTCTGCATCTCCATGCCCGCAGCGTGACGATTCCGCTCTATCCGAAAAAGCCGCCGATCACCGTCGAGGCGCCGGTGCCGGAACATATGCGGGAGCGCATAAGGGCATGTGGTGTCAGACCCGACAGCGCAACGGTTCCAGGGAGGACTGGCGAGTAAAATCCTCGTCATGGCCGGGCCTGTCCCGGCCATACGCGTCTTAAGGAAACACAGCGCTGCAAAGACGTGGATCCCCGGGGGAAGCCCGGGGATGACGCCGGTTTACGCCGCCAGCAGCTCCTTGCCGTCATGCCCGGCGATGGTGACGGGGAGGATCTCGCCCGGGGCAACGCTTCTGTCGAAGCGAACCAGGGTGAAGCCTTCCGTGCGGCCGAGCTGGCCGGTCTCTACAAGCACGTTACGTCGGGCTCCGACCTCTTCCCCGAGATGCTTCAGGAGCGCCGCCTCGCCCCTCTCGCGCAGGCGCCGTGCGCGGTCCTTCACCGCGTCGCGGGCCACTTGCGGCATGCGGGCGGCCGGGGTGCCGGGGCGGGGGGAGAAGGGAAAGACGTGGAGATGCGTCAGGCTGCATTCCTCGACGATGTCGAGGGAGCGGGTGAACATCTCCTCGGTCTCGGTCGGAAAGCCCGCGATGATGTCGGCGCCGAACACCATGTCGGGACGAAGCCGCTTCACCTGATCGCAGAAGGCAATCGCATCCTTGCGCAGGTGCCGGCGCTTCATGCGCTTGAGGATCATGTCGTCGCCGGCCTGCAGAGAGAGATGCAGATGCGGCATCAGCCGGGTCTCGTTGGCGATGGCGTCGAGAAGGTCGTCGTCCGCCTCCACCGAGTCGATGGAGGAGATGCGCAGCCGTTCGAGTTCCGGAACGTGCCGCAGCAGGCTCTTCACCAGGGAGCCGAGCTTCGGCTCGCCCGGCAGGTCCTTGCCGTAGCTGGTGATGTCGACGCCGGTGAGCACCACTTCGCGGGAGCCGTGCCCGATCAGGGTGCGGACCTGGTCCACGACCGCACCCATAGGCACCGAACGGGAATTTCCGCGGCCGTAAGGGATGATGCAGAAGGTGCAGCGATGGTCGCAGCCGTTCTGCACCTGCACGAAGGCGCGGGTCCGCCCACGCATGCCATCGATGAGATGCACGGCGGTTTCCTTCACCGCCATGATGTCGTTGACGAGAACCTTCTCGCTCGCTCCCACGCCGAAATCGCGTAAAGCGCCCCAGGTCTCCGCCTTCATCTTCTCGTGGTTGCCGAGAACCTTCGCCACCTCGGGCATGGTCGCGAAAGTCTCCGGCTCGACCTGCGCCGCGCAGCCGGTGACGACGATGCGCGCGCCCGGCTTCTCGCGGGCGATCCTGCGGATCGACTGGCGCGCCTGGCGCGTCGCCTCCGCGGTGACCGCGCAGGTATTGACGATCACCACCTCGCCGAGGCCTGCCTCTTCCGCATGGCGCTGCATCGCCTCTGACTCGTAGGTGTTGAGCCGGCAGCCGAAGGTGACGACCTCGATGCCCATCAGGCGGCTCCCGCGAAGAGGGCAGGGGAGAAGGTTCCCTCGTGCTCGAGTTCGGTGGGTCCGGTCATGAGCACGTGATCGTCGCCCTCCCGCCATTCGATCAGGAGATCGCCGCCGGGAAGCGAGACGATTGCCTTGCGCCCGGTCAGGCCCTTGCGGGCGGCGGCGACCACCGTGGCGCAGGCGGCGGAGCCGCAGGCGCGGGTGATCCCGGCTCCGCGCTCCCAGACGCGCAGGATGATGCGGTCCGATCCGACGACCTGGGCGAGGGAAATGTTTGCCCGCTCCGGAAACACCGGATCGTGCTCGAACTTGGGGCCGATCGACTTCAGATCATAGGCGTTCGCATCCGCAACCCAGAAGATCGCGTGGGGATTGCCCATGCTGACGGCCGAGGGGCCGGCGAGTTCCGGGGCCTCCGCCAGAGAGGTCTCGATTGCGATGGTGCGGGTGTCCGGGAAGGGACGGCTCAAGGGAATCTCGTTCCAGGCGAGACGCGGCGGGCCCATATCGACCGTAAAGACCCTGTCCGAGACCTGCTCGGTCGGCAAAAGCCCGGCCTTGGTCTCCAGCACGAGCGTTCGCCCCGAGGCATGGCCCATGACCGGGTCGGTCATCATCGCCCAGCCGACGCAGCGGGTCCCGTTGCCGCAGGCGCCGGATTCCGAGCCGTCGGTGTTGTAGATCCGCATATAGGCGTCGGTGCCGGGCGTGACGGGATCGTGCAGAACCATCAGCTGGTCGAACCGCGACCGAGGATCTGCGGCAATCGCGCGCGCCTCTGCGGCGCTGACGCGCAGGGGCGTGCCGCGCAGATCGAGCACGGTGATCTCATTGCCGAGACCGTTCATCTTGAGAAAGCGATGGTTTGCGAGAAAACTCATGGCCGCTATATGGCCCAAATTCGAGAAAATCGCGAGAGGCAACGCGTCACTACCGGCATCAGCGACGGATGATCGGCCTGCCACGGACCGCATCATTCGGCCTCAGGACGGCTTCTGACCCAGCGGCATGGCCTCGCGGCTCCTTTGAAAGGCCTCTATGGTGCACCGAAAGATCCTTTTCGTGATTCGATGGGTGGACCCCTGATGCGGCTCCGTTTTTCCCTTCTCTGCCTCTTGGCGTCCCTCTCTGTAGGGCCCGCATTCGCGCAAACGCCGTCCCCGGCCCCGGCAGGAGAGGCGGCCATGCCGGCGCCCGCTACCCCCGCGCCAGTTGTCCTTCCCTCTGCCGAGAAGGCCGCCCCGACCGCGCAGAACGAGGCGCCGGCCCAGCCTGCGCCAGCTCAGCCTTCCGCTCCCGCACCGACCCCGAACCAGGCTCAAGGCCAGCCGGCACCGGTCCAGCCGGCCCCGAGCGCTCCTGCGAGCCCGGCTCCTTCGGCGACGACGCTGCCGACTCTGATCCCAACGCCCGGCGATCCGACCGGCGTCGAGGAGGTGGTGTTGCCGGCGAAGCCCGCGGCCATCATCACCGGCACGAGCAACTGGGAGGATGCGTTCAGCAACCTCAAGGGCGTGTTCGGCAAAATCGAAGGCGCGCTCAAGGCCGCCGGAATCGCCCCAGCCGGCAAGCCGATCACGGTCTTCGCTCAGACCGACGACAAGGGTTTTCGCTACGAGGCCATGATCCCGATCGCTCAGGCGCCCGAGGGCAAGACGGAGCTCACCCCCGAGGTCAAGCTCGGCAAGACGCCGGAGGGCAAGGCCCTGCGCTTCGTCCACAAGGACGCCTATGACGAGATCGATGGCACCTACGAGACCATCACCGCCTATCTCGACGCCAAGGACATTACGGCCAAGGATGCCTTCATCGAGGAATACGTGTCCGACATGACCGAACCTTCGGACACCAATCTTGAGATCAACATCTACGTCCAGCCCAAGGAATAAGCGCTTCCGATGATCGCCCTCTTCGACCTCGATGGGACGCTGACCGATCCGAAGGTCGGCATCACCCGCTCGATCCAGTATGCCCTGGAGCGGCTTCATCGCCCCGTCCTCGAAGCGGATTCCCTGACCTGGATGATCGGGCCGCCGCTGATCGACGGTTTCACCAGGCTCCTCGGAGGTCCGGAGGATGCGCCGGAGGCCGTGCGGCTCTATCGCGAGCGCTACAGTGAGGTGGGCCTCTTCGAGAACGAGGTCTATCCTGGCATTCCAAATCTTCTCGATCGCTTGAAAGGGCAGGGCATCCGGCTCCTCGTCGCGACCTCGAAGCCCCACGTCTATGCCAGACGGATCGTCGAGCATTTCGGCTTGTTGCCTTCTTTCGCGGCGGTCTACGGCTCCGAACTCGACAATCGCAATGCCGACAAGCGTGACCTGATCCGCCATATCCTGGATCTCGAGGGCTTCGAACCGCGCGACGCCATCATGATCGGCGATCGGGAGCACGATGCGATCGGGGCGCGGGCGAACGGCCTTACCCCCATCGGCGTCACCTGGGGCTACGGCTCGCGCGAGGAGCTTCTCAAGGCTGGCGTCGCGCGTCTGGTGGATACGCCTGCGGCGCTCGAAGCGCCGATCCGCGAGCTTATAGGGTCCACACCTCTCCGGGCCGCAGGGGCCTGAACCGCTCGGCCGGCGTAGCGGCTTCCGCCAGTGCTGCGGCGAGAGCCTGAGGCGGCGCATCGATGGCTTCGTCGGTGAGCCGGAACGTGCCCCAATGGTGGCCAAGGGCCTGCTCCGCTCCGAGAAGCTGGAAGGCCTGCACAGCGTCCTCCGGATTCATGTGCTGCGGCTTCATGAACCAGCGCGGCTCATAGGCGCCGATGGGCAGATGGGCGACGCGCGGCGGACCGAAACGGGCTCGCACGGCGCGGAAGATCTCGCCGTCGCCGAAACCCGTATCCCCGATGTGATAGACGGTCCCCGCCGGGGTGGTAAGCACGTAGGCGCACCATAGGGCCATGCGCCGGTCGCGCATGCCGCGAGCAGACCAGTGATAAGACGGGGTCAGATGCGCCGTGATCCCGTGGCCGAGATCGAAGGCATCTCCCCAATCTCCCGTCGTCACCGGAATGTCGGGATAGCGCGCGCGAATGATCGTGTCGTTGCCTAGCGGAGCGACAAAGCGCGGCCGATGATCACGCCAGAGGCGTCCCAGCGTTGCGAGATCGAGATGGTCGTAATGGTTGTGCGTGATCAGCACGACGTCGATGGGCGGCAGATCGGAAAACGCGATTCCGGGCGGATTCACCCGTTTCGGCCCGGCGAAGGGCAGCGGGCTTGCCCGCTCGGAGAAGACCGGATCGGCCAGGATATTGAGCCCGGCCGCCTGGATCAGGAACGATGCGTGGCCGATGAGGGTGATCCGCAGGCCCTCGACGCGCTCCGGCGGCTTGTCCCGGAACGGACTCGGATGGCGCTTCGGCCACGCAGCCCCTTTACCCTCTCGCCGCCAACGCAGCAGATCCTTCAGCGTCTTGTCCGGGGCCTGGACCGGCGAGAAGAAGCGAAGGCCGTCGAAATGGTCGGAGGCCGGACCGGAATAATAGGGATTGCGCACGGCTTTGGGCGGCTTGTGGTGTTTCATCGGCGGTCACGGAATGAGACGTGGCCTTAAGCGTGGGGTGGCGAAGAGATCTCCGCAAGGGGAATCCTCACCGCCGTCATTCCGGGGCCGCGTCAGCGGAGCCCGGAACCCATAAACGTCAACGGTTCAGGATAAGTGCAGCGGCAACCATAGCTCTCATTCTGAAATGTTAGCGGCTATGGGTTCCGGACTGGCCTTCGGCCATCCGGAATGACAAGGGTGGTGCGCGGAATGACAGGCATGGCCTTAGCCCAAACTCCCCCAGGAGGCCACCTTTCCTTGACTTTGCCCCGTTTCACCCTTACGTGCTGGCCTCAAATCTGTAGAGCGAGCCCTTGAGCCGCCGACCAGCCCGCGAGGCTGGAGGTCAACGCCCGACAGCGCGATGCGCCCTCGGGCGCGTTCTCATTTGGGTCTTTCTCTCGCCCGTTATGACCGGGCTCGTCCCGGTCATCCATGCCTTGGCATCGTGCCTTAAAAGACGTGGATGGCCGCATCGAGTGCGGCCATGACGAAAAGGATGAAACGGATGTCGAACGACACATTGCGGATCGAGGACGCGGTCAACGAGACCTGCCCGTGGTCGGGAAAGCCGATCGCGGCGGATTCGCTCACCCTCTATCGTGGCGAGGTCGTCGGCTTCTGCAATCCGGGCTGCCGGGACAAGTTCGCGGCGGCCATCGACCACTTTGAAAAGGCCCTTGCGAAGCGCGATGTACCGCTCATCGCAAAAGAGATGGATTGATCATGTTCGAAGGCCTTTCCGACAAGCTCTCCAATATCCTCAACTCCCTCACGCGCCGCGGCGCGCTGACGGAAGAGGATGTGAATGCGGCCCTGCGCGAGGTGCGCCGCGCCCTGCTCGAAGCCGACGTGGCCCTCGAGGTGGTGCGCTCCTTCACCGACAAGGTCCGCACCCGCGCTGTCGGTGCCGAGGTGATCAAGTCTGTCTCGCCCGGCCAGCAGGTGGTCAAGATCGTTCACGATCAGCTCGTGGACATGCTGGGTGCCCAGGCCGAGGTCATCGACCTGAATGCGGCGCCGCCGGTCGGCATCCTGATGGTCGGTCTCCAGGGTTCGGGTAAGACCACCACCACCGCCAAGATCGCCAAGCGCCTGACCGATCGCGAGAAGCGCAAGGTTCTGCTCGCCTCCCTCGATACCCGCCGCCCGGCCGCCATGGAGCAGCTCGCGGTGCTCGGCAAGCAGGTCGGCGTCGATACCCTTCCCATCGTGGCCGGCCAGTCGGCGGTGCAGATCGCCCGCCGCGCCATGGAGGCCGCGCGCCTCGGCGGCTACGACGTGGTCATGCTCGACACCGCCGGCCGCGTCACCGTGGACGAGGGCCTGATGATGGAGGCCGCCGAGGTGAAGGCGGCCACGAACCCGCATGAGGTGCTCCTCGTCGCGGACGCGCTGACCGGCCAGGACGCGGTCAACACCGCCCGCGCCTTCGATCAGCGTCTCGGCGTCACCGGCATCGTGCTGACCCGTATGGACGGCGATGCCCGCGGTGGCGCGGCGCTCTCCATGCGCGCGGTGACCGGCAAGCCGATCAAGCTCGTCGGCACGGGCGAGAAGGTCGATGCGCTGGAGGAGTTCCATCCCTCGCGCGTCGCCAACCGCATCCTCGGCATGGGCGACATCGTCTCCCTCGTCGAGAAGGCGGCGGAAAACATCGACCAGGAAAAGGCGATGGCCCTGGCGCAGAAGATGCGCAAGGGCAAGTTCGACCTCGAGGATCTGCGCGATCAGCTCGCCCAGATGGAGAAGATCGGCGGCATCGGCGGCATGCTCGGTATGTTGCCCGGCATCGCCAAGATGAAGTCGCAGCTTGAGAACGCCAATCTCGACGACAAGGTCATCAAGCGCCAGCGCGCCATCATTGATTCCATGACCCCGGCGGAGCGCCGCAATCCGGACATCCTGAAAGCGTCGCGCAAGAAGCGCATCGCCGCCGGTTCCGGCATGAAGGTCGAGGACATCAACAAGCTGCTCAAGATGCACCGCCAGATGGCCGACGTCATGAAGATGATGGGCGGCGGCAAGGGCAAGGGCATGGCCGGTGCGCTCGGCAAGATGTTCGGGCTCGGTGGCGGTGGCATGCCCGGAATGGGCGGCATGCCCCAGCCGACGCCGGAGCAGATCGAAGCGCTGCAGAAGCAGATGGGCGGCAAATTGCCTGAATTTCCGGGCGGAGCCGGCGGCCTGCCGCAGATGCCAAAGGGCCTGCCGGGCCTGCCCGGCCTCGGTGGACCGAAGATCCCCGGCCTTCCTGGTCTTGGCGGCTTCCCGTTCGGGGGCAAGAAGAAGTGAATTTTTGAAATTCGCTGTCAGCCCCGCGCCGCATGAGCGGCGAAGGGTGATGACAGTGAGAGGTTTGATCGAAGGACACTACAGGAGAAACGAACATGTCCCTCAAGATCCGTCTGACCCGTGGTGGCGCGAAGAAGCGTCCCTACTACCGCATCGTCGTCGCCGACTCGCGCTCCCCGCGCGATGGCCGCTTCATCGAGAAGGTCGGCACCTACGACCCGATGAAGCCGAAGGACGACGCCGGCCGCGTCATTCTCGAGACCGAGAAGATCCAGGCTTGGCTCGCCAAGGGCGCCCAGCCGACCGACCGCGTCCTGCGCTTCCTCGATGCAGCCGGCCTCCTGAAGCGCACGGCGCGCAACAACCCGCAGAAGGCCGTTCCTGGCAAGAAAGCCCAGGAGCGCGCTGAAGCCAAGGCCGCTGCGGCTGCGGCTCCCGAAGGCGAGGCTGCGTAAGCGCCATGAAAAGGGAGCGCTTCAACCAGCGCTCCACTTCTTCCCTCCCCCTTGCGGGGAGGGACAGGGGTGGGGATGTGAGTGCCAGGAAGCCAGAACGTGGTGCTGACATCCCCGCCTCCTCCCAACAAGGGGGAGGAGAGTTTCGTCTACCGCCGCGAGACGATCTCGTTCTCGTCGGCGAGTTCGGCCGTGCCCATGGCCTCAAGGGCGAAGTGCGGCTGAAATCCTTTACAAGCGTTTCCGCTGCGATCGTGGATTACGATCCACTGATCACGAGCCAGGGGCGCACGATCTCTCTCAAGAATGCCCGTCCGGTTGGCGGCGCCGCGCCTGACATGCTGATCGCGCAGGTCGCTGGAGTCACGTCGCGCGAAGCTGCGGAAGCGCTGAATCGCATCCAGCTCTTCATCGCACGCGAAAAACTTCCTCCCCCCGAAGAGGAGGACGAGTTTCTTCTGGCCGATCTCATCGGCCTTACCGTCGAGAACGAAACCGGCGAAAGCACCGGAACCATCGTCGGCGTGCCGAATTACGGCGGTGGCGATCTTCTCGACATCAAATCCGCAGCGACGGGTGCAACCGCGCTTCTGCCTTTCACCAAGGCCTTCGTGCCTGTCGTCGATATTGCCGGAAAGCGTATCGTCGCCGCGCTGCCGGAGGATTTTTTCGCGCCCGCACGGCATCAGCCCGAGGACGAGGCGTGACGTTTTCGGCCACCATTCTGACGCTGTATCCCGAGATGTTTCCAGGCCCGTTGGGACTGTCGCTCTCGGGCGATGCGCTTGCACGAGGCATCTGGTCGCTGGAGGCGCGCAACATCCGCGATCACGGGATCGGTCGCCACCGCAACGTGGACGATACGCCGGCCGGCGGCGGTGTCGGCATGGTTCTGCGTTGCGACGTGATGGCAGCTGCGCTCGATGCCGCCGTTACCCCGGACGATCTGCGTCCGAAATTGCTCATGAGCCCGCGTGGCAAGCCGCTGACTCAAGGTCGCGTGCGCGAGCTCGCAGCCGGTCCCGGCGCCGTGATCGTCTGCGGCCGGTTCGAGGGCGTCGATGAACGGGTCATCGAGAGGCGGAACCTCGAAGAGGTCTCGATCGGCGATTACGTGCTGTCCGGCGGCGAGATCGCGGCCATCGTGCTTCTCGATACATGCGTGCGGCTCCTTCCCGGCGTTATGGGCAAGGAAGCCTCGGGCCATGAGGAGAGTTTTGAAGGCAATCTCCTCGAATATCCGCAATATACGCGGCCCCGCGAGTGGGAGAGCCGGTCGATTCCGGACGTGCTGCTCAACGGCAACCACGCCGCCATCGAGAAATGGCGACGGGCTGAAGCCATGCGGATCACGAAGGAGAGGCGGCCGGATCTCCTCGACAAGTCCAGCTAGTCCTCGATCCGTCCCTAGTCTCGGGCCGCAAGCGGCCGCAACGGCTCGCTGAGGCCGAGTTTCCATTTCAGGTTCACGCCTGCGCTTCCGAGCAGGATCAGGATGATGCCGCTCCACTGTGCGAGCGAGAGGTCGCGTCCGTAGGCAATGTAATCGACCAGGATCGCAACCGCCGGATAGACGAAAGACAGAACCGCAACCCGTGTCGTCGGCAGCTTCTGAATGGCCGAATAGAGCAGGATATACATGATGCCGGTATGAGCGACGCCGAGCGTCACCAGATAGCCCCACTGAAAGCCGTGAGCCGGAAGCGCCGTGAAATCGGCGAAGGGCCACAGCATCAGCGTGCCGAGCACGGCCTGAACCAGCGCGATCAGATGCGGTGGAAGGTCCTTCAGATGCTTCGCGACGACGGCGGTAACGGCATAGAGCGCGGCCGCGCCGAGTGCGAGCCCAAGGCCGGCAAGATATCCACTGGTCAGCGAAAACCCTGACGGATCGATCTTCACGACCAGCAGCAATCCGATGAACGCGAGGGCGATGAAGCCCCAGGCGTCACGGGTCGGTCGCTCGCCGAACAGCACGATCCCCAAGAGGATCAGGAAGAAGGGCTGCATGTTGTAGACGGCGGTGGCAATCGAGATCGATGTCAGCCGGTAGGACGAGAACAGCAGGACCCAGTTCAGCACGATGGCCGCGCCGCCCAAAAGCGACAGCAGAAACGTCCGCGTGGTAAAGCGCCAGGGGAAGAGAAAGCCGCGCCAGCCGCAATAGACCAGGAGGCTCATCGCGCCGAAGAGACAGCGGAAGAACACGACGTTCCAGATCGACTGCCCCGACTCGATGACGAAATAGCCGATGGTCCCCGACATCGCCATGGCGCCGACCATCTCCAGCCAGCCTGTTTTCCCGGTCCGCTCGCCCATGAGGTGCTCCTGCCTTAAAAGTTACGCCACTTTACGAGGCGTTTAGCGAAGAGTACCCTTTGAATGGAAGGCAAAGGGTAAAATGGGTCTTTGAAATCATGGCTATTTCGACAAAAAAGCCCAGAAATCAAAATGCCGATCTCGATGACGTCGATCGGGCCCTTATCGAAGCGCTTGCGGAGAATGCGCGCCTGTCCCTGGCGGATCTTGCCAGGGTGGTCGGCTTGTCGGCTCCGAGCGTTGGCGAAAGGCTTCGCCGCCTGGAGGACGGCGGCCTGGTCAAGGGCTACACGGTTGATCTCGATCACCGGGCGCTCGGCTTCACCCTCACGGCCATCGTCCGCGTGCGCCCGCTGCCGGGGCAGCTTCACCTGGTCGAAAAGCTCCTGATCGAGAGTCCCGAGGTCATCGAATGCGACAAGGTTACCGGTGACGACTGCTACATCGCCCGCTATGCCCTGCGCAGCATCGACGAACTCGATCCGATCCTGGACAAGATCGCCCAGCGGGCGCAGACCAGCACCTCGATCGTCAAGTCGACGCCGGTCAAGCGGCGGCTTCCGCCCTTGCCAGCCGCTTGACGGGGCATTTGCCCATCGACACGAGCTGGAAATTCCTGTATAGCGCCCGCCTCAACTGAAAACAGGACGCCGAAATCCAGCGGACTCGGACATTCCGAGAATTCGTAACGGCAGGAGCTTAGACCATGAACCTCATTCAGCAGCTCGAGCAAGAGCAGATTGCCAAGCTTGGCAAGACCATTCCGGACTTCCAGCCCGGCGACACCGTCATCGTCAACGTCAAGGTGAAGGAAGGCGAGCGCACCCGCGTTCAGGCCTATGAAGGCGTCTGCATCGCCCGTTCCGGCGGCGGCCTCCACGAGAGCTTCACCGTTCGCAAGATTTCCTACGGCGAGGGCGTCGAGCGCGTCTTCCCGATCTACTCGCCGATGATCGATTCCATCAAAGTGGTGCGCCGTGGCGCCGTTCGCCGTGCCAAGCTCTACTACCTGCGCGACCGTCGCGGTAAGTCCGCCCGTATCGCCGAGCGCGCCGAGCGGCAGGACAAGGGCGGCGCTGCTCCGGCTGCAGCCGAGTAAGCCTTTCCGTTCTGTAAGGCTCAAGGAAAGCGCGGCACCAACGGCCGCGCTTTTTGCTTTCTGCAGGTCTGGCACGGCATACGCAAAAATTTTCTTGCGCGGCTAAGGCTGCCCGCTATGCAATGATTTCAAGGCCGTGCGCGCTCTCGACATCTTTTCGTCGGCGGAATGACCGGCTAAACACCCAATTCCGTATTCGTTGTTTGTGGACCGAGAACATGGCTAACCCCCGCACCCTCTACGACAAGATCTTCGACGACCACGTCGTCGACCGGCAGGATGATGGGACGTGCCTCCTCTACATTGACCGCCATCTCGTGCACGAGGTGACGAGCCCGCAGGCCTTCGAGGGGCTGCGCATGGCCGGGCGCAAGGTGCGCCAGCCGGGAAAGACCTTGGCAGTGGTGGACCACAACGTGCCGACGACGGATCGTTCCAAGGGCATCGACGACCCGGAATCCGCCACGCAGGTGCAGACCCTGGCGGATAACGCCAAGGAATTCGGGGTCGAATATTACAATGAGCGCGATACCCGCCAGGGAATCGTGCACGTGGTCGGTCCGGAGCAGGGCTTCACGCTGCCGGGCATGACCATCGTCTGCGGCGACAGCCACACCTCGACCCACGGTGCCTTCGGAGCCTTGGCCCATGGCATCGGGACGTCCGAGGTGGAGCATGTGCTCGCTACCCAGACCCTGATCCAGAAAAAGGCTAAGAACATGCGCGTGACCGTGGATGGGCAGTTGCCCGCCGGCGTCACTGCGAAGGACATCATCCTGGCCATCATCGGCGAGATCGGCACGGCCGGCGGCACTGGTCACGTGCTCGAATATGCCGGCGAAGCCATCCGGTCCCTGTCGATGGAAGGCCGCATGACGGTCTGCAACATGTCGATCGAGGGCGGCGCCCGTGCCGGCATGGTGGCGCCGGACGAGAAGACCTACGCCTACCTGAAGGATCGCCCCAAATCGCCGAAGGGCGAGGCCTGGGATGCGGCCCTGCGCTACTGGGATACGCTGCGCTCGGACGAGGGCGCGTTCTTCGACACCGAGATCCGTCTCGATGCCGCCAACCTGCCGCCGATCGTGACCTGGGGCACGAGCCCTGAGGACGTGATCTCGGTGACCGGTGCAGTCCCGAATCCGGACGAGATCCAGGACGAGAACAAGCGTCGTTCCAAGTGGCGCGCGCTCGAGTATATGGGCCTCAAGCCGGGCCAGAAGATCACCGATATCATGCTGGATCGCGTCTTCATCGGCTCCTGCACCAATGGCCGCATCGAGGACCTGCGGGCTGTCGCTCAGATCGTGGAAGGCAAGCGCGTTGCCGAGAGCGTGAACGCCATGATCGTGCCAGGCTCCGGCATCGTGAAGATGCAGGCTGAGGCTGAGGGTCTCGACAGGATCTTCCGGGCCGCCGGCTTCGACTGGCGTGAGCCGGGCTGCTCCATGTGCCTGGCCATGAACGCCGACCGCCTCGCTCCCCATGAGCGCTGCGCCTCCACCTCGAACCGCAACTTCGAGGGCCGCCAGGGCTTCAAGGGCCGCACCCATCTCGTCTCTCCCGCCATGGCGGCGGCGGCGGCGATCGCAGGACGGTTTGTGGATATCCGCGCCTGGGGCTAATGGCCTTTCATATTTTTCGTAAAAAAGGCGGCGACCGATCCGGTCGCCGCCTTTTTTGCTTTCGAGAGGGCACCGGTCCCCTGTCCTGGTGAAAGTGGCGCGCGAACTCCTTATCTCTGATAAAACGACGCTTGCTGTGGCGCACGAGAAGCGTCGCCATGGAGCGTCGGCACATTGGGGAAGCGGGAGGAGATCATGAGCGAAAGACAGGATGAATCCCGTGAAATTCTCGATCGGGTTCAACGCGACTCGGAAACCCTTGGATCGTCTTCACTCAAGCGCATGACCCAGCGCATGGCGGATCACTTCGGCGGGCGCGATGCTATCGGCGAGGCAGCGGGCGGCGGTACCGACCCGATCGAGCTGTGGGGACGCCGCATCGGCCGGAGCCTGTCCCTGGTCGGCGTCGTCGTTCTGGCGTACTGGCTGGCCGTGCAGCTGAAGCTTCTTTGATGCACCTCATGACGACTCATTCACTCGCCTCTTTGCAGGCCCCTTCCGTTGCCGATTTCGAGGCGCTCGCGCACGAGGCCTTTGCGCGTTTGCCGGAGACGTTTCGCAAGCTCTGCGAAGGCGTCGTGATCCGCATCGAGGACTTTCCCGATGACGAGACCATGCAGGACATGGGCTGCGAAAGCCCCTTCGATCTGCTCGGCCTGTTCCGCGGCATCGGTCTGGCGCAGGACAACGCCGTGATGGCGACCGGCCAGTTTCCGAACATGGTCTGGCTCTACCGTCGTCCCATCCTCGATTACTGGGCCGAACACGAGGAAAGCCTGGGCGACCTCGTCACGCATGTGCTGGTACACGAGATCGGCCATCATTTCGGCTTGTCCGACGACGACATGGAAGCCATCGAGGCTGCGGCCGGCTAGCGCCTTTGAAAACGTGGCTTCAAAAGCCAGCGATCGCGCCATAGACCTGAGAAAAGGGCGCACTGACTTACCTGCCGATCCTGAGGCGGAGACCGCGCAAAAAGCGCCGGGCCAAGCTCCGGCGCGACTTCGCCCGTCAGCTCAGGCTGTTCCAATTTCTCACTCGGAACCGCCTGCTGGGCCGCACCAGCCGGGCAAATATTCGGCCTCCCGGCTCTTGGCGAGCGTCAGCGCCCGCTCCAAGGCCCTCTCGAACTCATCATCCACCCACTTTCGCTTGATGTTGCGCCGAAGGAAGTCGGCCCAAAGAAACTCGCTGTAGAGAGTCGTGTCCTTGGCGAACCCACCCATGCGCCGAAGCGCACCGGCGAGGGAGCGATAGGGATCGTCGACGAGGCCCTCGATCGACTTTGGAATGTCCCGATGGGTCCTGAGGCGGCCCTCGGCATCATAGACATGCATCCAATTCTTGTGGGCGAGCACAAACCAGAATGCATCCCTCTCCAGCCCGCTCAAATCCGCCACGACCGAGGCCATCAGATGCTCGACGCCTTCGAGATGGAGCGCCAGGGCCAAATGGTGGTGATCGAGAATGTAGCAACGATGCTTCGGCCCGATGATCACCGGGATCGTGGGCATGTCTGAAGAGTCGGTTCCCTTCTTGTCCCTGTCGCGCCAGCGGCGGCGCTTCTCCTCTACCTCTCGCATGCCCACGGTGATCTGCGTGGGTCGCAGATCGGCAATCACGACGGAGATGAGACTTGGCTCTTGCATGCCGATACCCATCCTTCATGGTCAGCAGCGAGCCGCCACGCTGACCCTTCCATCTGGGATGAAACCGTGCTCCGTCATGTAGGGCGGGGCGCAGCGCGCATCCATAGGAAAGCTCATGAGAGTGGTTGGCCGCTGGAAGCAGCTCTAATCCGGTTCGCGCAGCCGGTATCCCACGCCCGTCTCGGTGAGGATGTATTGCGGCCGCTCCGGGTCGGCTTCGATCTTCTGGCGAAGCTGACGGACGTAGACGCGCAGATACTGCGAATCCGTGGCGCCGCCCCAGACCTCGTGCAGAAGGAAACGATGAGTGAGAACCTTGCCCGCATGCTGGACGAGCGTTCGCAGCAAATCATACTCCTTGGGTGAGAGCTTCACGTCCGTATCGCGGATCTTGACGATCCGGCGGACGAGATCGACGGACAGATCGCCGACACGGAAGACCGGGCGTTCTCCCTGCTGCTGCAGGCGATGGCGCAGAGCAGTGCGGATCCTCGCCAAGAGCTCATTCATGCCGAAAGGCTTGGTGACATAATCGTCCGCGCCGAGATCGAGAGCCTGGACCTTGCCCGCTTCGTCTTCGCGACTCGAGAGAATGACGATCGGTATCGAGATGCCGCCCTCGCGCCATTGCCGGAGCAGTTCGAGTCCCTGCACGTCCGGAAGCCCGAGATCCAGAATGATCAGGTCAGGCTTCTCTGCGAGCTTCTCGGTTGCCGTCCTGCCGTTCTGCGCCTCGATGACGGGATAGCCATGCGCCCCGAGACCCATGCGCAACAGCTTGCGGATCGGCGGCTCGTCGTCCACCACGAGAATGCGGATGGGAAGGTTGCTCATGCGGCAGGTTCCAATTCTTTCATATCCTTCGGAATCGGCAGGGTCAGGGTGAAGACCGCGCCGACGCGGTCGGATCGATTGCCAGCCTTGATGGCGCCTCCCATCGCTTCGATGAATCCGCGGGAAATCGCAAGTCCGAGGCCGGTGCCGGCGCGAACGCGGTCGCCCTTCTGAGCCCTGTGAAACTTGCCGAAGATCGTTTCCAGTTCCTCTGATGGAATTCCATCGCCCTCGTCGAGGATCTGAAGGTAGACGGACGACGCGTCCTGCCAGCCCTGGATTCGAATGGTCGTACCGGGATCCGAATATTTCGCTGCGTTGTCGAGGAGATTGAACAGCAGCTGCTCGAACAGCACGGCATCGAGCTTAAGCATCGGCAGGTTTGCTGCGAGATCCATCTCGACCTCATGGTGCGACAGGATCTTGCTGGCTCGGCGCAGCGCCGTTCCAACGATTTCGCCGACATCATGCAGCACGACGTTTGGAGTGACAGCGCCTGATTCCAGACGCGTCATATCGAGAAGATTGGCAATGAATCGGTTCAGGCGCTCGGCCTCGTCGATGATCGTTGCCAGGAGATCAGTCTTGGACGCATCATCGAGAGCCAGGGAATAGTCGCGCAGCGTCCCGGCCGAGCCCAGGATCGACGCTAACGGCGTCTTGAGATCGTGCGAGATCGAAGTCAGCAGCGCTGCGCGAAGCCGGTCCGTCTCGACGGCGAGCTTCGCTCGATCGAGATCCTCAACCAGAAAGACCCGCTCGATCGCAAGCGCTGCCTGATCTGCAAGCGCGTCGAGGAGGCGCCGCTGCTCGGGCGTGAGGAGAGCTCCAGGCTTGTCGCCGTCAATTCCCAAGACGCCGACGGCGCCGCGTCCCGTTCGCATGGGGAAGAACAGGCGTTTCGCGCCGGGAAGCGTATCCGCGCCCCGGCCCGCCGGATGGTTGTTCTCCCAAGTCCACTTTGCGGCGGCAAGATCGGCTCCATCGAGCGTATCCTCGGGGGGATATCCGGCCTTGACCGCGATCGAACCGTTCTCCGGGAGCAGGATCACGACACGGACCTGCAACATCGACGCGACTTGGAAGGCCGTCGCCCACAGGACGTCATCGAGCGTCCCGACGCCGGCGAGCTTGCGACTGAAGCTATAGAGAGCCTCCGTCGTTCGCGCGCGTCCTTGTGCCGTCACCGCCTGGCTCCGGACGCGCGCGGCGACGTTTGAAACGACCACGGCGACGATGGTGAAGAAGATCACAGCCGCGACGTTCTTCGGGTCCGCGATGGTGAATGCATAGAGTGGTGGAAGAAAGAAGAAGTTGTAGAGGAGCGATGCCGCAACGACAGCCGCGAGGGAAGGGCCAATACCAAGCCGGACCGCGACACCGATGACGGTGGTCAGGAAGATCAGGTCGACATTTTCGACGCCGATCAGCGGCTGAATCAGCTTGCCGACGAGCAGTGCCGATGCGACGCTCGCCAGGGCGATCCCATAGAACGCCCAATTGACCGGTTCGCGACCCTCTCCGGTGCTGACGGTTTTTCGGGGAACCGGCTCCCCGTCGAGGTCCTCGCCAGCGATCACGTGAACGCTGATATGGCCGGCGCGGCGCACTAGATCATGTACCACGGAGCCGTTGAGAATCTCGAACCAGCGGGACCGCATCGATTTGCCGATCACGATCTGCGTGATGTTGTTCCTCTGCGCGAATGAGAGAACATCGTCCGAGATGCGTCGCCCCCCGCCTGGCTCGGCATGGGCCTCGCCTCCGAGCCGTTCGGCCAAGCGGAGCGTGTCGGAGACACGATCGCGTTCCTCCTCCGAGAGCTGAAGGCTGCGACGGGTCTCGATGTACAGCGCCGTCCAGGGCGCGTGGAAGCGATCCGCGAGGCGTTTGGTGTAACGCACGAGACCGGCGCTGTTCGGATGCTCGCTCGCGCAGACCAGGATCCGCTCCCCGGCTGGCCAGGGACCGCGAATGGCATGAGCCTGCATGTGCGTGAGGAGCTGCTCGTCAACACGTTGGGCGGTGCGTCGCAGAGCCAGTTCCCTCAGGGCCGTGAGATTACCGGACGAGAAATAATGGTCGAGGGCAGCCCTGGCGGTTTTTGGTACATAAACCTTTCCCTCTCTCAGACGCCGGATCAGGTCGTCCGGTGTGAGGTCGACCACCTCGATGTCGTCGGCCCGGTCGATGATCGAGTCCGGAACGGTTTCCCGCACCCGGATCCGCGTGATCTGGGCCACGACGTCATTCAGACTCTCGACGTGCTGAATATTCACGGTCGTGTAGACATCGATGCCGGAGGCGAGCAGCTCTTCTACGTCGAGGTAGCGTTTAGGATGTCGGCTTCCCGGCGCATTGGTGTGTGCCAGCTCGTCCACGAGCACGAGCCGGGGTCGGCGCGCCAGGATGGCATCGAGGTCCATTTCCTCAAGGATATGTCCCTTGTAATCGACCGGGTGGCGCGGGATGACTTCAAGCCCGGACAGGAGCGCTTGGGTCTCCTTGCGGCCATGGGTTTCCACCACGCCTACGATGACGTCCGTGCCTTCCCGACGCCGCGCTTGCGCCGTGAGCAACATCTCGTATGTCTTGCCGACGCCCGGTGCGGCTCCCAGGAAAATCTTGAGACGGCCCCGGCGCGAATCCTCGCGCCTGGCGGCTTCAAGCAGAGCTTCCGGCGACGGGCGTTGGTCCGGATCGCGCCACGGATCGGACATCCAATATTCCCTCAGGAGACACAGACCTAGCGGGAGAGGTCGTCCAGGGCAAGGTTCAGGGCTAGCACGTTCACGCGGGCCTCGCCCATGAAGCCGAAAAGGCGCCCGTCCACATGCTGCGCGACGAGCTGCCGAACCCGGTCTTCGGGAAGCCCGCGCGCTCGGGCAACCCGCGGAACCTGGAAGAGTGCCGCTTCAGGAGAGATGTCGGGATCGAGCCCGGACGCCGTCGTCGTCACGAGATCGATTGGGACGGGAGCTGACGGGTTTTCCTGCTTGAGGCGCTCCATATCCGCCTGAACCCGGTCCAGCAAAGCCTGATTGGTCGGACCGACATTCGCGCCGGCGGAATTCGCCGCATTGTAAGGTGCCGGCACGGATTTCGAGGGGTCCGCCGGATCGGCGGCCGTCGTGGCGGAAGGACGGCCATGGAAGTAGCGCTCGCTGGTGAAGGACTGGCCGATCAGCGCTGAGCCGACAAGCTGGCCGTTCCGCTCGATCAGGCTGCCATTGGCCTGCTTCGGCATGACGGCCTGTGCGATGCCGGTCATGGCAAGCGGATAGGCAAGTCCGGTCACGGCGGTCAGGAGCAGGGCCAGGACGACAGCAGGACGGAGTTCTTTGAGCATGTTCATCTCCTCAGACGAGGTGCAGGGCCGTGACGGCGAGGTCGATGGCCTTGATGCCGATGAACGGCACCACGATGCCGCCGAGGCCGTAGATCAGCAGATTGCGACGCAGCAGCGCCCCCGCGCCGATCGCCTGGAAGCGAACGCCGCGCAAGGCGAGAGGGATCAGTGCGATGATGATCAGGGCATTGAAGATGATCGCCGACAGGATGGCGCTTTGTGGGCTTGCGAGCCGCATCACGTTGAGGGCCTGAAGCTGCGGATAGAAGGCGAGAAACATCGCCGGGATGATGGCAAAGTACTTGGCAACGTCATTGGCGATCGAGAACGTCGTCAAAGCGCCGCGGGTCATGAGGAGCTGCTTGCCGATCTCCACGATCTCGATGAGCTTGGTCGGATCAGAATCGAGATCCACCATGTTGCCGGCCTCGCGTGCCGCAACGGTTCCGGTGTTCATGGCAACCCCGACATCCGCCTGCGCTAGGGCCGGAGCGTCGTTCGTGCCGTCACCACACATGGCGACGAGCTTCCCCTTCGCCTGCTCTTCACGGATGAGCAGGAGCTTGTGCTCCGGCGTCGCCTGGGCCAGAAAATCGTCGACGCCGGCTTCCGCTGCAATAGCTGCGGCGGTCATGGGATTGTCGCCGGTAATCATCACGGTCCGGATTCCCATCCTGCGCAGTTCGGAAAAGCGCTCGCGAATGCCGCCTTTCACGATGTCCTTGAGGTGGATGACACCGAGCAGACGTCCATCTTTCGCAACGGCGAGGGGCGTGCCGCCGGTTTTCGCGATCTCGTCGGCAATGGCCTGAACCTCGCGGATCGCTTCCATGCTGACGAGCGGACGCAGCGTCTGAACGGCTCCTGTGGGCGTGACGGCCGTGCCGGAGGCGTGGACGGCAGTGAGAACCGCGTCGACGGCGCCTTTGCGAATCGAACTCCCTTCTACGTCGACCCCGCTCATCCGGCTCTGCGCGGTGAAGGGGATGAAGTGCGCATGAAGCTGGTTCATGTCGCGGCCGCGGATGCCGTAATTTTCCTTCGCAAGAACTACGATGGAACGGCCCTCCGGTGTCTCGTCGGCGAGAGAGGCGAGTTGAGCGGCATCGGCCAGCTCACGCTCGCTGACGCCCTTGATCGGTCGGAACCCGGTGGCCTGTCTGTTGCCGAGCGTGATCGTGCCGGTCTTGTCCAGAAGGAGCGTGTCCACATCGCCGGCGGCCTCGACCGCGCGGCCGGACATGGCCAGCACGTTGAACCGGACGAGACGGTCCATTCCGGCAATGCCAATGGCCGAGAGGAGCGCGCCGATGGTGGTCGGGATCAGCGTCACGAAGAGAGCGACCAGAACCACGACCGGAATCACGCCGCCCGCATAGGCGGCAAAGCTCGGGATGGTCACGGTCGCGAAGACGAAGATGATCGTCATTCCGGCCAGCAGGATGTTGAGTGCGATCTCGTTCGGCGTCTTTTGCCGCTCCGCGCCCTCCACGAGCGCGATCATGCGGTCCATGAACGTCGAACCCGGAGCCGCGGTGATCCGTACCTTGATCCAGTCCGACAGAACCTGTGTCCCGCCCGTGACGGCCGACCGGTCTCCGCCGGATTCGCGGATGACGGGCGCCGACTCACCTGTGATCGCCGCCTCGTTGACGGAGGCGACGCCTTCGATCACTTCGCCGTCGGACGGAATGATCTCCCCCGCTTCCACCAGGACGACATCATTCACCTTCAGGCTCGTGCCTGGAACGACCTTGAACGGTGTCCGGCCAGGACCGGCCAGGAGTTTGGCCTGCGTCTCCGTCCGGGTGCGGCGAAGCGAATCCGCCTGCGCCTTGCCCCGTCCCTCTGCGACGGATTCGGCAAAGTTGGCGAACAAAACGGTAAACCAGAGCCAGAGAATGATCTGGAAGGAGAAGCCAAGATCAGCGCCGCCGACGGCTACGTCGCGCGCGAACAGGACCGTGGTCAGTGCGGCCACCACCTCTACGACGAACATGACCGGGTTGCGAACCATGACTCGTGGATCAAGCTTGCGCAGGGATGCGCCAAGCGCCGGAAAGAGAATGTGTCGGTCGAAAAGAGATGTCTGGGTCTTCGCCATGGAAGTGGGCTCCAAAGCCTGGGATCGGAAGGGTTAGTGGGTGCCGGCGAAGAAGCTGGCCGCCAGTTGAACGAGAAACCCTGCGAGGATCACGGTTGCGGTAAGCGCGAGAACAAGGTTTGCGGCTTGGCGCCTGCGTTTCGCGCTATGTGACGAGCGGGTGGCAAACCCGACGCTGCTCTCGTGGGGTCTGCTCGGCGATGTGGATGCCATGGCTAGCCTCCACCGCCGAAGGTCTGTCCGGCGATCATCGCCAGATGCTCGACAATGGGTCCGAGTGCCAGGGACGGAAAGAAGGTCAGCCCGCCGACGATGATAATCACGCCGACCAGCAGGCCCACGAACAACCCGCCGTTGGTCGGAAAGGTGCCCAACGAGGCTGGGACGATCTTCTTTGCTGCGAGGGAGCCCGCAATGGCCAGCGCGGGAACGATGACCATGAAGCGGCCCATCAGCATGGCGATGCCGAGCGTGAGGTTGTACCAGAGAGTGTTGCCTGAGAGCCCACCGAAAGCGGATCCGTTGTTGGCTGCACCTGACGTATAGGCATAGAGCACTTCGGTGAAGCCGTGCGGTCCGGGATTGGCGATCGAGGAAAGGCCCGTCGGCAGGACGACGGCGATTGCCGTGAAGCCGAGCATGGCCAGGGGCAGGCACAGGACAGCGAGGACCGCCATCTTGACCTCCTTGGCCTCGATCTTCTTGCCGACATATTCGGGCGTGCGCCCAACCATGAGGCCGGCGACGAAAATAGCGATCACGGCGAAGATCAGCATGCCGTAGAGGCCTGCGCCGACACCGCCGATAATGATCTCGCCGAGCTGCATGTTGATGAGCGGGATCATGCCGCCGAGAGGCGTGAACGCGTCGTGCATGGCGATGACGGCGCCGCAGGAGGCTGCCGTCGTGACAACGGCGAAGAGGGATGACAGGGCGATGCCGAAGCGGATCTCCTTACCCTCCATGTTGCCGCCGTCGAGACCAAGATTGGCCAGGAGAGGATTGCCTGCCGCTTCGGACCAATAGGTGACGGCAACACCGATGAGAAAGAGGGTTCCCATGGCGGCGAAAATGGCCCAGCCTTGGCGTTCGTCGCCAACCATCCGCCCGAACACGTTGGTCAGTCCGGCGCCGAGCGCGAAGATCGACACCATCTGCACGAAGTTCGAGAGAGCATCCGGATTCTCGAAGGGATGCGCGGAGTTTGCATTGAAGAAGCCGCCGCCGTTCGTTCCCAGCATCTTGATCGCGAGCTGCGAGGCGACGGGCCCGATACTGAGCGTCTGCTTGGCACCCTCCAATGTCGTTACATCAATCGACGGCCCCAGGGTCTGGGGGACACCGCAGAACACGTAGAAAAGTGTCAGCACGATTGAAAGCGGCAAGAGCACGTAGAGTGTGCTGCGGGTCAGGTCGAGCCAGAAATTGCCGATGGTCTTCGTGGATGCTCGCGCGAAACCCCGGATCACGGCGACAGCAATCGCGATGCCTGTGGCGGCTGACACAAAGTTCTGAACCGTAAGACCCGCCATCTGCACCAGATAGCTCATGGCGGTTTCGCCACTATAATTCTGCCAGTTGGTGTTCGTGACGAAGCTGGCGGCCGTGTTGAAGGCAAGATCCGGCGCGACCGCCGACATGGCCGTGGGATTGAGCGGCAATGATCCCTGGAAGCGCTGCAGGCCATAGAGAATGACGAAGCCCGCGGCATTGAACAGGAGCAAGGCGACTGCATAGGAAAGCCAATTTTGCTCGCGGTGTTCGTCGACGCCGCTCAATCGATAGAGCACCCGCTCGACCGGCCGCAAAAGGGGTGAGAGAAACGTCCATTCTCCGTTGAAGGTGCGCGTCATGTACCAGCCGAGAGGCTTCGCGAGGGCGATGATGACGGCGCAGAAGACGAGGATCTGGATCCAACCATTGAGTGTCATGGCAGTGGACTTTCAGAAGCGCTCGGGCCGCAGCAGAGCATAGGTGAGATAGACGAGGAGGCCGGCGGTCACGAGCGCTCCCAGAACGAGATCGAGGAACATAGGCGTCTCCTCAAAGTCGATCACATGCGAAAGCGTAGCCGACAAAAAGAGCGATGGAGCCGAGCCCAACGGCCAGCATGACGACATCCAACAGCATCGGGATTTCCTCTCGTTTCGGCCGTGACCACAAAGCCTGTCGGTTGTGGCGCAGCCCTCGGATCAGTACTTGCTCAGGCGCACGATTCCGTCGCCCGGCAGTCCTTCAATTGCACGGGCTTGCGTTAAGGATCGAGAGGACACGAGACGGCACAATATAAAGATCCCATAAAGGCCGACGCGCAGTGCAGACAGATCGACACGGCCATGCTGCCGCGCTCCTTACGGCGCAGCATGGCGGCAAGCCGCCTGATCGATACCTTGAGTGAAAGCGCCTTCGCAGCGAATATTCATCCTGCGGACAGAGCCTTTTACCGAGTCTGCCTCGCGCCAGCCGTCTTTATGGGATTTTTATATGACTGTGCCGGCGTGCTCATAGCATTTATATACGCCGGTCTTTACCTGGAACGGCAGCGCCGAAGCGGTGAGCTCGAAAGCGGCCTGCCGGTCGTTCAGCAATGTCTCGTGCAGGCGGGACAAGATTCATGTGGCCGAAACAGAACCAGATTCGTGAACTTGAGATCGTCCTGGCAAGAATCCAGGCTGCTTCGGCGATCGACGATGGTCTGGCGAGGGACGTCATGACTCATGCCTGTCCACGGCTGGCTATTGCCCTGCGGCCGAGCTTGGAAGCAACGCGGCTGATCGATGCGGAGGCATGGGTTGATCTTGGCTTCTGGCTTATCAGCTGGGAGCTGCCCGACTGGGTCATTCACCGTCTCTCGTGCGATGATCGCGGCTGGAGCTGTACGATCTGTATCCGAGGTCTAGCGATCAACTGGGTCGAGGATTTTGCCGAGTTTCAGCATCACAGTCCGGCGCTCGCCATCCTTGGCGCGTTCGTTCAGGCGCAAATTCTGAAGGTTCAAGGAGAGGCCCCGAGCAACGTCACGCCTTTCAGGCGGCACGGGCATGTCGAAGCGGACCTTCTGGAAAATAAGGCAGATCGATAAATGACCGTTCCGGCATCGAGCCGACCACATGTTTCGGAAGCTTCCGAGGTTCCGTCCGTACAAGCCTCCAATTTTTGGATGCTGACCCTCGGCACCCTCGGCGTCGTTTACGGCGATATTGGAACGAGCCCTCTCTATGCCCTGAAGGAATCTCTCTCGGCGGCGGCAGGCGAAGGATTGCCTACGCGCGAGATGGTTTTCGGAATCACGTCGCTGATCATTTGGGCCCTGATCGTTATCGTCACGGTCAAATATGTGCTGTTCATTCTCCGAGCTGACAACAACGGCGAGGGCGGAACGCTGACTCTGATGGCGCTGGCGCAGCGCGCGATGGGTCACAACATCTTCCTTATCGCTTTGCTCGGGATGGTCGGTGCAGCCCTGTTCTATGGCGATGCGATCATTACTCCGGCCATTTCGGTCCTCTCGGCCGTCGAGGGATTGAACGTGGCAAGCCCATCCTTCGAGCACTATGTTCTGCCGCTCAGCCTCCTGATCCTCATTGCGCTGTTCGCGGTGCAAAGCCACGGGACCGCGCGCGTCGCCGCCTGGTTTGGTCCGATCATGGTGGCGTGGTTCATGCTGCTCGCGCTCGGCGGGCTTCGTCACATCGCGGACGATCCGGGTATCCTGGCCGCCATCAGCCCGACTTACGGCATCACCTTTCTTGCCACGCATGGCACGGCCGGTCTGTTCGCTCTCGGGGCCGTATTCCTCGCGGTGACGGGAGCGGAGGCGCTCTACGCGGATATGGGGCACTTCGGACGCCGGCCCATTCAAATTGCATGGCTCGGCTTTGTCCTGCCGTGTCTTGCTTTGAATTATTTCGGTCAAGGCGCTCTTCTGCTGGCCGATCCGGCCAAGATCGAGAATCCGTTTTTTCTGCTCTATCCGGATTGGGCATTGCTGCCGATGATCATCATGGCGACGGTGGCGACCATTATCGCGAGCCAGGCGGTGATCACGGGTGCGTTCTCAATCACCCAGCAGGCAATCCAGCTCGGGCTTCTCCCGCGTATGGAAATCCGTTGGACGTCCGAGACTGAAAAGGGGCAGATCTACATGCCGAAGGTGAACTGGCTGCTCCTGGTGGCGGTTCTGTTCCTTGTGATCAGCTTCAAGAGCTCGAGCGCCCTGTCTCACGCTTATGGTCTCGCCGTGACGGGAACGATGGTGGTCACGGCCATCATGGCGTTCTTCGTGGTCCGATATTTCTGGAACTGGTCGCTCTGGACCTCAGTCGCCGTGGTCGCGCCGTTCTTGATCGTGGACACGATCTTTCTCGCCGCCAATGCTCTCAAGATCCCGCAAGGTGGCTGGATGCCTCTTCTCGTCGGTGGGCTGCTGGTGATGATCATGATGATCTGGCGGCGTGGCACCCGCATCCTCTTCGAAAAAACCCGTAAGAACGATGTCCCTGTGATCGACCTCATCGGCATGCTTGGAAAGAGCCAGCCCTACCGGGTGAGGGGAACTGCCGTGTTTCTCACGAGCGATCCCGACATGGCTCCCGCGGCTCTCCTGCATAACCTCAAGCACAACAAGGTGCTGCATGAGCAGAACGTGATCCTGACGATCAAGACGGAAGATGCGCCCCGTCTCAGCGACAGGGACCGTGTGCGGATCGAGTCCATCGGCGATTCGTTCTGGCGGGTCATCATGAGCTATGGCTACATGGAGACGCCGAACGTGCCGCGTGGCCTGGCGCTCCTGCGCAAGCAGGGCTTCAAGTTCGATATCATGGCGACGTCGTTCTTCGTCTCGCGGCGCTCGATCCGGCCTTCCGTCCATGGCGGCATGCCGCTCTGGCAGGACAAAATCTTCATCAGCCTTGCCAAATCGGCCAGCGATGCGACGGACTTCTTCCAGATCCCGACCGGACGTGTTCTCGAAGTCGGGACGCAGGTGACGGTCTGAGGCATCCGAGGACCCGCGAGAACCCGCTTCAAGCCCGGGGGAGGGGAGCGGTTTCGAATCTTGGCTCCGCCTGACATCTCTCGTGCGCCGGTGTTGGACCGCTCGGTGGGTCCTACATTACGCGACGACCGTCTCGTCCTGCAGGGAATGCAGGGTGCCCGCGACCGCGAAGGGCCTAGTCCTCTCGAAAGTCGTTTGATATGAGGCTGCCAGGGCAGGTCCGCTGCCGCTCGAGGATGGATGAGACCATGGACAAGTTCACTGTGCTGGAAAGCGTCGCGGCGCCGCTGCGGATCATCAATGTCGATACCGACATGATCATCCCCAAGCAGTACCTGAAGACGATCAAGCGCACGGGGCTCGGCAAGGGGCTCTTTTCCGAGATGCGTTACCGCGAGGACGGCACCGAGAACCCGGATTTCGTCCTCAACCAGCCAGCATACCGCAAGGCGCAGGTCCTGGTGGCCGGCGACAATTTCGGCTGCGGCTCATCCCGCGAGCATGCTCCCTGGGCACTCCTCGATTTCGGGATTCGCTGCGTCATCTCCACGAGCTTCGCCGATATCTTCTATAACAACTGCTTCCAGAACGGCATTCTGCCGATCACCGTGAGCGCGGAAGACCTCGAAAAGCTCTTCGACGATGCCGAACGGGGCGCCAACGCGACGCTGACAGTCGATCTGGAAAACCAGGAAATCCGCGGCCCGGACGGCGGCAGGGTCAAGTTCGACATCGACCCCTTCCGCAAGCACTGCCTGCTCAACGGTCTCGACGGCATCGGCCTCACCATGGAGAAGGCTAAGACCATCGACACCTACGAGGAGAAGCTCGCCGAGCGCGCCTGGGCCTAAGCAGAACCAGCCACTCTCGCGAAGAAGGGGCAATCCCAACCAGAGTCCGGTCCTTATGCGGCCGGGCTCGTCTGCCGCCGGTTGCCAAATATTAACCAAATTGCCAGCACATTGGGGGGCATGACCCGTCTTTTTGCCCCCACGCTTCTCGCATTCCTCGGCTTGGCCGCGGCAACGCCGGCCCTCGCCCAGGCGGATTTCCGTTCCTGTCTATCGTCCCTGCGTGGTCAAGCTGCCGCCAAGGGCATTTCCGGCCAGGCTTTCGACCGGGCAACCAGCGGTCTTGCCCCGGACATGAGCGTTCTGCCACTCATGGACAATCAGCCCGAATTCAAGACGCCGATCTGGGATTATCTCTCAGCCCTTGTCGATGACGAGCGGGTGCAGGATGGCCGCGCCGCCATGCGCCAGTGGGGGCAGGCCCTGGCTTCGGCGGAGTCGCGCTTCGGCGTCGATCGCTACGTGATCGCAGGCGTCTGGGGCGTAGAATCCAATTTCGGCAAGGATATCGGGGGGCGCCCCCTGGTGCAGTCGCTGGCGACGCTCGCCTGCTACGCTCCCCGCCGCCGCGAATACTTCACCGGCGAACTCATGGCGACGCTCAAGATCGTCCAGGACGGCGACATTGATCCGGCGAACCTGCGCGGCTCCTGGGCCGGGGCCTTCGGCCATACCCAGTTCATGCCCTCCACCTTCCAGCGGCTCGCGGTCGACGGCGATGGCGACGGACACCGGGACATCATGACATCGGTGCCGGACGCGGTCGCTTCGACGGCGAATTTCCTCAAGAAGGCAGGTTGGGTGAACGGCCTGCCCTGGGGTTACGAGGTTCAGCTCCCGGCCGGTTTCAATACCGGGCTTGCTGGACGCAAGAACAAGCGTCCGCTCTCCGCCTGGGCCGCGATGGGGGTCCGGCACGTGGATGGCCGGCCACTGTCGGGAAATTATGCTGCAGGGATCATCGCCCCGGCGGGTCTCAACGGTCCGGCCTTCGTGGTGACCAAGAATTTCGATGCGGTCTATTCCTACAACGCGGCGGAATCCTATGGCCTCGCCATTGCGCTCCTCGGCGACCGTCTCAAGGGCCAGCCTGGCATCCGCACGGCATGGCCGACGGACGATCCGCCCCTCTCTCGCGCGCAGCGCCGGGAGCTGCAGCGGCTCCTCGCCGCTCGCGGCTACGATGTCGGCGAGCCGGACGGCAAGATCGGTCAGAAGACCCGCGAGGCGATCAAGGATGTGGAGCGGCAGATCGGCATCGAGCAGCGCGGCCGCCCCGGTGCCAAAGTCCTGCAGGCCCTGGGAGGCTAGGGACCTGTCATGGCCTGGAACAGCTTTCTGCTCTTCGTTCCCGCCTGCTTTGCCCTGAACCTTGCGTTCGGGCCCAATAATCTCCTGTCTCTCACCTATGGGATGCGTAGCGGCGTTCGCATGGCGACGGCTGCTGCCGTCGGGCGCCTGGCAGCCTTCGCGCTGATGATCGCTGTGACGGCGTTCGGGCTCGGCGCGGTCCTCGCAGCGTCGGAATTTGCCTTCTCGGTCATCAAATGGGTGGGCGCAGCCTATCTGGTGTGGATCGGCGTTAAGGTATTCCGCTCGGCCGGGGAGACGTCCGGCGCGGCCGCCGATACGGCGTCTCGCCGAACACTCGCCCCGCTAATGGCCCAGGAATTTTGGACAGCACTCGGCAACCCCAAGGCGATTCTGATCTTCACGGCCTTCTTCCCGCAATTTCTCGAACTTGAAGCCTATGGAACGAGCTTCGCGGTGATGGGGATAACATTCCTGAGCCTCGAGATCGTCGCGGTCCTTCTCTATGCCCTTCTGGGGCGCCGGCTCGGATCCCTGGCCCGGACGGGCCGGACGCTGGCTTGGTTCAACCGTCTCTCCGGGTCGATGATGATCGGTTTCGGCATCGCCCTGGCCTTCACGAGGCGACCCGCCTGACGTCATTTTCTGAAAGGCGCAGCTTCCATTCCTCAGCGTGAGCGTTACGTTCCCCTGACGGTCCTTGCGGGTGGGCAGGGGAAATTCAAAGTTTGACAAGGGGCAGCGGGAGGATCGATGCGGCGTATAAGTTCCATCGTGTTGGCGACCCTGGTGGGCGCCGGCGGGGCGTGGGCTGCGGATCTGCCATCCAAATTCCATGCCAGAGGCGAACGCGGAGCCGCGACCCTGGTCTATGAAGCTTCGGAAGATCGCGGCCATCGCCTGCGGTTCACCTGCGATCGAACAACCGGCGCCATCGTCGTGCGTCCTGAGCTGGCTGTGACAGGTTTCAAGGCTGGCGATCCGACGGCCATCACATTGTCGAGCAAAGGCGGGCGGAGCGTCATCGCCGCCACCGTTTCGCGGGATAGGCGCTCCGGTGAGATGATGGCGGCGGGAAAACTCTCGCGGCCGGGCGATCTCGTGCGGCTTCTCAACAGAGGCACGCGCCTCGAAGTCGACGTGTCCGATACATTCATGTCGGTGCGACTCAACCGGCGGACCCGCGCGGAATTCGCGCAATTCCGCGCTCGCTGCCCATCCCTTCGCTAGATCCTTCTTCGCGAGAACGGCCCGGTTCGCGGTCA
Organism: Microvirga puerhi; assembly: GCF_020089865.1. Taxonomy (GTDB): domain Bacteria; phylum Pseudomonadota; class Alphaproteobacteria; order Rhizobiales; family Beijerinckiaceae; genus Microvirga; species Microvirga puerhi. The sequence goes on from NZ_JAIRBM010000003.1 coordinate 86,474, forward strand.
AAAAAGACAGCACGGACAAGGGTGATGATCACACACAAGGGGGATCGGCTCTCGTTCGCCTAACGATCGCTGCGAAGGATGCTTGCCAAACCTGGGCCGGCAAGCCTAAACCCTCACCGTCATTCTCAGGCATGGCCCTGTGAATCCACGCCTTCAACCACGGCGTGCTCAACGTGGATGGCCGGGCTCGGATCCGGTCATGACGGCATGTCATCGGATCAGGGTTCTCTCATGGCAACGCACAAGCTCCTCCTTCTCCCCGGCGACGGCATCGGTCCGGAAGTCATGCGCGAAGTCGAGAAGATTGTGCGCTGGTTCGCCAAGAACGGCATCGGCTTCGAGACCGAGACGGATCTTGTCGGCGGCGCCGCCTACGACGCTCACGGCGCATCGATCTCCGAAGCTGCCATGGTGCGCGCGCAAGAGGCTGACGCGGTGCTTTTCGGCGCGGTCGGCGGCCCGAAATGGGACGGCGTTCCCTACGCGGTGCGGCCGGAAGCAGGCCTCCTGCGCTTGCGCAAGGATCTGGGCCTCTTCGCCAACCTGCGCCCGGCGATCTGCTATCCGGCGCTCGCTGACGCCTCGTCCCTCAAGCGCGAGGTGGTGGAAGGGCTCGACATCATGATCGTGCGCGAGCTCACCGGCGGCGTCTATTTCGGCGAGCCGAAGGAGATCGTGACCCTGGAGGACGGATCGCAACGCGCTGTCGATACGCAGCTCTACACCACGGCGGAGATCGAGCGCATCGTGCGCGTCGCCTTCGACCTCGCCCGGAAGCGCCGCAACAAGGTCTCGTCCGCCGAGAAGAGCAACGTCATGAAGACCGGCGTGCTCTGGCGCCAGATCGTATCGCGGCTGCACAAGGCGGAGGGCTCCGACCTGCAGCTCGAACATGTCCTGGCCGACAATTGCGCCATGCAGCTCGTGCGCAACCCGAAGCAGTTCGACGTCATCGTCACCGACAACCTGTTCGGCGACATCCTGTCGGATATCGCCGCGATGCTGACCGGCTCGCTCGGCATGCTTCCCTCCGCGTCTCTCGGTGCGGAAGACCCGAAGACCGGCACCCGCAAGGCCCTCTACGAGCCAGTCCATGGTTCGGCGCCGGACATTGCCGGCAAGGGACTTGCCAATCCCATCGCGATGATCGGCTCCTTCGGCATGGCTCTGCGCTATTCCTTCGGTCTCATCGAGGCCGCGGATATGCTCGACAAGGCCATCGCCAACGTGCTCGCTTCCGGCACGCGGACAAAGGACATCGCAGCTCCGGGTGCCAACGCTGTCGGCACCCAGGAGATCGGCGATGGGATCGTAAAGGAACTCAGCGCTCTCTCATGAGCGGACACATGCGGCGGCTGCGGGGTGATCTTCGCCCCCGGCCGTCAGCGAATCGAACCTGTCGATTCGACGTTTGGATTGAAATCGAGTGGTCCGAATGGATTCCGCGATCCGACGAAGGGACCGTTAAGGACCGGATCGGGTAGCACGCTGGCTCCGCCGAAGCGCTCGTTGTTCTGGCCGTAGGGTGGGTACAAGAGATAGGACTGCGTCTGGCCCTGGCCGGTATAGCCCGGGTTGATCGTATTCGGAGCGACCACATTCCCGGGGTCGAGGAAGCTGCGGGGCGTGACCCTGAACGTGAGGGGACGATTCCTGTTCTGCGCTTCCGCCGCGCCCGAGACGGCTACGGCGACGAGGGATGCCAAGCTCAAAACGACGAAGCGGCGCATCTTAGCCTCCAGCAAGAGCATTGAGGAAAGGCGCCGTTCCATCCCGCCTGCGCCTTTGTATGGAATCGGCGGACCTTGGAAAAAGTGCGCCGTTGCCTAAATTGTTCCGCTCTCCGGAGCGAGGCTTACGGATGACCTCAGAAAGGACGACGGTTGGATCGGCGCGACGATATTCCTGAGTTGCGAGGCAAGGATCGCCTCTCTGTCCTGGGCCGCGTTCCTCTCGTGGCCGAAACGCCGGAAGAGGGACTGGACGATCCGACGACTCCCGTTGCGCGCTTCTTCGTCCGCAACAATGGCTTGTTGCCCGAGCCCGTGGAGGATCCGGAAACCTGGAGCATCATGGTCGACGGCGAGGTCGAACATCCGCTCCGTCTGACCCTGGCCGAATTGAAGAGCCGCTTCGCCGTCAAGACGTTCCGCATGGTGCTGGAATGTGGTGGGAACGGACGCTCCTTCTTCACCCCTGCGGCCGAGGGAAATGCCTGGACGAATGGCGGCGTCGGCTGCGCCGAATGGACAGGAATTTCCCTGGCCGACGTCCTGCGGGCCGCCGGGCCGAAGCCGTCTGCGGTCTATACCGCTCATTACGGGGCCGATCCCGATAAGTCTGGTAGCCGCGACGCCGCATCGATTTCCCGAGGGATGCGACTGGCAAAGGCGCTCGAAGAGCACACGCTTCTGGCCTTCGCCATGAATGGGGAGCCGCTTCCTTTCCTCCATGGCGGGCCGCTGCGCCTCGTGGTGCCGGGTTGGCCTGGGTCGCTAAGCCAGAAATGGCTGACGCGGATCTGGATCCGCGATCGGGAGCATGACGGCCCGGGCATGACCGGTCTGTCGTATCGCGTGCCCGTCGATCCGATCTCGCCAGGATCGTCCGTGGAGGGTATTCCGCTCCGCATTCTCGAGTCGATGCCAGTGCGCAGCATCGTCACCGCGCCGGCGGATGGCGCAACTTATCCAGCCGGGACGAGGCAGATCGCCATCCGTGGTGCTGCCTGGGCGGGAGACGATACGGTCGTGCGGGTCGCGCTCTCCGTTGACCGCGGGAAGACCTGGGTCGACGCAACTCTCGAACCCCTTTGCAACCGCTACGATTGGGCGCGCTGGGCCGTGTCCCTCGCGGTCCCTGGGGATGGGGCATGCGAGATCTGGGCCCGGGCAACGGACGCGACGGGGCGGACGCAACCTCTTGCTCCGGAGAACTGGAATCCCAATGGCTACGGCTGCAACGCCGTGCACCGCGTAGCAATCACGGTCGGACCGGCGATTTGACGGCAATGGCGGCCGTCCGGGCCGCAAGCGCGCAAGCTTCCGTGCGATTGCGCTCCGCGTGAGCGAAGAATGCCTTTAAGATAAGGCTGTCGGTTCCGGCCAACGTCACCCGGTCGATGAAGCAGGCCGTCTGTGTGGGGTCGATGCTCTGCGGATCCACCCCGCACAGCCAGCCCTGGATGCCGAAAGCGGAATCCGCATCCGCGAACCGGAAGGCTTGGCAGGTCTGCTCGGTTGCACCCGCCAGCGTCATCTCCGCGATTTCCACAGGGCCGAACTTGGTCGCCATCAGCCGGCTCTGCGCATTGCGGGTCACCGAGAGCCCGGCTTCAGCGGCCTTGCGGACCGTGTCGACGAAGAAGCTGCGCTTCCCACCGTCCGGGCTGCCCTGGGTCACGACGAGCCTGGCATGACGCGGATCGCCGAACTGTCCGAGAAGGACGGTGTCCTCGCGGGCTCCGGACGTATGTTGACGCGCGGTAAGAAGTGGCGGAGCGAAAGCCTTCTCCAGGCCGAAGACAGCGCTGGCCTGGGGCAGTGGCCGCCATGCTGGAGGCGGCGCGATGAGGGGAGAGGCCGGAACATCCTTCGGTTCGGCTGTCGGGCGGCTCTGTCGGTCGTCCTGCCGAGCGAAATGAACCAGAGCCGCGACGGTCAGCCCGGAAATCAGGCACATCCGCAGCCAGGGCAAGCGGGAGCGCCCACGCTGAGACGGCCGCTCGTCATCAAGATCGAGCGGATCGTCGTCCCAGTCGGCGTCGATCGCCTGCGGCATGGTGCTCCCGTTCCAGGTGGTGACGTAACTTGAGCGAGTGTTCTACCGTAGCATTCGCGCGCATTCGAAACCTTTCGTTCAGCATCGTGAACGAAAGGTTACCGATCCCCACCCTATCGACAGCTCATCCCCGGCCTCTCCAGGCTCGGCGACGACCGCGGTGAGAGGCGTTCGCTACCGCGGCGATCGACGGTTGGGCGTCCGGAAACGCCACCCGACGGCATGAAACAGGATCAGGTCTTCTGCCGTTTCCCTCCCGGCGCTGCCGGAACGCGCTTTCGCCGTAAGAATGACTTGACGCAGCTTTGCCTTTGATGTGTTGGTGGAGGGATCTTCGGCCCGACAATGGGCCATGCGATGGACGATGGCTATGACGCTGCTCAGCACGACGAGCAAAACGAAAACCGTCACGACGGCCGTGAAAACGGCCGCCTAAGCCTCGTCGTCCCCGGTCCTCTCTCCCGTCGGGGCGAGAGGCGACACCCGACAAGGGTCTTCATCATCTCCCGGGGAGAGCGAAAACAGGAGAAGTCCAATGGGTTACAAGGTCGCTGTGGTCGGCGCGACGGGCAATGTGGGCCGTGAGATGCTGAGCATTCTCTCCGAGCGGGCCTTCCAGGCCGATGAGGTGGTGGCGCTGGCCTCCCGCCGCAGCCAGGGAACGGAAGTTTCCTATGGCGACAAGACGCTGAAGACGAAGGCCCTCGATACCTACGACTTTTCCGACGTGGACCTCTGCCTCATGTCGGCGGGCGGCGATGTGTCGAAGGAATGGTCGCCGAAGATAGCCGCCCAGGGTGCCGTCGTGATCGACAACTCCTCGGCCTGGCGCTACGACCCGGACGTGCCGCTGGTGGTTCCGGAGGTGAATGCCGACGCCGTGCGCGGGATGAAGAAGAACATCATCGCCAACCCGAATTGCTCGACCGCCCAGCTCGTCGTGGCACTCAAGCCGCTTCACGACCGCGCCACGATCAAGCGGGTGGTGGTCGCAACCTATCAGTCGGTGTCTGGCGCCGGTAAGGACGGCATGGACGAGCTCGATCGTCAGACCAAGGCGCTCTATTCGCTCCAGGACGTGCAGGAAAAGAAGTTTCCCAAGCGCATCGCCTTCAACCTGATCCCCCATATCGACGTGTTCATGGAGGACGGGTACACGAAGGAAGAGTGGAAGATGATGGCCGAGACCAAGAAGATTCTCGACCCGAAGATCAAGCTCACGGCCACCTGCGTGCGCGTTCCGGTCTTCATCAGCCATTCGGAAGCGGTGAACGTGGAGTTCGAGAAGCCGATCTCCGCCGACGAGGCCCGGGACATCCTTCGTTCCGCGCCCGGCATCGTCGTGATCGATAAGCGCGAGCCGGGCGGCTACATCACGCCCCATGAGGCCGCCGGTGAGGACGCAACCTATGTGTCGCGCATCCGCGAGGACATCACGGTCGAGAACGGCCTGTCCTTCTGGTGCGTGTCGGACAATCTGCGCAAGGGCGCAGCCCTGAACGCGATCCAGATCGCCGAAGCGATGGCCAATCGCAACCTGCTGCCCTCGAAGAAGAAGGCAGCCTGATCGACGGCAGATCCAAGCCGATCAAGCGACAATGGCCGGGACATTTCCCGGCCATTTTCATAGGGGCTCTCAAAAGTCAGGATGCATCGATCTCGTTTGCCAGCGGACGCCCTGCTGCGAAATCCGAGATGCTGACGAGAGTCGTGTTCAAAATCGTCTCTAGAGCCTCGCGCGTGAAGAACGCCTGATGCCCGGTGAGGATCACGTTTGGAAACGACACGAGGCGCTGGATCACGTCATCCGGGATGATCGTGCTCGACAGATCCCTGAAAAAGAGGCCGGCTTCCTGCTCATAGACGTCGATCGCGATTCCGCCGAGCTGGCCGGATTTGAGGGCATCGATCGCGGCCTCCGTGTCGACGAGACCACCGCGGCTCGTGTTGATCAGCAGAGCGCCGCGCTTCATTCGGGCCAGCGTCCGTGCATTGATGATGTGGTGGGTCTGCGGCGTCAACGGGCAGTGCAGCGAGATGACGTCTGCTTCCTCTAGCCCCTCGGCTTCGACATAGCGGCCGCCGATTCTTTCGAACTCGGGTGAATGGTACATATCGAAGCCGATCACGGTGCAGCCGAAGCCCGCCATGATCCGGGCGAAGATCGTTCCGATCTTTCCCGTGCCGATTACAGCGACAGTGCGACCGACGAGATCGAAGCCCATCAGGCCGTCGAGCTCGAAATTGCCCTCGCGCGTGCGATTGTAGGCCCGCGGAATTTTGCGATTGAGCGCAAGCAGCAGGCCGACGGCGAATTCAGCGACAGAGTTCGGAGAATAGTCGGTGACGCGTACGATCCTGATGCTGAGCTCTTTTGCAGCTTCGACGTCAATATGGTTGAATCCTGTCGACCGCGTCGCAACGAGTTTTGTCCCACCGGTAGCGATCTGCTTGAGGACATTGCGATCGACGGAATCATTTACGAAGACGCTGACAACCGGGAATCCCATCGCGAGCGGCGCTGTACCGACTTCGAGCGGTGTTTCGAAATAGACGAGATCGTGCCCGTGCTTTTCGTTTAACTTATCGAGAATCGTGCGCTCGTATTTCTTGGCACTGAAGACCGCGATCCGCATTGGGGCAGCTCCCTCGTGATGTTCTCAGGCCGACAAGCCGGCGACCGACCATGCCCTGGGTTCGCCAGGGACAGCACCTCAAGCAAGGACCATCAGTAAGAAGCCTGGTTCGAGCCGAAACCGTCCATGCGATCATAAAGGGCTGAGGAGCTTCGGCAAGGCTTGCACGAAGCAGTGAATATCGAAGGGCTTTTCCCAATGCGGAACGTCCTGAAATTCGGACGGGATCGAACTATGGTCGAAGCCGGACGCGAAGACAAAAGGGATACCTCGGGAGCGCAGGACGCGGGCGACGGGATAGACCGAAAGGCCCTGCAGATTGAGATCGAGAATGGCCGCATCGACGCGCTCGGCCGCCAGGAGGGAGAGAGCGAGCTCTGGATTGGGCGCCGGACCGACGACCTCGAGACCGGCGCTCTGCAAAGCCAAGACCATATCCTCGGCTATGAAATACTCGTCTTCGACGACAAGGATGCGACGAGAACCCAGGTTGTTTTCCGTATGCGATCGAAACATGAAAGCCCCGAGTCCAGCTACCGCAACAGTAACGACAGTTAAACGTAGAGCACCCAAACCCAATGTCCAAACGTGATCAAGTAATCGATCGCATTGGTCGGCTCGTTCGAGGCGCAATCGAGCTGCTGATCGGAACATCTTCTCCTCGCAGCTCTTACAGAATTGCAGTTCATGCGTGATGGAACTGCTGAGGTAGGGTCCCATGTCCAATCGAGATATCATCGTCATCGGGGGCTCCAGCGGCGCAACAAACCCTCTCAAGCAAATCCTGGGCAGCCTGCCCGCGGATCTGCCGGCTGCGGTCTTCGTCGTCCTTCATATTCCTGCCCGTAGCGTCGGCATTCTCGCAACCGTGGCTTCTGCGGCAGGGAAGCTGCCTGTTCAGCAAGCGGAAGATCAAATGGTCATCAAGCAGGGCCATATCTATATCGCTGCTCCCGATCACCACTTGCTGATAGCGGATGGTCATATTCGCCTTGGCCATGGCCCGAGAGAGAATCTGGTCCGGCCCGCCATCGATCCGTTATTCCGGTCAGCTGCGGTCGCCTACGGCCCCCGCGTGATCGGTGTCGTGCTGAGCGGCCTGCTTGGAGACGGAGCGTCCGGCCTCAACGCGATCAAGCGTTGCGGTGGGTTTGCGCTGGTGCAGGATCCGGAGGACGCGATTGCTGACGAGATGCCGGTCCGTGCTCTCGAGGCGACGACCGCGGATCTCTGTGTGCCGGGAGGCAAGCTTGGCGACGTCCTCTCGGAGCTCGCCCGGGAAACGGCAGGGCCCAGATTGCCGATCCCACCCGAAATCCGCCTTGAGGTTGATATTGCAGCCGGCGAGCGTATCGACAGCGACGTTCTGCGTCAGATGGCAGATCCGGTTGCTCTCTCATGCCCTGCCTGCGGCGGCGTTCTTTCAGAGATGCGGTCCGGCCATCCGCTCCGCTTTCGTTGCCAGGTCGGTCATGCCTACACGGCGGACATTCTTGCCAAGGAGCAGGAAAGCCAAGTGGACGAGGCCATGAGAGTTGCCCTCCGCATTGTGGAGGAACGGGCTGAACTGGTAACGCGCATGGCCGAGGATGGCGCTCAGGCTGGCCGCACCGCAATTGCCGAGCTGTATACGGAGCGCGCAAAGGAGTATCGCAGCTATGCCGATACGATCCGGCGCGCCGTGTTGCTGTCGTTCGATCGCCAGAACAAGACGTAGTTGGGCAAGACAGCGAAATCTACAGACGTCTCGGCAGTCACTCTAACCGGCGTTTTTATGATCCGGAGAAGGATTGTCGTGCATTTCTTCGATGATCATGCGGCGATGGATATAGAGCTGCTCCAACGTCTCTCGGAAGTTTTCCAGCAGCCGTTTGCTCTCGGTGGTATCTTCACCAGCCGCTTCGGCCGCGGCGACCCTTTGCTCCTGCTCAGTAATGCGCAGCTCGGCGGCAGCAATGTGCCGGTCGGCCTGTGCAAGGTGAGCGGTCTCGTCAACCATCTCTCATTATTGCACGGAACGGGTTTTCGTATCGCAAATATTTAGACATTACCGTATGCTTACCACTTGGACATGCATAGGTATGGAGCCAATGGGATCTGCCGCCTGGTCGAGAGCTTGGATGTCTCGGATATGAACAACCGCAAGATCAATAAGGCCAACAAGGCCAACCAGGCAGGCAAGGCAAAAACGGCCAAGGCGAAAGGAAGCTCAGATAGCGGCAAGGCACCGCTGATTGTTGCAATCGGCGCCTTGAGCACTTCGCTTGAGTCCTTCGAGCGCCTGATTGCGAGCCTCGGTGGTCTAATTGAGATGGCCGTCGTTATCGTCCTTCAGCAACGCGAGGCCCTCGACGAGGAAAAATTCCTAAAGGCGCTTTCCCAGGCTCGCGGATTCACAACGGCTCCCATCGAGCATGGCGCCGCCGTCGAGGGCGGCCGCATCTACCTCGCAGGTCCGAACATTGCACTGACCATCAAAGGCGGCAAATTCCAATCCCAGCCTGCACAGGAGACTCCGGGCAGACGGGCCACCATCGACAGCTTTCTCCTCTCGCTGGCCGAGGACCAGCATGAGAGGGCCATCGGGATCGTCTTCAACGGCACGGGAGGTGATGGCACGCTCGGCGTTGCCGCGCTGAAGGAATATGGCGGCCTCAGTATCGCTGAAAGCGACGGAAATGATTGGGAGCACGACTTGGCTTCCAGCAACACCGCCGCCGCGCTCGCAGACTTTCTCCTGCCTGTGGAGCGCATCCCTGAGTGCATTGAAGCTTATGCTCAGCATCTCGCATCGTTGCAGGAAGCCGCGCCGCTGGACACGGTGCAGCCTGAAGTCACGGCAGCGCTGACGCGGGTCGCCGCCATACTGCGCAATGCCACCGGCCATGACTTCCACGGCTACAAACAGAACACCTTCCTGCGTCGCGTCCAGCGCCGCATGCAAGTGGTTCAGGCTCCGGATATCGACGCCTATGCGGACTTTCTTCGAAACGACCCGAGCGAGGCGCAGAACCTCTTCAACGATCTCCTCATTGGAGTGACGCAGTTTTTCCGCGATGCCAAGGAGTTCGAACTCCTTGAAACCGAGGTCATCCCGAAACTGTTCGAAGGCAAGGGAGCCAGAGATCAGGTCCGCGTCTGGGTCCTAGGCTGCGCAACTGGCGAGGAGGCTTACTCGATCGCGATCCTGCTGCGCGAGCACATGGCCAAGCTCGACATCGTTCCGCAGGTCCAAATCTTTGCCACCGATATCGACGGTCGAGCGCTCGCGGCAGCGCGTGTCGGACGTTATCCCGAAACCGTTGCCAATGATGTTTCGCCGGAGCGGCTGGCACGCTGGTTCATCAAAGAGGGCAAGACCTATTCCGTGGTCAAGGAGCTACGGGAGATGTGCATCTTCTCGGCTCACAATGTCATCAAGGATGCGCCCTTTTCACGACTCGATCTGATTTCCTGCCGGAATCTGCTGATCTATCTCAACAGCGACCTGCAAAGCCGCGTCATTCCGCTCCTTCACTTTGCCCTGCGGCCGAACGGCTTTCTCTTCCTCGGCAACTCGGAGAACGTCACTCGGCATCCCAAGCTGTTCACGCCGATTGACCGGCGTGCCCGCATCTTCCGGCGCCTTGAGACGGCGGGACGCGTGCTTCCTGATTTCCCCATCACAACAGCATCGGGCCATCGTCCCGATACCGCCATCGCGACCGGACGCCCCCGCATGTTCGCAACCCGGTTGCTCCGAGGTGCCGAGCACATCGCGCAGAGCTATGCGCCGGCTTACGTTATCATTGATGAGCATCTTGAGGTTCTTCATTTTTCGGAGCGCACTGGACGGTATCTCGATCCGCCCGGCGGCGCGGCAAGCCTCAACCTGCTCAATCTGATCAATCGCGATCTTCGGCTCGACCTGCGAGCAGCGCTGCAAAAAGCGGCTGATCATGATGAAGTCGTGAAGGCCGAGAAGCTGCAGATGAGGACGAATGACAGCCGCGTCTTCGTCGATCTTGTCGTCGAGCCGGTTCGGGACGGATCTGACACGCCCAGAAACTACGTGGTCATCTTCAAAGATTCCGTTGCGGCTCCCGATACCGTAGATGCCGTCGTTCAGCATGGAGGCTTGAGCGAGGAACACGTTCAGCAGCTTGAGGCGGAGCTTCGCAGCTCCCGGGATCGTTTGCAGGCGACCATCGAGGAGCTGGAATCGACGAATGAAGAGCTGAAATCCTCAAATGAGGAATACCAGTCCCTGAACGAGGAGCTGCAATCAGCCAATGAAGAGCTCGAGACTTCCAAGGAAGAGCTGCAATCCGTCAACGAGGAGCTGACGACGGTCAATACGGAGCTGGCTCAGAGAGTGCAGGAGCTGGCACGGCGGAACAGCGACCTGAAGAACTTCTTTGAAAGCACCCAGATCGCAACGATCTTTCTCGACAACGACTTTCGGGTAATGAGCTTCACACCGGCGGTGACTGAGATCTTCCATCTCGTCGAGACCGACATCGGGCGTCCGATCACACACATCAAGTCACGCATTATCTACGAAGAGTTGCACGACGATATTCGCCGGGTCATACGTACTCTCGCCACGGTGGAGCGCGAAATCGAGAACGAGATGTCGGGCGCCCGCTATATCGTGCGCATCCTGCCCTACCGCAGCGTCGACAATTTCATCGGCGGTGTGGTCGTAACCTTCGTGGATGTGACGCCGCTTGCTCGCGTCCAAGAAGCGCTGCGTGTAAGCGAGCGTCGGCTCTCAGCGATTCTTGATCAGTTGCCGGTGGGCGTCGGCGTCTTCGACCGGGAAGGGGACGCCGAGTTGAGCAATCGCGTTCTTGCGAATTATGCTCTAGAGCATATTCCATCCCGTGACACGATCGATAGTTCTCGTTGGCGAGGGTATAGGCCGGACGGCTCGCCGCTCGATCGCTCGGAATACCCAGGAGGCCGGGCACTGCGTGGCGAAACCGTATCGCCCGGCGTGGATTTCCTGTTCACGACAGCGGATGGACAGGAGCGATGGACGCGAGTGACCTCGGCGCCGTTCCGAAATGCGGCCCAGGAAATTACCGGGGCCATCGTCGTCGTGCAGGACGTTGATCGCGAGAAGCGGGCCGAGGAGCACCAGAAGCTGTTGCTGGCCGAGCTGCAACATCGGGTTCGCAATACCTTGACAATCCTGAGATCGGTTGCCCGGCAAACAGGGAAGACCAGTTCGACGGTCGAGGAATATGTCGCGAACTTTGACGGCCGCCTGAACGCCTTCGCGCGGGTTCAGACCCTTGCAACGCGCGATCCCACGTCCGGCGTCGATCTCGAGTATCTGATTGCCGAAGAACTGTTTGCCCACGCCACCCGCGAGAGCGAGCAAGTCACGCTTGCCGGGCCCGAAATTCGTCTTCAGCCCAAGGCGGCCGAAACATTCGGCCTTGTGATGCACGAACTTACGACGAACGCCGTAAAATATGGGGCTCTCTCCTCGGCGAATGGACGCGTCTCGGTGGACTGGCATATCGAATCGGACAAGCAGGCGCACCGCCTTGTCTTCAACTGGGTCGAGTCGGGTGTTCTGCTCACGAGGCAAACCCCATCCCGGCGCGGTTTTGGAACCGAGCTCATCGAGCGGACACTGTCCTACGACCTGGACGCGCAGGCGAGCCTGTCCTTCCCTCCCGAGGGCTTCCGCTGCACCATCATGCTACCTTTGACCGAGAGGATCATGAAAAGCCCGGGTCCCCAGAGTCCATAAATTCCTCGGGACATTCGGCGCTCAATGCGGAATTGAGACTGCCTTGTGAGACATACAGAGAGCACTCCGAGGCTCCGCGCTTATCCCGACGCATGTCTGCCGCCCGGTGCGGGGCTCTCGAGGCCGTAACGTGCCGATGTCCCAATAGCACCGAAAATGGGCCGGAAAAGGCATTCCGTCACACCGCGTCCCGACGATTTGACAAACCTAGCAATGTGTACCAGCATGACACCATCATGTTGAGCATCGCACAATACCATCGCGGTCTGCATCGGGCAGGCAACCTCATCGCGGGCACGTAGCCCCGAGCTCAACGCGCATCCGCGCCCCGGGCTCGGGGTGCTCCAGGATATCTAAACCTTCAGACATCTTGTGAGGCCGGCTGCCGACGCAACCGGTATTGCGGCATGCTTCAACGCTTCTCCAAATTCATGCTCCGCGTGGCGGACAATAGGGCCGCTTCGTCGGCTGGCAACAAGCGCGAGGTGTCGGGACCGACGCTGACGTTCATCACGCCAGATCAACGACAAAGCCACGCAGAGCAGGATCCGGCGTCTCTCCCGTCAAGCGCGGAAGATGCCGTGCCATGCGCCACTTCTCGAGTGAGTAAATGGCGTGATGTCCTCCTCCGGATGGAAAAGAGCCATCCGGAAAAGAGGTCCGGCTGACGCCCGGCCAGGGGCCCGCGCCGGACCAAATGCCGGATCGAACGATAGCCGACGACGATAATTCCAGCTTGCAGGCAGCGTGAGCGCTGCCATTGCGCACAACCGAACAGGAGACATTCTATGACGAAGAGTACCAAGCCCCGCATTATTCTGACGGCCACAGATCACGAAAAGCTCTCGGTACTGGCGAATGCGGCCGTCAATACCATGCCGGACGTGGCAGCCGGGCTGACGGAGGAGCTCGAGCGGGCACATGTTCTTTCGCCAGGGCGTCACGCGGCCGACACCGTGTGCATGGGTTGCGTGGTCGATTTTCGGGATGACATGACTGGCCGGGTACAGACGGTGACACTCGTCTATCCGAACGAGGCCGACATCTCGAAGGGCCGCATCTCCGTATTGACGCCGATTGGTACGGCGCTGATCGGACTTCCCGTCGGCAAGTCGATTCATTGGACCACGCGGACAGGCGAGAACAAGCGCCTGACGGTGCTTCAGGTCCGCGAGCCCGCGGTCGCGGAGCCCCAACCTGCCTAACGCACGCCTAGGTATATCACATGAACGATCGCCACGCGGCCAGTCGCGTGGCCCATCCCCGTCTTGCCATCGGCAGAATTCCTGCCAACGGAGTACTGAATGGCCGAACCGAACCGCCGCAGCGGAGTTGCCGCCTCCGACCTGCGCCCGCCCGCGCATGGCTTCGAAAGCCGCTCGCGTCATGCTGGCCGGAAAACACCTCTCTCGATTCTGCCACCGACTCACGAGCCGTCCGATGGCGGTCGCCTCGACCATTTCATTCGACGCGACGGACTCCTCTTTGCGGGGACGCATCTGATCGTCGACCTCTGGCATGCGACGAACCTCGATGACTTGCCTGTTGTCGAGCAAGCCCTGAAGGATGCTGCAGTCCGCGCGGGCGCGACATTGCTGAACATCGATCTCCACCACTTCACACCGAATGGCGGCATCTCCGGCGTTGCGGTTCTGGCGGAGAGCCACATCTCCATCCATACCTGGCCTGAGATTTCTTATGCGGCGGTCGATGTCTTCATGTGCGGAAATGCGCAGCCGCATAAAGCCGTTGAGATTCTGAAAGGCGTATTCCTGCCCGGGATCGTGACACTCGCCGAGCATAAACGGGGAGTCGTCGTATGAGATGGTTTCAAGAAAAGTTATACGAGCATCATAAGCAAGCGCTTTCCATCGATACCGTTCATTATCATTGGCGGACTGAGTTCCAGGACGTGCTGATCTTCGAGAACGCGACTTTTGGCAAGGTCCTCGTGCTCGACGGCATCGTACAGCTGACCGAGCGCGACAATCACATTTACCACGAGATGATCGTTCACGTGCCCATGCTGGCGCACGGGGCCGCTCGAAACGTGCTCATTATCGGCGGAGGCGACGGTGGCGCCCTGAAGGAGGTCCTGAAGCATCCCGTCGAACGAGTGACCCTGGTCGAACTCGATGACGAGGTGATCAGTCTTTCCCAGCTCTACCTGCCGAACGTATCGGATGGAGCATTTATCGATCCGCGAGCCAGCGTGCAGGTCATGGACGGCACACGGTACGTCGAGCAGACGCGAGAGAAGTTCGATGTCATCATCATCGACTCGACGGATCCGCTGGGACCTGGAGAGACACTCTTTACCGCAGCATTCTACGAAGCATGCCGACGACGACTCCGGCCCAGTGGCATCATCGTGGTCCAGAGCGGAGCGCCCTTCTTCCAGCCGAAGGAGTTGGAGATGGTGTGCAGATCTCTGTCGGAATCTTTCGACGGGGTAAGGCCTTATCTTGCGCCGGTTCCGACCTATGCAGGCGGAATGCTGGCGCTTGTCGCCGCGGGCGCGTCCCGCGACGCATTGCGCCCGCCGTGCAAAGTCCTGCGCGAGCGATTCCGACCTTTGCAGGGCCAGACGCGCTATTACACACCCGAGGTGCATCGGGCCGCGTTCACGCTTGCGCCTATTTTCGCGCCATAGTGCCCTACAGACTGCCGTGAGTCGAAGGTCGGAGGGGCATCAATCCTGAATTCAGACGAGCCGGAGAATGCATCTCACAAGCCTAGGCGCCTGGCCATCAGTTCCGCGACATGGAGTGTCTCTTTCCCGGCTCCCTGCTCGATCTGTTCCCGGCAGCTATAGCCATTCGCCAGGATCAAGGTTTCAGGCTCGGCCGATCGCACAGTCGGCAGCAGCACCCGCTCGCCCGCCGCCATGGCGACATCGTAGGTTTTCGCGCTGAAGCCAAAGGCTCCGGCCATGCCGCAGCAGCCTGACCGCATGATGTCATAATCAAGGTTGAGCCTGTCGAGAAGCCTGCGCTCCCCGCCGTCCTTGATCACCGCATGCTGATGGCAATGGATCTGCACTAGGGCCTTGGCATGCGAGTCCGGTTGTAGCGTGCGGCCATCGGCATGCTGGTCCATGAAGTCGCTGAAGAAGACGCTTTGTTCGGAAAGCCGCTTGGCGATTTCATCCTCGGGATAGAAGTTTATAAGCTCGTCCTTGAAGGAGGTCAGACAGGCAGGCTCGAGACCGATAAGCGGCGTTCCGGCGCGGATCTCCTCGCCCAGAACCGTCATCGTCTGCCGCCACAATCGCTTGGCCGTTCCAAGCCAACCCCAGTCGTATAATGGGCGCCCACAGCACAGCGGCCGATCGGGAATGACGACCTGAAAACCGAGCTCTTCGAGAATCTTCGTGGCGGCGATGGCAGTTGCAGGGCGAAAGTAATTGTTGAACGTGTCCGGCCAAAGCAGGACCCGTCGACCTCCGTTCCGTGGTGCCTCACGGCGGCGGAACCAGTCGGTAAAGGGCTCGGGGGCGAAGCGAGGGATCGAACGCTGCTGCGCGATTCCGCCCGCGGCCTTGGCAAGGCCGCGCAACACCGGCGTCTGCGTGAGGAGGTTGGCGGTCCGGGGCATGCGCGACGCCTCGCGCGCCAGCCAGTAGATCCAGCCCATCGCATAGGCATGTCGGGGCCGCAGGCGCCAGGCATAGTGATGAGCACGAAACTCGGCCTTGTAGCTCGCCATGTCGACGCTGACGGGGCAGTCGCTCTTGCAGCCCTTGCAGGCCAGACACAAGCTCAGCGCATCTTCGACGGCATTGCTGCGCCAGCCGTTGTTGATCGGTCCTCCGTGCAGCATCTCGAACAGAAGCCGCGCCCGTCCACGGGTCGTATATTTCTCCTCGTGCGTCGCGAGATAGCTCGGACACATCACCTCACCGTCACTGTTGTGACGGCGGCATTTCCCGACGCCGACGCAACGCTGGGCAGCGCGCTCGAAACCTCCTTCGTTCGGAAAAGTGAAGTAGGTCTCGAGCTTGCGGGGGTGATAACTTGGCCCGAGCCGAAGGTTGGATGTGATCGGGTACGGATCGATCACTTTGCCGGGATTCATGAGCCATTGCGGGTCCCAGATCGCCTTGAACTCTCGAAAGGCGCGGACCAGATCCGGCCCATACATCTTCTCAAGAAGGGCTCCTCTTGCTTGCCCGTCTCCGTGCTCGCCCGAGAGGGAGCCGTCGTGACGAACGACGAGCTCCGCCGCCTCATCCAGGAATTCACGCCAGCGCTCTATCCCCGGTTCGTCGTAAAGTTCGAAGGCGATGGCACAATGGACGACGCCGCCTGCGAAATGACCATAGATGACGGGATCATAACCATACTTGGCGAAGAGCGTCTTAAGCTCGCGAAGATAATCACCGAGCTGGTCCGGAGAGACCGCGCTGTCCTCCCATCCCGGCCAGGTATCGGGATGATTCGGGACGTAGGATTCAGCTCCAAGGGAATCATCACGAACGTTCCAGATCCGCTTCTGCTGGTCTTTGTCCTGGATCAGCTTCGGGTCGACGCCATCGCTCCCCTTGAATGAATCGACAAATTTCTGGGCTTTCGCGACGGCGTCATCGTCGTTCTCGCCACCGAACTCGACGAGGAGCCATCCCTTTCCTTGCGGGAGAACTTTCAGGTCGTCGGTGTGCAAGCCCTTTGTCTTGTATCGATCGATCAGGGTTTCATCGAAGCCCTCAAGGCCGATCGGCTGGTATTTGAGAACGTTGGGAACGGCGTCGGCAGCCTGAAAGATGTCCGGAAACCCGACAATGGTGATGACGCGTGCCGGAGGATTGTGAATGAGGTTGAGGGTCGCCTCGAGAACGATCACGCATGTGCCTTCGGTTCCAACGAGGGCACGGGCAACGTTCATGTCTTTCTCTGGCAGGAGCTGGTCGAGATTCTCATAGCCCGAAACCCGACGCGGGATCTCCGGGTATTTCTGTCGGATCAGGTCACCGTATTGACGGCGCAGTTCGTCGAGACGACGATAAATCTCGGCACGGCGTCCACCAGCGCGCAGAATCGACCGAAAGGCCTCGTCGTCGGTGGGACCGACTTTCAGCTGCAGCCCCTCATAGGTCAGGATCTCCAACGCATAGACGTTGTGCACCGTAATCCCGTTCATGACCGCATGGACGCCGCCGGAATCGTTGCCGATCATGCCGCCGAGGGTGTTGTGATCGTGCGTGGCGGGATCGGGACCGAAGGTGAGACCGTATTTGGCGGCTTCGTCCCGCAGATGGTCCAGAATGCAGCCAGGTTCGACGCGCGCCAAATGGCGTTCGGGGTCGATTTCGAGCACGCGATTGAGATATTTCGAGAAGTCGATCACAACAGCCGTATTGCAGCACTCGCCCGCAAGGCTCGTTCCTCCGCCACGCGGCAAGATGGGCGCGTGGTGGCGACGGCAGATCTCGAGGGTCTTGACGACAGCTTCACGGGTTCTCGGAAGCACGACTCCGATCGGAACCTGCCGGTAGTTCGAGGAATCCGTCGCATAAAGAGCCCGGCTTCCATCATCGAAGCGAACTTCGCCATCCACTGCGGCCTCAAGCTCCCTGAACAGAGCCTTGGGATCGAGACCGGGTACGTCCGTGTATACAGTTCTGATGCGGCCCCCAGGAGCGCGCTCAATTCTTCGTTCCGGGTGCCTTTTGCGGTTCTCCGACGACAGCTCGTTCGCCTCTGTCACCGCCACGTTGGCCATTGCGGCATCCTTCCGTTAACGTCGGGCCTCGTGCATTCCAGCAACGCCTATGGGACCTTCAGTGCACGATGACATCGCGCTGGACGGTCTTCACATCCGTCACGCCTGTGAGCGCCATGCCGGCATCGAGCTCCTCCGATATCAAGGACAGGGCCTTGGAGACCCCTGCCTCTCCACCGGCCCCCAGCCCGTAGAGATAGGCGCGTCCGATAAGGCATGCCTGTGCGCCGAGAGCGAGA
This sequence comes from Microvirga puerhi, assembly GCF_020089865.1. GTDB lineage: Bacteria > Pseudomonadota > Alphaproteobacteria > Rhizobiales > Beijerinckiaceae > Microvirga > Microvirga puerhi. The sequence goes on from NZ_JAIRBM010000003.1 coordinate 104,596, forward strand.
GCTTTCAGGACGTCGAGACCTGAACGGATTCCGCTGTCGAAGAGGATCTCGGCGCGGTCACCGACTGCATCCCGTACCGCCGGGAATGCCTCCACGGTCGAGGGAGCCCCATCGAGCTGGCGACCGCCATGGTTCGACACGAGGACCGCGTCCGCGCCTGCGGCAACCGCGATCTCGGCATCTTTCGGATCGAGGATGCCCTTGATGATGAGCTTGCCCGGCCAAAGCTTCCGCACCCACTCCACGTCATGTCGGTCGAAGGAGGGATCGAACTGCTGCTTCACCCATTCCGACAGGATCCCGAGATTGCCCGAATGCTTGATAGCGTCCTTGAGGTTGCCGAAGGTGTATTCCTTGCTTCCCAGCATTCCGAAGGCCCAGCGCGGATGCATGGCGATGTCCATGACGTTGGACAATGTCATTCGCGGGGGAATGCCGAGGCCGTTATGGACGTCAGCCGTGCGCTGGCCTTCGACATGGAGGTCCATGGTCAGGATTAGCGTCGGGCATTGTGCTGCATGCGCCCGCTCGATCAGAGATTGGCTGAAGCCCCGATCCTTCATCAGGTAGAGTTGAAACCAGAAGGGTTTTCCGGTCGCGGCAGCAACGTCCTCTATGGAACAGACCGACATGGTGCTCAGGCAAAAGGGCACACCTGACGATTGCGCAGCCCGCGCGGCATGAATTTCACCGTTGGGATACACGGCGCCCGTCAGACCCGCCGGCGCGAGTGCGACCGGCAGTGATACGGGCTCACCGACGATGGTCGTCTCCTGTATCCGTGCGGAAACGTCGACCATGACCCGCTGGCGCAGCTCCAGCGCATCGAGAGCCTCCCTGTTCGCCCGCAGGGTGAGTTCGTCATAGGATCCAGCTTCGACATACTCGAAGAACGTCCGTGGCATGCGCCTTTTCGCAATCTCGCGAAGGTCTTCAATATTGGCGATCGTATCCCACGACGGGCGTGTCTCTGTCTTAGCGGCCGATGCAGAAGCCAGCTCCTTCGATCCGACAATGGCATTGATGAAGGGCATGGCTGCCTCTCAGATGATCTCGCGTACCTTATCCGACGCAATCGTGAGTGCGATGGAGCCGGCATTCGATGTGCCGCGTGCGAGCGCTTCCGCAAAGTGGGCAGCCTGCTCGGGGCTGATCTTCGGCGGCATGGGAGGCTCATTTGGATCCACGACAGCTTCGATCACGACAGGTCCCCGGGTCGCGAGCGCTTGCCGCAGGATTTCACCACAAGTCTTCGGGTCCTCAATGGTGAAGCCGGTGCAGCCGAAGCCTTTGGCGACGGTTGCGAAATCGATCGGCTGGAGCGCGCAGACATATTCCGGATTGCCGAGGAAAACCATCTGTTCCCATTTGATCTGACCGAGAACGTTGTTCTTGATCACGATGATCTTTACATCGAGATCATATTTGACAGCCGTCGCCAGCTCTCCGAGCAACATCGTGATCCCGCCATCTCCGACGAATGCGACAACCTGCCGGCTCGGATAGGCAAGGGCAGCGGCGTTCGCATAGGGAAGGCCGCAGGCCATCGTGGCGAGATTTCCGGAGCAGGAGAACATCATGTTCCCGCGCATGTCGAGGTGACGCGCCGCCCAGGTCGTAATCGTTCCGGAATCGGTGGCGATGATCGCATCGTCGGACAGGAGGTTGTTGAGTTCGTGGGCGACGACCTGCGGCTTCATCGGCATGCCGGTCCGTGTTCCGCGCTCCCGCATGAGTTCGCGCCACTTGGTCATCCCGGCCTGGGCCGTTTCCAGAAACGAGCGATCTTGGTGGTGATCGAGTTTCGGCAAAAGCGCCCGAAGAACCCGTGCGGAATCGCCGACAAGCGCCGCATCGACAGGGTAGCGAAGGGAAACGCGCTTAGGGTCGAGCTCAACCTGAACGCATTTGGCCTTGCCGGGCTTCGGGTAGTACTCGATGTATGGGAAACTGGAGCCGACGATCAGAAGCGTATCGCAGCTTTCCAAAGCTTCCTGGGATGGCCGCGTCCCCAGAAGCCCTGTTCCACCTGTGGTGTAGGGATGATCATCAGGCAGGACGCCTTTGCCGAGAAGCGGCTTCACGACCGGCGCGCCGAGTCGCTCCGCGACGGTCTCGACCTCGCCTCCTGCGCCGAGGGCGCCCCTTCCTGCCATGATAACGATTTTCCGCCCCTCGTTCAGGATTGCCGCCGCGCGGGCGAGCTGATCGTCCGTCGGGATATGGGCGCTTTCGGCCATGAGTGCCGAGACATGATCGGGCCGATTGCGCTTCGAGCGGAGATCCTTCCTGACAGGCTGATCCTGAATGTCCGCCGGTGCCGTGATGTGAGCGACACCCCGGTAGGCCAGAGCCGTGCGACAGGCGAGTTCGGTTACATTCTGAACATGGGCGGCGCCCATGATCCGTGAATTATAGACACAAACATCCATGAAGAGCTTATCGAGCTCCACATCCTGCTGCGTGTAAGTGTGCAGGAGATCGTGGAACTGAAGGCCTGTGATGGCGAGAACCGGTTGCCCGTCAAGCTTGGCGTCATAGAGCCCGTTGAGGAGATGGATCCCGCCGGGACCGGAGGTGGCGATGCAGACGCCGAGTCTGCCCGTCCATTTGGCATGAGCGCAAGCCATGAAGGCAGCCGCCTCCTCGTGCCGAACTTGAATGAACCGGATTCGATCCTCGGCTTTGCGTAGCGACTCGATAATGCCGTTGATTCCATCGCCTGGAATTCCGAAGACCCTGTCGACGCCCCAGTCGATCAGAGTTTCAACGAGGATGTCTCCGGCAGTCATTGACATGATCATCTCCTCGATGAATGGGCGGCGGATCGCCAGCCAAATGAGGCCTGGCCTGTCGGCTGCCGCCGCGCAGGAAGCGTGCGCTCGCGGGGAAGCGAGAATTGCCAAGGTCAGGCTTGACTCCGCAGCCCCCACGCGACGACGAAAATGAGGCCTCATCTCACCGCGCGCTCCTTCGACCGAAACTGGGTGACTAAAAGGGCGCCTCGTGCGAGAGTTCCAGGGTCGACGAAAGTTTGTCCGCTGCCGTACCATGTTGCCGGGTAGATCCAGGCGGCCGAGGCTCTACCATGGTCAAGCTGGAGCGTGAGCGTGACGGAGAGCCAAGGCGCGGCAAAGCATCGGCAAATTCCAATCCGAAATCGCCTGCTGCAAGCCATTTCGTCCCGAGATCTGCAGACGCTTTGGCCTCGTTTGGAGAGAGTAGAGCTTAAGCCCCGACAGACGCTCCATCATTCCGGCACTCCGGTGGAGTCCATCTATTTCATCGAAAGTGGACTTGTCTCCGTTTCGGCCAAAGCATCACCCGGTACATGGGTGGAGGTCTGGCTGATCGGCTCCGAGGGAATGACCGGCGTTCCGGTCCTCCTGGAGGATACGGACGACCCTCCGTTCCGACGCGTGGTCCAAGTGGGCGGAAGCGCACACCGGATCTCCCGCCAAGAGTTTCAGGATGCGGTCCAAAGGTTGTCGTCGCTGCGGGCGATATTGCTCAAATATGCCCAGTTCGTCTTGCTGCAAACTTCCCAATCGGCTGTTTGCGAAGCGCACCATCCCCTGAAGCAACGCCTGTGCCGCTGGCTCCTGCTGGCGCGGGATGGGTTGGAAAGAGACGATATCCCTCTCACACACCAGATGCTTGCGCGACTGCTCGGCGTAAGGCGCGCAAGCATCACGGAATGTTTGCGTATCCTTGAGGAAGAAGCAGCCCTTGAGAACACACGAGCGCTGATCCACGTGAGCCACCCGGAGAGATTGGAGGGCCTGGCGTGCAGTTGTTACAACCTCATCAGAAGCGAGTACCGGCGGCTGATCACGTGAAGCCCCATAGTCGCAGTTGCTGCACGAACGACTCCGGCGCGAAGTCGCCGAAGAGACGTATGTCCGAGGAGCCGTCGCAGATTCTCTAATCCCTCGATCCGATCGAGGTCTCGGGTAGACTTCTTAGGAAGGGCCTTTTCCTGAGACCGCCAGTGGTGAGACGACGAGGCAAAGGAGAAAGCGATAGAGACGTGAAGTCACGCATATCCTCTCCCCGGATCGTGAAGCGGGGAGAGGATATGAAGGCAGGAGAGGATCGTCAGATCATGAAGAAGTCCTTGTAGGTCATCTTCAGTCCCTTCTTGAGAGTCGCAATCTCAATGGCGGCCTTGGCACCCGATCCGTCCGCGTCGTAATACAGCACGCCCTTCTTGTTGTCATAGATCAGATAGTCGTTCTTATCCTTGGCCTTGTCGCCGATGGTGAAGAACTTGGCGTTCAGCTTGAGCGGCTTGGCCTCCGTGCCCTTCTTGGTCGCGGCATAGAGGGCCTTGTTGGCCTTGAAGAGCGCGTTGTCGAGCCAGATCGTGTCATCCTTGACGTTGAAGTCTGTGATCTTGTCGAGATTGGTCTTCCGGTTGAATTTCGTGTCGAAGACGAAGATGTCCTTGCCCTTGCCGCCGGTGAGGACGTCCTTACCGAGGCCGCCCCAGAGTACGTCGTTGCCGGCATCACCCTTCAGGGTGTCGTTGCCTGCGCCGCCATAGAGCTTGTCGTTGCCGAGATTGCCGGACAGGCGGTCGTTGTATTTTCCGGCCTTGAAGATGTCGTCTTCGAGGCTGCCGGATGTTATCTCCTGAGCAACATCGGCAACCGCGAGGGCGAAGGACTTGATCTCGCTTCCGCCATGACCATCGGTGACCTGCACGGTCACCATATGGGATGTGGCCTGCTCGAAATCGAGACGGAAGCCATTGTCGACGAGAAGCTGGTTGCCTTCGAGTTTGAAGCGCCCATTGGCCCCGTCGAGGAGAGTATAAGTAAGGGTGTCGCCGGCATTGGTCTCAGTGGCGCCAAGCGTTCCGACCACCGTTCCCGTTACCGCATATTCCGCCGCCGAGAGAGCGCCGGTGAGAGTCAGACCCGTCGGTGCGCGGTTGACGGCGGAAGCCTCGACCTTGATGAAGCTACTGGAATCCTGCGCGTTGTGGTCGTCGGTGACCGTCAGTGTGAAGGTCGTTGTCTCCTTGTCGCCGACTGCTCCGTTTGGTCGGTCGCGCGGATCGAACACCAGGCCTTGCAACGCAGTCTGCACCGCCGCCACCGAACCCGTCATGGAATAGGTGTGCGTCTGCGTATTGTAGGCGAAGCCATTCAGACTTGCGGCCGTGAAGGCGCCCTTGGCGTCGACATCGAGAGCGATGGTCGCCGTGACCGTCGCGCTGTCAGGATCGGTAATCGTCACGGTCTTGAACGGCGTTGCGGTCCCGATGTCCAGGGTCGATGCGACGACCGGATTGGCTGCGCTGCCGCCGTTGCCGATGACCGGCGCCACATTGCTCGACTTGTCCGCAATAGTAGTGACGACCTGCACCGCGTTCGGATGGGCGCTCGCAGCATGGAAGTCATCCTTCAAGGTGAAGGAGAACTGCGTCGTGAACTGGCCCGAATTCGCCGCGCTGTCTGTCGGATCGAAGGTCACATCGCCAAGGAAGGCCTGGAGATCGGCTGCCTTGCCGACCAGGGTGATGGTCCGCGTGGTAGCGGTCGGATTCGGATCGCTCACCGTGACAGCGGCGGTCGAATCGATATGGCCGATTGCGCCGTCCGCATTGGTGAACGAAAGGGTGAGCGTCAGCGTATCGTTGTCTGTCCCATCCGAAAGCACGACGCCTCCGAAGGGCTTCACGGCCGGGCCGTTATCTGTCGCTGGTGTCGATGGGCTCCCGGTGACCGTGAAGGTCGGATCGCTGTTGCCATCCACCACCGGGTTCACGGTGATCAGGAAGTCCTTGTAGGCGGAGGCGGCGCCGGGGCCTCCATTCTTATCCGTAACCTTGACGCTGACCGTGTAGGTTTCCGTTTTGGTAATGTCGGAGAGTGCGGCCACCTTGAGCTGGCCGTTCTCGATCTTGAAGCGGCCGCCCGCATTGCCGGCGCCGCTCGATCCGCCAGCGCCGCTCGTATCGAAGGCATAGATGAAGGTGCTGGCGGCAGCGCCCTCCGGATCGATCGCTTGCAGGGTTCCGACGACGGTCCCGTCCGTCGCGCTCTCGAGAATCGTCGCTGTCGTCGTGCTATTCGTGAAGCTCAGGCTCGTCGGCGCTTCGTTTACGTTGTTGACGTAGACCTTCACGGTAGTCGTGCCGGACGAGAGGCTGGTCTCGGTATCCGTTGCCCGCACTTGGAGGAGATAGAACTTGCGCTCCTGCGGCGTGCCGCCAAACTCCGTCTGGAGGTCGGGATCAGCCGCGACCGAAGCCTCGTAATCCACGTCGCCGACCAGGCTGATCGCCCCGGAGGCCTCATCGATCATGAACTTGCCGCCGGGATTCGTGGCCAGCGAATAGGCAAGGGAGCCTGAGGCGAGGCTCGGAGAGTGCACACTCGCCACGTAAGTGTAGAACGGCGCATTCTCGTTGATGGCGTTTACGCCGCCCTGCACCAAAGGTGCATCGGGAGCGCTCGTCGACAGCGTCAGGGTGCCGTCGGCAAATTTCAGCATCTCGATGTTGTGCAGAGTGTCGCGGCCGTCACGGCCGGCCTGCTTGTCGAGAACTTCGACGCTGCCGTCGGCATGGCGGGTGATGATGTAGTCGGCCTTGGAGCCGTTATAGACCGCCGTGTCGAGACCAGCGCCGCCGTCGATGTCGTCGTCGCCTCCGCCGCCCTCGAGAATATTGCTTCCCACGTTGCCGACGATGATGTTCGAAAGCGCGTTGCCGGTGCCGTTGATGCTGCTTGACCCGGTGAGGGTGAGATTCTCGACGTTCGCGCCGAGAGCATAGCTGACGGAGGCGAGAACGGTGTCGGTTCCTTCGCCCGCCTCCTCGGTCACGGTGTCGCCGGCATTGTCGACCACGTAGGTATCGTCGCCCCGGCCACCGGCGAGAATGTCCGCTCCAGCGCCGCCGTCGAGGACATTGTCTCCGATATTCCCGATGATCGTGTTGGCGAGCGCGTTGCCGGTTCCATCGATGTTGTCGGTCTTGATGAGCACGAGATTTTCGACATTGGCGCCGAGAGCATAGCTCACCGAGGCCTGGACCGTGTCGTTGCCCTCATTCGCCGCTTCGATCACCAGATCGTCGGCATCGTCGACGATGTAGGTGTCGTTGCCGAGACCGCCGCGCAGGATATCGGCGCCTTCGCGGCCATCGAGGATATTGTTTCCATCGTTTCCGATGATGATATTGGCCGACTCGTTGCCGGTCCCATCGATGTTGCCGGTGCCCGTGAGAATCAGATTCTCGACATTCGTCGACAGCCCGTAGGAGACGGACGCCCGCACGGTGTCCAAGCCTTCGTCCGGACGCTCGACGACGATATCGCTCGCATTGTCGACGATGTAGGTGTCGTTGCCGCCGTGCCCCGTGAGAATGTCCGCGCCGCCGCCGCCGTCGAGCACGTTGTCGCCGTTGTTCCCCATAATGGCGTTGACGAGATCGTTGCCGGTGCCGTCGAGATTGGCCGAGCCTTCGAGGATGAGGTTCTCTACGAACGCCGAGAGGGCATAGCTGACCGTTGCATGCACGGTGTCGTTACCGTCGCCGGCGGCTTCGATCACACGGTCGCCCTCATGGTCGACGATGTAGGTGTCGTCCCCACCACCGCCCAAGAGCAGATCCGCGCCTGCGCCGCCATCGAGAATGTTTTTGCCCGCGTTGCCGGTGATGACGTTCGCCAGCTCGTTGCCGGTGCCATTGATATCGCCGGTGCCGCTGAGGATGAGGTTTTCTAGATTGTCAACAAGTCCGAAGCTGATCGAAGTCCTGACCGTATCGAGACCCTCGTCGATACCCTCGATGATCACGTCATTGATATCGTCGACGATATACGTGTCGTTGCCGATACCGCCTTGCAGGCGATCGGCGCCCGCCCCACCGTCGAGGGTGTTGTCCCCGTCATTGCCGGTGATGATATTGGCGAGTTCGTTGCCGGCCCCGCTGATATGCGCGGAGCCGGTCAGGACGAGATTTTCCAGATTTCTGCCGAGGGTGTACGAGATCGAGGTTTGAACCGTATCTCGACCCTCGTCGAAACCTTCCGTCACGACGTCGCCGGCATTGTCGACGACGTAGGTATCGTTGTCCGTGCCCCCGACCAAGGTATCGGCGCCGGCGCCGCCATCCAGATAATCCTGCCCGATGCCACCCACGAGGCTGTCATTACCGCCGTTGCCGAAGAGGGAATCGTCGCCGGCGCCGCCGAGCAATGTCTCGACGCCCGCGCCGCCATAGGCCGTATCGTTCCCTTTCCCCATGTCGACGACATCGGTCACCGTTCCGCCGCGTCCGTCATAGAGGTCATTGCCGTCGTTGAGCAGGACGGCGCCCTGGACGATTCCCTGGTTGAGGAACGTATCCCCCTCCAAGGAGCCGGAGACGGCCATCTGCGCAGCGATCGTGCCGGTATTGTTTAGGAAGGCATTGCCAGCCGTGAAGCTCACGCCGACGCTGCCCGCCTGTATGAGGCCGCTATTGGTCACGTTACCGGATAGCTCGACGAAAATCCCCGTCACGCCGGCAATGATGACGCCGCTGTTAAAGACGCCGTAGGGGCTATCCGGTGTCACAGTCGTGGAGGGGGCAAAGCTGGCGCCACCGGTCAGCTTAATACCGGTATCGGTCGCCTCGATCCGACCGACATTGACGATATGATTGAGCTCGCCGCTGCCTAGATCACCGTTGGCGCGAATGCCGTAAAAACCGGACAGGAGACCATTGTTGAAAATATGATTGTCAGATCCGTTCAGATAAATGGCGGCGGTATCATAATACGTCAGGGAGCCCGATATCTGACCGTTGTTGATCACGACGTTGGCGTCGTCCCCCAGAACAATGCCATTGAGGGTGCCTCTGACGGTGCCGGTCGAGCCGACTGTGATGGCATTGCTGTCTCCGCCGAAAGCGATGGCATCGGCTTGCGAGCGGATCGACCCGTCGACGACGACGGTCGATCCCGGATACCCCGTGACGGCCGTATTGGTCGTGATGATTGACCCGCTTTGCGTGACCTGCAGCGTGTCGAAGGTCGTCGGATCGAGAGTGGTTTCCGTGGTTCGTGTCGCTGAAACAAATAAAGTAGACATGCCGGCCCCCTGAATATTTCTGCCATGTTATTACATGTCATGGGGCCGTCAATCTCTAAACAGTCCAGAAATGAACGGAATGGCCACCGTCTTGCGGCCGAAACGCCCCTGTCAGGGCGCGTCGACGCGGCGGGCGTTGAACATGGAGATTCGCTGGGGCATGTCCTCGACGGCGGCCTTGAACTCGCCCGTCTCCGGATCGCGGACCATCAGGACGCCCGAGGCGACGCCGAAGAAGGCACCGTGGAGCTGCAGCTTGCCCCGCTCGACGAGAATGCGGACGCAAGGGAAGGTCATCAGGTTGTTGAGGCTGTTCTCGATCGCCGCCAGTTCGAGCCGGGTCAGATAGTCGGAAAAGTCGGCATCCCCTCGGGGGCCGATCCGCTCGGCGGCCGGGGCGATCAGGTTCATCCAGCGGCCGATGAAGTCGCCGGGAGAGAGGGGGGCGGTGTCGTCCGCGAAGGCCCGGATGCCGCCGCAGCGGGCATGTCCCAGAACCACGATATGCTTCACCCGCAGGGCCTGGACCGCGAATTCAAGGGCGGCGGAGGTGCCGTGGTAGTCACCGCCGGTCTCGAAGGGCGGTATGAGATTGGCCACGTTGCGCACGACGAAGAGCTCGCCCGGACTCGCGTCGAAGATCACCTCCGGCGAGACGCGGCTGTCGCAGCACCCGATGATCAGGACCTCCGGCGACTGCCCCTGCTCGGCAAGAGCCTCGTATCGCCCCTTCTCGCGGGAGAAACGCTCGTCGAGAAAGGCACGGTAGCCGTCGGTCAGGCGCTGTGGAAACATGGGCAGGCTCCTTTTCCAGTCCCCCGTGTCCTAGTCCCATCCGGTCGGGATTGGCAACTGGGGCGGGGTTTCACTCGATTCCGGTGAGCGGTTCGGAAGCCCGCCTTCCCGGCCAGAAGCCGGCATGGCATGAAGAGAATGCTTAACGAGGATCGGTCATGGTCGACGCGACGACGCTTCTGGCTTTCGCTCTGGTGGCTCTGGGCATGGTGCTGACGCCCGGCCCCAACATGATCTACCTGATCTCGCGATCGATCTGCCAGGGACCCATGGCCGGCTTGATCTCGCTGGGCGGCGTTGCCCTCGGGTTCCTGTTCTACATGCTCTGCGCGGCGCTTGGGATCACCTCGCTCATCTTCGCGGTCCCTTACGCCTACGACGCCTTGCGCCTTACCGGGGCGGCCTATCTCCTTTATCTCGCCTGGCAGGCCCTGAGGCCGAACGGCAAATCGCCGTTCCAAGTGCGTGACCTGCCGCGCGACGGCGCCGGCAAGCTGTTCACCATGGGGCTCGTCACCAACCTCCTGAACCCGAAGGCGGCGATGCTCTACCTCTCGCTCCTGCCGCAATTCATCGATCCGGCCCGGGGCAACGTGCTCGGCCAGTCGCTGCTCCTTGGGACGATCCAAATCTCGATCAGCGTCACGGTCAACGCGCTGATCGCGATCACAGCGGGAACGGTCGCCGCCTTCCTCGCCAAGCATCCTGGCTGGGTACTGGCCCAGCGCTGGCTCATGGGCACGGTGCTCGGTGGCCTTGCCGTGCAGATGGCGATCGAGGCGAAGAAATAACCTGAAGCGTCAGAACCCAGCGACGCTCTCAAGCTTCGACAGTTCTACATTGGCGCCGCAGAGGAGCACGCCGATGCGTTCGCCGTGTGCCGGCCGATAGGCGCCGGAGAGCAGCGCCGCGAGGGCTGCGGCCCCGCCCGGCTCCGTGGCGATGCGCCAGTCGCGCCAGAGCAGTCCTTGCGCCTCGCGGATGGCGGCATCGGTCACGAGCGCCACGTGGTCGACGGTCCGGCTGCAGATCGCATGGACGAGTTCGCCCGTGTTGCGTGCTCCGAGCGAATCGGCCGCGACCGAATCGACATCTACGTCCACGGGTCGTCCCGCTGCCAGCGCCGCATGGAGCGCCCGCGAGCCTTCGGGCTCCACGCCCACCACCTTCACACGGCCGGCCCACCAGCTGGCGAGGCCGCTGATCAGGCCACCGCCGCCCACCGCCACCAGGACCGTGTCGAGGGAAGGACCATCCTCCTCCCATTCGAGCGCGGCGGTGCCCTGGCCGATCATCGTGGCCTCCGCTGCGAAGGGGTGGACCCTCAAGGCGCCGGTCTCGGCCACATAAGCATCGCAGGCCGCCTGGGCATCCGCATAGCGGGCCCCGCCGATCACCACCTCGGCTCCGTGAGAGCGGATGACGGCTATCTTCGCGGGACTCGAGATTTCGGGCACGAAGATCCGCGCCCGGAGCCCGAGCTGCCGCGCCGCATAGGCTACCGCCGCCCCGTGATTGCCACCGGAGGCTGCCGCGGCGCCCGCGGCAGGAATCGGCATCGAGAGCAGGGTATTGAAGGCGCCGCGCGTTTTGAACGAGCCTGCATGCTGCAGGAATTCCAGCTTCAGGCTGACGGGACCCTCATGGCCGAAAGCCTGGGGCAGGGTCCAGACGGGCGTCCGGCGAATATGGGGAGCGATGCGGGCGTGGGCCTGCGCAATGTCATCACGGGTGATCGGAAGGGCGGAGGAAGCGGACATCGAAGCGAACCTGGGAGCCTGGGAGGACAGAGTCCAGATGGCGACCGGAAGACCATGGGAATCCCGGCCGGGAGGATTGGGGAAGGAGCGTCCTCCACCTCTAGCGATGTCGAGGGCCACGGCCAACCCCGCCAGTGCATCGACGAGATCGTCTTCCGCCGCTCCGCGCGGCGGCTGCGCTCCCACGAGGTTGGGCGGGAGCCCGATTCCCATGAGAAGACCCCGCCGCAAGGCGAGGCCGGGCGGATAGGGCCTGCTCTTTACTTTCTTCGGTTCGGCAAGGGCGCGGTCGCCGTTCATCGCCCAGAATGCGAGTTCGGGATGAGCCTCCACGATCCGGTTCACGAGATCCCGCCTTTGCCGCAGCAGAATGTCGATTTCGCAGATCTTCGTGAAGAGATGAAAACCCTGCTTCGAGACCTTGCGTGGCGGATCCGAGGTCGCGAGCGCCGCCGTGCAGGCGGCGCGATAATCGGCCGTTTCCACGGCGCGGCGCGAGGGGATCGCGAAGACGGAAGATTGCCGTGCCCCGAGGAGAGGCCGGACCAACTGCTCGGGATGGCGCCCCGAGCCCGTCGTCCATTCCGGCAATCCGATCGGCATGTCGATCGCGACCATGTCGGGACGCTCGGGCGCATCGAGGATCTCGGCGATGTGCCTGACGACGCGGATCACCGGCGCTGCAAGTCCGTCGCGATGCGCGAAGACCGCGATCCATCCCGCCGGGCATCCATCGACGCCTGCCACCCACATCCTTTGCGTTTCCTTCTGTTTCCCGTGAGGCCGATGCGCGATTACACTTCCCCATCGACCGGGAGATCATGATGACCGAGATTCGTCCGCGCCGCAGCGCCCTTTACATGCCGGGTTCGAACCTGCGCGCGATCGAGAAAGCCAGAACCTTGCCTGCCGATGTGCTGATTCTCGATCTCGAGGATTCGGTTGCGCCCGATGCCAAGGCAGAAGCACGCGCGCAGGTCTGCGCCGCTGTCGAACAGGGCGGCTTCGGTCCGCGGGAAGTGGTTATCCGCATCAACGCCCTCGATTCGCCATGGGGCGAGGATGATCTCGCCGCAGCAGCCAGGACCGCGCCGGATGCGATCCTGGTTCCCAAGGTATCGTCGCCCGAAACGCTCGCCGCCGTCGGCCTCAGGCTGCGCCGCCTCAAGACCGCGGAGACCGTCCGCATCTGGGCGATGATCGAGACCGCGCACGCGATTCTCCGGGCGGATGCCATCGCGAGCGCCACGCATGACGTGGATACGCGCCTGTCCTGCTTCGTGCTCGGCCTGAACGATCTGGCGCGGGAGACGCAGACCCGTCTCGTGCCCGGTCGCGCGCCGATGCTGCCATGGATGATGATCGCTCTCGCGGCGGCGCGCGCGAACGGCATCGCGATTCTCGACGGCGTCTACAACAACCTGTCGGATCAGGAGGGCCTTCGCGCCGAGTGCGAACAGGCGCGCGATGCTGGCTTTGACGGCAAGACTTTGATTCATCCGAATCAGATCGCTCTCGCCAACACGATCTTTTCGCCGACCCCCGCAGAGTTGGAGGAAGCGCAGGCCGTCGCGTCGGCCTTCGAAAAGCCAGAGAATGTCGGACGCGGCGCTATCGCTCTGAATGGGCGCATGGTGGAAAGGCTTCATGCGGACATGGCGCAGCGTGTCCTCGGTCTCGCGCAGGCGATCGAGAAGCGATGTGTGTGACACCATCATTCCGAGGCTGCGGAGCGGTGCCGAAATAGTGGAATTTCAGTCCGTCAGAGGCCGCGCTTCTTCCGGCAGCATGATTGGGATGCCGTCGCGGATAGGATAGGCGAGTTTCGCCTGACGGCTGATGAGTTCCTGCCGGACGGCATCGTAATCGAGCGATTCCTTGGTCAGAGGACAGACCAGCATTTCAAGGAGCTTGGGATCGATGCGCGTGGCTTCCACGGGCTGGGGCGTATTGTCGGTCATGGCGTGTTTCCTATTGCAGTGGTGTATCGGATCCGTTGCTGCCACGGGCGAGTTCGATCTCCGTCAGGGCGATCAGAACCTCGGCGCGGGTCTTGAGATCCTGCGCTTCGAGCAATGCCTGTTTCTCGCGCACGCCGAAGGGGCTCATCATGCATAGCGCATTGACCAGGGCTTCGTTGGGCGCCTCGTCGATGCCCTTCCAGTCGACGCGCACGTCCGCTGCCTTCACGAAGTCACGCAAGGCACGCACGACGCCGGAGCGGTCCACCTCGCTTTCGCCGGCGCGCGCGACGAAGTCGGTGCGATAGCGGTCGAAATCGACGCGACATTGCCGGTAGAGCGTGGTCGTCGCCATCTCATCGATGATGCGGAAGCGGGAGATGCCCACCAGGGTGACCAGATAGCGGCCGTCGCCGGTCTCGGCGAATTGGGTGAGACGTCCGGCGCAGCCCACATGGTAGAGCTGCGGGTTGAGGTGTGTGCCACCGCCGTCCGCGTCCGGCTGCACCATGCCGATGACACGATCGCCCTTCAGGGCATCGTCGACCATGGCGAGGTAGCGCGGCTCGAAGATGTTGAGGGGGATCTGGCCGCGCGGCAGGAGGAGGGCGCCGGGAAGCGGGAAGACGGGTATGACCGATGGGCAATCTTCAGGCCCCCGGTAGACCGCGTTCATTCCCATTCCCATCTCCTGCGCGTGGATCGGTCGGCGTCAGGCAAACAGGATCGAGGAAAGTCTCCGCCTCCCTGCGAGCGTCGCCTCGTCCATCGGGCCCCAGGCCTCGAAGAACTGGACGAGCTGCTTGCGCGCGCCGTCCTCGTTCCAATTGCGGTCGCGGCGCACGATTTCAAGGAGTTGATCGACGGCTTCTTCACGCTTGCCGCGCGCGTTGAGTCCGACCGCGAGGTCGAAACGCGCCTGATGATCGAGGGGATTCACCTGGATCCGATGCTCGAGGTCCGAAAGGTCTCCGAGCGAGCCCGCCTGCTCGGCAAGCTCCACTGCTGCGCGGGCGCCCGCGATCGTCGGATCGTTCGCCTTTTCCGGAGGCACCATCTCGAGCAGGCGCTTGGCGCCCTCGATGTCTCCGAGTTCCACGTGAAGCTTCGCCAATGCGGCAAGCGCCGGCACATGGGATGGGTCCTGTGCCAGGATGCCCGCATAGAGTTCCGCCGCGCCGGATGCGTCACCCTCGGCAGCAAGGTGGTCGGCTTCCGCCATGATCTCCTCGGTGGCGCTCGGGCCCAAGGGGCCGATGAGGCGCTCGATGAAGGTCTTGATCTGGCTTTCCGGCAGGGCGCCCATGAAGCCGTCCACCGGCTGGCCGCGCTGGAAGGCGAAGACCGCGGGGATTGACTGCACGCCGAGCTGTCCGGCGATCTGGGGGTGCTCGTCGATGTTCATTTTGACCAGCTTGACCTTGCCGCCGGCCTCGCGGACGACCTTTTCGAGCACGGGGGTCAGCTGCTTGCACGGACCGCACCAGGGAGCCCAGAAATCCACCAGAACCGGCTGCTGCATGGATTCGGTGAGAACGTCCTGACGGAAGGTCGCCGTGGTCGTATCCTTGATCAGGCCGTCGGCGGGGTTGCCGTTGGGGGGAGTGTCGGTGAGCATGCGATCCTCGAATGCGGTCTTGAGGGATACGAAGTCTGTCTCAGATGGGAGCGTCGGCACTGTCTGGCAATTGCTCCGGCGGTTCGGGCAGGCGTAAAATCACCGGCTCGTGGCCCGTGGCGCGCAGGAACTTGAGCAGATCGTCCCGCGAGACACCGGTGGTCATGGAATTGACCAGCGGATGAAAATTCATCCGCTCATGCTCCATGAGATTGGCATCCAGGATCATCGTTACCTGACCCTCGCGGTCGTTCGCTACGGCGAAAGGCGTCACCGAGCCGGGCTCGACGCCGAGCAGGGCGCGCAGCTGATCTGCCGAACCGAAGGACAGGCGTCCCGAGGCCCCAATGGCCGCATGAGCCCGCTTCAGGTCGATTCTCGTCTCGTCCTTGGCGGTGATCAGGAAATAGCGGCCCTTTTTGTCTTTCACGAACAGGTTCTTGGAGTGGGCGCCGGGGATCTGCGCCTTGACGGGACGCGATTCGGCGACGGTGAAGACGGGTTCGTGCTCGACCGTTTCCGCCGCAATGCCCAGGGCGGCCAGCCGGTCGAGGAGAGCGCGGGGCGAGAGATGGGTCACGGGATAGACAACCTCCGGAAGACCGGGAGGGTTCTAACGGCCTGCCGCTCCCGCCTCAAGTCGCCGGGGCGAAAGATTGCCGCGGTTCTGGCGGCAGCCTCGAAAGAACCCCTTGCAATATGACTCGTTTTGGGGCACATCAGCGGCCTCGCAACGGCGCAAGCCGGGGAGCGCGGGTGTAGCTCAGGGGTAGAGCACAACCTTGCCAAGGTTGGGGTCGAGGGTTCGAATCCCTTCGCCCGCTCCAATTTCCAAAGCCATGCTTCGGATCCGCAAAGACCGCCTTCAGGGCGGCTTTTTGCTGTCTTGCCCGGGCGTCATGTCCGAACGGGCATGCCGATCCGCTCGTCGTGCCGGCGGAGCCAGCCGATCACCGGGATGCTGAGAATCACCATCCAGGCCTTGCCGATGATCTGCGCCCCGAGGAATTCCAGGCTGCCGAAGGCGAGCGACAGGAACACGATGCTGTCGATCACGAGGCCGACGAAGCTGCTCGCTACGACGGCCAGCACCAGCCCTCGGCGCTGGAGCGGCGTATAGACCCCGAAATCCGCAAGCTCTGACAGAAGGAAGGCGGCCGTCGAGGCGACGATGAGGGAGGGCGGCGCGACTGCCGCCGAGAGAAACGCTCCGAAAACGATGGCGGCGAGTGCCCAGGGGCGCCCAAGGCGGCGCTGCACGAGGTCGCGCAGGATCAGCGCCAGTCCGACGACGAGCACGCCGCTCGGTGCGGCGATCCCGGGTGCGACAGGAACGAGGCACGGGCCGCCCGGAACGCAGACCGTGCCCACATGGCCGATCATCCAGTTCGCCAGCGGAACGCAGGCGGCGAAGCAGGCCAGAAAAGCCGAGCCCTCGATCTTCCGACGTGTCTCCACATTCATAACGGGCTCCTGCCGTCAGGCGGCGCCGACGCTCTCCTTTTCGGCCGCCACCGACTCGGCGATGCGCCGCTCGATCTCGACGCGATCGATGATGCCGGAAGGATTGTCCTTGGAGGGCATGAATTTGCGATAATGCAGGTAGCGACCGCGGCTGACCTCTTCGAGCCGCGCAAGTTCGGCGAGCGGATCCGCGTGGTCGTCGACCCGGATGTCGAGGAAGGGATATTCCTCGCCGTCGTGGATGAGCATGGCGGCCGATTGCTTGCCGCGCTTGTCGCCGCCTGCCGCTTCGCCGGCCTTCAGCGCCGCCAGGAAGCGCCGTGGCAGTGGAAGATGTGCTGAGGATTCGAAGACGCGTGCCGTCTCCTCGATGACCTGCGAGCCCGCCAGCATGTTGCCGGCGACCGAAAATCCATCACGAATCAAGTGCCCGCACCAGGGCACGCAATCGGCGCCCGTATAGGCTGCGGAGCGTCCTTGCGTGTCCATCACATGAACCTGCCGTTGTCCTCGGCCCTCGTCCGCCGCGGTGACGATCCGGATCACGTCCTCGGCGGGGGCGCCCGCCCGCAGGAGTTCGAGGCCGCGATAGCCGTAGAACGGATTGACGAAAGCCTGCGTCGCCACGGCACCGGCGCCCGTCGCAACGAACGGCACGCGCGCGCCGACGGCAAAGGCGCAGGTCGACACCGCGATCCCGATCTGCCCCGTCGCCTCGTCTCTGGCCACGATCGACCATGTCATTGTGATATCCCCTGCTTGAATGCGTTCCGTTTCCTATTCAACCGGGCACTCACACCGTGCGCAATATGCCCTAAGCCATCACCCGCAAGGTCGTGGCGATCGGCGTGCCGCGTTTCAGGGTTTTCGTGACCGGAGTCTTCTCGCAGATCTCCGCGAGCCGCGTCTGCTGCTCCGGGCTCAGGGGAGCGCTGAGGCGGACCTCGCGGGTGATCGATTCGGTGCCAGCCTCGTCGCGTGCGAAGCGGGCATCCACCTCGACGCGTCCGAGCTCCCAGCCTTTCCGGTCCGCATACATCCTGAGCGTCAGGGACGTGCAGGCGGCCAGCGAGGCGAGCAGCAATTCGTAAGGCGAGGGGCCGCTATCCGTCCCACCGAGACTGGCCGGCTCATCGGCCGTGAGAGTGTGAGTGCGGGCACGGATCTCCTGCCGGTAGCCGGCGGCGCTCGCGAGATGGATGGTGGCCATGAAATCTCCTCGTTCGAGAAAGCTATTCGGGCAGGGGGATGAATTCGCTCTCGTCCGGCACGTGGGCGAAGCGGCCCATCTTCCAGTCCTCCTTCGCCTGCTCGATGCGCTCGCGGCTTGACGAAACGAAGTTCCACCAGATGTGGCGCGGTCCTTCCAGGGCAGTGCCGCCGAGGAACATCATGCGCGTGGGCTTCACGGCCCGCACCGTGATGCGGTCGCCCGGTCGGAAGATGAGGAGCCGCGGTCCCTCGAAACGGTCGCCGGCGATGTCGACCTCGCCCTCGACCACGTAGATCGCCCGCTCCTCATGGTCGGCATCGAGGGGAGCGGTCATGCCTGCGTCGAGGGCGACCTCCACGTAGAACCAGTCGGAGACCTGCTCCACCGGCGCCGTGACGCCGAAGGCCGAGCCGGCGATCACCCGAGCATAGAGCCCCGTATCGCGAATCTCCGGCAGGCTCGCCGCATCGTAGTGCTGGAAGGAGGGGGCGATTTCCTCCCTGGCAGCGGGGAGGGCGATCCAGCTCTGCAGGCCGAGCATGCGCCCGCCATGTCGCTCCGCTTCCGGAGAGCGCTCGGAATGGGCGATTCCCCGTCCGGCGGTCATCAGATTCATGGCGCCGGGTGCGATGTCCTGCACGTTGCCGTTGCTGTCCCGATGGGTGATGCGGCCATCGAACAGATAAGAGACGGTCGCGAGCCCGATATGGGGATGCGGCCGTACATCCATGCCCTTGCCGTCGATGAATTGCACCGGGCCGAAATGATCGAAGAAGATGAAAGGCCCGACCATCTGGCGCTTGCCGTGCGGCAGGGCGCGGCGCACCGAGAAGCCGTCGCCGAGATCCCGCACGCGTGGGACGACGATCAGTTCGAGGGCATTGCAGGATGGGGCATCGCCCAGGATCGGATCTTCGCTCGGAAGCCAGCTCATGGCGCTTCTCCTTGTTCTCACCTGCGTCGTGACCGCAAGATAGGCACTCTCACGGGCAAGCCAAGCGCAATCGGGAAAGGCCGCCTTTGCACGGCTGCCGCTTGACGCGGCAATCCGTTCCGTCCTTCACCCTGGGGTTTGGGAATGACCCTGTGCTAAGGAGCGCTCTCCCGCCGCGCCGGCACAGCCAGCTTGCCATGAGGAATTGAGACGGATGGAACTGCCGCCGCTTTTGCGACAGGGCGTGGATGCCGCGCTTGTGGGCATCAGCCTTTCCGATCTGGGCAGGGCGGCCGGGACTTTGTCCGCGCGCTACCGGGCCGAGATCCGCGACGGGCGCTTCCATCTCTCCGATGATCTCGCGGCGCGGGCCTATCTCGCCACGCGCCTGCCGGCGACCTATGCGGCGATCCGCGCCGCCATGGTGGCGATCTCCGATCTGCGCTCCGATTTCGCGCCCGCCGACATGCTCGATCTCGGTGCCGGCCCTGGCTCCGCGTTCTGGGCGGCGATGGATTGCTGGCCTGGTCTCAGCCATGCCCTGCTGGTGGAGGGCAGCGCCTCGATCCGGGCCTGGGGTGAAAAGCTCAGCCTGAGCGCGCCTGTCGAAGCGGAATGGCGCAGCGGCGATGTGAGCGGGTCCCTCGCCGATCTACCATCCCGCGATCTGGTCACGCTGGCCTATGTGCTCGACGAGTTGGACGAGGCCGCACGAGGGCCGCTCATTGCGCGGCTCTGGGAACTGACCCGGGACACGCTTCTCGTGGTCGAGCCGGGAACGCCTGCGGGCTGGGAGCGCATCCTGGCCGCGCGGGAGCGCCTGATCGCTGCCGGTGCGACGCTGCTTGCGCCCTGCACGCATGCCGCCGCCTGTCCGCTCGTCCGGCCGGACTGGTGCCACTTCTCCCGCCGGGTCGCGCGCTCGCGCCTGCATCGGCAGGCCAAGGGAGCGGAGGTGCCGTGGGAGGACGAGAAATTCATTTATCTGGCGGCGTCGCGTTTTCCGGGCGACCGGCCGGCGGCCCGCGTCATCGCGCCGCCCCGGCTCGGCAGCGGCCAGGTCCGCCTGAAGCTCTGCCTGAGCGACGGACAGGCGCAGGAAAGCCTTTTCACGAAACGCTCCGGTGCCGATTTCAAGCAGGCGCGGCGTGCCGAATGGGGCGATGCGCTGTAACACCTGTTTGCCGCCGACAGCGCCCCCGTGCTAACGCGACAGCCCGTTGGAATAAGAGTTTTGAGACGATGGCTGGCAAGAACCTGCTCCTGCGCGGCGATACGCTTCCCCTGATCCGCCGCCTGTGGCGCGACTGGATGCGGCCGCATGCCCGGACGCTGGCGTTGGTGCTCATCCTCGTGGCCCTCGTCTCGGGAGCGACCGGCCTCTATCCGGTCCTGATCAAGGCGGCCTTCGACGCCTTCACGGCCAAGGACCAGACCGCGATCCTGCTGGCGCCGCTCTTCGTCATCGCGGTCACTTCGGTGAAGGGCTTTTCGCTCCTCGCCCTCACGGTCCTGACCAACCGGGTGGTGACCAAGATTGAAGCCGACATGCAGACCGCTCTCTACGGCCATATGATCGACGCCGACATCGCGCAAATCGGGCGCGAGAGCCCTGCGGCCCTGACCCAGCGCTTCACCACGGATTTCCTATTCATCAAGGAAGCACTGACCCGCATCTCCACCGTGTTCCTGCGGGAGGTGACCACCATCATTGCGCTCATCGGCGCCATGCTGTGGATCGATCCGGTCCTCACCCTCGTCGCCGGCCTCACCGTGCCGTTCATCGCTCATCCGATCGGCAAGATCGGTAAGAAGCTGCGCCGCGTCGCGATCTCCACCCAGGAACAGACGGGCCAGATGGCGAGCCTCATCACCGAGAGCCTCGCCGGTACGCGCATCGCCAAGACCTACGAGCTCGAGGGCTATCTCAAGAGCAAGGCCGCCTTCACGTTCGACGAGGTGCGCAAGCTCAAGATGAAGGCTGCCAATGCCCGCGGCCGCCTCGATCCGCTGCTGGAGGCGGGCGGCGGCTTCGCTGTCGCGGCCGTGCTGGTGCTGATCGGCCAACGCATCGTCTCGGGGGGCAGCACGGTCGGCGACTTCACCGGCTTCGTCAGCGCCTTGATCCTCGCCGCGCAGCCGATCCGGGCGCTGGGCAATCTCAACGCCATCGTGCAGGAGGCAGCAGCGGCCCTCCAGCGCACCTTCGACGTGATGGACGACAAGCCAAAGATCAAGGATCGGCCGGGCGCCACGGCGCTCAAGGTCGCCGGCGGCGAGATCCGCTTCAAGGACCTCGGATTTTCCTACAATACCGAGCAGGTCGCGGTTCATCACGTGGATTTCACGGCCGAGGCTGGACGCACCACGGCGCTCGTCGGCCGTTCCGGGTCGGGCAAATCGACTCTCCTGTCCCTCGTGCCCCGGCTCTATGACGTCACCTCCGGAACCGTGCTGGTGGACGGGCAGGATGTGCGCGACGTGACCCTTCATTCCTTGCGTGCAGCCATTGCGGTTGTGAGCCAGGAGGTGGTGCTCTTCGACGATACGGTGCGCACCAACATTGCCTTTGGCCGACCGGGCGCGACGGAGGACGAGATCATCGCAGCCGCCAAGGCGGCGGCGGCGCACGATTTCATCATGCGGATGCCTCAGGGCTACGACACCGTCGTCGGGCCCGGTGGCGGGCGACTCTCAGGTGGCGAGCGTCAGCGTGTGTCGCTGGCTCGGGCTTTCTTAAAGGATGCGCCGATCCTGCTTCTCGACGAGGCGACGAGCGCGCTCGATTCCGAGTCGGAACAGCTGGTGCAGGAGGCGATCCGCAAGCTGATGAAGGGCCGCACGACTCTGGTGATCGCGCACCGCCTGTCGACGGTGCGGGATGCGGACAGGATCGTGGTGATGGAAGCTGGGCGTGTGGCCGAGATGGGCTCCCACGAGGCGCTGATCACGACTGGCGGCACTTATGCCCGCCTGCATCGCCTCCAGCTGTCCGGCGAAGCGGAGCCCGCGAGCCCGGCAGCCTAGAGCATTTTCAGGCGAAGTGGGAATCGGTTCGCCGTCCGAAAATGCGGCAGATAAAGACTTTCACAGACGCTTCGCGATTTCGGGGAAACGCAACCGCCCCAGGTTTTCCGGTATATTATTACAATATTAAGGTGACCCTCTTAGGCTGGCTGTGCCTTCAAGGAGGAAATCCATGCTTCGCTCCCTTCTCGCAGCCGCAGCGCTGATCTTCGCAACCTCGCTCGCCGGAACGACGGGCGCCGCCGCCCAGGGCCTCGTTCCCTGCGCGCCGGAGCACGGCTTCTGCCGCGTTCCCTATCCGACGCGCGTCATCTACGGCGTCCCTGGCCGTCAGGCGGTGATGGACGTCGCGGGACGCGGCATTCCCTGCTCCAACGAGGCCTTCGGCGATCCAGCGCCCGGAATTCCGAAGCGCTGCGCCTACATTGCCCGCGGCTATGGTGGAGGTTTCGAGGAACCGGCACCGCGTCCCCGTCGCGACTGGCACGGCTGGCGCGAAGCCACCTATAGCGAGCCGGCCTGGCGGACCTGTGCTGACGAGAACGGCTTCTGCGGTTTCAGGGGGCAGAAGCGGGTCCGCTATGGCGCTCACGGCCGCTACGCCGAGGGCTTTTACCAGGGTGGGGTCGGCTGCAACAACGGCACCTTCGGCGATCCGATGCCCGGCGTGCGCAAGCAGTGCCAAGTACTTGATTGACCACGTGCTCGATTGATCAAGGGATCGATTGATTTGTGATCGAAGGATCGGTGCGAGAGAGCTTCGTCCTCACTCGCGCCGCATGATCCGATCGACGAGCATGTTGGACCAGAAACCCGGGCGGAAATCGCGCTCGAGGGCCTCCGGATCGTAGCCCGTTTCGAGCCAGGTCAGGAACGGAATGCCCTTCGCCTCGCCATTTCTGCGATACTGTTCGAAGAAGGCATCGAGAATCCCGGTCTTGGAGAAGCGGAAATGGCCGTAGCGGGCCGAGAGTTGGCGCAGAGCCTCGTCGACGCTGCGCCCCTCATGGACGATGAGATAGAGCGCGGCCACGAAGCCCGCCCGATCGGCGCCCGACTTGCAGTGCAGGACGGCCGGATATTCTATCGTCTCGAAGAAATCCTTGGCGGTGAGAAGCGTCTCCCGGTCCGGTGCGCCGCGGGAGCGCACCACGAACTCGACGAGATTGATGCCGAGCCGTTCGCAGACGTCCTTCTGAAGCTGCCATGAGCCGTGCTCGCGCCCGCCGCGCAGGTTGACGATGGTGCGCACACCCTCGTCCTTGAGGCGCGAGATCTGGTGCGGCGCCGGCTGCGCCGAGCGCCAGAGCCGCCCTGAGACCCGGTGCTTGTTGAGGTAGAGCAGACGGAAGACTCCGTGATCGACCAGAAGCATATTGGCCCAGGCGCGCACGCGCGCGAGACTGCCCTCCACGGGCTTGTCCCAGCGGGCGATCCGGGCCATGCGGCGCGCATAGCGGGTCTCAGGCTTGAGGAACCTGTTGATCACGGCGATCCAATGTTGCGGTTTCAGAGCGTCAGCCGACCCTGCGGTCAGGCCGCCTTATCGACGATCAGTCGCCATTAATCAATCATATGGCCGGAATGCCGTCCTCTCCCAGGCCTGAAGCCGATCCTATCTGTTGCCGCCCCGCGCCCCGTCGTGTAAGGGGTGCGTTTCGATACAACCCTCCTTGACGGATATGGCCGCCGAGTTCGGGCCTGAGACTGCCCGAAGGTCGCCTGCCGTCGAGACCAAGCACTTCAGGAGAGCGGCGTCATGTCGTCCACCTTCGAGACCGTCGCCGGCATCATTTCCGAGACCGCCGACATCCCGCGCGATCAGATCACGCCGGAAAGCCATGCCATTGACGATCTCGGCGTTGATTCGCTGGCGTTTCTGGACATCGCGTTTGCCATCGACAAGGCTTTCGGGATCAAGTTGCCTCTCGAGCAGTGGACGCAGGAGGTCAACGAGGGCAAGGCTCCGGCCGAGGAATACTTCGTCCTGAAGAACCTCGTGGCGCATATCGACGCGCTCGTCGCCGCCAAGACCGCCTAAAGACACGCAACGAAAGCGTCCGTCGCGGACGCACGACCCGGCGGGCCGGCCGCGCAGCCGGCTCCAGACGATGGAGCAGCTTCGGCCGGAATGCCGTCCCTGCTTGGCCCGCCCGGGACGACAGGAGAATGGTTCGGATCGCGGATGCGCCTCGAATATTTTGAAATGATCGATCGGGTGACGCGGCTCGACCGGGATGAGCGGCGAATCGAGGCCACCTCCACGGTGCCGACCGAAAGCCCCGTCTTCGAAGGCCACTTCCCGGGCCATCCCCTGGTACCGGGCGTCCTCCTGACCGAGACCATGGCCCAGGCCTCCGGCTATCTCGTGCTCGGCCTGATGAACTTCACCCACATGCCGTTCCTGATGGCCGTCGACAAGGCGCGCTTTCGCACCTTCGTCGGGCCCGATACGGTGCTCACCGTCACGGCGCAGCTCGAGCATGAGGGTTCGGGCTATGCGGTGACGAAGGCGAAGATCCTGGCCGAGGGCAAGCCGATCTGCGATGCGGAGCTGCGCTTCCGGATCATGCCCTTCCCGGCCGGGATGGACGAGCTGATGCGGGCCCAGGCGCGCCGCATCAGCCTCTTGGCGGAGACAGCTTGATGCGCGACGTCGTGATTACCGGGATCGGGATCATCTCTGCGGCGGGAGAGGGAGTCGAGGCGCATCTGAACGCCCTCACGGCCGCTTCACCACGGGTCGATGCCGAAACATTCGCCCCCTATCTGGTCCATCCGGTCGCGACGCCCGACTACGACAAGCAGATCGCCAAGAAATCCGACCAGCGGCAGATGGAAGCCTGGCAGAAGCTCGGCTGCTATGCGGCGGGCCTCGCCCTCGACGCGGCCGGGGTGAAGGAGAATGCGGAGCTGAAAAGCCGCATGCACCTGATCGTGGCGGCAGGTGGCGGCGAGCGTGACTATGCGGTCGACGGGCAGATCCTCACGGGCCTGCGCAAGGCCGACAATCCCGGCGTGTTCCTGAACGAGCGTCTGATGGGCGACCTGCGCCCGACCTTGTTCCTCGCCCAACTTTCGAACCTGCTCGCCGGCAACATCGCCATCGTGCACGGCGTGACCGGAGCCTCCCGCACCTTCATGGGTGAGGAATCGAGCGGTATCGATGCGATGCGCATCGCCCATTCGCGCATCGCCTCGGGCCAGAACGACATCTTCCTGGTCGGCGGGTCCTACAATGCCGAGCGGCCCGATGCGCTGCTGATCTACGCCATGGGCGGCTTTCTCTGGAAGAACGCCCATCGGCCGGTCTGGGAGCGTCCAGCGGAGGGCGGCGGCATGATCCTGGGTTCCGGCGCCTGCTTCCTCGTGATGGAATCCCGCGAGCATGCCGAAGCGCGGGACGCAAAGCCTCTCGCCGCCATCGCCGGCATTGCCTCGGACCGAACCCGGCGCGAGCCGGGGAGCGTCGCGAAAGCGGTCCGCTCGCAGATCGATCTGCTCGGGGCGAAGCCCGACGTGGTTCTCTCGGGCGCGACGGGCGTCAAGGGGCTGACCGAGGAGGAGCAGGGCGCTCTCCTGGACGCGCTTCCGAACGCCGCCATTCATGCGACGAGCGACGTGACCGGCCACCTCATGGAGGGCCTGGCTCCCGCGGGCGTGGCTCTCGCGGCCGCGCTCATCGCGCAAGAGCAATCCAACGAGGCGCTCGTCACCTCCGTCGGCCATTGGCGCGGCGAGGGTGCCGTGCGGCTCACCAAAGCCAACTGAAGGGGGACCGGCATGGCGCTTCGCGACAATCAGGGCCGCCCGCTCGTCGCCGTCACCGGCATGGGCGTGATGACCTCCCTAGGCCAGGGCAAGGACGATACCTGGGCCGCGCTCACGGCGGGGAAGTCCGGCATCCGCCACATCTCCCGGTTCCCGATCGAGGGACTGCGCACCAGCATTGCCGGGACCATCGACTTCGTCGAGGCGGACCCTTTCTGCGCGCCGGTGCTCTCGGAACATCTCGCCGTGCGGGCAGCCGAGGAGGCCGTCGGCCAATCGGGCCTGGGTGCGGGCGATTTTCCGGGTGCCCTGTTCATCGCGGTGCCGCCGGTCGAGATGGAATGGCCGCAGCGCGAAGCCCTCGCGGAAGCCTCCGGCCAGGATGGGGACATCACCTACCGCGATCTCCTGAAGGCCGCCGAGACCGGCCGGTTCAAATCCTGGCACGACCTGTTCATCTTCGGCACGGTGGCCGACCGCGTGGCCGACCGTTTCGGCGCCAAAGGCTCGCCGATCTCGCTCTCGACCGCCTGTTCCTCCGGCGCCACCGCGATCCAGCTCGGCGTCGAGGCGATCCGGCGTGGTGAGACGGATGCGGCCCTGTGCATCGGCACCGACGGCTCCGTAAATCCGGAATCCCTGATCCGCTTCTCGCTTCTCTCCGCGCTTTCGACCCAAAACGAGAGCCCGGAAGGCGCGTCGAAGCCGTTCTCCAAGAACCGGGATGGCTTCGTCATGGGCGAGGGCGGCGCGGCCCTCGTCCTGGAGAACGCGGAGACCGCGAAAGCGCGCGGCGCGACCATCCTGGGCTATGTGCTCGGCTGCGGCGAGAAGGGTGACGGCTTCCACCGCACCCGTTCCTCGCCGGACGGCATGCCCGCCATCATGGCGATCCGCGAGGCTCTGTCGGATGCCGGTCTGGCGCCGGATGATATCGATTACATCAATGCCCACGGCACCTCGACGCCCGAGAACGACAAGATGGAGGCGATGAGCTGCACCGCCGTGTTCGGCGAGCGCATGGCGCGCCTGCCGATCTCGTCGAACAAGTCGATGATCGGTCATACGCTCACCGCTGCCGGCGCCGTCGAAGCGGTGATGTCTCTCCTGACCCTCGCCAACGGGCGCATTCCGCCGACGATCAACTACAAGGTTCCGGATCCGACGATCCCCCTGGACGTGGTCCCGAACGAGGCGCGGGACGCCGATGTCCGCTACGTGCTGTCGAACTCCTTCGGGTTCGGCGGCCAGAACACCTGCCTCGTGTTCGGGGCTGAGCCGAAAGGGGCTTAAAATCATGGGCCGGATCTTCGTGACGGGCGGCGGCAAGGGCGTCGGCGCCGCCATCGTGCGGGCGCTGGTCGCGTCCGGCCACGACGTGGACTTCACCTATCGCTCCTCGACGGAAGCGGCCCTGGCGCTCGCCGACGAGCTGATGGCCGCCCATCCAGGCCGCACGGTGAAGGCCCATGCGCTCGATCTCACCCGCAAGGAAGCCATCGACGATTATTGCGCGAGCCTCGAATCCGAGACTTTCTTCGGCTTCGTGCACAATGCCGGCCAGCCCTACGACGCGCTCGCCGCCATGATGCAGCAGGACAAGGCCGAAACGGCCATGCAGGTGAATTTCTGGTCCTTCACGCGGATCGCGAAATCGCTCATGCGCGGCATGATCCGCGCCCGCGCCGGGCGCATGGTCGCCATCGGCTCGGTGGCGGCGCTCCAGGGCAATCCCGGCAACGCCGCGTACGCGGCATCCAAGGGCGCCCTGATCTCCTATTGCCGCACGCTCGCCATCGAGACGGCGAAGCGCGGGCTCACGGTCAACGTGATCGCGCCGGGCTTCATCGATACGGACATGATGGCTCCTTATGCAGCTTACCGCGAGAGCATGGAAAAGCAGATTCCTGCCGGCCGTTTCGCGAAGCCGGAGGAGATCGCCGGCGTCGCGGCTTTCCTGATGAGCGAGCCCGCCGCCTATGTGACCGGCGCCGTGCTGCCCATCGACGGCGGCCTGACATCGATGATCGGCATTCA
Source organism: Microvirga puerhi (assembly GCF_020089865.1). Lineage (GTDB taxonomy): Bacteria > Pseudomonadota > Alphaproteobacteria > Rhizobiales > Beijerinckiaceae > Microvirga > Microvirga puerhi. Next base: position 132,266 of record NZ_JAIRBM010000003.1, read on the forward strand.
CCGCTGATCGGCGGCGTCGCCGGTCAATCGATCCTGGTCACGTCTCCCGGGCCGAGCAGTTTAAGAGCCTCGGCGACGGTCGTGCCTCGGATCGCGAGGTCTGGGGCGATCTCCGCAAGCGGGACGAGCACGAACCGGCGCTCCAGCACGAAAGGATGCGGCAGCACCAGTTCGGGCGTATCTATGGCGACGTCGTCGTAGGTGAGGATGTCGATATCGATGATCCGAGGCCCCCACTTCACCTCGCGGATGCGGCCGAGGTCCCGCTCGACTTTCAGGCACAGGGCGAGCAGATCGGGCGCCGACAGCGCCGTCTCGACGAGCACGCAGGCATTGACGAACCAGTCCTGCGCCACCGGCCCCCACGGCTCGGTGCGGTAATCGGCGGACCGGGCGACAGTCTTGGCGCCGCCGGCATCCAGAGCCGCAATGGCCCGTGCGATGGTGCCGCGCTTGTCCCCGAGATTGCTCCCGAGACTCAACGCCGCCCTGATGGGCTTCGGCTCAGTCATGACGGGAGCGCCTGATCTCGATGGCGACGCTTTCCAGGATGAGTGGAATGGGAGCCTCCGGCTTCTCGACGCGCACCACGACCTCCTCGATCCGCGGGAAGGCCTGCAGCACGTCAGCGGCGATCGCTTCCGCGAGGCCCTCGATGAGGTTGAAACGCCGGTTCACCGCAAGGTCGTTCACGCGCTTGGCGAGCGTCGCATAGCAAACCGACAGGCCGTAATCGTCGGCTTCCCCAGCCGGTCTGAGATCGACCTGGCAGGTGAGGGTCACGTAGAAGCGCTGGCCCAGCTCCGCCTCCTCCTGATGGAGGCCGTGATAGGCATAGACCGCAAGGCGGGAGAGAATGATGCTATCGCTCATGACCGACCTCTGACCAGTGCATCCGCCACGCGGCAGGCCTCCTTGTGGGCCTTCACGTCATGAACGCGAAGGATGTCCGCGCCGCTGCAGATCGCGACCATATGCGCGCCTAAGGTCCCAAAGAGCCGCTCCTTCGGCGGCACGCCGGGCGGGTAGAAGCGGCCGATGATCGATTTGCGCGACACGCCGACGAGCACCGGCAGGCCCAGGGCCTTCAGCTCCGGCAGGCGCCGGAGGGCGTCGAGATTCTGCTCCGCTGTCTTGCCGAAGCCGATGCCCGGATCAAGGATCAGGTGGTCGTCGGGAATTCCGGCCCGCCGCGCGAGGGCGAGAGAACGCTCGAAGAAGTGTAAAGAATCGGCCACGATGTCGAGGGCGGGGTCGATCTCGTGCCGGTTGTGCATGAGCACCGCGTAGGCGTCGTGATCGGCAACCACGGCCGACATGTCGGGATCGTGCTGAAATCCCCAGATGTCGTTGACGATCCGGGCCCCGGCCGCCAGGGCGCCGCGAGCCGTGGCGGCCCGATAAGTGTCGATGGAGATTGGCACGCTCACCTGCGCGGCAAGGTCGCGGATGATCGGGATCACGCGTCTTTGCTCCTCTTCCGCCCCGATCGGCGTATAGCCGGGGCGGGTCGACTCACCGCCGATATCGAGGATGTCGGCGCCCTCCAGCGCCAGCTCAAGGGCATGGGCGCGCGCCGCGCCGGAATCGAAGAAATCGCCGCCGTCGGAGAAGGAATCCGGCGTGACGTTGAGGACACCCATGATCAGGGTGCGCGATCCGAGTTCGGCGAGAAGGGCTGGCATGGCAAGCGTCCGAAGGGCAGGTCGTTTCTTTTTCGCGATTTGGACGGATTGTCGAGAGCGGGCCTGTCCATTTCCCATGATGGCAGCGAGGGTGTGGTCCTGGGAAAGGAGCCGAGGCTTGTCATTCAGAGGCCTGCGCTTTAAGCCCCGTCTCAAATCTCCCGTCATGGCCGGGCTTGTCCTGGCCATCCACGTCTTAAGACGCTTGAGAAGGCGTGGATCCCTAGAACAAGTCCGGGGATGACGACGAAAAGGATCTTAAAAATGCGTGCCCTTCAGCTTTTCGGCGACCGCGATCTCCGCCTGACCGAGATGGACGCTCCGCCGCCTCCCGGTCCGGGCGAGGTGCAGGTCCGCGTCAAGGCACTGGCGCTGAACTATCTCGATGTTTGGGGCTTTCGCGGCATGGCTTTCGCCAAACGCAAGATGCCCCAGGCGGTCGGTGTCGAAGCCTCCGGCGAGATTGCGGCGGTGGGCGAGGGCGTCACGCGGTTCAAGGCAGGCGATCCGGTCACCATGTACGGCGCCGAGACCTGCGGCCATTGCAAGGCCTGCCGGGAGGGCCGCGACAATCTGTGCGAGAACGTCGCCGGCATCATGGGCTTCCACATCGACGGCTTCGCCCGCGAGCTGATCAACCGGCCCGAGCGGCTCGTCATTCCGGTGCCGCAGGGCGTGTCCTTCACCGACGCGGCCTGCGCGCCCATCGGCTTCGGTACCGTTCAGCACATGCTGTTCGACAATGCGAAGCTGGAGCCGGAAGAATCGATCCTCGTCCATGCGGGCGGGTCGGGCATCGGCACCGCGGCTATCAAGATGGCGAAGGCGATCGGCTGTACTGTCTACACGACGGTAGGCGACGACGAGAAGGGCGAGAAGGCGAAGGCGCTCGGCGCCGATCACGTCATCAATTACCGCACCGAGCGCTTCGAGGGCGAGGTCCGCCGGCTCACCAAGCGCAAGGGCGTCGACGTGGTGTTCGAGCATGTGGGCACCGATACCTGGAACGGGTCGCTTCTGTGCCTCAAGCGCGGTGGCCGCCTCGTGACCTGCGGCTCGACAAGCGGCGTCTCCACCACCATGAACCTGATGCAGCTCTTCCAGCAGCAATACCGGATCTTCGGCTCCTTCGGCTGCTCCATGCGCAACATCCGCGAATCGCTCGCCAAGATGGCCGGCGGCATGAATCCGGTGATCGATTCCGTGTTCCCGCTCGACGAGTTCCAGAAAGGGCTGGAGCGTCTGGAAAGCCGCAAGGTGTTCGGCAAGGTGGTCGTGACGTTTTAGAGCAGAACCGCTCCCTGTCATTCCGGGACGGCCCTTTGGGCCGGGCCCGGAACCCATAAACGCCGAGCTTTACGAAGAGGACGCTGCGGCTTGAGTTGCATCCTATCCTAAGCTGTCAGTGGCTATGGGTTCCGGGCTCCACTTCGTGGCCCCGGAATGACAAGGGTGGCCGGCCCGCTATTCCGTCCCAAGAACCGTCCTGATCACCTCTGCCGTCTCGGCGGCCCTGACGTCCCAGGAATGCGCGGTGGCGATCAGCGCCGCGCCGGCCGCGCCCATGGCCGTTGCTCCTGAGGGATCGGCCACGAGCCGGGCAACGGCGTGGGCCAGCGCCCCAGGAGCGCCCGAGGGAACGACGAGGCCGCAGCCTCCGCCCCGGACGATGTCCGCCATGCCGGGGAAGTCGCTGACGATCACCGGCCGTCCGCAGGCCAGCATTTCGAAGAGTTTTAGGGGCGTGATGCCGTGGGCCGTGATGCCGCTCGGATCGACGCTCGGCACGAGGGCCGCCACGGCGCTGCGGATCAGGGCCGGCAGCTCCGCCTGCGGCACCCGGTCGAGCCAGGTGACGGGGGCGGAGGCGCCTTCCAGGGCAGTTCTCAGGCTCTCGTCGACGATGGGGCCGGCCATGACGAGCTCGACGCCCGCGGGCCAGGCAGGCGAGCGGGCGGCCTTGAGCATCACCTCGACCCCGTGCCAGCGGGTCATGCCGCCGAAGAAGAAGGCGTAGGGACGTTCGCGCTCCGCGCATGGACCTTCCGGGCTGAAGACCTTCGTGTTCGCCCCGTTGCCCACATGAAAGGCGCGGGCATGGCCCGCCTCCGCCGATCCCCAGGCTACAAGCTGGGGCGTGACGGCGATCAGGGCGCTCGCCCAGCGATATTGCAGCCTCTGGAGAGAGGTGAGGATCCCTTTCAGCCGCTTGAAGCGGGGATGGGTGACGAAGGCCTCCGCATAGACGCCGTTGATCTCCTGAATCACCGGCTTTCCAAAAATCTTCGCCGCGAGCGCGATAGGGAAGGCCGCGAAATGCGAGCGGAAATAGACGAGATCGGCCCGGCGCAGTTTCGCCAGCGCCGACAGAGTAACGCGGGCATAGCGGCCCAGCTGGCCGGCAAGGCCGCTGCGAGAGGCTCCCCGTTCGGCGACGAGCGTCACCGGATAGCCCCGTCGCTCCAATCCCTCGCAGATCTCCAGCACATGCGTCGCAGCAGCGCTGCCGGGGACGATCCGCTCGCAGCAAACGTAGAGAATACGGGGTTTTTCGGTGGCGTTCAGGGGAAGCGCTCGCAGATTTTGAGACGAGGCGGCCTTGTACAGAGCCATGGCGGCACCGTCGAGTGTTTCGCGGCCCTTACTGGACAACCTTGCCCGTGCGGTCTATCGGCGCGGTTCAAGGATTTTCATCGCCCATGCGCATTGCCGTCCTCGATTTCCATTCTCTCGCCAACGATTCACGCGTGCTGCGGACGGCCGAGGCGTTGCATAGGGCCGGCCACGAGGTGCTGCTGATCGGCTATGGGCCTGCACCGAAGGACGTGCCCTACCGTGTGGCGCTACTTCCCGATCTGCCTTCGCCGTTCCTGATTAGAGCCGGGATTCTACTTCGGCAGGCGCCCGCCAACCTGCTGCCGGCCTCCTCGCATTTCTTCTATTGGCTGCACGAGGGGCGACGCAGCGCCCGCAAGCTCCTGCGGGATTTCCGGCCGGAGGCGGTCCATGCCAACGATTGGACGACCCTGCCGCTCGCCCTTGACGCAAAGGCCCGCTTCGGTGCCCGCATCGTCTACGACAGCCACGAGATGGCGATTGCCGAATACGAGCACAGCCTGAAATGGCGGATCGCCGCCCTGTCGCATGTGCGGGCCATCGAGGGGCGCGGGATCCGCGCCGCCGATGCGGTGATCACGGTCAGCCCGGGCATCGCCGATGCGCTGCCGGAGGCCTATCCGGGTCTTGCCCGGCCAACCGTCATCCGCAACGTGCCCGATGCGACGCTGGCCCCGTTCCGGCCCGTCGGTGCGACGATCGAGGTCCTGTTCCACGGTCTTTTGCGCGACAACCGGGGCCTTGAGGCCATCGTCGATTCCCTGCCGCATTGGCGCGACGAATTTCGCCTGACCCTGCGCGGGCAGGCTGCGCCTTCTTACCTTGAGGCCCTGAAAGCCCGCGCCGAGGCGAGAGGCGTGACGCAGAGAATTCGCTTCGAACCCGCCGTCGCGCCGCAGGAGGTCGTGTCCCGCGCCTCCGAGGCGGATCTGGGATTGTGCATCCTCCCCGATTCGAGCCGTCACAACCGCTTCGCCCTGCCCAACAAACTGTTCGAATACCTGGCCGCAGGCCTCGCGGTGGTGGTCTCGCCGCTGCCGGACATGGCGGAGATCGTCACCCGCTATCGCTGCGGCAGTCTCGCCAGCGACGATGCATCTGCCATCACGGAGGTCATCAACGGCCTCGACCGCACGGCCCTCGACCACATGAAGCGGCAGGCCCTGGTTGCCGCTGCGGAACTGAGCTGGAACCGGGAGCGGGAGACCCTGGTCGGCCTCTACGACCAATTATCGCGCACCCGTCCTGGGGGTTGACGAAGCTCGCTGAGCACGGAATGAGGCATGGCCTTTTCCGAGACGGATTTTCAGGAGACTCCGTGGTTCATCGTTCCCTCCGCCCCCGCAGCCTCGCCTCGCGCGTGACCGAGACGGTCATGGTCGGCCTCGTGCGGAGCGTGTTCGCTCTGTCGCGGGTCCTTGGCCCGGAACGGTCCGGCGCCGTCGGAGCGGCCCTGGCGCGGACGATTGGTCCTCTGCTTCCGACCCACAGGACCGCGCTCGCCAATATCCGGGCAGTCTATCCCGGCAAGCCCGAGAGCGAGGTCCGGGCCCTGGCGCGAGCGGCCTGGGACAATCTCGGACGGGTTGGCGGCGAATACCCGCACCTCGGCACGCTCTTCGATTTCGATCCCGACCGGGCCGAGCCCGGCCGCACCGAGGTGGATGGGATCGAGCATTTCCTCAGTCTCAGGGACGACGACAAGCCGGGCATCATCTTCTCCGCCCATCTCGCCAACTGGGAATTGCCGGCGATCTGCGCGGCCCGGTTCGGGCTCGACGCGACGGCGGTGTTCCGCGCGCCCAACGATCCCGCGATTGCCCGCGTCCTGCACGAGATCCGTTCCGAGACTATGGGCGGGCTCGAAGCCGCGCGTCAGGGCGCGGCGTTCGCCATGCAGGGAGCGCTCGAGAAGGGCGGCCATCTCGGCATGCTGATCGACCAGCATTTCACCCGTGGCGTGCTCGTGAACTTCCTCGGCCGTCCGGCCCTGGTGAACCCGATCCTCGGCAAGTTCGCCCGCCGGTTCGATTGTCCGGTCCACGGAGTCCGCGTCATCCGCCTGCCCGGACATCGCTTCCGGCTGCAATTGACGCCGCCTCTCGATCTGCCGCGCGATCCGGACGGGCAAATCAACGTGCAGGGTGCCATGCAGGCGATGACCTCGGTGGTGGAGAGCTGGGTGCGTGAAAATCCTGAGCAATGGCTGTGGATGCACCGCCGCTGGCGCGCGCCTGCGGGCCTCAAGCTAACGTGAGTTTCCTTTGAGGTTGTTTTCGTGGTTCTCTAGCGGGACCATGGTCTCACGTTCGAACAGTTCCCGTGTGAAGACGGTCCTGGCGGCGCTCGGGCTCGCCATTCTCATTCAGCCGGCCCTTGCGGAGCCGCCGCGCGCCGTCATCGAACTCTTCACCAGTCAGGGCTGCTCGTCCTGCCCGCCGGCCGATGCGCTGCTTTCGAGCCTCTCGCATCAGGCCGATCTCGTGGCGTTGTCGTTCCCGGTGGATTACTGGGATTATCTCGGTTGGAAGGACACGCTCGCGCAGCCTCTCTTCACGGCCCGGCAGAAGGCCTATGCGGAATCGCGCAGCGACAAGCAGGTCTACACGCCGCAGATCGTCGTCAACGGAACGAAGCCCTGCATCGGCTCGGATCATGCGCGGATCGAGAAATCCATCCAGACCACAAATGAGGGCCGACCTTCCTTGCCGCTCGATGTCAGTCTCAAGGAAGAGAACGGGATCGTCACGATCTCTGTCGAAGAGACACCGCACAGCAATCTGAGAAGGGGCGAGGTGTGGGTTCTACCGGTCCTGCGTTCCCAGAGCGTCACCATCGGCCGTGGCGAGAATCGCGGGAAAACCGTGACTTACGCCAATGTGGTGCGCGGCATGACGCGGGTCGGTGAGTGGCGGGGCGGTGCGGCGCGATTCCAGATCCCGCTCGCCGCCGCTCGCCGCGAGGCAGACGGCTATGTGGTGCTCGTGCAGTCCGGCGAGGACAGCAGGCCGGGACCGATCCTCGGCGCCGCGAAAGGCGGCGGCCTTTAATCCCTAAAGCAGGATGACCTTGTTCGGCAGTTCGTCGACATCGTCGAAGCGGGGCGGCGCATGTTCGGCGAGAATAGCGCCGGTGCGCTGGATCGCCGCCACGAGCCCGTCCGTGAGATGTCCATCGCCGATCTGCCGGGTCAGGTCGGCGATGATGTCGCGCCAGACATCCGGCGCGACCCGGTCGGCGATGCCGACATCGGCCAGAATCTCCGCATGATGCTCGGCCAGCGCGATGTAGAGGAGGACGCCGGTGCGTTCCCGCGTGCGCGTGAGGCCGCGGCTTAAAAACTCCCTCGCCGCCGCCTCGCGGGCCCGCGCCCGCTTGATGAATCCCGGCACCATGCTGTGACGGCGGGACGGCCAGGACAGGAAGAGGCTCAAGAAGAGCGCGACCAGGAGCTGGATCAGGAAGATCCGCGACGGGCCCAAGGTGGTGATTGCGATGAGCGGCCACGGCACCACCAGCGCGATCAGAAGCGCCCACAGGACGGGAATCGACCGATAGCTGCTCGCCTGTTCGGCGATCACGACGACGATCTCGCCGGCGGTGAGATCCTCCACATCACTGATGGCCTGGGTCAGGCGGGCATGGTCCTGCTGCGAGATCATCTACCAGCTCCCCGATGCGCCGCCGCCCCCGGAGGAGCCGCCTCCGCCGGAAAAGCCTCCACCCCCGCCAGACCATCCGCCTCCCGAACCACCGGACCAGCCGCCGCCGGTCGGGATGATCCACGGCCCGCCGCGGCCACGACGGAGCGGCCGTCCCCGCGCGTCGCGGACGATGCTGGAAATGATGATGAACAGGAACACCATGACGACGATCGCGACCCAGGGGTCGATGGAATCGCTTTCATCCTCGCGCACTTGGGCGCGTCGCTGCCATTCCTCCGCGTCGCCGGTCAGGATCGACAGCATGGCATCGACGCCGGCATTGATGCCGCCGGCGAAATTTCCCTTCTGGAATTGCGGTGCGATGGCCGTGGTGATGATCACCTTGGAGAGCGCGTCGGTCAGCGCGCCTTCGAGCCCATAGCCCACCTCGATACGGACCTTGCGCTCCTTGGGGGCGACGAGGAGGAGGGCGCCGTTGTTTTTGTCGCCTTGTCCGAGCTTCCATTGGCGGAAGAGGCGGTTGGCGTATTCCTCCACCTCCAGGCCGTCGAGGGACGGAACGGTCGCTACCACCACCTGGTCGGAGGTCTTGTCCTCATGCGCCTTGAGCTTCGCTTCGAGTGTCGCCTTTTCGTCGGGCTTCAGGAGGTTCGCCGCATCGACCACCCGGCCGGTGAGGGCCGGAACCGACTGGGCGAGCGCCAGGACCGGAAAAAGAATGAGGAGGACAAGGAAAAGGGCCGCGCGTACTCCCTCCCCCTTGCGGGGAGGGGTAGGGGTGGGGGTGGTTCGACGGGGGACGAGATCCGACGCGGCCGGTAATGGCCTCAGCTTTCTTAACCTCGAGAAAGCCGCTTTGACTTTGCGACCCCCACCCTCGGTCCCTCCCCGCAAGGGGGAGGGAAGATCGCGTGCCGTCACCCTCATCCGCCTAGAACTTCACCGTCGGGGGGCGCTCGGAATTGGGTGTCGCCGTGAAGGTCTCCATCGGCTTGGCCTGCGGATAGAGAACGGCGGCGATCCAGCGGCCCGGGATGGTGCGCAGCTCGGTGTTATAGGCCCTGACCGCTTCGATATAGTCGCGCCGCGCCACGGCGATCCGGTTCTCGGTCCCTTCGAGCTGCGACTGCAGGGCCAGGAAATTGGCGTTGGATTTCAGCTCAGGATAGCGCTCCACCGTGACGAGGAGGCGGCCCAATGCGCCGGAGAGCTGGTTCTGCGCATCCTGGAACTGGCGGAATTTCTCCGGATCCGTGACCGTCGAGGCATCGACCTTGACTTGGCTTGCTTTGGCGCGGGCTTCCGTCACCTGCGTCAGTACCTCGCGCTCCTGATTGGCGAAGCCCTTCACCGTCTCGACCAGGTTGGGGATCAGATCGGCACGGCGCTGATACTGATTCTGTACCTCGCTCCAGGCGGACTTGGCCTGTTCCTCGAGAGTCGGCACGTTGTTGATGCCGCAGGCGGAGAGCCCGAAGGCCATGGCGATCATGGCCAGGGCGACGCGAAGCCGCGCCGGCAACAGCAAAGTCGTCATGTATGTCCTCTCGCGAATCGCTCACCCCGTCGACGGTTTCACAAATGGAGCAGCGCTGCCGTTTCAACAAGCCGCTTCCGTATGGCCCGGACGATCGGTTTGGGGCATAATCCCCCGCAATTTCCCGTTTCGAGACGATCCATGACCTTCCTGCCGGATCTGAGCACGTTCCTGACCTATTCGCTCGCCTGCACGATTCTGTTCATCACGCCGGGGCCCGACATGAGCCTGTTCCTGGCGAAAACCATGTCCGGCGGCCGCAAGGCCGGTCTTGCCGCCATGCTCGGCGCCATGGCGGGAAGCTGCGTCCACACGCTGCTTGCTGCGCTCGGCCTCTCGGCCCTGCTCGCCGCCTCGGTGACGGCATTCACCGTCCTCAAGATCGTCGGTGCGCTCTATCTCATGTGGATGGCCATCGATGCCGTCCGCAACGGCTCGGCCCTGCACGTGAAGGACGAGGGCCGGATCGAGGTGTCGTTCTGGAAAACCTTCCTGGTGGGAGTCGGTATCAACCTGACGAACCCGAAGGTCGTTCTGTTCTTCGTGACCTTCCTGCCGCAATTCGTCCAGGCGACCGATCCGCATGCCTCGGAGAAGCTGCTCTTTCTCGGGCTCTATTTCGTCGCTGTGACGGGGCCGATGGGCGCCGTCATGATTCTTGGCGCCGACAAGGTCCTGGCCCTCCTGCGCAGCCGCCCGAAGCTCATGCGCGGCATCGATTATTCCTTCGCCGGCCTCTTCTCCGCCTTCGCTCTCAAGATCCTGGCGACCGCTGCGCGGTGAAACGCGCCCCGTCATTCCGGGACAGCGCAAGCGCTGGGCCCGGAACCCATAAACGCTGACGGTAAAGGATAAAGAGCAACGGCTACCTCTGCGCCCTATCCTTCAACACTGGCGTTTATGGGTTCCGGGCTCTCGCTGTGCTCGCCCCGGAATGACAGGCGTCTATGGCGCCGCCCTGCCGGGAAATGGCGGATCAGATGGCTTGAAGCCGCCGGCATCCCGGCCCGCAATCGCCCAGTAGATCAGGCCGGCCACGGCGCCGGTGAGGCCGAGGACGGCGCTGACATGGAGTTCACCCGGCGTCGCGATGCGGGCGCTGCCGCGCAGAACCCAGGGAATCGCGGCGGTCAGCACGGCCATGGCGCCAGCATACCAGATCACGCTCCGAGCCCGCACGACCTCTCCCACCACCGCGACGAGAAGCGGCGGGAAGACCAGCAGCAGGAAGGCGACGCGACCCACCGCGAAGGCCGTCTCGGCGATCATCGGACCGGGATCCTCGACGGAGAACACCTCGTCCACGAAGGCCCAGAATCCGACGAGCAGCGTGTCGCCGGTGAGCGTTCCCATGACGGGATCGACCACGGAAGCGATGAAAAGGAAAAGCGTGCTCGCGCCGACCGCGATGAGCAGCGCGAGGGGGATAAGGAGAAGATAACGGATCATGCCGTCCCATGGTCGCAAAGTTCGGCCCATCGCGCCAGTGCGGATGGAACGGCCCGACTCAGCTTTGCGTTCACCGGGCATCCCATGCGCAAGAGGAGAGAGCCCGATGTCCACGTCGAAACGCAATGAGCGGCGGCTCTTGAATGACGAGGAATACACCCTTGTGGAGCAGACCCGACATCCGGTGCTCGGCAAGCTGGAGGAGGCGGCGCTCAAGGACCTGACTCAGCGTCTCCGCGAGCGGCGCGACCGAGCGCGCGATATCGCCAGCAGGCAGCGGCGCGAGGTCCGCGGCAAGGGCCGGCAGACGACGACCTTCGAGAAGAAGGATGCGGGAAACCGGCACAAGGCAGGCGTGCTCGCCGAGGCGCTGACCCGCATCAACGGCGAACATGCGCGGCGCAAGGCCGATGAACTGCGCACCAATGCCCGCCGCGCCCTCGCGTTGCGCCAGGAAGCGCCGAAAGCCGCCCGCCCGAAATCCGGGCGCACGCCGCGCGAGGGCATGGCCAAGAAGCCGAACACCCGTCGGGAGAAAATCGGCAATCCCATGGATGCGGGCCGCATCTCGCAGGCCGGCAAGTCTGCCCAGGCGAAGCGCGACAAGGGGTGATCAGGGGAGACGGCTACTCCGCATCCCCCAGAGCATAGACCCCCTCGGCGCCGATGCCCTGTTCGGCCATCATGCGGGCGCGGGCGCGCAGCTTTTCGGTCTCGCTCTTGAGCTGGCCGCAGGCGGCGAGGATGTCGCGGCCGCGGGGCGTGCGCACGGGCGAGGCGTAGCCGGCGCGGAAGACGATCTCCGAGAAGCGCTCGATCCGCTCCCAGTCCGAGCACTCATATTTGGAGCCCGGCCAGGGATTGAACGGGATCAGGTTGATCTTCGCCGGAATGCCTTTCAGGAGGCGCACCAGCTCTCTGGCATCCGCGTCGGAATCGTTCACGTCCTTCAGCATCACGTATTCGAAGGTGATGCGGCGCGCGTTCGAGAGGCCCGGATAAGCGCGGCAGGCATCGAGAAGCTGCGCGATGTCGTATTTGCGGTTGATCGGCACCAGCACGTCGCGCAGGTCGTCGCGCACCGCGTGGAGCGAGATGGCCAGCATGGTGTTGGCCTCCGTGCCGAGACGCTCCATCTGCGGCACGACGCCGGAGGTCGAGACGGTGATGCGCCGGCGCGAGAGGCTGAGGCCCTCGCTGTCCGACAGGACGCTGATGGCGGCGACCACGTTGTCGGTGTTGTAGAGCGGCTCGCCCATGCCCATGAACACGATGTTCGACACGAAGCGCCCGCCGTCGCTGGGCACGAAGGCGCCTTCCGGCGGCGTCGCGTCCGGCCAGTCGCCGATGCAGTCGCGGGCGACGATGAGCTGCGCCACGATCTCGGCAGAGGTCAGGTTGCGCACGAGGCGCTGGGTGCCGGTGTGGCAGAACGAGCAGGTGAGGGTGCAGCCGACCTGGCTCGACACGCAGAGCGTGCCGCGATCGGTCTCGGGGATGTAGACGCACTCGATTTCGGCGCCCTTGTCGAGGGGGCCGGTGGAGGGCATGCGGATCAGCCATTTGCGGGTGCCGTCCTTCGACACCTGCTCGGAAACCACCTGCGGGCGCGCGAGGGTATAGGCCTCTGCGAGCGCCGCCCGCAGGCCCTTGCCCACGTTGGTCATCTCGTCGAAGTTCTTCGCGCCGCGGAAATAGATCCAGTGCCAGAGCTGCGCGACGCGCATCTTCTGCTCGCGCTCCGGCACGCCGATCTCGGCCAGCTTGTCCTTCAATTCGTCGCGGGTCAGGCCCACGAGAGAGGACTGGCGGGCAGCCTCGACGGTGAAGTCGGCCTTCTTTTCGATGGCAAGTTTCTCGGCGGCAAGAGCATCCTTGCCGGCCGCGCGCGCGGATTCGGTCACGGCCACCGGGGCCGCATTCGTGTTGTGCTTGGCGATGTCGAGCGCCGTCGCCATGGGAAATCACGCCTTCGTTTTATGGGATCGCAGGCGGCATATAACACGAAAGCGGCGGAAACGTGAGAGGGCCTGACGATTTCGTGTCGGGCCCGCCGGAACGGCGCTTACTGAGAGCATTCCTTGCGGGCGCGATCGAGGGCCTGGCTGAAGCCGGTCAGGGAATAGCGGTCGGTCAGCTGGTTGCCGCGGGCGGAGTGCGCCTTCACGACGACGTTCGGCGATTTGGCCATGGTGCCGATGGCCTGGCTCTCTTCGGCCGGGTTCTTCAGCCAGGCATTGGTATCCTTGGTGAGGAGGGCATAGGTGGCCTTGCCGATCACAGCCTCGGCGGGGCCGTTGTCTTTGGCGGCGAAGCCCAGCACCACCGCCACCTCGTTCTTCACGTTCTCCGCCGGGCGGAACGACACGAAGAGATAGGCGGCATCGCGGTTGAGGTTCTTCGGCTGCCGGTCCTTAGGCTGGCTCAAGGCATAGCAGATCTCGGAGCGTCCGGTCTTGGCGGTATAGACGCCCCAGTCGCCATACGAGGCGAGAAGCGTCGCCCCGCCAGGGCCCGAAGCGGCCTGTCCGCCCTTCGCGGCGGCCGCACCGGCGCCGGCAGCAGCGGCTGCCGCGGCAGGCTTGGCTGCCGAGGGCTTTCCGGGTGCCGTCTTGGCCGCCGGCTTTGCGGCCGGCTTGCTCTGCGTCGCAGGGGCCGGCTTCTTGGTGCCCTGGGCCATGGCCTCAGGTCCCAATCCGACGGCGAAAACGGCGGAAATGACGCCCGCGGCCAGGCCGCGCTGAAGAGATGCGAGAATCATGAGACGAACTTTACGGAGAGATGGTTAAGAACTCTTCACCATCTCCGTTAAGCTTAAACACGGCGCTTTGGCGATGCGTCGAAACGCGGCGGCCAGCGCCTCAGTCCGTGCCGTCGAGCGCCTTCTTCGCCTTCTCCCGGTGCTCGTCGGTGATCGAGCCTGCCACCTGCGCGATGGCGGCCGCGAGCACCGCCGCGTCGTCGGCGAAGCCGATGATCGGCAGGAAATCCGAAATCGCATCGGTGGGCAGGATGAAATAGGCGATCGCTCCCATGAGGATGAGCTTGACGCGCTTCGGCGTCGCTGGATCCGTGGCGCAGTAGAACGCCGCCACGAGATCCTCCGCGAACGGGATCTTGCCGCCGACACGCCTCAGCTTGCCCCAGAATTTCCGGATCACGCCGTCGTCGCCGCCGGCCTCCCGGCGGATCGCGTCCATCTCGGCCTTGGTGAACGGCCGTGCGAACTCGCTCATTCCGCTATGCTCCTTCGATACCTTTCGTTCCAACCCGGCGAATCTTGGCTTATGAACGCCGCGAGACACAGGAGGAAACGCATGAAGCTCGACAAATTCATGGCAGCCATCGTCACGGGCGGCGCTTCAGGCCTCGGGGGCGCCACCGCGCGCATGCTGGCCGCTGATGGGGTTAAGGTGGCGATTCTGGACCGCGATGTCGAGCGGGGCGAGAAACACGCCCGCGAGATCGGTGGCCTGTTCTGCGAGGCGGACGTGACGGACGAGGCCTCCATCGACGCGGCCCTCGCCAAGGCTCGGGCGGCCCACGGCACCGAGCGCATCCTCGTCAACTGCGCCGGAATCGCGCCGGGCAAGCGCACGGTGACGAAGAAGCGCGAGACGGGCGAACTCATTCCTCACGATGTGGCGAGCTTCCGCCGCGCCATCGAGATCAACCTCATCGGCACCTATGCGATGATCGCCAAATGCGCCGCCGCCATGGCTGGTCTCGACCCCGTGACCGAGGATGGCGGGCGCGGCGTCGTCGTCTCGACCGCCTCCGTCGCCGCCCAGGACGGGCAGATCGGCCAAGCGGCGTATGCGGCCTCGAAAGGTGGCGTGCTCGGCCTGACGCTTCCCGTCGCACGCGATCTGTCCGGCTTCGGCATCCGGGTCATGACGATCATGCCCGGCCTCTTCCATACGCCGCTTTTCGAAGGCATCGCCGAGGATTACCGCAAGGCGCTGGAGGCCAACGTGCCATTCCCGTCCCGCCTCGGGCGGCCGGAGGAATATGCGGCGCTGGTGCGCAGCATCATCGAGAACGACATGCTCAACGGCGAGGCGATCCGCCTCGACGGAGCATTGCGCATGCAGCCGAAATAGAACGCCGAATCAGGCGAGAGCGAAAAACCGTGCGGTATCGGGATCGATCGGGATTCCGGTCCGCTCCCGCTCCTCCATGACCCGCCATTCCCGATCGCCGGGCGCGAGGGCCGGCGCTGCATTCTTCCCGGGGGTCGTCCGCAATCCCGCCAGATACCGGGCCATCAGGCCATCGTAGGCCTGTCGTCCCACGAAGCGCTCCGGATCGATGGCGAGGCAGAAATGGCCGATGTCGTAAGGCTGGACGCTTCCGCCGTCTGGGTTCATCGGCGGAACGAACGGGTCGGGCGACGCGCCGGTGAGGATCGCGGAAAGAATCGTCACGAGGCCGGCGAGACCCGCTCCCTTGAAGCCGAAATTCTCGCCGCCCAGCGGCATCAGCATCTGGGCGAGATGGGGATTGCGGGTCGGCTCGCCATCGAGACCGGCGGCCACATCGGCGGGCAGTTCCCGCTGCAGGGAGCGGAAGAGCAGAACCCGATTGAACGGAACGGAAGAGGTCGCCATGTCGAGGAGCCACGGCTTCGCGCCCGCGACGGGGGCCGCTGCGGCGATCGGGTTGGTTCCGTGGAACGGCGTCGTGCCGCTATAGAGCGAGACGATCGAATCGGCATTCGTGGTCGAGATCGCGATGAAGCCGCGCTCCGCTCCCGCGAGTGCATAGGCGCCTGCTGCTCCGTAATGGGTCGAGCGGGCGACGCCGACCGCGCCAATGCCGCTTTCCGCGGCGATCCGGCAGGCCTCTTCTATGCCCGCATAGGCAGCCACGTGGCCGAGCGCATGGTCGGCGTCCAGCGTCGCTGTCGCGGCCGCCGTGCGCCGCACCTTGAGCGCCGGGCGGCTGTTGACGCGGCCGGTCCGCAACTCCTCGGCATAGAAGGGCGTGAGCCTGACGCCGTGACTGTCCACGCCGAGACGGGAGGCGTGCATCATCGCCCGCGTGGCGGCAGCAGCAGACGATTCATCGGCGCCTGCATCGCGCAATGCCGCGAGCGCCCGTTCTTCCAGGATTCCGGCAGGAAACCGCAGATCTTCGCTCAGACGGGCCATCGTTTCGGACATCGCGCATCTCCAGTGATTGCGCAGATTGTTTTTCAGGTCCGGTGCCCGAAAGGCAAGCTCTTTAACGCTCTGTTCGGCCGCCTGCGAAGAGATCCATCTTCTGAGCCAGCTCCACGTCGCGGCGCGTCAGGCCGCCGGCATCGTGAGTCGAGAGGGTGACGTCGACCTTGTTGTAGACGTTGAACCATTCCGGATGGTGATTGGCCTTCTCCGCCGCCAGGGCGACGCGCGTCATCCAGGCAAAGGCGGCGCCGAAATCGGCGAAGACGAATTGCTTGCGAATGGCATCCCGGCCCTCCATGAGGCTCCACCCTTCGAGGGCGGGCAGGAGTTCGGTGCGCTCAGTCTCGGAGAGAGGTCTCATGGCTTCATCCACGCAGGGCAGGGCTGTCGCTATTGATGAAGCGCGTCCACCGAGTTTCAAGCCCCGGCAGACCCAAATCCTCCGTCATTCCGGATTGCCGTCAGGCAAGTCCGGAACCCATAAACTCTATCGGTTCAGAATGAAGAACTGCGGCCGCCGCTGCATCTTATTCGCAAAGCTCCGCGGCTATGGGTTCCGGGTTCTCGCTACGCTCGCCCCGGAATGACGGCGGAGCACGGGTGTTCCAGCCGGACTCACGCCACACCGAGCAGGCGGATGAGGCCGATGCTGATGCCGAGGAGGACGAGGAGCGACAGGCTCACGGCCAGCGTCACCCGTCCGCCGACACGTCCGAGGACGCGCAGGTCGACGCCGAGCCCGAGGGCGGCCATCGACACGATGGTGAGCGCCGTCGCCACCGGCAGCACGGCTTTGAGTGCCATGTCGGGGATCGCACCGGCCGAGCGCAGGGCCGCAAGCGCCAGGAATCCGATGATGAACCAGGGCACGAGCCGCTTGAACGACAGGTTGGTGCTGCCGGAGCGCGTGCCGGCGAAGATCGACAGCAGAATGACGACCGGTCCCAGCATCAGGACGCGCACCAGCTTCACGAGGGTGCCGAGCTGGGTGCTCACCATGCCCACCGGCATCGTGGCGGCGAGAACCTGCGGCACCGCATAAACGGTGAGGCCGGCGAGAACGCCATATTGCGTCTCGGAGAGATGCAAGAGCGGGACAAGAAGCGGCAGCGACAGCACGACGATCACGCCGAGGATCGCCGTGAAGGCGATGGAGGAAGCGACATCCTCGCTCTTGGCGTCGATGACGGGCGCCACCGCGGCGATGGCCGAGTTGCCGCAGATGGAATTGCCGCAGGCCACCAGGACGCCCATGCGCCAGGGCAGGCCGAGCAGCCGGCACAGGCCGAAGCTCGCGGCAATCGCCGCAAAGACCACGACGGCGATGCCGAGGATCAGGCCGGAGCCAGCCTGGGCCACCGCCTGGAAGCTGATCGAGGCGCCGAGCAGCATCACGGCGATCTCCAGGAGCATCTTGCCGCTGAACACGATGCCGGGAAGAAAACGCTGGCTCGGGGTCCAGGCCGTCCTGACGGCGGTCCCGAGGAGGATCGCGAGGACGAGCGCCTCGATCCAGGCGCGCCCGGTCCAATGTTCCTCGACCAGTTGCAGGCCGAAGGCGGCAAGGGCGATTCCTGCACAAAGGATCACACCCGGTCCGTTACGCATCCATGCCTTGGCCGTCATCGCAGAACCTCTCGCGAACAATTGCGATTGTCCTGACGCCGGAAGCGATATAACTCAAATATATCTTTCTCATTGAACTATGCATTTAAGTTATAGGAATGAATCTTCATCTGCTTCGCCTGTTCGATGCAGTGGCCCGCCACCAGAGTTTTTCCCGCGCGGCGGAGGCATTGCATGTCAGTCAGCCGGCCGTCTCGAAGGGCGTGCGTGAGCTCGAAGCGCAGCTCGGCAGTCCACTCCTCGAGCGCGGTCCGGGCGGCGTCCGCCCCACCGAAGCCGGGCTGCTTCTCTTAAGTCATGCCCGCACCGTCTTTTCCGCCGAACAGGCGGCTGAGGAGGCGCTCGACGCCTTGCGCGGCCTGCGGCGCGGAACGTTGCGCATCGGCGCTTCGACCACCATCGCGACCCATTTCCTGCCGCCTCTGCTCGGCGCCTTCCACCGGGCCAATCCCGAGGTGGACTTACGTCTCACGAGCGCGAACACGGTGACGATCGCCGGGCTTCTGACGCAGCGCGAACTCGACGTGGCGATGGTGGAGGGGCCGCTCGATTCCGGAGAGATCATCGTCCAGCCCTGGCGCGAGGACGAGCTGGTCTTCATCGCTGCCGCGACCCATCCGCTCGCGTCCCGGGCGGCTCCGCTTCCGCTCGACGCATTGGCGGACGAAACCATCGTGCTGCGCGAGCCCGGCTCCGGGACCCGCGATATCGCTCAGAGCGCCCTTGCGCGCGCCGGCTTCATACCCCGCCGGATCTTCGAAGTCAGCGGCAACGAGGTCATCGCCCGGATCGTGGCCTCCGGGCTCGGCATCGGCATCGTGTCGTCCGTGGTGGTCGCCGATCAGGTGGCGCTCGGGCGGCTGAAACAGCTTTCCATTTCAGGAGTGATCCTACGGCGCTCCCTAACGCGGCTGATCCTGCCCAACCGGCAGCCGAGCCCGGCAACGCTCGCCTTCGACAGGCTGCTCGACCGGGCCTCCATCGCGCCTTAGGCCGCCTGGTAATCCTCGATCGTCCGCCAGTCCTGCTGGAGGGCGAGGGGGTTGCGTGAGGTCACCAGAAAACACCCGCCGCCGGGATGGGACGGACGGCTCCCCTTGCCGATCTCGAGCTTCTGCAGATGGTCCGTGAGCAGGCTGCCGACGCCGCCGTGGGAGACGATGACGATGTCGCCGGAAGTCTCATCGGCTGCGGCGCGGTGCACCGCCTTCACGATGCGGGTCTGGGCATCGACGGCCCGTTCCCATCCGCGGATGCTTTCATGGGGGCGGCCGAAGAATTCCGCGACCACCTCCCAGAATTCCGGCGGCGCGATGTATCCGGTGGCCGAGCGGTCGTTCTCGCCGAGGTCCGGATCGACCACGATCGGTAGGCCGAGCCGGCTCGCGAGAATCTCCGCGCCGTCCCGCGCCTTGCGTTCGGCGCTGGCATAGATGGCGGAGATGTTTCGCCCCGCGACGGCCTGCGCGAAGTTCTCCATGCGGGCGCGCCCGACGCCGGACAGGGGCCAGTCGGGGACCGGCACCTGCGGATCGATGACCACTTCGGGATGGGTGACGAAGATGAGCGACGGCATGGGCGACACATAGCCGAGCTTGCGTGTCTCGTCGATGACGCTTCCGGTCATGGGCGATGGGTGTCTCTTACTCGAGCGGATAGGCGGCTTCGACCACGTATGGTCCGCCGCCGACGGAATCCCGGGAGGAGAAGAGCACGAAGCGCGGTGCCGTGAAGGTGAGCTTCTGGAAAGGCGCGCGTGCCGCGAAATAATCGGCCACGGCCAGGGCCGAAGCATCGCGCAGGCGGGCCAAGGTCACGTGCGGGGTGAACTTGCGCTTTTCGGGGGGAAGCCCGACGCGGCGGACCAGACGCTCCTGTTCGGATTGCAGGTCGCTCAGCGCCTCGGTCGCGGTGGCGCGGGCGAAGACGGCGCGCGGACGTCCGCCGCCGAAACTGTCGAGGCCCTCGATGGTCACGGTGATCGGATCACGCTGACGCCTTTCGCCGAGGACGGAGAATAGATCCTGGGCGGTCCGGTCGTCCACGTCGCCGATGAAGCGAAGGGTGATGTGATAATTCTCGGGATCGATCCAGCGCGCGCCCGGCAGGCCGCCGCGATAGGTGGAGAGGGTCCGGCCGATCTCGGGAGGAATTTCGAGGCCGGTGAACAGACGGGGCATGGCGGCCTCCCGAACCGGGAAGAAGAGAGCAGGGCCGGGGCAGCGTGGCCGCCCCGGCAAAGATCAGAATCAGACGATTAAAGGCCTGGTTGGTTCCGGATCCGCACCCTCATGGGCACGGATTGCAGTGGTCGAGATGGATCGCGTCGATGCGCTGCTCCAGCTCCGGCGTGATCGTCACGTCGATGGAGGCGATGTCCGTCTTCAGCTGCTCCATGGAGGTCGCGCCGATGATGTTCGACGTCACGAACGGGCGGGAATTCACGAAGGCCAGAGCCATCTGCGCGGGATCGAGGCCGAATTCCTTGGCGAGCGCGATGTACCTGCGGATCGCCGGTTCCGCACCGGGCGTCTCGTAGCGCTGTCCGCGCTGGAAGAGCGTGGTGCGGGTGCCGGCCGGGCGGGCACCATCGAGATACTTGCCGGTGAGATAGCCCTGGGCGAGCGGCGAATAGGCGAGCAGGCTGACGGTCTCGCGCAGGCTCACCTCGGCGAGTGCCACCTCATAGGTGCGGTTGAGGAGATTGTATGCGTTCTGGATCGACTGTGCTCGCGGCAGGTTCGGATTTGCCTCCGCGGCCTTGAGGAAGGTCATCGTGCCCCAGGCGCTCTCGTTCGACAGGCCGAAATGACGGATCTTTCCGGCTTTCACCAGGTCGCCCATGATCTCCACGGTTTCCGCGATCGGGTGCGACGCGCCTTCCTGGTGACGGTAGATGGTGGGATTCGATCCCCACTGCATCGGGCGGTCCGGATAATGGATCTGGTAGAGGTCGATATAGTCGGTGCCGAGACGCTTCAGGCTCTTGTTCACCGCTTCTTCCATCTGGGCCCGCGAAAGCTCCGTCGGCGATCCGTCGTCCCGGAACCAAGTGTTGGCGGAGCGTCCGACGATTTTCGTGGCCAGGATGACCTTGTCGCGGCTGCCGCGGGACTTGAACCAGGAGCCGATGATGCGTTCCGTCGATCCTTGCGTCTCCGGCTTGGGTGGGATCGAATAGAGTTCAGCGGTGTCGAAGAAGTTGATGCCGTGGTCGACGGCATAGTCCATCTGGGCGTGGCCTTCGGCCTCTGTGTTCTGCTGGCCCCAGGTCATGGTGCCGAGGCAGATGAGGCTGACATCGAGGTCCGTGCGACCGAGGCGGCGATATTCCATAAGACGAGGCTCCTCGCGGCAGGAGCTGCCGCGTTCAGGCAGGAAGAGGGCGCCGACGGACGTCAGCGCTGGGGGAGGGTGGCGAGAAACTTCTCGACGGTGGGCAGGATGCGCCCGACGATGATCTCGATCCCCTTGGCCGTGGGATGCAGGCCGTCTGGGAGATTGAGGCTGGTATCGCCGGCCACTCCGTCCAGGAAGAAGGGATAGAGCACAAGGCCGTGCTTCTCCGCAATGTCCTGATACAGCGAATCGAACTTCTCGGCATATTCCGGGCCGAGATTGCGCGAGGCGAGCATGCCGACGAGCATCACCGGGATGTTGCGGGCCTGCAGCCGCTCCACGATGGTCTCAACGGCCTTGCGCGGAATCGCAGGGTCGAGGCCGCGCAGCATGTCGTTGGCGCCGAGTTCCACGATGACGCCATCCGTTCCATCGGGGATCGACCAGTCGAGCCGGTCGAGGCCGCCCGACGCCGTGTCGCCCGAGACGCCGGCATTGGCGACCTGCACGTTGTAGCCCTTGGCCTTCAGGGCCTGCTCGAGGACATTCGGGAAGGCGGCACCCTGTGGCAAGCCATAGCCGGCCGTCAGGCTGTCGCCGAGAGCGACGAGGCGGACAGGGTCCTTCTGCGGTGCGCCCTGGGCCCTCGCGGATCCGGGCGCAACGAGGGCGAGGGCGGCGGCACACGCAAAAATGATCGCCATGAGAGGGCCGAATTGGCGCTTCATCGATAGGCTTCCCATATGGTTCGGACGACAAACGGATTGCGCCCGGCCTTGGCCGGGAGCGTTTCTCAAGAGTTTCTCCGAAAGATCGGGTGAGTGGGCATGCAGGACAAGGCCATTGCGCTGCAGGATGTGGATCTGAGTCTGGGCCGCGGTGCTGCGCGGGTGCATATCCTGAAAGGCATTTCCCTCGATATCGGACAGGGCGAGGCGGTCGGCCTCGTCGGTCCCTCGGGTTCCGGAAAATCCACCCTGCTCATGACGATGGCGGGCCTCGAACAGCCCGATTCCGGCAAGATCCTCGTGGACGGGACGGACCTTGCAGCCCTCGACGAGGACGCGCTGGCGCGGTTTCGAGGCCGACGCATCGGCATCGTGTTCCAGTCCTTTCATCTCATTCCCACCATGACGGCGCTGGAGAACGTGGCGCTGCCGCTGGAACTTGCCGGCGAGGCTGACGCCTTCGCGCGAGCAGAGGCAGAGCTCGAGGCCGTAGGTCTCGGGCACCGTTTCCATCACTATCCGGCCCAGCTCTCGGGCGGTGAGCAGCAGCGGGTGGCGATCGCCCGGGCCATCGTGTCCAATCCCGCGATCCTGGTGGCCGACGAGCCGACGGGGAATCTCGACGAAGCGACCGGCCAGGCGATCATCGAATTGCTCTTCGCCCTCAAGCGCGGCCGGGGCGCGACGCTGGTCCTCGTCACGCACGACCTCAATCTCGCCAGGCTCTGCGATAGAACCGTGCGCCTGCGCTCGGGCCGCATCGATACCGATGCGGTCGTGACGGCCTGAAGGACAGCGCCCGATGCACGGCACCCTCTCATCCCCGGCACGGAAGCCGCTTCAATCCGCCTTTCCGCCGCTCATTCTCCGCCTGGCCCTGCGCGAGCTGCGCGCCGGCCTGAAGGGCTTCGGGATTTTTCTTGCCTGTATCGCACTCGGCGTCGCGGCCATTGCCGGGGTGTCCTCCTTATCCCGCTCCCTGACGGAGGGCATTTCGAAGGAAGGGCGCCGGATCCTGGGCGGCGACATGGCCTTTTCCCTGCTCCAGCGGGAGGCGAACGAGGCCGAGCAGATCTATCTCGCATCGAAGGGCATGGTCGCGTCGGTCGCCACCATGCGGGCCATGGTCATCGCGGGGGACAAGGGTTCGGCCCTCGTCGAGCTGAAGGCGGTGGACCCATCCTATCCGACTGCCGGCACGCTCGAAACCGATCCTGCCATGACGCCGGCCGATCTCTTCGCCGTCCGCGACGGGGCCTATGGAGCGGCGGTGGATACCGCTCTGCTGGCCCGCCTCGACCTGAAGGTCGGAGACCGGATCAAGGTGGGTGGCGCTACCATCGACCTGCGCGCGAGTCTCGTCTCCGAACCGGACAAGATCGCCAACGGAATCGGCTTCGGGCCGCGGCTCCTCGTCTCGCAGGAGGCTCTGAGGGCGACTGGCCTCGTCCAGCCCGGCAGCCTGGTGCGCTGGACCTATCGGGTGACCGTCCCGCCGGCCCAGTCGACGGAGGCGGGCCTTGCCGCGATCGAGGCGGATGCGAGCCGGGCCCTGCCCGAGGCCGGGTGGGATGTCCGCAACCGGCTCAATGCCGACCCGCGTTTTGCGCGCAACATCGAGCGCTTCACCCAGTTCCTGACCCTGGTCGGGCTCACGGCCCTTCTCGTCGGCGGTGTCGGCGTCGCCAATGCGGTGCGCGGCTTCATCGACCGCAAGCGGGCTTCCATCGCCACCTTGAAGAGCCTCGGCGCACCGGGTGGACAGGTCGTCGCGCTCTATCTCGTCCAGGTGCTGCTCATCGCCGCCGTCGGCATCCTGATCGGCCTTGTCGTCGGCGGGGCGCTGCCTTTCGTGGTGACCGGCCTCTTCGGCCATCTCCTTCCGATTCCGATCGAGCCGACCCTTGCCGGGACGGAGCTGGGCATCGCGCTGCTCTACGGGATCCTCACCGCCCTCGTCTTCGCCCTCATGCCGCTCGGGCGAGCCCACGACATTCCGGTCTCGGGCCTGTTTCGGGACCAGATCGAGCCGGAGCGGCGCTGGCCCCGCCGGCGCTACCTTCTGGCCCTCAGCCTCGCACTCGCCGCTCTTGTCGGGCTCGCCGTGATCGCTGCCTACGACCGCCGCATCGCCCTGATGTTCGTCGGTGCCGCGGCCGCATCCTTCGTGCTGCTTCGCCTAGTGGCGGTCGGCATCATGGCGCTGGCCCGGCGACTGCCCCGGCCGCACAGGACCGCACCGCGGCTGGCGCTCGCCAATATCCATCGTCCCGGTGCGCTGACGCCGTCGCTGGTCCTGTCCCTCGGGCTTGGGATCACGCTGCTGGTGACCCTCGCGCTGATCGATTCCAATCTCACGCGCCAGCTGCGCCAGATGCTGCCCGAGCACGCCCCGAGCTTCTTCTTCCTCGACATTCCCAACGCCCAGGCGGATGCCTTCGAGGGCTTCATCAGGCAGCAGGCGCCAGAGGCCGCGATGGAACGCGTCCCGATGATGCGCGGGCGGCTCGTGACCTTAAGGGGCGTGCCCGTGTCCGAGATCAAGGCGAACGAGGAGGTCTCCTGGGTCCTCGACGGCGACCGCGGCATCACCTACGCGAAGACTCCGCCGGAAGGCTCGCAACTGATGGCCGGCTCCTGGTGGCCGGAGGATTATCGCGGCAAGCCCCTCGTCTCCTTCGACGCTAAGATCGCGGACGGTCTCGGCCTCAAGCTCGGCGACGAGGTGACGGTCAACGTGCTCGGCCGCAACATCACCGCCACCATTGCGAACCTGCGGCAGGTGGAATGGCGCTCGCTCGGCATCAATTTCGTGATGGTGTTTTCTCCCAACACCTTCGCCGGAGCCCCGCACACGCATCTGGCGACTGTGACCTTCCCCAATGGCTCTGACGCGGCAACCGATGCCCGTCTGCTCCGCAGCGCCGCGCTGACCTATCCCATGGTGACGAGTGTACGCGTGAAGGATGCGCTCGAGGCGGTCAACGACGTGGTGTCTCAGCTCGTCACGGCGATCCGGGGCGCGAGCGGGATCGCGCTTCTGGCCAGCCTGCTGGTGCTCGCCGGCGCGCTCGCGGCCGGCCATAGGGCCAGACTCTATGACGCGGTAGTCCTGAAAACCCTAGGAGCCACCCGCGGACGGCTCGTCCTCGCCTATGCTCTGGAATACGGATTCTTGGGCGCCGCGACGGCAATCTTCGGTCTTTTAGCCGGGAGCTTGGCCGCCTACCTGATCACCACCCGTGTGATGAACTTAAGCTTTGTACCTGATCTTTCCGGCGCGCTCCTCGCATCTCTCCTCGCCGTTCTGGTAAGTGTATGTCTAGGGCTCCTGGGGACATGGCGGATCTTGAGTCAAAAGCCTGCACTATACTTGAGAGATCTTTAACCGCCCGTGCTGGTATAAAAGTACGCTCCGAGAGGGCACGAGTGTAGCCTCGCGCTTTAAACTTCACTGTTCTTTATCACGAAGCGTTGAAGCTTGACCTTGCCTCTTGCAGAAGCAGAGGCGACCTCTCATATTCTGGCTGTCGCCGAAAATCGCGGCGGCCGAGGGCTGACTTCCCAGCCTTTCGAGGGAACATCAACGGGACACCGTGAGAAAGGGCTCCGATGCAACCGTATGAGCAAAACCAATACGCCTCTGGCACCGGCTTTGCCCGGACGGCCGCACAGGTCGACCAAGGCCTGCGCGCCTTCATGCTCGGCGTCTACAACAACATGATCCTGGGCCTTGCCATCTCGGCCCTGGTCGCGCTTGGCATCAACATGCTCGCCACCACGAGCGATCCGTCCATGGCTGCCGCCCGCATGGGCAGCATCTACGTGACCGAATTCGGTCGCCTGCTGTACGGCTCGCCGCTCAAGTGGGTCGTGGCGCTGGCGCCGCTGGCGTTCATCTTCCTCTTCTCGTTCCGCATGGACCGCATGTCGGCAGCCGCGGCGCGCGGCACCTTCTTCGCCTTCGCTGCGGTGATGGGCGCTTCGCTCTCGACGCTGCTCATCGTTTATACGGGCGCGAGCGTCGTGCAGGTCTTCTTCATCACGGCAGCCGCCTTCGGCGCGCTGTCGCTGTGGGGCTACACCACGAGCCGCAGCCTGTCGGGCATCGGCTCGTTCCTGATCATGGGCCTGGTTGGACTGATTCTCGCCTCGCTCGTGAACATGTTCCTCGCGTCGAGCGCGCTGCAGTTCGGCATCTCGATCATCGGCGTTCTGATCTTCGCGGGCCTCACCGCCTACGACACGCAGAAGCTGAAGGAGATGTATCTCTACGGCAATTACGACAGCGAGGCGGCTGCGAAAGTGTCGGTCTTCGGCGCACTGCAGCTCTATCTGGACTTCATCAACATGTTCCAGTTCCTCCTGGCGCTGTTGGGCAACCGCAATAACTGATCGCCCGGAACGAGAACGTTCTCCCAGAAGCCCCGGCCTTTTGCAGGCCGGGGCTTTTTTCATGGCGTATTCGCGGGCTTCCGGCGCGGTAGATCGGCTGTCGACCGGTAACCGAACCAGGCGCTCACGATGGCCGCTGCGGCGCAGATCAGCGCGACAGCCTGAAACCCGCCGATCATGGCGCGCGCATAGAGGCCGGGGGCCGTCCCGTCGAGCCGGGCGGGCGGCGTGCCGAACGTCGCTTCCGCGAACAGGTGCGCCAGAGCCGGCTCCATGACGGCCGCGCTGTGCTGGAATCCTAGGGTCGCGACGATGCCGAGGCCCGCGACGGCGAGAAGACCAGCCACCCGCGAGACCGCGTTGTTGATCCCCGAAGCCACGCCGATGCGATCGTCGGGAACCGCATTCATGACGGTGGTGGAGAGGGGCGCCACCGTGATGCCCATGCCCAACCCCATCACGATCATCACCGGAACGACAGCGGTCCAGTAGTCGCCGCGGGCGACGGCGGGTGCGAGGAGCCCGAAGCCGAGACCCGTCAGAAAGGGGCCGGCCGTCAGGAGAATTCTCACACCGAACCGGTCCGCCATCACGCCGCCGAGCTGCGACAGGACCGCCATGACGAGGGTGAAGGGCAAGAAGACCGAGCCGGCCTTCGCCGCCGAATAGCCATGGGCCTCAATCAGCGTGGTGGGCAGGAAGAACAGGGCTCCGCTCAAGGCGAAATACAGCAGCAGCGTCAGGATGTTCACGCCCGAGAAGGCGCGCACCCGAAACAGATCGAGCGGCATCATCGGCGCTTCGCTGCGGGACTCATGGACCAGGAAGGCGCCGAGCAGAATGACACCCACGACCGTCCCTAGGATCGCCAGCCGATGGCTCGCAGCCACCTCGCCGAAGGCGGTAAGGCCGTAAGCGAGGGCGCCGAGACCCGCGACTGCCAGAACGCTGCCCCAGACGTCCATGCGTGCCTCTCCCCCTGGCCGGCTTTCCGGGACTTTTCGCGCGCAGAGCCAGAGGGCGAGAGCGGCGAGCGGCACGTTGATCCAGAAGATCGCCTGCCAGGGGCCGATATCGATCAGCCAGCCGCCGAGGATCGGCCCCAGGGCAGCTGCGATCCCCGAGGCGGCAGCCCAGGTGCCGATCGCCCGGCCGCGCTCGTCTTGGGGAAAATTGGCGCTGATCAGGGCGAGCGAACCCGGCACCAGAAGGGCGCCGCCGATGCCCTGGATCGCCCGGGCGCCGATCAGCATTTCCACCGTTCCGGAAAGGCCGCAGGCGATGGATGCCAAGCCGAAGATCGCGATGCCGATCATGAAGATGCGCTTCAGACCGTAAGCATCCCCCGCCGCGCCGCCGAGGAGGAGGAAGGCCGAGAGGGTCAGAGCATAGGCATTCGTGACCCATTGCATCGCGGAAAGCGAAGCCTGAAGGCTCTCGCGCATCTGCGGCATGGCGACGGTGACGATGGCGCCGTCGGCGAACACCATGCTGGAGGCCAGAATCGCCGTCCAAACCACAAAAGGCTTCGTCGACGAGGCGTTGTCGGAAGTTCGAGGATCCACGGGGCGGCGTCCTGCTCGGCTTCATGTTAGAGCCTCGGACCCAAAAGTGGATTCCACTTTTAGGATCATGCGATGCTTTCCCTCCGAGGCCCAAGAGACCGACGCCCAGGCACCAACCCGGGGTGGAAGTAATATCATTCCCACCGCCGTGAAGATCGTCTACGAAAGCGCTATGACCATTCTCGTCCGCCCCTCCGTCGCATCCGACCTTCCCGCTATCACGGCCATCTATGCCCACGCGGTGACCCATGGCACCGCCTCGTTCGAACTGGCGCCCCCAGACGCAGCCGAGATGGCCCGTCGGCGCGATGCGCTTCTCGATGGCGACTACCCCTATCTCGTGGCGGAGCGGGACGGCGAGATTCTCGGATATGCCTATGCGGGTCCTTACCGGCCGCGTCCTGCCTATCGCTCGACGGTGGAGGATTCGATCTATGTGGCTCCTTCCGCTCAGCGGCTCGGCGTCGGCCGCCAGCTGCTCATCCGGCTCATCGAAGAGAGCGAGGCGCGCGATTTCCGGCTCATGGTCGCAGTGATCGGCGACGAGGAATCTCACGGTTCGATCGGACTTCATGCGAGCCTCGGATTCGAACCGGTCGGCGTCCTCAGCGGAATCGGCTACAAGCACGGACGCTGGCTCTCCACCGTGCTGATGCAAAAAAGGCTCGGACGCGGGATGGAAGAACCGCCGACGCGGCCCATTCCCTGAAAGCCCGGCGATGTTTCAAGCCTTGTCCGCGCTCGGTGGTCCCCTCCGGCACAATCCCGATTTCATGAAGCTGTGGGCGGCGCAGAGCCTCTCGGCAATCGGGACCCGCTTCACGCGGGAGGGGCTGCCGATGATCGCCGCGCTGCTGCTCGATGCGAGCGCCCTGGACCTCGGTCTGCTGGTGGCGTTGAGCGGCCTGCCGGGCGTGGTGCTCAGTCCTTTCGCAGGCGCCTGGATCGACAGAACACGCCGGCGTCGCGTCCTGATCATGGCCGATCTGGTGCGGGCGGGAGCACTTGCGACTCTGCCCGCGATGGCCTGGTTCGGCAGCATCACCATCGGACAGGTCATGGGCGTGGCGACTTTGGTGTCGCTGTTCTCCGTGCTGTTCCAGACCGCCGACAATGCCTATCTGCCGACGGTGGTGGAACGTGACGAGCTGATAGACGGCAATGCGAAGCTCGCGACCACGGACGCGGTGGCGGAGATCGTCGGCCCGGCCCTCGCGGGCGTCATGATTCAGCTCCTGACGGCGCCATTGGCGGTGCTCTTCGATGCACTGTCCTATCTCTGGTCCGCAGCGCTCCTGGGATCGATCAGGCGCAAGGAGCCGGCGCTCGTCACCGGTGACCGTGCGCCGCATCTCTGGGAGGAAACGAAGGAAGGGCTGCGTTTTGTCTTTTCCCATCCTGTGCTGCGGCCGCTGACGCTTTGCCAGGCGACGCTCACCTTTTTCCTGTCGTTCTTCGGTCCGCTCTATGTGCTCTACGCGGTTCGCGATCTCGGCGTTCCGCCTGGAACGCTCGGCTTCGTCGTGGCGCTCGGCGGAATCAGCGCCCTGGTCGGTGCTCAGTTCTCTGCCGTCGCCGCGCGGCGCGTTCCTCTCCGCACGCTCCTCTTCCGGACCCTTCTCGCCTACAGCCTCGTGATGGCGTTCATCCCGCTGGCGCACGGAGGTCTTTGGACGGCGGTTCTCTTGCTCTGCATTGCGCAGCTGCTAGGCGACGGGCTTTCGGTGGTGTTCTTCACCAATGTCGCCGCCTTGCGTCAGAAGGAGACGCCCGATGCCTTGCGAGGCCGCGAGGGCGGAACGCTGCACATGCTGACGGGAGGCCTCGGCATCGTCGCGGCGCTGATTGCAGGCGTGGCGGCCGACCGGTTCGGCATCCGGCCGGTGCTCGTCGTTGCGATGCTCGGCGCCGTCGCATCGAGCCTGTGGCTCCTGGCCCTGCCGAAGGACAAGGACCTCTAGCGCATTGGACGTGAATGCGAATTCACGTCCAATGCTTTCATCTTTTGATTTTGAGCATCTTTTCACGCAAAACCGGTTCCCACTTTTGCGTTCGATGCTCTTGCGCGTCATCAGTATTCCTGGCTCGTGGGGCGGAACAGGATCTCGTTGATGTCCACGTCGTCCGGCTGGCTCATGGCGAAAGCCACCGCCCGCGCAAAGGCATCGGCCGGGATCGCGCCTTCATAGGCTTTGTGCATGGCTTCTGCGATGTCGGGCTCTGTGATGCTGTCGGGTAGTTCGGTGGCGACCATGCCGGGCGAGATGACGGTCGTGCGGATGTTGTAGGGCTTGACCTCCTGACGCAGCCCCTCGGAGATGACGCGCACCGCATGCTTGGTCGCCGAATAGACGGCGCCTCCTGCCCGCACCTTGTGGCCGGCTACCGACGACACGTTGATGATGTGTCCACTCTTCCGCTCCTTCATGTGGGGAAGCGCAGCGCCGATGCCATAGAGCACGCCCTTGATGTTCACGTCGATCATGCGGTCCCAGTCCTCGGCCCTGCCGCGGTCGAGGGGCGAGTGAGGCATCAGGCCGGCATTGTTGAGGAGGACGTCGATGCGCCCATGGATCTGCACCGCACGGTCGATCAGGCGTTTGACCTCATCGTAGCGGGTGACGTCGGTCTGCACGGCGACGTCATTGCCCAAGGAAAGATCCCTGGCGAGCGCCTGCAGCCTGTCGAGGCGTCTTGCGCCCAGCATCAGCTTGGCGCCGTTCCGCGCGAGGTGGCGCGCGGTCGCTTCTCCCAGCCCGCTGCTGGCTCCGGTGATGACGACGACTTTGTCCTGAATGCCTTGTGTCATGGTCAGCCTTCCTTTTCTTTCAGCCGTCGCCCTTCGGTTCCGTCACCCGATCGTGCCGCGCTGAGCCGTCTGCGCATGTTCGACGCCCCCGGGGTCGGACAGCGATGCCATGTCGATCACGAAGCGGTAGCGGACGTCAGAGCGTTCCATGCGCTCGTAAGCCTCGTTGATCTGGTCCATGCGAATCGTCTCGGTCTCCGGCAAGATGGCCTTGCGGGCGCAGAAGTCGAGCATCTCCTGGGTCTCGCGAATGCCGCCGATGGGCGAGCCGGCGACGCGCCGCCGTCCCAGCAGGAGCGGAACGGTGGACATTTCGTCGAGCGGACCGATCTGGCCCACGATCACCAGCGTGCCGTCCACATCGAGCAGCGGCAGATACGGATCGAGGTCATGCTTGTTCGGAACGGTGTCGATGATGAGGTCGAAGCTGCTGGCGGCCTGCGCCATCGCGTCCGGATCGGTCGAGACGAGAAGCCGGTCGGCCCCGAGGGCCATTGCATCCGCCTTCTTGTCGGGGGTTCGGCTCATGACGGTCACATGAGCGCCGAGACCGGAAGCGAGCTTCACCGCCATGTGGCCGAGGCCTCCTAGGCCGATCACGCCGACCCGGCTGCCGGGGCCGACATTCCAGGTGCGCAGCGGCGAATAGGTCGTGATGCCCGCGCATAAAAGCGGAGCGGCACGGGACAGATCTAATCCATCGGGCACGCGCAGCACGAATTCCTGTCGGACCACTACATGTTTGGAATAGCCGCCCTGGGTCATCTCCCCGGAGATTCGATCGCGGCCGCCATAGGTTCCGGTATTGCCTTCACGGCAGAGTTGTTCCTCGCCCTTGCGGCACTGGTCGCAATGCTGACAGCTGTCGACCATGCATCCGACCGCCACGTGATCGCCCGTCTTGAAGCGCGTCACCTCAGAGCCGACCTCGATCACGCGGCCGACGATCTCGTGACCCGGCACGACCGGATAGTCTGACCAGCCCCAGTCGTTGCGCGCCCAGTGGAGATCCGAATGGCAGACGCCG
This sequence comes from Microvirga puerhi, assembly GCF_020089865.1. GTDB lineage: Bacteria > Pseudomonadota > Alphaproteobacteria > Rhizobiales > Beijerinckiaceae > Microvirga > Microvirga puerhi. The sequence goes on from NZ_JAIRBM010000003.1 coordinate 163,875, forward strand.
CAATAGAGGATTTGCATGGCGACGTCGTTCGGCCGCAGGGCCCGCCGTTCGAACGAGAAGGGTTCGAGACGTACACCGGCAGAAGGCGCCGCATAGCCGAAGGTGTTGTAGCGAAAGCTTGCCATATCCTGAATTCCATTCACGGGATGGGCTGTCGAGCGACAGCATTGAGACACACATAGGCCGCCCTCGCCGATGTCATAGAGACGCCGGCGAGGATGCCTGATGGCGAAGACGACATCTGTCGATCAGCGATCGACTCTCGCCTGAAGATGCGGTGGGTAGCGGTCCCCCTGCACGGTGATGTGCGAGACGGCATCATCGATGGCGCGCAGATCGTCCGGAGTCAGCGCGACGGCTGCGGCACCGATATTCTCTTCCAGACGATGCAGTTTCGTCGTTCCGGGGATCGGCACGATCCACGGCTTCTGTGCCAGGAGCCAAGCGAGGGCGATCTGGGCCGGTGTCGCCTTCTTCCGGCTTGCAATGGCTCCGAGCAGATCGACCACGGCTTGGTTTGCCTTTCGCGCTTCCGGCGCGAAGCGCGGCACGATGTTGCGGAAGTCCTTGCTGTCGAACGTCGTCTTCTCGTCGATGGTGCCGGTAAGAAAACCCTTGCCGAGTGGGCTGAAGGGCACGAAGCCGATGGCGAGTTCCTCGAGCGTCGGCAGGATCTCCTTCTCCGGCTCCCGCCACCACAGGGAATATTCGCTCTGAAGCGCCGTGACGGGCTGCACCGCGTGGGCACGACGGATCGTCTGCGCACCCGCTTCGGAGAGGCCAAAATGCTTCACCTTGCCGTCGCAGATCAGGTCCTTCACCGTGCCGGCGACATCCTCGATCGGCACGTTCGGGTCGACGCGATGCTGATAGAACAGATCGATGCGGTCCGTCCTCAATCGCGTGAGCGCGGCGTCCGCAACATCCCGGATGTGCTCCGGACGGCTGTTCATGCCGCTCTGCCCGCCATCTGCCCCGAACTCGAAGCCGAATTTGGTCGCGATCACCACCTGATCACGGAGCGGCGCCAGCGCTTCCCCGAGAAGTTCCTCGTTCTTGTAAGGCCCGTACGCCTCGGCGGTATCGAAAAACGTCACGCCGCGTTCGAACGCCGCGCGGATCAGCTTCACGGCCTCCTGCGTATCCGTCGCAGGGCCGTAGCCATGGCTCAGGCCCATGCAGCCGAGGCCGATGGCGGAGACCTCAAGGCCGCTGTTACCCAGTTGACGCTTTTGCATAGGGATTCTCCTCGACGACGAAGGTTGCGCGATCATCGCGCCTGGTATTGTCCGTCGGTGACGTGCTCCATCCAGTCGACGGTTTTCCCGTCGAGGGCTTCCTGGATGGCGATGTGAGTCATCGCGGTCGTCGGCGAAGCGCCGTGCCAATGCTTCTCGCCAGGCGCGAACCAGACCACGTCGCCCGGCCGGATCTCCTCAATGGGGCCGCCTTCGCGCTGTGCCCGGCCGAGACCCGCCGTCACGATCAAGGTTTGGCCGAGCGGATGCGTGTGCCATGCAGTTCGCGCGCCGGGCTCGAACGTGACGCTGGCACCTGCGACGCGGGCCGGATCAGGAGCCTGGAACAGAGGATCGATGCGAACGGTGCCGGTGAACCATTCCGCCGGTCCTTTGCCGGAGGGTTGAGCGCCGCTGCGCTTGATTTCCATCGTTCTTCTCCTTCGTCGAACGGGCCTGCAGATCTGCCGGAGCAGTCGGTATGCGCTGATCTAGCGGGTTCGGCCGCAGGCGATTAGGTGGTAGAACGCGCATGGACTTATATCTGGAATTCATGAATGCAGCGCGGCGAGTTGGGCGACCTGATGGCATTCCTTGCGGTCGCGGAGGAGCGAAGCTTCACGCGGGCGGCCGCCAGGCTCGGAACCTCCCAGTCCGCACTCAGTCACACCATCCGCCGCCTTGAAGCCCGGCTCGGGGTGCGGCTGCTGACGCGCACCACCCGCAGCGTCGCGCCGACTCAGGCAGGCGAGCGCCTGCTCCAGACCCTCGGTCCGGCCTTCGACGGGATTGACGCGGAACTTGCAGCCCTCAGCGAGTTCCGCGAGAAGCCGGCCGGCATGATCCGGATCACGACAGGCGCGCATGCAGCCAGCTCGATTCTCTGGCCCACGCTGCGGAGGCTGCTGCCGGACTATCCTGACATCAAGGTGGAGGTGGTCGTCGATCCCGGTCTGACCGACATCGTGGCCGAGCGTTACGATGCCGGGATCCGTCTCGGCGAGCAGGTGGCGAAGGACATGATCGCGGTTCGCATCGGGCCGGAAATGCGCATGGTGGTCGTGGGCGCGCCTTCCTATTTCGCGAGGCGGCCGCGACCGGTGCGGCCGCAGGATCTCGTCGGCCATGACTGCATCAATCTGCGTCTGCCGACCTTGGGCGGTCTCTATGCGTGGGAATTCGAGAAGGATGGCCGTGAGCTGAAGGTGCGGGTCGAGGGGCAGCTCGTCTTCAACGACCTCGCCTTCATCCGCGAGGCGGCCCTGGCCGGTGCAGGCCTTGCTTACCTGCCTGAGGACTATGTGCGGCCATATATCGGCGATGAGAGCCTGATCTGGGTGCTTGCGGATTGGTGTCCGCCCTTTCCGGGCTACCACCTCTATTACCCGAGCCGCCGGCAGCCGACACCGGCCTTCGCGCTGCTGGTGGATGCGCTCCGCTATCGCGGATGAGCAGAGCTGCCCCGGAGAAATCCGATTGTTTCGATCAGGAGACGATCTTCAGGGGCTTGTCGAGGACGCGCAGAACCGCCGCCAGTTCATGGCCGCGTTTCAGAATGAGGCCGGACGAGACGATGACCGAATAAGCGCCCTGCTTGCGGGCGAGCTTCGGAGCCTTTTCGATCCGGTAGAGGGGCATCTCGGAGGTGCGTCGGAAGATGGAGAAGACCGCTCTATCGGTCAGGAAATCGATCGCGTAGTCGCGCCATTCGCCATCCGCTACCTTCCGGCCGTAGAGATTCAGGATGGTCTGCAGCTCCAGGCGGTCGAACGAGACCTTTCGGGGAGTGGGGAAGGGCAGCACATGGCCCGACGAAGGGGCCAGGCTGCCGCGAAACGGCTCCGCGATATCACCTTCGCTCATGCATCCTCCAGCAAACAATGATCATTAGCCAGATGATGGGTCTCCCTAGCCACGGGCGCAACCCCGTCCAGGCTCGCTCCCTCACGTCTTCGTGGGGGTGATCTTAGTTTTGCCACATTCGCGCCGCGCCTCAGCCCTACTAAGGGATGATAACTAGACCGTTGCCTCGACGGCCCGGTCTGCAGATCGCCTCGGACACGTCAGCCCCCCAGCCCCCGGGGTAATCGGTGGGCCGGGCCTCACATATGTCGAGGGTAAAAGCCGCCTGCTCAGGGCGGCTTTCTTTTTGGTCCCGTGAAATCGGGCTATCCTCCCGCGTCTCAGAATCCCTCCAGTACGATCTTGCCCCGGGTCTTTCCGCTCTCGATGAACGCGTGGGCGCGTTTCAGATTGGCGGCATTGATGGTGCCGAATGTCTCGGCCAGGGTCGTGCGGATCGTGCCCGCATCCACCAGGCGCGCGACTTCGCCCAAGATCTCGTGCTGGCGTTCCATGTCGGAGGTCTGGAAGACCGAGCGGGTGAACATGGATTCCCAGTGCAGGGACACGCTCTTACGCTTGAGCAACGTCACGTCTACCTGCTGCGGATCGTCGATAAGCCCAAGCCGTCCCTGCGGCGCGATCAGATCCGCAAGGGCCGCGAAATGCCGGTCCGTATGGGTGATCGAAAAGACGAAGGCAGGAGCGCCGAGACCGAGCGCCTGCACCTGATCGACGAGGGAAGCAGTATGGTCGACCACGTGATGGGCGCCGAGCTCCCGGCACCAGGCCTTCGTCTCCGGCCGCGAGGCGGTGGCGATGACCGTCACGTCCGTCAACCGGCGCGCGAGCTGGATGGCCATGGAGCCGACGCCGCCGGCCGCTCCGACGATGAGAAGGGCAGGGGCCGCCCCAGGCACCTCCCTCCGGATATCGATCCGGTCGAACAGGGTCTCCCAGGCGGTCAAGGAGGTCAGCGGCAGAGCCGCTGCCTGGGCAAAGCCCAGCGTCCGCGGCTTGTGGCCGACGAGGCGCTCGTCCACCAGATGATACTCGGCATTCGTACCGGCTCGGGCGATCGAGCCCGCATAGAACACCTCGTCGCCGGGGCGAAACAGGGACACGCCCGACCCGACCTCGCGGACGATTCCCGCCGCATCGAAGCCGAGCACCCGGGCCGTGCCCGGTTCCGGGGCCACCTTGGAGCGCACCTTCATGTCGACCGGATTCACCGAGACCGCCTTGATCTCGACCAGGAGGTCGTGTCCCCGGGCTTCGGGTCTCGGCAGGTCGAGATCGATCAGGGACGATTCGGCGTCGATAGGCAGGGGCTCGCGATAGGCGACGGCACGCATGGTTGATCTCCTGGCGGGTATGAGCCAAGGTGTGACATACGTATGATCGGCGCAAGAACGCACATTCTGTGCACATAGTGTCGAAAAGGATACCATGATGGCCCGTCTCTCCCGCAAGGAGATCCCAGGCACCACCTGCTCGGTCGAAGGCACGCTCAACCTGATCGACGGCAAGTGGAAGATCGTGATCCTCTACAAGCTCCTACGGGGCACCCTGCGCTTCAATGAGATTCGTCGTCTCCTGCCCGGCGTCACGCAACGCATGCTGACGAATCAGCTGCGCGAGCTGGAAGCCGACGGCTTGGTGACCCGGACGGTCTATGCCCAGGTGCCGCCGCGGGTGGAATACGATCTGTCGGATCTCGGGCGCAGCCTGGAGCCGGTCCTGGTCGCAATGAAGACTTGGGGTGATGCGAACCTGAATCTGTCGTCGCCGACTGCAAAGGCAGCCTAAACGGTCGTTTGCATCGGTCGCGACCGGGTTCCGTGTGCAGAATGGCAGGCTTTGGTTGCTTGTCCTGCCCGTCTGTGGCAACGCTCCCGCAACGACGATAAGCGAGGATGCGCGCATGAAGCTGGACCCATCTACCAGCGGAGGCGATCTGACGGCTCAAGCCGTCGCCGTGCTCGAGACCGGGCATGCGGACGTGCCCCCTACTTTCCCCCACGTGCTGTTCGGCCGGGTTCCTTCGGAGGACCTGGCGTCCTATTCGCCGCAGGCCCTCGCGGATCTGGCGGCGGCGGCCTATGCGCATCTCAAAGCGCCGCGCCGCGAGACCGACGCGGATATCCGCCTGATCGATATCGAGATTGAGCGCGAAGGCCGGCCCCGAGACGTGACGGTCCTCGAGGTCGTCAACGAGAACATGCCGTTCCTGCTCGATTCCACCTTGGCGAACCTCGTCGACGAGGGTTACGAGCCGCTCCTGGTGGCACATCCGATCCTGGCAGTGGAGCGTGATGCGAGCGGTGCGCTCGTTCGCCTCCTCGGCGAGGCGACGGCCCAGGCCCGCGTCGGCGTGAAGCGGGAGAGCTTCATCCACATTCATCTGCCCCGCATCGACAATGCAGAGGAGCGCGACCGGCTGGTCGACACCATGCGGCGGGTCTTCAAGGACGTGGCGCTTGCGGTGAACGATTGGCCAGGAATGCGCGCCCGCGTCACGGAGATCGTGCAGAATTACAGGCTTCATCCGCCGCCGCTGCCGGAAGACGAGGTGAGGGAGGCCGTCGCCTTCCTCGACTGGATTTCCCAGGACAATTTCACATTCTTAGGGTTGCGCGAGTATCGCCTGCCATCCGGTGACACGGCGGCCGACCCGGTTGAAGGATCGGGCCTCGGTCTATTGCGCGATCCCTCGGTGAAGGTTCTGCGCCGTGGCCGCGAGCTCGTGGCCATGACCCCCGAGATCCGGTCGTTCCTGGATCTGCCGAAGGCTCTGATCATCACCAAAGCGAACGTCAAGTCGCGCGTCCATCGCCGCGCCCATCTCGATTATGTGGGCGTGAAGCTCTTCGACGGGGCAGGACGCCTTGAGGGCGAATTGCGCATCGTCGGGCTCTTCACGGCGAGCGCTTATACGAACACGACCGGAGAAGTTCCTTATCTGCGCCATAAGGTGGCGAAGATCGTCGCCCGCGCCGGCTTTGATCCGTCGAGCTATTCGGGCCGTTCGCTCCTGAACGTGCTTGAGAACTATCCGCGCGACGAGCTCTTCCAGATCGACGAGGACACGCTCTACCGCTTCGCGCTGGACATCATGAGCCTGTCGGAGCGGCCCCGGATCCGCGCGCTTGCTCGGCCGGATCAGTTCGACCGCTTCGTGTCGGTGCTCGTCTACGTTCCCAAGGATCGCTACGACACCGATATTCGCCGCCGCATCGGCGAGTTCCTGGCAAGCGTCTACGAGGGGCGCTTGTCGGCCTCCTACCCGGCCTATCCGGAAGGTCCGCTCTCGCGCACGCACTACATCATCGGGCGCGACGAAGGCGAGACGCCGGACGTCTCCCGGGAGACGCTGGAAGCGGGCATTGCCGGGATCGCGCGGACGTGGAGCGACTCGCTGCGCGATCAGCTCGACGACACGATCGGCGGCGCCCGCGCGCGGGCGCTTGCATCCCGCTACGCGCATGCCTTCAGCGCCGCCTATCGCGAAGCTTTCGGAGCCGAGCAGGCGATCGCCGATATTTCCATCCTTGAGCAGCTCTCCGAGGCCCGTCCGCGCGCGGTCGATCTCTATCGTCGCGAAGGCGACGAGGACACGCGCGTCCATCTCAAGGTCTTTTCGCGCGCCACGGCTCTGCCGCTGTCCGAGCGTGTGCCGCTTCTCGAAAATCTCGGCTTCCGGGTCGTGAACGAGAGGACCTATAGGGTCATCGCTTCCGGCGTCACCGGCATGGACCGGGTCTGGCTCCATGACATGACATTGGAGCGCGCGACCGGCGGGCCCATCGACATCGATGCGATCCAGGATCTCATCGAGGCTGCACTGCTTGCGCTGTTCCGCGGCCTCGCCGAATCTGACGCCTTCAACCGTCTCGTGCTTGAAGCAGGGCTCGGCTGGCGCGACGTCGCCATGATCCGCGCGTTCGGGCGTTATCTGCGTCAGATCCGCATTCCTTATGCGCAGGACTATCTCGCCGAGACGCTGGCGCGCCACAGCGCGATCGCGGTGAAGCTGGTGGAATTGTTCTATGCCCGCTTCGATCCGCGCATCGAGGATGCGGAGGTCCGAGCGAACAGCGAAAGCACGCTTCGGGCGGAGATCGAAGATCTCCTGAAGAACGTCACTAGCCTCGACGATGACCGCATTCTGCGCCGCTTCACGAACCTGATCGAAGCGGCCGTGCGCACCAATTTCTTCCAGCTCGAGGACAATGGCCTGCCGCGGCAGACCATCGCGTTCAAGTTCGAGTGCGCGAAGGTCGACGGACTTCCGCTGCCAAAGCCGCTCTATGAAATCTTCGTCTATTCGCCGCGGGTCGAAGGCGTGCATCTGCGTTTCGGCAAGGTTGCGCGCGGAGGATTGCGCTGGTCGGACCGGCCGCAGGATTTCCGTACCGAGGTGCTGGGCCTCGTCAAGGCCCAGCAGGTCAAGAACGCGGTGATCGTGCCGGTAGGTGCTAAGGGCGGATTCGTACCGAAGCAGCTGCCGCCTCCCGGCGACCGGCAGGCGTGGCTCGCCGAGGGAACGGAGAGCTATCGCATCTTCGTGCGCACGCTGCTGCAGCTCACCGACAACATTGAGGGCGATCACGTCGTTCCGCCGCTCGAGACCGTGCGGCACGATGGGGACGATCCCTATCTCGTGGTCGCTGCCGACAAGGGTACGGCGACGTTCTCCGATACGGCGAACGCACTGTCAGTCGAGAAGCATCATTGGCTCGGCGATGCGTTCGCATCGGGCGGCAGCCAAGGCTACGATCACAAGAAGATGGGCATCACCGCCCGCGGTGCGTGGGAGGCGGTGAAGCGCCACTTCCGCGAGATGGACGTGGACATCCAGAGCGAGCCCGTGACCGTGGTCGGCGTTGGCGACATGTCGGGCGACGTGTTCGGCAACGGCATGCTGCTGTCGCGCTCGCTCAAGCTGGTCGCAGCCTTCGATCACCGGGACATCTTCCTCGACCCGAATCCGGACCCGGAAACCGCCTTCAAGGAGCGCGAGCGGCTGTTCAACCTGCCGCGTTCAAGCTGGCAGGATTATGACAAGAGCCTGATCTCGAAGGGCGGTGGCATCTTCTCGCGCAGCGCGAAGTCGATCCCACTGTCGGAAGAGGTCCGCGCCGTGCTCGGAATCGACAAGGCACAGGCGGCGCCGGGCGAGGTGATGAGCGCGATCCTGAAGGCGCCGGTCGGCCTCCTCTGGTTCGGCGGTATCGGCACCTACATTCGCTCTTCGTCGGAAACCGACGAGCAGGTGGGCGATCGCGCCAACGATCCGATACGCATCACCGGATCGGAAGTGCGGGCGCAGGTGATCGGCGAAGGCGCCAATCTGGGGATGACGCAGCGCGGCCGCATCGAAGCGGCACGCTCCGGCGTTCGTCTCAACACGGACGCGATCGACAATTCCGCAGGCGTCAACACCTCCGACGTGGAGGTGAACATCAAGATCGCCCTGGCCGTTCCCGAGCGAGACGGGCGGCTCAGTCAGGATGCACGCAACGCACTGCTTGTCGAGATGACCGACGAGGTCGCCAAGCTCGTGCTGCGCAACAATTACCTGCAGACTCTGGCTCTGTCGCTCTCCGAGCGGCGCAGTGTCGCCGACATGGGCTTCGCGCGGCGTCTCATGCACATGCTCGAAGCGCAAGGCCGCCTCGATCGCAATGTGGAGTACCTCCCCGACGACAATACGCTGGCCGAGCGCGCCCGCCGCGGCGAAGGCCTGACGCGGCCGGAAATCGCCGTGCTTCTCGCCTATGCGAAGCTCTCGCTGCATGACGAGCTTCTCGAAAGCACGGTTCCGGACGATCCCTATCTCGGCAAGGAGCTGGATCGTTACTTCCCGGTGGAGATGCGGGAACGTTTCCCCGATGCCATCGCCAGCCACCGGCTGCGGCGCGAGATCATCGCCACGCAGCTCGCCAACGCGATCATCAATCGCGGCGGCCCGACCATGGTGGCACGCCTCGTCGACCAGACGGGAGCCGATGCGCCGACCATCGCAGCGGCCTATGCAGCAACCCGCGATTCCTTCGGTCTCACGGAACTCAATGCCGCCATCGATGCCCTCGATGGCGTGGTGCCGGGCGCCGTGCAGCTGCGGCTCTACGGCGACCTGCAGGATCTGCTCATGAGCCGGATCGTGTGGTTCATCCGCAATGTCGACTTCACGAGCACGACCCTCGACGAGGTGATCGGGACCTACGCGGCCGGCATTGCCGAGATCGAGCGGGGCCTGCATGACACCTTGTCCCACGAAGCCCGGGAAACGTGGGACGCCCGCACGAAGGCGCTGGTGGATGAGGGGACGCCCGAGGATCTGGCGCGTCGCCTCGCGGCTCTGCCCGATCTGGTCGCCGCCCCGGACATCGTGCTCACCGCGCACAAGACCGGCAAGCCCGTTACCGAGATCGCACGCACCCATTTCGCCCTCGAAGGCACGTTCCGTCTGGGTTCGCTCATCGGTGCAGCACGGGAGATCAGCGTCAGCGATTACTTCGATCGTCTGGCGCTCGATCGGGCGATCGACAGTGTCGCTTCCGCTCACCGCAACCTCACGGCCGAAGTCGCCGCGCAGGAATCCTCGGGAGAGGAAGCGGTTCAGGCCTGGAGCGAAAGGCGTGGTGCCGACGTCGCGCGGATCCGGAACGCAGTCGACAGCATCGTCCATTCGGGACTGACGCTGTCGAAGGTCACGGTCGCGGCAAGCCTTTTGGGCGACCTGGCGCGGGTGTAAGGCACGAACGAAAGGACTCGCCGCATGGCGGCGGGGCGGTCTAAGGAGATTCCATGAACGATCACGACGTCCTGGAATCCCGACCGCCGGCGGTTGCGCGGATGACAGAGCCGGCCAGGCGAGCGTCGCGCTCCGCCATTCTCGGCTGGCTCCTGTTCGACTGGGCCTGCCAGCCCTTCTTCACCCTGGTCACGACCTTCGTGTTCGCGCCGTTCTTCGCGGCGGCGCTGGCGCCGGATCCCGTCACCGGGCAGAGCCTCTGGGGCTACGCGACGGCCTGCGCGGGGCTGACTCTCGCCTTCCTGTCGCCGGTGCTCGGCTCCATCGCCGATGCCACCGGACCGAAGAAGCCGTGGATCGCGGCCTGCGGGCTGGTGCTCTTCGCGTCTTCCTTCGCCTTGTGGTTCGCGGCGCCCGGCGCATCCTATGCAATTCCTGTCGCCCTCGTCGGCTTCGGAATCGGGACCGTCGCAGTCGAAGTCGCGGCGGTCTTCAACAATGCCATGATCCCCCATCTCGTGCCGCCGGAACGTTTCGGACGCCTCTCGGGGACCGGATGGGCCATCGGCTATCTGGGCGGGCTCGTCTCCCTCGTGATCGTGCTCGGCTTCCTTGCGGCCAGCAGCGATACTGGCAAAACCGTCCTGGGCCTTGCGCCCCTGTTCGGACTCGATCCGGCGCTGCGCGAGGGCGATCGCATCACGGGCCCGCTCTCGGCGGTGTGGTTCCTTATCTTCATTATGCCGCTCTTCGTCTTCACACCGGACATTGCCCGCTCGTCTCTGAGCCTGCGCGATGCCGTCGCCAAGGGACTGGCTCAGGTCCGGACCACGATTGCCGACGCCCGCCGGCACGAGAGTGTCGGCCGCTTCCTTCTCGCCAACATGGTCTACCAGGACGCGCTCGTGGCGCTCTTCGCCTTCGGCGGCATCTATGGCGCCGGCGTTTTCGGCTGGCAGGCGACGGAGCTTGGCGTTTTCGGCATCCTGCTCACCATCACGGGCACCGTTGGGGCTCTGATCGGCGGACGCCTCGACGACCGGTTCGGCGCGAAACCGGTCATCCTCGGTGCGATCGTGATCTTATGTCTCGTGTGCTTCGGCGTGTTGTCCCTCGGTCCGGGCCATGTGCTGTTCGTGATCGAGACCATACCCGCCCGGCCCAGAGACGGCCTCTACGGCAGTGCGCCGGAGAAGGTGTTCCTGGCCCTGGGCCTCGTGATCGGTGCCGTGGCCGGTCCGCTCCAGGCCTCGTCCCGCAGCCTTCTGGCACGCCTCGTGCCGGCCCATGAGGCGGGGCGGTATTTCGGACTTCTCGCTCTGTCGGGCAAAGTGACCTCGTTCATGGCGCCCCTGATGGTCGCGGTCGCGACCAGCCTGTTCCAGACCCAGGCCGCAGGCCCTGCGGTGCTGATTCTTTTCTTTCTCGCCGGGGGTGGATTGATCGCCGGCGTGAAGCGCGCGTGATTGGACACGCGCCGGGACCGGTGACGCTTGAGCCCGTTCGGCCATGACGTTACGATGACGCTGATTGAAGGAGGCCATTTATGTCCCTGAAAAGGTTGTTCACAGAGCATCCGGACGCCGTCGGCGAGTCCTATTTCGAGCATATGGGCGTAGCGCTCAGCTTTGCCTGGCCGCTGCTCGGTGCGGGCTTGGCTGCGCTCGTCCATGCTTTCCTGCCTTTCCTGTGCGTGACGACCGCCAGCAAGACGGTGAAGCAGCTCTACGCGCGCATGACCAACCGCACTCCCCGGCCAGTCCAGCAGGGCGCGAACGATCGCATGCTGGCATGGGATCCGGTGATCTGATCCCACGGATGCTCTGAAACACGCGACTCAAAAGTGCATTCCACTTTTGAGATCCGGCTGATGCATCTTTTTGAGCAGTGCATCGTTTGATACCGGTCGCCAGGCCGACTTTTCCGCATGATGCGCCGGAGGGCCGGAACCGTTGCCTTTCCTTTTGCGTCTCACCTCTGTTGAGCTTGCAACAGGAGGTTCGCGATATGGGAAGGAGCATCGCTGTCGTGGCAGCCGCCGTCATGGGAGCCATGAGTCTCGGATCGGTTGCAGTCGCCCGCGAAATCGTGCCGTTCGATGGCGCGGTCGCGCCTGGCACCATTCTGATCCGCACGGCCGAGCGCAAGCTCTACTACGTCCGCAGCGACGGCACGGCTTTGCGCTACCGGGTCGCTGTCGGCAGGCCGGGCAAGCAATGGTTCGGTGAGGCGCGGATCGACGGGAAATACGTCAAGCCAGCTTGGGCTCCTCCTCCCGAAGTCAAGCATGACAATCCCCGCCTGCCCGCTGTGATCCCCGGCGGTTCTCCCGGCAATCCCATGGGTGCACGGGCCCTGACCCTCGACGGCGGCGAATATGCCATCCACGGCACCAATCGCCCGGCCTCCATCGGCACCTACGCTTCTTACGGCTGCATCCGCATGCTCAACGAGGACATTGTCGATCTCTACGATCAAGTCGCCGTTGGAACCCGCGTGATCGTGGAACGATGAAGCATGGCCCTTAGCCGCCGCGCCGATCTGCGCCGGGTGCGCCCACATTTCCGCTTCAGGCAAGGGCTGCCGGAACTCCGCCTGTATGAAGAACGCAAGCACCTTCCTCAGGGAGGATCACGCGCCTCGTAACAACATCGATAAGCCCGGCAAATGTCTTGGCCACGTAGGTCTGCTCGAGGACAAGCGCCTCAAGCTGCCCGAAAAGACGGCTGGCGTGAAACGAGTCCTCCGTTGGCGCGCCATAACCTTGGCCGAGTTGGTTCATGTGAACACGCACTGAGTCCATCATATTGATCGCTGGTACGAAGCCCGTCAGGCGACAGAGGTCATCCAATATGTCGGCAATTCTCTTCCGGAGAACCTCTTCCTGATATTCGACGCTGACGAGATGAAAGGTCCAGGATTGCCTTAGAATGGCAGCGCCGAAAATCATGCCGGCCTCCGTCACGCCCATGGAACCGGGCATTATGACGTGGCGAAGTTCGATCTTCTGGTCCCTGGTCTGGTCAAATAACTCTTGGGCTGCGCGTGCATAGCCCAATGCGCCGACAACTGGGTCGCCAATCAGATAGGGCCGTCGTCCTGCGGCCTCCAGTGCGATCATATGGCGTTTGGCCAGAAGACCACGTTCTTCCTCGTCGACCGGACCGAGAAAATGGATCTTTGGGCCCATCAACGCGGCGATGCGGAGGTTGGGATGGGTCCTTTCATCACCGGCATAAAGGATGTGACATTCGAGTCCGAGTTTTGCCGCCGCCGCCGCCGCAAGGCGGCACTGGTTGGACGCAGTCGCACCAGCAACGACAAGCACGTCGCAATTCCGATCCAGGGCCTCACCGAGCCAATATTCGAGGCTTCGAACCTTATTTCCGCCGAGAGCCAGCGACATGCAGTCGTCGCGCTTGATCCAGAGACCCGGATGATTCAAGTGCGCTCCAGCCCTCAGCATGGTCTGCAAGGGGGTCGGACCATCGAGGAGTGCGACGCGGGAAATGGTGCTCAGCATCCGCTCAATCCAGATCGACGGTCCGAGCCATTCCGACGCGACGCTCGGCCCAGCGAGCAAAACGCAGGACAGGATAGCAATACAAGAAATAAATGAAGGCGATCAGGCCGTAGATGAAGAGAATGTCGCGAGGATAGCGCAGGATCGACACTTCACCCTGGCGGGTCAGCTCCGAGATGCCGACGACCGACAGAATCGCCGTGCTCTTGATGATCATCACATAGACACTGCTCATGGGTGGCACGGTCAGCTTCAGAGCCTGCGGAAAAACGACATACCAAAGGCGCTGGATTCGATTCATGCCGAGCGCCGTCGCAGCTTCGGATTGTCCGCGCGGCACGGCTTCGATCGCGGCCTTTATGATCTCGGCGACGTAGCTCGATGTATAGACCGAAAGCGCTACGAAGGCAGCCGTGCGGGAATCCCAGCTGAGCCAGGAAATGCCGGTATTCGGCAGGACGAAATAGAACACATAGAGCTGCACGAGAAACGGCGTACCGCGCAGGACATGGATGTAGAGCCCGAAGAGCCCGGTCAGGAGCGGTATGCGCTGACTCCGGACGACGCCGATCAAGGCGCCGATCAGGGAGCCGACGACAATCGCCACGAGCGACACGTAGAACGTCTCGAGAAAGCCTTTCCATAGGAAGGGCAGAAGGGATGTCGTGACGGACCAATAGTGCTCGAGCATGACGTCAGGCCTGCGCGTTCCAGGCCGGGCCCGCCAACCATTGTTTGACACCGCGGGACAGGAGCAGGATGGCCAAATAAATGAGCAGATAACCGAGCGCGATGGTGAGAAAGCTCTCGTTCGGTTTCACGCGCTCGCTGTTCAGGAGAATGCCTGCGCTGGTGAACTCGAAAACCGTAATAATCGAGAGAAGGGACGTATCCTTGATGAGAACGGCGGTTTGCCCGAGGAGGGGAGGCAGGGTGTTGGCGAAAGCCTGGGGTAGAACGATGTACCGAAGCCGCTGCCCGTAGTTCATGCCGACTGCCTTGGCAGCTTCGATCTGCCCGCCGGGAACGGATTCGATGCCGGCACGGATGATCTCGCCAATATACGGCGTGCTGTTGAGAACAAGAGCCGCGATTCCGAAATACATGTCGTTCCAGCTCTTTGCGAACGGCAGCAGAGCCGGAAACCCGTAATAGACCAAGTAGATCTGCACCAGCAGCGGCGTTGCGCGAATGAAGGCGACATACGCTGCTGCGGGGCGATGAAAGGCATCGCGCTTCGAGAGAAGGGCAAGGGCGATGATCGTGCCGAACACGAGTGACAGGACAAGGCTAACCCCGGCAGCCGTCAGCGTATTGCGAAGCCCTTCCGCGAAGCGGTCGAGATACTGCGCGACAATGCGGTAATTGTAGAAATCGAGAAGCCAGGTCATCCGGGTGTTTCAGTCTTCGCCAGAGAGAAGACGGCCGGTACGGTGACCGGCCGTCAGACTGCACTACTTGTGGTCTTTCTCCCAGTCGGAGCTGTTCCACCAATAATTGACCTGGTTCTCCAGTCGGCGGTCGGCCGTGATCAGCTCCACGTAGTTGTCGAGCCACATCTTGAGATGAAACGCATTGCCTTGAACGGCGAAGGCGAGGGGTTCGCGGGTGATGACGCCGTCGAGGATTTTCAAATTGCCGAACTCCTTCACGAAGTTGGTGACGTTGCCGAGGTCGGAAACTGCGCCATCGAGACGGCCGCTGGAAAGCGCCTGGGCCACTGCCGCGGTGCCGCCTGCGAACTCCTTCAGAGTTGCCTTCGGCATGTATTTCTTGACGGCGTCACCGTAGGAACTCGCCTGCGTCGCGCCGATGTTCAGGCCCTCCTTATTGAGATCCTGCCAGGACTTCGCCTGGGAGTCCTTGGCGGCGACCGCTACCGTCTCCTGATAGAACATGGGGCGGGAGAACAGGAGCTGGGCTGCCCGTTGAGGAGTGGGCGTCATGTCGGCAGCGATCATGTCGACCTTGCCGGCGAGGAGGGCCGGGATGAGGCCTTTCCAGTCATAATCCTGGATCGTCAGCTTTACTCCGAGATCCGCCGCCATCATTTTTGCAAGCTCGACAGCGAGGCCGGTACGCTCGCCCTTCTTGTCGACGAAGCTGACAGGAGCTCCCTGGGTCTGAACGGCAATGCGCAGCTCGCCGCGCTTAAGGATTTCATCCATCTCGTCGGCATGGGCTGCAGCCCCGAGTCCGAAGCAGGCGGTCACTGCCGCCAAGATGATATTGCGAAGTTTCTTCATTGTTCTCCCCTCTGGTGAATGGTTGAGGCGTTCTTCCTAAGCGTACGTTCGCCTCAGAGAATTTGGTCGAGAAATGCCCGGGTTCTCTCGTGAGACGGTGAAGTGAAGAAGGAGCCGGGCGTCCCTTCCTCCACAATCCGTCCCGCATCCATAAAGATGATACGGTCCGCAACCTCGCGTGCGAAGCCCATCTCGTGCGTCACCACCGCCATCGTCATGCCTTCGGCCGCAAGCCCTCGCATCAGGTCGAGGATGCCACCGACCATTTCCGGATCGAGCGCCGATGTCGCTTCATCGAAGAGCATGATCTTAGGGTCCATCGCGAGCGCCCGCGCAATCGCCACGCGCTGCTGCTGACCGCCGGAAAGTTGGCTAGAATAGTGGTTGGCGCGATCGGCGATGCCGACCTTCTCCAAGAGACTTTGCGCACGGGACAGCGCTTCGCTGCGCGACCGCTTTCGAACGACAATCTGTGGCAGCACGACGTTCTCGAGGGCCGTCTTGTGCTGGAACAGATTGAAATTTTGAAACACCATGCCGATCTCGGCCCGCAGGCGGTTGAGATCGGTGCTCCTGTCCGCCAAAGAGACTCCGTCGACCATGATGCGGCCGGAATCGAAGCTTTCAAGGGCGTTCAGCGTTCGGAGCAGGGTGCTTTTGCCAGATCCAGACGGGCCAATGATGACAAGGACCTCACCCTTCTCAAGAGTCAGCGAGATATCGTCGAGGGCGCGATGCGCGCTGCGTCCGTGGGCAGAGCGGAAGGTCTTGGAAATATGTTCGACGGATACAATGGGGTTTGCAAACATATCTTATGAGTTCTGTAGAGGATCTGCCTAGAACAGCTCGACAAGGACCGCCGGATCAGGCTGATGAGAGTACCGGCATTCTGGATATCGGCCTTTAAAATGCCTCCGAGCCCCCCCGCCATCAAGTGTTCTTCCAGTGGAAGCCTAACGACGGTCGGAGTGATCTCTTGTGTTCGTCGACAATAACAGAGTCGTTGCCGCACTCGCGCACTTTCAGAAACGGCCAGGGTGTACGAAAGAGCAAGATCTATCCTGCGCGGGGAATGAAGGCCATAACCGGAACGTCCGACAGATGAAAAGACTGAGTGTTCCCTTTCGCATTGTCAAGCTAACCGGAATATATGAAATAGGAATAGTTGCATTCAATGTGCCCCCGCTAAGCTTTTGAGGGCGAACCTGTTCGCCCCACAGCAAAGATTCAAAGTCGACCTCGCCGAGCTTCTGGGGATGCACTGGCGTTCCGACACTCTTTTGGAGCTGGAACATAGCTGTATTTGAGATGGTTAGATTAGGCTGTCCGGAGATCGTGGATGCGCCTTCGCCGTCGAGATTTTCTGCTGACAACGGCTGCTATCCTGGGCGGAAGCCATATCGCGCTGGCTGACAGCATATCGGGCAGCTTACCTTGGGAGCCTGATGCGGGCATCCCACCCGAGCGCATAAAACTGGGATCCTGGCTTTATTTTACCAGCGAGGAGGCGAGGACCGTCGAGGCTCTCGCGGACCGGATCATCCCGCCCGATCCTGCGACGCCCGGGGGAAAGGACGCCGGTTGCGCTGTTTACCTTGATCGCCAGCTGGCGGGGCCATACGGCAGCCAGCACGGTCTTTATGTAAAGCCGCCCTTTCTCAAGGGGCTCAAGCAGCAAGGCCCTCAGACAGAGGATGGCCCGGCGCAGGTCTATAGAAAGGGCCTCGCCGCCCTGAACCGCTATAGCTCCCAAGGGCAGGATGGAAAGGTTTTCGCGGAACTGACTGGCGAGCGTCAGGATGAAATCCTGAAAGGTTTGGAGAGCGGCAAGCTCCAACTTCCGGAAGCCGACGGGCAGGCTTTTTTCGAAGCGCTTCTTAAAGATATCCAGCAAGGTTTCTTCGCCGATCCGATTTATGGCGGCAATCGCGACATGGTCGCCTGGCGGATGATTGGCTTTCCAGGTGCGCGCTACAATTACCGGGATTGGGTGAATCGTCACAACGAGCGTTACCCGCTCCCGCCTGTCGGCATCACGGGACGTCCCGAATGGACGCCGAAGAAGAGCTGAAAGGGGTGCGATGAGCCGCAAGCTTCCTCACAAAGATGTCGTTATCGTCGGCTTCGGCTGGGTAGGCTCGATCATGGCGCAGGAGCTCACCGACGAGGGGCTGGAGGTTATCGCGATCGAGCGCGGTCCCTGGCGGGACACGGCCACGGACTATCCGCCGACTTATGATCAGGACGAGCTCCGCTATCGCATCAGGCATGAGCTTTTCCTGCGGCCGGACCAGACCACGTTTACATTCCGCAACAAGATGAACCAGACGGCTCTTCCCATCCGCACATGGGGTGCCTTCATGCCGCCGAACGGTGTTGGAGGAGGCGGCGTTCACTGGAATGCCGAAACATGGCGCTTCCTCCCATCCGATTTCGTTCTGAAGACACATCTCACGGAACGCTACGGGGCAGATTTTCTGCCTTCCGACATGACTATTCAGGATTGGGGCGTCACGTATGAGGAGCTGGAACCGCACTACGACCGCTTCGAATATCTTTGCGGTACGAGTGGAACAGCGGGCAATCTGCAAGGTCAGATCCAGGAGGGAGGAAACCCCTTCGAGGGGCCGCGATCAAGGCCCTATCCCAATCCGGCCCAACCGCAGCCGTTCAGTCACACGCTCTTCGGCAAGGCGGCCCGCGAGCTTGGCTACAAGCCATTCCCGCAGCCGTCGGGTAACATGTCCCAAGCCTACACCAATCCCCTGGGTGTGCGGCTCGGACCCTGCACCTATTGCGGCTTCTGTGAATGGTTCGGGTGCGGCAATTACTCGAAGGCCAGCCCGCAGACCACGATTCTGCCGGTGTTGATCCGGAAGTCCAATTTCACGGTCCGCGACAACAGCGAGGTTGTTCGGATCAATCTTGACCCGTCAGGGAAAACTGCGGCCGGCGTCACCTTCGTCGACACTAGCGGCGAAGAATGGGAGCAGCCCGCCGACATTGTTATCGTGTCGGCCTATGCCATCTTCAATGCCCAATTGATGCTGCTTTCCGGCATCGGCAAACCCTACGATCCTCTGACAGGCGAAGGCGTGATGGGCCGAAACTTCACGCACCAGACCATTTCAGATGCCGTCGGGTTTTTCGACAATACGAAATTCAACTTCAATCCGTTCATTGCCTCCGGCTCGATCGGGATGTGCATCGACGAGTTCAACGGCGACAATTTCGATCATGGCCCGCACGGTTTTGTGGGCGGCGGCTATATGGGGCAGGTGCAGAGCAATGGACGTCCCATCGAGACGACGCCCGTTCCCTCAGGGACGCCGCGCTGGGGCGCGGAATGGAAAGCCGCCGTGCGCGACAATTATCTCAGCTCGGTCAAGCCGGGAACGGGCGTGCATGGAAGTTTCTACAGCTACCGGGATGTCTATCTGGATCTGGACCCGATCTACAAGGATCGCTTCAACCGCCCTTTGATGCGGATGACCATCGATTTTCATGACAACGAACTGAAGCAGAACGCCTTTCTGACCGATCGCTTCGCCGAGATCATCCAGGCCATGGGGGCCAAAAAAGTCGATAAAGAATATCGCCAGGGCCCTTATGACATCACCAAGTACCAGACGACCCATCTTTGCGGCGGCGTGATTATGGGAACGGATCCGCGGACAAGCGCGGTCAACCGCTACCTTCAAAGCTGGGACGTCCCCAACCTCTTTGTCGTCGGAGCGAGCGCCTTTCCGCAAAACGCCGGCTACAACCCCACGGGCACGGTCGCTGCGCTGGCCTATTGGGCGGCGGCCGCCATCAGAGAGCAATACCTGAAGAATCCTGGAGTTCTCATCCATGCCTAGGCATTCGGGAGCATCGGGCGTTGCGCTTTCCACCCTTGTGGCCTTGGCGTTCTGCACCAGTGTATCCCCTCGAGCCGCAGAGAAGCAGGACGCACAGGATTTCACGCAAATCGAGCGGGGCCGCTACCTGACAACGGCAGCTGATTGTGCGGCCTGCCATACCATGCCGGATCAGAAGCAGCCCTTCGCCGGCGGACGGCCGATCGAGACGCCTTTCGGTGTGATTGTCGCGCCGAACATCACACCCGACCGCGAGACGGGCATCGGGACATGGACCGATGATGAGTTCGATGCGGCCTTAAGACAAGGCAAGCGCCCCGACGGGTCGCGGCTTTATCCGGCGATGCCGTATCCGGCCTATACCAAGATGTCTCGGGAAGATGTCCAGGACATTCGAGCTTATCTTGCCACGATTGCCCCGGTCCACAATCAAGTGGAACCGAACCAACTACCATTCCCGTTCAGCGTCCGCGCTGCCATGATGGCCTGGGATGCTCTCTACTTCCAGGAAGGCGAATTCCGACCGGACGCGACCAAGTCCGCAACCTGGAACAGAGGCGCCTATCTGGTTCAAGGACCCGGGCATTGCGCCTCCTGTCATACGCCGAAGACAGTTCTTGGCGGCGACAAGACGGAGCAGGCTTTTCAAGGAGGCGTCATCCAGGGATGGTTTGCACCGGATCTTACGAACGACAAGGCCACGGGCCTTGGTTCCTGGAGCGCCGAGGACATCGTCGCCTATCTCGGGACAGGGCATAACGCCAGTACGGCAGCGACCGGACTGATGGCGGAGGTGGTCGAACGCTCGACCTCGAAAATGACCAAGGCGGACCTGGAGGCTATTGCGGCTTATCTCAAAGACCAGCCCGCCGCGGGCCATACGGCGACAGCGGTCCAAGCCACGGATCCGCTTATGGTCGCAGGTGGGGCTATCTACCACGACGTCTGTTCCGCCTGCCATGCCATCGACGGCACCGGCGTGCCCCACCTTATTCCATCCCTCGCCGCATCTCCCTCCGTCCATTCGACCGATCCCACGACGCTCGTCAGAGTCACACTGAGCGGAGCCCGCAGTGTCGCCACGGATCAGGAGCCGACGGCTCCGGCAATGCCGGCATTCGCTTGGCAGTTTAATGACGAACAAATCGCAGCGGTGCTGACCTATGTGCGAAACAGCTGGGGTTCTGCTGCTCCTGCCGTCACTGCGCATGATGTGGAGACAAAAAGAGTGGAGCTTAAGACCAGAGGCGAACATTAACGGCAGACAAGAAACTGGTCGGAGCCTTTGCTCGACAGGTGGTCAAGCTATGCCCGTGACTTATATGCGATAGAGTTGCCGATACATCGCAAGCGCAACAGGCAAGAATGGCGGTGGCGACATCATCACTTTCGCACCTCCGCCTCGGTAACGAGCGGGCGACCTGCCGAGTGACAACGCTAAAGTGTGTAGGGTTCAATGCCCCAGATCTTTACAGCGTCGGCCGACACGCGCCTTCGCGCCATCGCCCTGATCTTGGCGGCCGGCATCCTCGGCGGTGGGATGTTTATTGGCGGCTATATGAACTCAACCTATACGACACGCATCGGCTGGGTCCAAAACCAGCCCGTTCCCTTCAGTCATGAACATCACGTGGGTGGTCTTGGTATCGATTGCCGCTACTGCCATACGGCGGTCGAAACCAGCGCGCGTGCCGGCCTGCCGCCGACCCATATCTGCATGACCTGTCACTCCCAGATCTGGACAGGAGCACCAGCACTGGAGCCTGTGCGCCAAAGTCTCGCATCTGACAAACCATTGGAGTGGAACAGGGTCGCGCGCGTGCCCGACTATGTTTTCTTCAATCACTCCATTCACATCAATCGCGGTGTCCCTTGCGTGGAATGCCATGGCCGTGTCGATCAGATGCCGCTCATGATGCAGGCCAAGCCGTTCCAGATGCAGTGGTGTCTCGACTGCCACCGGGATCCCGCGCCGCACTTGCGCCCTCCCGATCAGGTGACGCGTCTCGACTGGACGCAGTGGGAGGCTGACAAGGACCATGAGGTCTATGGCAAGCTCATGGTCAAGGCCTTTGGCATCGAGCCGAAGCACCTCGATTCCTGCAACATCTGTCACAGATAAATCTGGCATGAAGCAGCTCCCCAGCCAGCACCCGGAAACAAAGACTCGCTCCGCCATTCGGCGCCATCCGGAGGGGAAGGGCGAGCGTTCGTTCTGGCGTAGTCTTGAGGAACTGGCAGGCACGGAGGAGTTCCGCCGTTCCTTGGAAGCAGAATTCCCATCTCTTGCGCCCCTCGATCTTGATCGTCGCACCCTGCTCAAAGCCATGGGCGCATCCCTCGCCCTTGCCGGGCTCACAGGCTGTCAGGTTCAGGAGGATGAAAAAGCACTTCCTTATGTGACCGCGCCTGAGTTCAATGTGCAGGGTGTCGCCAAATGGTACGCCACCGCCGTGACCATGGGCGGCTATGCGCAGCCTGTTCTCGGGAAAACCCTTGACGGACGCCCCGTCAAGCTTGAGGGCAACCCGGATCACCCCTTCTTCGAAGGCCGGAGCAATTCCTTTACCCAGGCAGCCTTGCTCGATCTCTATGATCCTCACCGGTCGCGCGCGCCCCGTTATCTGGGCAGGACAGCGACCTGGGACGCATTTGACAAGGCCATGCTCGAGAATGCGGCCCGGATGGACGCATCACAAGGAGAGGGCTTCCGTCTTCTGACGGGAACCGTGACATCTCCGACCTTGCAGCGTCAGATCGCAGAGCTGCTTCAACATTGGCCCAAAGCGCAATGGCATGTGTTGGAGCCGATCAACGAAGATTTCCGACGCGAGGCTCTGCAGCTCTTGTTCGGGCGTCGGTTGGACGCGCACTATCGGCTTGAGGAAGCAGACGTCATTGTCAGCCTCGACGACGATCTCTTAGGCTCAGGTCCTCGTCAGACCTTGCATGGGCGTTCATGGTCGAAACGCCGTCTGGCTTTTCAAAAGGGACAGGGTCGTTGTCTCCTTATGGCGACCGAGCCGTCGCCGACGCTGACGGGCATCACGGCATCGGACCGCCTGATCGCTTCGCACAGCAGGATCGAGACTCTGGCAAGTGCACTGGCCCATCAGTTGGACGCCGGCATCGGCCGGGCTGCCAATCTGACGCCGAAGGAGCAGACCTGGGTCAGCAAGGCCGCCGATGCCCTCACAGCCAGCAGGAGCCGCTGTCTGGCCACGATCGGCGCACATCATCGACCGGAGGTGCAGGCTCTCGGTCTCCTCATTAATGAGCGTCTCGGGAATTTCTCACGCACGATCCGGTTCACCGAACCCATCGCTACAATGCCTCCGGAAGGCGAACGCTCCTTCGATCGGCTTTGCGAGGATATGGCATCAGGGCGGGTCGCCACTCTTGTGATGATAGCCGCAAATCCTGCCTACGCTGCGCCCGAGGATAGGGGCTTTCGTGACCATCTCGGCAAAGTCGGCCTCGCGGTTCATGCAGGTCTTCATTACGATGAGACTGCAGCGTTAAGCCAATGGCATGCCCCCTTACCGCACGAGCTCGAGTCCTGGAGCGATGCGCGAAGCCCGGACGGGTTGGTGGGTCTCATCCAGCCCCTCATCCGTCCCATTTACGACGTCCGCTCTGCCCATGTCGTGATGGAGAATCTGCGTGGGCAATTCGGAGGTGACGATCACGCGATCGTGCAGGCCACGTGGCGTCAGGCGTGGAGCGGCGCTTTCGATCAGCTATGGCGTACGAGTCTCCATCGCGGCTTCATTGAGAGGAGTGCCTATCCCGACATCGTCATAGAAGCCATTCGAGCCATCCCGCCGACTCCGCCCTCCCAGAGCGAGCCAACTCTGCATCTCATCGTCAGGCCCGATCCGACGATCTGGGATGGACGCTATGTGAATAATCCCTGGCTCCAGGAGTTGCCTAAGCCGCTGACGAAGGTGACATGGGAAAACGTCATCCTCGTCTCTCCGCAACTTGCCGAGGAACGCAAGATCAGCAATGGCGATACGATCCGGCTTGTCACGGATCGGACCAGCGTCACGGGCCCGGCCTGGATCATGCCTGGCCAGGAAGCCGCGACGGTTGTCGTCACCCTGGGTTATGGCCGAGGTCCCTTCGGGAGTGCGATGGATCAGATGGGCTATGACGCCTATCGACTCCAGGCGGCCGAGAGCCCATGGCACCGATCCGATGTGAAGCTCGAGACGACAGGGCTGAAACAGGATGTGGCGACGACGCAGAAGCATCATGCCATCGATGGCTTTGACTTCATCCGCACGGTCGCTGCTCCAGATGAAGAAGTAAAAACAGGCCGGAACTCTCCACCACCTTCCTTTTATCCTCCCACGGTGAAAAACGATCCTTCCTGGGGTATGTCGATCGATCTCGATACTTGCATCGGATGCAATGCTTGTGTCGTCGCCTGCGTGGCGGAAAACAACATTCCCATGGTGGGAAAGGAGCTCGTGGGGCAAGGCCGTGAGATGCACTGGCTGCGGATCGATCACTATCACGAGGGCGAACCGAACGATCCCCGTCATTACTTTCAGCCGGTACCCTGCATGCATTGCGAGCAGGCTCCATGCGAGATGGGATGCCCCGTGAATGCCGCCGTTCATAGCTTCGACGGCATGAACCTTCAGGTCTACAATCGCTGCATCGGCACACGCACCTGCTCATCGTTCTGTCCCTACAAGGTGCGCCGTTTCAATTGGTTCAACTTTACCGAGAACGATCCGCCGGAGATCCAGGCTGTCCGAAACCCGAACGTCACCGTTCGTGCCCGTGGCGTCATGGAGAAATGTACTTACTGCGTGCAGCGCGTGAGCGACGTCCGCATTCAGGCCAAGAAGGAGGGAAGATCCATTCGTGATGGAGAGGTCGTGACAGCTTGTCAGCAGGCATGCCCGACCAGCGCCATCGTCTTCGGCAATGTCAGCGATCCCCAGTCGCAGGTCAGTCAACGCAAGGGATCGGGACGCGACTATAGTCTACTGGAAGAGGTCAACACTCGCCCGCGCACAACTTATCTGGCGCGGATCGAAGAAGACCTCGCTCCCCAAAAGCAGAGCAAAGAGGGTAAGGAATGACGCAACAAGTCAGTCCCGGCGCCCACGGTTCGTCTCTGAATCGCTATGCAGCGATCACCGGCGAAATCACGCAAATTCCAATCTCGTTCCCGCAGAGGCGGAATTGGTGGATCGCCTTTGCCTTCGCTCTGACCTTGCTATTGATCTTCTTCGTCTCGGCCATCGTCGTTTTCTGGAACGGAGTCGGTGTGTGGGGCATCAATATCCCTGTCAACTGGGGCCTGGCGATCTCCAACTACATCTGGTGGCTCGGCATCGGCCATGCCGGGACCTTGATATCAGCCATGCTGCTTCTCATGAACGAGCATTGGCGTAACGCCCTCAACCGCTTCGCCGAAGCCATGACGCTTTTTGCCGTCGTTTGCGCGGGTCTCTATCCCATCCTGCATCTCGGGCGCTTCTGGTACTTCTATTGGATGGCTCCCTATCCCAATACGATGAACATCTGGCCGCAATTCAAGAGTCCGCTGACCTGGGACTTCTTCGCGGTTCTCACGTATCTCATCGTGTCCGTTCTCTTTTGGTATATCGGCGTCATTCCCGATCTCGCCGCCACGCGTGACCGTACCCAGAAACGGCGACAGCAGGTTTTCTATGGCCTTTTCGCACTCGGATGGCGCGGTTCGGCGCGGCACTGGGCGCGCTGGCAACAGGCCTATCGCCTGACGGCGGCCATCGCGGTGCCGCTCGTCGTTTCCGTCCATTCCGAAGTATCGCTCCTCTTCGCCGCCGGGCCCATTCCCGGCTGGAACTCCACGGTCTTTCCACCCTACTTCGTGTTGGGAGCAGCGTTCTCGGGCTTCGCGGTGGTATCCATGATCGCGACTGTCCTGCGGTATGCTTTCGACCTAGAGGATCTTGTCACCGCCCGCCACTTGGACCTTCTGGGAAAGCTTCTGCTCGCAAGTGGATTGATGACGTCCTACGGCTACATATCCGAGGTTTTCTTTACTCTGTATTCAGGCGTTCAGCATGATGTGCTGACCTTGCAGCATAGACTCGGGGGCACCTATGCCTGGAGCTATTGGGGCGCCGTCATCTGCAACTTCGTGCCGCTGCAACTGCTCTGGTGGCATAACATCCGAACGAATCCGCTGCCCCTCTTTCTGATCGGGCTTTCCGTGACGGTCGGCATGTGGTGCGAGCGCTACATGCTTCTGGTGACGGCTCTCTACAAGGATTATCTCGTTTCTTCCTGGGGCGAGTATCATGCCAGCTTCTGGGAATGGAGCCTTTATATCGGCACACTCGGCGTCTTCCTGGTGCCGTTTCTGCTCTTCGTGCGCTTTCTGCCCATGATCTCCTCCTTCGAGATCAAGGAAGCATTGTATGAGGAAGAAGAAAGGGGGCGTGATGCGTGAGCCTGCGCCTCACGAACCCATCTTCGGAATACTGGCCGAGTTCAGCCATCCGGATGCACTGCGGGATGCGGTTCGCAAGACATATGCAGGAGGATACACCCATATCGATACCTATACTCCCTTTCCCATAGAGGGCTTGGCCGAGGCGCTCCATTTTCAAGACAGCCGCGTTCCGCTCCTTTGCCTTGCCGGTGGTATCACGGGAGCTCTGACGGGCTATGGGATGCAGGTCTATACGAACCTAGACTTTCCCATCGATATCGGCGGACGGCCTTTGATATCCTGGCAGGCCTTCATGCTCATTACGTTTGAGCTGACGGTTCTCTTTGCGGTTCTTTTTGCCATTGCGGGCATGCTTCTTTTCAATCGCCTGCCGCGGTTGAATTATCCGGTCTTCGACATCGAAAGCTTTCATCTCGCCTCATCGGATAAGTTTTTTCTCATCGTCTTCAGCAACGATCCTCGTTTTGATCCGGAAGAGACGAGCAGCTTCCTGTCGGATTTGGATCCTGTGCGCGTGGATCAGGTCGGAAAAGCGGAGGAGGCAGAATGAAGTTCTTCTGCCTCATCCTCCCGCTTCTGCTGACGGCTTGCGATAATTTGGACCATCAGCCGCGCGATGATCACTACAAGAGGACTTCTCTCTTCGCCGATGGCAAGGTTCTGCAATCGCCGCCGCCGGGCACGGTCGGGCGAGATGATCTCGCTCTGGAGGCCGCTCTCACTACACGCCCGCCGCTGACCCAGGCGCTCCTGGAGAGAGGGCGGGAGCGGTATGATATCTATTGCTCCGTCTGCCACGATTTTTCAGGCTATGGGCAAGGCACGGTTCCCAGTCGCGGCTTTCCTCATCCGCCAAGCTTCCACATCCCCAGGCTGCGCGCTGCTCCTCCAGCCTATTTCGTCGATGTCATCACCCATGGTCATGGGGTGATGTACTCCTATGCCGACCGTGTGGCACCGGCAGATCGCTGGGCCATTGCGGCCTATATTCGTGCTCTCCAGGTCAGTCAGGACACATCGGTGACGGCTCTGTCGGATGAGGAGAGAACCAAGCTGGAGGCCGCTCATGACCAATGAGCGCAGCCCGATACCCTTGTGGTGGCCCATCGCTGGGTTTGCGCTTTGCGTTCTGTCGCTTCTAGCGTGCCTGTGGGATCCGCAGGCCGCTTTGCGTGCCTGGCTGGGAAGCGCTTTTTTCTGGAGCGGTATCCCCATCGGAGCACTTCTGCTGCTGATGACGATGCGGCTCATTCCGGGGGGCTGGGCCAACGAGCTTCTGGTTTTCGCAGAGACGGCGACGCTGCTCATGCCTTTGGCCGCCTTGATGTTCATTCCCGTTCTGCTTGGGATAGGTTCCATCTATGACTGGGCTGACCAACCACCACGAAATGCCTTTCAAAGCATCTACCTGATACCCTGGTTCTTCGCAGCAAGAACCCTGATCTGGTTTGCGCTTCTCGGAGCATTCACCTTCCTGCTTTCACAGCGGCGGGGGAATTTCACGATCCTGTCCTGCATCGGACTTCTGATCTTCGTGCCGATGAGCACGATGATTGCCGTCGATTGGATCATGTCTCTCGATCCAGCCTTCAGTTCTTCGGGCTTCGGCCTTTATATCCTCTCGAGCCAAGTGGGCACATCTCTGGTTTGGATCAGCGGCACTGCTCTTCTGCTCAAACCTCATCTGAGGCGCATCAGTCTTCTGTCGGGGCTTTTGCTCTTGCTGCTGTTGCTTTGGACTTATTTCGCCTTCATGCAGTACATCATCACATGGTCGGGCAATCTTCCGCAGGGCGTTCTCTGGTATAAGAGACAGTCGTCGGAAGGCTGGTCGCATGTGGAGTGGGCCATATCCGGTCTGCACCTTCTCCCGGCTTTCATTCTCATGCTTCCCGTTCGGTCCTCGAAGACATGGCTGTTCGCCATGTGCGTTGCAGTGTTGGCCGGGAAGATTCTGGAGGCATCTTGGCTGACCCTGACCGGTGTCACATCGCCTCTCAGTCTTGGTCTCTTCGTGCTGTCATTGTCAGGCACGGGTCTCATCGTCGCGACCGCTTTCATGGAGACATTCAGATACCGCGTCAGTGCCCGCTCCCCATCGAGCGTCGAAGTAGGAGAGGCATCATGAGCGACCATCAAGCCAAAGGCTATGAAGCATCCGACGTTTCAGTCAGGGGCGTAGCCTATGTCCTTGGCATCCTCTTCGTCTGCCTTGGCCTCACAGGAGGTTTGGTCGCGGGCATGTTCGCGCTTTTCTCTCAGAGAGAGGACCATTCCGCTGCAAGTCCGCTGGAGATGCGCGTCTTGTCTCCTCCATCGCCGCGCCTCGAAGTCTCGCCTGCGGGCGACCGGGCGGCGGTGGAAGCGAGAGCACGCGGCCGTCTCGAAGGTTACGGCTGGACCAATCGGGAAACTGGGCGTGTGCATATTCCCATCGAGGCTGCCATGCGGCTCACGATCCAGCAGGGCTGGCAGGACGAAACCGGAAAGCCGCAGCCATGAGATCCCTGTTCGTGCTTTTTCTGGCCGTGTTCTCTCTCAGCGCTGCGGCTGCTCCGTTCAACGCATTCGAGGTGGCAGGGATCGATCGGCGACCCGACGCGCAAGTGCCGCTCGACGTCGTGGTTCGGGATGAAACCGGCAGAAACATTTCGTTGCGCGCATTGGGAAGCGGAAAACCCATCATCCTGATCCCCGTCCAACACCAATGCCCCAACATCTGTGGCGTCACGCTCGGTGGAATTGCCAGCGCTGTCCTGGCTCAGCCCTACAAGCTCGAGAACGATTTTTCGCTCATCGCCTTCGGCATCGATCCGAAGGAAACCTCTCGCGAGTCGGCCGCCTCGCTCAAGGACTTGCAGGTTCGTCTTCGCGAGCTCGCGGCTCGTGGCGGTCTCCATGCCGTGACGGCGTCGCCCGAAACCACGAAAGCGGT
This sequence comes from Microvirga puerhi, assembly GCF_020089865.1. GTDB lineage: Bacteria > Pseudomonadota > Alphaproteobacteria > Rhizobiales > Beijerinckiaceae > Microvirga > Microvirga puerhi. The sequence goes on from NZ_JAIRBM010000003.1 coordinate 192,742, forward strand.
GACGGATGCCTTGGGCTATCGCTATGCATGGGACGAGCAACTGGGCCAATTTGCCCACATCGCAGCCACGGCCGTTTTGACGGAGGATGGACGCCTCGAGCGCTGGCTTTACGGCCTCAACCCGGATCCATTGGATTTACGGCTTGCGCTCACCGAGGCCGGTCAAGGCCGCATCGGCGGATGGGGTGAGCAACTTCTCCTGCTTTGCTATCACTACAACCCGCAGACGGGGCAATACGGTGCGCTCGTGTGGCTGATGCTGCGCATCGGAGGCGGCCTAACGGTTGCGATTCTGTTGGCCTTCCTCATTCGTGCTTTCATGCGTGAACGCAGGGAACGCATGTCATGAGGTCGGATCTGCCCCTCTGGCCGGACCAAGCCTCCGCTCATGCGAGTGCCGTCGACATCCTCCTCTATGGCTTCACCGGCCTGATTTTTGCCCTATCGGTTCCAGTCTTCATCCTCATCATCGTCTTCGCGGTACGGTATCGTCGCGGCCGCAAAGTCAATCGCCGGCACCAGGTTAACCGGAATGCGTTGCTCGAAGTGTCGTGGTCGGTGATCCCCTTTCTCTTGATTCTGTGCTTTTTCTTCTGGTCGGCTTGGCTCTTCTTCGATCTCAAGCATCCTCCTGCCAGCGCACTTGAGATCGATGTGGTGGCGAAGCGATGGATGTGGAAGTTTCAGCATCCCGGTGGGCAGGGGGAAATCGACGAGCTGCACGTGCCAGTCGGTGAGCCTGTCAAGCTCACCATGATCTCGCAGGACGTCATTCACAGCCTCTACATGCCGGCCTTGCGTCTCAAGCAGGATGTCCTGCCCGGGCGCTACACCACCATGTGGTTCCAAGCCGATAAGCCGGGCATCTACCGTCTCACCTGTGCCGAGTTCTGCGGCACCAACCACTCCCTGATGGGAGGGCATTTCGTCGTCATGGCGCAACAGGATTATGCGCGATGGCTCCAGGAATCGGGTGTGGATCAGACGCTTGCGGCGCAAGGCGAGACGCTTTTCCGCACCTATGGTTGCAGCGGGTGCCACAGCCCGGCCGCGACCGTTCACGCCCCCTCGCTCGACGGGCTCTACGGACGGCCCGTTGCACTGCAGGGCGGCGAAACGATCATCGCCGATGAGCAATATATCCGGGACAGCATTCTCTTGCCGCAGCAGCAGATGGCGGCGGGCTATCCGTCCATCATGCCCACGTTCAAAAATGTGCTGGGAGAAGACGATCTGACGAAGATCGTCGCATACATCAAGTCGCTGAAAGCGACGCAATGGCGAGAACATCCATGACCGAGCGCCATATTCCCGAAACCGACGTCGAGAAGGTCAGCTACCTCAGGGCAGGCCATAGCCTGCGGTCCTGGCTCCTCACCACGGATCACAAGCGCATCGCCATCCTTTATCTTTATGCCGTCACATTCTTCTTCTTTATCGGTGGTGCGGCGGCGGCTCTGGTGCGAATAGAACTCCTGACGCCCGGGGGCGATTTTCTGACAAACGAGGGATATAACCGCACCTTCACGCTGCACGGCGTCATCATGGTGTGGTTCTTCCTGATCCCATCTATTCCCAACACCTTCGGCAACTTTCTCATACCGCTAATGATCGGCGCGAGAGATCTGGCCTTCCCGCGGCTGAACCTCTTGAGCTGGTATATCTATCTGCTCGGCGGCACGCTCACTCTTTACGTACTGGTGGCGGGAGGTGTCGATACGGGCTGGACGTTCTATACGCCCCTGTCCAGCATGTTTGCCAACGGCAATGTGGTGGCGGCGACCGTTGCCATTTTCATCGCAGGCTTCTCGTCGATCCTGACAGGCCTCAATTTTATCGTCACAATTCACACTCTGCGCGCTCCGGGCATGACCTGGGGCCGACTGCCTCTCTTCGTCTGGTCGCATTATGCGACGTCGCTGATCCTCGTGCTGGCAACGCCGATCCTCGCGATCACACTCGCCCTGATCGCGGCAGAGCGGCTCTTCGGAATCGGCATCTTCGATCCGTCGCTGGGCGGTGACCCGTTGCTTTATCAGCACCTGTTCTGGTTCTATAGTCATCCGGCCGTCTACATCATGGTTCTGCCCGCGCTCGGAGTGGTGAGCGAGCTTGTGGCGGCTGCGGCCCGCAAGCCTGTCTTCGGCTACTGGTTCGTCGCCTTCTCTTCCATTGCCATCGCCATCATCGGCTTCCTGGTCTGGGGACATCACATGTTCGTATCCGGCCAGTCGATGTATGCGAGTGCGGTCTTCTCGTTCTTGAGCCTTGCGGTGGCAGTCCCATCCGGCATCAAGGTCTACAATTGGACAGCCACTCTTTACAAAGGCCATATCTCGCTGGATCCACCTTTTCTCTTCGCCATGAGCTTCATCGGGCTTTTCGTCTTCGGCGGATTGACGGGCCTGATTCTCGCCATGCTGGCCATCGACGTGCACGTGCACGATACCTATTTCGTCGTTGCGCATTTCCATTACATCATGGTGGGCGGAACGGTATCCGCTTTCTTCGGTGCGCTGCATTTCTGGTGGCCCAAGATCACCGGGCGCGAGTACATAATGGTTTGGGGCAGATTGACCGCGATCTTCATCTTCCTCGGCTTCAATCTGACATTCTTCCCGCAATATCTTCTCGGCTATCTCGGTATGCCGCGCCGCTACCATATCTATGATCCGTCCTTCCAGGTGCTTCATGTGATGTCGTCATTGGGCGCGAGCCTCCTAGGCGTCGCCTATGTCCTGCCCTTCACTTACCTCTTCTATTCTCTGCGCTACGGTAAGCCCTCTCCTCCGAATCCCTGGGGCGTGACAGGTCTCGAATGGACCACGCCCTCGCCGCCGCCGAAGCAGAACTTCGATCAAATTCCGGTCGTGACGACAGGGCCCTACGATTATCCGGTCGAGATGGAAGACCGCCGATGACCCAGGGCAGTCCGGTTCACGAGCCATATACGGAGGCCAGCCAGCAGCATGAGGCGAACATGCTGGGCATGTTCATCTTTTTGGGAACCGAGATCATGCTGTTCGGCGGCCTGTTCGCTGCGATCATGGTTTATCGGATCGAACATCGGGAGCAGCTGATAGAAGCGTCGAAGCGTCTGTATCTCTGGATCGGCACCGCCAACACCGTCATTCTTCTCACTTCGAGCCTGCTGGTTGCCCTGGCCGTTCAAGCGTCGCGCGCGGGCTCGCGTCGCGTGGGGGCGACCCTGCTGGTCGCGTCGGCTTGCATGGGAGTTGGTTTCCTCGGTCTCAAGGGTATCGAATATGCCAAGGAATGGCAGGAAGGCCTTCTTCCCCTGACAGGCGTCCGCCATGCGTTCTCGGGGCCCGTCCAAGAGCTTTTCATGGGTCTGTATCTTGCAGCCACAGGACTTCATGCAGTGCATCTGACCATCGGCATTGCACTGATGGTCGGTCTGTCCTGGCGCGTGGGGCGCGGCTCGCTTCGCCTCCCGCAGAAGGCCTTGACGGTCGAACTTTGCGGGCTCTACTGGCATTTGGTCGATATCATTTGGATTTTCCTCTTTCCCGCCCTTTATCTGGTGCGCTGAGATGGCTCGCGCACAGATCCTTCAAGCTATCCTGATCTGGGTTTTGCTTCTGATCCTGCTAAGCCTGACCGTTGGCGCGAGCTTTCTCCCGCTCGGTCGCATGAACCCTGTCGTCAGCATGGGTATTGCCCTCATCAAGGCGAGCCTGATCTTCTGGTTCTATATGCAGTTGAAGAAGGAGCGCGGCCTCGTCCGATTGGCTGCGCTAGGGGCCGGAGCGTGGTTGCTCATTCTATTTCTTCTGGTTTCAAGCGATGTTGTGACCCGGGGATCATTTTAGATCGCGCTCGTGCCCCAACCTGTCGGTGTCAAAGACCACAAGCTGCGCCTCTTAGATCATCACCTCACAGCCACGGGTATTTGGCTCAACCGCAGCAAGTTCCTGGGGACCGCTTTGGCCGAGGGTCTTCTGTAGAGTGGTCATCGCGAACCCTTCCGATACACCATGCAGAGCTATGGAAAGGCACTTCGGCGCCGTCCGACGGATCGGGAGCATCGTGATGAACAACAGAACATTCAGCCCACGCACGTCGCTGCGCCTTGCGGCCGGGCTGCTGCTCCTGGGGCAACTCCTCCACATCGCGATCACCCGGTTTCACGCCGGCGGTGACGCCAATAATCACTCTGCCATCTTCGCTGTATATGCCGGCAACACGATCTGGGGGGCCGTGCACCTCGGCCAGTTCGCGAGCATGGCGATCCTGCTCGCAGGGCTGATCGCCTTGTTCTGCGCCCTGGATGTTCAGGGCGGTGCGGCGAGATGGGCGGGTCGCCTCGGTGCTGCTTCTGTGGCCGCGGCGCTGGCGCTGTACGGCGTTCTACAGGCGGTGGATGGAGTCGCCCTTAAGCAGGCTGTGAATGCATGGGCGAGTGCTCCAGACGCCCAGAAAGCGGCGCGATTTGCGAGTGCCGAGGCAATCCGCTGGCTGGAGTGGGGAGTAAGAAGCTACCAGGACTTCACCCTCGGCCTCGCTCTGCTTCTGTTCGCAGTTGCGGTCGTGCAGACGACTTGGATCCCGCGGACGATTGCGGGCCTGATGGGTCTCTCCGGTTTCATCTATTGGGTTCAAGGCTGGTTGGTTGGCTCCGAGGGCTTTTCGCCGATGCACTCGGTTGCAATCGTGCTGACCTGGGTTGTGAGTGCGGTATGGATGGTCTGGCTGGTCATCGTGGCTTCGCGGATGCAAGATTCGGGGCACGCCGATACGAGTGCAGGCCACCCCAGCATCAGCTAGCTGTCGCCCTCTCGCCCTCTGTCAAATTCCGGAAGCGCACGCGCAGCCTGAGCGCCATATGACCTCTTGGCAAGTTAGCTTGGCTCGACGCATCCGATCGTGATTAACGTAACGATTCCGAACGGAATTACAGTTAAGTTGAAGTTTGTGTGCTGGAACATTGTGTCGTTTCACCGTTGATCGGCGGCGCAATTGTTAAAATAGCTCAAACAGTATTTTGAAATTGTGCTCATTTTAGACTAGCCAATGCACAAGGGCGGCATGTAAAGCCCGCAATCTACATCTGCACTGAAATTCTATTAAGGAGAGCTGTATGACACGCGCAACCGGAAGCGACGGTGGCACGTCACCGGCAGTCATGCGCTCTGCACACGCTCTTCTATCAGGTGTCAGCCTTGTTGCTGTCCTGACCGTCCTTGCTGGCGCCGCCGCGCATGCGGATGAAGTCAGCAAATGGCTCGGCATTGGCTTGAGCGGCAAGGACGCCCAGAATCTGGGTTGGTTCAGGACGAGTGCTGCGACCCAAGCGCAACCCGGAGGCAGCCTCAGCATCATCAACAACTACTCGACGACGGCGGCCAACGGTCCTGCCGTCGAGATCGGCTCCATCGGAGGTAACGGCGGCAATGGTTTCCGATCGGTCGGCTTTGTCGGCGGAGAGCCCGCAACGCCAGGTGCCCCTGGCGGAACGCTGACCATCACGCAAGACGGGGTTCTCGGGGGAGCTGGCGACCAGAGCAACCCCACTGCACTTCTTCTCCTTTATTCCCGTGGCGGTACGAGTGGCAATCACATCGTCGACGTCCCACCTGGTGGACGCGGCGGTGACGTTATGCTCGTGGCGAACAAGGCGGTGCGCGCTGTCGGCAACAACTACGCGGCGATTTGGGTCCGCTCCATCGGCGGCAATTCGGGCAAGTCGGAAGGCAGCACCGAAGCGGCCTACCGGTCCACGTCAGCGGGCGGCGCGGGCGGGGCCGTCTCTGTGACGGTCGCCAAGAATGCCGTCATTTCTACGAAAGGGACCAATGCCCCCGCGATCATTGCAGAATCGGTTGGTGGCGAGGGCTCCAAGCGCTCGTATAGCACCACTTGGTCCGCGCCCTATCCGACGGATGGCGGCGCCGGCGGAACCGTCACGTTTGTCAACAACGGCACCGTGTCCACAGAGGGCGCCGCATCTCCGGCCGTCCTGCTTCAAAGTCTCGGCGGTCAGGGCGGGCAGCAGGCGCGTCTGGCGGACGGAGGGCAGCCCGGGGGCACGGGCGGACGCAGCGATGAGGTGAAAGGTACGAATGCGGGGACCATCACGACCAAGGGCGACTACAGCTTCGGCATCATTGCTCAATCGGTGGGCGGCTCAGGCGGGCGAGGCGCGGGTGGCTATTTCGGCGGCGGTGATGGCGGCCGGGCAGGCACCCCCGGCAAGGTGGAGGTCACCAATCAGGGAACTTTGGCGACACAGGGTGCAGGCGCGCATGCCATCGTGGCGCAGAGCATCGGCGGAGGCAACGCCATCAACGCCTTTGCGGTCGGGCCGATCAAACCTGCCAATGCAGGCGATCCCACGGCAGGTGGGGGCGGCGGCATGGGCGGGGCGAGCTTCTTCCTTGGCAAGGGTGGCGTCGGTGGCATGGGGGGCAATGGCGGCACTGTCACAGTGGCCCAGGGCGGCGCCATCACGACCCAGAGCGAGAACGCATACGGCATTCTGGCCCAGAGCATCGGTGGCGGTGGCGGTCGTGGCGGCGATGCGGATTCCTTCAACACCTTCGTCGGCGTGGCCATCGGCGGTCGTGGCGGCGGCGGCGGAAATGGCGGCGACGTCCTCATCGTGCCGACCCCTCCACTTCCGACACTCGCAGGAGCTCCGCTGCCGAGCATTACCACCTGGGGAAAGCTTTCCACTGCCGTGATCGCCCAGAGCGTCGGTGGCGGCGGCGGCGCGGGAGGAACGGCCTCGGCTACGTCGGCAGGGATTGACGTGTCCGTGGCTGTTGCGGTGGGCGGTGCGGGCGGTGATGGAGGTAGCGGAGGCGATGTAAGTATCGTCAACGGCTCGGTCATCACAACCCACGGCCTGGAGTCGCATGGCATCCAGGCCCAATCCATTGGCGGCGGCGGCGGCGCTGCGGGCAGTGCCAAGGCCTATGCCTTGGCCATCGCGCCGCCGGAAACGCTCGACTTCGGAGTGTCCTTTGCCGTTGGCGGCTCGGGAGGGGGCGGCGGGTCGGCGAAGACCGTGACGGTGACGAACCTCGCGAAGGTGACCACGCAAAGCGACAAGAGTTATGGCATCCAGGCCATCAGTGTCGGCGGTGGTGGCGGGACGAGCGGGTCGGCCGCATCCGTGGTGGACCTTCTCGGCACCTATCTCAATTTTGGCCTCGGCGTGTCCGTCGGCGGCTCAGGCGGCGGAGGCGGCAACGGCAGCACGGTCACCGTCGTGAACGAGGGAAAGCGGGACAAAGACGGAAACTTCACGTCAGGCATTATCGAAACCCATGGTGCATTCTCGACGGGCATCATGGCCCATAGTATCGGCGGTGGCGGCGGAGATGGTGGACCGGCTTCGGCCTCCGCAGCCTCTGGCCTGTCCTGGAACGAAACGATCGGTGAGATCACGAAGGCGGCCTTGCCGCTCGGGAGTTCTTACACCGGCAAGTTCGAGATCGGAGGCAGTGGCGGCGGCGGCGGCAACGGCGGTGGCGTGAGCGTGGTCAACGACGGCTCCGTCCTCACTTACGGCAACAACGCCCGCGGCATCTTCGCCCAGAGCGTCGGCGGCGGCGGCGGCGATGGTGGAGGCTATCAGGCCAGCGGCACAGGCAAACCCGCCACCGTCAAGCAAGGGACCTTTTCGGCCAAACTCGACATTGGCGGTCGGGGCGGTGACGGCGGTGTCGGTGGCCAAGTGTTCGTCAACAATTCCCTTGGCGGCGTGGTGGAAACCTATGGCAATGGCTCTGCGGGCATCGTGGCCCAGAGCATTGGCGGTGGTGGCGGCTCCGGAGGTGCGTTCGGCGGCAAGCAGAAGGCCGCGGCCGATTTTGGCGAAGATCCTGGGAAGTTCATTTATCAAGTCACGGACGAGCTGCTGAAATCCGACCAGGTCCTCGTTTTCCTACTGGGCGACAAGGACAAGAAACAGAACGTCGCGGATTATAAGTTCTTCGACAAGCATGCGCCTCAACAGAAGAAGCTTTCCAAGGCGAAGGATATCCTTTCAGCGCTGAAGGTTCTGACTGACAAGGACAAGAGCTGGCCTCAACGTATTACTCAAGCCGGAGGCACGCTTGGTGCAGGTTATGCGCTGAACAAGCTCAAGGATTATCTCAAGGATAACTACGCAGGCAAAAAGGTCGAAAGCGTGCCTGACGTCGAACTGACCGTGACACTCGGCAAGACCGGAGGCAAGGGCGGAAATGGCGGCGAGGTCGGTGCCTACAACGAAGGAAGCATCATCACGCACGGCGACAATAGCTGGGGCCTGTTCGCCCAGTCGATCGGCGGCGGTGGCGGCCAGGGGGGAGGGGCCCTCTCCACGGGCAACAACAAGGTGAACGCCAATGTCTCGCTCGGCGGCAGCGGAGCAGAGGGCGGCGATGGCGGGAAAGTCTCCGTGCGCCAGCTCGGAAGCATCGCGACATCCGGCGCGGGAGCCTTCGGAATCGTTGCGCAGAGCGTCGGCGGCGGCGGTGGTATCGGCGGCATTGCCACGAGTGCAAATACGGTTTCCGTCTCCGGCACGTTCAAGCTCGGAGGCAGCAACGGCAAGTCGTCTCCCGGAGGAAGTGTGGAGGTCAGCAACAGCGGCACCATCGCCACAAAGGGACGCGAGGCTCATGCTTTGGTGGCACAGAGCGTCGGCGGCGGCGGCGGTGTCTCCTTCCTCACCCGGGTCGATCCCGCAGACCCGACGGTGCTCGCTACAACGCAGACGGAGAAGGAGGCGCTGGAAGCCGCTTTCGGTCTTCTCAAAAATCTTGGCCTCATCGAGGATGGCAGCATTCTCGACCGCTCAACCAACATCGTCGCAATGCCGAATCTGTCGCTCGGTCTCGGCGGCAGTGGAGGCCCCGGCGGAAAAGGCGGCGACGTCACCGTGACTCATTCGGGAACCATCAGCACCGCTGGTCTGGGTGCTTTCGGCATCTTTGCCCAATCGGTTGGCGGTGGTGGCGGCTTTGCTGCCGATGCGAGCAAGGTCGGCTATATGGAGAGCGGCGTCACCCTCGGTGGAAGCGGTGGCATCGGCGGCAAGGGCGGGGACGTCCGCCTGAACTTCGAAGGCAAGTCCAGCATCACGACCACAGGCGAGGGGGCAAGTGCGGTTTTCTTGCAGTCGATCGGCGGCGGCGGCGGGTACGGCGGCGCAGGAGCGATCAAAGCTCCGAGCGGTCCACAGCCTCTCACGCTGGTCCGAGACGATGCGACGAGCGGCGACGGTGGCGCGATCCGGGTCGAGATGCGCGATTCAGCGACGGCCCTCAGCTCCATGGCCATCAAGGCCAGCGGTGCGCGGGCCCATGGGATCTTCGCTCAATCGATTGGCGGCGGTGGTGGTACGGCCTTCGATGTGAATGGAAAGGCATTCGCAGAGCCCTTCAGCGGCGCAACGCGGCGCAATGCAGCCGGCCAAGGCGGTCTGATTTTTGTGTCGACCAACGGCAGCATCGAAGCGACGGGAAGCGGCGCATACGGATTCTATGGTCAGAGCGGCGTGCAGAAAACCGACGGCACTTTGGATCCGACCCGAACCGGTGGAAACATCGTGTTCAAGCATGTCGGTACGGTGACCGGCGGCTCTGGCGATGGCGCTGCAGTACGCATCGATGGCGGCGGGGCAAGCAACTTCATCATCGCCGAATATGGTTCGCGCTTCAGCGCTGTCTCGGGCACGGCAATCCTTGGCTCTTTTGGGCGCGAGGAAGTGTTCAACCGGGGCACGATCATCGGTGACGTCAACCTTGTTTTCGGCAATCCGAATGGGCGTGAGGAGAACGTTTTCAATAACGAGACCAGCGGCCTTTACGCTTCAGGCACGCAAGGCATCGTCAATCTCGGAACCGGCGGTGTGTTCCACAATCGCGGAGCGTTCGCCGTCGCCGGAACCGAGTTCATCGGGAAGGCGATGGTTACTGGCCGATATCAGCAGGAGGCGAGCGGGTCGCTTCTTGTCGACGTGACATCGACACCGGCCCCTGGGCAAGCTCGCAGCGATCTTCTCACTCTGACGGGTCCGAGCCGGCTCGACGGCCGACTCGTGGCTGGCGTCGTGGGCGGCCTGCGACCGGAGACCTTCACGGTCCTGACGGCAAAGGACGATACCTCCGGGACGATGACAGGTGCCGGAAATCCTGCGGCACCCTTCACCTGGAGGGCCGATCGGGTCGGACAGACCATGACCATCACTCCGAGCGCTAATTTCGCCGCGCCGGCTGGTGCCGTCGTTTCCAACAGCGAAAGGAACGCGATCGACTATCTCCAGCGAATCTGGAGTTCCGGGCGTATCAGCGACAAGGATGCGCATCGGTTCGGCTACTTCGCGCGGGTAGGCTCGACGCAGGACTATCTTGCGGCCGTCGACCGGATTTCGCCGGAGGAGTCGGCGAGTTCCTCCACCATTCAGACAATGGGTGCACGGGACTCGATGCATTTCGCCATGAGCTGCCCCGTATTCGCGAGCACGGGTACGCTTATGGAGGAAACGAGTTGCGTCTGGGGGCGCATGATCGGCAACTGGACCCAACAGAGCGGAACAGCGGAGGCGGACGGCTATCGGCGTGATGCAGTCACGCTCCGGACAGGGTTGCAGCGCGAATTTGCGACGGATTGGTTCTTCGGAGCGACTGCGGGCCTCAGTCTTTCGTCCTTGTCGGACGCGGACGGGTTTTCGAACACGTCCGGCATGACGGGCGATATCGCCCTTTCCGTCAAGCACCAGATCGGACCCTGGCTGCTTGCTGCCTCCGGGCACCTAGGGTGGGGCCGCTATGAGACCGAGCGCTATCTCGGGTTAGGTGAAGGCGGGTCGATCACGCGGGGCGACGCCGACGTTTTCACTGCGGCGGCGCGGTTCCGGGCGAGCTACGAGCTGGCTTTCTCGAATTGGTACATGAAACCCTATGCCGATATCGACGTCATCCACACGTCCCTACCGGCGCACACGGAGGCCGGTTTGGGCTTCGGTTCGGGCCTTGCCTTTGGCGCGGCGCGGCAATGGAACTTCGCGTTCAGCCCCAATATCGAAGTGGGCGCACGCGTGGATCTTGCTCCCGACATGTGGCTGCGACCATACGTGTCAGCAGGTCTGACCATGTTTGCGAAAGACAGTCTCTCGATGCGGGTGAATTTCTCGGATACGGATCCACAGTTGGCGCCCTTCCTCACCCATGTCACGATGCCGGACATTCTCGGCAATGCAACGGTCGGCGCGCAGGTCTACAACACCAAGGGCTACGAGATCCGGGCAGAATATCGCGCAGATTTCGGACGGGACTACTTGTCCCAGGAAGTGAGCGCACGCGTCGCCATTCCGTTCTGAACGGCGTGCTGCGGTGTCGTAGACCAAGCAGATAGCGGGAAAGGGCTGCGTCGCAACGCAAGCATGCGCGGCGACCCGCGGTTGACCCGTGCCGAAGATCGAAAGCCCACTAAAGCCTGCTCCCGCTGAGCAGTTCGAAGGTCCGTGGGCGCGATAGATCTGTATGACAGGCTTGCATCGCCTGACCCTTGCGCGTCCTATGAACCAGGATCACCGCGCGATCAAAATGACGGCCCTGAGCCTCAAGCGTCCGCGAAGCTGGCCAGAGTGTAATCCGAACTCAATTGCTGAACGGTTGGCGGCACTTCTTCATCACCCGCTCCAGATCCCTCGGGCTCGTCGGAATCATACATTCAAATCCATCAATGTTACGATTTGCAGGCCGGGTATTTACCCCCGTCTGGTCACATGCAGGATAGTTCTCAAGAAAGTCAAAAGCATAATTTCCTAGAGGGCCTAAGTAGATGGATGCCACTCACGGAGCCAAGGTGACAGCGTTGCCTGCCCGGCGCCCTGTTGTCAAAGAAAGTTTGGTGCGTCTGCCGCGTGTTAAGCGAACGCATTATGGTCGCTACCTCAGCGGTGTCGTGCTGATCGCGTTGTTTGTCCTGATTGTCCGTGCATTCGCGCATGGGAAGATCGATTGGGAGATCGTGGGAGAATTTCTGACCGCCCGCTCGATTTTGAGCGGGTTGCTACAGACCATCATCATGGCACCGCTGGCGATGGGTGTCGGCTTGGCACTCGGGCTTATTTTCGCGCTGATGCGCATGTCGGAGAACCCCGTCGCGCGCTATACGGCCATCTTCTACATGTGGATCTTCCGCGGCAGCCCACAGCTCCTGCAACTCTTCCTTTGGTTCAACCTTGCACTGATCTTTCCCGTCATCGTCATTCCAGGCCTATTTGAGATCTCCACCGTCACGGTGATGACGCCCTTCGTCGCCACATTGCTGGGACTGGGCATCTGCCAAAGTGCCTATACGGCCGAGGTCATCCGCGCGGGAATTTTGTCAGTCGACGCCGGACAAGCAGAGGCGGCCGACGCGCTCGGAATGACCCGTCACCAGGCCATGAGACGCATCATCCTCCCGCAGGCGTTGCGCTCAATCATCCCACCGGTCGGCAACGAGTTCATTGGCATGGTGAAGGCCACGTCCCTCGCCAGCGCTATCCAATATACCGAGATTCTGAATGCGGCTCAGCGCATCTACTACGTGAACAACTACATCATTGAGCTGCTGATCGTTGCGACGTTCTGGTACCTGCTCGTCGTCACGCTTCTCACGATCGGCCAGTACTTCCTTGAGCGTCGCATGAGCCGTGGCTTCTCACGCACCGAGTCCGTCACTTCCCTCAATGTCGAAGATCAAAGAGCATGATGATGGGCGCTCCTAAGATAGTGATCCGCTCGCTGAGCAAGTACTTCGGCGCGGTCCAGGTCCTGAACAACATCAATCTCGACGTTGCCGAAGGAGACATCGTCTGCCTAATCGGTCCATCAGGCTCTGGCAAGAGCACGCTGCTCCGCTGCATCAACCAACTGGAGCGCAATGAGGAGGGGCTGATCTGGATCGATGGCGTTCCCCAGGGCTGGAAAGAGCAGAGCGGCCGTCTCGTTCAGCTCACCTCGGCCGAGGTAGTCAGGCAACGCGCGAAGATCGGCATGGTATTTCAGCGCTTCAACCTCTTTCCCCATTTTACCGCACTCGAAAACATCGTCGAGGCGCCGATGCAGGTAAAAGGGATGTCGCGTCGCGATGCACAGGCAAGAGCATTGACCCTGCTCGAGAAAGTAGGCCTGCGCGACAAGGCGGGCTCCTATCCGTCTCAGCTCTCCGGTGGTCAGCAGCAGCGTGTCGCGATCGCTCGCGCGCTCGCCATGGACCCGGATGTCATGCTGTTCGACGAGCCGACATCGGCGCTCGATCCGGAGCTCGTTGCCGAAGTTCTCACAGTCATGCGCTCTCTTGCCGAAAGCGGAATGACCATGATCGTGGTGACCCATGAACTCGGGTTCGCCCGGGAAGCCGCCAGCAAGGTGGTCTTCATGGACAAAGGCGCGGTCGCCGAGGAAGGCGATCCCGAGGCCGTTTTGTTCGCACCGCAGAACGACCGCACCAGGGATTTCATCTCGACTGTCCTGAGATGACGACGAAGAGGGAAAAATGCAGAAGTTTCGATTGATGACGGGCCTTGCCATCGGCGCGTTGATTGCGGGTCTTACGTTTCAAGCTAGCTCCGCTCTCGCTAAAGAGCCGATCAAGCTTCCACAGCAGTTCGAGTCTCGAAAGAGCTGGAATGTCGGCATGGAAACGAATTCTCCTCCGATGGAATACGAGGATATCAAGAGCGGCAAACTGACCGGCTTTAACGTCGAGCTGGTCGAAGCCATTTCCGCGAAACTGGGACTTGAGCTCAAGCTCCAGACAATGGATGTGCCTTCCATGAGTCCGGCGCTGGATTCCGGCCGCATCGACATGATCGGTTCGCACTTCAATGACATCCCCGGTCGCCACCGCAAGCTAACGTTCGTCGACTATCTCGCCACTGGCCCGGTCTTTTACACGACCAAGGAAAACGCGGCGATTTACAAGGAGCCGGCGCAACTGTGCGGCAAGGCGCTTGGTGCGCCTGAGCACACCACATACTTCCGGCTGATCAAGGAATGGGGCGAGAAGAACTGCCCGGCGGACAGCCAACCGGTCATCCTCGGTACGAAGGGGCTCCCCGATACGCAGCTTCAGATCCGCCAGGGTCGGCTCATTGCCGGCGCCATCGGAGCCGAGAAGATCAACTATTGGGCGGAAGATCCGAAGAACATCTTCGCCGCCATCGGAAAGCCTTTCTACAAACAGCTCTACGGCTTTGCCTTCACCCGCGAGAATGCCGAGCTGCGTGATGCCGTTAAGGCAGCACTCGACCAGCTCGCTTCCGAGGGCGAGTACAAGAGAATCATCGAGAAATACAAGCTGTCCGAGCAAATGCTGCCGGAGATCACGATTGACAAGGGTGAGGATTGATCGGCCACCCACCTGTCATGGCACCACAGAAAACGAGTACACACACGATGAATGCTATCACGATTGCAGGCGAGAGATTCGATATCGATGTCCTCGGCAAGTGGGCTCCCAAGACGGTTGCCACCCTGCAGGAAATCGGCCGTATCGATCTCGACTTCGTCCGCTCGAGCTGGTGCGGTCCGGTCTTACACGCCACCCTCGACAGCGGGCCCGTTCTGGAGATCGGTGAGGTCGAACAACCGGTGATCTCGCTCTATCCCGGAATCATCTGCCTTCGCCCGGTCGAACGCCGTAACTCGACATACCAAACAGATGTCTGGGCGCGGTTGCCTCAATCCTATTCTTCTACGGTGGAGTTCGTCGTCGCCTTCGGCCATGGCGAGTTCCGCGGTCCCATCGGCCCGTCTTACGTGACGCCTTTCGGCCGGATCACCAATTTCGGGCCTGAGGTTGCCGCCCATCTGGAAAACGTATCCCGTGCCGGCCAAGGTGCTGGCGCCCTGACGATCAACGGAGACCGGTAATGGAACGTCGGCTTCACTTCAAAATCGGCGACGTCACCGGTTCTGCCATCCTGTATGACGACGTTGCACCGAAGAACATCGCAGTCCTCTGGAACGCGCTGCCCATTCTCGGTCCATTGCGGCATGCGCGCTGGAGCGGTCAGCAGGTCTACATGAAGATCGATCCGCTCGCCCGGCTGTGCGAAGCTGTCGAGAATCCGGTCTCGATCGTTTCGCGCGGGCAGGTCGTCTTCCGCCCAGAACGGGGCATGTTCAGCGTCTGTTATGGGCGCGCGCAGCAGCGGGATCAACCCCTGCATCATCGCGTCGTCAACGGATACGGCTCGTTGATCGGCTATGTCGACGACAATACCGATGCCCTGCTGGCAGCCTTCGCCGAAACCGATTTCAGAGGCTCTATTCCTATCGAAATCAATCGTTGAGAGAACCGGAATGATCAAGATCTCAATCGGCGAGAAGTCAGTCTTCGCTGAGCTCTTTGCAGAACAATCACCACTGTCCGCGCAGACTCTCGAAGCGGCATTGCCGCTAACGACGAAATTGCGAAGCCACAGCAACTGGTCCGGACGATGCAGCACCTTCGATCTTCCTGGAGCCCGTGAACTGAAGTCTCTGGAATCGGCAGTGTGCTCGCTCTATCCCGGCTACCTTGCCCTACGGCCGGATCAAGGCGTCGTCGAAATCGGTTACGACGCGGCGGAACTGCGTTCGGAACTCGGACGGGAATACGGCTCGCTCGTCGGCCGACTGATTGGCGACGGCGTAGACGATTTCCTCACCTACCTGGACGCGATGCACTATACCGAGGGTGATCAGATCCTGACGATCACGTCGGCGAACGAGGAAACCGTCTGAGGATGTGTCGGCGACGCTGAGGATCTCCATCAGGTCGATATCGTGGTCGTGTCACTATTGGACGCTATCCTGGCTTCGTCGACGCAGGAGAGAAATGCTCGGACGAGCCGGGACATCTTCCGATTGTGACGACGATAAATGGAGATCTTTCTCGTGAACCGCATCTCCGTCGCTTCGATCGGCTCCATGCGGGACATGGCAACGAACCGACTGGCCCGGGATTCCGGAAGGAAGCCGACAAACGAGCCGGTCAGGATCAGAGCGATCGCAGCCTCGGTCGTATTCACGACGGCCCCGGCATTGATGCCACTGAGACAGCGGGTCTCCTGAAGATCGGAGTAGCTTCGCCTGATGAAGCGCGCTCCGCGGATGTCTTCTGGGCCGGGGGATTCTTTCGAGCAAAGGAAGTGCTGCGGAGCGGCGTATAGCCGGTGCTCGTCGGTATAAAGCTGATGTCCGTAATAGAATTCCGGCTTGGTGAGATCGCCGATAACGACATCAAGCCGGCTTTCGTTGAGGGCCTGCTCGAGTTGAGACGGATCGGCACTCGTTACGCTCAGGCGGACATTGGGCGCCTGTCGAGCGAAAGTCCCGATGATCCCTCTGATGAGAGGGCTCTCGTCGAACAGGCCATCCATGATGCCGAGACGAAGCTCGCCCAGCAGCACCTGGTGCAGAGCGGTCGCCTCGTTCTGGAATGTCTCGATTGAGGAGAACAGTTGTTGCGCCGACCGGTAAATCTCCTCGCCCTTCAGAGTGAGCCGAAATCCCGCCCGTCCGCGATCACACAGACGAAAGCCGAGGCGCCGCTCCAGGGCGGCGATCTGATTGGAGATTGTCGGTTGGCTGACTTGAAGGATCACCTGAGCCTTCGAGAAGCCACCGCATTGCACGACGCTCGAGAAGACTCTCAGGAGGTGAATATCAGCATCTGTCAGTCGCATCATCAACCCGAAACTTCGAGTCTGAACCTCACACACCGGAGGTGTGTCACATCTTCCAACACGCACATGCCGTCGTTGAATCAACCTCTACCATCGACCAACCTGCTCAACAATCCGTCATGAGAAGTGAAGCCATGCAGAACATTAAGCCACAACCCGCGAACCTCGCGCCGCGATCGCCCGAGTTTCCCTGGCCAGACAACAAGAAAACCGCTCTCTTCGTCGGTTTCGATGTCGATGCGGAATCAGTCTGGATCGGCATGGATCCGAAGAACACCGAGCGCCTCGTCACCATGTCATATGGCGGTTACGAAGCGCGGGTGGGCGTTCCCAAGCTCCTGGAAGTCCTGGCCCGGCACGAGGTGAAGGCGACGTTCTTCATTACGGGTTGGACCGTCGAGGCGCATCCGGCGATGTGCGAGGACATCCTGGCCGGCGGCCACGAGGTGGCGCATCATGGCTATCTTCATCTTCGCCCCGAGCCGGGCAATATCGATGTCATGGCGGAGGAAGTTGATCGCGGCCTCGAGGCATTGAAGCGCGTTCTCGGCATCGTGCCGAAGGGCTACCGCGCTCCCGGAGGCGAGAGCTATACCGAATTCCTTGAACTGCTCGCCGACCGTGGCTTCCAGTATTCCAGTTCCTGGCGCGATGACATCCGGCCCTACAGACATGTTCTGCCGCGGGGCGCTGGCCCCATCGAAATTCCCGTCAACTACAGCTTCGACGACTGGAATTTCGGAATGACCCATCGCTCCGGCTCCCGCGCTCTGTTCGGCCGGGAGGATGTGCTCGGCATCTGGAAGGATGAGTTCGAACAGACCCGGGACTGGGGCGGCGTCACGACTATGGTCATGCATCCGCAGGTCAGCGGACGGCCGATGCGGATCCGCATTCTCGATCAGTTCCTGACGCATGTGCGCAGCTACGAGGATGTCTGGTTCGCGACCGGCGCCGAGATCGCCGATCATTTCGAGAGGCATGAGGCCGCGCAAAACAATTCCACGCAACGCTGAAGACAATAAAATGATCGATTCAGAAAAGCTTGCCGCCCTGCGGGCGCGTTACGCCGACACCTCCGGAGGCGACATCGACGATCCCGATTTCCGGAAAGCCGCCAGTCTGCAGTTCTCGGAGAGCGATCGTCGTAAATGGCCCTTCGCCGATCCGGCGACCTTTCTCGATGCTCCTTTCAAGCCGGTGGCCTCGGCAGGATATCTGGCGGAGCTCGATATCGCTCTCATCGGCGTCCCCATGGATCTTGGCGTGACGAACCGGGCGGGTGCTCGGCTCGGGCCGCGTGCCGTGAGGGCGATCGAGCGTGTCGGCCCGTACAATCACGTCCTGCGCATGACGCCCATGGCCGATTGCAAGGTGGCTGACGTGGGGGATGTTCCTTTCCGCAGCCGATTCAACCTTGAATCCTGCCACCAGGACATCGAGGACTTCTATCGCATAGTGGTGTCTGCCGGTGTACTGCCTCTCTCCGTTGGCGGCGACCATTCGATCAGCCGCGCAATTCTGTCGGCCGTCGGAAAGGAGCGCCCTGTCGGGATGATCCACATCGACGCGCATTGTGACACCGGCGGCAGCTACGAGGGCTCGAAGTTCCATCATGGCGGTCCGTTCAGACAGGCCGTTCTCGAGGGAACGCTCGATCCTGAACGCACGATCCAGATCGGGATCCGCGGGGGTGCTGAGTATCTGTGGGAGTTCTCCAGGGCATCCGGGATGACCGTGATCCATGCTGAGGAAGTTCCGCATATGGGGATCGGGCGCATCATTGAGGAAGCGCGGAGGGTGGTAGGAGATGGGCCGACTTACATCTCCTTCGACATCGACAGTTTGGACCCCGGCTTTGCGCCCGGAACCGGGACACCGGAGGTCGGTGGTCTCCAGCCTCGGGAGGTTCTCGAACTGCTGAGAGGACTCAACGGGGTCAACATGGTCGGCGGCGATGTCGTTGAAGTCGCCCCTCAGTATGACGCTACCTCCAATAC
Source organism: Microvirga puerhi (assembly GCF_020089865.1). Lineage (GTDB taxonomy): Bacteria > Pseudomonadota > Alphaproteobacteria > Rhizobiales > Beijerinckiaceae > Microvirga > Microvirga puerhi. The sequence goes on from NZ_JAIRBM010000003.1 coordinate 211,423, forward strand.
CGCGCATGCGGGTGCGCAGGTTCTGTTCGAGCAATTGTGTCTTGCCGTCACAGCGATAGGCCAGAGAAAGGCATGATGCGGCTCTGATCCTAACCGAGGCGCAGGTCGACTCCGGCCTGCGTCTGTCATTCAGATCTGCTGCTTGCGGAGCGCTTCGCGCTGCTCGCATCTATAGCGCCGATATGGCGACACTCATGCCTCAAGGCGCGTAAAGATCCGCCCGCGTCGGCGGCAGATTGGCCGGGCCCTTGGTGCGCTTGGAGGCAAGCGTCTGGTTAACGCCGATGACGCCGCGCCCGAATCCCAGCGAGACGCCGGCAAGATAGAGCAGCCATGTGCGCGTCTTCTCCGGCCCTACCTCCGCCTCCGCCGCGGCGCGGCGGGCGTTGAGGTTTTCCCACCACAGCCGCGTCGTGCGCTGATAATGCTCTCGCCAGGTTTCCACGTCGTGCACCTCGAAACCGTAGCGTTCGAGATTGGCGACAGACATGCCAAGATGGTCGAGTTCCGCACCGGGGAAGATGTAGCGCATGATCGCCTTGGCTTCCGGCTTCAACCGTCCGAAGGCTTTGTCCGAGCGCTTGGCCCGGCGCGCGATGCAGTGATGGAGGTAGAGACCGCGTGGCCGCAGGAGGCGATGCACGGTGCGATAATAGGTGGGATGATTGGCGATCCCCACATGTTCGAACATGCCGATGGACGAGATCTTGTCGAACTCCCCTTCCATCTGGGTAAAGTCTTTCAGGATTACCTCGACCCGGTCCTGTAGCCCGAGCCGTGCGATCTTCTCTCGGGCGAGGGCGGCCTGCTCCTCGGCGAGCGTGACGCCGGTCGCCTTGACGCCGTAATGCTGCGCCGCATGGCAGATGAGCGCCCCCCAGCCGCAGCCGATGTCGAGCAGGCGCTCACCGGGTTTGAGCCGCAGCTTGCGGCAGATCATGTCGAGCTTGTCGACCTGCGCCTTGGCGAGGTCGTCGTGCCAATCCGGCTGGAAATAGGCGCAAGTATAAACCATCTCCGGATCGAGAAAGAGCCGGTAGAAGGCATTCGACACGTCGTAGTGGTAGGCGATGTTGCCCTTGTTGGTCTCGGGCCGTCCGTCGCGCGCGCCGGGCTTTTCCTTCACGACGTCGAGGGGGCGAGGCATGTCGGCGGGCGCGCGCCAGAACTGGTAGGCGGCCTTCAGCGCCTTGATCTTGCTCACACGCCTCAGGCGCCGGCCGATCTTGCCCTGGGGGCGCTGATCCGCCAAATCGAAAATCGTGCCGTTCTTGAGGTCAAGGAGCCCTGCCACGTGGGCATTGACGACGGTGTCGAGCGCCGGGCGGCGCAGGAGAGCGGCCACGACGCTCTCGTGGCGGATCACGAGGCGCATGGCATAGGGCGGCAGGTCGGCCGGCACGGCCGATCCGTCCCACAGCTCGAAGCCGAACGTCAGTTCGAGCGCCCGATGGGCGTCGGTCAGAAGGCTCCGGATGGTCTCCAGCCGTTGGGTTCCGCTCATCATCCCTCCCCGTTTGGGGGAGTACCGTAACGGGGCCATGCAAGCCGGACAATCGTTCCTTTGACCTGAAGGGCCTCTCAGTGTTCGGAAAGGCCGGCGCTCGCCGCGACGTGCCGGAGCTTCTCGGGGTTGCGGACGATGTAGATCGCCGTCACGAGGCCGTTCTCGATCTGCAGGGCGAGACTCTGTAGCTCTCCGTCGCTCTCGCGGGTGATCACGCCGGGCAGGCCGTCGATAAGGCCCCGATAGACGACGGACGGGATGTCGCTGTCCCACTTGCGGGCGGCGCCCGCGAAGAAACCAGCCACCCTGCGGATGCCGAGGAGCGGATTGAGAAATGCTTTTCGAATGCCGCCGCCGTCCGAATAGGCGACGACGTTCTCGGCCAGCAGGTTTTGGAGCGTCGCGAGGTCGCCGGTGCGGGAGGCCGTAAAGAAGGCATCCGTGATGCGACGACCCTCGTCCGATGAGACGGTGAAACGCGGCCGGGCATCCCGTACATGCTTGCGGGCCCGCGCCGCCAGTTGGCGGCAGGCAGCCGGATCCCGATCGAGCGTGGTGGCGACCTGCTCGAAGTCCATGCCGAAGACGTCATGCAGCAGGAAGGCGGCCCGTTCGAGCGGGGACAACCGCTCGAGCGCCATCATGAGGGTGAGCGACAGGTCGTCCTCGCCATCGGGATCCAGGGCCGATTCGACCACCGGCTCGGGAAGCCAGGAACCGATATAGGTCTCGCGCCGCACGCGCGCCGACTTGAGATGATCGAGGCAGAGCCGTGTGACCATGCGCGACAGGAAGGCGCCCGGCTCGCGGATAGCGGCACGGTCGGTCCCATGCCAGCGGATATAGGCCTCCTGAACGATATCCTCCGCCTCGCTCATGGAGCCGAGCATGCGGTAGGCGAGGCGGATCAGCCGGGGCCGGTAGGCCCCGAACGGATCCGCCATGGCGTCCATGTCACGCAGCGGCACGGTCGGACCCGACCGGATGAATGGACCGGAAGCCGATGGCGAAACGGTTCCAGGCATTGATGGTCGAAATCAGGAGAGTGAGCTTCACCTGCTCCTCCTCGGTGAAATGAGCAGCGAGCAGCTCGTAATCGGCGTCCGGCGCATGGGTCTGGGAAACGAGCGTCAGAGCCTCCGTCCAGGCGAGCGCTGCCCGTTCCCGGTCACTGTAGAGGGGCGATTCGCGCCAGGCGTCGAGCAGATAGAGGCGCTCCTCGGTTTCCCCATGCGCCCGCGCGTCCCGGGTATGCATGTGGATGCAGAAGGCGCAGCCGTTGATCTGGGAAGCCCGGGTCTTCACGAGTTCGATCAGGCTTTGCTCGAGGCCGCTCTTCTGCACATGCTGCTCGAGATCCAGCATCGCCTTGAGAGAGTCGCCTCCCACCTTGTAGAGGTTCAAACGGGGTTTCATCGTCATCTTCTCCTTGGACATTCAAGCTGACGGAGTAAAGACGAGACAGCCCTGCCGAATGTGACATCGGGGGCGAAAGATTTTTTAGAAGTCGGTGGCGAGCCCCTTCACCTCCCAGTCCTCGTAGCGGACCGGCTCGAGGCCGCCACGGCCGCGAAACTCCTTCTGCTTGGTGAGATCGGCCGCTTTCGCATCGATGGCGCGCCGGCGCTCCTCCGCTTCGCGCAAGGCCCGCTCGGCGGCGGGAGAGAGGGTTTTGCCGGGCGCTGCCCCATCGGGGCGGACATTGTGGCTTGTGTCTGGGATGTCGTTCGTGCTCATGAGCGTCCTGATACCGATTGTTTGCGCCGCCGGCGAGGCCTTGGGAGCCGTCCGGGGCGACCCCACATGATATGCGTGAAGGGGATGCCTTGAGGTCCTTCCTGATCCTGAGGACGTGGAGACTACAATGAACACCGTCAAGACCGGCCTGCTGCTGGCGGCCCTGACAGCCCTGTTCGGTGTCGTCGGCTACATGCTCGGCGGCGGAACCGGCATGCTGATCGCCCTGGGCTTGGCCGTCGCGACGAATCTGTATGCCTATTGGAATTCCGACCGCCTCGCGCTGGCGGCCCATCACGCCGTCGAGGTCGACGAGCGGACGGCGCCCGATCTCGTGCGCATGGTGCGCGACCTCGCCCAGCGGGCCGGGCTCCCCATGCCGCGGGTCTATGTGGTCGAGAATCCGCAGCCGAACGCCTTCGCCACCGGCCGCAATCCGGAGAACGCCGCGGTTGCCGTCACCACGGGTCTTCTCAGCATGCTGACTCCGGACGAAGCGGCGGGCGTCGTGGCCCATGAGCTCGCCCATATCAAGAACCGCGACACCCTCATCATGACGGTCAGCGCCACGGTTGCCGGCGCCATCGCGAGCCTCGCGCAGTTCGGCTTCCTGTTCGGCGGCCGCGGCAACGATCGGCCGAACGCCATCGTGATGCTGCTCACTGCCCTGATAGCGCCTCTTGCCGCCATGATCCTGCAGATGGCGATCAGCCGCTCGCGGGAATATGATGCCGACCGGGATGGTGCGATGATCGTGGGCCAGCCGATGGCGCTGGCCTCCGCGCTGGCCAAGATCGCCGGCGGCGTGGCCCAAGTCCCCAACATGGATGCGGAGCACCATCCCGCGACCGCGCCGCTCTTCATCATCAACCCGCTTTCAGGCCGAGGCATGGACAATCTTTTCTCGACACATCCGGCGACGGAGAACCGCATCGCTGCTCTCCAGGCTCTGGCGCGTGAGATGGGGCCGACGGCCCCGGCGCCTGGAAGCTTTACTGGCAATGCCTCGGCGAGTCCGTGGAACAGGGACACCCGCCGAGGACCCTGGGGTTGAGCGCGATGGATTCGAGCGATCGGCAGACCGGACTCGGCCCGCGGCGCCTCGCCTGGAGGGCCGTCAACGAGACCTTGAAACGGCGTGTCCCCCTCGATGATGTGCTGGAGGAGCTTGCCGCTGAGGAGCGCCTGTCTTCTCGGGACGAGGCTCTGGCAAGAGCCATCGCCATCGTGACCTTTCGGCGTCTCGGCACGCTCGGCTGGGCGCTGCGCGAGCGGCTGAGCAAGGGCACCCGCGACGAGCGGCTCCTGCATCTTCTGGCCATCGGCGCCGCGCAGATCCTGTTCCTCGACGTGCCGGATCACGCGGCCGTCGATACCGCCGTGCAGCTCGCGCAGGGCGATCACCGCCTCAGGCACGCGGACGGGCTGATCAATGCGGTGCTGCGGCGCGTGGCGCGCGAGCGCGACGCGATTCTCGCCGCGCAGGATCCGTGGCTCGACACGCCGGATTGGTTGGCAAAACGGTGGAGCGGCCAATATGGAGAGGCAATTGCCGCCCGCATCGCGGAGGCGCATCGCACGACCGCGTCCGTGGATTTGACTGTGAAGGGGGACGCATCCCTGTGGGCTGAACGCGTCGATGGCCTCGTCCTGCCGACCGGCAGCGTGCGGCTGACCGAGCGCACGGCGATCCGCGACCTTCCCGGCTATGCGGAGGGGGAATGGTGGGTGCAGGATGCGGCCGCGGCGCTGCCGGCTCGCCTGCTTCGGCCGCAACCGGGCGAGCGCATCGCCGATTTTTGCGCCGCTCCTGGCGGCAAGACCGCACAGCTGGCTTTCGCCGGCGCCGATGTTCTGGCTGTCGACCGCTCCGCTCGGCGCCTGAAGCGCTTGGAGGAGAATCTCGATCGGCTCGGTCTGAAGGCGCAGACCCTCGCCATCGATGCCGAAAAGCTCGAAGGGCCGCCCTTCGACGGCATCCTGCTCGATGCGCCCTGTTCGGCGACCGGCACCATCCGGCGCCATCCGGACGTGGCCTGGACCAAGTCCAACGAAGATATTGAGAAGCTCGCCGGTCTCCAGTCACGGCTCCTGGACAAGGCGGCACAGCTTCTCAAGGATGGGGGACGGTTAGTCTATTGCACCTGTTCCCTCGAAGCCGAGGAAGGCGAACAGCAAGCAGCCCATTTCCTCGCCCGTCATCCGGAGTTTGTTCGCCTTCCGATCGAGGCGGCCGAGATCGGCAATCTCGATGAGTGTGTGACGGAGCAGGGAGACCTGCGGACGCTGCCGTTCCACCTGATCAGCCCGACAAGCGACCGTGGAGGTCTCGATGGATTCTTCGCGGCACGTTTCGTGAAGCGCTCCGCAGGGTGATGCGACGGGAATGAGCGCGCCTGCGGACCGATCGTTAAGGCGCCGTTGAGGATAATGTAACGGAAGTGTGTGCGGATCGCGCAATTTCGCGCGCATCCCTCCAAAGACCGTGCCGTCGATGGTTCCCGGTTACCCAATATTAACCTAACGACGAGCATTTCTTCTCTGAGCGATCGTTAACGTGACCTAAACGAGAGGAGCGCCGGGCGTGGATTGGGGGCCGGACCGCTGGCGTCTTTATGGCCTCGCCTTCCGCGAGGCAGGCAGAGCCATGCGCGAGGCCATGGTCTGGGGTGCCTCGAAGGTCTTCGTGGGAACGCCGACGCCGACACGCCTTCTGTTTGCGCCGCAGGATCTGCGCACCGCGGATCCGACCATCGCCACCGACATCTATTCCGGATTCTTCGCCTTTGCCGGGCGGGCCATCACAACCGGCGGCCGCTCGCCCTTCGGCTTCGTGCCTCCGAGCCGCGCCTGGGCGGAAGCTCTCTATGGCTTCGGCTGGCTGCGGCACCTGCGGGCGGCCGGGACGGCGCTCGCACAGGCCAATGCGCGCTCCCTGGTCGACGAGTTCGTATCGTCCCGGCTCGGTGACCGGCAGCTCGCCAACGACACGCAAGTAATGGCGCGGCGGCTGATCGCCTTCATCAGCCAGTCTCCGCTTATTCTCGAAGGGGCGGATCACGGCTTCTATCAGCGTTTCCTCAAGATCATCGGCGGTGCCGTGCGCGATCTGGAGCGTCATGTCCGCGCCGGAGCTCTGCCGCAGCAGCAGCTCATGGCGGCGATCGCGCTCTGCTATGCGGGGCTTTGCTGCGAGGGGCTCGACAAGACCCTGCGTCGCGCCACCCGACTTCTGGTGCGTGAGCTCGACCGGCAGGTCCTGGCCGATGGCGGGCATGCCAGCCGCAATCCACGCATTCTCGTCGATCTTCTGTTCGATCTCCTGCCTCTGCGCCAGATGTTCGCGAGCCGCGAGGTGGATACGCCGGAAGCGCTGCTCAATGCCATCGATCGCATGCTGCCGATGGTGCGCCTGTTCCGGCATGGGGACGGCACGCTGTCCCACTTCAACGGCATGGGCGTCACGGCAGCCGATCATCTGGCGACGCTCCTGACCTATGACGACATGCGCAGCCAGCCGATCCACCATGCGGCCCGATCCGGCTACGAGCGCATGGAGGCGGGCTCCTCTCTTCTCGTGGCCGATGTGGGCGCGCCGCCCGTACCAGCCCTCTCGACGGAGGCTTGCGCAGGCTGCCTGTCCTTCGAATTTTCCAGCGGAGCGCAGCGCATCGTTGTCAATTGCGGCACGCCCCGCATCGCCAACGATGCGATTCTCCAGGCGTCCCGTTCGACGGTCGCCCATTCCACCGCGTCCATCGACGATATGTCGTCCTGTCAGATCGCGAGCGTGCGCGGCAATTGGCTCGACCGGATCGCGGCGCGCTTTCTCCTGCACCGGGTCGGGCCGGTCGTCGTTGCCGGTCCGCAGCGCGTTGCAGCAGAGCGCGGCGAGCGCGACCACGTGCAGACGCTCCATGCCAGCCACGACGGCTATGTGCGCCGCTTCGGGCTCACGCACGAGCGGCGGATCCAGCTTTCCTCCACCGGCGACCGGCTGGAGGGGGAGGATCTGTTCTGGGGTGAGGGAAGCTCGACGTCGCGCGAGGCGATTATCCGCTTTCATCTCGCCCCGGGAATCCGGGCTAGCCGCGCGCAGGGCGGGCGAGTCGTCATGCTTGTGCTGCCGAACCGCGAGGCGTGGCAGTTTTCCGCGAGTCCCGGTGAGGCCTATGTGGAAGACAGCATCTTCCTAGCAGTGCCCGACGGCATGCGCCGGACGGAGCAGATCGTTCTGGCCTTCCGCCCGAGCGAGACGCCCTCCGTCCGCTGGCGCTTCGAGCGATTGGCGCGCAGCTTCAATCCCACGCCCCCACAGGCTGCCGAGCCCGTCTCGGACCAGGCCTGAAATTCGAGCAGAGGCTGCGGTTTTCATCCTGGCCCGGCCGTGCTATCGCGCCCCACATCCTCGGGCAGAGCTGGCAACGCCTCCGGCGAAGCCGGCTCTTGCCTTTTCGTGGTCGCATTTTCACGCGCAGGCCCCATGTTCCTGCCTGAAAGTGCCTGAATGGAGCGGCTGCCCATGCCGAGCGATCTCAAGCGCGTCACCCGCGCTCTTCTGTCCGTTTCCGACAAGGCCGGACTGGTGGAATTTGCCCGCGCGCTCGTGGAGCGCGGCGTCGCGCTGGTTTCCACGGGCGGTACGAAGAAGACTCTGCAGGATGCCGGCCTTTCCGTTCAGGACGTGAGCGATCTGACCGGCTTTCCCGAGATGATGGACGGACGCGTGAAGACCCTGCACCCGGCGGTTCACGGCGGCCTTCTCGCGATCCGCGAGAATCCTGAGCATCAGGCCGCGATGTTGGCGCACGGGATCCAGCCGATCGATCTGCTGGTGGTGAATCTCTATCCCTTCGAGGCGACCGTGGCGGCGGGCCGTCCTTACGACGATTGCATCGAGAATATCGATATCGGTGGACCGGCCATGATCCGTGCGGCCGCGAAGAACCACGGCGATGTCGCCGTCGTCGTGGACGGCACCGACTACAAGGCGGTTCTGGACGATCTTGCGGCCCATGACGGCGCGGTGACCTTCACCTTACGCCGCCGCCTGGCGCAGAAGGCCTATGCCCGCACGGCCGCTTACGATGCGGCGATCTCGAACTGGTTCGCAACGGAGATCGGGGAAGAGACGCCGCCTTATCGGGCGCTCGGCGGCACGATCGCGGAAGTGCTGCGCTACGGCGAGAACCCGCATCAATCGGCGGCGTTCTACCGGACGCCGGAGAGCCGTCCGGGCGTCTCCACCGCCCGTCAGGTGCAGGGTAAGCAGCTCTCCTACAACAACATCAACGACACGGACGCGGCCTACGAGGCAGTGGCGGAATTCGCGCCGGAGCGCTCGGCTGCGATCGTGATCGTCAAGCACGCCAATCCTTGCGGCGTCGCGGAGGGCACCACTCTGCGAGAGGCCTATGAGAAGGCTCTGCGCTGCGATCCGGTCTCGGCCTTCGGCGGCATCGTGGCGATGAACCGGCCGCTCGACGAGGAGGCCGCGAAGGCCATCGTCGAGATCTTCACTGAGGTGATCATCGCGCCCGACGCATCGGAGGAGGCGATCGCCATCGTGGCAGCCAAGAAGAACCTGCGACTTCTGCTTGCCGGCGGCCTGCCCGATCCACGCCAGGAAGGCCTGACCCTGCGCACGGTGGCGGGCGGTTTCCTCGCTCAGAACCGTGACAACGCCGTCGTCGACGCCATGGATCTGAAAGTGGTGACAAAGCGCGCCCCGACCCAGCGCGAGCTCGACGACATGCGCTTCGCATTCCGCGTCGCCAAGCACGTGAAATCCAACGCCATCGTCTATGCCAAGGACGGCGCGACGGTCGGCATCGGAGCGGGCCAGATGAGCCGCGTCGATTCCTCCCGCATCGCTGCGTGGAAGGCTGCGGAAGCCGCGAAGGCCGCGGGACTTTCGGAGACGCTGGCCAAGGGTTCCGTGGTTGCCTCCGACGCCTTCTTCCCGTTCGCGGATGGGCTTCTCGCCGCCGCCGAGGCCGGCGCTACGGCCGTCATCCAGCCGGGCGGGTCGATGCGCGACGAGGAAGTGATCCGCGCCGCCGACGAGGCAGGCCTCGCAATGGTGTTTACCGGCTACCGACACTTCCGGCACTGAGGCGCAGCGTCATTCCGGGACGGTCCAAAGGGCGGGCCCGGAACCCATAAACACTGAAATTCGTGGATAAGGCGCAGCATCAGCCGTTGCGCCATATCTCGAAATGTCAGCGGCCATGGGTTCCGGGATCCGCTGACGCGGCCCCGGAATGACGGTTGAGGTGTGACGCACTTCCCTCCCCATAAGGGGGAGAGAAGTGCTGCCATGCTACGCCGCCTGCGTGCGCTTGTTCTGGCGGTTCGTCACCAGGTCGTCGACGACGGTCGGATCGGCGAGCGTCGAGGTGTCGCCGAGATTGCCGTATTCGTCCTCGGCGATCTTGCGCAGGATGCGGCGCATGATCTTGCCGGAACGGGTCTTGGGCAGGCCCGGCGCGAACTGGATCAGGTCCGGCGAGGCAATGGGGCCGATCTCCTTGCGGACCCAGGCCACCAGCTCCTTGCGCAGGTCCTCCGATGGCTGCTCGCCCGCCATGAGGGTGACATAGGCGTAGATGCCCTGGCCCTTGATGTCGTGCGGATAGCCGACGACCGCCGCCTCCGAGACCTTGGGATGGGCCACGAGGGCGGATTCCACCTCCGCCGTGCCCATGCGGTGGCCGGAGACGTTGATCACGTCGTCGACGCGGCCGGTGATCCAGTAATAGCCGTCCGCGTCGCGGCGGCAGCCGTCACCGGTGAAATACTTGCCCGGATAGGTGGAGAAGTAGGTCTGCACGAAGCGCTCGTGGTCGCCGTAGACCGTGCGCATCTGGCCTGGCCAGGAATCGGCGATGACGAGATTGCCCTCGGTCGCCCCCTCTAGGACCTTCCCCTCCGAATCCACCACTTCGGGCTTCACCCCGAAGAAGGGGAGGGTGGCCGAGCCCGGCTTTTGCGGGATCGCGCCGGGCAGCGGCGAGATGAGGATGCCACCGGTTTCGGTCTGCCACCAGGTATCGACGATCGGGCAGCGGCCGTCGCCGACGACCCGGTGATACCATTCCCAGGCTTCCGGATTGATCGGTTCGCCCACGGAGCCCAAGAGGCGCAGGGACTTGCGCGAGGTCTTCTTCACCGGCTCCTCGCCCGCCTGCATCAGGGAGCGGATGGCGGTCGGGGCGGTGTAGAAGATGTTGACATTGTGCTTGTCGATCACCTCCCAGAAGCGGGAGATCGACGGAAAGGTCGGCACGCCCTCGAACATCAGCGTCGTCGCGCCGTTCGAGAGGGGACCGTAGAGGATGTAGGTGTGGCCCGTCACCCAGCCCACATCCGCCGTGCACCAGTAGATGTCGCCGTCATGATAGTCGAAGACGTATTGGTGGGTCATGCCGGCCCAGACCAGGTAGCCGCCCGTCGTGTGCAGCACGCCTTTCGGCTTTCCGGTCGAACCCGAGGTGTAGAGGATGAAGAGCGGATCCTCCGCGTTCATCTCCTCGACCGGGCAATCGGCGGTCACCATTTCCGCGGCTTCGTCGTAATAGACGTCGCGGCCCGGAACCATATTCACCGGCGAGCCGGTGCGGCGCACCACGAGCACGTGGTCGACACCACCGACGCGAGCGATGGCAGCGTCGACGTTCTCCTTTAGCGGAACCTTTCGTCCGCCGCGCAGACCTTCGTCTGCGGTCACGACGAAGGCGGATTTCGCGTCCTCGATGCGGCCAGCGAGGGAATCAGGGGAGAAGCCGCCGAATACCACGGAATGGATGGCGCCGAGCCTGGCGCAGGCAAGCATCGCATAGGCCGCCTCCGGGATCATCGGCATGTAGATGGTGACCCTGTCACCCTTCGTGACGCCGCGGTTGCGCATGACATTGGCCATCCGGCACACTTCGTCATGCAATTCGCGATAGGTGATCTTCTTCGATTCCGATGGGTCGTCGCCTTCCCAAATGATCGCGACCTGATCACCCCGGGTCTCGAGATGCCGGTCTATGCAGTTATAGGCGACGTTGGTGACGCCGTCCTCGAACCAGCGGATCGAGACTTCGCCGGGGCCGAAATTGGTATTCTTGATTCGGGTCGGCTCGCGGAACCAGTGAATGCGCTCGGCTTCCTCCGCCCAGAAGGCGGTCGGATCCTTGATGGAGGCGACGTATTTGGCCCGATAGCCGGCCTCGTCCACATAGGCGCGGCGGCTCCATTCGGGCGATACGTCGTAGATCTTCTCTTGCATGGCGCTTCTCCCAGACTCCCTGCCTTCTTATCCTAGCTTTACGGAAAGACCGAGGCCGCGGGCAAGCATGCGGGACTCGGACTTTGGTCGCTGACGGCCGTTTCCGTTAAAGTCCACCCATCTTGCAGATGAGGCCCCATTCCGTGTCCGTCACCGGTTGAACGGACAGGCGGGAATTATTGACGAGGATCATGTCCTTGAGTTTCGGCTCGGCCTTGATCTCGTCGAGCGTGACCGGGCGCTTGAGCGGCTTCACGGCTTTGATGTCGACCATGCCGAACTTGCCCGTCTCGTCCGTATGATCCGGGTAATATTCCTTGATCACCTCGACGATGCCGACGACCGCCTTGCCCTCGTTGGAATGGTAGAAGAAGCCCCGCTCGCCCTTTTTCATCGCCATCAGGTTCTGCTTGGCGACGTGGTTGCGCACTCCGTTCCAGAACGTGCCCTTCGCGCCTTCCGCAACTTGGTGGTCCCAGGACCAGACGGAGGGTTCGGACTTGTAGAGCCAATGCGCCATGGCGGTTTCCTCAATGCTCGGATTTGATTGGTCTGTTCATCAGGGCATCGACTGCCTGATCGATGGTGGAGGTGCCGCTCAGCACGCGCTCCACCGCCTCGGCGATCGGCATGTCGACGCCCCTGGCGCGGGCGAGTGCCACCAGGGCGCGGGCCGTCGTCGCGCCCTCCACCAATTTGCCGCCCGCCGCCTCTTCGGGCGACAGGCCCTCGCCGAGGCGCTGGCCGAACGCGAAATTGCGGGACTGCGCCGTGGAGCAGGTCAGGACGAGGTCGCCAAGCCCCGATAGCCCCATCAGCGTCTCTGCCTCGCCGCCATAGGCGCGGGCGAAGCGCAGGAGTTCGGCGAAGCCGCGGGCGATGAGGGCAGCCTTGGCACTCTCGCCGAGGCCGCGCCCCGCCACCGCTCCGCAGGCGATGGCAAGCACGTTCTTGGCCGCGCCGCCGATCTCGACGCCGCGCAGGTCGGTGCGGTGATAGACCCTGAAGGTCGGCCCCGATAGGGCGGTAGCGATGTCCTCGGCAAGCGCCGGATTCCGGCAGGCCAGGGTCACGGCGGTGGGCAGCCCGCGGGCGACGTCATCGGCGAAGCTGGGTCCCGAGAGAGCGGCGACCGGGCTGCCGGGCCGGACATCCTCGGCCACGTCGGTGAGCAGCATGCCGGTTTCGCGCTCGATTCCCTTGGCGCAGAGGACGAGCGCGGTTTCGCGGGGCAGTACGGTCGCCAGGGCCGCAGTCATCTCCCGTGTCGTCTGCGCGGGCGTGACGAGAAGGACGAAGTCGGTCGCCACAAGATCGTGAAGGTCGGATGTGGGCCGGATCCGGTCATGAAGGAGGATCCCGGGAAGAAGCCGTTCGTTGATCCGCGTTGCGGCCAGGGTCTTTGCCTGTTCCGGGCTTCGCGTCCACAGGATCACATCATGGCCACCGAGCCCCGCCACATTGGCCAGGGCCGTTCCCCAGGCTCCGGCTCCGGCGATGCCGATCGTTCCCATGAGAGCGTCCCGATTTTACGATTGAGCGGCGGCGAGGAAGGCCGGCCGGGAGAGGCGGTAGAGAACGTGCAGGCGCAGCGGATGGCCCTCGGCCACACTCGGATGCAGGAAATCGGCCGTCGGATCGTAGATCATGCCAAGCTTGTCCATGACCCGGCGCGACGGCTCGTTCTGTGTCGCCGTGAAGGCGACGATCTCAGGAAACTCTGTTCGCCGGAAAACGTCCGCCAAGGCGGCGTTGGCGGCCTCCACCGCATAGCCTTTGCCCCAATAGGGCCGATCAAGGCGCCAGCCGATCTCCACGTCGGTGGCGAAGGGCATCGGCTGTTCGAACCGCCAGACACCGACGAAGCCGATGAAATCCGCAACGCCGGGGGCTTCGACCGCCCAGGGACCGAATCCGTCGAGGTCGAAGCGGTCGTCCAGCCATTGCGCCGACCGGTCGCTTTCCTCACGGCTGCGTATGTCAGGGAAGAAGCGCATCACATGCGGATCGGCATTGAGCTTCGCGAAAGCGTGCCGATCCTCCTCGCGCCAGCGGCGCAGGATGAGGCGTTCGGTGCGAATCTCGGTGGGGCAGGGCAGCGTCATGCCTTCGCTCCCGCTTCGTCGCGGCTCGAATCCAGGGGCCAGCGGGCGCGAGCCGGGGCCGAAATATCGTCGATCAGGCCAAGCCGCATGCGCTCGAGACCGGCCCAGGCAATCATGGCGCCGTTGTCGCCGCATAAGGAAAGGGGCGGCGCGACGAGACGCAAACCGGTTTCCACCGCGAGCCGCTGCAGGGCCTGCCGCATCGCTTGGTTCGCGGCAACGCCGCCCGCCACCACGAGGGCGGTCGGATGGCCGGCGATGTCGCGGAAGGCGCGCAGGCCCACCCGGGTTCGGTCGACCACCGTGTCGACGATGGCGGCCTGGAAGCTGGCGCAGAGATCGGCCACGTCACTCTGGGTGAGGGGCGCGATACGTTCGGCCTCGAGCCTGACGGCTGTCTTGAGGCCGGAGAGCGAAAAGTTCGGCTCGGGCCTGCCGATCATCGGGCGGGGCAGGGCGAAGCGTTCCGGGTTGCCGCGGGCCGCTTCCTGTTCCACATGCGGGCCGCCTGGATAGGGAAGGCCGAGGAGCTTCGCTACCTTGTCGAAGGCTTCGCCGATGGCGTCGTCGATGGTGGTGCCGAGCCGCACGTAATCGCCGACGCCCCGCACGGCGACAAGCTGCGTATGGCCGCCCGAGGCAAGAAGGAGCAGGAAGGGAAATCCGATGCCATCGGTCAGGCGCGCGGTCAGCGCATGGGCCTCCAGGTGGTTGACGGCCATGAGCGGCTTGCGGGTCACCAGCGAGATCGCCTTCGCGGTGGTCAGTCCGACCAGCACGCCGCCGATGAGGCCGGGGCCGGCCGCGGCGGCGATGCCGTCGATGTCGTTGATGGTGCAGTTGGCGTTCTTGAGGGCGCGGGCGACGAGGCGGTCGATGACCTCCACATGGGCGCGGGCTGCGATCTCGGGAACCACGCCGCCATAACGGGCGTGCTCGGCGATCTGGCTCAGGACCTCGTTCGACAGGATTTCTCCACGTCCGTCGAATCCGATGCCGACCACAGCGGCGGCCGTTTCGTCGCAGGTCGTCTCAATGCCGAGGATGCGCATGGTAGGGCACGCTATGGTTTGATTGGAGCTGATCTTTCGGGCTTCACGGCCCGCCTCTCCTCCCCCTATAGTCCGCCGCGCCGCCCGAGATCAAACATCGATCGTCGCGCTCAAGGAGAAGACAGCCAGAATGTCCACATCGCCCGCCTTCGTCATCGGCACACGCGGCTCGCCGCTCGCGCTCGCCCAGGCTCATGAGACGCAGCGTCGGCTGATCGACGCGCATGGGCTTCCGCCGGAGCGTCTGCCGTTGCAGATCATCAAGACGACGGGCGATCGCATTCAGGACCGGGCGCTGTCCGAAGCCGGGGGCAAGGGACTGTTCACCAAGGAACTCGACATCGCCCTTCTCGAAGGATCCATCGATTTGGGCGTTCACTCGGCCAAGGACCTTCCCACCGCGCTGCCCGAAGGGATCGTGATCGCGGGCTATCTTCCGCGCGAGGACGTGCGCGATGCGTTCATCAGCCTCCACGCCAGGAATCTGCAGGACCTGCCGGAGGGCGCCGTGGTCGGCTCGGCCTCCTTGCGGCGGCAGGCCGAGATCCGCCGCCTGCGGCCCGATGTCAAGGTCACGCTGCTCCGCGGCAACGTGGAAACGCGGCTCGCGCGGCTCAAACGCGGTGAGATCGATGCCACTCTTCTGGCCATGGCGGGGCTGCGCCGCCTCGGGCTGACGGAGCATGTGACGGCTGTTCTCGACGTGGAGGATTTCCTGCCGGCCGTCGGGCAGGGGGCGATCGCCATCACGATTCGGGCCGACGACGAGAAGGTCGCAAGAGCCGTTCGGCCGATCCTGCATGCCGAGACCGGCTATGCGCTGGCGGCCGAGCGGGCTTTCCTGACGGTCCTCGATGGGTCCTGTCGTACACCGATTGCCGGCCACGCCCGTCTGGTGGACGGAGAGCTTGAAATTCGTGGGCTCGTGCTCCGTCCGAATGGGTCCGGCAGTCTGGATGTCGTGCGGCGCGGAGCGCCGGAAGATGCCGCGGCTCTCGGTCGGGAGGCCGGGCTCGACCTGCGTGCCCGCATGCCGGACGGCTTCCTCGATCCATGATGCGCATCCTTCTCACCCGCGCAGAGGAAGACGCGGCACGCACGGCCGAGCGCCTCCGGGCGGATGGCCATGAAACGGTCGCGGCACCGCTGACGCGGATCGTCGACACCGACGATCCTCAGCCTGCCGGCGCATGGGACGCTCTGATCGTGACCAGCGCTCATGCGGAAAATGCCCTCATGTCGATCGCGGCCAAGCATTGCCCGGTCTATGCGGTCGGCGAGCGGACGGCCCAAGCGGTGCGGCAGGCCGGCTTTCAGACTGTCCTCCCCGCCGAGGGTGATGCGGTCTCGCTGTCCCGCCTGATCTGTAATCGGCTCGAACCGGGGCGGCTCCTGCTCCATGTGACGGGACGGCACCATAAGGATGAGCCCGCTTTGTCCCTCAGGGCCAGCGGCTTTCAGATCGAAACCTGGGAGGCCTACGAGGCCCGCGCCGTCGAAAGCCTTCCTCCGTCCGCAATCGAGGCACTGCGCTCTAGTCAGCTTGATGCTGCGCTCCATTATTCTCGGCGCCACGCCGATCTGTTCCTGTCTCTGACGAAGGAGGCGCATCTGTCATCGACCCTTTCCGCCCTCGTCCATGTCTGCCTTTCGGCAGACGTTGCGGCTCCCTTCGAGTCTCTCGGGTTGCCGGTGAGGGTTGCCGAGCGACCCGACGAGGATGCCCTTCTGGCGACGCTCCGGTGACGCCGGAGCGGTCTTCCTCTAGGATGCATCTCCTGGACGGAACGAATGGCCGTGCTCAAGCTTGCCTCATTTGTTCATCAAGAGTGACCCGTGACCGATTCTTTTGATCCCCAGGCCCCGAAATCCTCTTCCCGAAAGAACCGGCGCGAGCCGGCGACGATCGACCTTGAGGCGCGGGTCGTCGATGATGGCCGGCGCCCGGACGATACGATTGCGGACGGCGAGACGGAGCGCCTGGTGAGCGAGGCCATGGCCGAGACCGAGGCCAATGTCGATTCCGCGATCGGCACGGATTCGATCGCAGGTGCACTGCCGCCCGAATCTGAGACGCTGTCTGGTAGCCACGGTTCGACCGAGCGGTCGCCCCCTCCGCAGCCCGTCCAGCCGGACCGCAGGGCCTCATTGGGTGCATTGCTCGGTGCCGGCCTGATCGGCGGTATCATTGGCGGCGGGCTCGTCTACGGGCTCGGGGTCTGGCAGAAGGCGCCTGCCCCGAAGGACGATCCCCGTGTGTCGCAGCTGGAGCAGCGCGTGGTGTCGCTGGGACAGCCCGCCAATACGCAGGCTCTGGAGAATCGCCTCAAGACGCTGGAGGACGCTCGTGCCGCTCTCGACCGGCGTCTTCAGGCGGCCGAAGGCACCGCACGCCAAGCCGAGGCGCGTGCCGGCGAGGCTCTGAGCCGTCCGGCGAACACAGCTCCTGCTCCGCAGGACGAGGCGGCCCTGAAGGGCCTGGCCGATCGCCTTGCGGAGCTCGAACGGGAGGTCCAGGCTCAGGCCCAGGCAACCCAGCAGGCCGGCAGCTCCGCCCAGGCCCTGCAGCAATCCGTGCAATCCCTCGAAGGCCGCGTAACGGACGACAGCCAGCGTCTGGCGGCCCTGGCGCAGCACGTCGGCGAAGGGCCCGATCCGGCGACGCTTGCGGCCCTTCGGCTTTCCCTGACGGCTCGGTTGAACGAAGCCTTGCGCCGGGGCGTTCCCTATGCGGATACGCTTTCGGCGTTGGAGAAAGTCACGAAGGATCCCGGCCGTCTGGCGCCGCTCGCTCCGTTCGCTCAGCAGGGGGCGCCGACGGCGGCGGACTTGTCCCGGACTTTCGCTCCTCTGCGCACGACGATCCTGCGGGATGATCGTGCCGCGTCCGGTGGCAGTTGGAGCGACCGATTCTGGCGCATGACGGAAAAGGTCGTGACCGTTCGTCCGGTCAACGATGCGGCGGCGGCAGGCGTACCGGGCCTTGTCGCCCGGATCGACAATGCCCTGGCGCGTGGTGACATGGCCCAGGCGGCTGGGGCATGGCGGAGCCTGCCGGAGCCGTCCCGGCGCCTCTCCGAGGACTGGGGGCATCAGGTCAAAGCCCGCGCGGACGCGGAGGCTGCGGCGCAGGCAGCATCCGACGAAGCTCTTTCAGCGCTTCCGACGGCGCAACAGTAAGGATCAGGCCAGCATGTGGCGTGCACTTGTCTTCATCGGTCTTCTCTGCGTCGCGGCTTTTGCGGCCGTGTGGCTGGCCGATCGCCCCGGGACGGTTCTGGTCACCTTCGGCGGTTACGAGATGCAGACCTCCGTCGCTGTCGCGGCGGTCGCCCTCGCGGGCCTCGGCTTGGCCCTCGCGGTGCTCTGGGCCGTGGTGACGGCGGTTCTGCAGTTGCCGTCCCGTCTCACCTTCGCATCGCGCGCCCGGCGGCGCGCCCGAGGCTATCAGGCGGTTTCGCGCGGTATGGTGGCCGTCGGTGCCGGTGATCCCATTGCGGCCCGCCGCTACGCGGGGGAGGCCGAGCGGTTGCTCGGCCGTGAGGCCTTGACCCTCCTTCTCAAGGCTCAGGCGGCGCAGGTCTCCGGGAACCGTCAGGCGGCGGAAGCTGCCTTCACGCAGATGATGGAGGAGGACGAGACTCGCGTTCTCGGTTTGCGTGGTCTGTTCGTCGAGGCCCGCCGGCGGGGTGACGTGCCAGCCGCACACGAATACGCGGCGGAGGCCGTCCGCCTCGCGCCGGCAGCCACCTGGGCAAGCGATGCGGTTCTGGAATCGCGCTGCGCCGAGCGGAACTGGCGCGGAGCGCTGGAGGCCGTGGAGCGACGGACGTCCCTTGGTCTCCTGGACAAGGCGACCGCCAAGCGCCACCGGGCCGTGCTCCTGACCGCTGATGCCCTCGACCGGGTCGAGCATGACCGGGAAGGTGCGCTGAACAGCGCCCTGGACGCGCTGAAACTCGCGCCGACCCTCATCCCTGCCGCCGCTCTTGCGGGCCAGATCCTGTCCCAGCGCGGAGATCTTCGCCGCGCTGCCAAGACGGTTGAGACGGCCTGGCGCAGCCAGCCCCATCCGGACCTCGCGGAAGTCTATCTCAATCTGCGCCCCGGCGATTCGGCGCTCGACCGGCTCAAACGCGCCGAAACACTCATGAAGCTGTCTGGAGGAACTCCCGAAGGTCGCTTGGCCGTCGCCCGTGCAGCGCTCGAGGCCCGGGAGTTCGACCGGGCCCGCGATGCCCTCGAACCCCTTCTGGCCGACCGCCCGACCATGCGGGTCTGCCTGCTCATGTCGGACCTGGAGCAGGCCGAGCACGGCTCCACGGGGAGAGGTCGCGAATGGCTTGCCCGTGCGACGCGCGCCCGCCGTGATCCGGCCTGGATCGCCGATGGCATCGTGTCCGACCGCTGGGCTCCCATCTCGCCCGTGACGGGGCGTCTCGACGCCTTCGTCTGGGAAGCGCCGCCCGATGTCCTCGTTGGTCCCGAGATCGCCTTGAGCGATGATGTGACCGCCGATCTCGACGACACGGTCAAAATGCTTCCGATCGCCCCTGAGGCGGACGGCGGTTCCGTGCCCGAGTGGACGCTCGCTCATGAGACGCCCGTTCCGGAGCGCGAGCCGCCCCCGGCACTTTCGACGCAGGAGCCGGGCAAGGACGATGCTCCTGCGCCCAGGCCGGAGCCGGTCGTGTTTCCCGCGACGCCGCCGGACGTCCCTCGACCGAAGGAAGAGGCAGCTCCGGCCCGCCGCAGCGCCTTTTCGATCTGGTAGGGAGGGGCGCGCGACTTTGATCGCCGATCCTCCCTTGCCAAGCGCCCGACGTGAGGGTATGAGGTCGCGCTCTCCGATCACAACATGATCGCGACGCCGCAATAGCTCAGCTGGTAGAGCACCTCATTCGTAATGAGGGGGTCGGGGGTTCGAATCCCTCTTGCGGCACCATTTCTTTTCGTTGCAGAGCAAGGGTTTCACACAAAAGCCGCCTGAGGGCGGCTTTTGTGTTTTGGGTCTGGGGAAACACCAGGGAAACACGAGCCAAAAACGTGAAGCTGTTTGGCGCGTGCTTTTAGGATTGTCTCGTTGTCGGCCTCGTTGTCGGCGTAGATTCACCTCTCCACATCAGTGTGGCGGTTCCACCCTTCTGAAAATTCTGGACAAGACCCGGCCAAAATGCAGCCAAGCACATTCCGTCCGGGGCACAAACGGACGGATAGACAATGCCGTTTAAACCATCGCTCGAGCTTCGGCTGCGAGGCTTTAGCCAGCAAGGTAGCCAATCAAGCCATCGGCATGTAGGCAGTCTGAAGTTGGGTCGATATTACGAAGATCGGCAAATTCAGCGTCAAAATTGGAGCGAAGAGCAACATACGAACTCGCCGATTGCCTTAAGCGCTCTGATTTAATGAAGGGAAACCTTGTTCAGGGCAGTTTCGGCCTCTAAGGCAAATCACCCGCTGTCGCTGAGCAAAGCCCATTAGCGGCCCAAAGCCACTAACGGGCCTCTTAGAACTTCAGTTGGTGCCAAATGGGTCGTTAACGATGAACCGTTTGCTTCTTAATCTTCGTATGGTGCCGCTGGACGCTCCCAGTGTTCTGAGGGATCCCGAGCACACCCTTGACGCCGCCGACTACACCACCCGTCACACCACCCACCGCACCCCCGACAGCTCCCCCAACGGGGCCAGCCGCACGGTTCCCGACGGCTGCTCCCTGCTCGGCGCCACGTACAATTCCCTGCGCCTGAGCCGCAGCGGGCATAGAGAGAACAGCCGCGCCGAAGGTAGCCAACAGAATATATGATTTCATCGACCGCTCCTTTAGGTGTCTGAGAACATCAATTCCGGCGCGCAAGGCGGGTTCCTTATGGGTTGGCTGCTTGGCGTCTAGATCAAAGCGAGGGTTGCCACTCAGCTGCTCAACAGAAGCTTGAGTGCGTGTTCGAGGTCAGGCCTTCTGGAAGAAACGCTGCGGCACGACCGCGTTTGAACTGAAGGTGTCATCCAGTCACATCTGCGAGCGCTGCGCACGCCAAGACAGACCCATTGTGGAAACTGGATAACCGCTTGCCGGGAAATGGCCCGCAGACGGGCGAGCGCGTCAGGGGCATACAAGGGTGCCTTCCGTCCTTCCGACCGGCCTCTAGCCGCCTCTGACGCCATTTCTAAGGCGAAGTGGATGTCGGGAAGAGGCCTGGTGTCAGAATTGGACCTGCCGTCTGCTAGGGCCTGATGTCTCCAATGTACAGGCAGAGCCCCATGATCCTGTATGGCAGCGGCTCTTGGCCGACTCACGGCCTCAGTCTCGTGCGACGTGAGAGAGTGCTTCACGAGCGTCCAGCAAAAGCGCTCGGATCTGCCGGCACTCCTCTGTTGCGTACGAACTTGCGCGACGTGATTCGCACGCTGGCACGCGTTATCTTCACAACACCGGGTGGCGACCCGAGGACATAGCGTGCGTGTCGGTCGGCGAAAGGGCCGCTATGCGGTTCGTCAATGGTTTCGATCACGATCCCGCTCCGGCGCAGCAAAAATAGGTAGTTGCTCCAGCGCGGACCGACGGCATCGATCGGCGTTGCACCCAGCTCACCCCGCACAATCAGGATGTGCAGTGCCCAGGCTTCCCTGCCGTGGACAGTGATCACTCTTCCATCGAAATCGATGGACAATGCGACGACGGGATCGTCGTGGGACCGTGCGAGAAAAGTCATCGGCTTAACTCCTGATGCCCGGGAAATTGATTTTGCTTACGGGGCTTTCTCCTCTTGGAGACGCCCCAGGATCCGGATGCTGAGCCGCCGACCTCGAACCGACTCCGGATTCTACGTACTGGTCGATGGCTACTGCTCTTCCTGCCAACGTCAAAAACCCACCAAACCTATCCAGCTTGGTGGGGTATTACTTACACCGATGTTGTATTTGCGCGCTTATGCTGAGCCCACCAGGAGTCAAGGTCGTCGGGATCGTAGAGGACGCGCTTTCCCAACTTGATGTACCTGGGGCCGCCCATCAGGCGGCGTTTGTCCATAGTTGATTTACCGAGATGACAATATTTGGCGGCGCAAGGCGTGTCCATCATAGGGCGACGCCCTGCGCCGTAGTCCTGGGGGTAGAATCCGAGCTCATGGTGCTGTTCTCTCATCGGAACAAATGGGGAGCAGCGAGAATGTGATATGGCTTGCAGGGAAAATAAAGCGAGCAGAAGAGAATGACGCATTTGCAAAAGTCAAAACGCATGCGTCGTTCAATTTGAACCGTGGAACGTTTGCGGTGCGTCAAAGGTTTCGAAGTGCGAGACGGACTGGCTCTCGGCGCCAGACCGAGGCGGATCAACCGGCATCGCATTGCGCATGTCAAGCGGTTGCACGGATCAGGTACATGCCCGCGTAAAGGAGCGACGCCGATCCTTCGCGTTCGACCATGCCATTCAGTGAATGGACGGTGGAGCGGTCCTAGAGCTTGGCGATCCAGGCGGCGGCCACTGCTCCCACCAACCCGATGATTGCAACCACTACTGCCAGTACGACCGGTCCCATCGCGCTGATCAGTCGAGAGGTGTTGGATGGCATGCCCATGGCGGTCACGGTGACCGGCAATGCAATGTCATCGTTGCCGATAGGCACCGTTGACACTCAGATGCAGCCCGCTCACGCCTTTCAGGCGCAGTGTCAGTGCAGCTTCTCCCGTCTGTGTCGGCTGAGCAAACTAAATCAACTCCGCGGGTGTCGGCGTGCCGACACGGAGATGGCATTCATTGCCGTTGTTGCTGAATTTGAAAAAGGCTGACGCCGGCGCTATGCGAACCTGGGCAGTGAGTTGTGATAGCGCCGATCGCTCCTGCTGGCCCTGGAACGCCGACGTGGGCGACAGGTTTCTGATCAGTTCGGCTTGATCGACGAGAGCCTTGACGTGGTATACTGGTCGTCGGTGATTTTGGTCGCGTAGGTGATCTTGATTGAAGTGATGATCGTCTTGTGCACCGGACTCACGAGCGGACCTTCGTCTGCCGGTTCCTCGTAGGTGATAAGCACCTCGCTCCGTGGCACGTTTGGATCAGGAGGTTTGCCAGCTTGCTTCCATGACTCAAGCAGAAAGAGCGCGGATAGCATCAGGGCAAGGCCCAACAGAGCGTACGGAAGCCAAGTCAGAGCGCGCCTCATCGGTCCCTCCCCCGAGCACTCCGTCAAGTCATCGTAAGCGCTACGATAGGCCCGTGGAGACACTGAAACAATCAATCTCCAGAGCCCTTCCATCACTCATCGGGGGAAACCCCGGCGGGGGCATCGCAGAAATCTTTCCCAAGCGGGCGGAATCATCATGACCAGGACCGTGACGCCGTTTGTCAGGAGGAGCGAAGGCCAAGTGCTTTCATGTCGGACAAAAGGGGCTTGCTCGACCATGAACCGGTCCGAGGTTCCCCAGGCGATGCAGTTCGTGACGTCTTGTCGGGACGTCGTCCTATGCCGTGACTTTCCCGAAGGGGCAGGTTCCCCCTGTGAGAGGCTTCTGGTCGTTGATGATCTACAACCCCGACCACCTCTTTGCCCCGAACGCATTGAACCGCTTTGCGCTCAGCACGAAGAACAAGACACTGAAATACAACCCCGACGGCTCGCTAACCCTCTGCCTTGGCAATCAATCGCCGGGCCAGGACAAAGAATCCAACTGGGTGCCCGCGCCGAGTGGGAATTTCTCAATCTGGCTCAGGACCTATTGGCCCGACGACGCGATGCTCAACGGACGGTGGAAGCCGCCTGTCGTCAGCCGCTTGCAGTGAGCGGGCGCGATCGACGGCGACCATCACCGCAGGAACGTGACCGTGTGCCACGAGACTGACCTTGGCCGACTCGCGGGCGTCCGCCGCTACCGGACATTCACTCGATAGTTGAGCATGGATGTACCGGGCTTCTCGTCGATGCTCTGCCCCTGTGCGGTGATCACGAAGTTGTCGGGACCGCGGTAACCCGGCGCGGGGGTGTATGTCCATGTGTCCTTATCGATCATCTGAAGAGTGCCGTGCTGGGGACGCTGGCTGATTTCCGAACTGCTGAGCGTGCCGCGGGGTGTGATGTCGTACATGCATCCTTGCCCCGCCTGGACATCGAAGTCTGCAGTCATGTTCGCGCCCATGATGGGCTGGTTGCCTGCGACGATGCACATGGCCTGCGCCTGAGCGAGAGCCGGACCGACGGACAGAAGCATCATTGGGAATGCTACGATCGAAACTGACGGCTTCATGACGATTTCCTCTCGAGTTTCCCGACAAGCGGTCGAAGCTAGCCCCCTTTTCGAGGCCTTTGGCCTTCGCCTTGCGATCGGCGGACACCTGATTGGAAATGCCCGCCGACGTTAAAACGCGCCCGCTCAGGTTACTGGCTTGGGTTCGTCGTTCCCTTCCTGATCTGCTCGGTGACCTGATCCAGGTTCCAGCTCGCCGGATCCTGAAGGGGAGGGAACTCCTTGTAGCTCTCGAGCTCCTTGAGCCATAGCTGTTGGCCGATGGGCAGAATGTTCCAGTTGTAGACCCAGGACGTAACCGGACCCGCGATCGACCCGGCGTAGGCAAAAGGAGCTGCCTTGTTCCATTCGCCAACCGACGTCTCGAATGGATCGCGCCTGAGGTTGACCATGCTGGCCATGAACTGGGTCTGAACTCCCGGAACGTTGAAGCCAAGGGAAGTTTCGGGCGCGATCGCGAAATACAGCTTCCAGTTCCCGTAGCGCACTGCCGACGGACGCGGGCCGGAATAGTAGAAGAAGGTGTCGCGCGCGGACGTCTCCGAACGTCCCGAGAGGTACTCGGTCTGGTCGATGCCATCGAGCGTCGTTTTCACGATGCCGGGATACTGGCCCGCCTCGATCTGCTTCTTCAGTCCGTCACCCTTCGGCCCGCCGGCGATGTCGACCAGCGTCGGCAGCCAATCGAGCGAGGCGAAGATGCCGTCCTTGATTGTGCCGGGCTTGATGACGCCCGGCCAGCGGACGACCAAGGGCGCTCGCATGCCGCCTTCCCACGTGTTCATCTTCGAGCCCTTGAACGGCGTGGTGCCGCCGTCAGGGAAGGTGAAGACCTCGGCGCCATTGTCGGTGGTGAACACGACGATGGTGTTGTCGAGCTGGCCCATGTCCTCGAGCTTCTTCAGCACGTAGCCGATGTTGTCGTCGAGCTGCTTCATGCCGGCTTCATTGACGCCCCAGTCCTTTCCGCCTTGCTGGCCCACCATCGCCATGTACTTGTCCGGCAACACGGTCGTGATGTGCATGCGCGCCGGATTATACCAGACGAAGAACGGCTTGTTGGTCCGACGCGGATCATTGCGATCGAGGAAGTCGATGACCTTGGCCGAGATCTCCTCGTCCACAGACTTCGAGCGCTCGAGCGTCAGCGGGCCCTGGTCCGTGCAGCTCTGGTTCTTCGACGAGCCATCGGAAGACTTGCACGCCAGGATGTTGCGCGGGGGTGTGAGGCAGGTGTTGGTGTTGGGATCCACGGCGCCCGGCACCTCGGCGACGCCGGGGATCGGCGTGTTCTTGCACGGCGGCGCGATGCCCTGTTGCGTCGGGGTCTTGTTGATGTCGAGAAAACTCACCTGCTGCATCGCATCCAGGTGATACAAGTAGCCCCAGAACTCCTGGAATCCGTGCGCGGTCGGCAACGCATCGGTGTGGTCGCCGAGGTGGTTCTTGCCGAACTCGCCGGTGTTGTAGCCGAGATCGAGCAGGAACTTGGCGAGTGCCGGGGTTCCCGGCCGCAGGTAGGACGGGCTGCCGGGCAGTTGCGGCGGGATCATGCCGGTGCGCAGCGGATTCATGCCGGTGAAGAAGGCGTTGCGACCCGCCGTGCAGCTCTGCTCGGCATAGTAGGTCATGAACTTCGCACCTTCCTGCCCGATCCGATCGATGTTGGGTGTCTCACCGACCATCAGGCCCTGATGGTAGATTCTCGGCTGCATCCAGCCGATGTCGTCGCCCATGATGAACAGGATGTTGGGTCTTTGCTGCGGTGGCGTCTGGGCGGCGGCTGGGGCCACCGCTGCTGCTGCGACGAGGGCCGTGGCGCCGATCAAGGCAGCCTTTGTCTTCGTCCGACAGAAGTTGGCCCTTCCGTCTGACGATTGTGAGAACGCACGATCATGACTCATGGGGTGCTCCTCTCCCTGATGATGCAGCGGAGGCCGACATGGCTCGTCTAGGCGTCGCCCGTCTGCGGATAGCGCGCCGCCGGGTGATAGCGCCGGCACGCCGGACCATGTCGGACGGCGTTGGCGTGGTGGCACGGGAGCCAATGTGAATCCGGGTGTCGGCCTGCGACATGGGCGCCGCTCCTCATCCTGGCATCCCGCCAGTGACGTACCGTGCATGGACAAAGCAACATCGGAGTTCGCCGTGACATCACAGACGGAGAACCCTGATTGGTCTACACAAGAAGAACGGCTGCCGATTGCCCGTTGCCGTGGGGTCTATCTCGGAGCTTGAGGTCAGATCCGCCTTGGACGCGGACGGCACCGATCGGGCCGGGCATGTTGGATTGGCGGAAGGCGCCATGCCTGATCCTGGTCGATAGCGAAGCCACCGCCCGTTCAACTCGACCGACCACGCTACCTGCAGCCCATCCATTGCAGAGGTCTGGACCCGGTCTCCGGGTGAAGCGACACAGGCAACGTCACCTTTCCGGGCGCGGAGTGCGGCCGCAGCGATGGAGGTTTGCTGCAAGGCTCTGAATAACCTCTGACAATGCCATGATTAAGGCATCTAATCACGAAGGCAGAGCAGATAATCCTTCTGAGCGAAACCGCTACGTCGGTGCTGGCTCGTTCGGGGAGTACTTTCATTGAGCCAGATCACGCATGTCCGTCTCGTCGGACCGCTTCGCGTGTTGTTACGCCACATCACGAGCCACCGTCATGTGGGAGGAGCCTAGCAACGAAATCAGCGCAATTCGGATCACGAGGGACGACGGCCATATCCGCAGGCTGTGCGTGGGCAGCTGTCGTGGCATGCCCTAAAGGGCAATTTGGCTGTCACCGACAGGCGGCTAGATTTTCCTCTGTCGCATCGCGCCGGCGAGCCGCGAGAGGGCTTCCCCTTCAGGTCATGGGAGGAGCATTTCATGGGAGGAACATTGTGCTTCATGTTGTGCAGGACAACGGCTCCTGGGTGACCTACCGGAGTGGGCTGCGGCAGATCGGGGGAACGATCGCATGAAGCACAGACTCACGCGTTACAGTCACCTGGGAGCCAGTCTCGCCCTGGCCACCTTGGTCTCCTTGGCCGGCTCGGGCGCCTTTGCTCAGAAGGAGCACGGCGGCGCGGGCGATCTCGCCAAGGCGGCGCAGAACCCAATCGCCGACATGATCAGCCTGCCGTTCCAGAGCAACCTGAACTTCGCCGTCGGCCCGCACAGCAAACCGCAGAACATCCTCAATATCCAGCCGGTCATCCCGCTCCATCTCGACCAGGACTGGAATCTGATCACCCGCTGGATCATGCCGGTGATCTCGCAGCCGCCCCTGACGATCACCGGCGACCGCGAGGCCGGCCTCGGCGATTTCAACCCGAGCTTCTTCTTCTCGCCGAGGCAGCCGACGCACGGCGTCATCTGGGGCATCGGCCCGACCTTCGTGTTGCCCACGGGTACCGACAAGACGCTGACGCAGGGCAAGTATTCGATCGGGCCGAGCTTTGTCGCGGTCATCGACAAGGGGCCGTGGCTGTTCGGCGTCCTCATCAACAACGTCTGGTCGTTCGCCGGCAAGAGCAAACGCCCCGATGTCAACCAGATGCTGGTGCAACCGTTCGTGAACTACAACTTCGCGGGCGGCTGGTACCTGACCTCGTCACCGATCATCACCGCAAACTGGCAAGAAAGCGGCAGGGAGCGTTGGACCGTGCCGGTCGGCGGCGGGTTCGGGCGCGTGTTCAAGATCGACGAGCAGCCTGTCAACATGCAGCTCTCCGCCTACTACAACGTCGTGAAGCCGACGGACGGCGCGAATTGGCAGCTTCGGGCGGAACTGACATTCCTGTTCCCAGAATAGGCCATAGCCCGCGATGGCACACTAGCGCCGATAGTGAGCGGCGGCTCAGAGTGCCTGAGATGGTGCATCACTGCTGACGCTTGTACTACATGACGATGCCATGCGCGAATATGCCTATGGCCCGGCAGCAAGCCTACCCAACAGCAAGGTCGGCACCTTCGCCCCTGCGGTCTACAACGAAGCAACGGACAAGGGTAGGGTGGTGATTAGCATGAAAGACGATTGGAAGTGCATCTTCGTTCACATAGTGCCCGTGCCGCTATGCGCGATACACTCCGGTGTCACTGTAAAGAAAGTGCCCTGCCCTCTAGGAAGGTCTGGTCAGCTCCACCGTCTTGTGATCAGATGCCGCCATGCGATCCATGCGGAGGTTCGCGTGAGGCTTTCTTGCCACGACGCACCGACTGATAGCCCTCGTCTTACAGTCCCCTATCTCGCAATTGGATATCGTCCCTGGGTCTTGCCATCAGTTCGGACCCTCGGACACGAGACTGGGCCTGTTTGTGACGCACCGCGGCATCCGCAGGACCGGTCCTGCTCGAGGTGTCGGCTCGGTATTTCGCTATCTAAGTTTTCCTCGATCCGGACCAGCGAGCTTCTGAGCACGACGGGATGGCTCGGCTCTCCATTTTCCAAAATTGGCGGAGATTTCATCAATGGGGCTCACCTTCCGCAACCTTTCTCACAGTCTGCTCATGTTCCTTGGGGGCATCGTTGCGACCGGAGGAGCAGCGCAGGCCGCCGATCTCGCGCCGACGCCCGTTGAAGCCCCGGCTCCGGCAATCTCCGGATGGACGTACCGCTTCACACCCTATGGCTGGCTGGTAGGCCTGAAGGGCACCGAGACTATCCGGGGCCGCTCCGTGAAGGTCGATGCGAGCTTCATCGACATCGTCGAACATAGTGACTCTCTTGTCGCGTTGATGGGCGATTTCGAGGCGCGCAAGGGGCCGATCACCCTCTACGGTGATGTGGTCTGGGCCAGCATTGGGGCGCAGGGCGGCAATATCCGACAACGCAGCTTCGTTTCAGGGGCGACCGTCGTCGTCGATCCGTCTCTGAGCCTGAACATCGATTTGGCGATTCTGGAAGTCGGAGGCGCCTACGAGGTCCTACGCTCCGGACCATTGGCATTCGATGTACTCGCAGGTGCCCGCTACTGGTATCAGAAAGCAGAACTCTCGCTGGACGTCGCGGCAGCGGCCGATCTCGGCGATCTGGTAATCGTCGGCGGGCGTGGGTTCGCGCGCTCCGGTTCCGTCAACTGGCTCGATCCGGTGGTCGGTGCACGCATGCGCTACGCCGTCGCGCCCGGTCAGGAAATCTTCCTGCGCGGTGACATCGGCGGCTTTGGGGCAGGCAGCCGGTTCTCGTGGCAGGCCGTCGGGGGCTACAGCTTCGATATCGGGACCTATCAGGGCATCACATTCTCGGGTGTGGTCGGCTATCGGGCACTCTATGTCGACTACAGTCAGGGCGAGGGACGTCGCCGCTACGAGTTCGATATGCTCACCCACGGGCCGATCGTCGGCATCAGCGCAAGGTTCTAATCGGGCAGGACGTCCTGCAGTCGCGTTTCGGGTACGGTGTCGTATTCACGGGCAGAGCAGTGTGCCATGGCTCATTACTGGGCGCGTAAGCTCACTGCTCTGGGCCAGGTGGTGAAGCTCATGCCGCCAGGCCATGAAACCTCACTCGCGGCTGTTCGGCCTCTCCTTGGTGTTTCTCGCCCAAACCTCTAGGGGCTAATCCTACTGGTTCCAGCTGCGCCGATCCAAAGCGAGCGAAATCCTTGTGGGCAAGCAGGGGGCGGGCGCGCTGACGAGCAGCCAGCTTTGCGGTATCAGGATCTGGGGCGCCATGCGGAGCCTGCCCAGCTCGAATTCCTCTACCGCATCCGGGGAAAAGCCTTTCCCCTGGCAGGGCAGGAGTCCGGGAAGGGCCAATCAGCCCGCCGTGACCAGGATTCGGTTGTTCCGGGATCGTATGGCCTAACCACCTATACAATCGCGGGAGCATGTCCCGAGCCTCGGACTTCCGGCGCGTCCACCCTATCGATCCAAGTCGGCCTCTTTATGCCTGCGCCGTCGCGTGACATGGATCGCCGTTGACCAAAGGCGGTAGCAGGCGGATCTTCCGGGGGTGATGCATCCACTCCCGGTGAAACTCGTCACCGGTATACTGGACGCCGAAACACACGTTCCGGAGCGATCTGTGATAGGGCCAGCGATTTGTGCAGGGCCGAGAGGAGCGGTGGCCAGGGTCTTAAGTTGCCACCCAAGTGGGAAATTCCTTGGCCAGACTGCAAACTCTATTATGGCCCCTACGGATCGCTAGAGGAGAGGGTCCCGCCTGAAGGTGACGATCTCGCCCGTAGGCCTGCTTTCCGATGCGTTGACAATCGTCTCCGCAATCCGATCCGAGGCACGACGAAGTGGGTCGGCATCGAGGTGCGCATACCGCGGGCCGTTGTTGCGGCTTGTGAATGCCCAAGCAGCTTTCCAATGATCGGCAGGCCAAGCCCGCCGGCGGCTCCGATACTCGCAAAAGTGTGCCGCAGATCATGAAGACGAACGCCCGAGAGACTTGCCCGGCGCGAGACGGCTGCCCAGATCTTCTTGAGATCATGCTGGGGTCTCGTGGGATCGTCGCTCGGCACGACATAGGGTCCGACGCGAGGCAGATCGGCGAGCACGGCTAGCGCCGGCGCATTGAGCACTACAGGCTTCCGGCCGGTCTTCGAATCGGGGAGAAAGACTATGCCGCGCTCGAAGTCGACGTAATCCCATTTCAAATGCAGGACCTCACGAAGTCGGCAGCCGGTGAGCAGCAGCAAACGGAGTGCAGCGACAGGGAAGGGATCGAAGACCGTCCGCCGATTTTCGGCTTTCGGTGCGTGCTTGGACATTGGCCTGTTTTCATCGATCTCCCAGGGAATTCCGGTTGTCTCAGCCTCCCGAAGCGCGGCGCCGAGCCGGGCCAATACGTCTCTCTCTCGGCTCGTAGCGGACCGAGTGCGAAGATCAGCGTCCGAAGAGTAACGAGGCGGAAAGTTTCCAAGCGAATTCGGTTATAGTCTTCGGCCGAGGATAACCCGCGCTCGGGAGGCTTACATGATGACAATGCCTGCGATCATGGCGGACGAACTCGGAAGGCATATCGCAAGCGACTTTCGCCGATGGTTCGGCTGCTCGCACCAAGACAAGGCCGAGCGGCTCGACGGTGCTGCACGGATGGCACTGGAATGCATCGGCAGGAGCGATGCTCTCTATCACAACGTCGAGCATACTTTCCTGGTCACCCTCGTCGGGCGGGACATTCTCCATGGCCGGATGCTGACCGAGCGCCTGGAGGCCGACGACTACACGCACCTGATCGTCGCTTGCCTGCTGCATGACATCGGCTATGTCCGCGGCATCCTGAAAGGCGATGGCAAGGACAGGTTCGTCGTGGACGCACATGGCACGACCGTGACCGTGCCGCGTGGGGCATCGGATGCGGCGCTTGCCCCCTATCACGTCGACCGTTCCAAGCTGTTCGTCATGGACCGTCTGGCAGGCTCGCCCTTGCTCGATGCAGAGCGGGTGGCCCGGGCAGTCGAGTTGACCCGCTTTCCGGCCTGGGAACCGCCCGCCACCGACGAGAGCGATCATGAGGGACGGCTGGTGCAAGCCGCGGACCTGATCGGGCAACTCGGCGATCCCCTATACCTGAAAAAGGCCAATGCCCTATTCCACGAGTTTGAGGAGATCGGGATCAACCACCAACTCGGTTATGACACGCCGGCCGACCTGGTCGAGCGCTTCCCCGACTTCTACTGGACCAGCGTCTCACCGCGCCTGGTGGATGCGATTGCATATTTGAATGTAACGGCATCGGGTCGGCAATGGATCGCCAACCTGCATAACCACGTGTTCTGCGCGCAGCACGCTTTCGCTCTCATGGGACCTCAGCGTTGAATCTGTGTCGAACGGCGGGGGAGCCCTATTCCCAGATATCACAGAGCGAGAGCTGTCCCAAAATGCAAAGTCGACACTCGTATTCAAGGGAGGATGAGGGGGAACAGTTCAAAATCGATCTGGCGTTGGCCGGGCGCGCGACGGGCTTCCGCATCTGCGCCGAATACGAGCGATTTATGTTTGATTTGCATTCTAACGATGAGCCAGACGCCAGGGTGGATACTTGTGCTGCGTCCCAAACTGGCAAGCACGCGTCCCAAGCCATCAAGCAGGCTCTTGTCCCCTCCGTAGGCTGACGATCGATGGAATCAGGAGGAGACCGAGATGCGAAAGGGAATGATCGGAATCGTGGCGGCCCTGCTCGTCGGTGGCGCGCCCGTTGCCCGTGCACAGCAGACCCCCGCAGCCCCGGGCAGCATGCCCGACAACGGAGGGCTGAGCCAGCCCGAGTTCAAGATGTTGACCGATCTTCGGGTTGGGGTGATCAAGGCGGCTCTGCAACTCACACCGGAGCAGGAGAAACTCTGGCCTGCCGTGGAAGAGGCGATCCGCGCCAGGGCCGAGACGCGCTATCGCCGTTTGGCTGCGCTCGACGCACGCATGGGCCAGTGGCGCGAAATCGATCCGGTGCAGTTTTATCGCCAGCGCGCCGATGTTCTGGCGGAGCGGGCGGCAGGCCTGAAAAAGCTCGCCGATGCCTGGCAGCCACTTTACCAGAGCCTCACGCCTGATCAGAAGACGCGGCTGCGCCTCGTGACGGTGCGCGCCCTTGAGGGATTCCGGACCGCCCTGGACAACCGCCGCATGGACGCGGATGACGAAGAGGACATCGAACTCTGGATCTCCCCTCAATAGGCAGATCCAGAAATGTGCGCCCGACGTTGAGGGAAAGGGGCTGCCATAGACGGCTCGCTCTGCATCTGTCATCAAGCCTGACAAGCCCGATACGAGGTCGATGCCGACACCCGGTACGATCTCTTTCGGCATGCTCCCGACCCTGCAACAGGATCCAGGAGACGGCGAGCCCAGCGGTCCCGCATGCCAGAATTCCGTCAGCACGACCAATAAAGTATAGCCCGGGGAACTTGCATGACCCTCAGCAAGAGCGCGATGAGCGTCAAGGAGCCGGCGGCATGAAGCCCGACGATGAAGAAACCGAGTCCTAAGAGCAATGCCTGGATCAGCGCGACGCCGACCACCCCAAGCCCTACGCTGCGGATGGTGGCTGCGGTCAACGTGACCAAGTGCGCCGCGCGCGCCGTGCTGCCGGTGACTCGGGTCAGCAGACGTCGGGCGAATTTAGCGGCCCCCTCGCCATAGGCGATCGGCACGGCGGCGATCGCAAATGAGAGAACGAACGACAGCGCGCCGATGGCCAGACCGCCAGCGAACGACGCCAACCAGGCCAAGGGCCCGCTTAGCAGGTGACCGTATTGTGTGAGAGCCGCAGGCCGGTGGTGTTGAACATGGTCGAGGACACAGGCCCGGTGCCGAGTCTTGGCGCATTCTGGTCCATCGATTTGCCCCTTGCCCCACCCTAAGGTCCGTGCCCACGCGCATCCGCAGGATCACGTGCCGAGTTCGACGAAGGTTCGTCCCCGATCAAGGAGGGAGATTAGCCTCCGCCGGACATATCAGAACAACGACTCAGCGCCTGCCTGCCCGGTTGACCGGACCACCACGGTTCATGGGTGTTCCAGGGCGCACGCCTATCCCTGGAGCACCGACGCCCGGAGTCGCCACAGCACGCGCGACTGGCCGCGGCCGCAACACGACGCCAGGTCTCACGACGCAACCGGCAGGGTAATTGATGTACTGACAATAAACCACGGCATTGGCCTCGCCCGTACTCATGACGATGAGTCCAGTTATAAGCGCTGATAGTGCGATCGAAAGTTTCATTTCCGCCTCCATGGATCCACGCTTCATCAATCACTCTGGGACCGCGCGGGTCATGTCCTTGACCGCTTCAGGTCGACGCCTGTTGCTGGAAGTGCCGGCACTTGTCAGCAAGGCGTAGGCACTCTCGGCGTGTATCGGCCTGCGATGCACCACCGTGATAGGCGCACGATCCGTTCCGATCCGTTACATCCTTCGAATGAAGTCTAGACCCTCTATGCCGCCATGCTTGATCAATGAGGACAAGGCGTCGACAGTTTGGGTCAGTAGCCATTGGCGCGGACAGAAAGCTTGGCCAGCGGGTCCATGATGGCGAGAGGGTACTCGCTACGAATCGGGCGGCCAGATTCCCGCTCTCCCAAAGATCACAGATGATCTGCCGGCGAGTCTCTCATGAGTTACAGCTGATCGACATGCCGGGGGATGGGTCGCCGCGATGCTCCTCGGGTTCCAATCTCGCGAACCTCACAGGCTATCCGCCTCGATGAGACGGTGCTTGCCGGCGATCGACGCGACCTCCGCCCTGACGCGCCGCATGATCTCCATCGCCATTGGCGTCAATGTCCGTCCCCGCCGCGAAATGACGTAGACGTGCCGCCATGCGATCGGATCGTTGAGAGCCCGGAAGCGAAGGGGCTGATTCTGTTTGTTCTCGATCGACAAGGCTGGCGTGGTCGTTACGCCGATGCCGCTCTCCAGAAGTGCCCACAGAGTTGTATTCGTCGAGGCTTCGAACCGCGGCGCGATCACCGATTGAGGCAAATGCGGAATCTGACGGACGATGGGTCCCGTCGCCGTATCCGATGCGAGACCGACGAAGTCGTGTCCGGCCAAGTCCGCCCATTTCAGAGCCTTCTTCGATTTGATTAGAGGGTGATCGTAGCGCGCCAGAAGCCCCATCTGATCGCGAAACAGGGGGGTGAATTCCAGATCGGCATCCTCCTCGTCTTTGCTGCCAAATCCGAGGTCGACTTCGTTTTGCCGCACGCGGCGTCGGACGTCCGCTGAATTGCCGTCACGGAGTTGCACGTGAAGGCCCGGATATGCGGACAAGAGTCCGCCGAGGACACGCGGTAGAATCCGCGTTGCGACGGAGTGAACGACCGCAATCCCGACACGCCCCTTTCGCGCCGATGCCGCGACGCGGATGTTCTGCAGAGCAAGGTCGAAGTCGACGATGAGACGTTCCGCGACAGGTAAAAAATCCTCACCTTCGGGAGTCAGAAGGACATTGCGCGTCGTGCGGTCGAACAGGCTGCATCCCACGATGTCCTCCAATTGCTGGATCGTCATCGTCAAGGACGGCTGAGAAGCGTGAAGGGCAATGGCGGCGCGCGTGAAGCTGCGATGCTGGGCGAGACTAAGGAATGCCCGCAGATGCTTGATGGTCACGTTGTAGCTGACCGGCGGGTGCGCATTCTTTTCGTTCGAAGGTGACATCCTGAACACCATGCCTTCCGCCGAAGGCTGCTCGGCGGCATTTATAAGACAAGTTAATTAATCTCCGAATTATTTCAATTTGAATTATTCCCAAGCGTCACCTCTCATTGAGCCTAACGGAGCGCGCATTTCGCAGGTCGATCGCAGACGCTCCGCTCAAAGAGGGAATCGAGATGCTGAATTATCTGACTGCCCGCCGTGCGGCCGTTGCTTTGGCGTCCGTGCTGATGTTGGCTTCCGCAGGTTTCGCCACGACCGCCTCCGCGGCGGCGATCGTGATCGGTTCCGAAGGTGCGGTGCCGCCGCTGGACCCGCATCGGATGACCGGAACGCCCGGGCTGAGAGTCATCGACGCCATCTTCGATCCCCTCATTCGCGAGGACTTGAGCAAGCCTACGGAAGTAGCGCCTGAACTTGTGGGCGCTCTCGCCGAGTCCTGGTCCGTCTCTCCGGATGGCCTCACCTACACGTTGAAGCTTCGCCAGGGTGTTACGTTTCACGACGGCAAGCCGCTCGATGCAGCCGCGGTGCAACTGAACTTCAGCCGCATGATGGACAAGGACTCGCCCATATTCGACACCCGCGCGAGTGGCAACATGACGTTCCTGACGCGGTGGATCAAAAGCACGTCGGCGGTGGACCCATCCACATTCCAGATCGTTCTGAAAGAGCCATTTTCCGGATTGCCGCGTCTCTTGAGCGATCGCCGGGCAGGCATCGTCAGCCCGGCCGCCATCGAGCAGAACAAAGGCGATCAGCTCGGCCTGCATCCTGTCGGAACGGGCCCTTTCACGCTGCAGGCGTTTCAGCAGGGCCAACAGCTCAATCTATCGAGAA
Source organism: Microvirga puerhi (assembly GCF_020089865.1). Classification (GTDB taxonomy): domain Bacteria; phylum Pseudomonadota; class Alphaproteobacteria; order Rhizobiales; family Beijerinckiaceae; genus Microvirga; species Microvirga puerhi. The sequence goes on from NZ_JAIRBM010000003.1 coordinate 247,271, forward strand.
ATCCTTCCTACTGGGGCCATAAGCCGGGTGTCGATCAGATCATCGTTCGCCCCGTGACCGATCCGACTGCGATGGCCATCGGCATGCAGACAGGACAAATCGACGTCATTCCGAGTGCGAGCTCGCAGCAGGTGGCTCAGCTGAAGGTCGATCCGAGCCTGCAGGTGCAATATCCCGAGCCGGCGAACGAATACTTCGTGCGCCTGAACACGCGGGCCGAGCTGACCAAGAATCCCCTGTTCCGGCAGGCGCTCAATTATGCGGTCAATCGCGACAGCTTGACGGCGCTTCTCGACGGTCAAGTGACCCCCGCAACGGGACCCGTCCCGCTCGGCAATGAGCTGCCGCGCGAGAAGATGGCCAATGCCTATCGCTATGATCCCGCGAAGGCGAAGGAACTCCTGTCTGCTGCCGGAATCGCCACGCCCATCACGCTGAAGCTCCTGGCACCAAACAGCGGGCCCGGCTTCGGCCAGGCAGCGCAGATCATCGCGTTGCTGCAGCAGGATCTCAAAGCCGTCGGTATCAATCTTCAACCGCAGTTCCTGGAATTCGCGACGCTCGTGACGACCGAAGGTCCGGGCTACAAGGATGATGTCCAGGGCTCATTCAATGGATGGACGACCGGTGCCGACAGCACGTACTGGCTGGAGCGCATGTTCAGCGGTTCCCAGCAGCCTCCAAGCGGCGTCAATCGCGGCTGGTACAACAACGCCGAGGTGGACCGCCTCTTCACCGCGGCGCGTGCCGAAACCGACGAGGCCAAGCGCAACGACCTTTATCGCCAGGCGGCCGAGCTGATCTCCAAGGATGCTCCCTGGATCTTTCTCTATCAGGACAAGCTGCCGCGCATCCTCCGTGCGCGTGTCACGGGCATCGTTCCGGCCCGCTCCGTTTTCTTCGACTATTCGAGGATCGGGGTGCGCTGAAGCCCCGGTTTCTCCAATGTTTCCAGAACATGCAAGAGAGGAGTCTATTCCATGATGCTAGGTTGGCGCGCACGTATTGGCCAGATGAGGCCCGCGACTGCGATCGAAGGGGCCGAGGAATGGCGTAGCGTCGCCCCCGTCGGTGTCGCCTTCGCCGATGCCCGTACGATTGTGCCGCGGGTGGACGATGAAGGCCTGAAGGTGATGATGGGCCAAGTGCTCGAAGCCGCGCGCCAGCTTGCGACGGCGAAGGTCGACTTGATCGTTCAATGCGGCGCGCCCGGTACATTCCTGCGTGGACCCGGGCACGACGAAGATGTCTGCGCCGAGATCCAGAAGACGACGGGCATTCCCGCGATCACCATGATGGGCGCTCAGATGGATGCCCTGAAAGCTCTCGGCGCCAAGACCGTCGCCGTCGGTACGATCTACACCGACGAAGTGAACAAGAAGATGGCGAGCTACATGGAGGCTTATGGCTTCTCCGTGAAGTCGATGATTGGTCTGCAGATTACCGATCCGTTCGACGCGAGCGTGCATGACGCGGACAGCGCCTACAGGCTGGGCAAGCAAGCCCTCAAGGAAGCCGGCCAGGCCGATGCCATTCTCATCTCGTGCGGGACGTATCGCACTTTTGCGACGCTGCCGTATCTCGAAATGGATACCCGGACGCCCGTGATCTCGAGCAATCAGGCGACTCTTTGGCGCGCGTTGCGAGCCTGCGGCTTGCCCGACCAGATCCCCAATCTCGGCAAGCTCTGGACCGTTGCCTGAGTGCGGATGCAGGTGAGGTAACAAGCAATGGCAGCGATTACACAGACAGCTCCGGCCACAAACAGTTTCGGTCGCACGGTCGTCAGGCACGTGTTGTCCAACCCGTCTCTGGCCGTTGGGCTTGCTATCATCGCTGCCATCGTCGTCCTCGCAATCTTTGCCGATTGGATCGCGCCTTTCGACCCGCTCCATGTGGATCCGCTGGCGCGCTACCAGAGGCCCTTGTCCGGATGGCATGTTCTGGGGACGGATGAACTGGGTAGAGACATCCTCAGCCGTCTGATCTATGGCGCACGCTTCGCCCTGCTGGTTGCGATCCTGCCGACCGTCATCGCGCTCCTGATCGGCGGAGCAATCGGTCTCTCGGCAGGCTATGTGGGTGGTCTATGGGACAGCGTGGTCATGCGCGTCTTCGACGTCATGTTCGCCTTCCCGGGCATTCTGCTTGCACTCGGCATCAGCGCCGCACTCGGCCCGGGACTCAGCTCGATGATCATTGCGATGGTCGTCGTAACGATCCCCGCTTTCGGGCGGATCGTTCGTGGTGTCGTGCTTGGTATCAAGGAGGAACTCTATGTCGAGGCGGCGCGCACCTTGGGCTACAGCCATACGCGCATCGCTCTTCGTCACATCCTCCCCAACGTTCTCGGACCCGCCGTGGTCTATGGAACGCTGCAGACTGGGCGCAATGTCATTCTGTCCGCAAGCTTGAGCTTCCTGGGCCTTGGCCCACAGCCGCCGACGCCCGAATGGGGGCAGATGCTCTCGAGCGGCCGGACGGCGATCGCGACCGCAGCGCATGTGGCAACCATTCCGGGGCTCGCCATCGTTCTCCTTGCCGTGGGCTTCAATCTGATCGGCGATGCTGCGCGCGACATGCTCGATCCCCGATTCACCAAGGATCGGAGTTGAATCATGCTGTCATTCATCTTCAATCGCGGCCTGCAGATCGTTCCCGTCATCATCGGGGTGACCCTCGCAACTTTCCTGCTAGCGCAGATCATCCCCGGCGATCCCGCCGACGTGCTGCTCGGAAGCATGGCCTCGGAAGAGGCGCGGCAGCAACTGCGCGTGGCCTTGGGGCTAAACGAACCGATCTATGTGCAGTATGCGATCTACCTGAAGAATCTCCTTCAGGGCGATCTTGGCCAGTCGTTTACCTTCGCGCAGCCCGTCACGCAGGTCATCGTCGAACGACTCTTCAACACATCACTCCTGGCGGTTGCAGCCATTCTCCTCGCGTCGGTGGCAGGGGTTGCTGCCGGAACCTGGGCCGCCCTTCGGCCTGGTTCTGTCAGGGATCAGGGTCTATCCGTCATCGTGCTGTTCTTCAACAGCATGCCGTCCTTCTGGCTTGGGCTCGTCCTGATCCTGATCTTCGGGTTGCACCTGCGTCTTCTCCCCATCGGCGGAATGCAGGACGCGACCGGCAGCAGTGGGATCGGCAGTCTGGTGGCTCACATGGCGCTACCAACCATTACCCTCGCGGCATGGTCCCTTGCCGTGATCGCGCGCATGACGCGGTCCTCCATCCTCGACGTGATCAACAGTGATTACATCCGCACTGCTCGCAGCAGAGGCGTGAGCGAAGTGCGGATCGTGCTCTGTCACGCTCTCCCGAATGCAATGCCTTCGGTGATTACCGTTATTGGCATGCAGATGGGCTTTCTTCTCAGTGGCGCCGTTCTTACCGAAACGGTCTTCTCCTGGCCCGGAATCGGTCTTGCGATGTACCAGGCGATATCGACCCGGGACATTCCGTTGATCCAGGGCGGCATACTCGTCCTTGCGGTTGCTTTTGTCCTGATCAATTTCGCCGTCGACATTCTCTACGCGTACTTCAATCCGAAGATAAAGCTGGGATGATGATACTCGCACAATCTTCCCCACTTCGTCCTATCAGTGCCAACGGGCCAGTTCTTGAACTTAAGAATCTGGGCGTCGCGTATGGCCGTGGAGCCGCCTCGGTTCAGGTCGTCCATGACGTATCTCTTGCGGTCGAACGGGGCGAAGCACTCGGCATCGTCGGCGAGTCCGGATGCGGCAAGAGCCAGACGATGCTGGCGGCGCTTGGACTTCTGCCACGCGGTGGGCGGATAACGTCAGGTCAGGTCTTGCTGGAAGGGCAGGATCTGGTCGGGCGCTCCCCCCGCCAGATGCGTCCGGTTCGTGGCCGTGAAATTGCGCTCATCTCTCAGGACGCGCTGACGTCTCTTAATCCCGCCATGACGATCGGCAAGCAGATGGCGGAGCCGATGATCCACTATGGCGGGATGTCACGCTCCGCTGCGCGGCAGCGTTGCACCGAGCTGCTCGATCTCGTCGGTATTCCGGGCGCAGCCGCGCGCCTTGCCAGCTATCCACACGAACTCTCTGGAGGCATGCGCCAGCGGGCGCTCATTGCCATGGCGATCAGCGCCAATCCCAAGGTTCTCATCGCGGACGAGCCGACGACCGCCCTCGATGTCACGACCCAGTCCCAGATTCTGCGCCTGATCGATTCCTTGCGCAAGGAACTGGGGATGGCGCTCATTCTCATCACCCATGACCTTGGAGTTGTGGCCGGCGTCGCGGACCGCGTCGCAGTTCTCTATGCCGGCCGTGTTGTAGAAACCGCTGAGACGGAAACGCTGTTCGCTGCGCCCAGGCATCCCTATACGAAGGCGCTGCTCGATTCCATCGCGCGCATCGAGGACGATGTTGCAGAGCGGCTCAACCCCATTCCCGGTCTTCCGCCGGACCCGCGCAACCCCGTATCGGGATGCGCCTTCCATCCACGCTGCGAATATTCGCGCGAGATCTGTCGAAACGCCTTGCCGATTCTTGAAGACGGCACAGGTGCGCAACACCCTGTTCGCTGCCATGTCGACCCGTTCGTGAGCTCATCCCTTAGAGCTGTCGGAGGAGCGCGATGAACACTCCAGCCATACAGCTGAAGAACGTGTCCGTTCGGTTTCCAATTCGGACCGGTATCCTGCGTCGCGTTGTGGGCGAGGTTCATGCGGTCGATGACATCTCCTTCGAGATCAATGAAGGCGAAACCCTTGGACTGGTAGGTGAAAGCGGAAGTGGCAAGAGTACGACCGGGCGCGCGCTGATGGGGCTTGCCCCACTCACCGCCGGGAGCGTCGCGTGCTTCGGACGGGACCTCAAGCAGCTGAAGTTGGCGTCCGGTGCGTTGCCGCGCATTTCGCAGATTGTGTTTCAGGATCCTTACGCAAGCCTTAACCCGCGGATGACCATCGGCGAGACTCTCCAAGAAGTCCTCGAGGTCCACGGACTTGCTAAGGGGCGCGACGCCAAACAGCGGGTCGACATGCTCCTCGACGACGTGGGGCTTCGCCGCGATCTGGCCGAGCGCCATCCGCATGCTCTTTCGGGCGGACAGCGCCAGAGGGTCGCGATCGCGCGGGCGCTTGCTATTGAGCCGAAGTTCATCGTCCTCGACGAGGTCGTCTCCGCGCTCGACGTCAGCATTCAGGGCCAGATCGTCAACCTGCTGCAGGATCTGCAGCGGGACCGGAAACTGACCTATCTCTTCATTACCCATGACTTGAGCATCGTGCGGCATGTCTCCCACAGCCTTGTCGTCATGTATGGCGGTCAGGTCATGGAGAAGGGGCCACGCAAGAGCATCTTTGCTGCACCGCTTCACCCCTATACCTCGGCTTTGCTCTCGGCCGTGCCCGTTCCGGATCCGAAGATCGAGCGCATGCGCCCACGCATCGACGTGCGGTCGGAGCCACCTAATCCCCTCGCGCCTCTGACGGGATGCCGTTTTCAGAAGTCTTGCCTTTTCGCCTCTGAGATCTGCCGATCCGAGCGGCCGCAGCTTCAATCGATTGAGGGGCACGATCCGCAGCATCTCGCTGCATGTCATCACATGAGAGAACCGCGGGTGCGCGAAGCGCTGTCGCGCGCGGCACGAGGAGCTTTGTCTTGAACAAGCCTGAAACGAAACTGGATCTCGCCTTCACGTCCTATGTCGGCGGCACGACGCTCGCGGCCCGGGGCGAGCCGCTTCCACTTGTCGATCCATCCACCGGCAAAGTCTGGGCGCGCTCCTATATCGATGAGAGCGCGGTCGACCAAGCCGTCGAAAGTGCATCGCGAGCTTATTCAGATGCGAGATGGGCTGACCTTGCGCCGGCCGAGCGCGCATCTCTCTTACGCAAATTAGGGGAACTCATCGCCCAGCATGCGGAAGCCCTTGGTGAGCTTGAGAGCCTTGCCAATGGGAAGAGCCATGCGGCGACGGCTGCGGAGATGCGAGGCAGCGCGCAGTGGTATCACTTCTACGCCAGTGCGCTTGAAACACATGACGATGTCCTTCGGATGGTGTCCCGCACCGCGGAGGCGCGGGTGATCCGCGAGCCGCTCGGTGTCGTCGTTGCCATCACGCCCTTCAATGGTGCTCTCTCGTTAGGCACCTGGAAGTTGGCACCTGCCCTGGCGATGGGAAATGCCGTCATTCTCAAGCCGCCGGCCGATGCACCCGGCTCCAGCATTATGCTCGCCGAGCTCGCACTCCAGGCGGGCTTCCCAAAAGGGATCGTCAACGTCGTCATTGGTGATGCCGCGGTCAGCGAGAAGCTCGCAACGCACCCTGGCGTCGCAATGGTGAGCTTTACCGGGAGCACGGCGACGGCTCGCGTTCTTGGGGCAAAAGTTGCCGCCGGCATGAAACGCTTTGTCTGCGAGGCCGGGGGAAAGTCGGCACACATCATCTTCGAGGACGCTGATCTCGATTCCGCTGTGATTGCCGCAACGCAGGGCGCGTTCTCAGCCACGGGCCAGACCTGCGTCGCAGGCTCCCGCGTCCTCGTTCACGCGTCGTTGTATGAAACCTTCCTCGGCCGCTACATCGCATCGGCGCAGCGCATCAGGGTCGGACATCCGTCGTCACCGAGAAGCCATATCGGACCGGTCGCTTCGCGGCGCCAGTTCGACCGCATCAATGCCTATATCGCCGACGCCGTGGCTGCCGGTGGGCGGATCGCGCTGGGCGGCGGCATGCCTTCCGTCGAGACAGAGCTGGCGGATGGTTTCTGGATCGAACCGACCATTATCGTGGGCGTGACGAGCGACATGCGCATCTGTCGCGAGGAGATCTTCGGCCCCGTCGTGACCGTGCAGAGCTTCGAGACGGAGGACGAGGCCATCGCCATCGCAAATGGCGTCGAATACGGGCTCGCAGCCGGATTCTGGACGAAGGATCTTCATCGCGCACGCCGTGTGTCCAAGCGTCTCCAAGCCGGAACGGTCTGGGTCAACACCTATCGCGCCATCAATCTGCGGGTTCCATTCGGCGGCTTCAAGCAATCCGGCCTTGGCCGCGAGAACGGCCTCGAGGCCTTGGACGAGTTCTCGCAAATCAAGGCTGTCGTAACGGATTACGGGCCGGCTGCCGATCCGTTTGCTCAATAACTTTTCCGGAATGAGAAAGGATCTGAAATGTCATACGCACTTTTGCACAAACCGATCGTCGTCGACGCTCTCCAGTACAACAAGCCGGAGCGTGCCCGGTTCAAGGAATGGCGTGATGGCGGCATCGGCTGCGTCCATGTCACGCTCGCCATCTGGGAAAATGCCCGTGAGACCCTGACGGCAATCGGTGAATGGAATCGGCTGCTGGAGCAGAACAGCGATCTCATCGCGCTGGCGACGACCGCAGAGGATGTCGAGCGTATTGCGGCATCCGGACGCACGGCAGTGGTCTACGGCTTTCAGGATACCTCGCCCTTCGAGGATGACATCGAGCTTGTCGAGATCTTCTACCAGCTCGGCGTTCGTATCGCCCAGCTGACCTACAACGTTCAGAACAGGGTCGCCTCCGGATGCTGGGAGCCGGATGAGAACGGTGTTTCAAAATTCTTCGGTCGTAATGTCATTGCGGAGATGAACCGCCTCGGCATGCTCGTCGACGTCTCGCATTGCACCGAGCGGACCTGTTTCGATGCCATCGAGTACTCGTCTCGCCCCATCGCAGTTACACATGCGAACCCGTCCGAGTTCGTTGGGACGGACATCGAGCTGAATCGCAGGAACAAATCTACGCCCCTGATCAAGCGTCTCGCCGAGACGGGCGGTGTCATCGGCCTGAGCATGTATCCCAAGATCATGCGCGACGGCTCGAACTGCACGCTCGATACCTTCATCGACATGATCTCCTGGACCGTTGATCTCATCGGTGTCGATTCGATCGGCTTTGGGACGGACTATTACGATGGTTGGCCCGAATCTCAGATCAAGTGGTGGCGTGCCGGCCGCTGGGCGCGGGAAAGCGCAATCCCGATCAAAGGATTTTCTGCCTGGCCGACCTGGTTCAAGTCGTCGGCCGATTTCCAGAACATCCTTGAAGCCATGGAGAAGCGGGGCTTTTCGAGCGAAGAGATCGCGAAGATTGCCGGAGGAAACTGGATCCGCCTGTTCAGGGAGGGTTTCGTTCCACTTCAGGTTCCGGCGACCGCTAGTGCCGCCTGAGACATCAAACTCTTGTTAGTCGCGTGTGACCCGTTGAAGATGGGTCACACGCCCGATCACGGAGGAGCTCATGGGACACGCCGACACCACCATTCCGATCTCTGTTACACCGGTGCCGGTGTGGCGAAGGATGCGCGCCTTTTATCCCATCGTGTCGCTTTTTGTGCTCCTTGGAATGTGGCAGGCCACGGTCATGCTCTTCGAGCCCGCGCCCTATCTGCTGCCGCACCCGATCGCAGTGGCCAACGTGATCGTCAGCCAGTTCCCAGCGCTCCTTTATCACACAGGGATCACGGCCTTCGAGACGAGTTTGGCCTTCACCCTGAGCATCGCGGTCGCAATGCCGATTGCCTTCCTCATTGCACGGTTCCGTTGGTTCGAGGAAACGGTCTATCCGCTCTTGGTCGTCAGCCAAGCTGTGCCGAAAGTGGCTCTTGCTCCCCTCATTCTCGTCTGGCTCGGTTTCGGCCTGAGCACGAAGGTGATGATCGGTATCCTTGTTGCATTTTTTCCTGTCGTCATCAGCACGGTGGTCGGTTTGAAGAGCGTGCCCAAGGACATGATTTTCCTCGGACGCTCCATGGGCCTGTCGGCGCGTGACATGTTCAGGAAGATTTACTTTCCCTTTGCGCTTCCCAGCATCTTCGGGGGACTGAAGGTCTGCATCACCTTGGCGGTCGTCGGCGCCGTCGTCGGCGAGTTCGTGGGCGCGGACAAGGGGCTGGGCTACCTCATCCTCTTGGCAAGCGGGCAGATGCAGACGGCACTGATGTTCGCTGCACTCATCTTCCTCGTCCTGATCGGCGTGGTGAGCTTTGCTCTCGTTCAATGGGCCGAGGCACGTCTCATGCCCTGGCACAGCTCCGTCCGTCAGGACGCCGGACATTGAGGGAGGGGAGCAGCATTATGGGTAAGCCAGTTCGCATCGAGCAAGTGACCAAGAGCTATCATGGCCTGGAAGCTCTCTCCCCCACCTCGCTCTTCCTCGAAGAGGGAGAATTCGTATCGATCGTCGGGCCGAGCGGCTGCGGCAAGAGTACGCTTCTGAGAATTGTCGCTGGCCTCGACACGCCGACGACCGGCCGAGTCTCTGTCGCGGATCGGGTCGTGACGCAGCCAGAAACGGATATCGGCATTGTGTTTCAAAGCCCGGTCCTTCTCGACTGGCGAAACGTCCTCGACAATGTGCTGATTCAGGCCGAAGCCCGTAAGCTTCCTCACGATGTGTACGCTGCCCGCGCTCGGGACTTGCTCGCTGCGGCCGGCCTAAAGGGCTTCGAGAACGCCTATCCGCATCAGCTGTCCGGTGGAATGAGCCAGCGTGTCAGCGTATGCCGGGCCCTGGTTCACAATCCATCGCTTCTGCTGATGGACGAGCCCTTCGGCGCGCTCGATGCGCTGACCCGCGATCAGATGATGGTCGATCTTCAGAAGCTGTGGCTGCGCTCGCGCCCGACCGTCGTTTTCGTCACCCATAGCGTTCAGGAAGCCGTCTTCCTTTCCGATCGCATCGTCGTGATGGCCCCCCGTCCTGGACGGGTCGAGGCGGTTCTCGACGTGCCGCTGCCTCGCTCGAGGCGCCTCTCCATGAGAGGAACGGCCGAGTTCAACGCGATTGTCGATGAGATTCTGCACCATTTTCAGCGGATGGGTGTGATCCGCGATGAAGAAGATGAAATTCCAGAGAACACCACCGTGGAGATGGCCCTATGAGAGCGACATTGCGAAATGCCCTGTTTGCGACCGTTGCATCAATGCTGAGCATCGGCGCTGCGCAGGCCGCTGACAAAGTCAGCGTCCGGCTCGATTGGAGCTGGTGGCCCGGGCAGACTCCCATGCTCGTCGCCAAGGAAAAGGGCTTCTACAAGGATGCCGGCATCGATATCGACATTCAGCAGGGGCAAGGGTCGAAAACCACGACGCTCGTCGTCGGCGAGAATCGGGAACCCATCGGACACGCAAGCCTTTCGACCGCCGCGCAATCCATATCGGCCGGAGTTCCCATCACCGTGGTGGCAGGATTCTGGCAGAAGGGGCCGATCTCTTTGATCTGCTCCGGCGAGGACATCAAAAAGCCCGCCGATGTGAAGGGAAAGCGGATCGGATCAACGCCCACCGGATCGGACGGCCAGGTTCTGCCGGCGTTTTTGCGCGCCAACGGCCTCGATACGAAAGATATCTCTCTCGTCAATATGCCGGGTGACGCGAAGTTCGCAGCCATCACATCAGGTCAGCTCGACTGCATCAGCGGCGACGACTACTATTATGCTCCGCAGCTTATTGCCCAGGGGAAAAAGGTCTCCGTCCTCCGCTATGCGGATTGGGGCGTGACAAATCTCAGCTTCGGAATCATCGCGAACAACGCTTTCCTCAAGGAGAAGCCTGATGTCGTCCGCCGCTTCCTGGAGGCGACGCGGAAGGGCCTCGACTACACCCTCGCAAATAAGGACGAAGCGATTCAGATCTTCTTGAAGGCAACAGGAAACACGCAGCCTGCAAGCTTCCACAAGAGCGTTCTGGAAGCCTATGAGAGCTCGCTCCATACCAATGCAACCCAGGGAAAGCCTGTCGGTTGGATGGCCGCCGAGGATTGGGACTCGATGAACAAAACACTGCAGCAATATGGCGGCATGACAGAACGCAAGGATGCCAGCGCGTATTTCACCAACGACTATCTGCCTAAATAGTGAGGTGCCGCAGGGCTGTTGCAGCGGCTCTGCATTTTCAAGACGTCGAAGCGCCAGCGCGCCTCGCAAGAGGTGATCGGTGACGCACGCCAGGATGGGAATGATGTCGAACACTTTGAATACGCCGACGCATCGGTTTGATGCGATCGTCATCGGCGGGGGCCATAATGGATTGATCTCGGCTGCCTACCTCGGGCGGGCAGGATTCAAGGTTGCCGTTCTCGAGGCGAGGGACAGTCTCGGCGGCCCCTGCGGGACTTATGAGTTCATGCCGGGATACCGCACGGCCTTCACCAATTCTCCTGGAAGCTTCGAGCCGCGGTTCATTCAGGAACTGGATCTGCCGAAATTCGGCCTGCAGTTTGTTCGGACGGATCCGACGGTCGTTCATCCTTTCCCAAGCCGCTGTTTCCTGGGTTGGCGTGATCGCGATAAAATTGCCGAGCAGCTGAATGCCTATGCGGCAGGTGAGGCCGATCGTTACTTTGGCCTCCTGAGTTCGCTCGAGGAACTGGGACGTCATCTCGGGACATCCCTCTTTCAGGCGTCTCCAGATCCGGTGGCGATTGCGCGGAACCTTCCGAAGGATCAGGAAAGCCTGTTCCATCGCGTCTTCTTCGGAAGTCTTCGCCATCTCCTCGACGAGGAACTGGAATCGGAGGAAGCGAAAGCTCTTCTCGGTATGGTCTCATTGAATGCGACGCTTGCTCCTCCATCCGCGCCGGGCACGGCCATAGGCTTGATGCTGAGGCCCCTTTCTCTGGCGTCATCGCCCGCTCTCGATGCGGACGATCCCCGCAGGGCCGCACTGCGAGGCTCGACAGGCCTGCCTGTCGGCGGGATGGGCGCGATCATCGACGCGCTTGCGGCCTGCTGTCGCTCCCAAGGTGCCGTCATCAAAACGAGCACGCCGGTTACGAGAATTCTGCATCGCAATGGGCAATCCGTCGGCGTCGTCACCGATAACGGAGACGAATATCAGGCGCCGGTGATCGTCTCGGCGATGAACGTATCCCGTCTCTTCGCCGATCTTCTGGATGACGATGCTGTCGGAACCGATCTCCGCAGAACGGTCTCCGCGGTTCCCATGCGCGGGTCGGCATTCAAGCTCGCCCTCGCGCTGGACGGCCTGCCCCGTTATGCGGGACTGCCCTCCGGGGTCGATCAGCAACAGATCGCCGGTGTCCAGTTCAGGATCGCGCCGTCGCTTGCCTATATCGAGCGCGCCGTTGCCGACGGATTGAGTGGCGTATCGGCGCGCGAACCCATCATGTGGGGACTCATTCCCTCCGTATCTTCGCCTGATTTGGCGCCGCAAGGACATCACATCCTCAGCGTCAATGTCTGGCACGCACCTTATGAGCTGCGTGAGGGGGCCTGGGAAACGGAACGGGACGTGTTCGGCAATCGCTGCATCGAGATTCTGTCCAGCCTCATGCCTGATCTGCATGAACGCATCGTGGGGCACCGTTTCATAGATCCTGTCGAAATGGAAGACGAGTTGGGACTGGTGCAGTCCAACATCACACACGGCGACATGCTTCCGGGAGCGCTGTTCGGTGCCCGGCCGCATCGGTCCATCCATAATTATCGAACCCCGCTGAAAGGCCTGTACCTGTCTGGGGCAGGAACATGGCCAGGCGGATACGTCACGGGCATTCCCGGCTTCAACGCCAGCAATGCCGTACTCGAGGATCGTGCGCGGATGCGTGCGAGTGCATAAGGAGAAGACCATGGAATTTCTAGTCAACATCAAGCTGCGCTGGTCGGAGAACATGGATCCCGACTTCAAGAACAAGATCATCAAGGAAGAGCGTGCTCACGCAGCAGAACTCATCAAGCAGGGCCACTTGGTCCGCATGTGGCGTGTTCCGTGCCGGTTCGAGAATTGGGGAATCTGGCGCGCGAAAGATGCGACCGAGCTACACGACATCATCACCGGACTTCCGGCAAATCCCTGGATGCATGACGTCACGGTCCATCCTCTCGCCAAGCATGCCGTCGATCCGACGCCGTATAATGCGTAACTGAGAAGAGCTGAAACGTCGGTGTTGCCAAGACCTCAAGCGATGGACGGATTGCCGACACCGCAGCGTCATTGGGCCATGATGGCGGTCGCTATCGCCATCATTATGGCTGTTCTGGATGGAACGCTGATCAACTTGGCGCTGCCTCTGATGGCGCACGATCTCGGCGCGAGCCCATCTCTGGTCGTATGGGTGGTCAGCTCCTACCAGCTCGTCATTACCGTCTCTCTGTTCCCCTTTTCGGCGCTCGGCGACCGGATCGGCTATCGGGCGGTATTCATCGGCGGGATGTTGCTCTTCACGAGCGCATCCCTTGCTTGTGCCTTGGCCCCTTCCGTCTTCTCTCTCATCGGGGCCCGTGTCGTTCAGGGGCTGGGTGCTTCAGCCCTGATGAGCGTGAACATTGCGCTCATCCGCTATATCTTTCCCAAGCATGCGCTCGGACGCGGCATCGGTTACAACACGCTCATCGTGGCGCTCTCCGCCAGTGCCGGACCCTCGCTCTCAGCGGCGATTCTTTCGATCGCGCCGTGGCCGTGGCTGTTCGGCATCAACGTGCCATTGGGAATTGCGGCTTTGATCATCGCCGTTCTCTCCTTGCCCAGAACGCCCATCCGTATTCAGAGCTTCGATCTGTCCGGCTCGATCTTGAGTGCGGTGGCGATCGGGTCTCTCGTCATCACCGCCGATGGCCTGGATCGGCGGAGCGAGAACCATCTCTATGCAGCCCTTCAAATTCTCGTCGTTTGCGGACTTCTCCTCTGGCTTTATCGCGATCAGAGCCGCAAGGCCCATCCCGCCATTCCGATCGACATTCTTCGGATTCCGAGTGTAGGCCTCTCGGCGCTGACATCGACACTGTGCTATGTGGTGCAAAGCCTCAGTTACGTTGGCTTGCCCTTCCTGTTTCATTCTGTCATCGGCTTCTCCGTGCCGGAAGCCGGCCTTCTAATGACTGCATGGCCCCTCGCGCTTGCCCTGATTTCTCCCGTGTCGGGTCGTTTATCGGATCGATATTCCGCCGGCCTTCTCGGCACTCTTGGGCTCACGCTTCTCTCTCTAGGCCTTGCCCTGCTCATTTTCATGCCGCACCAGCCGGCCGTTGCAGACGTTTTCTGGCGCATGGGAGTGTGCGGGCTCGGTTTCGGTTTGTTCCAGGCGCCCAACAGCAAGGCGATCGTCGCGGGCAGCCCGCTCCATCGCACGGGCGCGGCGAGCGCGCTCCAGTCCGCGGCTCGCCTCCTCGGTCAGACCCTGGGCGCGGCCCTGGTGGCGGCCCTGCTGACGCAGGACTTGGGAGAAGCTTCTGCCGAGCTTCTCGCCATTGCCCTTGGATTTTCCCTCGTGGGCTGTGCGGCGAGCTTCCTGCGAACCATTCTTAAAGATAAAGAAGGAGCTACATGACGAGGTTGATGCCCTAGGAAAATGGATTCATGCGGCTTCCTTCTTTGACAGCTCTGCGGGCCTTCGAGGCCGTCGGCAGAACGGGGAGCATCCGTGCCGCAGGTGAGGAGCTGGCGATCAGCCCGACCGTTGTTTCAAGACATATCCAGAATCTGCAGGCGGACTTGGGCGTGACGCTGGTGGAGCATCGGGGCAGAGGTGTCGTCCTGACTGCTGTGGGCGAGCAGTACCACAGGCAGATCGAGCGGGCTTTCGATCTGCTGCGGCGGGCGACGCATGTCGCCAAAACCAAGAGCCGGGAGAATCTGACCATCTGGTGCATTCCCGGACTGGCAACGGTCAAACTTCTCCCACGCCTGCCTGAGCTCGAGGCTCGCCTGGGTGGCGGAAACATCACCTTGCAACCCACCTTGTCCCGCCCCGACTTCTCGCGTGACGAAGCCGATGCGGAAATTGTCTATCTGAGCGATCCACCCAGCAATGATGGCCTCCGGGCAGAGCGCTTGGCGAATCCACGGGTTTTTCCTGTCGCCAGCCCGGCCCTACTTGCCCGGTTCCAGGACATCCAATCGCCTGCCGACCTGCCGAAGCTTCCGCTGATCCATGAGGATTCGACGGCGCAATGGGAAATCTGGCTCAGGCGCGCCGGTGTCGCCGATATTCCCATGCTCCAGGGACCGCGCCTGTGGCATGCCCATCTTGCCATAGAGGCGGCCAAGATCGGGCAGGGCGTCGCCATCGCCAATGCCCTCCTCGTGGAAGAAGACCTGAGGCTCGGGCGGCTGGTTGAGATCGTGCCTTCCGAGGTTTATCTCGGATCGTACTATCTGATCGCTCCTCACGATGCATGGAGCAGCCGGTCCATTCAAATGCTTTTCGACTGGCTGGTATACGTTCTCAAACCGCCTCCCTGATTGCTGCATTGAATGCAGCAATCAGGGCCAAAGAAGCTGATTGTTGAAGAAGGCTTGGGGCCATTATCTCGTGAAGCGCAGCCACATGAGGTTCCCATGACGACGAATGCCGATCTCCTTACCCGCCGCAATGCCGCCATCGTGCGCGGGGTTGGTCATACGACGCCGATTTCGGCATCGCGGGCGCTCAATGCGGAAATCTGGGACGTGGAAGGCCGGCGCTATGTCGATTTCGCTGGCGGAATTGCGGTCCTGAATACCGGTCATTGCCACCCAAAGATCATCGCCGCGGTGCAGGAGCAGATGGCGCGGTTTACGCATACCTGCTTCCAGGTGCTGATGTACGAGCCCTATATTGAGCTGGCGGAGCGCCTGAATGCTCTAGCGCCTATTCCCGGTCCCCTCAAGTCGGTCTTCTTCACGACGGGCGCGGAAGCGACGGAGAATGCAGTCAAGATCGCGCGTGCCGCGACGGGACGCACGGGCGTGATTGCTTTCACGGGCAGCTTCCACGGACGCACCATCCTGGCCTCCGCTTTGACGGGCAAGGTCGTGCCCTACAAGAAAGGGTTGGGGCCGGCTCTGCCGGAGGTTTGGCATGTCCCGTTCCCGACGCTGCACAATGGCGTCACGACAGAGGACGCCCTGAAATACCTCGACTTCATCTTCAAGGCGGATGTCGATCCCTCGCGGATTGCTGCGATCATCATCGAGCCTGTGCAGGGCGAGGGTGGTTTCCATCAGGTGCCGGCAGACCTCATGCATGCTCTTCGAGCGGTGTGCGATCAGCACGGCATCGTCCTCATTGCGGACGAAGTGCAGACGGGTTTCGGGCGTACTGGCAAGATGTTCGCCATGGAGCACTATGATGTGTCTCCGGACCTGATCTGCGTGGCGAAGAGTCTGGCAGGTGGCTTCCCGCTCTCCGGCGTGATCGGCAAGGCGCCCATCATGGATGCAGCGGATCCTGGCGGCCTCGGCGGGACTTATGCGGGCAATCCACTGGCCTGCGCCGCTGCTCTGGCCGTTCTCGATGTATTCGAGGAAGAAAGGTTGCTTCAGCGCGCCGTGGCCATTGGCCAGCGCCTTGAGGCATGGTTGAAACAGGCGCAGAGCCGCAATGACCTTCTGCCGATTGCCGACGTTCGGGGACCGGGAGCGATGATCGCCTTCGACATCGTGAAGGATCGCGGTGGCCGCGAGCCTGATGCTGCAGCGACCAAGCGGGTCATTCAGCAGGCCTACGAAGGCGGTCTGATCCTTCTCTCATGTGGCACGAACGCCAACACGATCCGCATCCTGGTACCATTGACAGCCGAGGAAACGATCGTCGATGAAGGATTGGAGATTCTGGGACAGGCGCTTGCGGCCTAAATTCGAGATCGGAGTTACGTGATGACTGCGCATTATTCTCCTGCGGAGCGCCGCATTTTGGATCTGCAGGATCCGGCTCTGTTGACGGATCGGGCCTATGTGGCGGGCGAATGGATCGAGGCTGCGTCGGGTCGATCGATCCCGGTAAGCGATCCGTTCGATGGCGCCGTGCTGGCTCATGTTCCCGATCTCGGACCGGAGACGGTACGTACGGCCATCGACAAGGCCTACGAGGTGCAAAAGGACTGGGCAAAGCGTCCTGCCAAGGAGCGCGCCGCAGTGCTCCGGCGGTGGTACGATCTCATCGTCACTCATTCCGATGACTTGGCTCTGATCCTGACCAGCGAACAGGGTAAGCCGCTGGCGGAGGCCAAGGCCGAGATCCTGTCGAACGCGGCCTATCTCGAGTGGTTCGCGGAAGAGGCCAAGCGGATCTATGGGGATGTGATCCCTTCAGCGCGTTCTGATCAGCGGATCGTCGTGCTCAAGCAGCCGGTCGGTGTCTGCGCGGCCATCACGCCCTGGAACTTCCCGAATGGCATGATCACCCGCAAGGTCGGGCCCGCTCTTGCCGCCGGCTGCACCATGGTGCTCAAGCCGGCAGCGCAGACCCCTCTATCGGCCCTCGCCCTGGCGGTACTGGCCGAGCGAGCTGGTGTTCCGAAAGGCGCTTTCTCGGTCGTGACGGGTGCTGCCGAGCCGATCGGACGGGAGTTCTGCCACAATCCCAAGGTGGCCAAGATCACCTTCACAGGTTCAACCAAGGTCGGGCGCTGGCTCATGAAGGAGGCGGCGGACGGGATCAAGCGCCTGTCCCTGGAACTCGGCGGCAATGCGCCGTTCATCGTGTTCGACGATGCGGATCTCGACGCTGCGGTCGAAGGCGCGATGATCTCCAAGTTCCGCAATGCCGGCCAGACCTGCGTGTGCGCCAACCGCATCTACGTCCAGGCTGGAGTCGTCGAGGCCTTTACGCAAAAGTTGAGCGCGAAGGTCAAGGAGCTCAAGCTCGGGCGTGGTACGGAGGCCGGCGTGGTCATGGGGCCGCTGATCGACGACCGCGCGGTCGCCAAGATGGAGGAGCATGTCGCCGACGCCTTGAGCCATGGCGGGACGCTCGTGCTCGGAGGTCAACGCTCGTCGCTGGGCAGCACGTTCTTCGAGCCGACCGTGATTACCGGCGTGACGCAGGCGATGAAAGTGGCGAAGGAAGAGACCTTTGCGCCTTTGGCACCGATCATTTCCTTCCGCGACGAGGCGGAGGTCATCGCCATGGCCAACGATACGGAATTCGGCCTTGCGTCGTACTTCTATGCCAAGGAGCTTGGACGGGTGTGGCGCGTCGCGGAGGCGCTCGAGAGCGGCATGGTCGGCGTCAACACGGGCCTCCTCGCCAATGAGGCCGCGCCCTTCGGCGGCATCAAGCAATCGGGCCTGGGGCGCGAGGGCTCCAAGTATGGCATCGAAGGTTTCCTCGAAACCAAATATCTCTGCCTCACAGGGATGTGAATGATGTTGCGGATCGCGCAACCATAATGCGCGATCATCGAACCAGACTGTGTATCGATAAGGATTTGGAGGAGGCCAACGCCTCCTCCAAAATTTTTTGATTGCTGCGCTGACAATTCCAACTGGGGGAGCATGGTCGAATTCTTTTTTGTTCGGCCGTAGCGCTTCCCCAAGCCATCCTCCGAAAATAAATTTCGCCCGGCCGATCTGTGGATTCCGCCGCCATCGACGCGCTGCGCTGCGAGTCGAAATTGCTGTTTCCACGATTTGCCGGGCGTTGGATTCCGATCTCCAAGACGCTGAAAACAAACGCGGTTTCTTGAAGCTTGCGGCCCGAATCGGGCTGCGTCCGGCTCCAGCCGAATCGTCGATCCAGCATGCCTTCCTGTCTTCCAAGATCCGTGTCGGAGATCCCGACGCGCCGAGCGGTTTCGAGCCGGAATCTCCGAAAAGAAGAGTTGATCTGACGTAGGGGAATTGACCCGTGTCCCGTGGTATGTATTCTGGTCTGACCAAGGAATGATAAATGACCGCTGATCTTGAAATCACGCGGCTTGGGGAGAGCGGGAGCAAGGGCTTTGAGAAGGTGTTCGCGTTTCTGCGCGAGCGGCTGCTCGAAGGTGCTTTGCGTCCTGGTGATCAGCTCATCCCCGAGCGAGAACTCGCTGCGCAGCTTGGCGTCAGTCGACCGATCTTGCGGGAGGCGCTTCGGGCGCTGACCGTGCTGGGGGTCGTGGAAATCCGAGGCCGTGCCGGTACGGTCGTCCGGCGTCCGGACCTTTCCGTCCTCAACGAATTCTTCACCTTCGCACTCGCGCAGCAGTCGGATGTCATCGACGACGTCATGCAGGCGCGTATCGCCATCGAATGCCAAGCGATCAGGATTGCCGCGGAGCGGGCCACCATCTCCGATTTCGAAAAGCTCCAGAGAGCGCTCGGGCGCATTGCCGAGACGATCGACGATCCGGATGCAGGCAGCGCCGCGGACTATGAATTTCATCGCACGGTCGTTGCGGCTTCGAAGTCCGAAATGTTGATTGCCCTTTATGACTCCATCGCCGGAATCTTGAGGCGGTCGCATCATGATCGCCGCGAGCTCCTTCTGGCCTTCGACACCATGAAATCCTACCTCGTTGAAGATCACCGGCGGGTGTTCGACGCCATTGTCGCGCGGGATCCGGAGCGGGCGGACCGTGTGCTGCGCGAGCACTTCGCAATCGGCGACGAATTTCGCCGACGTGCCGCGATCGGTGACACGCAGCGGCGCAGCGCATCCTGAATCAATTATAAGAACGAGAAGACGTTATGGGACGAAACGAACAGAAGAAGGGCAGCGTGGCCTTCATCGGTCTGGGCACGATGGGCCATCATATGGCGCTGAATCTGCTCCGGGCTGGACATCCTGTCGCCGCCTTTGACGTCCGAAAGGAAGCGATCGACAGCCTCGTCGCTCAGGGCGTCGTGGCTGCCGCGAGTCCGGCCGATGCGGCAAGGAGCGCCGACATCGCTATCTCCATGCTTCCGGACACACCGCATGTCGAAGAGGTTATCTACGGCGAAAGCGGAATCCTGGCCTCTCCTCCCCCCGGTCGGCTGGTCGTCGACATGAGTACGATCTCGCCCGTTGCCGTTCGGCGGATGTATGCTGATCTCAAAGCGGTTGGCGTCGACTTTATCGATGCTCCCGTGTCGGGAGGGCCAATCGGAGCGAAGAATGCGGCGCTTTCCATCATGGCTGGCGGCAGCGCCGATGCATTCACGCGTGCAGAGCCGTACTTCCATGCCATGGGGACGACCATTGCTCATGTGGGCGAGAGTGGTGCTGGACAAACCGTGAAGCTCTGTAACCAGCTCGTCTGCGCCATCAACATTCAAGCGATCTGCGAAGCCCTGGCGTTGGGCCGAGCATCGGGTGTCGATCTCGACCAGCTCCGCGGCGTTCTGCTCGGTGGTTCGGCTTCCTCCTGGATGCTTGATAAGCTCGGGCCAGCTATGATCGCCGGTGACGCGTCCGCAGGTTTTCGCATCGACTTGATGTTGAAAGACCTGCGTCTTGTCCAGGAGCAGGCTCTGTCGCTTGCTGTACCTCTGCCGGCAACCGCTCTCGCAACGAGTCAATATGTCGAAGCCCGCGCACATGGCGAAGGGTCGAATGGCAATCAAGCGCTTTTCCGGGTCTACGATCGCATGATCAATCGGACGAATGTCTGACGAGCGGGCGGCATGAACCTGAACCTGGATTTCGGTGCCATCCTCGAACGATGGCCGATGTTTCTGGACGGGGCCATCCTCACGCTCCAGCTCGCGTCGCTCGCAACCATCCTGGGTGCCGTGATCGGCATTTTGGGAGCCATCGGCCGGCGTAGCCGCAATCCTGTGATCGTTCGGATTTGCGGTATCTATGTGGAGGCGATTCGCAATACGCCGCTGCTCGTCCAGATCTTTCTGGTCTATTTCGGGCTCGCCAGCCTTGGATTGAAATTCTCCGCCTTCGCGGTGGCGGCCCTGGCGCTGACGATCAACGTCGGAGCCTACGCCACGGAAATCATCCGCGCGGGCTTCGATTCTATTCCCCGCGGTCAGATCGAGGCGGCTGAAGGACTCGCGCTCTCACGCACGCAGATCTATTGGCACATTGTCCTTCTGCCGGCGATTGAGAAGGTCTATCCGGCGCTCACCAGCCAGTTCGTTCTGCTGATGCTTGCCTCGTCCGTGACATCGCAGATTTCCGCCGAGGAGCTCACGGCCGTCGCCAACTTCGTGCAGTCGGACACCTACCGCGCCTTCGAGACCTATATCCTGGTCGCTGTCTTGTACATTCTTCTGTCCCTGATCATGCGCCTTGGCTTCTGGCTGCTGGGTCTGGCGATCTTTCCGCGCCGCCGTCGTCTGCGCACGGCCCTGTGAGGAGGACATGATGGGCGGATCGCTGAATGCCAATCACTTCATGTTTCTCTTGCAGGGCGCGCTCTGGACAGTTGGGTTGTCCGCGATCGCTCTCGTTGGCGGCGGCATCGTCGGCTTCATAATCGCCCTCTGCCGTATCTCGCCCAATGCCATCGTGCGGATCATGAGCGCTGGATACGTCCAGCTCATCCAGGGGACGCCGCTCCTCGTCATCATGTTCCTCAGTTACTTCGGCCTTCCAGCGATCGGCATTCCGATCTCCCCGCTTGCTGCCGCGAGCGCCTCGCTGACGATCTATGTTGCGGCCTATCTCGGGGAAATCTGGCGCGGATGCATCGAATCCGTTCCACGGCCTCAATGGGAGGCGGCGGAGGGACTTGCCCTGAGCCGGACGCAACGGATGGCGAAGGTTATCCTGCCGCAAGCCATCCGGATCGCGACACCTCCCACCGTCGGCTTCATGGTTCAGATCATCAAGAACACGTCTCTCGCCTCCGTCGTCGGCTTTGTCGAACTCGCGCGGTCCGGGCAGATCATCAACAATTCTCTGTTCGAACCCTTCCTCGTCTATTCCATCATCGCGGTCGTGTACTTCGCTCTTTGCTATCCGCTGTCGCGGCTCAGCCGTCGGCTCGAAAGGCATGGTGGCCCGGGCCGTCTCGAACTCGAAGCCGCCTGACATGCGAGAGGTATCGCTCATGCAGACCAATGCTTCTGTCGTATCCTTCCGGAGCGTCGAAAAAAGCTTCGGCGCGTTGAAGGTCCTGGACGGCGTGGATTTCGAAGTCGCACGCGGAGAAGTCCTGGTCATTATCGGTCGCAGTGGATCCGGAAAGAGCACCGCTCTCCGCTGCATCGATCGATTCGAGACCATCGATAGCGGCGAGATTGTCGTCTGCGGGCACCGTGTGAGCGATCCGAAGCTCGATCTGCGGAGGCTCCGTCAGGACGTTGGCATCGTCTTTCAGAGCTATAATCTGTTTCCTCATCTGACCATCGAAGAGAACATCACCCTTGCGCCATGCGCGGTGAAGCGCATCAGCAAGGCCGAAGCCAAGCGGAAGGCTCGGCAAGTTCTCGCGCAGGTCGGGCTTGAGGATAAGCTCAACTCCTATCCCGAACAGCTCTCCGGCGGCCAGCAGCAGCGAGCGGCAATTGCCCGCTCCCTCGCCATGCAGCCAAAGGTCATGCTGTTTGACGAGGTGACCTCCGCCCTTGATCCCGAACTCACGGGCGAGGTGCTGAAGGTCATCGAGACGCTTGCTGCGGATGGCATGACCATGGTGATGGTCACGCACGAGATGGGATTTGCCAAGGGGATCGCCAACCAGGTGGTGTTCATGCATCGCGGGAAAGTCCGTGAGGCCGGCCCGGCAAGCATCCTCACCTCGCCGGCGACATCCGAACTCGCCCAGTTCGTCGGAACTGGGCTCTAACAGTGCCAATAAGCACGCAGAATATAGGGAGACGACCATATGGTGAAACGCTCAATCCTCGCCGCTGCCCTCACAACGGTCTGCATGGCCGCATTAGGTGCCACGGCTGCGAAGGCGGATCTGTTGTCCGACATCACGAGCGCGAAGAAGATCCGTATTGCGACGGACCTTGCTATCCCACCGTCGGGTATGATCGACTCGAACATGAAGCCGACCGGTTCCGACGTGGAAACTGCTCAGCTTCTGGCGAAGGATTGGGGCCTTGAGCTCGAATTCGTCCAGACCACGGGTGCAACCCGCATTCCCAACGTTCAGACCGGCAAGGCCGACATCATCGTTTCGACCCTTTCAGTGACGCCGGAGCGCGCAAAGGTGATCGACTTTACGAAGGCCTATGCTGCCTTGAAGTCTTCCGTCGGCTGCCTCAAGTCCGTCGATGTCAAGGGCTGGGACGATCTGAAGGGGAAGACGATCGCGGTATCCCGGGGAACCACCCAGGATACGGAATTGTCGAAGATGAAGGATCGCAATCTGCAAATTGCACGCTATGACGACGATGCCACCATGGTGACAGCAGCCGTTTCGGGCCAAGCCGATTGTGTCGCGACCTCCGATACGATTATCAACCAGATCGGCGTCAAGAATCCTGCACGGCCCTTCGAACCGAAGGTTCTGATCCAGAATTTCGATCTAGCTATTGGCGTGCGCAAAGGAGAGCCCCAGCTCGTCGAGAAGCTGAACGAGTGGATCGCGACGAACCTGAAGAATGGCAAGCTGAACGAGATCTACAAGAAATTTCACGGCAGCGAATTGCCGGCCGAAATGCGCGGTTGACCGCATATGACCCGAGCGGTGCCCCATGAGGGCACCGCTCAACCACTACTCCTCAAGCAAAGGAATAATAAATGCGTCTCGCCATTGGTTCGGATCATGCCGGCTGGGCCCTCAAGAAGACCGTCATCGACCATGTCCGCTCCCTGGGACACGAGATCATCGACGTAGGCTCTTTCGATGACAAGCCCGTGGACTTTCCCGATATTGCCCGCGAGGTCGCGCGCAAGGTAACCTCGGGCGAGGTCGAACGGGGCATCATGGTCTGCGGAACCGGGGTTGGTGCCTCCATCGCGGCCAACAAGATGAAGGGCATCCGGGCGGCCGTGTGCCACGACATTCATTCAGCTCACCAGTCGGTGGAGCATGATGATGTCAATGTCATGTGCATCGGTGCCCAGATCGTGGGGCCATGGCTCGCGCAGGATCTCATTTCGTCCTATCTTTCGGCAACATTTTCTACGGATGAGGACTTCCGGCGTCGCGTCGACAAGCTCCACGCAATGGACGCGAAAGGCTGAGGAAGCCCAGAGATCTGAAAAAGAAAGCGGCCGACATGATCCTTGTTTTCGGGTCAATCAATATCGATCTCGTTGCACGGGTGACTGCGATTCCGCGCCCAGGTGAAACGGTTCTGTCGGCGCGCTACGACACGTTGTTTGGCGGGAAAGGCGCGAATCAGGCAGTAGCGGCCGCACGGGCATCCGAAGCGGGGCGCGTCGCAATGGCTGGCCGCGTCGGAAGCGATGCGTTCGGTGCGTCTGCCCGCGCCAATCTCGATCATAACGGCGTTCAGACGGACCTTATCGCCATCGGCGAGGAGCCGACCGGCTGCGCCTTCATTACCGTGGACGAGCGCGGCGAGAACGCCATCACGGTCGCGAGCGGGGCCAATGCAATTGTGGCGGCTTCGATGGTTCCTGCATCAACGCTCGATGCCTCGACCCTCGCAGTGCTTCAGATGGAGGTGCCTTTCACAGCCTCGTTGGAGGTCGCGCGGCGTGTTCGAGAGGCCGGCGGCCAGGTCGTCTGGAACTTTGCGCCAGCTCCGCCGGCCTTCAGGACGGAGGATCTATCCAAGCTTCTCGGCACAACGGACGTCTTCATCGTCAACGAGCACGAGGCCATCGCAGCCGCGGAGGTGCTCGGTCATACGACGACAGATTTCGAGCAGGCAGGGGCCGTGCTGTCCCAGGCCAGCCAAGGGGTCTGCGTCGTAACAGCCGGCGCGCGCGGTGCCATCGCATGTTTTCCCAACGGTGAGCGTGTGATCGCGAAAGCCGAGCGGATCGTGCCAGTGGATACGACGGGCGCGGGAGATACGTTCGTCGGCATTCTGGCTAGCGCCCTGGACGAGGGTTTTTCTTTCGGCTCGGCTTTGGAGCGGGCAGTTCGCGGAGCCTCCATGGCTTGCCTCACCCACGGAGCGCAAACCGGAATGCCGACACGTCGCGAGCTAGACTAGGTCAGAAGCGCTCGTAGTTTTCGCACAGCACTGTCGGGTGTCGTGAGGACGGGCCGGCCACAGGCCGCAGCGACGGCGTTGGCTGCCCGGGCAAGGCTGAACTGGGCGAGTGCGACGACATCGCAGTCCCGGAGCTTTGTCGCAGCCTTTGCCGCAAGGCGGTCATGGGTAGGGCCATCGCCGCCATCCAGGGCAGCGAGGGCACCCTCGATGAGCATCGGCACGAGCGTGACACCAGGAGGGAACTCGGGTGGCATCGAGGCAAGCGTCGGTGCAAAGGTTGCCATCAGCCCGACCCGGGAGCCACGTGCACAGGCCTCCTCGATCATCGCCTCGTTCGGCTTGAGCACGGGGGTGTCCGGCAGATCCTCCTTCACGGCATCGATGCAGGGTCCGAAGGCCGAGCAGGTGAAAAGGATTCCGTCGGCTCCCGTGTCACGCGCATAGCGTCCGAGCCGCAGGAAGCGCTCCGTCATGGTCGGGGTGAGCGCGCCGTCCCTTGCGAGATCACGGGAAAGCGAGTCGTCGAGAAGGTTCATCAGCGTCGGCTCTGGCCAGAGCCGACGGAACGCATCCTCGATCGGGGGCGGCGAATGGCGAAGCGCATGAATGAGCGCGATCCTCATGCGGCTGCCCTCCGACGGCGTTGCAGACTGATGATGAGGCCGAGCAGCGCTAGGGCCGGCAAGGTCGCCCAATAAGGGCTTGGGCGGTCGGTAGGCACCAGCACGGACTGGACCGTATCTCCCGGCTGAAGCCCATATTTGGCAGCCTCGCTGCCGAGTGCCGCCGAGCGCACGATCATCTCGTCGCCCTGTTTGGCCAGGATGAGCCCGGTCGCCCGGAGCCGTTGGTCCGATGGGCCCTCGCTTCGCAGGCTGAGGCGGACCAGCTTCTCGACATCGTCGCCGGCACGGCTTTGGCTCTGAACGCGCAGGCGGAGTGTCCCGTCCTGCGGAACCGTGTCCACATAAGCCGCAATGGTGTCCGGTCCCTTGGGTTCATAGGCCGGCGCCAGAAGGTTGAGCCAGAAATGCGGGCGGAACAGGGTAAAGCAGATGAGAAGCAGCGCCAGCGTTTCCCAAATCCTGTTGCGGACGAGAAGCCAATTCTGGCTCGCAGCCACGAAGCAGGCCATGCCGACGATGGCGCAGGCAAGCACCAGGGAGAATTGCCACCAGCTCTGGATGTCGATGAGCAGGATCTCCGTGTTGAAGATGAAGATGAAGGGCAGGAGGCCGGTGCGGATCTCGTATTTGAAGCCCTGGATACCCGTCTTCACCGGATCGGCGCCGGAGATCGCCGCCGCGGCATAGGCCGCCAAGCCGACAGGGGGCGTCACGTCCGCCATCAGTCCAAAATAGAAGACGAAGAGATGGACGGCGACGAGAGGTATCGCAAGATCATTCTGTGCCGCGACCTCGATCAGCACAGGCGCCATGAGCGTTGCGACGACGACGTAGCTTGCCGTGGTCGGCATGCCCATGCCCAGCACCAGACAGATGCCCGCCGTCAACAGAAGCATGATGATCAGGTTTCCGCCGGAGAGGGCTTCCACGATCTCCGTCATCACGAGACCGATGCCGGTCAGCGCGACCGTGCCGACGATGATGCCGGCGGTCGCCGTCGCGATGCCGACGCCGGTCATGTTGCGCGCCGCAGCTTCGAGCGCATCGATGAATTCGCCGGCGCCGCGCCGCACGCCATCGGTCATGTCACGGCCGCCACGGAAGAAGGCGACGATGGGTCGTTGCGTGAGGATGACGAAGGCGAGGGTCATCGTGCCCCAGAACGCGGCGAGGCCGGGGGACATTTCCTCGACAAGCAGACACCAGATCAACACGATGACCGGGATGAGATAATGCAGGCCTGTCCGCGCCGTCTCATAAAAGTCGGGAACCGTCATGGTCGGTCGGGTCGGATCATCCTCAGGCAGATCGGGATGCCGGGCCTTGTTCCAGAGCAATCCAATATAGGCCGCGGCGAGGCCGATCCCGATGACGCCAGGCGCATGGGTGCCAAGAGCCGCCTTTACGGCGCTTAAGAGAAAATAGACCACACCGGCGAGAATGATGAGGCCGCACCAGGTCGCGAGCGCTTTCACCAAGCGTTGGGAGAAAGGGTGCCGGCGTGTATGGGGAGCACCGGCCAGACCCATCTTCATCGCCTCGATATCGACGATATAGAACAGGGCACCGTAGGTCAGCAGCGCCGGAATGAAGGCGTGCTTCACCACCTCGGCATAGGAAATGCCGACGTATTCGGCGATGAGGAAGGCAGCTGCTCCCATGACCGGAGGCATGAGCTGCCCGTTGACGCCGGCCGCGCATTCGATGGCGCCGGCCTTCACGGCCGGATAGCCGACTCGCTTCATCAGCGGAATCGTGAAAGTCCCGGTCGTCACCGTGTTGGCGATCGACGATCCGGAGATCATGCCCGTCATGCCTGATGCGACGACGCCGGCCTTCGCCGGGCCGCCGCGATAGTGGCCGAGCAGGGAATAGGCCAGCTGGATGAAGTAGTGGCCCGCGCCGGCTTTCTCGAGAAGAGTGCCAAACAGTACGTAGAGAAAGATGAAGCTCGTCGAAACGCCGATGGCGACGCCGAACACGCCCTCTGAGGTCAACCACATCTGCGACGCGGCTCGTGCGAGCGAGGCACCGCGATGGGCGAAAAGTCCGCCAAGCCAGGGGCCGGCGAAAATATAGACCAGCATTAGGGTGGCGATGACCGCGAGCGCAGGACCGACGGCGCGACGGGCGGCCTCCAGAAGGACTAGGATGCCCGTGACTGCGACGACGATGTCGAGAGTTGTCGGCAGGCCGGGGCGCTGAGCGAGGTCGCGATAGAAAAAGAAGAGATACAGAGCCGAGGCGGCGCCGAGGCCAGCCAGGATCCAATCGTAAAGCGGCACGTAGGCGCGTGGTGACGCCTTGGCGCGCGGGAAGGTCAGGAACGCGAGAACCATCGCGAAAGCAAGATGGATCGCACGGGCCTCCGAATCATTGAAGACACCGATTCTTAGGGTGAACGGCAGCGGGGATGCATACCAGATCTGGAACAGTGACCATGCCACCGCCGTCCAGAAAATGAAGGTTCGCGTCGTGCCCTTCGGTTTGCGGCCGCCCGTATCGGCTTCGGCCACCATCTCTTCCAGCTCGGCGCGTGTTGCCGTGGCGCTTTCTTCGATGCGCATCATTGTTATTCCCCCTTTGAATAAGAAAGGCGGGCCGCCCCCACGCGGCCCGCCTCCCATTGCGTCCTACATCCAGCCTTTTTCCTTGTAATATTTGGCTGCCCCCGGATGTAGCGGCGCCGAGAGCCCGTTCTTGATCATCGCCTTCGGATCGAGATCAGCGAAGGCGGGATGCAGTTTCTTGAACTCATCGAGATTGTCGAAGACGGACTTCACGAGCGCATAGACGGTCTCATCAGGAACTTTCGCCGAAGAGACGAGCGTCGCGACGACGCCATAGGTGTGCGTCGGATTGGGATTGTTGGCATACATGCCGCCGGGAATGGTCGCCTTCGCGTAATAGGGCTTCTCCTTCACCAGTTTCTCGACGGCAGGTCCCTCAATGGAAACGAGCTTCGCACCGCACGCCGTGGTCGGATCCTGAATCGCAGCGGAGGGATGGCCAACGCCGTAGAAGAATCCGTCGATCTTGTTGTCGCACAGTGCTGTGCCCTGCTCGTCTGCCTTCAGCTCTGCCGCAAGGGAGAAGTCGGCCTTGCTCCAGCCGAGCTCCTTGAGAAGTTCTTCCATTGAAGCAAGGGTGCCGGAGCCAGGATTGCCGACGTTGAAGCGCTTGCTCTTGAAGTCGGCGAACTTCTCGACGCCCGCTTCCTTGCGGGCGAGGACGGTGAACGGTTCAGGATGGACTGCGAAGACTGCGCGGAGATCCTTGTCGGCCCCCGTGTCCTTGAATTGAGCAAGTCCGTTCACGGCGTTGAACTGTACGTCGGACTGCGTCATGCCGAATTCCTGCTCGCCGGAGCGGATGGCATTGACGTTGAAGACGGAGCCGCCGGTCGACTCCGTCGAGCAGCGGATGCCGGTCTTCGCCCGGTCCTTGTTGAGGAGGCGGCAGATCGAACCGCCGACCGCATAATAGACACCCGTCACGCCGCCGGTACCAATCGTGACGAATTTCTGCTGGGCGGCGGCCGGCACGGATAGGACCACCGAGAGTCCAAGGGCGAGAAGCCCTGCAAGTTTCGCATTCATGTTTGTTCCCCTCTGGTTGAATGCAGTTTTTGCTTGGTTAGGTGATGGACTGGATGGCCGCATCCACTGCATCGCCCAGACGCTCGACGATGGTGTCGATGTCCTGACTTGTGCAGATGAAGGGCGGCGCCAGCATGTTGTGATCGCCGGCCTTGCCGTCGATCGTTCCGGGCATGGCGTAGCATGCCAGCCCCCGCGCCAGAGCTTCACGCTTGACGCGGGCATTCAGTTTGAGTGCCGGATCGAAGGGAGTTTTCGAACCTCGATCGGTCACATACTCGATGGCCCAGAAAAGGCCGCGTCCACGAATGTCGCCAACGAAATGATGATTGCCGAAGCGCTCCTTGAGCCGCCGCTCGAGATGCGCGGCCTGCTTTTGCACGTTGCCGAGCAGGTTCTCTTCCAGAATGGTCTTCTGCACGGCGAGAGCTGCTGCACAGGCGAGCGGATGAGCGAGATAAGTATGCCCGTGCTGGAAGAAACCGCTACCGTCCCGGATCGCAGCGAAGATCCTGTCGCTCAAGAGAACGGCTCCGATCGGCTGATACCCCCCGCCGAGCCCCTTGGCGATCGCCATCAGGTCTGGCGCAATGCCCTCCTGCTCACAGGCATGCAGCGTGCCCGTGCGGCCTATGCCGCACATCACCTCATCAAGAATGAGCAGAATGCCGTGGCGGTCGCAGATCTCACGGATGCGCTTGAAATAGCCTGGAGGCGCCGTGGTGCAGCCCTGCGTGGCACCGCCGACGGTTTCGGCAACGAAGGCGATTACCGTCTCGGGGCCGAGTTCCTCGACCTTGGTTTCGAATTCGGAAGCGAGTCGCTCGCCATAGGCTTCAAGGGTCTCGTCAGAGCGCTGGTCGCGATAGGCATAAGGCGGAGAGACGTGATAGCTGTTGAAGAGCAGAGGCGCGAATTGCTGACGGCGCCAGAGATTGCCGCCGACCGCGAGGACCCCGAGAGTGTTGCCGTGATAGCTCTGGCGGCGCCCGATAAAGTTGACGCGGCCGGCTTCGCCCTTTTCCATGAAGTATTGCCGCGCCAGCTTGAGAGCGGCCTCCATGGCCTCCGATCCGCCCGACACGTAATAGACGTGGTCGAGGTCCCCGGGGGCATGAGCGACCAAATGATCTGCGAGCTCCTCGGCGACTTCGGTCGTGAAGAAAGAGGTGTGTGCGTAGGCCAGCTGGTCGATCTGGGCTTTGAGGGCTGCGTTCACACGGGGATGTCCGTGGCCGAGGCACGAGACTGCAGCTCCGCCCGACGCGTCGATATAGACCTTTCCTGTCTTGTCGATGATCTCGATGCCTTGCCCCGAGACAGCAATGGGCAACTGGTCGCTTCCGGCGATCTGCCGATGCAGGATGCGCGTCGTCCTCGCGCCATTGGGTCCATCCCCCGTCACGATGTCCGTCCTTTGTTCGTCTTGTCCGTGTAGTAGGAGCCGAAACGCTCCAGGTGATCTTCCGCCGCGGCAATGGCAGAAACCGCCTTCTTGCCGCGGCGGGCCGCGACGAGTGCGGCAATGCATTCGATGACGATCAGCGCCGGGGCGACCGTCTGAAGGAAGGACGGGGTGCTCGTTGGAACGATGATCGTGGCTTTGGCCTGCCGGGCGATCGGAGACACGTTGCTGTCGGTGATCGCGATGATGCTCGCCCCACGCTCCCGAGCGAAGGCTACGGCCTCGACCGTCACCCGGGTATAGGGAGCGATGGTCATCGCCAGCAGCGCGTCGTTCGGGCCAATGTCGCGCAGCGCATCGAGACCGATCGAGCCAGCACCGTCCGCGAGGACTGTTTGTTCCCCGATGAGCGAAAGAAGATAGGCGGCGAGGTGGGCGCTCGAGAAGCTGGAGCGCGCGCCGATGCAGAAAAGGCGTTCGCGTTCGACGACGATGTCGGCGGCTCTTGCGATGGCCGAAAGGGTCGTGGCGCTGCTCAGCAGCTTCAGGTGTCCCGAAAGATCGGCGAGAAGGTCCGAAGTCAGGGCAGCGTCACCGTCGAGAGCGCGACGCTGCAGCAACTTCTCCGTCCGGCCAGCAAAATGCTCCGCATGTCCTCGCAAGGAGGCTGCGTACATTTCCTTCAATTCCTCGAAGCCATCGTACCCAAGCCGCTGGGCCAGTCGCGTCATGGTTGCCGGCGGCACCCCCACGCGCTTCGCCTGCTCCCGCATGGAGAGAAGGGCGACGTCATGCGGATGGTCGAGCAGCCAGCGGGCTGCGACCTGATGCTGGGGTGGCAGATCATCGAAGATGGCAAGGAGCCGTTCGGCAATCGGAGCGTCTGACATAGCGCCACTCTAGCTTCCAATGCGTGCTTTGCAACAACTGTTTCATTTATGGATATATGTGAAACATATGGATAGATGTTTCACGCAAAAGCATTGCCTGGAAAGGCTTTCAGAGCCGCATCGCCTATCGCTAACGTAACGTTAATTTATTGGGGAGACAGATCCCATGACCGCACATCTCAGAGGCTCGCCTCGTTGGCGCCAAACCCTCTCACTCGACCATATTGATATTACGGTAGCAAAGATCGCCCTCGGCGACGCGCCTGATCCGAGGCTTGCATTCTAGGCTGTCGTTCCGCCGAGATTCCTTTGCAGCCGGATTGCGGCTACACTTCGCCGCACGAGGTGCTGACGTAGGAGAATCTCGAAAGCCTGGTGCGCCGGCAGACCAAATTCCTCTGGCCAGGGGCCTTGCATCATGTAATCTCCTGCTTCCTGCTGGCCGACCCACAAGAAGAACGACAATAGTGTCGAAGCTCCTCGGAATTTCTGTCCTTAATAACGTTCCCGCATTGATGAGCTACGTCGATCGGCACGAACGGTATTTGTTCAGCAACAATACCTATAAGGAATGGTACGGTGCTGCCCCGGAGGAAATACATGGGCGGACCATTCGAGAGATTGTGGGCGATGCGAACTACTCGCTTTTGAAGCCCTATATTCGGACTGTGCTTGCCGGCAAGCCGGTTCTGTACGAGCAGACGCTGATCACGCACTCTGGTCCGCGCTATGTCCAGGGAACCTACTCGCCCGATCGGGCGGAGGATGGGACGGTTCGCGGCTTCTTCGTCCTCGTATCCGATATCAGCGAGAGACGGACCCTCGAACTGCGGCTTCGAGAGAGCGAGATGCGTTTCTCCGGAGCGTTTCGATGGTCCAATGTCGGAATGGCCATTGTTGCGCCCTACGGTCGTTATCTGCAGGTGAACCAAGCCTATTGCGACATGCTCGGTTATTCCGAAGAAGAGCTCTTCAGCCTCAACTTTCAAGACGTAACGCATCCCGACGACCTTGCAGAGGATCTGCGCAATACTGAGGAGATGCTCGCTGGAACCAGAACGTCGCAGACGATGGAGAAGCGGTATCTTCACAAGATGGGGCATGAGGTTCATGCGATCCTCAGCGCCTCTCTTGTCCGGGATGCACAGGGTGCCCCCCTCTATTTCATTGCTCAGACACAGAACATCACGGATCGCAAGATCGTCGAGGAGCGGCTTTTCCGGGAGCACGAGCTGTCCCAAGTAACGCTGCGGTCCATTGCTGACGGCGTGATCACGACGGACGTGGATGGAGCGGTCACGTCTCTTAATCCGGTCGCGGAAGTGATGACGGGCTGGTCGTCCGACGAGGCCATGGGCCGCCCACTGCCGGAAGTGTTTCGGGTCGTGTTCGGAAACGACGAGCTGACCGGGATTCCGTCGCGACTGTTCGAGGCAGGTGACGAGGGACGCCTCTGGCCAGGCCGCAATACGATGTTGCTGCGCCGCGACGGCACGACGGTTCCGATCGAGGAAACGGCGGCCCCTATTCGCGACCGTGCCGGCGCCGCAATCGGTGGCGTCCTGGTCCTGCGTGATGTGACCGAGCAACGTGCGCTCACATCGAAGCTCGCCTATCTGGCGCAGCATGATTCACTCACGGCGCTCCCGAATCGTGCTCTGTTCAAAGATCGTCTCGAGCATGCAATCGCCCGCGCAGAGAGACAGTCCTGCGGTGTCGCCGTGCTGTTTGGAGACCTCGATCGTCTCAAGCTCGTCAATGATACACTCGGTCACGGAATCGGAGATCGGGTGCTTCAGGAGGTTGCCAAGCGTCTGCGGGCCTGCGTCCGAGAAGGAGATATCGTCAGCCGCTGGGCGGGGGACGAGTTCGGGATTTTGCTGCCCGACGTTGCGGAGCCCTCGGTCGCAGCAGGCATCGCCGAGCGCGCCATCGCAGCCATTGGCGAAAGTGTTCATCTCGACGGCGTGGAGCAGCCAATTCATGTCGGGATCAGCTTCGGCATCAGCCGCTATCCTTCTGACGGAACGGACAGTGACGGACTCATGCAGGCCGCCGATATTGCCCTCTACGACGTGAAACGGAGCGGGAGAGGCGCCTATCAGTTCTTCTCCCAGGCCATGAACGAGCGAGCTCGGGAAAGAACCGCCATCGAGGCGATGCTGCGGCAGGCAGTCAAGACGGGTGCCTTCGAGCTCCACTATCAGCCTCGGATCTGCCTGTCCTCCCGTCGCGCTGTCGCGGTCGAGGCGCTCGTGCGGCTGAAAAACGTGAACGCGCTGATTGCGCCGTCCCGCTTCATTCGTATCGCAGAGGAAACCGGCCTGATTGTTCCCATCGGAAGGTGGGTCATCGAGCAGGTTTGCCGGCAGCTCCAAGAATGGGCAGGAACCGATCTGCAGAACCTCCGCATTTCTCTCAACGTCTCGCCCGTTCAGACCCGGCGGGACGATTTCTATTCCTCTCTCGTTGCGATGGCGGCAAAGTACGGTGTCGATCCTGCTCAGATCGAACTTGAGATCACGGAGAGCAGCCTGGTCGAATCGGAGCTGAGCGTGACGACCTGCATGAAGCACCTGAAAGAGGCAGGCTTTACCATATCCTTGGACGATTTCGGGACAGGCTATTCGAGCTTCTCTTATCTGAACCGCCTGCCGATCGACACGCTCAAGATCGATCGCTCCTTCATCCACGAGGTCGGTTCTTCCCAGGGCGCCCTGGTCGTCGAAGCAATCCTCGCCCTCAGCCGCGCTCTGGGCAAGAGGGTTGTCGCCGAGGGTGTGGAGACCCTGGAGCAGCTCGAATGGCTTCAGGCACGAGGCTGCAATGAAGGGCAGGGGTTCTTCTTCGCCTTTCCGGCGATCGCCGAGGAACTTGCCGCCGGCCTTCGCATGAGAGGCTTCCTGAAGGCCTAGGGCATTCTTTGGAATATGATCCGTCTCGCCGAAATCGTCCCAGGATCGAGGCGCAGCCTGCTTCTATGACAGCACGACGATACCGGCGTGCTTCGCCTTGTTGTCGGGCTCGACATGGATCGTGATCAGCGCATCGTCGATGTCCGACCTCAGGGCTCGTTCGATCCGGTCGCAAATATCATGAGCCTCCGTCACGCTCATATGTCCGGGAACCACCAGATGGAAATCGATGAAGGTGACGCGCCCAGCATGGCGGGTGCGCAGGTCGTGGGCTTCGATGGCGCCCTCCGCGTTGACGGCGATCACGTCGCGCACGCGCTTGAGTTCCTCCTCCGGCATCGCCTCGTCCATCAGACCGCCGATGCTTTCCTTCATGAGGCCCCAGCCGGACCACAGAATGTTGACGGCGACCAGGGCTGCCATGGCCGGATCGAGCCAATGCCAGCCCGTCAGTGGCACAAACAGAAGACCGGCGAGGACACCCGCAGAGGTATAGACATCTGTCAGGAGATGGCGCCCGTCTGCATTCAGGGCCGGCGAGCGCATTCGGCGTCCCTCACGAATGAGGAGCCACGACCAGCAGGCATTGATGAAGGTGGCAATGGCGTTCACGCCGAGCCCTTCCAAAGGAATGTCGAGATTCCTTGGATGGAGGAGGCCGAAATAGGATTCCCGCAGAATCAACAGGGCGGCGACGATGATCAGCACGCCTTCGAGAACGGCCGAGAAATATTCGACCTTGTGATGGCCGTAAGGATGGTTCTTGTCCGCAGGCTGGGCGCTGAGCCGCACAGCCAGAAGCGCAGCCACGGCCGTGACGACATTGATGATGCTCTCCAGGGCATCCGAGTAGAGCGCGATGCTGCCCGTCATGTAATAGGCAGCATATTTCAGCGCGAAGACGATCACGCCGATCAAAATGCTGCCAACGGCAAGTTTCTGGATCTTGTCCATCGCGTCACAGATACTGGGAGGTGGGTTCGGGGCGACCTTATAGACGTCCCGGTTGTAGACGCAAGTTATTGTTTCTCTTTGCAAATCGCTTGCAGGAGCATGTCTTTTTCGCAAATTTCGAAAGGGCTTGATCAGGTCAGGTCGGGGACGACAGACGCTCTTTGATACGGGCGTAGTATTTGCCGAGAGAGGGGGCCAGAGCTGTGCAGGCATCGACCAGAGCCATGGCCTTCATTCGGTTTCCGGCACGCATTTCTGCCAGCATGAGCGCATGCTGTTCCTGAAGGGTTTGCAGGCCGGAAGCCGCTGAAGATTCCGCAGGAGCAACGACGGTGAAGATAGCGGAGGCCGTGGCTCGCCCTCGGACGGCAATCCGGTCGAGCTCGATCAGAATATATTTGTCACGCACCGCTTCGGCCGTTGCAGGTCCAAGGATCAGGGATACGCCGTATTCCTTCGACAATCCCTCCAGGCGCGAGGCCAGGTTCACTGTGTCGCCGAGC
Organism: Microvirga puerhi; assembly: GCF_020089865.1. Lineage (GTDB taxonomy): Bacteria > Pseudomonadota > Alphaproteobacteria > Rhizobiales > Beijerinckiaceae > Microvirga > Microvirga puerhi. The sequence continues at coordinate 282,906 of NZ_JAIRBM010000003.1, forward strand.
ACGGAATAATCGTAGCGCCAGCGCGAGCCGACGTTTCCGACGACGCAGTCGCCGGTATTGATCCCGACGCCGATTGCGAAGGTCGGCGCGCCTTCTCCCTCCTCTTCTCGGAGAGTCGCATTGAGACGGTCGACCGCCTTCAGCATATGCATGGCCGCCTGTACGGCCCGCAAGGGATGGTCCGGACTGGGCAGCGGCGCATTCCAGAAGGCCATCACGCAGTCGCCCATGTACTTGTCGATGGTCCCCTTCTCGGCAAGCACTGCCTCGGAGAGAGGATCGAGCAGGCGGTTGATCAGGCCAGTCAGGCGTTCCGGCTCGTCCTTGAGGCGCTCGGACAGGGTCGTGAAGCCGCGCACGTCGCAGAACAGGATCGTCAGGTTGCGGCGCTCGCCTCCGAGCTTCAGTGCGGAAGGATTGCGGGCGAGCTGGGCCACCAGATCGGGCGAGAGATAGCGCGAGAACGCCTCCGACACGGCATGGCGCATCTGTCGCTCCCGGGCATAGTCGAGACCGAAACGGGCTCCGAAGACGCCAAGTGCGGCGGCAACGGGAAGGGCCGGTGGCGCCCAGATCCGTCCGAACCGGAGCAGGGCCCAAGCGCCTGCAACGAGAAGGATCAAAGCGGCGGCTGCGCTTAGGCCCGTGCGCCATGACACACCGTTTCGGCACAGCAATGCCGCCAGGAAGGCGCCGGCGATCAGAAGGCCGCACATGGTCAGCGGCGTGACCGGGATCACGTAAAGGCCGAGGCGAAGATTGTCGAAAATGGTCGCCTGCGCCTCCACGCCCGCGACGAGACTCTGACTGAAGAGCGTATAAGGAGTTGCAAAAGCGTCTGGTGCGCCGCTGTCGGGGGAGGTGGCGGCCTTGAGGCTCAGCCCGACGAAGACGACCTTGTCCTTGAAGCGGCCGGGCGGCAGAAACTCGTCAGGGTCGAGCGCCTGATAATAGGAGACCGTGGGATAGGTTCGGGCCGGGCCAAAATACTGGATCAGCGCATCCGCCGGAGCTGGTTCCACGGGCTGGCCACTCAGGCGCAGCGCAGTGGCGGCGAAACTATCCTCTCCCCGCGGCATGCGGCGCAGATAAGCATCACCGTCGAGATCGACGGAGGTGACGCCCGGATGGGCACCGGCGCCCAGGAAGAGATCGATAGGATTGACCCTCGTGATCTGCGTCCCCTGATCAAGGGGCGTCGTGACGTCGTCCGCCGCCAGGACGACGTCCTGCCCCAGGGTTTCTGCAAGGCCGCGGTCCGCATCTTCCGAGGAGGGCTCGGCGAAGATGATGTCGAGCCCGATCACCTTCGCCCCGGCCGCGCGAAGCCTTGAGATCAGCTGTCCGTGCAGATCGCGCGGCCAAGGCCAGCGCTGGCCCACTTCCGAAAAGGACGGCTCGTCGATTGCCACGATGACCACGCCCGGCTGCGCAGGGTGCGGAGGATAGATGGTCGAGAACAGATCGAAGAGCCGATCCTCGACGAGATCGAATGGCTTGAAGAAGGCAAACGGAATGAGCAGTGCTGCGATGAGGAGAGCGATGGCGTAGTGGCGCCAAATCGCCTTACCATGCTGGTCCTGTTCCGCCGAGGCCGTACCGCCGTCCACTCTAGAAGCGCGCCTTCATCGTTGCCGCGAAAGTCCTCCCCAAGCCTGGAATGCCTGGAGCGAGTTCATAGTCGCGATCGAACAGATTGACGACGGTGAGGCCAAGGAGCAGGCGTCGGTCGGGCGTCTCCCAAGAGATGGAGGCATCCGTCGTCCAGTAATCGTCCAGCTTGGTTCCGGCGAGATCACCGGTGCGGTCGCCCACGAAGGTTTCCGCAAGGGTAAGTCTCAACCGGCTCGGATGGACAAAGGTAATGCCCGCTCGTGCGAAGTGTCCGGCGATGAACGGAACGTCGAGACCAGGAGCTTCGTCGGAGCGTACTTCTGTCGTCGTCATGCCGACAGTTCCGAACACACCGATACCGTAGCCGAGCCAAAGATTTGCCGTTGCGGCAAGCCGCTCGATCCGCGCCTTTGCGATATCGAGAGTGTCGAAAGTATTCGACAGTGGCAAATCGAGGCTGCGCACATCCTGACGCTGATATTCGACGGCCGTGAAAACGTGCGGCGTCCACTCGGCATCCCAGCGCAGGGCCAGGGTATCCGTACGTCCGCCGATGGCCAGCGGCAGCACGTTCGGCACGAGCCCGACTGTCGAGATCGGCGACAGTGTAAAGCTCAACGGAAGATTGCCTTCTTGCCGGTAGGCAGCACGCAGCCAATGGCCTTCCAACGGCGAGACGGCAATACCGACTCTCGGTGAAAGCAAGGTATCGGAAGGTTGATGCTCGAGGTCCAGGAACGTCCGCTGCACCCCGACCTGTGCCTCGAACCGGTCCGAAGGGCGCCAAAAGAGATCCGCGTAAAGGCGGTTGGCACTGAAATCGGAATCGGTCCGGTCGGCCGTATCCGCCGAACGGCTCTCTCTCGACAGGGCGTTTATCACCACACCTTGTCCGAAGGCGCTGGCGAAGCTGCGTCCGAACTGACCTTCATAGCCATAGTGCAGCGTGAGATCGTTGAAGCCGACCGAATGGCTCAAAGCGGCGACCACACCTTCGGTGCGGGTGCTGGTCCATTGCCGTTCGCCCAGGATGAGCGGCGGAATCTCGGCATTCAGGGTCTCGAAGGCGCGTCGGTCGAGCCCGCGATTGGCATAAACGGCTGCAGTCAGCACATTGCGGTCGGCGAAACTATGACTCCAGCCTGCGCCGGCCTGCATGGAGGTCAGTTCCTGATTTCCCGCGAAATAGCGGGTTGCCTGATCGATCCGGATGAGCGGCGGCTCTACCTTTGCGGCTGAGCCGAAGATGAGGAATCGGTCTGTTGCCGACGGCGCCATGCCGATGAACAAGGATGCCGTATCGGCAGCCTCCTTGTCGATGGCTTCACGAGCATTGATATTGGTGCGCCCGGCGGTGATCGAGAAGGACGTCGGGAGAGGCTCGTTCGAAAATCCCTGAACCGTCGCATCGGCGCCCCAGCCGACACGGTTGTCTTTGACGAACAGACTGCCGCCGACTTCCGTGTCGAGGAATGGCCGTCGCAGCAGGTCCTGCCGGCGGACACGCCCCGAGACGGCAAGCGGATCGAAGAACAATCCCTGGATCGTGAGATTGAAAGCGGCCAGATCGAAGTCGTCGCTCGTAACGGAGGAGATGTTGGGGCGTGTCGTCAGAAGCTTGGACCGCCGCGCGACCGCCTCATCGAAATAGCTCGAGGCGGTGAACGGATCGAAGACTCGGTCACCATAGAAACGAGCCCATTCGTTGAGATCGAGAAAGCGATAGGCCTGGGCCGGATAGGAGCCCGCTTGCTTGTTCACGGCGAGGCCCGCAAAGTCGCCACCTCTCTGCCGGAAGCGTTTTACGGCTTCGCGCGCTGCCAAGATGGCCTCATCGGCGCGATACTGGTCGAGGGCGATGGCGGTCCGCGCGATGGAGACGATCGGGTCGTTCGGATCGAGCCTGTCGGCATTGTCCAGAGCCTGAAGCGCGAGCTCGTCATCGCCGTTCTGGTAAAAGGCGATGGCCGTGGCAAGCAGTCCTTGGGAATAGGCCGGGTTCGCGGTCGAGCCTGCGAGGATGGCTTCGATGCCCTTTGCCGTCTCGCCGGTCTGGAGGAAGTAGCGGCCGAGCGCGATGTAGCCGGTACTGAAGGCTGGATCGATGGCAAGAGCCTTGTCGATCAGAACACGTGCCTCGTCCACCCTGCTCTGATCCAGAAGCAGAATCGCGAGATTCGCATAGGCGACCGGGCTGTCAGGATCCATCGCGATGGCGCGCCGCAGAGCTTCCTCAGCGGCGATCGGGGAATCACCCGTGGATTCGAAAAGGCCGATCGTATTCCACAGGTCCGAGTGCCCAGGAGCGATGGCCGTTGCGCGTCGGAGGTCGCCGACGGCGGCTTTGAACTCTCCGTCGATCTCGGCACGAATGCTGCTGTCGGCGATAATGACGTCCGGATCGTCTGGATCGATCGCTTTTGCCCGGGCGATCGAGGCGCGCATCTCCTCACGGCGATTGAGGGCGAAGGCAATCCGCGACGCCGTTACGGCGATGCGAGTATCATTCGGAAAGCGTTTCTCCGCCGCTTTGATCACCTCGGCGGCGGCCGTCAAATCCTGCTTGAATGCGACCACATAGGCGTGCGCAAGAGCCGAAAGCGGATCGTTGCCGGGAGTCTTCGGTTCGGCATAGACCTGTTTTGGATTAGCAAGCGACAGGGCGATATAGCGGCCGTAGGAGGCAATGACGCGCCGCTTGGCATCGAGTCCCCGCTCAGCGCGGGTATAGAGGTTTGCAGCGTCTTGCCAGCGCCGCTGGAGGCTGGCGAGAACAGCCTCTACCAGATCGGCGCGAGCCCGTTGTGCCGGAGAGAGCGAGCGGCTGCGCGCTTCTGCGAGAGCCTGCTCAGCGACGGTCCTTCCGTCGAGGTAAAGCGCAATCTCTGCAAGACTGAGCCAATCTTCGGCGCGACGCGCCTGAGGCGGAATGCCTTCGATCCGGGCCCTCTCTGTTCGCAGAGCCGGGCCGGTGAGAGCTGATGTCGGCAGCGCCGAGAACGCATCGCGCAGCGTCATGTAGAAAAGCATCTGCTCGCGGTCGTCGGAATTGACGAGGACATACTTGGTCGGCGCCTGTCCGATGGAGGCAATCGCGCCTTCGCCCTGCCGTACGGTAACGGACCCCTGCGCGTTACGCAGCTCGACGACGCCCTCCAAGACCACCAGGGCCGTCTTGCCTGATCCATCCACTGAAAGGGACCAGTCGGTCCCTCGGATCGCCGCAACGGCTGCCGGCGTCTTGACGTCGACGCCGGATCCGCCACGGGCGGCCCGGGCCCAGATCGTACCAGCCTCTAGGGTAAGATCGGTCGTTCCGTTGGCGCTGCTTGCCACCTCGTTGACCGTCAGCGTCGAGTTGCGGCCGACACGGATCTGCGTCTTGTCGGCAAACAGGATCGCCAGGTTGCCGATGGCATTGGTGCGTAGCACGTCGCCGCCGATCACATCCTGTCGGATCTCGGCGGCGCGCCACAGGCTCTCACGCACGAAACGCAATTCCTCGCCACCCTTCGCAGCGACGATGGACCCGGCCACAGGGGTCGAGCGGGGTACGGGAGATTGCGCGGCAGCGCCGGTGAATCCAAGTGCCAGAGCACTCGTTGCGGTCAGAAGGCGAAGGAGGGAGGGCGGCATCTGTGGTCGCGCTACAAGGTTACAACATATCCTGAATGAAGGCGGAGCTTACTCTGGGATAACGTAACTTAAAAGCGGATTCAGAGAACCTTAGCCGTGTTTTCCCGCACATGATGAATGTGCGGTGATAATATAGCGAACAAGATAAGCTTATTCCTAAGCACCCTTGCTGCGCGCTATCAGAAGCTTCTGCTTGAGATCGTTCTGGGCGAAGGGTTTCTGCAGCACGGGGCGATCGCGAAAGGCGTCACGAATACCGGCGCTGCCGTAGCCTGTAGAGAACACGAAGGGGATCGAGCGTTGTGCCAGGGCTTCCGCAACGGGATAGATCGGTTCGCCCGCCACGTTCACATCTAGAATGGCGATGTCGACCTTTTCCCGCGCCACCGCATCGAGGGCAGCAGACAGGCGGGCGGCTGGGCCGATGACCTCACAGCCGAAGTCGAGAAGCATATCCTCCAGCAGCAGAGAGATCGCGGCTTCATCCTCGACAACCAGGATACGCAGGCCGTTCAGATCGCCACTGCTCGTCATGCTTTCGGTCACAGCTTCACTTTCTCTCATAGGGCGTGTCTGCCAAGCATTCACACCAGAACATTGCCACGAGAATGCCTCAGACATTACCGGGAATCAGTAACATGTACCATCTTCCCGGCCAGTCCCAAAGCATGCTTCACGCGCATGGAGCGCCCTTTCTGCCTGGGCTCCGCACTTCGGAAGAGCCCGCCGTCGCTAGGCCTTAGTCAGCTTGGCATTATCGGACTATGTCTTGGGGAATTCGTCTGCTTTTTCAAGGCCTTTGTGATCGGCTTCCGCTTTTCTGAAAGTCCTGGGCAAGCCTGTCCGTCCGTTGCCGCGAGGGCCGCGACAAAACTGCCTTTCCGGTAGCGCTGATGTTGCTCCGTGAAGCCTCTTGCGGAGATGGCGGACTCTCCTGAATAATTGGGCCATGTCCTTCATGTCTTATCTTCGCGATTTCTTCGAAGCGGAAGCGGCCCCGGAAGGGGGTGCCGAGCATGGAGAGCCGTTTACGGTTGCTGCGCTTCTGACATGGGTCACGCATGCGGACGGGCGTGTCCTCAAGGTCGAGGAAGAGGCGCTCCGCACGCTCCTGCAGAGCCGTTTCGGCCTGAGCGAGATCCAGGCCGAGCGCCTTATCGTCAAGGCGCGCGACATTGGGGGTGCTCTCGACCCGGCAACGACCCTCGTCGACCGCATTGCCCAGGATCTGCCTCCATCGGAGTGGCCGCGCCTTATGGCCCTCGCGTATCAGATTGCCGCCGTCGACGGGCACGTTCACGAATTCGAAGACGATCTCATCTGGCGCACGGGGCGCCGTCTGGGTCTGTCCGATGCGGAGCTCGGAGCGATCAAGCGCGATGCTCTGAAAGCTCCTGAAACGGGTATGGATGATGCTTGAGGCGTCACAATGCGCGCCGATCCTGATCGTACTGCACCAGGAGCATTCCACGCCGGGCCGCGTCGGGCGTTTGCTGCTGGAGCGCGGGCATAGTCTCGACATCCGTCGACCGCGCTATGGCGATCCGCTGCCGGAGACCCTTGCCGGTCATGCGGGAGCGATCATCTTCGGCGGCCCCATGAGCGCCAATGATGAAGATGATTTCATCAAGGCCGAGATCGACTGGATCGGCGTTCCTCTCCGCGAGAACAAGCCTTATCTCGGCCTTTGTTTGGGCGCTCAGATGCTGGCCAGGCACCTGGGCGCGCGGGTGTGGGAGCACCCGGATGGGCGGGCCGAGATCGGCTATTACCCGCTTCTGCCGACCGAGGCCGGGACCGCCCTGAGCCGGATCTGGGGTGTGCCGTGGCCGACACATGTGTATCACTGGCATCGGGAGGGCTTCGACTGCCCGTCCGGCGCCGAAATGCTCGCCACGGGCGACGACTTTCCGACCCAGGCCATCCGGGCCGGGCAGGCGGCCTACGGCCTGCAGTTTCACCCCGAGGTGACGCACGCCATGATCTGTCGCTGGACGGTCCGTGCCGCGGAGCGCCTTGCCATGCCCGGCGCTCAGGACCGCGCCCGGCAGATCGAGGGGCGCTTCCTGTACGATCCGCAGGTTTCGCTCTGGCTCGACCAGTTTCTCGACCATTGGTTGGAGACGCCGGGTCGGACCGATCTGGCCGCTTGATCCGGAATATCAGGTCGGGTCGAATTCGAAGGGCGAAACGCCCCGTTTCATCTCGTCGACGATGAGCGCATGCATCAGGGGCGGCGCTGCGCGCTGCGGGCAGGCGACGCGTTCGCACAGGCGGCAATTGATCCCGATTGGCGTCGGATCGGGCACCGAGAGGTCGAGGCCACGAGCATAGACGAGACGGTGGGCGTATTTCAGTTCGCAGCCGAGCCCCACCACGAATTGCGGATCTGGCATTCCCCACGCGGTCGAGGCGCGCTTGACCGCGCACGCCACCGAAAACCAGCGCGACATGTCGGGCAGTTCGATGATCTGCGTTGCGATCTGACCAGGGGTCTTGAACGTGGCATGCACGTTCCAGAGCGGACAGGTGCCGCCATATTGCGCAAACGGGAAACGCCCCGACGAAAAGCGCTTCGACACGTTTCCGGCGGAATCGACCCTCACCAGGAAAAACGGGATGCCCCTGGCTCCGGTACGGGCAAGGGTGGTCAGGCGATGAGCTACCTGCTCGAAGCTTGCGCCGAAGCGGGCACCGAGCACGTCCACGTCGTAGCCTAGGGTTTCTGCTGCGCTGTGAAACTTGCCGTAGGGCATCATGAGGGCGCCGGCAAAATAATTCCCCAGCGACACCCGCAGCAGGCGTCGTGCAGGTCCCTCGGTGGGTTCGAGACGTGTCGAAAGCTCGTCGATCACCTGCCGCATCTCGGCGAAGGCCAGCTGATACGCCGCTTGAAAGGTTCGCCCCGGAGGGTCGACCATTTCGGAGATCAGAAGCTGGCGGCGATGATGGTCGTAGCGGCGCAGTGAGTCCGACATGACATCGACCGGCATCACGCGCACCCGGATGCCGTGTTTGGCCCGCAGGCGCTCGGCGATGGCAAAGAAGGGTTCGTGACCCGTTACCTGCAGATCGGAGGCCAGCGTTTCCGCTGCCTCGTCGAGCTCCGGAAAATAGTTGCGGGCATCCTGGATCACGTGCCGAACACGATCCACTGGGTTGTCCTGCGACGCATCCTCGGCCCTGTCGCGGTCGCTCATCTCCGGAGCCTGTGCCTCCCGCATGCTCCGCAGGGCCACATAAGCCCGGTAGAGCCGACTGACCGCATCGATGAAGCCGGGGGCCGCCTCGATGGTTTCTCGGAGTTCGAGGCGCGGAACCGGCGTGCTGCGAAACAGCGGATCGGCAAAGATCTCTTCAAGCTCCGACGCCGTCCGCTCCGTATCGTGGGCGGCGAATTCACGCGGATCCAGGGAATAGGCATGGGCCAGGCGGATCAGGACCTGCGCCGTGATTGGACGCTGATTACGCTCTATCAGGTTGAGATAACTCGGTGACAGGCCAAGCTCCTCCGCCATGCCGGATTGGCTCAGGTTGAGCTCACGGCGCAGGCGCTTGAGGCGGGGGCCGACGAAGAGTTTCTTGCCATCATCCATTTGTAAATTTCTTTACAGATTTACAGACAGGTTGCTGTCTGAGTTTTACACGGCCACTTTTATTTGCAAAACAAGCGTTGAAACAAGTTCTTCCTTGGCCGTTACTGAAGTTGAAACGCCTATCTCCTGAGCGTCGATTTTGGATGGTGGGGCGGAATTGTCAACGATTGTAAACGGAAGGATGTATGATGACCGTCCCAACGAACCCGAGTTCCTTCGACACGCTGTTTGCCGCTGCTCCAGCAGGGCGCTTCGATGGAATTCGCCGTCCCTATACGGTCCAAGACGTGCTGCGGCTGAGGGGCTCTGTGCCGATTGCCCATACATTGGCCGAGCGGGGTGCCGAGCGCCTGTGGCAGCTCCTTCACGAACGTCCCTATGTTCATTCCCTGGGCGCCATGACCGGCAATCAGGCGATGCAGATGGCTCGTGCCGGACTCGAGGCCATCTACCTCTCCGGCTGGCAGGTGGCGGCTGACGCCAACGTGGCTGGTGCGATGTACCCGGACCAGTCGCTCTATCCGGCGAATTCCGGACCGGAACTGTGCCGACGGATCAACCGGACCCTGCAGCGGGCCGATCAGATCGAGCACGCCGAAGGCAGAGCGAAGCGGGATTGGTTCCTGCCCATCGTGGCCGATGCGGAAGCTGGGTTCGGCGGTCCGCTCAACGCCTTCGAGATCATGAAGGCCTATATCGAGGCGGGCGCTGCCGGCGTGCATTTCGAGGATCAGCTCGCCTCGGAAAAGAAGTGTGGTCATCTCGGCGGCAAAGTTCTGATCCCGACCTCGGCCCATCAGCGCAATCTGACTGCCGCGCGTCTCGCCGCTGACGTCATGGGAACTTCCACGCTTGTCGTCGCCCGCACGGACGCAGAATCCGCCCGTCTGATCACCTCCGATGTGGACGAGCGCGATCGGCCCTTCATCGAGCCGGACAGCCGCACGCCGGAAGGGTTCTATCGATTGCGAGAGGGGACAGGCCTCGATCATTGCATCGCCCGCGGCCTGGCTTTTGCGGAATACGCGGATCTTCTGTGGTGGGAGACCTCGCATCCGAATCTCGACGATGCCAGACGCTTTGCCGAGGCTATCCACAAACGCTATCCGGGCAAGCTTCTTGCCTATAACTGCTCGCCCTCGTTCAACTGGAAGAAGAAGCTCGACGACGCCACCATCGCCAAGTTCCAGCGGGAGCTTGGCGCTATGGGCTACAAATTCCAGTTCGTGACGCTCGCTGGTTTCCACCAGCTCAATTACGGCATGTTCGATCTGGCGAGCGGGTATCGCGACCGCGGAATGGGCGCCTATTCCGAGCTTCAGGCCCAGGAATTTGCCGCTGAGGTGGCGGGTTATACGGCGACACGCCATCAGCGCGAAGTCGGCACCGGTTATTTTGACCAGGTGTCTCTGGCGATCACGGGCGGCGCATCGTCGACGACCGCCATGAACGACTCCACTGAAACAGCCCAGTTCCGGCCCTCGACAAAGCTTCAGGCGGCCGAGTGAGCCCACACGCAACCTGACCGACGGAGAACAATCATGCATAAGATTCGCTACTGGGTGGTGGGAGGCGAGTACACCTCCACCGATTTCGAAACCCTGATCCAGGGCACCGAGCGGGTGCTCGGTCCCTTCGAGAGCCGCAGTGATGCCGAGCGGACTTGGCGTTACCTATCGGAAGATCATCGGCCTCAAGCGCAGGTGCGCTTCACCATTGCGCAGGAGCCGCAGGGTGCGTTTCCGGCGTAGGGTTCCTTGACGCCGCTCTGGAAGCCGCCCCGATCCCGCATCCGCATGCCCCCCGGATGCGGGATTGCTCCGTCAACCATAACAAGAGAGGTTCTCCGGAATCGTGATAAAAGGTCTGTCGGAAAGCGCTGCCGGCCCTAAAACAGGGGGGCCGGATCGCCGGAGCTTCCGAAGGGGTCGCGTGATGAAAGCTGTTTTCAAATCTCTGGCGCTGGCCGCCACCTTGAGCCTTTCCGCCATGGCTGCACAGGCCGACGTGGTGGTTTCCTCGAAGATCGATACGGAGGGGTCGGTCCTCGGAAACATTATCTTGCAGGTGCTAAACGCCAACGGGATCAAGACCCAGGATCGGATCCAGCTCGGCGCGACGCCTGTGGTGCGCAAGGCCATTACGGCGGGCGAGATCGATATTTATCCCGAGTATACGGGAAATGCCGGGTTTTTCTTCAACAAAGCCGACGATTCGGTTTGGAAGGATCCGGTCAAAGGTTACGAGGCCGCGAAGAAGCTGGACTATGATGCCAACAAGATCGTTTGGTTGACGCCCTCGCCGGCGAACAACACTTGGGCCATCGCTGTCCGCAAGGACGTCGCAGAACCGAATAAGCTCGCGAGCATGTCCGATTTCGGTAAATGGATTGCGGGCGGCGGTAATGTGGTGCTCGCGGCATCCGCCGAATTCGTCAATTCCGCAGCGGCACTTCCAGCCTTCCAGAAGGCCTATGATTTCAAGTTGAAGCCGGAGCAGCTCATCGTCCTCTCCGGCGGGGATACCGCTGCGACCATCAAGGCGGCAGCGGAGCAGACGAACAAAGCCAATGCGGCTATGGTCTATGGAACGGACGGTGGAATCGCTCCGTCAGGGCTCGTGGTGATGACGGACGATAAGAACGTGCAGCCGGTCTACGCTCCTGCGCCGATCATTCGTGAGGCCGTATTGAAGGAGAATCCGCAGATTGCCGAAATGCTGAAGCCCGTCTTCGAATCCCTCGACTTGAATACCTTGCAGGACCTGAATGCGCGCGTGCAGGTGGGTGGCGAGGCTGCAAAAGCGGTCGCGACCGATTATCTGAAATCCAAAGGCTTCATCAAATAGGCAGCCGGACTTCGATGTTGTGGAGCGAGACACGAATGCAAGAGCGACCAGGTTTCTCGTGACGACATCGTCTGCTCGGGCGAGCGTCCCTGGCGCATCGCCTTTCCGGCTTGGCGTGTCTTTCGACCGCCTTGGAAGCGTCATTGCGCTTCTCGCCGGAATCTCAGTATTCGTGTTGCCATTCGTGACCTATCGCGCCAACCGCATCGTCTCGGGTGAACCGCGCTTGCTTCTGCATGCGCTTCCGACAACGGTTGCGGTTGCGGTGATGGGTGCTGTGGTCGCTGTCGCGCTTGTCGCGGTGTTTATTCGCTGGCCAACTGTCCGGTTGACTGCGGCGGCCTTGGGATTAGTCGTCGTCGTGCCTGCGGTCGGTCTGTCGGCGGGATTCATGACGCCGACCGGGAATAATTTCGCCCGTATATCGCCGGCCTCCGGCTTCTGGTTGCTGACGTTGGCGCTCGGCCTTCTTGTTGCCGACTCGCTGACGCGCCTTCGATTCGGGCCCTGGGCTCGCCTCGGCGCCCTTGTGATCGCAGCCGTCGCCGTGGCGATCCTTCTTGTCTCCGGAGCCTGGCACAATCTTTCTCTTCTGAAGGAATATGCCACGCGGGCCGACAGTTTCTGGCGTGAGGCCGATCAGCACATTTTTCTGAGCCTCGGCTCAGTCGCAGCCGCGGCCGCTGTTGGTCTGCCGCTCGGGGTTCTCTGCCATCGAGTTCGGGCAGTAAGAGGGCCGACGCTTCAGGTCCTCAACATCGTGCAGACGATACCGAGTATCGCTCTGTTCGGCATGCTCATGGTTCCTCTCGGTTTCCTTGCGGCAAATGTTCCCGCAGCCGCGGCCATTGGCATTCGGGGAATCGGTGCGGCGCCCGCTTTCGTCGCGCTGTTTCTCTATGCGCTCCTTCCCATCGTCGCCAACACCGTTGTTGGCCTCGATCAGGTTCCGGCGAATGTCGTCGATGCTGCGCGCGGGATGGGAATGTCGCGACGCCAGCGCCTCACGCAGGTAAAGATACCGCTCGCTCTTCCGATCATCCTGACAGGGATTCGCATCGTGCTGGTTCAGAACCTGGGACTCGCCACGGTCGCGGCTCTCATCGGCGGTGGTGGGTTCGGTACTTTCGTGTTTCAGGGTGTGGGACAGACGGCGATGGATCTCGTGTTGCTTGGAGCAATCCCGACCGTCGCCCTATCTTTCGCCGCCGCAGTCATCCTCGATGCGGTCATCGATCTCGCCGGGAGAGTGCGTAAATGATCGAGATCGAGCACCTGTCCAAGCATTACGGCGAGACGATTGTCGTCGACGATGTCAGCCTGCGTGTCGATGAAGGCACCATCACGGTGGTCGTCGGCACGTCGGGTGCGGGCAAATCGACTTTGCTGCGTATGATCAACCGTCTGGTGGAACCAAGCGCAGGCCGGGTCCTCATCGACGGGCAGGATACGATGTCGATCCCCGAGGACGAACTCCGCCACCGCATCGGATATGTGATCCAGGGCCATGGGCTCTTCCCACATCGGACCGTTGCCGGGAATATCGCGACGGTGCCCCGCCTGCTGGGTTGGGACGCGAAGCGGATTGCCCAGCGGGTCGAGGAACTGCTCCTCCTCTTCCAACTCGATCCGGCCGAATTTGCGAAGAAATATCCTCATGAATTGTCCGGCGGACAGCAGCAGCGTGTTGGTGTTGCACGGGCGCTTGCGGCACGGCCGGCCCTTCTTCTCATGGACGAGCCGTTTGGTGCCCTTGATCCGCTCATTCGAAGCAAGGCGCAGGACGACCTACTGACGATTCAGCGGCGCCTCGGCACTACCGTCGTTCTCGTGACGCACGACATGGAGGAGGCTTTCCACCTCGGTGACATGATCGCCGTCATGGATGAGGCTCGCTTGCTGCAATACGGAACGGCCGCCGAATTGCTGACCCGTCCCCTGCCGGGATTCGTCGAGCGGCTGGTTGGCACCGCCGAGAGACCCTTCCGGCTCCTATCGCTGGCCAAGGTGGGCGATGCAGTCGAGCCGGGCTCAGCTGAAGGCGAGCCGGTCGACGTCTCCAGCAACCTTCGGGACGCGCTGTCCAGGCTCATCTGGATAGGCTCTCCTACCGCTCCTGTCGCCGATGCCTCTGGGGCCATTGTCGGACGGATCAGCGTCGATGGTATTCTCGCCCATGGACGGAGGCCGACATGAAGATGTCGGCCGCTTCCCTCAGGATAGCCGCCTTCGTTCTGCTCGTCGCGTTCGTCTCCGCACCTCAGCTCTTCGCGTTCGTGTTCGAGCCGCTGACGGAGAACGGGGCGCCGGCGATCTACAACCAGGGCAGCCTGCTCTCCTTGACGCTCGCGCATTTGCGGACGGTCTTCGGCGCCGTCGTCGCCAGTACGATCGTGGCGGTTCTGCTTGGGATCTTCGTGACAAGACCTGCCGGAATGGAGTTCCTGCCGCTGTCGCGGAGTATCGTCAACATCGGTCAAACCTTTCCGCCAGTTGCCGTTCTCGCGGTGGCCGTCCCGATTGTCGGCTTTGGCGAGGCCCCGACTCTCATCGCTCTGTTCCTCTACGGTCTGCTGCCCATTTTTGAAAACACCCTCAGCGGTTTGACGCAGGTGCCGCCGCTGGTCCTCGATGCAGCCAAGGGGATGGGAATGTCGCCGCGTCAGCGACTGCTGGGCGTCGAGCTCCCATTGGCGCTTCCCGTGATTCTTGCCGGCATCCGTCTTTCGGCAATCATCAATTTGGGAACGGCCACCATCGGTTCGACCGTGGCGGCAAAGGGGCTGGGTGAGGTCATCATTGCAGGGCTTCAGTCAAACAATGTTGCGTTCATTCTTCAGGGCGGATTGGTCGTGGCCCTTCTTGCTGCTCTGCTTCACGATGGATTGATGACCCTAGAGCGCACTATTGCCTCGCGGCTGGGACGATCCATGTAACGGGCCTAGGGTTGCATGCCCGCTCCGAAGCACTTGTATTCCTCAGTAAACTCCGCCCACTCGCCTCATGACCCTTCTCGAACGTCTCAAAGTGGAAACTCGATCCGCGCACGAACGGATCGAGAAAGCCTTCGATCTGGAGCGGCATACAGCCACGCTTGCCGATTACAAAAAGCTTCTAGCCCGCTTCTACGGCTTCCACAGTGCCTGGGAGGAAGCCGCAAGCCAGACCATGATCGACATGGCGTTCTTTCAGCAACGCTGCAAGGCCGAGCTTATCGCGAGCGACCTTCGAAGGTTAGGCTTGGCATCGTGGGAGATCGCGCAATTGCCACGATGCCAACCTCTGATGCCGCTATCGCAAGAGACCGATGTGCTGGGGAGCATGTACGTCGTCGAGGGATCGACTTTGGGTGGAACTATCATCGCACAGGCGGTCAAGCGCCGCCTCGGGCTCACGGCAGAGACGGGCTGCGGTTATTTCCAAAGTTACGGGCGGGATACCGCCCGGATGTGGAAATCGTTTGGAGAGCGGCTTTTGGCGGCTTCTTCGCCGATCGCAGATGACAGGATCGTTGTCTCGGCGCAGCGAACATTCGCGGTGATGCAGGATTGGCTGGGCGGAAAACAATGACCCTTGAAACCGCCTCACGTGATCTGGATCTGACAGCCTGTGACCGGGAGCCCATTCATATCCCAGGCAGCATTCAGCCCTACGGCATCCTTCTGGCCATGCGCCCGTCGGATCTCGTGTTGACCTATGCCAGCGTGAATACGGCTGAGACCTTCGGTCTTGAGCGGCAGGTAGTTCTCGGGCGAACCCTTCGGGAGGTCCTGCCGAAGGTCGCGAGACTGCTGGAGCCGGACCTTGCACAGCCGGAGGAACGGGGAAGCACCCGCTTTCTTCGCACCCTCGCGATCGGAACGGCTCGGGGAGAGCGGGTCTTTGATGCCATTGTCCACAATGGAGCGGATCAGACAATCCTTGAGCTGGAGGAGACGCCATCTGAAGTCGCAACCACGTTGGATACGCTCTATCCGACGCTGCGACGGTTCGTCGAGCAACTGCAGGCGGCGTCTTCCGTCGAGGAGTTATGCCGCTTGGCGGCAGAGGACGTGCGTCGCATGACGGGGTTCGATCGTGTGCTCGTCTACGAGTTCGATCCGGAATGGAACGGAAACGTCATTGCCGAGGACAGAAACGACGTCTTGCCGTCCTATCGGGGACTTCGCTTCCCGGCATCCGATATTCCCTCTCAGGCACGCGAGCTCTATCGCCGCAACCGGCTGCGGATCATCCCGGACGCAAACTATACGGCAGTTCCAATTGAATCTCTCAGTCCTGAGCCGCTCGATCTGAGTGACGCTGTGCTGCGGAGCGTTTCGCCTGTTCATCTCGAGTACATGCGCAACATGGGTACCATGGCCTCCATGTCGATCTCGATTCTGAGGAACGGCAGGTTATGGGGATTGATCTCATGCCATAGCGGGGAGCCGCGGCGTGTCCCGCTCTCTGTCCGCAATGCCTGCGATTTCCTTACGCAGATCTTTTCGCTGCAGCTCGAGGCTCGAGAGCGCGCGGCGATTGCGGAAAATCGCATGCGTCTCGGGTCGGTACAGGCTCGTCTTCTGGGACACATGGCAGCAGAGGATGTCTTCATCAATGGGCTCGTGAATAATCCCTTCGAGCTCATGGAACTCGCAGGCGCGCAGGGCGTCGCGATCATCGATGCGGAACGGTGTCAGTGCCTCGGGCACACTCCTACTGAAGATCAAGTGCAGGCGCTCTTCCACTGGCTTTCGAGCGAGCATCCGGAAGATATGTTCGTCACGGAGGTTCTCTCCGACCACTATCCGGAAGCCGCCTCCTATGCCTCGGTCGCCAGCGGCGTCCTTTCCATCGCCATTTCCAAGATGCATCCGAGCTATGTCATCTGGTTCCGGCCGGAGGCCGTGCAGACGGTCAGTTGGGGCGGTGATCCTCATAAGCCTGTTCACGGTGAGGTTGGCGCCACGCGCCTTCACCCGCGAAACTCATTCGAGATTTGGAAGGAAACGGTCCGTGGGCGTTCATCGTCTTGGAATCCGAGCGAGATCGACGCTGTCAAAGAGCTGCGAAATACTATCGTAGGAATTGTGCTGCGCCGGGCCGAGGAAATGGCCTCTCTCGCCGAAGAACTGCATCGCAGCAACAAGGAGCTGGAAGCATTCTCCTACTCCGTCTCGCATGATCTGCGGGCCCCATTCCGCCATGTCGTCGGCTATGCGGAGCTTTTGAAGAAACAGGAAGGCAGCCACATCACCGATCGCGGGCGCCGCTATATCGACACCATTATCGAGTCCGCTTTCACCGCAGGCACATTGGTCGACAATCTTCTCAGCTTTTCCCAGATGGGACGGACGGCCCTCAAGCCTCGTCTGATACATACACAACCGATCGTCGACGAAATCCGGCAAAAGCTCCTCCTGGAAACAGAGGGGCGGCACATTGTATGGAAGATCGGTGATCTTCCACCGATTCAGGCCGATCCGTTCATGATCCAGCTGGTCTTTGAGAACCTCGTCTCGAATGCGGTGAAATACACCCGCCCTCGGGATCCCGCCGTGATCGAGCTTGGTTCCTATCGGAAGGATGACAACGTCGTCTTCTTCGTACGCGACAATGGTGTCGGATTCGATATGGCCTATGTCGGAAAACTCTTTGGCGTCTTCCAACGTCTGCATCGCATGGAGGAGTTCGAGGGAACCGGGATCGGACTTGCCAACGTTCGGCGCATCATCGAACGCCATGGAGGCAAAGTCTGGGCCGAGGGTGCCATCGACCGCGGAGCGACGTTCTCTTTTTCTCTACCGAATGCCATAGGAGCGGCGTGAATGCCGGAACTGAAGCCCATCCTCCTCGTCGAGGACAATCCCAAGGACGTAGAACTCGCTCTCACAGCGCTTGAGCAGAGCCAGCTCGCCAATGAAGTTGTGGTTGTTCGTGATGGCGCAGAAGCCATCGATTTTCTTTACCGTCGCGGAGTGTACGAAACGCGGAACACCGCTGATCCTGCCGTCGTGCTCCTCGATTTGAAGCTTCCGAAAGTGGACGGCCTCGAAGTTCTGCAGAGAGTCAAGACCGACCCGGAAATGCGCCATACGCCGATTGTCATGCTGACGTCGTCGCGAGAAGAGAGTGATCTGGTTCGAAGCTATGAACTCGGCGTCAATGCATTCGTTGTAAAGCCGGTGGGATTTCGGGAGTTCTTTGAGGCTATTCAAGATCTGGGTGTCTTCTGGGGCATCCTCAATGAACCTCCGCCGCACCGTGACCGAACGGGATGATGATGGTCGATCCAGGAGCTGCGTTATCGGAGCATGCCTTGCGCGTCCTTCTCTTGGAGGACAGCACGCTCGACGCCGAGCTCGTGCAAGAGGCTCTCGACGGTATAGGTCGCTCCGTCTTCATAAAACGGGTCGTCTCCTCCGAGGAGTTTTGTGTTGCCGTCTCTTTCGAGGAATGGGATCTTATCCTCGCTGACTATGTCCTGCCTGCGTTCGACGGTCTTTCGGCCCTCTCATTTGCACACCAGCATTGTCCCAATACGCCATTCATTTTCGTCTCCGGGACATTGGGGGAAGAGATCGCCGTCGAGGCGCTCAAGCTCGGAGCGACCGATTACGTCGTCAAGCAGCGTCTCGAACGGCTCCCAGCGACGGTTCTGCGGGCGTTGGCTGAGGCCGGCGAGCGCAAGCAAAGGCGGCAAGCACAAGCTGATCTCCACCGGCTTCTGGAAGAGAGAACGACGCTGCTTCACGAGTTGGATCATCGGGTGAAGAACAACTTGCAGCTTCTTCTCTCTCTTGTCAGCATCGAAATGAGACAGGCAGGATCCGATGAGACGCGCAATACTTTGTGGCGCATGAAGGAGCGCCTGCAAGCTCTCGGGATGGCCCATCGCGATCTTTACGACGGTAAAGGAGCACGACTGTTCGATGTGGCTGCCTTTGTACGCAATCTCAGCGATGAACTGATCTCCACACTGAGAGGGCTCGACGTCACCCCGGAATTCGAGCCGGATACGATCGAGGTCGAGGCGGCAAAGGCGGCGCCGATCGCGCTCCTCTTTAATGAACTCGTCGTCAATGCACTGATACATTCCTATGATCGTCGAGCGGGAAAGCTGAAGCTGCAGATGAGGAGGGAGGGTAGATTTCTAATATTCACCCTGTCTGACGACGCCTTCTCTCGCGAGGAAAAAAGGAACGCTCGCGCCGGCAGTACGAGCACCATTCTCAGAGCACTGAGCCAGCAGCTTGAAGCCAATATTGTCTGGCCCGAGGATGATGCCAAGATCCTCGTACGCGTGACGATGCCGCTCGATGAAGCGGGCGTAAAGTCATGAATGCGTTGCGTGGCATGATGCGGGAGCGCAGGAGCGCCACGGACGCCGGCACGTCAGTGCGGCAGCTCCTTTGGGGGCTCGTTCTGGCTCTTGCCATTCCAACTGTTCTGGTGACCAGCGCTGGAATCTACTCGGTTTATCGGGCCGAGCGGGAGGCGACCGATTTGCGGCTGCGCGAGACGACGCGAGCCTTGGCGCTCTCCCTCGATCTTGAAATTGAGAAGGCCGAGGCAGCCTTACGTATCTTGGCGGTTTCGCCCCATATCGAGAGTGAAAACTTCGCTGCATTCCATGATCAGCTCGTCCGGACTCCGCTTCCGAATGCAATTTGGATTGCCCTGTTCGAGCCGAATGGACGTACCGTCGTCACCAGTCGGCGTCCATTTGGTGAAAGCCTCCCCGACAGTCTGCGTCCGGAGACGCTTCGTCGAGTTGGTGAGACAGGCAGGGCAGAATTGTCAGATCTCGTCGTAGGCCCCGTGACGGGCCAGCCTATCGTGACGCTCGATGTACCGATCAAGGTCGGAGACAAGGTCGCTTACATTCTAGGGATGGCTATCGATCCGGCCGTCTTCCAGAAGCTTATCACAGACCAGCGGATTGCCGAGAACTGGCGCGCGGCGGTGGTCGACCGCAGCGGGAGGATCGTCGCCCGGTCCTTCGCACCCGAAACGTTCGTCGGCCAGACGATCCGCCCGGAACTGCTGCAGGCGATCACTACCTCCCAAGAGGGAGATATAGAGAGTACGGCGCTCGACGGGCTTCCCGTAAGATCCTATTTTACGCGCTCGTCGGACTATGGATGGTCTTTCGTGATCGGCTATCCGAAGGCCGAGGTTTTTGCGGCCCTGAGCCGGGCTCTCATATGGCTGCTCGTGCTCGGGACTGTCATCCTCACAGGCTTTATCCAGGCAGCGCTGTTGTCGCGATCCATAGCGCGGCCGGTTCAACGTCTTGTGGCAATTGCTCGCAACCTCGGAAAAGGACAACGGATCGTTGCATCCCCGATGCACGTTCTCGAGTTCGACACCATACAAACGGCCCTCGCTGAAGCGGCATCCTCCATCGCAAATCAAGCGCAGGAGCGCGAGGACGCGCTGGAAAGGATTGCGGAAAGCGAAGTCCGCCTTCGCCTTGCCCTCAACGCAGGAGATCTCGGGTCCTGGGAGTACGATCCCGAAGCAGGAAACTTGAACACATCTGCGACATCTCGGCGGATCTTCGGACGGGATTCGAATCTGCCGTTCTCTTACAGGGACCTGCTCGATGCCATTCATCCGGATGATCGTGAAAAGCAGACTGCCGCAGTTCACGATGCTCTTTTGAGCCGCTCAGATCTTCATGTGGAGTTCCGCGCTATATGGCCCGACGAAAGCGTGCACTGGGTGAGGGTGAGCGGACGCACGCGAACGGAGCCAAGCGGGAACGTAACCCTCGTCGGGGTCTGTCAGGATGTCACCGCTCGAAAGCTTGCGGACGAGCGGCAGGCGCTCCTCCTTCACGAACTCAACCACCGCGTCAAGAATACATTGGCCACGGTCCAATCGATCGCATCGCTTACGCGCCGATCGGCTGAAGCTGGGGACCCTGCCGTATGGGATGCGTTTCTCGGCCGCTTGCAGGGGCTAGCGAACACCAATGACCTGCTGACCGCGACCAACTGGAACGGCGCTTATCTGGAAGACGTTCTGTGCAACGAGCTGGAGCCGTATCAGGACGCCTTGAAACGGCGCATCAAGCTGCGTGGACCGCGGGTCAGCCTGCAAGCCAATGCGGTGCTCGCATTAGGACTTGCCGTGCACGAGCTTGCCACCAACGCTGCCAAATACGGCGGCTTGTCGAGACCGGATGGACGAGTCTTGGTTACCTGGGCGGTCACCAAAGGTTCAAGTCCGCGCTCCCTGCTGGTCGAATGGGTCGAGACCGGCGGTCCGCCAGTGGTCTCCCCACAGCGTCAGGGCTTCGGATCAAAGCTCATCCAGCGCGGATTGGCGCAGCAACTCGGCGGCGAGATCAAACTCACCTTTGCGACGTCCGGCGTGCGGTGCGTCATCACCTTTCCCGTTGCAGGCATCGTCGCCGAGTTGGATGAGCCAACCGAAGCTGACGACCGTGAGCTGGCCGCGTCGTAACGAGGCACCTGCCGACCCACGGCAGATGCCAGCCCCTGAGCCTATCGGTCTTTATGATCTATCAACGGTTCGTCATAGATCGCCGTGCGCAGGATTCCGTCGGCTGTCACGACACCGCGGTACATGCCGGCACAGTTGAATGGCAGTGCAAAGGATCCATCCTGACCGACTGCAATCACGCCGCCTGAGCCTCCGGCCGGCGCAAGCATATCGACCACAACCGTGCGCGCCGCTTCTTCAAGAGAGCGTCTGGCATAGCGCATTAGAGATGCAATCTCATGGCCCGCGGCATAGCGGATGAAGATCTCTCCGTGGCCGGTTCCGGAGACCGCGCACGTCTCGTTGTCCGCCCAGGTTCCTGCGCCGATCACGGGGCTGTCGCCGACGCGCCCTGGCATTTTGGCCGTCATGCCGCCGGTGGAGGTTGCCGCAGCCAGATTGCCCTTACGGTCCCGTGCCACCGCGCCGACCGTGCCGTGCTTGCGCGATTCGTCGCGGTCGTCCGCTCCCGTTTGGCGCATAGCAAGCGTTTCCTGAAGAGCGTTCCAGCGCTGCTCAGTGAAGAAGTACGATGGCTCTTCGAAGGCAAGGCCTTGGTCCCGGCAGAACTCCAGAGCGCTTGCGCCAATGAGGAACACGTGATCGGTCTTTTCCATCACGGCTCTGGCCGCGAGAACCGGATTACGCGGGCCGCAGAGACCTGCGACTGCTCCAGCCGCCCGGTTGCGGCCGTCCATGACGGCTGCATCCATCTCCTGCTTGCCGGCAGAGGTATAGACCGCGCCGCGTCCCGCGTTGAACAGAGGTTCGTCTTCCAATGCCATGACGGCAGCCGTCACAGCATCAAGCGCTGTCCCGTCGCTGGCCAGAACCGAGCGCCCTGCCTCCAAGGCGCGCCGCAATCCGGCGTGATAGGCGGCCTCTCGTTCAGGTGTCATCTTGCTGCGCAGGATAGTGCCTGCGCCGCCATGGATCGCAAGGGTGAAGTTGTTGTCTGAGGAGGTCATGATCTCAAGTCCTTGATGAGGGGGACCGATTCAAAGCATCACGAAGGCTTGGACGAGAATGACCGTCCCGCCCCGTCATAGGATCGGCAGCGATGAGGGCGTCGAGAACAGCTTCCTGCGTGGCATCAGCCATGGCCTCGAACAGAAGATCGATCCGATTTTCGTTGAGCACGCATTGCTCAACCAGCGCGGCGTTCTCATCGTGATGTACGATGTTGGCGGTTGTGAAGCCGAGTGCGATGTCGCCACTGCCATGGCCCCAGAAGGAGCCGAGGCGGGCAAGGCCGACACCGGAGCGGCGGATGACCCGCTTGAGTTGTCGATCGCTGAGCGGAATGTCGGTCGCTGCGATGATGATGATGGAGCCTTTCTCCGTCTCCAGGGTCGAATTCTTGGCCATCGCCGGCGTGACATTCGTCCCGTCGGGCAGGCGCAGATCGCCGGCCCGACCGAAATTCGAGAGTACGAGTACGCCGAGGTGAAAATCCTTGCCGGAGAGGGCGAGATGGCGAGACGACGTTCCGATGCCACCTTTGAAGCCGAAGGTGCTCATGCCGCAGCCCGCACCCACGGCGCCGACGGCGAAGTCGGGCGAGGCGGCCTCCAGGGCGATGCGAGCGTCCTCCTCAGTTACGGCGAGGGCCTGAATATCGTTGAGCCAGCCATCGTTGCATTCGAAGACGAGCGGGTTCACCGTCGCAGTCTCGCGGCCGATATCGGGATTGGCGGCGACGGCATGTCGGATCAGAGCCGTCGCACAGGTACCCACCGAGAGCGTGTTGGTGAGAAGGATCGGCGTTTCGATAGAACCGAGTTCTTCGACCTGCACAAGGCCCACGCTTTTGCCGAAGCCGTTGAGAACATGAACGGCTGCGACGGGTTTCTCCCGATAGAGATTGCCGGAATGGGGCAGGATTGCCGTCACACCCGTCCGGATGTCGTCATGAATAAGTGTCTGGTGGCCGACTAGTACGCCCGGCACATCGGTGAGGCTGTTGTGCGGACCTGTTGGCAAGTTCCCGCAGGAAAGGCCCATGTCGCGGGCGCGCAAGGTCTTGCTCATCGGGGACACTCCGCCTTCACGTAGGCTGCGATTTCTGCATGGGTTGCGATCCAGACATCGGAGCGTTGAGAGATCTCGGCCAGAAGTCGCTCCAGGATCCAGATGCGCGACCGATAACCCGTTACGTGCGGATGCATGGTGAGCAGGAAGAGCCCACCTTCCTCGTATGCGCGCTCGAATTCGCGGAAGAAGATGTCGTAGACCGCGGTCGGCGGCGTATGGGGGCGAAGGCCGTTAAAGCGGTGCATGTTGAAATACACCGCATCGTCGCGGATCCACTCTACCGGCAATTCCACGATCCCCGTCGGCTCGCCCTTCTCCACGAGCTCGTAAGGATCGTCGTCAGCCATGAGCGAGGAATCATAAAGCAGGCCGAGTTCGCGCTCGATGCGAAGCGTATCAGCACTGAAATCCCATGACGGAGTTCGAAGCCCGACGGGCCGCGTGCCCGTGATGCGCTCCAGGGCATCGGCGGCCCGGAACATCAGGTCGCGCTCGATTTCATAGGGGAGCTGGCTGTTGAGCTCATGAATCCAGCCATGGATCCCGATCTCGTGACCCTCGGCCGCCACCCGACGCTGCTCGTCCTCATAGAGCATGGCGGCAACGGCAGGCACGAAGAAGGTCGCTTTCGCATCGTACTTCTTGAGGGCATTGAGGATACGTGGGACGCCCTGGCGGTTGCCGTATTGTCCCTGCGACATGCGGCCGATCGACTTGCCTCCGTCGCGCAGCTCATTGGTTTCGTGATCCGAATCGAACGAGAAGGCCACGGCACAACGTGCGCCGTTCTTCCAGCGGGCGGGCTTCATCGACCGACCGGCTCGAACGTGATCGACCTTTCCGCGCCATGTCTCTTCCGACCATGTCCACGGCTGGCTGCTGACGTTGTCCATGAGCTTTCCTCACCTGTTTGTTGTGACGGACCGGCGTTGCCAGTCCTAAAGGAGGTCGATGTCGGCGCGTTCAGGAACGCCCGCCATCCACGGAGATGATTTGACCGGAAACCCACTCGGCCACGTCAGAGGCCAGGAACATCACCGTGTCCGCGATGTCCTTCGGTCGCCCGAGGCGTTGGGTATGAATGCTCTCGACCAGCCGAGCCTGGCCTTCGGGGCCGTAGCTCTCCCACTGCCGTTGAGTTGCAGGATTGGAGAGCACGAAACCCGGGGCGACGCTGTTGACCGTGATTCCAAATGGACCAAGTTCGAAACTCAGCTGTTTCGTCAGACCAACGAGAGCGTGCTTGGCAGCCGTATAACCTTGGATCCCGGTCAGGCTCGGGCGTAGGCCCGCCCCTGATGAGATATTGATGATCCGCCCGAACCCAGCGCGCTTCATGTGGGGAGCAACACTCTGGGAGCACCAGAAAGCGCCGTGGACATTGGCCTCGAACAGGACGAGCCAATCCTTTTCGCTCACGTCTTCGATCGGCTTGGCGACCTGCCCTCTGACACCGCCAGCGCAATTGACCAGGATGTCGATGCCCCCGAGGGTTTGCGCCATTTCGCTCATCGCATCGGTGACGGCGGATCGGTCAGATAGGTCGAGAACGCGGGTGGCGTTGGCGCCGGTTTCGGCCGCAACGCGCAGGCCCTCCGCATCAAGATCCAGAGCCCAGACCTGTGCTCCTTCTGCTGCGAATGACTGAACGATGGCACGGCCGATGCCTTGAGCAGCACCGGTGACGACGACGCGACGATTCGTGAAATCGAGCTTCATGCTTCGAGCAGCCGATCAAGAGTGGCCCAAGACTGTTCGCGGCGATTCTCCTCGATATCGTGAATCAGCGTGACCAGCCTGTCGATCGTTGGCGTGGAAATGCCGGCCTCCGCACCCAGCTCCGCAATGATCGCGATCTGTGCATCGACCTCCGTCTTGCGCTTGCGCACGGCGAGGTCGCGCCAGATTCCCGAATGCGTCTTGGCCGTGTGGCGATTGAACTCTGCCATGGCCGCGACGGAGCGGCGCGTCGCTGTCTCGTCCGCGTCCGGCATGAATGCCGCCGGATCGAAGCCGTTGAAGCCCAGGGGCTTCACCCCGCGTGCGACGGCAACGGCCATGACTTCTCGGCCAAGCCGTTCGAACACCGGGAAATGTCGCTCCGAAGCCAAGTTCTCCGACATGGAGGCGGGCGTCAGCGCGGTTGCGAACAACATCGCCCCGTATCCGAGTTTGCCCCAGAGATAGCCCCAAATGTTGTCCGTGAGAATGGCATTCGGCTCGAAAATCGAGAGAAGGCGATGGTAGTCCTGCGCCCGTGACGTCGTGTCGCCAGAGATTTCGCCAATGGCGACCGTGGCGCGATTGCCAAAGAGAATACGGCCGGGTTCAAGCCAATCGGCGCCAAAATTCACGAAACATCCGACTGTCCGCTCGGAGCCGATCTCGTCGGCAATGGTGAGCTCATTGAGCCCGTTCTGAGCCGACAGCACGGAGCCATCTGCGGCAAGATGCGGTTTCAGCGCACGTACGGCATCACGCGTATGGTGCGCTTTGACGGCCAGGATGATACGCCTGAACTGTCCCTTAACGTCTTTGGGTGTGACAGCACGTACCGGCTGGCGGAACGCTTCCACAGGGCCTTCGATCGCGAGGCCCTCGCGGTTCATCGCTTCGATGTGCGGCTCGACGATGTCGACAAGCAATACGTCCTCGCCGGCACGGGTGAGATAGGCGCCGAGTGTGCCGCCGATGGCGCCGGCACCCCAGATCAGAATCGTATCGCTGCTCATCACCAGGTCTCGATCAGCGCGCGGGTTTCCGCGATGGCGACGGACCAGATGGCGTTCATTTCTTCATCCGACCGCTGGTAGCGGCCGCCGAAATTGCCATCTCCAAGGATTTCGCGAACGCCCTCCGGGCCAAAGGTCCG
Organism: Microvirga puerhi; assembly: GCF_020089865.1. Lineage (GTDB taxonomy): Bacteria > Pseudomonadota > Alphaproteobacteria > Rhizobiales > Beijerinckiaceae > Microvirga > Microvirga puerhi. The sequence goes on from NZ_JAIRBM010000003.1 coordinate 309,000, forward strand.
CATGCGCTCCAGATCGACCATCGGCTTCTGATGATCGGGCTGGGCGATATTCGGAAGGCGCGTCCAAGGGAAGTTTTCCATCCAGGAAGCATGCGAGGCAACTGGATCGATTTCCTTCACCTTTTCAAGGGTCTTCGGTGCATTCCACCAGTTATGAAAGCGCACGCGGCAATCGGAGTTGTGGTTCATCCACTCGATGCAGGCTGTCTGCGCCGGGCTGTTGCCGCCATGTCCGTTGACGAACAGGATGCGACGGAAGCCCGTACGGTGCAGGGAATCGAGAATATCGGTAATCAGCCGGAGATAGGTTTCTGCCTTCAGGGAGACCGTTCCAGGATAGGCCATGAAATAGGGCGTGATGCCGTAGGCCTGCACGGGGAAGACCGGAATGCCGAATGGCTCTGCAGCCTCTACGGCGACGCGCTCTGCCAGAATGCTGTCGACCGACAGGCTCAAGTAGGCGTGTTGCTCCGTGCAGCCGAGCGGAACAACGGCGCGGTCGTCCGTCTTCAGGTATTGTTCGACCTGAAGCCAGTTCATCTCGCTGATTTTCATTCAGTTTTTTCCTCTTTGGCGGAATGTGCCGAACGCAGGCGTTCGATTTCCGGCAGAAGGATCTGCCGGACGGCGTGGGGATCCGGGACGTAGCGGAATTCGATGGCCTCGCGGCCGTCGGGAAAATCCTTCAGAATTGGCTCGGCGCCGCTGGCATAGACCAGGACGTCGACGGTCTTCAGGAACTCGATGAGATCCGGTTCGGTGATGAGCCGGACCTCGACCTCCGAAACATGGGGCGTAAATCGCAGGACACCTGGTTTCATCAGCGCCATGAATTCCGGGAAGATCGACACGATGCCGATTTTCGCCATCGGGTCGATGATGGCGAGCCTCGCGCGTGTCTCCTCGGCGGGGATGAAACTCAGATTGACGATCGGCGTGTTCGCCGGGACGAGATTTTCCACCTCGCTGCGGCGGTGGGGAAATGTGACGCAGAGATCGCAGGGCAGGGGCAGGGGCTCACCTGCCTGAAGCGCCGAAAGCGTCGTGATGGCGATCGAGTCATCCGGCCCGAGGTGCTCACGGATGCGATCCGCATATTGCTGCGTCGTGTCGAGGAAGTGGCCGACAATCACGATCTGCATGAGTTTTGCCGGAGGACGACCTCGCGCAGCTCTTGCATTCACGAGCGAAGAAATGACCGCGGGAGAAAGACCAAGCTCCTCGGCTTCGTTGAAAAGCGCATCGATCCGGCGCTGGATCTTGCGCATGGCGCTGGAGCGCAGCCCGTCCCGCGTACGGCCATCGCTCACGTAGGTTCCGGCACCGGGTTTTGCCTCGATAAGCCCCGACTTGCGCAGTTCCTGGTAAACGTTTGCCACGGTCATTGGAGCGATGCCGGCGCGGTCGGCGAGTTCGCGGACCGAGGGCAGCTTTTGTCCGGGAAGCATTTCACCGAGGCTGATTCCAAACTCGATCAGTCCGCGAAGCTGAATGCCGAGAGGAACGGGCAAGGTGCGATCAAGGGCGCTGGCAAGATCTGCCAACACGCGCTCTTGCGTACTTTGTTCTATTTGGCTGGTACGCTCGCCCGGTGCAACAATGGAACTATTCGGCTTCATTTATACGTTCTAGTTGACTTAAGGCGGGTTGGCGACCTACCGTCATAGTCGGCAAGTACACCTTGGACGAAAAGTCCGGTTCTTAGCAAGAGGGGACATCACGTGAAACTTAATTTCAAGCTTGGCGGGGCGCTGGCAGCGGCCCTTCTCGCCGGAACGATGCTGGGCGGCTCCGTATCGGCGCAGACGCTGACCATGGGTCTGCGCGCCGGTCCGGATTCGATCGACCCGCATTGGTCGACGCTTGGCAGCCAGGCAGAGGCTCTGCGCCATATTTTCGATACCGTCGTCATGGCCGACGAGAACCTTCAGCTGAAGCCGGGTCTCGCGACCTCCTGGAAGCCTGTGGATGATACCACCTGGGAATTCAAAATCCGCGAAGGTGTGAAGTTCCATGACGGCTCGGAGCTCACCGCGGAGGATGTGAAGTTCTCCATCGATCGTATTCCGGTTGTGACCGGACCGATGAGCATGACGATCTATACGAAGCAGGTGAAAGAGACGAAGGTCGTCGACAAGTATACCCTGCATGTGATCACCAAGGCTCCCGCGCCGACGCTGCCGAACGATTTCGTTCGTCTCTTCGTGGTGTCGAAGTCGGTCGGTATGGATGCCCGCAACGAGCAGTTCAATTCCGGCAAGGCCGCCATTGGAACCGGTCCCTACAAGTACGTCTCGTGGGAGCCGAAGGGTGACCTCGTGCTCGAACGGTTCGACGGCTATTGGGGCGAGAAGCCTCATTGGCAGAAGGTCATCCGCAAGGAGATCCCGAACGATCCGGCGCGTATGGCTGCTCTCAAGTCGGGCCAGGTCGACCTCGTCAACTACGTGCCGGCGACCGACTACGCCGCCATGCAGAAGGACAAGGCCGTCGATACCTTCATTGCTGACACCGTCTACTTCTTCAACCTCACGCCCAACGTGAAGGATACCCTGCCGAAGCCGGTGAAGGTCGAGGGCAAGGAGATCACGGAGAATCCGCTGCGCGACCCGAAGGTGCGTGAAGCGCTCGATCTCGCCATCGATCGCAAGACCCTCGTACGTGTCGTGCTCGAAGGTCTCGGTAAGCCTGCAAACCAGCTGATGCCGACGAACTTCTTCGGCGGCAGCAAGAGCCTGCCGGAGCGTCCCTACAACGTTCAGAAGGCAAAAGAACTCTTGGCCGCCGCGGGCTACCCGAAGGGCTTCGAGATCGATTTCTTCTGCACCAACAACCGTCTGCCTGGCGACGCAGCCGTGTGTGAGGCTCTCTCTCAGATGTGGGCACGCGCAGGCCTGAAGGTGAACGCCAATGCCCTCAACGGCACGGTGTTCTTCCCGGCGCAGCAGAAGGGCGAATTCCCTCTGTGGATGAGCGGCTGGGGCACGCTGACGGGTGAGGCCAGCTATACCTATGGTTCGCTGGTTCATACCGCCGATCCGAAGACCGGCCTCGGCGCGTTCAACAAGCAAGGCTACTCGAATCCGGAAGTGGATACCCTGCTTGAGGAAGGTGCGCGCACGATGGACGACGCCAAGCGTCGTGCCCTGTTCGAGAAGGTCACCGATGTCTCGATGAATGATCGTGCTCTGATCCCGACGGTGCAGCTCCAGACGGTCTGGGCCGCGAAGAAGGGAACGATGGTCATTCCGCCGCGCGTGGACCAGGAGACCCTTGCCTACGAGATCAAGCCGAAGAGCTGATCACGTAACAATTCGGCCGGGTGACCCCGGCCGACTCTCTTCCCGGAGCGGCTTCGGTTTCCCAGAGCCGCTTCGCTCTTTTTTGTCACGGAACGATTTCCAAGCCATGCACGAGCCAGCATGATAGGTTTTCTCATCCAACGCCTCCTGCAGGCGCTTTTGGTCATCGTCGCCATGTCGATCATCGTATTCCTGGGCGTCTACGCCATCGGGAATCCGATTGACGTCATGATCGATCCTGCATCCGACCAAGCGCTCCGCGAAGCATTGATTCATCGCTACGGCCTCGATCTGCCTCTGATCCAGCAATACTTCGTGTTCATGAGCAACATGCTGCACGGGGATCTGGGCGAGTCCTTCATCTACAGGCTGCCGGTGCTGAGCCTGATCTTCTCGCGTTTCCCGGCAACGCTGGAACTTGCGCTGACCGCCATGCTGATTGCCACTTGCCTTGGCATTCCGCTTGGTCTCTGGGCCGGATACAAGCCCGATGCCTTGTCCTCGAAAGCCATCATGGCATTCTCCGTGCTCGGTTTCAGCGTGCCGACCTTCTGGATCGGTCTTCTGCTCATCATGACTTTTGCAGTGGAGCTCGGCTGGCTTCCGTCAGGCGGTCGTGGGCCGGTATCGACAGTGCTCGGCATGCCTTTGTCGATCGGATCGCTGGAAGGCTTGAGCTATATCATCCTGCCCGCCTTCAATCTTGCGCTGTTCAAGCTCGGTCTCCTGATTCGTCTCACGCGCGCCGGTACGGTGGAGGTGATGAGTTCGGATTATGTTCGCTTCGCTCGCGCTCAAGGGCTTTCCGAGAGCAAGGTCGTCGGGCTGCACGTTCTCAAGAACATCTCCATTCCCATCGTCACCGTATTCGGCCTTGAGCTCGGCTCGACTCTGGCCTTCGCCGTCGTGACGGAGACCGTGTTCAACTGGCCAGGCATGGGTAAACTCATCATCGATTCCATTACCGTGCTCGATCGCCCCGTCATGGTTGCCTATCTCATTCTCGTGGTGTTTCTGTTCGTCCTGATCAACCTTGTGGTCGATCTCGTTTACGGGCAGCTCGACCCTCGTATTCGCGTCAAGGCTTCGTCATGAGCGCTCCCGTCGAGACCCGCTGGGGCCGGCTCGCCAATTTCTGGTCGGACTTCCGGCAGAGCCCGGTTGCCGTCGCAGCCCTCATCGTCATCGCAACAGTCATTCTCATGGCTGTCCTTGCTCCTCTTGTCGCTCCACAGAATCCCTACAACCAGGAGACGCTCGACCTCTTCGACGCACGCCTGCAGCCCGGAGAGGTTGGGTCCGGTGGATATGTCCACTGGCTCGGGACGGACGCAGCCGGGCGAGATGTCTTCTCGGCGATCCTTTACGGTCTGCGCACGAGTCTCATCGTGGGTATGATGGCCGGCACCTTCGCCCTGGTCCTCGGAGCGGTCGTCGGTCTGATTGCCGCCTACTACGGCGGACGGGTCGAAGCCCTGATCATGCGCGTCATCGATCTGCAGCTCTCGTTGCCGGCGATTCTCCTCGCTCTCGTGCTGGTGGCGATGCTCGGGCAGGGATTGCCGCAGCTTGTCGCCGCTCTTGTGGCGGCGCAGTATGCCTACTTCGCCCGCACGACGCATGGTGCCGCAAGCGCGGAGCGGCGCAAGGATTATATCGAGGCTGCCCTGTCGACGCCGATCCCGGCGCGTCAGGTTCTGTTCCGCCATCTGCTTCCGAATGCGCTGCCGCCATTGATCGTGGTGGCTACGGTGCAGGTGGCCAACTCCATTGCACTCGAGGCAACTCTGTCCTTCCTCGGTCTTGGCTTGCCATTGACGCAGCCGTCCCTCGGCTCGCTCATTTCGAATGGTTTCCAGTTCCTGCTGTCCGGCCGTTACTGGATCTCCATCTATCCCGGCATCGCGCTGATGCTGACCGTGGTCGCGATCAACCTCGTCGGCGATCAGGTGCGTAACGTTCTGAACCCGAGGCGTAGCCGATGAGCGAACCTGTTCTCAGCGTCAAAGACCTGCGCACACAGTTCAAGATCCGGGCCGGTGTTCTCAACGCCGTCGATGGTGTCAGCTTCGAGGTCGGACGTGGCCGCATTCTTGGACTGGTTGGTGAGTCCGGCTCTGGAAAGAGTGTGACCGGATATTCGATCCTCGGTCTGATCGAACAGCCTGGCTTTATCGCAGGCGGCTCGGTCCTTCTCCATGGGCGCGACATTACTCGTCTGACCGGCGAAGAGTTGCGTCGCGTTCGTGGCGCGCAGATCGCGATGGTGTTCCAAGATCCGATGATGACCTTGAATCCGGTCCTCAAGATCGGAACGCAGATGATCGCGGCTGTGCGCGCGCACGACAATGTTTCTCGTAAGGTTGCTCGGGGCCGTGCACGGGACGCCCTCGCGAAAGTCGGCATTCCAAGTCCTGAGGAAAGGCTCGACGCCTACCCCCATCAGCTCTCCGGCGGCATGCGCCAGCGCGTCGCGATTGCAATCGCATTGCTGCACCGCCCGGCTGTGATCATCGCGGATGAACCGACGACGGCTCTCGACGTCTCGATCCAGGGGCAGATTCTTGCAGAGGTAAGACGCCTCGCAGACGAAACCGGAACAGCCTTCGTGTGGGTCACACATGACCTCGCGGTGGTTTCGAGCCTCGCTGACGACATCTGCGTCATGTATGCCGGTCGTATTGTCGAGACGGGTCCCGCTGCCGAGGTCATTGCCGCGCCGCGTCATCCCTATACCGCAGGTCTCCTTGCTTCCGTTCCCGCGGAACACGAACCGGGAGACCGGCTGCCTCAAGTTCCGGGATCGACGCCCTCGCTGGCCAACCTTCCCCGGGGCTGCGCCTTTGCCCCGCGATGCTTCAAGGCAGGGCCGGCGTGCACGACGACGCCATCCATTCAGCAATTCGAGGACGGACGCTCCGCCCTCTGCCATTATCCGATCGAGTCCGATTCATGTCAGCCGCACTCCTCGACATCGACCACGTATCGAAGCGCTTCGTAAAGCAGCCGTCTCTCGGCGAGCGCATCGCGGGCGTTCTTGGAGCCGGATCGAAGGCGGAGATCGTCCGCGCCGTCACCGACGTCAGCCTCTCTGTCCGAAAGGGCGAAGTCGTGGGGCTCGTCGGAGAATCCGGCTGCGGAAAGTCCACGCTCGGCCGCATCGTTGCAGGCATCTACGCGCCGAGCGACGGCAAGGTTCTGTTTGACCAGAAACCGGTTGCGAAGCAGCAGGGCCGCATCACCAACAAGCTGACGACGCGGATCCAGATGGTTCATCAGGATCCGTTCGCTAGTCTCAATCCACGCATGCGCATTGGGGATACAGTGGCCGAAGGGCCGGTGACGCATCGGATCGTCAAGGCGCGTGAAGCGGACGCCTACGTGGCCGATCTTCTGGAGCGAGTGGGCCTCGATCCCAGCTACCGGCGTCGCTTCCCGCATCAGTTCTCCGGCGGTCAACGCCAGAGGATCGCTATCGCCCGCGCACTCGCGATGAAGCCCAATCTCTTGGTTCTCGACGAGCCGGTCGCTTCCCTCGATGTCTCGATCCAGGCGCAGGTGCTCAACCTGTTCATGGACCTGCGGCGGGACCTGGACCTGACTGCAATCTTCATCAGCCATGATCTCGGCGTCGTTCGTCATGTCTCGGATCGGGTCGCGATCATGTATCTCGGTCGCATCGTCGAATTGGCGGTGACGAGCGAACTCTACGCGGCTCCCAATCATCCCTATACCAAAGCTCTGTTCGAGAGCGTTCCGCGCATCGGCGTCGGTCGCAAGAGCTTCCATCCCATTGCCGGGGAAATCCCGTCGCCGCTTCATCCTCCGAGCGGGTGCCATTTCCATCCGCGCTGCCCACTTGCGGGGCCGCGCTGCAAGTCCGAAGCGCCAGCGCTGACCGAAATTGCGCCTGGCCGCTTCTCTGCCTGCCATCTCAATACCGGCGGAACCGCCTGACCCTGGATCATATGCGCCATGACCTCTGATGCTTCCCTGGCCGCTCTGAACGAGCGTGTCGCAGCCGTGAACGATGTCCTGAACGCGGTCTCCGTGCTGACTTGGGATTCGCGCACGATGATGCCTCCGGGCGGGGCAGAAACGCGAGGGCAGCAGATCGCGACTTTGACCCGTGTTGCTCGTGACCTCCTGCTCGCGCCCGAGACTGAGCGAGCTCTTGATGAGGCAGAGAAGGCCGTGGAGGGACTGGCGGAGGATTCCGCGGAGCAGCGCCTCGTGATGCAGACGCGCCAGGCCGTTGCTCATCATGGCCGCGTTCCTGCTTCCCTGATCCAGGAACGGGCGGCTCTGCGCACCGTTGCCCAAGCAGCGTGGATCGAAGGCCGCGCCAAGAGCGATTTCTCGATCTTCTCGCCGCATCTCGAAAAGACCATCAAGCTGGCGCGGTCTTATGCGGATTGCATCGGCTGGAGTGAGCACCCTTACGATGCGATGGTGTCGATCTACGAGCCCGGCGAGACGGCAGCGAGCCTCAAGACCTTGTTCGCGACGCTTCGCTCCGGCCTATTGCCGATTCTCGAGGCAGCCCGCTCCCGGCCTGCTCCTCGCTCTGACTTCCTCTTCCGCGATTTTCCTGAGGAGGGGCAGCGAGCCTTCGGCCTGAGCATGGCACAGAAGCTCGGCTATGATCTTCGTCGCGGGCGGCTCGACACGACGGTCCATCCGTTCGAGGTATCCTTCACCCGCAACGATGTGCGTATCACGACCCGTTACAACCGTGCCTATCTCCCGGCTTCGATCTTCGGCACCGCACACGAGACCGGCCATGGTCTCTACGAGCAGGGCGTCGATCCAGCTTATACGCGCACGACCCTCGCCACGGACCTCGTGGGACTCTACGCCGTCGGCGGCACGAGTTTCGGCGCCCACGAGTCGCAGTCGCGCCTGTGGGAGAACCACGTGGTGCGCAGCCGGACCTTCTGGCAGCTTCACTTTCCGGAGTTGCAGCGCCATTTCCCGGAGCAGCTCGGCGATGTAGATGCCGAGGCCTTCTATCGGGCTGTCACTCGCATCGAGCCGGGCTTCATCCGAGTCGAGGCGGACGAGCTGACTTACGATTTCCACATCATGTTGCGCGTCGAGATCGAATGCGCCCTAATGGATGGCTCGCTCGCCGTGGCGGATCTGCCCGCGACGTGGAATGCGGTCATCAAGCGGGATCTTGGCCTGAACGTGCCCGATGATGCGAAGGGCGTGCTGCAGGACGTCCATTGGTCGACCGGCTATATCGGGTCCTTCCCGACCTACACGATCGGCAATGTCATGGCGGCCCAGATCATGGAAACGCTGCGCCAAGACGATCCGTCGCTCGACCGGGCCATCGAGGGCGGCGAGTATTCCGGTCTTGCAGAGGCGCTACGCACCAGGATGTGGCAGCACGGCCGCCGCTTCCAACGCGAGGAGCTGCTTATGCGCGAGACCGGCCGCAGCCTCGATCCCGCACCTTACCTTTCTTATCTCAAAGGAAAATATGCGGGCTGAGCGGGTTCACGCCGCTGCGGCTCATGGCGAGGGTGACATGAGCCCGCCAAAGCCGTAGATCGGGAGCATGACTCCCGTGAAAGCCATCCTCTTCGATCTCGACGGCACGCTCGTCGACAGTGCGCGCGATCTCCAGAGCGCAACGAATGCACTTCTCGCCGGCGAGGGCTTGAGAGAGATCAGTCTCGGCGAGACCAAAGCCATGGTTGGTGACGGCGTCACCAAGCTTGTCGAGCGAGCGCTCCTGGCAACGGGTGGAGACGTGACGCGTCTCGCAGCGCTGACTCGCCGCTTCCTGGAGATCTATGAGGCGAATCCTGCAAGGCACACGCGAAGCTATCCCGGAGTACAGGGCGTTCTGGAAGATCTGCACCGGTGTGGCCTCCGTCTCGGCGTCGTCACCAACAAGCCGCTGGTCGCGACCATGGACATTCTGAAGGCGCTCGGACTTGCCGACTTCTTCGGCGTCGTCGTGGCGGGGGACGTTCTGGCCGAACGCAAGCCGCATCCCGCCCCTTTGCTGCATGCCCTTGAGCGCTTGGATATCTCTCCGGGCGAAGCGCTGATGGTTGGCGATAATTATCACGACGTTCAGGCAGCACGCGCGGCAGGGATGCGCATCATCGCAGTCACCTACGGCTACAGCCACAAGCCCCATTCCGACCTTGGAGCCGATGCGCTCATTGCCACGATGCCTGATCTGCTCGCGATCTTAAAAGATGGATTGTGCATGAACCAGCAGGGACGCATGTAAGCAGCAAGATCCATGCTCCCGCTACGTGGCGAGACTGTCGTCAAGCTAAGCGGTGCGCTTTCGGGGTCTTCACATCCTGAGGCTCGGCATTTCTGCCATGAGTTTTGGGAGATCCTTCGTCATCCACCCGACCATCTCGTCCGAAGTTCTCAAGTGGTCCGGCATCGCGATAAATTCGCGTGAAGGCATAGTGCCCCCGGTCAGATCTATTGCATCCAAGTCCGAAGAAAAGTCGCTCTCGGAGACTGTCCTGCCGTCTCCAAGCCACAACAAGAGCACGTATAGAGCCGTGACGAACCCTGCGATCGGGGCCAGGAGGAGCAGTATGGCATGGGTCATCGACGGGCGGCCTCCCTGTTGAAAGGCAGCTTACCACAAATCGGGCGGTTGTGCTCGGCGTAGAACTGCCAGCAGCAAAAGCACAGGACTCACGGTGGCGATCATGGTGGGAACGATGCATTGCGCGTCCGAAGCTTGGCGGCCGGCAGCTAGGTGGCCTCCTGTATTGACGGGCCGCTGGAGTAACAAAGAAAACTCCTTCAGGCATGAAACATAAATCAAAGTAAGTCGTTGCCTTTTCACGTTACCGTCGAGGAGCATTGATGATGAGAAAGGCTATTTGGGTCATTGCAGCAACGTTGATCGGTGCAGGTACTATTGCAACACCGTCGTTGGCTCAGGTTCAGCTTGGAGTGAGTCCGAACGGTCCTAGTATTCGCATCGGACCCGACGATCATCGCTATGAACGCCGCTATATTGAGCGCCGTCGCGTCTATGACGACGACCGCCTGACGACCGGTAGCGTACGCGGCTGTCGAACCGTCGTGATCCGCGAGGAAAACGACGATGGGGATATGGTCACGCGTCGCATACGTCGCTGCCGATGATTTTTGTCGATCGAGCTCATAAGAGCATAGGAGCGCCCGAGCACTTTACCTCGGGCGCTCTTTCATTGAGAGCGATCTGATTTTCGACACGCGCAGTGTCATATACGACGCCGTACCTGCCGACGAGGGCAATGGCGCTGGTCGATGCTTATTAAGCGATTGAAATAATTTATGTAATTCTGCTGGGCGAGCTTGGTGGAGCTGAGGGGATTCGAACCCCTGACCTCTGCAGTGCGATTGCAGCGCTCTCCCATCTGAGCTACAGCCCCGGTCCGTTCGATAGACCAAGCGGCGGACTTTTAGGCCTGAGGCCTTCCTTCTGTCAATCGGGCTCATGGGTCCACTGTCGGCGATTCGGGGCTGGATATGGCGTTGGAGAATCTGGCGGGTTGTTCGGCAAAGCTAGGAACGCTACATGACGAACGCCCGATCCTGATGAGTTCCCCATGCGATCCCTGCTCGAAGTCATTCTTTTGGCCCTGCAGCTCTACACATATCTCATTATCGCCTCGGCGATCCTGAGCTGGCTGGTAGCCTTCAATGTGATCAACGCCCGAAATGATGTTGTTCGGTCCATCTGGCGCTTCCTGGATGCGGTAACGGAGCCGGCCTTGCGTCCGATCCGCCGGATCCTGCCGAACCTGGGTGGTATTGATATCTCGCCGGTGATTTTGATCCTCATCATCATCTTCTTGCAGAACCTCATCGCTCGGGTCATGCAGCAATATATCCCGCCAACTCTTCTCTAAGGCGCTCCATGCCCTGCCGGGTCCTCAAGGATGGCCTAGAAATCCGGGTCCGGGTCACACCGCGCGGGGGAAGGGATGCGATCGAAGGAATCGCGCACCTTTCCGATGGCACGGATGTTCTGAAAGTCCGGGTTAGGGCCGTGCCCGAGAATGGAGCCGCCAATGACGCCGTCGGCCGGCTTCTCGCCAAGGCTTTTGGCGTTCCGGCCTCGACCGTACGCCTGGCGGCAGGCTCCACGGCCCGGCTAAAGACATTTATCATCGAAGGCGAGGCCCAGGCTCTGGCCGCCCGGTTCTCCGCTTTGACAGGACAGAATTGATGAGCGCGACCATCATCGACGGAAAAGCCTATGCGGCAGGATTGCGAGCCCGCATCGCGGATGCGGTGAAGGATCTGGGACAGCGCGGCGTACGCCCCGGCCTCGCCGTCGTTCTCGTCGGCGAAGATCCGGCCAGCCAGATCTATGTCCGCAGCAAGGCGCGGCTTACGGTCGAAGCAGGCATGGCGTCCTTCGAACACGTTCTGCCGGCCTCTACCAGAGAAGCGGAGCTCCTCGCCTTGGTGGCGAAGCTCAATGCGGATCCGACCGTCGACGGCATCCTCGTGCAGCTGCCCCTGCCGAAGCAGATTGATGCGCAGAAGGTGATCGAGGCCATCGACCCTGCTAAGGACGTCGACGGTTTCCATCCGATCAATGCCGGCCGTTTGATGACCGGCGTGCCAGGCTTCGTCTCCTGCACCCCGCTGGGCTGCCTGCTCCTAATCCGCTCCGTACGTCGGGATCTCGCGGGGCTCGACGCGGTCGTCGTCGGGCGGTCCAACATCGTCGGGAAGCCGATGGCACAGCTTCTCCTCTCCCAGAGCTGCACGGTGACCATCGCCCACTCGAAGACTCATGATCTGCGGGCCGTCTGCCGGCGGGCCGACATCCTGGTGGCGGCGGTCGGGCGGCCGGAGATGGTCCGGGGCGATTGGATCAAGCCCGGAGCCATCGTGATTGATGTCGGCATCAATCGTGTCCCTAACCCTTCAGCCGGCGAGGGCAAGACGAAGGTCGTCGGGGACGTGGCCTATGGCGAGGCCGCAAGAATTGCCTCCGCCATCACTCCAGTGCCGGGAGGAGTCGGGCCGATGACGATTGCCTGCCTCCTGCGCAACACGCTGGAGGCAGCCTGTCTGAGGCGTGGCTTGGCGATGCCCGCTCTCCACTGAGAGGGGAGCATCGATCATGCCGTTGCAGCCGGCGCTGATTCATCTATCTGCAGCAAAGCAATAAAAGAGGCCGGCTCCCCCTGTGCTTTTCAAGGCGTCCTGGCTGCAGCCGCCGCGGGAGAGGTGGGATGAATTCCAGGACTTTGCGGGGGGCTGCTCGTCGAGACCCATGCGGTCATGATGGCCGAGCATCGTGGCTCCCTCCGTGCCGCTTCTCGTCCAATTGCCGCAGGTTCGATCCTCTCCGGCGGGAAAAGCCGTGCCGTCGGGCTGCGATCCGGTCAGCATGTCATGGGTATTGGGCGTATCGCCACGACCCTTGACCATCTCACCCTTCTCGGTGAGTGCCGTTTCCTTGGTGATGTTGTTGGCGGCGTGCAGGTCCGTCACATCCTTGGCGATGACGACACCCTTGGCATTCTGCCACGGGCCGCGACCGATGCGATCTTGGGCATTGACCGCTGGCACATTGCCAGAAGCCTGGGTCGATAAGTACGCGCGCCAAGTCTTGCCCCCTGCTCCGGCGGCCTGTGCCAGCGCTTGGCAATGTCGATCGGCACCTTCGAGACCGCCGAGATCGGCGCCTTTGCCCGATCCGACGCTGGTAACGAAGAACGTCATGTTCGCTGATCCGCCCGCACTCTGGCTGTATGCGGTATCGAATGCAGCCGGCGCCATCAGGCCAAGGCCGGCTGCCAGACAAATCTTGCCGATTTCGCGCATCGCTTCCTCCTTCGTCTCCTTGCCCCCGCTTCGTTGGCTGTGGCGGGAGATCGATGGGAGGCTAACACGGTGTCTTGTCTGGGCCGGATTGAAAACTCCGTGAAGGTTCGGAAGACCCATGTCTCGGAATTGCCCTCTTTAGGCAGCCTTTCGCAGGTGCTCGACCAATTGTCGGGCCGATGGAGCAAGCCCGTCCATGGCCCGGATGCACAAGGTCAAGTCGCGAGTTGCCCAAACGTCGTCGAGAGCCACCGCGATGATCGCCATCGTGCGGGCCGCCCGACGCGCCGTGGTTTCCGGGACGATGCCAAGCCCGACACCGGCCTCGACCATGCGGCATACGGCGTCGAAGCTGCGCAACTGGACTCGCAGGCGAAGCGGCCGGCCGATCCTGCTTGCCTTGTCCGCGAGAAATCGTTGCAGGGCGCTGGCCCGATCAAGGCCCACGAAGTCGAATCCCAGCACTTCGGCGAACGTGAGATGGTTGCTGCTGGCGAGCGGATGATCCCTGGCTACGACCAGGACGAAGCGGTCGCTTCGGAACGGGAAGGTCTGGAGCCGGCCCGTATCGACGGTTCCTGCCACGATGCCGATATCGCCAACACCCTCTGCGATCATCCCGACGATCTCATCGGAGAGCCTCTCTTCCAGGTCGATCGAGACCTGCGGGTGCTCCGCCAGAAAGGCGCTGAGTGCCTCAGGCAGGAACTCGGTCAAGGCATTGGTGTTGGAGAGAATCCGGATCTGCCCGGTAAGTCCGCCCATATAGGCGCCCAGATCTTCACGAAGGCGCTCTGCCTGGGACAGGAGGGTGCGGGCGTGCTGGAGCAGCGTCCGTCCGGCAGGCGTCGGCACCACGCCTTGCCGGTTGCGCAGCAGCAGCGGTGCTCCGAGGGATTTTTCCATGTTTCGGATGCGCGTGCTTGCCGCGGCGAGGGCCAGATGGGCACGCTCAGCGCCATGGGTGATGCTCCCGGCCTCGACGACATGTCGGAAAAGGCTCAGATCGGTCAGGTCGAACTGCATGGCATCCTTCGTGATTCGCGAAGGCAGATTAGAATAATGACAAATTGTGCAAAGAGCGAGCCTAGAGCAAACTTCGTCGCTGGCGAAGTGTGTAATGGGTTGCCGGGTGCAGAAGATGCATTGCAGTGGTCCGGCGCTTCAGATACGAACCATTCCAAACTAGTGCGACATTTCGTCGATCAGGAGCGAACGCATGGCTGAGGTGAAGGTGGCCCCGCGGCCCTTGTCCCCGCATTTGCAGATCTATCGCTGGACCTGGACCATGGCCATGTCCGTTTTCCACCGGATTACGGGCATTGCCCTCTATGGCGGGATCGCGCTCTTCGCGATCTGGCTCGTGGCTTTGGCGTCCGGCCCGCGCGCCTTTGATGCCGTGCAGTGGTTCTTCGGCTCGCCGATCGGTCTTCTCATTCTGTTCGGATATACCTGGGTGCTGATGCATCACATGCTGGGCGGCGTCCGGCATCTGGTGTGGGATTTCGGCTACGGCATGGAGCCGGGCGTCCGCATCAACATGGCGCGCTTCACCCTCATCGGTTCGATCGTCCTGACGGTCCTGATCTGGGTCGTCGCCTTCCTGGCATTTTAAGAGGAGACCGGACCATGGCCGACAACAGGGCTGAACCCCGCGTTTCCATGCGCACCCCGCTTTCCCGCGTGAAGGGCCTCGGCGCCTCGGGACATGGTGTCGAGCATTGGTGGCTTCATCGGGTCACCGCAGTCGCGAACATCCCCCTCATCATTTCCTTCGTCATCATCGTGGCCGCCCTTGCCGGCCGCACGTACGACGAGGCCATCGCCATCATCTCGCATCCGCTCATCGCGATCATTCTCATCCTCGCCGTCATCTCCGTGACGAACCACATGCGTTTGGGCATGCAGATCGTCATCGAGGATTATGTCCACGACAAGGGACCGAAGATCGCCGCTGTGATTGCGAACAATTTCTACGCCGTGATCATCGCGGTTGCGTGCCTCTACGCGATCCTGAAGGTCAGCCTCGGCCGGATCCTGATTTAAGGAGATCACTCATGGCCCAAGGAGCCAACCTCAACGGCAAGGCCTACACGATCGTCGACCACACCTTCGACGTGGTGATCGTTGGAGCCGGTGGCGCCGGACTTCGTGCAACCGTCGGCTGCTCTCAGGCCGGATTGCGCACTGCCTGCATTACCAAGGTGTTCCCGACGCGCTCGCATACGGTAGCGGCTCAGGGCGGCATCTCCGCATCTCTCGGAAATATGGGCCCGGACGATTGGCGCTGGCACATGTACGACACCGTCAAGGGATCGGACTGGCTCGGCGACCAGGACGCCATCGAGTATCTCTGCCGCAATGCGCCGGCCGCCGTCTACGAGCTCGAGCACTGGGGCGTACCCTTCTCCCGTACGGAGGAAGGCAAGATCTATCAGCGCCCCTTCGGCGGCATGACCACGGATTACGGCAAGGGCACGGCCCAGCGCACCTGCGCGGCCGCTGACCGGACAGGCCATGCAATCCTGCACACCCTCTATGGGCAGGCCGTCCGCAACCAGACCAATTTCTTCATCGAGTATTTCGCCCTCGACCTGATGATGAACGACGAGGGTCGCTGCATCGGCGTCGTCGCCCTCAACCAGTCAACTGGTGAGATCCATCGCTTCCGCGCCCATATGACGATCCTGGCGACCGGTGGCTATGGGCGCGCTTACTTCTCGGCGACGTCGGCCCATACCTGCACGGGTGACGGCAATGCCATGGTCCTGCGGGCCGGCCTGCCGCTCCAGGATATGGAATTCGTTCAGTTCCACCCCACCGGAATCTATGGTGCCGGCTGCCTCATTACCGAGGGAGCACGCGGCGAGGGCGGTTACCTGACAAATTCGGAAGGCGAGCGCTTCATGGAGCGCTATGCGCCGTCCGCGAAGGATCTGGCCTCCCGCGATGTGGTCTCCCGCGCCATGACCATGGAGATCCGCGCCGGTCGCGGCGTCGGAAGGAACAAGGACCACATCTATCTTCACCTCGACCACCTCGATCCGAAGATTCTGCACGAACGCCTGCCGGGCATTTCGGAGAGTGCGAAGATCTTCGCCGGCGTTGATGTCACCAAGGAGCCGATTCCGGTCCTGCCGACCGTCCACTACAACATGGGCGGTATCCCGACGAATTATCACGGCGAGGTTCTAACCCTGAAGGACGGCAACCCGGATACCGTAGTGCCGGGCCTCATGGCCCTGGGCGAAGCGGCCTGCGTGTCGGTCCATGGAGCGAACCGTCTTGGTTCGAACTCGCTCATCGACCTCGTGGTGTTCGGTCGCGCGGCGGGATTGCGCTGCGCTGAGATCCTCACGCCCAACGAGAAGCATTCGGATCTGCCCAAGGATGCCGATGCTCTTGCTCTCTCGCGTCTCGATCGCTTCCGGTATGCCAACGGCTCGACGCCGACGGCCGAGCTGCGGCTGGAGATGCAGAAGACCATGCAGAACAACTGCGCGGTGTTCCGCACCGGCGAGGTTCTGGCCGAGGGCAAAGACCTCATTCACAAGGTCTGGGGCGCCGCTGCCGACATCAAGGTCACCGATCGTTCGCTGATCTGGAACACCGACCTTCTGGAGACCCTCGAGTTCGACAACCTGATCGGTCAGGCGGTCGTGACCATGGAGGGAGCGCTCAATCGTCAGGAATCTCGCGGCGCGCATGCCCGTGAGGACTTCCCGGATCGCAACGACAAGGACTGGATGAAGCACACCCTGGCCTGGCTCGACGACACCTCCCACAAGGTGACCATCGATTACCGGCCGGTGCACACCTACACCATGTCGAACGAGATCCAGTACATCGAGCCGAAGGCCCGCGTGTACTGAGCAACCATCATGGCCGGATGCGTCCGGCCATTCACGTCTTTTCCGCGCCACGCGAGAGGCAGCGTGGATGCCCGGACCCGCTTCGGGCGTGACGAAACAGAGGCAGGTAAGACCGAATGGCCCAGTTCTCTCTTCCCAAGAATTCCCGATACACCGAAGGCAAGAGCTGGCCGAAACCGGCCAATTCGAACCATGTTCAGGAGTTTCGGATCTATCGCTGGAACCCGGACGATGGCGCGAACCCGAAGATCGACACCTATTATGTCGATCGGGACGATTGCGGCCCGATGGTGCTCGACGCCCTGCTCTGGATCAAGAACAAGGTCGATCCGACCCTGACTTTCCGCCGCTCCTGCCGCGAGGGCATCTGCGGTTCCTGCGCCATGAACATCATGGGGCAGAACACGCTGGCCTGTACGCTCGGCATCGACGACTGCAAGACCGACAGCATCAAGATCTATCCTCTGCCGCACATGCCGGTGCTGAAGGATCTGGTGCCGGATCTCACGAGCTTCTTCGCCCAGCACGCCTCCATCGAGCCTTGGCTCCAGACCGAGACGCCGGAGCCGGAGAAGGAATGGCGCCAGACTCCGGAGGAGCGCTCGAAGCTCGATGGGCTTTACGAGTGCATCCTGTGCGCCTGCTGCACTACGTCCTGCCCGAGTTACTGGTGGAACGGCGACCGATTCCTGGGGCCGGCCGCACTCTTGCAGGCCTATCGCTGGCTCATCGACAGCCGCGACGAGAATACGGGTGAACGCCTCGACAATTTGCACGACCCGTTCCGGCTCTATCGCTGCCATACGATCATGAATTGCGCCAATACCTGCCCCAAGGGCCTGAACCCGGCGAAGGCCATCGCCGAGATCAAGAAGATGATGGTCGCGCGCGTCGTGTGACGCTCGGCTGCAACACCTTCGCAAAAAGGCGCCATAGGCGCCTTTTTTTGTTACGCTTGACGCCATACTCTCCGCCCGATCCGTCCAGGCTCTCAATTCTGGAAGGGGCGGCGGCTCTGCGCATTTCTGCTGTCGATACCGCCAAGTATGTGAGGACGATGATGAAGAGTTCCTTCTGGATTGTGACGGCGACGCTTTGCTCTGCATTGCCCCTTGGCGCCTGCTCGTCCGCGCGCCTGGGCGGCGGGCCGATCCCCGGCGCGGCGGCTGCGCCGATTGTCAATCCGGCCCCCGTGGAGGCTGTGCCGTCCGGTCCCGTGACCGCCGAGCCGCTGCCGCCACTTGATGGACAGCCTCTGCCGCCCGTCGCAGGCGCTCCGATGTCCGGCATGCCTGGAGCGACCCCGGGAGGCACCGAAGTTGCGGGCCTTCCGCCCGTTACACCGCCGGCTCCGGCCGCCGCGCCTGCACCGACCAGCCGCACGGCCATGGTCGGCAACTGGACCGCGAATGTTGCCGGCGGCACTTGCAGGATTCAGCTGAGCAGTTCTCCGTCTCTCGATCTCTATCGCGCTTCCGCATCGGGATGTCCGAGCCAGGACTTGTCGAAGATCTATGCTTGGGACTTCCGGGATGGCGAGGTCTATCTCTATCAGACCGGCGGGGCTGTCGCTGCGCGCCTTCGTGGATCCTCCGGCTCCTTGACAGGAGTCCTCGCCAAATCAGGCGCTCCGCTAAGTCTATCGCGATAAGGCGTTTGCGCTCGGAAGGTTGGGAAGGTATCGCTCTCGCGTGACCGACCATCGATCTTTCCCTCCCAAGCCCATGGCAACCCGTTACGACGCGCTCGTGCGGTCTGGAGCCATTGAACGAGATCCGGCGCAAATCAAGCTGATCGCTCACCTCGACGCTCTCGCCGAGGAGCTGGGCGGCTTTCGATTGGCCCGGAAGAACAGCGCGCTCGGCTGGCTGTTCAGCAAGCGCAATCCGGTCTCTCCCAAGGGCCTCTACGTCTGGGGCTCGGTCGGGCGTGGCAAGACCATGCTGATGGACCTCTTCTTCGAGACTCTTGCCGTCAGGCGCAAGCGTCGGGTCCATTTCCATGCCTTCATGGCTGATGTTCATGATCGGATTCACGCGTTCCGCCAGAGGCTGAAGGCCGGAGAGGTAAAGGGGGACGATCCCATCGGGCCGGTGGCCGAGGATTTGGCCAAGGAGGCCTGGGTTCTCTGCTTCGACGAGTTCACCGTGACGGATATTGCCGACGCGATGATCCTCGGGCGTCTTTTCACGGCACTTTTCGCTCAAGGCGTCGTGGTCGTGGCAACGTCCAACGTGGAGCCGGACCGGCTCTATGAGGGAGGGTTGAACCGGACGCTTTTCCTGCCATTCATCGCCTTGCTGCAGGAGAGGATGACGGTCCTGAAGCTCGACGCGCGGACCGATTTCCGGCTGGAGAAGCTTGCAGGCAGCCCGGTCTTCTATACGCCGGCCGATAAGCATTCTCATGAAGCTTTGACACGAGCGTTTCAGAGGCTTGCAGGGAGGGACAGGGGCGTTCCCGAGACGCTGACGGTCAAAGGGCATCCCGTGGAAATTCCTGAGGCCGCCGGTGGAATCGCACGCGCCACCTTTGCAGATCTCTGCTCCCAGCCTCTCGCGGCGGCCGATTACCTTGCCATCGCAGAGAAGTTTCACACGTTGATCCTGGAGGATATCCCAAGGATGACCTTCGAGCGGCGCAATGAGGCAAAGCGCTTCATCATGCTGATCGATGCCCTCTACGATTCCCATGTGAAGCTGCTGGCCTCTGCCGAGGCTGAGGCGACCGAGCTCTATCAGGCGGATACCGGGCGCGAAGCTTTCGAATTCGATCGAACCGTGTCGCGTCTCATCGAAATGCGCTCCGAGGAATACCTTTCTCTGCCTCATGGACCTGTCGACTCGACCGATGTCGGCCACACGACCGGATTGGTCGAGACATGAAGCGATCCCGCAGCGGATCCTCGCGCTTTCTGGATGCCGCTGCGCCGGCCGATACCCGTCTCCTCGCCATCGCGGCGGATCATCTGAAGCGCTTCGGGCCCCGTCAGGTCACTGTCGTCAGTATCGCCGATGCGGCGGGCATGACTCATGCCAATGTCTACCGATACTTTCCGTCGAAGGCAGCGCTCATCGACGCCGTTGCCGGACAGTGGCTGCGGTCGCTGGAGGCGTTGATTGCCGATATTGCCGATGCTCCCGATCCGGCCGACGACAAACTGGAGCGTCTGATCCAAGCCTCTGCCCGGACCCATCGCGAGCTTCTCAAGGACAACAGGCATCTTTTCGACGTGTATTGCACCGCCGTCGAGACCTCCCGGCCCTTGATCAGGAGGCACAGGACGCGCATGCGCCAGCTGATGGAGCGCGTGCTCGATGAGGGAGTGGCAACCGGAAAGTTCGATCCGAGAGACCGGGAGCGGGCTCTCGGGCTGATCACCGACGCTTCCTATCGCTTTATTAATCCTTTGACCGTAAGGCTCGACGCGGACGTGCCGCAAGAGGTCCTCGATCAGCGCCTTGCCGCTGTCATCAAGGTTACCCTACGAGCCCTCTCAATAGGTATTATCTAACGTTAGTTACAAATTTCAATTTTTGTAACAAGAAAAATGGCGCTCAACGTCGCAGCCTAACGCGTTGTATCACAAGAGAAATTTCCTTCGGAGCGGCTGGTTAGCCGACGCGTTAAGACGCAAACCCTTACGGTTTAACCTTTTGTTGGCTTGAAGAAGGCCCATTTCTGAGTCAAACAGCGCCACCTTTAGAAGGCTCGCGCCTCTCCATTATCCAAGGATTTCTCCATGGCTCGTTCCAAGATCGCGCTTATCGGCGCCGGCCAGATCGGTGGCACGCTCGCCCATCTGGCAGGCTTGAAGGAACTCGGCGACGTCGTGATGTTCGACATCGCGGAGGGTGTCCCTCAGGGCAAAGGTCTCGACATTGCCGAATCTGCGCCGGTCGATGGGTTCGATGCCAAGTATGCGGGCGCGAACGACTATTCCGCCATTGCGGGCGCCGACGTGGTGATCGTCACCGCCGGCGTGCCGCGCAAGCCCGGCATGAGCCGAGACGACCTTCTGGGTATCAATCTGAAGGTCATGGAAGCCGTCGGCAATGGCATTAAGCAATATGCTCCTGACGCCTTCGTGATCTGCATCACCAACCCCCTCGATGCCATGGTCTGGGCGCTGCAGAAGTTCTCCGGCCTGAAGCCGGAAAAGATCGTCGGCATGGCCGGCGTGCTCGACTCGGCCCGCTTCCGCCACTTCCTGGCAGAAGAATTCAATGTCTCGGTGAAGGACGTGACGGCCTTCGTGCTCGGCGGCCACGGCGACGATATGGTGCCGTTGGTGCGCTACTCGACCGTCGCCGGCGTCCCGCTTCCCGATCTTGTGAAGATGGGCTGGACCACGCAGGCCAAGCTCGACGCCATGGTCGAGCGCACCCGCAAAGGCGGCGGCGAAATCGTCAACCTGCTGAAGACCGGCTCCGCCTTCTATGCTCCGGCCGCCTCTGCGATCGCGATGGCCGAGAGCTACCTCAAGGACAAGAAGCGTGTTCTGCCCTGTGCCGCCTATCTGACGGGCCAGTACGGCGTGAAGGACATGTTCGTGGGCGTTCCGATCGTGATCGGCGCCAAGGGCGTCGAGCGCATCGTCGAGGTCGAGTTCTCGGGCGATGAAAAGGCGATGTTCGAAAAGTCCGTCGCCTCCGTCCAGGGTCTGGTTGACGCCTGCAAGCAGATCAACGCGGCGCTTGCGTAACTCTTGGGCCGCCATGGTCGGGCCAAGCCCGACCATCCACGCCATTTCAACCGCCACGTCGGCAAGGCGTGGATCCCCGGAGGCCCGGGGATGATGCGGAGAAAAACGAATGAATATCCATGAGTATCAAGGCAAGGCCGTCCTGAAGGAATTCGGCCTGCCTGTTTCCCGGGGCAAAGCCATCTTCTCCCCGGATGAGGCCGAGGCTGCCGCCAAGGAGCTCGGCGGCCCGCTCTGGGTCGTGAAGTCCCAGATTCACGCGGGCGGTCGCGGCAAGGGCAAGTTCAAGGAGGCCGCTGCTGGCGAGAAGGGCGGCGTGCGCCTTGCCAAGTCCGTCGACGAGGTCAAGCAATTCGCCAAGCAGATGCTCGGCAACACTCTCGTGACCGTGCAGACGGGCGAGGCGGGCAAGCAGGTCAACCGTCTCTACATTGAGGACGGCTCGGACATTGAGACCGAGTTCTATCTCTCCATGCTGGTCGACCGCGCCACCGGCCGCGTCGCTTTCGTCGTCTCGACGGAAGGCGGCATGGATATCGAGCAGGTTGCCCACGATACCCCTGAAAAGATCATGACCTTCTCGGTCGACCCGGCAACCGGCGTCCAGCCCTTCCATGGCCGCAAGGTTGCGAAGGCTCTCGGTCTGACCGGCGCCCTCACTAAGGAAGCGGGCGATCTCGTGACGAAGCTCTATGCCGCCTTCATTGCGAAGGACATGGAGATGCTTGAGATCAACCCGCTGATCGTCACCAAGGACGGGCATCTCAAGTGCCTCGACGCGAAGATCTCGTTCGACGGTAACGCGCTCTATCGGCATCCGGATATCGTCGCGCTGCGCGACATCACGGAAGAGGACGAGAAGGAGATCGAGGCTTCGAAGCACGATCTTGCCTATATCGCCCTCGACGGCACCATCGGCTGCATGGTCAACGGCGCAGGCCTCGCCATGGCGACGCTCGACATCATCAAGCTCTACGGCGAGGAGCCGGCGAACTTCCTCGATGTCGGTGGCGGTGCGTCGGAAGAGAAGGTGACGGCGGCGTTCAAGATCATCACCGCCGATCCGAACGTGAAGGGCATTCTCGTCAACATCTTCGGCGGCATCATGAAGTGCGACGTGATCGCACGCGGCGTACTGGCTGCGGTCAAGGCGGTCGGCCTTCAGGTCCCGCTGGTGGTTCGCCTTGAGGGCACGAACGTCGAAGAAGGCAAGAAGATTATCCGCGAGTCCGGCCTCAACGTCATTCCGGCGGACGACCTCGACGACGCTGCCCAGAAGATCGTCAACGCCGTGCGCGGCGGGAAGTAAGGTTTAAGCGCTGATGTCCATCCTTATCGACAAGAACACCAAGCTCATCTGCCAGGGCTTCACCGGCAAGAACGGAACCTTCCATTCCGAGCAGGCCATCGCCTACGGCACCAAGATGGTCGGCGGCACGTCTCCCGGCAAAGGCGGTTCGACCCATCTGGGCCTCCCCGTTTTCGACACGGTGATGGAAGCCCGCGAGAAGACGGGTGCCGACGCTTCCGTCGTCTACGTGCCGCCTCCGGGCGCTGCGGATGCGATCTGCGAGGCGATCGATGCCGAGATCCCGCTCATCGTCTGCATCACGGAAGGCATTCCGGTGCTCGACATGGTGCGCGTGAAGCGCGCGCTGGAAGGCTCCAAGTCGCGTCTCATCGGCCCGAACTGCCCCGGCATCGTCACGGCCGGCGAGTCGAAGATCGGCATCATGCCGGCCAACATCTTCAGGCCCGGCTCGGTCGGCATCGTGTCCCGCTCCGGCACGCTCACCTACGAGGCCGTGTTCCAGACCACCAACGAAGGCCTCGGCCAGACGACGGCGGTCGGCATCGGCGGCGATCCGGTGAAGGGCACCGAGTTTATCGAGATGCTCGACATGTTCCTGTCCGATCCAAAGACCGAGTCGATCGTCATGATCGGTGAGATCGGCGGCTCGGCGGAGGAAGAGGCGGCCGAGTTCATCGCACGCGAAGCCAAGAAGGGCCGCAAGAAGCCGATGGTCGGGTTCATTGCCGGTCGCACGGCTCCTCCCGGACGCCGCATGGGCCACGCCGGTGCCATCATCTCCGGTGGCAAGGGCGGCGCCGAAGACAAGATCGCCGCCATGGAGGCCGCGGGCATCCGTGTTTCTCCCTCTCCGGCGCGTCTCGGCAAGACCCTCGTCGACGTGCTGAAGGGCCGCTAAGGTAAAGGCTCATCCCATGGCATCGCAACCGAGAGCCGAGCATCTCCGTCTTCAGGCCCTGGCTGGGCTCTGGATCGGCGAAGAAGTGCTCTCGGACACCCCCTGGATGAAAGGGGGGCGTGCCACTGGACATGTGGATGCTCGTGTGACGCTCGGCGGCTTCGTCCTGGAGCAGGATTACCGCCAGGAGCGGGACGGTCGCGAGACTTTCCAGGCGAAGGGTCTGTTCACCTTCGACTCAGATCTGAGCGAGTACAGGCTCTTCTGGTTCGACGATCTCGGGTTTCCGCCAGCTGAGCCGGCGGGCGGAACCTGGGAGGGGGACACGCTGACGGTTCTGCGGCGCTCGCCACGGGCCATTGCGCGCCACACCTTCGCCATCCGCAATGCTCAGGAATACGAGCTTGCCATCGAGAATTCATGGGATGGCGGCGCCAGTTGGGCGCCTGTCATGACAGGCCACTACCGGCGCCGTCCCGAGGACCACCCATCCTCTGTCGCTTAAGGAAGAACGATCATGTCCCGCCAGGACGCCAACGAAACTTTCCTCAACACAGCCTTCCTGTATGGCGCGAATGCGCCTTACATCGAGGAACTTTATGCCCGCTACCAGAACGATCCGACGTCGGTCGATCCGGAATGGCAGGCGTTCTTCGGTGCCCTGAAGGATGACAAGCAGGCCGTTGCACAGAACGCGCGCGGTGCCTCTTGGAAGAAGCCCAATTGGCCGCTCACCGCCAACGGCGAACTGATTTCCGCGCTCGACGGGAACTGGGCTCAGGTCGAGAAGGCGGTCGGAGACAAGATCAAGGCGAAGGCCGAGGCGAAGGGCGGCGAGATCAGCCAGGAGCAGGTGCTCCAGGCGACGCGCGATTCCGTTCGCGCGATCATGCTAATCCGGGCCTACCGTGTGCGCGGCCACCTGCATGCGAAGCTCGATCCGCTCGGCATCAATCCGCGCCCGAACGATCAGGAACTGCATCCCTCCCATTACGGCTTCACGGATGCCGACTGGGATCGCAAGATCTTCCTCGACAACGTGCTCGGACTTGAATTCGCGACCATCCGCGAGATCGTGGCGATTCTGGAGCGGACCTATTGCCAGACGCTCGGCGTCGA
This sequence comes from Microvirga puerhi, assembly GCF_020089865.1. Taxonomy (GTDB): domain Bacteria; phylum Pseudomonadota; class Alphaproteobacteria; order Rhizobiales; family Beijerinckiaceae; genus Microvirga; species Microvirga puerhi. Next base: position 334,033 of record NZ_JAIRBM010000003.1, read on the forward strand.
GTTCATGCATATCTCCGATCCGGCGGAGAAGGCCTGGATCCAGGAGCGCATTGAGGGTCCGGACAAGGAAATCACCTTCACCCGTGAAGGCAAGCGCGCGATCCTCAACAAGATCGTCGAGGCGGAAGGCTTCGAGAAGTTCCTCGATCTGAAATATACCGGCACCAAGCGCTTCGGCCTCGATGGCAGCGAGTCGCTGATTCCGGCTCTGGAGCAGATCATCAAGCGCGGCGGTAATCTCGGCGTGCAGGAGATCGTGCTCGGCATGGCCCACCGCGGCCGCCTGAACGTGCTGACGCAGGTCATGGGCAAGCCGCATCGGGCTCTCTTCCATGAATTCAAGGGCGGTTCCTTCGCACCGGACAACGTGGAAGGCTCGGGCGACGTGAAGTATCACCTCGGCGCCTCGTCGGATCGATCCTTCGACGGCAACAACGTGCATCTGTCGCTGACCGCCAATCCCTCACACCTTGAGATCGTCGACCCGGTCGTGCTCGGCAAGGTGCGCGCCAAGCAGGATCAGCACGGCTGCTCGCCGGACAACCGCACTGTCGTTATGCCGCTCCTCATCCATGGCGATGCGGCCTTCGCGGGCCAGGGCGTCGTGGCCGAATGTTTGGGGCTGTCCGGTCTTCGCGGCCACCGCACCGGCGGCTCGATTCACTTCATCATCAACAATCAGATCGGCTTCACGACCGATCCGCGCTTCTCGCGCTCGTCGCCTTATCCGTCCGATGTGGCGAAGATGGTCGAGGCGCCGATCTTCCACGTGAATGGCGACGACCCGGAAGCTGTGGTCTTCGCAGCAAAGGTCGCGACCGAGTACCGGCAGAAGTTCCAGAAGCCAGTCGTGATCGACATGTTCTGCTATCGCCGTTTCGGTCACAATGAAGGCGACGAGCCGTCCTTCACCCAGCCTCTGATGTACCGGAAGATCCGATCGCATCCGTCGATCCTGGAGCTCTATTCCAAGAAGCTCCTGGCCGAAGGAGCTGTCACGGAAGCAGACATCGACGAGATGAAGGACGCCTGGCGTTCGAAGCTCGAAGCGGAATTCGATGTTGCCCAGAGCTACAAGCCGAACAAGGCTGACTGGCTCGACGGTCGCTGGGCCGGTCTCAAGGCGGTTCGCGAAGATCAGGACGATCCGCGTCGCGGGCAAACTGGCGTGCCGGTCGAGATACTCGCGGAGATCGCCGATGCCCTCACAAAGGTGCCGGAAGGTTTCCACGTTCATCGTACGATCCAACGCTTCCTCGACAACCGGAAGAAGATGATGGAGACGGGCCAAGGAATCGACTGGGCGATGGCGGAAGCCCTGGCCTTCGGTTCCCTGCTCCTCGAAAATCACCGCGTGCGCCTCTCCGGTCAGGATGTGGAGCGCGGGACCTTCTCGCAGCGTCATTCCGTGCTGGTCGACCAGGAGAACGAGGAGCGTTATACGCCCCTCAACCACATCAGTGAGAACCAGGCCCGTTATGAGGTCATCAATTCGATGCTCTCGGAAGAGGCGGTTCTCGGCTTCGAATACGGCTACAGCCTGTCGGAGCCCAACGCTCTGACGCTTTGGGAGGCCCAGTTCGGCGACTTCGCCAACGGTGCCCAGGTGGTGTTCGACCAGTTCATCTCCAGCGGCGAGCGCAAATGGCTACGCATGTCCGGTCTCGTGTGCCTGCTGCCGCACGGCTATGAGGGGCAGGGACCGGAGCACTCCTCCGCTCGCCTTGAGCGCTGGCTGCAGATGTGCGCGGAAGACAACATGCAGGTGGCGTATTGCTCGACCCCGTCGAACTACTTCCACATTCTGCGTCGTCAGCTGAAGCGCGAATTCCGCAAGCCGCTGATCCTCATGACGCCGAAGTCGTTGCTGCGCCACAAGCGTGCGGTTTCGTCCTTGGATTCGATTTCGGAGGGGACCTCCTTCCATCGCGTTCTGGCGGACGATGCGCAGCGTGCTGCCGACGGCATCAAGCTCGTCAAGGACGACAAGATCAGGCGCGTCGTGATCTGCACGGGCAAGGTCTATTACGATCTCTATGAGGAGCGTGAGAAGCGCGGTATCGACGACGTCTATCTGATGCGTGTCGAGCAGCTTTATCCTTTCCCGGCGAAGTCGCTGGCGGCCGAGCTTGCTCGGTTCAAGAAAGCCGACGTGGTGTGGTGCCAGGAGGAGCCAAAGAACATGGGCTCCTGGACCTTCGTCGAGCCCTATCTCGAATGGGTGCTCAAGACCGCCGGCTCCAAGGTGGATCGTCCCCGCTATGTGGGCCGCGCCGCTTCCGCCGCCACGGCCACCGGCCTCATGTCCAAGCATCTGGGCCAGCTGCAGGCCTTCCTCGATGAAGCTTTCGCGGCTTAAATGCTGCGAAGGATCTCAAACCTTTCCAACGGGCCCCGGCCCTGAAACGATAAGACGATCATGGCAACCGAAATCCGCGTACCCACCCTCGGTGAATCCGTGTCAGAGGCCACCATCGGCCGCTGGTTCAAGAAGCCCGGCGATCCCGTGAAAGCCGACGAGCCCGTTGTCGAACTTGAAACCGACAAGGTGACTCTTGAGGTCAACGCTCCTGCGAGCGGCACCCTCGGCGACATCCTAGCCAAGGATGGTGAGACGGTGGGACCGGGCGCCGTGCTCGGTTCGATCGTCGAAGGAGGTGCTGCAGCCGCCGCTCCCGCCGCGAAGGCAGAAACACCCAAGGCCGAGGCTCCCAAGGCTGCCCCTGCCGTTGCCCCAGCTCCGGCTGCACCGTCCGCTGCCAGGGATTCCGGCCCAGCCGTTGCGCGGATTGCCGCCGAGAGCGGCGTGAATCCGGCCCAGGTCGCTGGCACCGGCAAGGATGGTCGCGTGACCAAGGGCGACATGCTTGCCGCAATCGCCACCGGTGGCGCAGCCGCCTCGGCCCCGGCACCGGCTCCCGTTCAGGTGCGTGCGCCTTCCGCTCCGGACGATGCCTCCCGTGAGGAGCGCGTACGGATGACCAAGCTGCGCCAGACCATCGCGCGCCGCCTGAAGGATGCCCAGAACTCGGCCGCCATGCTCACCACGTTCAACGATGTGGACATGAGCGCGGTGATGGCTCTTCGCAGCCAGTACAAGGACGTTTTCGAGAAGAAGCACGGCGTGAAGCTCGGCTTCATGGGCTTCTTCACCAAGGCGGTGATCCAGGCGCTCAAGGACGTTCCGGCGGTGAATGCCGAGATCGACGGACAGGATCTGGTCTTCAAGAACTACTACCACATCGGCATTGCTGTCGGCACCGATAAGGGTCTCGTTGTGCCGGTGGTGCGCGACGCCGATCTCCTGTCGGTGGCTGGCATCGAGAAGAAGATCGCCGATTTCGGACGTCGTGCCCGTGATGGCAAGCTCTCTATCGACGAGATGCAGGGCGGCACTTTCACCATCACCAACGGTGGCATCTATGGATCGCTTCTGTCGACGCCGATTCTCAATGCGCCGCAATCGGGCATCCTCGGCATGCACCGCATCGAAGAGCGTCCGGTCGTGCGCAACGGCCAGATCGTCGCTCGCCCGATGATGTATCTGGCGCTCTCCTACGATCACCGCATCGTCGACGGCAAGGAAGCCGTCACCTTCCTGGTCCGCGTCAAGGAGGCCCTGGAGGATCCGGCGCGCCTCGTTCTGGACCTCTAATAGGCCTTCTGTCCTGCCCGGCTTTCGAGCCGGGCATCCCTAATTCTCGCCAGGCTGTCGTCTCACGTTGGACGCGCCTGGCCTTCGTGTCCAAGGGGCGAACGTCATGTCCTACGATCTCGTTGTCATCGGAACCGGCCCCGGCGGCTATGTCTGCGCCATCCGCGCCGCGCAGCTCGGCCTCAAGACCGCCGTGGTCGAAAAGCGCAAGACCCACGGTGGAACCTGCCTCAATGTGGGGTGCATTCCCTCCAAGGCACTGCTTCACGCTTCGCATATGTTCGAGGACGCGCGGGACCATTTCGCCAAGCTCGGCATCGGCATCAACCCGCCGAAGCTCGATCTCAAGCAGATGCAGTCCTTCAAGCAGGAAGGTGTTGACGGCAACACCAAGGGTGTGGAGTTCCTGCTCAAGAAGAACAAGATCGACGTCTTCCAGGGCACTGCGCGCATCGCAGCTGCGGGTCAGGTGGAAGTGACCGGTGAGGACGGCTCCAATCAGCTCGTGCAGACCAAGAACATCGTGATTGCCACGGGTTCGGACGTCGCGCGCCTGCCGGGAATCGAGATCGACGAGAAAACGATCGTTTCCTCGACCGGTGCGCTCGAACTTCAGAGCGTTCCGAAGCGCCTCGTGGTGATCGGTGCCGGTGTCATCGGTCTCGAGCTCGGCTCCGTATGGCGCCGGCTTGGCTCCGAGGTGACGGTCGTGGAGTATCTCGATCGTATCCTGCCTGGAATGGATGGCGACGTCGCCAAGAATTTCCAGCGTATCCTCTCGAAGCAGGGCTTCCAGTTCAAGCTCGGCGCGAAGGTGACGAAGGCCGAGAAAGGCGCGAAGGGCGTGACTCTGACCTTCGAACCTGCTGCTGGAGGAAATCCGGAAAAGATCGAGGCTGACGTCGTCCTCGTCGCCATTGGCCGTGTGCCTTATACGCAGGGCCTTGGACTCGATGAACTCGGTGTTCAGAAGGACAATCGCGGCCGCATTCTGACCGATGCGCATTTCTCGACCAACGTCACCGGCATCTATGCGATCGGCGATGTGATCGCTGGTCCGATGCTCGCTCACAAGGCTGAAGACGAGGGTGTTGCTGTTGCCGAGATCCTTGCCGGAAAGGCAGGCCACGTCAATTACGACGTGATTCCGAGCGTGGTCTATACGTTCCCGGAGGTCGCGTCCGTCGGTAAGACCGAGGAAGAGCTGAAGGCAGCAGGAATCGCCTACAACGTGGGCAAGTTCCCCTTTACTGCGAATGGCCGCGCCAAGGTGAACCATACCACGGACGGATTCGTGAAGGTTCTCGCTGATGCCACCACCGACAAGGTGCTGGGCGTCCACATCATCGGCGCCGAAGCCGGCAATCTGATCCATGAGGCGGTGATCGCCATGGAGTTCGGCGGTTCGTCGGAAGATATCGCTCGCTCCTGCCATGCGCATCCGACCCTGGCGGAAGCTGTGAAGGAAGCCGCACTCGCGGTCGAGAAGCGCGCGATCCACATGTAACGGCCGATGGCGAAGCTGCACTTTCTCTATTCGGTGATGAATGCCGGAAAGACCACGCATCTCCTGCAGGTCCGGCACAATTACATCGAGAACGGCGGCCATGTGCTGCTGTTCACGAGCCTCGTCGATGATCGGTTCGGCGTCGGCAAGGTCAAATCCCGCATCGGCCTGGAGGCCGATGCGATTCCGTTGATGAAGAACGACGACATCGGCGCGATCGTGGCGGCAGAGCACGCGACGAATCCGGTGACGGTCGTTCTGATCGACGAAGTGCAGTTCATGGAGGCCGATCAGGTCCGCCAGCTTGCCTGGATCGTCGACGGGCTGAAGATCCCCGTCATGGCCTATGGCCTGAAGAACAACGTCTACGGTGTTCTCTTCAGCGATGCGATCGCCGTCATGATGGCGCTTGCTGACGATTTTCAGGAGATCAAGCAACTCTGCCATTGCGGTCGCAAGGCCACGATGATCCTGAAATACGATCGCAACGGAGAGGCGGTACGATCAGGCGAAGTGGTGGAGATTGGAGGCGAAGGCCGGTACGTTTCCGTCTGCCGCCCGCACTGGTTCGACGGCGAGATCGGCGCCGCCGCTCGCAAGCTGCTCGTCTAGGCTATCTGGCACGACGAGGATTCAGTTCCTCACGTTTGCCCGAGGATGCGCCGAATTGAACGCGTCCAGCAAGCGAGCCGCATCCACCTTCGTATAGAGTTGCGTGGTGGACAGAGAGGCATGGCCGAGAAGTTCCTGGATGCCGCGAAGATCGCCGCCGCGGGCCAAGAGATGAGTTGCAAACGAATGGCGTAAGGCATGAGGCGTGGCGCTGTCCGGCAGGCTCAGGGCGCCGCGCAGTTCCTCGACAGCCAGCTGAATGATACGCGGCGACAGCGGCCCGCCTCGGGCACCAACGAAAAGCGGGCCTTCAGGGGGCAACGCGTAAGGGCAAAGTTCCAGGTAGTCCTCGACTGCCTGTTGAATGGGCGGAATCACCGGAACGCTGCGCATCTTGCCGCCCTTTCCCGTGACCGTGATTGAATCCACCCCGCGGACAGGGGCATCACGACGCTGGAGGCCGAGGGCTTCGGAAATGCGCAGGCCCGCGCCATAGAGCAGGGACAGGACCGCGGCATCCCGCGCTAGAATCCACTGCTTGCGGCTTTCTCCCGCTCGCACGTCGGCTTCCGTAACGGCGACTGCGGAGGACGCGGATAGAGGGCGCGGCAGGTTCTTATCGACCTTGGGCGACCGAATCGCCGCGAAGGCGGAGGCGGTGCCGTGACCTTCGCGCTCCAGATGGCGGGCGAACGAGCGAAGGGCGGCCAGCTGGCGCATGAGGGAGCGGCTCTGAACCGCTTCCATGCGTCGGGCCGCGAGGAATGACCGAATATCGAGAGGCTTGAGGCCGAGGATCGCCTTTACGGTCGGCGGCTCGCCAAGGTGATTGGTCAGAAAGGCAAGAAATTGCCTAAGATCGCGGCCGTAGGCTTCGACAGTCTTCGCCGAGAGGCGTCGCTCCTTGGCGAGGGAGGCGAGCCACTGCATCGTCTCCTGGCGCGTATCCGCGGCGCCGGGGAGGGCAAGGTCGAGAACCGTCCTGGAATCGCTGCTTGACATGGTCCTGCTTTATGCAAGGGCAGACAAACTAGCAGGGAGAGGTTAATTCGATCCGAATGACGAGCCGCATCGCCGATGTCCTCATCCCTCTCGCGCTGGATACCGCCTACAGCTACGCGGTGCCTGACGGTTTGGCCCTGCAGGAGGGCGACGTGGTGCAGGTACCGCTCGCGACCCGTGAGGTTGCCGGTGTGGTGTGGGGTCTGCGAAACGGCGCAGGCTCCAATTTCAAGCCGGTGACCGGTCGAATCGATGCCCCGGCCTTATCGCCGAAGATGCGCAAGTTCCTGGACTGGATCGCCTGGTACACGCTTGCTCCCAAGGGATCGGCGCTCGCCATGGGGCTCAAGCTCGTCGATGGCGACAGGCCGGAGGCGATTCGGATCGGCGTCCGACTGACCGAAAGCGTGCCCAAGCGCGTAACGCCGGCGCGCCAGCGGGTCATGGATGTCGCGAAGGATGGCCTCGTCCGCTTGAAGCGCGAGCTCGCCCAGGAGGCCGGGGTCAGTGCCGGGGTTGTCGACGGCCTCATCGACGAGGGAACGCTGGAAACGGTGACGCTGCTGGCCGAGCCGATTGCCGAGCCGCCAGATCCGGATTTCGGGCAGTCACAGCTGTCCACCGACCAGCGGAAGGCCGGAGATACGCTCGTTTCCATGCTTTCCGAGAATCCGGCTCCCGTGGCCCTGCTCGAGGGTGTCACCGGCTCAGGCAAGACGGAAGTCTATTTCGAGGCGGTCGCCGAGGCCATTCGGCAAGGGAGGCAGGCGCTGATCCTGATGCCGGAGATCGCGCTCACGGCTCAGTTTCTCGACCGATTCTCGGCGCGCTTCGGTGTCAAGCCAGCCACCTGGCATTCCGGCGTCTCCGGGCGGAAGCGCGAGCGTCTCTATGCGGGTATCGCCTCCGGCGAAGTGAAGGTGATCGCCGGCGCGCGCTCCGCTCTCTTCCTTCCTTATGCGGACCTTGGCCTTATCGTCGTCGATGAGGAGCACGAGACGGCCTACAAGCAGGATGACGGGGTTCATTATCACGCCCGCGACATGGCGGTGGTGCGGGGGCGGATCGAGAATGCCCCGGTCATCCTGGCATCCGCGACGCCTTCCATCGAGAGCCGGGTCAATGTCGAGCGCGGGCGCTATCGTCACGTGCATCTCCCGGAGCGGTTCGGGGGGCGTCAGTTGCCCCAGATCCGCGCTGTCGATCTACGGCAGGAGCAGGTTCCCCGGGGGCGATGGCTGTCGCCGACCCTCCTGGCCGGCATGGAAGAGAATCTCGGGCGAGGGGAGCAGGTTCTGCTCTTCCTCAACCGCCGCGGCTACGCACCCCTGACGCTCTGCCGGGCCTGCGCCCATCGGTACGAATGCCCGAATTGTTCGGCATGGCTTGTGGAGCATCGCTTCCGGCGGTCTCTCGTTTGTCACCATTGCGGTCACGTGGAGCGGACGCCGCAAGCCTGCATCTCCTGCGGAAGTCTGGATTCGCTGGTCTCGTGTGGCCCGGGCGTGGAGCGAATCGCCGAGGAGGTGGCCGAGCTCTTTCCGGACAAGCGCGGCATCGTACTCTCCAGTGACTTTCCAGGCGGGACCGAGCGGCTGCGGCGAGAGCTCGCTGCGATTGCGGACGGGGAGTTCGATATCGTCATCGGCACCCAGCTGGTAGCCAAGGGACACAATTTTCCGCTCATGACGCTGGTCGGCGTTCTGGATGCGGATATCGGCCTGACCTCCGGTGACCCCCGGGCCGCCGAGCGCACCTTTCAGCTCCTGCAGCAGGTGACCGGTCGTGCCGGCCGCGGGGAAAAGCCTGGCCGCGCTTTGGTTCAGACCTGGCAGCCTGATCACCCCGTAATCGCGGCTCTTGTCTCCGGCGATGCCGAGCGGTTCTACCGTGAGGAGACGCGCGTGCGTGAGATGGCTGGTCTCCCGCCCTTTGGGCGCTTGGCGTCCCTTATTATCTCCGCAGAAGACAGGGATGCCGCGGAAACCCACGCGCGCGCCATGGCCAAGGTTGCCGATCCCGCACCCGGCGTCACGGTGCTGGGGCCTGCCGAGGCGCCTCTCGCCCTGATCCGGGGGCGCTATCGCTTCCGCCTCCTGGTCAAGACGGAGAGGGAGGTTGACCTTCAGGGCTATCTTCGCGCCTGGATGGCCCGCTGCCCCAAGGTGAGAGGGAATACCCGCGTCGCCATCGACGTGGACCCGCAGAGCTTTTTGTGATCAATCAAGGCCATTACGTAAGGAAAAACATGCCTAAGATCGTCCACTGCATTCGTCACGGTCAATCGACTTTCAATGCTCATTTCGCCGAGACCGGATGTGATCCGATGCATCCGGACGCACCGTTGACGGAGCTCGGCCGCCGTCAGGCCGCCGAGCGTGCGGCCGAGTTGCGCCAGCATTCCTATGAGCTTGTCGTAACGTCGCCTCTGACCCGCGCTATCCAGACGACCTTGGGCCTCTTCAGTGACCATCCGGGCGCACCGCCGATTTTGGTGGAATGCTTGCACCGGGAATCTCTCGAGAGCAGCTGCGATGTGGGCCGTGCGCCGGCGCTCCTCGCCCAGGATTTCCCCCATCTCGCCTTTGATCATCTGGCAGAGGTCTGGTGGCACAATGACGGGGAGCCCGACGAGCGCGGTTTCGTATGCGAACCTGCCGCAATCCTGACCGAACGGGTCGGGCGGTTCCGGGAATGGCTTAATACGCGGCCGGAACGGTTCATCGCCGTGATCGGTCATGGAACGTTCTTTTATCACCTGACCGGACGTCAACTCCAGAATTGCGAGGTCGCGACCCTGGAGATTTAGCCGTCGGAGGACTTACCGCAGGACTCGGCTACGCTCTTGCGGCGCCTTGCCTTGCGCCTGCGGAAAACCCATGCTAGTGCACCGCTGCCTGAAGGGCGGAGCGACTTCCCCTCTGGCTCAATTCCAACGACCTGACGGGGTTCCCGACAGAGCTTAGACGGCTCGGCCGGTTCGAAACCCGTAAGATTTGAGAGAGACGATTACGTGGCGCAAAGCGGTTCGCAAGAAGGACCCCTCCTGTCGGGTGTAGCGATGCGCTACGCCTCGGCGCTGTTCGAACTCGCTCAGGAAGCGAAGGCCGTGGACGCCGTCGCTGGCGACCTCGACCACTTCGGACGGCTGATCCAAGAGAGTGCTGATCTGCAGCGCTTGATCCGTAACCCCGTCTTTACGGCGGAGGAGCAGGCGGGCGCCATCGCTGCCATCCTCGACAAGGCTGGCATTTCCGGCCTTGCCGGCAACTTCATCCGCCTCGTGGCCTCCAAGCGGCGCCTCTTTGCGCTGCCGGACATGATCCGTGCCTATGGCGATTTGGTGGCGGATGCAAAAGGCATCGTCCGGGCTCATGTGACCCTGGCCGAGGCGCCCTCCGACAAGGTCATGAACGATATCAAGGCGGCGCTGCGCGACGTCGCCAAGGCTGACGTCGCCCTCGACGTCAAAATCGACCCGAGCCTCATCGGCGGGCTGATCGTGAAGATCGGCTCCCGCATGGTGGATGCCTCGGTGCGCACCAAACTCAATTCCATTCGTCTAGCGATGAAAGAGGTCCGCTGATGGACATTCGAGCCGCTGAGATCTCCGCGATCCTCAAAGAGCAGATCAAGAACTTCGGCACCGAGGCAGAAGTTACCGAAGTCGGTCAGGTCCTGTCCGTCGGTGACGGTATTGCCCGTTGCTACGGCCTCGACAAGGTTCAGGCCGGTGAGCTGGTCGAATTCGAGAGCGGCGTGCGCGGCATGGCCCTCAACCTCGAATCCGACAATGTCGGCATCGTGATCTTCGGTTCCGACCGTGAGATCGCCGAGGGCCAGACCGTGAAGCGTACCGGCGCCATCGTCGACGTGCCGGTCGGCAAGGGTCTGCTCGGCCGCGTCGTCGACGCCCTCGGCAATCCGATCGACGGCAAGGGCCCGATCCAGGCGACCGAGCGTCGCCGCGTGGACGTGAAGGCGCCGGGCATCATTCCGCGCAAGTCCGTGCATGAGCCGATGGCGACGGGCCTTAAGGCGATCGATGCTCTCATTCCGGTTGGCCGTGGACAGCGCGAGCTCATCATCGGCGATCGCCAGACTGGCAAGACCGCCATCGCTCTCGACACGATCCTTAACCAGAAGCCCCTGAACCAGGGCAACGACGAGTCGCAGAAGCTCTACTGCGTCTACGTCGCCATCGGTCAGAAGCGGTCGACGGTTGCCCAGTTCGTGAAGGTTCTCGAAGAGAACGGCGCTCTGGAGTATTCTATCATCGTGGCGGCCACCGCCTCCGACCCGGCTCCGATGCAGTACCTGGCACCCTTCGCCGGCTGCGCCATGGGGGAGTACTTCCGCGACAACGGCATGCATGCCGTGATCACCTATGACGACCTGTCCAAGCAGGCCGTTGCCTATCGTCAGATGTCGCTCCTGCTCCGCCGTCCGCCGGGCCGCGAGGCTTATCCGGGCGATGTGTTCTACCTTCACTCCCGCCTGCTGGAGCGCGCCGCAAAGCTGAACGATTCGCAGGGCGCGGGCTCCCTGACCGCTCTGCCGGTCATCGAGACCCAGGCGAACGACGTGTCGGCTTACATTCCGACCAACGTGATCTCGATCACCGACGGCCAGATCTTCCTCGAGACGGATCTGTTCTATCAGGGCATCCGCCCGGCGGTGAACGTCGGCCTGTCCGTGTCGCGCGTGGGCTCCTCGGCCCAGACGAAGGCGATGAAGAAGGTCGCGGGCAAGATCAAGGGCGAGCTGGCGCAGTACCGCGAGATGGCGGCCTTCGCGCAGTTCGGCTCCGACCTTGACGCCACGACCCAGCGCCTGCTGAACCGCGGCTCGCGCCTCACAGAGCTCCTGAAGCAGCCGCAATTCTCGCCGCTGAAGATGGAAGAGCAGGTGGCAGTGATCTACGCTGGCGTGAACGGCTATCTCGATGCGCTGCCGCTGAATCGCGTCCGCGCCTTCGAAGATGGCTTGCTCAGCCTGCTGCGCAGCAAGCACGCCGACATCTTGGAGGCGATCCGCGCCAGCAAGGACCTGTCGAGCGAGACGGAAGCGAAGCTCAAGGAAGCCGTCCAGGCCTTCGCCAAGTCGTTTTCGTAAGTTCGACCGGGACTCCGGAGAGGATAGGGCCGCTCGATGCCGAGCTTGAAAGACCTTCGTAACCGCATCGCCTCCGTGAAGGCGACGCAGAAGATCACCAAGGCCATGCAGATGGTGGCCGCCGCGAAGCTGCGCCGTGCGCAGAGCGCGGCGGAGGCTGCGCGCCCATATGCCCAGCGCATGGCCGCGGTTCTCGGCAATCTTGCGTCCGGCATCACTGTTGGGCCCGAGACGCCGCGCCTCCTGGCCGGAACTGGCTCCGACCAGGTGCATCTGCTCGTCGTCTGCACCGCCGAGCGTGGTCTCTGCGGTGCTTTCAACTCCTCCATTTCCCGTCTGGCGCGTGATCACGCCAACCGGCTCATGGCGGAAGGGAAGACAGTCAAGATCATCTGCGTCGGCAAGAAGGGCTACGACATTCTCCGTCGCCAGTTCGGTCAGCAGATCATCGAACTCATCGATCTGCGCTCCGTGCGCCAGATCGGATTCGAGCAGGGCGAACAGATTGCGCAGAAAGTGCTCAACCTGTTCGACCAGGGCGCATTTGACGTTGCAACTCTGTTCTATTCGCAGTTCCGCTCGGTGATCTCTCAGATCCCGACGGCGCAGCAGATCGTTCCGGCTCAGATCGAATCGGGTGCCGGCACCACGGATGCCGTTTACGATTACGAGCCCGATGAGGGCGAGATTCTGGCAACCCTACTGCCGCGCAACCTGACGGTTCAAATTTTCCGTGCGCTCCTGGAGAACGCCGCCTCCGAGCAGGGTGCTCGGATGAGCGCCATGGACAATGCGACCCGCAATGCGGGCGAAATGATCAAGAAGCAGACGATGACCTACAACCGGTCGCGTCAGGCGATGATCACCAAGGAACTGATCGAAATCATTTCGGGCGCCGAGGCGCTCTGACGACATCCGAGAGGAGCCAATCATGGCCAACACCGCCAACACCGCCGGCAAGCCGTCCGGCCAGATCACGCAGGTCATCGGCGCCGTCGTCGACGTGCAGTTCGACGGTCACCTGCCGGAAATCCTGAACGCCCTCGAGACCGAGAACCAGGGTAATCGCCTCGTCCTCGAGGTCGCGCAGCAGCTTGGTGAGAACACCGTGCGCTGCATTGCCATGGACACGTCCGAAGGTCTCGTTCGCGGCCAGCCCGTCGTCGACACCGGTGCTCCGATCTCGGTGCCGGTCGGCGCCGCCACCCTGGGCCGTATCATGAACGTGATCGGCGAGCCGGTGGACGAAGCCGGCCCCATCGTCGGCGAAGGCACCCGCGCCATCCACCAGCCCGCTCCTTCTTATGCCGAGCAGGCGACCGAAGCGCAGATCCTCGTCACGGGCATCAAGGTCGTCGACCTGCTCGCGCCTTACGCCAAAGGTGGTAAGATCGGCCTCTTCGGCGGCGCCGGCGTCGGCAAGACGGTGCTGATCATGGAGCTGATCAACAACGTGGCGAAGGCCCACGGCGGCTATTCCGTGTTCGCCGGTGTCGGCGAGCGTACCCGCGAGGGCAACGACCTCTATCACGAAATGATCGAGTCGAAGGTGAACGTGAACCCGCATGAAGCCGGTTCGGCTGCCGGTTCCAAGTGCGCTCTCGTCTATGGCCAGATGAACGAGCCTCCGGGCGCCCGTGCGCGCGTCGCGCTGACCGGCCTGACCGTTGCTGAAAACTTCCGCGATCAGGGCCAGGACGTGCTGTTCTTCGTGGACAACATTTTCCGCTTCACGCAGGCCGGCTCCGAAGTGTCCGCACTTCTCGGCCGTATCCCCTCGGCTGTGGGCTATCAGCCGACGCTCGCTACGGACATGGGCGCTTTGCAGGAGCGCATCACCACGACCACCAAGGGTTCGATCACCTCGGTGCAGGCCATCTACGTGCCGGCCGACGACCTGACCGACCCGGCGCCTGCGACCTCGTTCGCCCACCTCGACGCCACGACCGTGCTGTCGCGTTCGATCGCCGAGAAGGGCATCTACCCGGCTGTGGATCCACTCGATTCCACCTCGCGCATGCTCTCCGCGGCCATCGTCGGCGACGAGCACTACAATGTCGCCCGTCAGGTCCAGCAGGTTCTTCAGCGCTACAAGTCGCTCCAGGACATCATCGCGATCCTGGGCATGGACGAGCTTTCGGAAGAGGACAAGCTGACCGTGGCTCGCGCACGCAAGATCGAGCGCTTCCTCAGCCAGCCGTTCCACGTGGCCGAGGTGTTCACCGGCTCGCCCGGCAAGCTCGTGGCACTCGAAGACACGATCAAGGGCTTCAAGGGCCTCGTGAACGGCGAGTACGATCATCTTCCGGAAGCGGCCTTCTACATGGTCGGCACGATCGAGGAAGCTATCGAGAAGGCGCAACGCCTCGCTGCCGAAGCGGCTTAAACATGAATCTGGCCGACGAGGAAGATCGTCTCAACGAGTTTCTCGTCGGTCGCTCCGTGACACGCGTCTGGCGCCATCGAACAGCAGAAGTTGGCATCGAGTTTTCCGACGGCACACGACTGTTTGTGAATTGGCAACCTGATCGGCAGCTTGAATGCTCTGTAACAGGCAATGACTTAGGCGGCGACGAAAGCTAGGAATATCTATGGCGACTTTCACCTTCGAACTCGTCTCTCCCGAGCGCGTGCTGTTCTCCGGCGCCGTCGATGCGGTCGTTCTGCCCGCAGTCGAAGGCGACATGACGGTCCTCGCCGGCCACGCGCCGATGATGACTTCGCTCAAGACCGGATTCCTCGTCGTTACGAGCGATCCGGGAAATGGAAAGCGCATCCTCATTCGAGGCGGCTTCGCGGATATCAACCAGAACGGCCTCACGGTTCTTGCCGAGCGTGCGCTGCCGGAGCAGGAGCTGACGCAGGAAATTCTCGATCATGAGATCCTGACGGCAGAGATGCACTACGACGCGACCACGGACTTGGCTGCGAAGCATGCAGCGGAAGCAGCCATCGCGCAGCTCCGAGAAGCTAAGGCGGCATTAAATTACTGATTGAAAGAAAACCCGGCCTTAGAGCCGGGTTTTTTATTTGCGGTATCGCCTCAAGCTCGGGTCCTTGACCGGACCTTGACCACACTAAGATCCGCTAGGGTGGGTACGTCTGCGCTGACAGTAGTTGCAGAACCGCCAGTGCTTCATCAGCCCGATCCTCCGCAATGAATAGATGATCGTGGAAGTATGCCGAGACGGGATTGACCCCGATTCCTGCTGCGGCCAGAGCACCCGTAATCGCTGCCAGAAAACCGATCGCTTCAAGCGAGGAGTGGACTGACAACGTGATGCACCGGCAAGGATAGGTCCATGTAAGGCCGAGGTTTTCGGCCATTGCTCGATCGAGAATGGCCGTCACTCCTTCTACCTCGCGAAATGTCATGAGCGCATGCTGCCAGAGTGCAGGATCCGGCTGCGACATGGTCGCAAAGACGAAACGGCCCGGTCGCATCTCTGGCGTCATTGAAGCGACAAGGCGGTCGAGATCCGTCTCCCCGGTCATGGGGCGTCACTCGCCCATGGCGATCAAATTGGCATTTCCGCCGGCTGCCGCCGTGTTGATGGTGACGGTTTGTTCGGTGGCAAAGCGCAGGAGATAGTGCGGCCCTCCCGCCTTCGGACCCGTCCCGGAGAGGCCGTGTCCGCCAAAAGGCTGCACACCGACGACGGCACCGATCATGTTCCGGTTCACATAGACGTTGCCGACGCACAGGCGATCAACAATCCGATTGACGGTCGCATCGATGCGCGAATGCACTCCGAGAGTCAGACCGTAACCCGTTGCATCGATTGCCTGGAGTGTCTCTTCCAGGCGTCCCGACTTGTACCGCGCAACGTGCAGGACCGGGCCAAATACCTCTTCCGCCAGAGCTTCAGGGCGATCGAGTTCAAAGATATGTGGCGCTACGTAGGTACCCGCCGCTGGTGCCTCACCTGCGTAGTGAACCTTCGCGGATCGTGACATGGCCCGGATATGGGCCTCGAGCCGTTCCTTTGCCTCGCCGTCGATGACAGGGCCGATATGGGTCGAGACGTCGCGAGGGTCGCCGAGCTTCAGCTCCTGCGCGCTGCCCGCGATCATCTCGATCATCTTATTCGCCACGTCGTCCTGCACGAACAGGAGGCGCAAGGCCGAGCAGCGCTGCCCGGCCGAGCGGAAGGCCGACATGACGACGTCGTCCGCAACTTGCTCAGGGAGAGCCGTCGCGTCCACGATCATCGCATTGATACCGCCCGTCTCCGCGATGAGCGGCACGATGGCGCTGTCCTTGGCGGCCAGCGAACGGTTGATGAGACGCGCAACATCGGTGGATCCGGTAAAGACGACGCCCGCCACATGGCGGTTCTCGACGAGCCGTGCGCCGACGCTGCCAGCTCCCGGTACCAGATGCAGCGCGGATGGCGGAACGCCCGCTTCGTGTAGGATCTTCACGGCAAGAGCCGCGATCAACGGAGTCTGTTCTGCCGGTTTCGCCACAACGGCATTGCCTGCCATGAGGGCAGCCGTGACCTGACCGAGGAAGATGGCAAGCGGGAAATTCCAGGGTGATATCGCCACGAACACACCACGTCCGCGCAGACGGAGCACGTTGCTCTCGCCTGTCGGGCCCGACATGCCTTCGCCGGCGCCGAAGAGCACCTGTCCCTGCGCCGCGTAATAGCGGCAGAAATCGACGGCTTCGCGGACTTCGGAAAGAGCATCGTCGAGGGTCTTGCCGGCTTCAATCTGGAGCAGATGAAGCAGCGCGCCGCGCCGTTCTTCGAGGAGGTCCGCTGCCCGGGTCAGGGCCTTCGCACGGGCCTCCGCAGGCGTGCGGCTCCAGGCTGCAAACCCGGCTGCTGCAGCCGCCATGGCCTTGTCCGCTGTCTCGGAGGTTGCTTCCGTCACCTCCCCGACGATGGTCTTCCCGTCGATGGGACTGATCACGGGCCGCTTCTCGCCGCCACCAACCCGCCCGTCGATGATCGGCGTCGCGCCAAACGACGACTGTGCGCCCTTCGAAATCTCCGCAAGAAGGCCATCGAGGGAGGCTCTGTGGCCGAATTCCACGCCCTTCGAATTAGGCCGTCCAGGTCCATAAAGATCTCGAGGCAAGGGAAGTTTCAGGTGACGAGCCTTGTCGGGCGAGACGATAATGTCTGATGGACGTTTCAGGAGTGCTTCGACGGGAACGTTTTCGTCCGCGGCCACCGACACGAAGGAGGAATTTGCGCCGTTCTCGAGGAGCCGCCGCACAAGATAGGCGAGCAGATCGCGATGTCCGCCGACGGGCGCATAGGTACGGCAGGCGAGACCAGGCTCATCTTCGAGAAGCCGCGCATACAGTGCTTCGCCCATCCCGTGCAGGCGCTGGAATTCATAGCCCTCCGTTCCGCCTGCGCGCTCGATGATCGATGCGACGGTGAGGGCATTATGCGTTGCGAATTGCGGATAGATCCGCGGTCGCAGCTTCAGGAGCTTTTCGGCGCAGGCCATGTAGTTGAGGTCGGTCATCGCCTTGCGGGTGAAGACCGGGTAATCGTCGAGCCCGCGCTCCTGCGCCCGCTTCACCTCGGTGTCCCAATAAGCGCCTTTGACAAGGCGCACCATCATCCGCCGGTCATGACGCTCCGCCATGGCCGCGATGGCGTCGATGACGGCTCCTGCCCGCTTCTGATAACCCTGGATCGCGAGTCCGAAACCGCTCCAATCGGCAAGGGATGGATCGGCGAGAGCCGCTTCGATCACCTCGAGAGACAACTCCAGGCGATCGGCCTCCTCGGCATCGACCGTGAAATTGAGCTCATGGGCCTTCGCCTTCTGCGCCAGCTCGATCACGAGCGGGACCAGTTCGTGCATCACGCGTTCGCGACTCGTTGCTTCGTAACGAGGATGCAGGGCTGAAAGTTTGACGGATATGCCAGGGCGGTTGGGAAGAGGCTCGTTGCCGGCGGAGCGACCGATGGCCTCGATGGCCGCGGCATAGGATTCGTAGTAGCGCTTCGCATCCTCCGCCGTGCGCGCTCCCTCGCCCAGCATGTCGAAGGAATACCGATAGAGCCTGCCTTTACTGGAGCCCGCCCGCTTCAAAGCCTCCTCGATCGTCTGGCCGAGAACGAAATGGTTTCCCATGACTCGCATCGCCTGACGCGTTGCCGTACGGACTGCGGGAAGCCCCAGACGCTTGGTGAGTTGGCGCAGAATGCCTTCCGGAGTCTCGCCGGGCTGGATGATCCGCGCGGTGATTCCGAGTGCCCAGGCCGAAGCGGAGACGAGAAATGCATCGGACTTCGCTTCGTGGCCGGCAAAATCCGCCTGACCGAGCTTGTCCTCGATGAGCCGGTCCGCCGTGGCGGAATCCGGGACGCGCAAGAGAGCCTCCGCCAGGACCATGAGCGCCAGTCCTTCCTTCGTCGAGAGCGCGTATTCCCGCAGCATTTCCTCGACGCCGCCAAGTCCTCCGCCCTTCGCCCGAATAGCCTCGATCAGCCGTGTCGCCCGCCGATCGATCTGTCGCTCATGTTCGGGAGACAGCCTCGCATCTGCCAGGAGCCTTGTGGCGATGACCTTATCGTCTTCCGCGTAAGGTGGGTTGAAGGGCAGAGGTGCGATCGAGGCTTGCGTCATGGCGTTCTCCCTGAGGACGGCGGATCATAGGGTGCGGTGTTCCGTGCTTCGATAGCTATTTCTTGACCTTGGCCTCATAATATAAGGACAAAGTTCTACATAGGCGTGAGAATGACGGAAATCGACCGGATCGATCGAAAGATCTTGAACTTCCTCCAGAGCGACGGCCGGATTGCGACCGTCGAGCTGGCCGAAAAGGTGGGCCTCTCGCCGACATCGACGAGCGAGCGCATGAAGCGCCTGCAGCGGGACGGGTATATCGCGGGGTTTGGGGCGCGGCTTGATCCCCATCGCCTTGGCCTCGAACTCCTCGTCTTTGTCGAGGTCTCCCTCGACAAGACTACGCCGGACGTTTTCGAAAAGTTTGCCGCCGCAGTCCGCCGAGCTCCCGAGGTGCTGGAATGCCATATGGTAGCGGGCGGGTTCGACTATCTGGTGAAGACCCGTGTCGCCGACATGGCCGCCTATCGCCACTTCCTCGGGGAGATACTCCTGGCCTTGCCGGGCGTGAAGGAAACGCGGACTTACGCCGTGATGGAAGAGGTCAAGAGCGACGGTTTGCTGCCAGTCTGAGAGGGATTGTCGAGGCAAGCCCTCTCAAGCATGAGCGTCACTGAGTGGTGGTCCTTGTCACGGGGGCATCGTTGCGTGTCTTCCAAAGACTCCACCCAATGCCCGCGGCCAGAATGCCGAAGGTGACGCCGAGCGAGATCGCTGCCGGGACTTTGTCCAGGCCCAGGGCATCAGCCAGGAAGATCTTGCCGCCGATAAAGATCAGCACGAAGGCGAGCGCATACTTCAAATAGTGGAAACGGTGAACCATGGCGGCGAGGGCGAAATAAAGGGCTCGCAGGCCGAGGATCGCGAAGATGTTCGACGTGTAGACGATGAACGGATCCGTGGTGATGGCGAAGATGGCCGGAACGGAATCGACTGCAAACACCACGTCGGCGATCTCGATCAGAGCGAGAGCCAGAAACAGCGGCGTCATGAACCAAACCGGCTTGCCGCTTGTTGGATCAGGCTTCTTCACGAAAAAGTGTTCGCCGTGATGCTCATCCGTGACGTTGAAGCGCCTGCGCATGAACCGGAGCATCGGGTTCTGCGCTATGTCGTAATCGGAATCGGAGAACACGAGCATCTTTACGCCCGTGGCGATGAGGAACAGGGCGAAGATGTAAAGGACCCAGGAAAACTGGGAAATCACCGCAGCGCCAAAGCCGATCATGATCGCTCGCAGCACGAGCACGCCGAGAATGCCCCAGAAGAGAACTCGGTGCTGATAGAGGCGAGGAACGGCGAAGAAGCCGAAGATCATCGCGATGACGAAGACGTTGTCCATCGCCAGCGCCTTCTCGACTGCGAAGCCTGTCAAGTAGTTCAGGCCGGGCTCCGGCCCGAGATGCCACCAGACGAAGCCACCGAAGAGGAGGCCGAGCGCGATGTAGAAGGCGCTCATGAATAGGCTCTCGCGCACCCCGATCTCCCGGTTCGTGCGGTGGAACACGCCGAGATCGAGCACGAGGAGCGAAACAACGATAGAAAGAAAGGCAAGCCAGAGCCAAAGCGGCGTGCCGAGCCAATTGGCCAGGAGGATGTCAAGCATGACCGAACCCATGTGTTGAACCAGTCGGTTCCGACATCACGAATGCATTTTGCATCCGCCAGAGGGGCCCGGTCACCGACGCGTTCAAGGTGGGAAGCCGGTGCGGCTCGTTCAAGAGCGATAAGATTTCGAATCTTGAAACCAAAGCGCATTGAATTGCTTGACGCCCCAACCCGATCTGCTTGCATGAGCGAGCGATCAGAAAAGAGAAGCCACGGTAAGCTGGGCGCAAATGCTGCCAAGTTTTGCCGCAAGGTCGTATGATTGGAGGAAAACCTGCCATGCTCCGGACTAAAGCTGCCAGCCTGTCTCGGGGTATTGCCGGTCTCGTCGCTGGAGTAGCCGCGCTTCTTGCGGTTTCGGCAGCCCAGGCTCAGACGCAGGTGCGGTTCAGTCTCGATTGGCGCTGGGAGGGGCCGGCCGCGCCCTTCGCTGTCGCCCTGGAGAAAGGCTACTTCAAGGCCGAGGGCTTGGACGTCACAATCGAGCAGGCCGCGGGTTCGCGGGAGGTCTTGGCGCGTGTGGGGATGGAAGGTTTCGAGGCCGGGATTGCAGACATCAATACGCTCGCTCGCCTGCTGCATGACAAGCCGGAGACGAGCGTTATTGCCGCGATGATGATTCATGATCGGCCCGCCTTTGCCATCGTCGGACGAAAGAGCCGTGGAATTTCAAGCGACCTATCAAGCCTCAAAGCCAAGGTTTTCGGTGCTCCGCAGGCCGATGCAGCTTACGGCATGTGGCCTGTCTTCAGGATGGTAAACAGCATCGACGATTCAGGCATGAAGTTTGAAAATGTCGGCTTCCCAGTCCGAGAGCCGATGCTCGCCCAAGGCGAGGTTGATGCGGTTTTTGGATTTGCGACGACTTCCTATGTCAATCTCAAGTCGCGCGGCGTTCCGGTGGAAGACATCGTCACGCTCCTCATGAGCGATCACGGACTTGAAGCTTATGGAAATGCGATCGTCGTCTCGAAGAAATTCGCGCAGCAGGAACCGGAGGCCGTGAAGGGGCTGCTGCGGGCGATCGTGCGTGGGTTTCAAGATGCCGCAAAGGACCCGGCCGGTGCCGTCGACGCCGTTCTGAAACGCAATGACTTGGCAAAGAAAGACGTCGAACTCGAGCGGCTTCGCATGGCGCTCGACCAGAACGTCCTCACTCCCTGGGTCAAAGAGAACGGAATGGGAGGTATCGACAACGAACGCTTCGCGAAGGCGCTCGATCAGATGGCGGCAGGGCTCGAATACAAGACCAAGCCGCGGTTGGAAGATATCTTTACCGATGCCTTCCTGCCGCCTGCCGATCAGCGAAAGATCGAGCGTTGATGTCGCAATGTCCCTTCAGCGCCTCAGCGACAGAGGATTGTCAGCCACCGCGGTTCTGTCCGGCCGGTCGATCTGAGGCTTTCCGAGAAATGCGTTCCACAACGCCTCGACGGTACTCTTTTCCAGGTCGTCGACGATAAGGACAAGGCGGCTACGGTGGTCTTCGCTCGGCCAATGGGGAAGAATCGTAGGCACATGGATCACGTGCTGTACGCCATGGATCACGACGGGATGTTCGGGATCTTCCGCCAGGCCTACGATCCCTTTGAGGCGCAAAAGCTTCGCTCCTTGCGTCGAGCGTAGCAGATCCAGGAACATGTCGAGTGTTCCCTGAGGAATTGGTTGATCGCTCACCAGGGAAAAAGCGCGAATCCGCTCATCGTGCCTGTTCACGTCATGATGATGGCCATGGTGGTCATGGCCGTGATCATGGTGGCCATGTTGATGAGCATGACTTCGACGCTCGGTCTCCTCGATGGCCTCGGCCTTCAGCCACTCGCTTACATCGGCGATCTTGCCGTGCAGATCGAACAGACCTCCAGCGACGATATCTTCCACCGGAGCATCCGCCCGCATGATCGAGGCACCGGGATTGAGCTGCCGTAATCGCTTGTAGAGATGGTCGAGCGCTTTCGCATCCTTCACGAGGTCTGTCTTGGCGATCACAAGTCGCTCTGCAACCGCCGCCTGCTTCACGGCCTCCAGATGAGCGTCGAGGGTTGCCTCTCCATTCACGGCGTCGATGACTGTGACGACGCCTTCAACGGCATACCGCATCGACAGATAGGGATGGTAAAGGACCGCGTGGAGGATGGGAGCGGGATCGGCGAGCCCGGTCGTCTCGATGATCACGCGTTGGAATGGCGTGATGCGCCCGTTGTCCCGTTTTCGAAGCAGGTCCTCCAGAGTCGTGATGAGGTCGCCACGGACCGTGCAGCACAGGCAGCCGGCCGAGAGCAGCACCATGTTCTCATCGATCTTCTCCACGAGAAGATGATCGAGGCCGATCTCGCCGAATTCATTGATGATGACCACGCTGTCCTGCAGCGCTTCGTGCTGGACAAGCCGGTTCAGAAGCGTGGTCTTGCCGGCGCCCAGAAACCCGGTGACGACGGTCAGCGGGATGGGCGGGAGAGGACCGGGACGGGAGGCATCCGACATCAAAATCAATCCGTGGGTACGATCGGCGCGGCGCGTGACCGCTCTAACAGGATATTGGTAACGATTGCGGCCAGCACCAGGCAGCCCCCGAGCGCCTGCACCGGGCCGATGCGCTCACCCAGGACGATGGTGGATGTTATCGCAGAGACGACAGGCTCAATGCAGTAGACGATCCCGGCGGCCACCGCCGAGATGCGGCCGAGAGCCACTATTTGAAACAGAAAGCCGATGACATAGCCGCCGACTGTCATGATGACGCCGAAAGGTGCGAGGGCCAGGACCGTGGGCGATGTGAGCTGTCCAGTGGCCGCGCCAGCCAGAACGGCTGTCGGCAGGACGATCAGATGGATCCAGAACATCTTGGCCGTGATGTCGGTCTTGCGGCAGCGGGCGGCGGCGAAGAACTGCGTCGCCGTCGCCGCGGCAGCTCCAAGCGCCAGGGCGAGGCCTCGCCAGTCGAGATCTCCGAAGGCCGGGCCCACGACGAGGACGATCCCGAGCAGCGCAAGGAAGACGACACCCACGAGGGCGGGCGTCAGCTTCGTTCCTTCAACGAGGGGGGAGGCCAGGACGATGAATGTCGGATAGGCATAAAAGAGCACGGCCGCCACCGTCACGGGGATGAAGGCGACGGAAGAGACGTAACAGAGGCCGACGAAGGCGGTGGAGACCCCCAGAACCGCCATCGTGCCGCGCTCCTCCCGGGCCACGACCAGCGAGCGCCGCATGATGGCGGCAACCGCCCCGAATAGGGCGAGCATCAGGAGAACGCGATAGATGACGACGGCCGGGCCCGAAACGCCCCCAAGGGCGGCGACGCGGGCATACACGATGTTGAGGCCATAGAGACCGGCTGAGCCTAGAGCAAACAGCAGGCCGCTGGCGGGAGAGGAAGGGGACATGGGGCGATCGCGGCGTGAACACCACCGTTTGCCCGGTTTGCGCCGGATTGCAAGAGTGCTCTCAGACAGCGCGCCTCGTTTTCAAGGTCACAGAACGAAACAGCCGCCGCGAAGGTCATTCACGGCGGCTGTTGTTCGAAACGGTTTCCTCGATCAGTTCTTGGCGTTCTTCGCCTTCGGAGAGGTTTCCGCGGAGGCTTGGTCTTTGCCTTTTGCGGGTTTCGCCTTGTTCTTCTGGTCGCTCACTGGCTTGACGCTGATGCTCTCGCGCGTCTTGTCTTTGCTCTTGACCTTAGAAGAGGCACTTGCCGTCTCGCTATCCTGAGAGGCCTTGGCGGCTTTAGAAGCGGACTTCGTCTTTGCCGACTTCTTCGAGGCTGCCTTCTTGGCCTTGTCCGCTGCATCCTCCTTGGCGGCCTGAGCGGCGAGTTCGGCCTCGGAGGGCGGATTGAGGCCCACCCAGACGCGTTCCGGCTGAGCGGCCGACCGCGGGCCGAGGGTCGTCCGGGTTGCCTGCGCCGTGCCGGCAAAGGCCATGACATCGGACGAAAAGAGATTGGGAACGCCCGAGTTTTCGCCTGTGGCAATCGTGGTTGGGCTGTCTTCCTCATCCGGCATGGGGCCGCGACGGTCGCAGATGACCGAACGCATATCTGGCGGGGAGTGGACGGATGATGTGGGAAGAGCCGCAAGGGTCGGATTGGAGAATCCAGCCTGGCTGTTGAATCCACGGTCGAACAGCTCGGCGGCTTTCATGGTCCGTTCGTTCGCGGAGGGAGCACCGAGCACCACAGTGATCAGGTGCCGTCCGTTCCGCGTGGCGCTGGCCACGACGTTGAACCCGGCCGAGCAGATGAAGCCGGTCTTCATGCCGTCGGCCCCGGGATAGCGGCCGATGAGCCCATTGGTGTTGCGCATGATCCGGCGGCCATATTGGATGGCGCCTATGTCGAACAAACCCTGGTATTCGGGAAATTCATTGAATAGAGCGCGTGCCAGGGTCGCCATATCGCGCGCGGATGTTTGGTTGCGCTCGTCCGGCAGGCCATGAGGATTGGCGAAATGGCTCTCGTGCATACCGAGCGCCTGCGCCTTTTGGTTCATGATCTCAGCAAAGCCCTCAATCGAGCCCCCGAGGTTCTCTCCAATGGTCGCGGCTATATCGTTCGCCGACTTGACCATGATGATCTTCAGGGCATTGTCGAGGCGGATCTGAGTGCCAGGCTTGAAACCCATCTTCGAAGGAGGGAGCGCTGCCGCATCGGCCGAGACGGTGAGCAGCGTGTCCATTTTCACTCGGCCGGATCGAACAGCGTCGAGGGCCACGTAGGTGGTCATGAGCTTCGTGATCGAGGCCGGGAACCAGGGATCCGTCGCGCGCTCGGCGTGAAGGACGCGCCCCGTTTCGGCATCGACCACAAGGGCAGGATTGCCGGCCAGGGCCGATCCGCTCATGAGAGCCGCGAAAGCAAAGGCTGTCATACGAAGGGCACGGCTGACGTTCATACGGAACGACTCCATGAAAACTGACGCTCAGACAATGACACTTAGGAAAACTCGCACGAGGAGGGTTCTGTGACTGCCCCGATTGTTATGGACTATTTGTAGGTCGGGAGCCCCGTTTTGGCTAGGCTGCCCGGCAATAAGTCCTTTCCTATCCACCCTTTCTAAGGCATTCCGTGGCAAGAGCATGGCAAGAGCCGCGCGGATTCAAGATCGACCATGACACTCTCCTACCTCTGGATTCCCGCGACACTCGCTGCCGCGGCGGCTCAAACAGGCCGGAATGCCACCCAGCGTCAGCTGACCAAAACCATCGGAACTGTGGGGGCCACCCAGGTCCGGTTCCTCTACGGCTTCCCCTTTGCCATCCTGGCCCTGGCTCTCGTCCGACTTGCCCTTGGAGAACCGATCCCGTCCCCGAACGCGACGTTTCTCGTTTATGTCCTGGGCGGTGCATCCACCCAGATCTCGGCCACGGCGCTGATGCTGTCGGCCATGCGAGAGCGATCGCTCTCCGTCGTGACGGCCTACACGAAGACCGAACCCGTGCAGGTCGCGCTTTTCGGGCTCCTCATTCTCGGCGATCCCCTGACGCTCGGGATGGCCTTCGCCATCGTGATTGCAACGCTCGGCGTCATCATCATGTCCTTGAAGCGCGAGGCGGACCTAATGTCGTCAGGTCTGCGCCCGGTCGTCTATGGCATTGCCTCCGGAGCTTTTTTTGCTCTTGCGGCCATCGGATTTCGAGGCGCCATCCTGGCTCTCCCGGAGGGGTCGACGCTCATGCGGTCGACCACCACCCTGGTTTGGGGGCTCGGCACCCAGACGGTCATCCTCCTGGTTTGGCTTGAGCTATTCGACCGGAAGGCCCTTGTGGCGAGCTTCAAGGCATGGCGCCCCTCTCTTGGTGCCGGCTTTCTGGGGGCGTTGGCGTCGCAATTCTGGTTTATCGGGTTCGCTCTAACGACCGCCGCCAATGTCCGCACGCTCGCTCTTGTCGAGGTGTTGATGGCACAGGCCGTTTCCCATCGCCTCCTGTCTCAGGTTACGACGCGGCGCGAATTGGTAGGAATGGGGCTGATTCTCGTGGGTGTGGGTTTGCTGCTCGCGTTTCAGCATTGACGGTCGGCCAGCACTACTCGAATGTGAACGAAATAACGAAACATTCGAGACTGAACGATGGCCGCCACGGCAGAAACCTCTTCCTTTCGAAGCTTCCAGGTCGGCGATCCGACGCCCTGGTTTCGTCAGAACTCGACGAGTAATCCCAACTACGTGTTCGACACGGCTGCTGGCCGGTACATCGTCCTTTGCTTCTATGGCACGGCATCGGACGATATCGGTCGCGAGACGCTTGCTGCCATCGAGGGCCCGCATCGTTCCCTTTTCGATGATGATCGGATCGCGTTCTTTGGCATCAGCATCGATCCAGGAGACGCTGCTGAGGGACGGGCAAAGGAAAGCATGCCCGGGATTCGCCATTTCTGGGATTTCGATGGGAAGGTCAGTAAACTGTTCGGCGCCGCTCCTATCGATGCCGAACCTGGATCGGCCATCCCATTGCGCCGGTTCTGGATGGTCCTCAATCCGACCTTACGCGTGAGAGCGATTTTTCCGTTCAAACCTGACGGGCGGGATCGCGACGAGGTTGCCGCCTATCTCCGAGCCCTGCCGCCGGTCCAATCCTTTGGCGGATTCGAAATTCCAGCTCCGATCCTGATCATTCCGGATGTCTTCGAACCTGATCTCTGCCGGCATCTCATCGGCCTCTACGAGACTCATGGGGGCGAAGAATCGGGCTATATGCGCGAGGTCGACGGCAAAACGATCCCGGTTCATAACCCCGATCACAAGCGACGCAAGGATTACACGATCGAGGATCCATCGCTGATACGGCACTTGCAGGAGCGTGTGGTTCGCCGGATCAACCCCGAGATCGCGAAGGTCCATTGCTTCCAGCCGACCAGGATGGAGCGCTACATCGTCTCCTGTTATGCGGCCGAGGATGGAGGCCATTTCCGGGCGCACCGGGACAATACCACGAAGGGCACCGCCCATCGTCGCTTTGCAGTTTCCATCAATCTCGATGCCGAGTTCGAAGGCGGCGAGGTGGGCTTCCCCGAATATGGTCCCCGGACCTACAAGGCGCCGGCCGGAGGCGCCGTGGTTTTCTCGTGTTCGTTGCTGCACGCCGTATCTCGCGTCACGAAGGGGCGGCGCTTCGCCTTTCTGCCTTTTCTCTATGACGACGAGGCCGCGAAGATCAGAGAGGCGAACAATGCTCATCTCGACGCGAGTGTCGGAACCTACAAAGCATAGGTCATCTGTTCATGATGGCCTTGCCGGTAGGGCTTGTGGGGGCCATTCTCAGGACCACCAATCTTGAGGAGACTGCCCTATGACAGCCTGCATCGTCGGCTGGGCCCATACCCCGTTCGGCAAGCGCGATGGCGAGACCGTCGAGAGCCTCGTCGTCCGCGTAGTGAACGAGGCGCTCGATCACGCTGGAATCGGACCGGAGGATGTGGACGAGGTCGTTCTCGGCCATTTCAACGGCGGTTTCACACCTCAGGAATTCACGGCATCCTTGGTCTTTCAGGCGAGTGATCGCTTCCGCTTCAAGCCGGCGACCCGCGTCGAGAATGCCTGCGCAACCGGTTCCGCCGCGGTCTATCAGGCCATCAAGACTATTGAGGCTAGGCGCGCGAAGACCGTGCTCGTGGTCGGGGTCGAACAGATGACGACGACGCCCGGACCGGAGATCGGCAATATCCTGCTCAAGGCATCCTATCTGCCCGAGGACGGCGGCACTCCGGGTGGTTTTGCGGGTGTGTTCGGGAAGATCGCAGGCCTCTATTTCCAGCGATATGGCGACCAGTCCGACGCGCTTGCCATGATCGCCGCGAAGAACCACAAGAATGGCGTCGGCAATCCCTATGCGCAGATGCGCAAGGATCTCGGCTACGATTTCTGCCGGACCGAGAGCGACAAGAATCCATTCGTGGCCGGCCCATTGAAGCGGACGGACTGTTCCCTGGTCTCCGATGGCGCGGCGGCTCTCGTCCTTGCGGACACCGAAACGGCATTGCGGATGAAGCGTGCGGTTGCCTTCCGGGCAACTGCTCATGCGCAGGACTTCCTGCCGATGTCGAAGCGCGACATCATCCAGTTCGAAGGCTGCGCCGAAGCATGGCGCCGGGCGCTCGATCAAGCCGGCATTGCCCTGTCGGATCTTTCCTTCGTTGAGACCCATGATTGCTTCACGATCGCGGAACTCATCGAATACGAAGCGATGGGCCTGACGCCTCCTGGGCAGGGGGCGATTGCGGTCAAGGAAGGTTGGACCAATCGGGATGGCAAGCTGCCGGTCAATCCTTCCGGCGGCCTGAAGGCCAAAGGCCATCCGATTGGGGCGACCGGTGTCTCGATGCATGCTCTGTCCGCCATGCAGCTCTGCGGCGAGGCGGGCGGCATCCAGGTCAGTAATCCCGTTCTGGGAGGCATCTTCAATATGGGTGGCGCTGCCGTTGCAAATTACGTCAGCGTCCTTGAACGAATCAAATAGGCCCGATTTTCAGGCTCTGCCAGCGCGTGGATCGGGTTCGCCGGGTGCACGAGCCTCGATAGCGAGGGCATGCAGCCCTCGAGAGAAGGCGTCCTTGAGAATCTCGTTGACGAGACGGTGACGCTCGACACGGCTCTTGCCTGCGAAGGCTTCCGATACGATATAAAGGCGGAAATGAGTTTCACCGCCTTCACGCCAGCCGGCGTGACCGTGATGCTGCTCCGACTCGTCCATGACGGTCAGATGGGTTGGGTGCAGGCGTCCTTGGAGTTCCCGCGTGATCCAGTCGGTGAGGGTCATGCTTCTAAATCAACCTTTTTTGAATAGGTCTGCGGCGAAAAGCGTCGAGGCCTTGGCTCTTGGCCGGAAGCCACTCATAATCGCTGCGTCATGGATCTCAACTCACCTCTTTTCGACCGCATCCGCATCAAGGCGACCAGTGAAGAACCGCGCGAGGCGGAGGGGCCTGCCTGCGAGCACCCAGGCTGCAAGGCACCGGGGGAATATCGTGCGCCCAAGGGGCGAGACCATGAAGGGCAGTATTGGCGCTTCTGTCTCGGTCACGTGCGCGAGTACAACGCCTCGTACAATTACTTCGCCGGCATGTCCGACAACGCGGTCGCGGCTTATCAGAAGGATGCCATCATCGGCCATCGCCCAACCTGGGCCATGGGGGTGAATCCGGAGACCAAGAAAGGCCAGGAGCGGGAATGGGCCTATGTCGATCCGCTGGGCATCCTGCGCGGCGAAGATTTCCGACAGGGCCGCAGGAGCCGCGCACCGGCGGAGCCGAAGCCCCGTCGCCATACGGGGCCGGTACGGCGGGCTCTCGACGTGCTCGGCCTTGACGAGGCCGCCGATGGTCCCGCCATCAAGGCCCAGTACAAGGCTCTGGTGAAGCGCTTCCATCCGGATGCGAATGGCGGCGACCGATCCTTCGAAGAGCGTCTGCGCGACATCATCAAGGCGCATGACACGCTCAAAAGCGCAGGAATGTGCTGAGGAAAAGCTGCTTTTCGCAGCCCCGGCATGCGCCTATCCCGTTTGCGCCCCGTGGTCATGATTGTTAAGTAACCCTCGGCGCATGTGACAATTCGACAAATTTCGACCGAAAGGCCCTTAACGATGGCGACAACCGAAACAACGCCCCTCTTGCCGGACATGAAGGTTTCCGTTCGGCAGGTCTTCGGCATCGATTCGGATCTGGAGGTCCCCGCGTTCTCCCAAAGCGAGGAGCACGTGCCGGATCTCGATCCGGACTATCTCTTCGACCGGGAGACAACCCTGGCCATTCTGGCGGGTTTTGCACGCAACCGCCGTGTGATGATCACCGGCTACCACGGCACGGGCAAGTCGACCCATATCGAGCAGGTGGCGGCAAGGCTCAATTGGCCTTGCGTGCGCGTCAACCTGGACAGCCATGTTTCCCGTATCGACCTTGTCGGTAAGGACGCCATCGTTCTTCAGGAAGGCAAGCAGGTCACCGCTTTCCAGGACGGCATTCTTCCCTGGGCCCTGCAGCACAACGTGGCCCTCGTCTTTGACGAGTATGATGCTGGCCGACCCGATGTGATGTTCGTGATCCAGCGTATTCTGGAGCAATCCGGCAAGCTGACGCTTCTGGACCAGAAGCGCGTCATCCGGCCTCACCCGGCGTTCCGCCTCTTCGCCACCGCAAACACGGTCGGTCTGGGAGATACATCCGGTCTCTATCACGGCACGCAGCAGATCAACCAGGGTCAGATGGACCGTTGGTCCATCGTCACGACCCTGAACTACCTGCCGCACGACAAGGAGGTGGACATCGTCCTGTCGAAGGCGAAACATTACCAGGAGAGTTCGGAAGGACGCGACATCGTCAACAAGATGGTCCGTGTCGCCGATCTCACCCGCAGCGCCTTCATGAACGGCGATCTTTCGACCGTCATGAGCCCGCGTACGGTGATCACCTGGGCAGAGAACGCCGACATCTTCGGCGATACCGGCTTTGCCTTCCGGGTGACGTTCCTCAACAAATGCGACGAGCTCGAGCGCCCACTGGTGGCCGAGTTCTATCAGCGCTCCTTCGGCAAGGAGTTGCCGGAAAGCGCCGTGAACGTGGCACTGTCGTAACCGTCATCCCGGACGTGCCAAAAGCGCGAGCCGGGATCGGACGGGAGTTTTGCTGATTCTGGCGACCCCGGCTCTTCGCCAAGCTTCGGCCGGGATGACGAGCAAGGGAATTCGATGTCCATCTCGAACCGCAAGCCGGGTGAAAAGAAGGAAGCGCCAACGGAACCGTTGAAGCGCTCGATTGCCGGTTGCATGAAGGCTATCGCACGCAAGCAGGACCTCGAGGTCACCTTCGCGTCCGATCGGCCGGCCATGATGGGCGACAAGGTGCGTCTGCCGGATCCTCCCCGGCGACTCACCTCGCAGGATGTGTCGATCCTGCGGGGATATTCGGATTCCATGGCTTTGCGACTCGCCTGCCATGACGGAACGCTTCACCGCAAGCTTGCCCCCGAGGGACAGGCGGCACGCGCCGTGTTCGATGCTGTCGAGCAGGCTCGGGTCGAGTCCATCGGCTCCCGGCGGATGTCGGGCGTTGCCTCGAACATCACCGCGATGCTGGAAGACAAGTACCATCGCGGTGGAAAATACGAGGAAATCACCGATCGCGCCGATGCTCCTCTCGAGGATGCGATTGCTCTGATGGTGCGTGAGCGCCTCACCGGTCGGCGTCCACCACCTTCGGCCGCCAAGATTGTCGACCTGTGGCGCGACTTCATTGAGGATCGTGCCGGCCGTAATCTCGATGGCCTGCTGAAGAATATCGAAAGCCAGCGCGACTTCGCCCGGAGCGTGCGCGATCTGTTGTCCTCCCTCGATATGGCTGACGAGGCCGCCCTCGATTCCGAGGATGAGGAAAACGAGGATGATAACGAGACCGAGCAGGAGCAGCAGCAGGGCGAGGGCGAGAGCGAGCAGGAATCGCAGGGCGATCGGGCCGAAACCGAGATCAGCGAAGATTCCAGCGACGAGATGGAGGAGGGCGCAACGGAGGATGCCGATGGCCCCTCCGGCGAGTTGCCGGACGAGGCCGACGAAGCGGACTCCGAGAATGCCTCGGAATCCTGGCGGCCGCCATCGCGCCACAACGAGGCGCGGGGGCCGGACTACAAGGCTTTTACGACTCGCTTCGACGAAGTCATCCACGCAGAAGATCTCTGCGATGCAGACGAGCTGACGCGCCTTCGCGCCTATCTCGACAAGCAGCTTGCGCATCTCCAGGGCGTCGTTGGGCGCTTGGCCAACCGCTTGCAGCGGCGCCTCCTGGCGCAGCAGAATCGGGCCTGGGAGTTCGATTTGGAGGAGGGGACGCTTGATCCGGCGCGCCTGCCGCGCGTCGTGATGGACCCGTTCCAGCCGCTGAGCTTCAAGCAGGAACAGGATACGAATTTCCGCGATACGGTCGTGACCCTGCTCCTCGACAATTCCGGCTCCATGCGCGGCAGGCCGATCACCGTCGCAGCGACCTGTGCCGATATTCTGGCCCGGACTCTCGAGCGGTGCGGCGTGAAGGTGGAGATTCTCGGGTTTACGACCCGCGCCTGGAAGGGCGGACAATCCCGTGAGTCCTGGCTCCAGAGCGGCAAGCCGGCGAATCCCGGCCGGCTGAACGACCTACGCCATATCGTCTATAAGTCTGCGGACGCGCCCTGGCGCCGAGCCCGCAAGAATCTCGGCTTGATGATGCGGGAAGGCCTGCTCAAGGAAAATATCGACGGCGAGGCCCTGGATTGGGCGCATAAGCGCTTGCTCGGCCGCCCGGAGCAACGGCGAATCCTCATGGTGATTTCCGACGGTGCCCCGGTCGACGACTCGACCCTTTCCGTCAATCCCGGCAATTACCTGGAGCGGCACCTGCGCTTCATCATCGAGGACATCGAGACGCGGTCTCCGGTCGAACTGATCGCCATCGGCATCGGCCACGATGTGACCCGCTATTATCGACGCGCTGTCACTATCGTCGATGCCGAAGAACTCGGTGGCGTCATGACTGAGAAGCTGGCAGAGCTGTTCGAGGAGAATCCGCCCGCCGCCGGACGGGCGCCTCGTCGCGCCTTCGCATGATCTGTAGGCGCTGCGCGTCATGAGACTCAGCCGCCGCCTGTTCCTGATCGGCGGCGGTGCCGCAGCAGCTGCGACGATCCTGGCCGAGCGAACATTCGCGCGGCCCAGGGCTGCGACCAATACGCTTTCCATCGAAATATCGGCGAGGCCGATCGATCATCTGTCGGTGACCGACCGGGGGCGGAGCCGCTTCGGCGACCTCTCGTTTCGCGGCGGGCTTGATCTGCGCTCTCCCGAGAGCCGCTTTGGTGGTTTCTCTGGTCTCTGGCGGTCCCCAGATGGACAGCGCTTGGTCTCGGTCGCTGATAATGCCCAATGGCTGACGGCCAGGGTTCAAACATCGGATGGGCGCTTGTCCGGACTTGCGGATGCCAGACTGGCGCCGCTCCTGTCCTGGAACGGAAGGCCTCTCGGCGAAACGCGCTACTACGATACGGAGAGCCTGACCATCGCGAACGGCGTCGCTTATGTAGGCGTCGAGCGCAAACACGCCGTCATGCGCTTCGACTGGGGAGCCGATGGGGTTGCCGCAAAGGCGCGGCCTTTGAACCTGCCCGACAGTGTCCGGAGGGATATCGAGAATCTGCCGAATAATCAGGGACTTGAGGCGATCGGCATCGCTCCGCTACGGTCTCCGCTTGCCGGCGCCCTCGTGGCCATCGCGGAGAGGGCGGAAGCAGGGGATAGGCCGACCCGCGGCTTCATCCTGACCGGCCCACGTGTGGGCGCGTTCTCCGTTCGGAGGTCCGATGGCTACGATATCAGCGATCTTGCTTTCCTGCCGTCAGGGGAAATATTTCTCCTGGAGCGGAGTTTTTCGCTTTTCCAAGGATTCCGGGTGCGACTGCGCCGCATCGCGGCAGATGCCGTGAAGCCTGATGCCGAAGTCGACGGGACGGTGATCTTCGAGAGCGATCCGTCCCATCAAATCGATAACATGGAAGGGCTGGCCGTCCATCAGGAGGCCGAGGACACGGTCCTGACTCTGATATCGGACAACAATTTCAGTCCGCTTCAGCGAACGCTTCTTTTGGAATTTTCGCTGATGCCCGGAAAGAGTGCCTAGGACAGGCTGCTCGCAGAACTCTTGTTTCTCCGATTTCGAGAGGAAACCTGACTCCAGGTTTTTCGAAAAATGCCTCAGGCGACACTTCTTTGAATCAGGACCGGGCGCATGAGCTTGAGGACAAGCCCGTAAGGCAGGATCGAGACAACCGAGAGGGTCAGTTTTACCCCGTAATCGGCAATGGCGAGGGTCACCCAGGGGAGTGCGAAGCACTCGCTGGCGATCCCAACCTGGGCCAGGAGGCCGTCAATCGTCTGCGTCGTGCCGGGCAAGGCGCCGCAATAGAATGCGACCGAGAAGAAGATCATCGTGTCGACGGCTGCGGAAATCGTAGAGGAAGCGAAGGGCGGCAGCCACCAGGCCCGGTCGCGCAGACGCGAAAAGATCGAGATGTCGAGGAGCTGTGCGGTGAGAAAGGCGCTGCCCGATGCGATTGCGATGCGCGGTGTCGCCAGGATGACGGACAGAAAGACCGCGAGCGCGAAGCCCACATAAACCACCCGCCGGGCGCCCTTGGGGCCGAAGCGGCGGTTGGCAAGCTCGGTCACCAGGAACGAGAACGGATAGGTGAAGGCCCCCCAGGTGAAATAGTCCTGCAGGCCCCAGGCGTGGAACGGATATTGGACGAGGATGTTCGACGACAGCACCACCACGGTCATGGCGGCAAGAGCGATCGTGAAATCGCGGCGATCGAGTCTGGTCATGGGCCTGGGGTCTCGTGAACGCAAAACGGGCGGCTGAAAGGCCGCCCGCTGCATAACAGAGCTGATGAGCCGAGCTTAGCTCGCGGCAGCGAGCTTCTTCTCGATCTCGCGCTTGATCGTGCGGGCGGTGGTCGACAGATCGTCTGCCTTGGCCTTGGCCAGGAAGGCATCGAGGCCGCCGCGGTGCTCGACGGAACGCAGAGCGTTGGCGGAGACACGCAGGCGCACGGAGCGCTGAAGCGTGTCGGATTGCAGCGTGACGTTGCAGAGGTTCGGCAAGAACTTCCGCTTCGTCTTGCGGTTCGAGTGGCTCACCAGGTGGCCACTCAGCACGGCCTTGCCGGTCAATTCGCAACGGCGCGACATGGGTTCAATCCTATCGTTCACAGGGTCACGGCTTCATCCGCTGCGAGTTTGCTTCAACGCAGATCCCACAGCTGCCGGACGCCAAAAGTCCTTGGAAGATGCGAGCCTATAGGCCGAAACGGCGGCCCGCGTCAAGAATAGCGCAGTGCCGCAGCGGGATTTTTTGTAATATCGTGGTCACGATTTATTCTGAATTTTATGAGAGGGGAGGCTATGGTCCTCCAGGATTCCCCGGGAAACATCCTATGCGCTTGATTGCTCCAGCCATCCTGGGGATGGCCTTGGCCGGATTGGCCACGCCTGGAAAGACCCAGACGCTCCAGGTCGATTACGACGTAACCTTGGCTGGGCTTACGCTCGGCAAAGCCGATCTGGCGTCGACATTCGACGGCTCCAAATACAAGATGCAGGCTGGCGTCAAGCTGTCCGGACTTGCCAAGCTTCTGACCGGCGGCAAAGGAGCCGCGACGGCAACGGGCATGATCACGGGTTCGCAGCCCCAGCCCACGAGCTTTGCCATCACATCCCGCTCCTCGGACGATCAACGCACTGTCCGAATGGGGCTGACCGCGGGCAATGTGGAAGCGGTCGAGATCGATCCGCCCCTCGACGAAAAGCCCGACCGCGTGCCCTTGAAGGAGGCGGACAAGAAGGGTGTCGTGGACCCCATCAGTGCGCTGCTGATGCCGGCTCTGGCCTCCGTAAGCGTTGCGGACACGTCCAATTGCAACCGTACCATTCCGGTTTTCGACGGGGCGGCCCGGTTTGACGTTGTCCTGAGCTACAGCGAGACCAAGAAGGTCGACGTGCCCGGCTACAAGGGGCCCGTTCTCGTCTGTACTGCGCGCTATATTCCGATTTCCGGCCACCGGGAAGGGCGCCCTGCAACAAAATTCATGAGGGAAAACAAAGACATGTCTGTCTGGTTGGTGCCTCTCGAACGCCAGAGACTGCTCGTGCCGCTTCGGGTCTCCGTCCGGACGATGATCGGAGTCAGTGTCGTCACGGCGTCCCGGTGGGCCTTCGATGATGCAGCCAAGGTCGTGCCGATCTCGGTCGATAGCGCGGTCAAAGCCGGAGCCACGCGCTGAGCGGCCGGCTCATCTCCTCAAGGAAGTCGGTAGCGGAAACTGAAGCCCACCCCCATATAGAAGGCGGACCTGCTGCCGGGATGCTCGCCCGGAGGCATTGAGAGAAGTCCCTGCGTCAGCTCGCCGCTACGGGTCTTCCGATCTTCTCAACCCTGGGATTGTATTCCATCGCTTTGCATTCAGGCATGACCCGCCGTTCCCTTCCCCCGCAAGTGCGCGCGCGTGGCGTGACAGCCGTGCTCGGCCCGACGAATACCGGCAAGACCCACCTCGCCATCGAGCGGATGCTTGGTCACGAGTCGGGGATGATCGGCCTGCCGCTGCGGCTCCTGGCGCGAGAGGTTTATCAGCGCGTCGTGGAAAAGGCGGGGGCCCACAACGTCGCCCTGGTCACTGGCGAAGAGAAGATCAAGCCTGACCGGCCCCGCTACTGGATATCGACCGTGGAGGCGATGCCGCGAGATCTCGATCTCGCCTTCGTGGCCGTCGACGAGATTCAGCTCGCTGCTGATCTCGATCGGGGTCACGTCTTCACCGATCGGTTGCTGAACCAGCGCGGGCGCGAAGAGACGCTGCTGATCGGCTCCAATACCATGCGGCCCCTTATCGAGACCCTGATCCCAGGGGTGCATGTGATCACCCGGCCCCGCCTGTCGCAGCTCTCCTTCGCGGGCGAAAAGAAGGTGTCGCGTCTGCCCAGGCGGACGGCAATCGTCGCGTTTTCCGCTGAGGAGGTCTACGCCATCGCGGAGCTGATCCGCCGCCAACGGGGTGGAGCGGCGGTCGTGCTCGGCGCCCTCTCGCCTCGCACTCGAAATGCCCAGGTAGAACTCTACCAATCCGGGGACGTGGAATATCTTGTCGCCACCGATGCGGTGGGCATGGGACTCAATCTCGATGTCGACCACGTGGCCTTCGCGGCCGACAGGAAATTCGATGGCTTCCGGTTCCGCAAGCTTTACCCAGCCGAACTCGCGCAGATTGCCGGCCGCGCCGGTCGCCATATGCGGGACGGCACTTTCGGTACCGCCGGGCGCTGTCCGCCCTTCGATGCGGAAACGGTCGAAGCCCTGGAGAATCATGCCTTCGATCCGGTCCGAATCGTGCAATGGCGGAACCCGGACCTCGATTTTTCGTCCCTAGGCCGGCTGCGCGACAGCCTTTCGGAACAGCCGCGTGAATACGGACTTGTTCGCGCTCCCATGGGGGAGGACGTAGCGGCACTGGAGATTCTGGCCCGTGACGACGACGTTCAGGCCTATGGTCGGTCGAAAGTGGCGGTGGAACGTCTGTGGCAGGTGTGCCAAGTTCCTGATTACCGGAAAGTTTCTCCACAGACCCATGCGGATCTCGTGGGGCAGCTCTACCGGTTCCTAATGAAGGACGGATCCGTACCGGCGGATTGGTTTTCGCGCCATCTTCTGGCAATGGATCGGACAGATGGCGACATCGATACCTTGTCGAACCGCATCGCTCAGGTCCGGACCTGGTCCTTCGTGGCCAATCGTCCGGACTGGTTGAAGGATCCGGAGCATTGGCAGGGTGTTGCGCGTCAGGTAGAGGACAAGCTATCGGACGCGCTCCATGAACGTCTCGCCCAGCGCTTTATCGACAGGCGCACGAGCGTTCTCATGCGGCGCTTGAGAGAGAACACGATGCTCGAAGCGGAAATCACGACCACCGGCGATGTTACGGTCGAGGGTCAGCACATCGGTCACCTGCACGGCTTCCATTTCGTGCCTGACCCCCAGGCCGACACCACGGAGGCCAAGACCTTGCGGAGCGCGGCCGGCAAGGCCCTCGCCGGCGAGATCGAAGCCAGAGCGGATCGTTTCGCCGAGGCGCCGGACACCATGCTCGTGCTGTCAAACGATGGGACGATTCGCTGGATGGGCGACCCTGTCGCAAAGCTGGAGCCGGGCGATAAGCTGTTCGAGCCCCGTCTGCGGATCCTGTCCGATGAGCAGCTGACGGGCCCGGCCCGTGACAAGGTCGATGGTCGTCTCAAGGCCTGGCTCAGGGCCTACATCGTGCGCCTGCTTGGCCCCTTGATGGAGCTTGAAAGTTCTCAGGAGCTTACGGGCCTCGCCCGTGGCATTGGTTTCCAGATCGTCGAGGCCCTCGGCGTGCTCGAGCGCGCGAAAGTGCTCAACGACGTCCGCAGCCTCGATCAGGACGCCCGTGGCGCCCTGCGCAAGGCCGGCGTCCGGTTCGGCGCCTATCATCTGTATCTGCCTGCCTTGCTCAAGCCTGCCCCGCGCATTCTTGCGGCGCAGCTCTGGGCACTTCAAAACGGTGGGCTTGACCAGAGGGGCATCGACGAGATCGCTCATCTCGCTCAGTCGGGCCGGACATCGATACCGGTGGACAAGGAGATCGCGGCAGGCCTTTACCGTGCGGCGGGATTCCGCGTCTGCGGTGATCGCGCCGTGCGCGTCGACATTCTGGAGCGCCTCGCAGACCTGATCCGTCCGGCGATTGCCTACCGTCCTGGCGCCACCCCGGGGGAGCCCCCGGCTGGAGCGGCTGATGGTGAAAGTTTTGTGGCGACGGTCGCCATGACATCCCTCGTCGGCTGTGCCGGCGAGGACTTCGGCACCATTCTCAAGTCGCTCGGCTATGTGATGGACCGTCGCCCGGGACCGGCCATTACGGTTCCGCTCGTCCAGGCTGCGGCGACAACGGCGCTGGCGCAGCCAAGTGGGGATGCTGCATCCGACGCTCCCGCAGCCGAAGCACCAGCTGAAGCCGCT
Organism: Microvirga puerhi; assembly: GCF_020089865.1. Classification (GTDB taxonomy): domain Bacteria; phylum Pseudomonadota; class Alphaproteobacteria; order Rhizobiales; family Beijerinckiaceae; genus Microvirga; species Microvirga puerhi. Next base: position 372,682 of record NZ_JAIRBM010000003.1, read on the forward strand.
GTGGCCGCGCCGGTGGAGGCTGGGGAGCCCAACGCAGCCGCCCTTGAAAGCGTGGAAGCCTCCGCCTTCGTGCCGGAGACGGCGCCTGAGGAAGCCGAAACCGTCGCTGCTTCGGTCGAGTCCGCCGAAACATCCGTTGAGGCACCGGCCGAGCCCGAGGTGATCGAGGTTTGGCGTCAACACCGGCGGCATCATGAGGGAGGCCACGCTCGTCAGGGTCGCGGTCGGCCCGAGCGAGGCGATCGCCGGCCACGCCACGGTGAGCCACGCTCGGAGGACCGCGCTCCCCGCCATGAACGCAGGCCGGAGCGTCGCGAAGCAACGGGAGAAGGAGGGCGGCCGCAGAACCGGCCGCCGCGTGGCCCAGGCCGCCCGGACGAGCGCCGCAATGGAGGGGGGCGTCCGGACAAGCGGAGTGAGCCGCGGCGCGAACCGAGCTTCGATCGGCGGGAGAAGCAGCCTGATCCGAACTCGCCTTTCGCGAAGCTCATGGCTCTCAAGGCGCAACTTGAGGACAGCAAAAAGTGAGAAAGCACCGCCGCAGCCCTGTCTTCCGTGCCCAGCCTTTCGGCTCTGCGTGGAACGGGGTTCGGCGGAAGCGTTCTATCTCGGCGGTCGATGCGTGAGGATCGGCAGCGGATCGACAAATGGCTATGGTTCGCGCGCTTTGCGAAGAGCAGGACCCTGGCGGCGAAGCTCGTCACAAGTGGCTTCGTCAGGGTGAATGGCCAGAAGGCCGAGAATCCCGCCAAGCCTCTGGCCGTCGGGGATGTCGTTACGTTGGCTCTTGCCCGTGCGACGCTTGTCCTGAGGGTTGAGGACCTTGGAGAGAGGCGGGGCCCAGCACCGGAAGCACGGCTGCTTTACGCGGATCTCACCCATGACAAGGGAGCGCTTGTCAGGGGAGACGACAGCGAGTAGAGCGGCGTCAGCGCATTCGCGATCAATACCGGACAGACCCTCAGAGGACCGTTCATGACCTACGTCGTCACTGACAATTGCATCAAGTGCAAATACATGGACTGCGTGGAGGTGTGCCCGGTCGATTGTTTCTATGAGGGCGAGAACATGCTCGTCATTCACCCTGACGAGTGCATCGACTGCGGGGTCTGCGAACCGGAATGCCCGGCCGAGGCCATCAAGAGCGATGCGGAGCCGGGCCTGGAGCAATGGCTCAAGGTGAATGCCGATATGGCCAAGAGCTGGCCCAATATTACCCAGAAGAAGGATCCCCCTTCTGATGCCAAGGAATTTGATGGCGTTTCGGGTAAATACGAAAAGTTCTTCTCCTCTAATCCTGGCGAGGGGGATTGAGGAAGCTTGAGCATATTCGCATCCTCTTTACGCTCTTTCTGAAATATTTTTGCTTTTTCGGCGCGTCTGTGATAGGGTCTCACTAATGCAGTCGCTTGCGCCCGAAGTGTGCCAATTCCGCAGTTCGGCGGCTCACTAGATGAAGCAATGATGGATGCACCCCGTGACTTGAGGAAGCTTGCTGCTTCAGGTCAGGGGTTCGGGCGTGTTTTGGCTACTGACGTAATTCAGGGAGACGAGCGGAATAGTCAAGTTCCGCAGCTCGTCAATTATTGTTCCGCCGGATCCCTGTCCGACGAAACGAAGCGCCCTCGTGAACTGCGAGGAAGCATGCAAGGAGGCCTCTCTCGCATGACCACCGCCAAGAAGTCTGCCCAGCGTCTCGGTTTCAAGACCGGCGAAGCGATCGTTTATCCCGCCCATGGCGTCGGCCGCATCACGGCCGTTGAGGAGCAAGAAATCGCGGGTTTCAAGCTGGAGCTTTTCGTGGTCTCCTTCGACAAGGACAAGATGGTCCTCCGCGTTCCGACGGCGAAGGCAGCCAGCGTCGGCATGCGTAAGCTTGCTGAGCCGGCCCTCGTGCAGAAGGCCCTGGACGTGTTGACGGGCCGGGCCCGGATCAAGCGCACCATGTGGTCGCGCCGCGCTCAGGAATATGAAGCCAAGATCAATTCCGGCGATCTGATCTCCGTTACGGAGGTCGTACGCGATCTCTACCGCTCCGAGGCTCAGCCTGAGCAATCCTATAGCGAGCGCCAGCTTTATGAATCTGCCCTCGATCGCGTCGTGCGCGAGATCGCAGCGGTTAACAAGATTACAGATACTGAAGCGTTGAAACTCATCGAGCAGAGCCTTGCCAAATCTCCGCGCCGCGCTGCGAAGGGTGCCGAGGCGGAAGGAGATGTCGAAGGGGACGATCTCCAGGAAGAGGCGGCCTAATCCGCTCTCGCTCACGTTATCAAAGCCCGGCCTTGGCCGGGCTTTTCTTTATGCGATGGCTTGTTTTTGCTAGCCTCGACTCTATTTCCGCAAACTAAGCCGTTTTCAGCTGAACTTTTTCCAGCCTCGCTCGTTGTGTCCTTGCCAAGGGAGGACGCAATGGGAGAAATCTCTGGGGTTCGTCGTCGGTTCGTCCGCGCAGCCATGAACGCTCCATTCCTCGAGCGGGAGGAGGAACATCTCCTTGCCGTGCGCTGGAAAGAGCAGCGGGATGAAACCGCGCTCCATCAACTCACGGCGGCCCATATGCGGCTCGTCATTGCCCTTGCAGCCCGTTTCCGCCACTACGGTTTGCCAATGGCCGATTTGGTTCAGGAAGGGCATGTGGGCCTGCTTGAGGCAGCGGCTCGCTTCGAACCGGAACGGGAGGTCCGCTTCTCAACCTATGCGACGTGGTGGATCCGGGCGTCGATCCAGGATTATATCCTCCGCAACTGGTCCATCGTTCGCGGAGGCACGAGTTCCGCCCAAAAAGCCCTCTTCTTCAATTTGCGCCGGTTGCGCGCCCGCCTGACGCGCGGGGGCGAAGAGAGGATTGCGTCCGAAATTCACGAAAAGATCGCGGAAGCCATCGGGGTTTCACGGGCCGACGTCGCCCTGATGGACGCCAGGCTCTCCGCCCCCGATACCTCACTGAATGCGCCTGTCCTGGACGCCGACGCTTCGAACTCGGCCGAAAGAGTCGAGTTTCTTGTCGACAACAGCCCGCTGCCTGACGAGAGCGTGAGCGATGTTATCGACAGCGAGCGGCGGGTCCGTTGGCTTAAGCAGGCTCTTGAGGTTCTCAATGAGCGCGAACTGCGCATCCTGCGTGCGCGCCGCCTCGATGACCAACAGGTGACCCTCGAGTTCCTCGGCGATCGCCTCGGAATTTCCAAAGAGCGGGTCCGCCAGATCGAGAACAGGGCTCTGGAGAAGCTCAAACGGGCCTTGATGGAACGCTATCCGCAGGCTTCCGGCGCATTCGTCTGAGGCTTTATCCTTCAGGCCTATTCGACGGCGATCTTATAGCGCTCCCCGATTCTAAGGGCATCGGTTCTCTCAAGGCCGTTCAGCTGCAGGAATCGATCGAGGGGGCGGTCGACCGGCATCCGCTCCGCCAAACTCTGCGCCGTGTCGCCCGGTTGCGCCACAACGATCTTGAGCCGGAGAGGCCGGATCATACGTGCCTCGTCCGGCTGGACCTGCCGGACACTCTCCAATGTCCTCTGGAATAGATTTTCGAGACCGCTGCCCCCCGCACGGGACGCCATGATCAAGCGATAGGTGGTATTGCCGATTCGGATCGCGGAAAGGCGGAAGGTCCATTCCTTGCCGGTCGAGAGGGCCGTTGCGACCGGTAGCCCGTTGATCGTGGTCGTCGAAAGGCTGCCTGGCTCGATCGTATCGTTCCAGGTCGAGCGCAGGACCTCCTCAAGGCTTTGGCCGGCCGGGGTATCGGCCGCATCGAACAGCAGGCGACGACTGCCGTCGGCGGACGCTCCGAGGACGGCCTGCGAGGTATTCTCGAGTGTGAAACCCTCTGGCGCCTCGAACGCGACTCCCAAGCGGGAATGGATGAACCGGCGCCCTCTCACCACGCCGTCGGCAGGATCGTCGCCATAGGCAATGCCATCGATCGCCGAAAGATACTCCAGGCGCCCGGATTCCCCGATTCCAGGAGCGCTTGCCCGGCGGGCCGCTTGCAGTGCCAAGGCGATCCGGTCCCGCGTATTGGGATGGCTTGCCATCATATCGGCGCTCGCATCGGAGCCGCCGGTGGCCGAACGCCCAAGCGCCGTCAGGAATCGGGGCGCGCCGTAAGGATCGAAACCAGCTCGGGCCAAGACTTTGACGCCAGCCTGATCGGCTTCCAACTCCTGTGCCCGTGAGAAGCTTGCGAGCGTCGAGCGCGCCTGGTTCTGAACGAGGGCAGCCTCTTCGGCGTTATTGAGAACGTTTTCCGTCACGCGCTTGATCAGGGTCGAGCGCGCCTGCAATTCGTTGCGTTGCGATGCATGACGGAGGGTGACGTGCGCAATCTCGTGGGACAGAACTGCAGCGATCTCGGCTTCGTCGTTTGCGAGTGCAAGCAAACCTCGGGTGACATAGAGACGGCCGTTGGGAAGTGCGAACGCGTTCACGACCGGAGAGTTCAGAACGGTCACCTGATAGGCCTCGTCCGGTCTGTCGCTTGCCGCGACGAGGCGCTTTGTGATGTCGTTCAGCACGCGCTGGACGTCGGGAGCCCGCAACTCGCCTCCAAAGGCGGCCACCAGGCGCTCATGATCGCGGTCGCGAGGGCGCTCTGCGCCGACGACGCGCGGAGCATCCGCCGGCAGTGACACGTTGCTGTCGAATGCCGCACAACCAGCGAGCCAGGCCATGAGCAAAACGCTTCCGGCGACCCGCATTCCTTTTGTCTGACGTATCCGGCTCATGCTCGCTCAGCGTGACAGGCGCGTGCCATCGAGGTGCTCGATCATCTCCGGTACTACAACGGTAAGAGCGGCCCCTTGCCAAGGCTCCAAAATGCCTCGGCTTCTGATCCGCTGCCCTTTTAGGCTCGCAGCCGTCAGGCCCCGCTCCGTCATGAGCTTCCAGGTTTTCTTAGGAATGATGATCGTGAAGTCCTCTGCCCAATGCCCTCCGAAATTCAAATAGACTCTCTGCTTGCGCTCGCCGATACTTCTCACCCGTCCTTCGATAAGGGCGAATGTCCCGAATCGATCGTCCAGGTTGCCGGGATGGCTCGCGTCGATGGGTTTATAAAGACCATCGGTCCAGAGGCCAAGGCTCCGCTCGCGTGCGGTTTCCTCAATGGCAAGCAGTTCCGGTTGGCACAGAGTGCTCGCCGTGCCGGGATCGACCAAGGCAAGGCCTGCATCTACGAGGGTCTCGGCGAGATCCGCTGCTTCTCCCTGATCCATGGCACGAATGCGCACGATACGGCGCCCCCACCGATCAGGGCGGGAGAGGCTTTGGACCATGATCGGCTGATCAACCAGGCTCCGAAGCTTCGTCAGGGCCTGCTCCCGGGCGGCGGGGGGCTCTGGAAGTCGAATGTCTGAGAGCCTGGTCCGGCCGCCGGCCGCGAGAACAAGGTCGCCATCGGGCATCACGGCCTTGATGCGATCCGGCGTGGCTGTCGCAACGCAGTCCGAGATTTCAGGGGAGGTTGGCGGCTTGGTTGTGACCGCTTCAGACGAGGTCAGGTAGACCGGGCAGCCGAGCAGGGCAAGGGCGAACCCAGTCAAGAAGGGGGCTTTCATCGAATCGACCCAAATTCGCGAGGATAATAATCTTTCCCACGGTTGGCGACATTCCTGGCCGTCGCGCGCGCCCTCAAAGACCCCGTTTACCTGTGGGTGATTTGTGCTACTCATCCCTCCAAGCGGTCCCGTAGCTCAGCAGGACAGAGCAGCGGTTTCCTAAACCGTTGGTCGGAGGTTCGAGTCCTCCCGGGATCGCCAGTTCTCCAAAGGATGTTTCCTAAGGTTCCATGTGAGCGGCGGCCGCTTTGGCATCATCGAGATCCGGCGCGTCGATGTGCCGATAATAAGCTTGCACCAGGCCAAACAGGCCAAAGGCGAAGAGGCCTGTAGCGGTGAGTGCCAGGAGTGCCCAGCCGTAGGGCTGCTGCAATGATTGCAGCGCGCCGCCAATGCCGCGGGCTTCTGACGAGTTGCTATAAAAGGCCGCCAGGATCAGGAAGCCGCCGATCAGGACGAAAACCACGCCCCGCGCCACAAAGCCGACGCGCCCGAGAGAAACGATCCAGTCCCGCTTGTCGGGGGGAAGCGTAAGATGTCGGGTGACATCGCCGCGCCACGCCTTCCGGGCGAATGCAAGACCAGTGCCAATAACGGCTACGCCGATAAGCCCGACGAGCCATTGGCCAAAAGGCTGTCCCAGGAGCCACGCCGTCCAATCTTGGGCGGCCTGATCCTCGCCTGCTCCTCCAGAGCTCCGGCCCAGGACGAGACTCAGGGCCGAAACCGCCAGACTAGCGTAGATGCCGGCGCTGATGAGACGGGCACCTCTCACCGTCCAGCCCTTCAGGTCGGCTCCCTGGTGATCCGCGTCGGTCAGCGCTTCAAGGACGCGCCAGAGGCAGAAGCCGAGAAGGCCAAGACCAATCAGCCCGAGCCAGACTTTGCCAAAAGGCTCGAACAGCAGCGTCTGCAGAGCGTTACGGCTGCCGCCGTCTGCCCGCCTGCGCCAATGGCTGCCAGAAGGGCGAGGCCGCCCACGAGGCCATAGACCACGCCGCGCGCGCCGTAACCCAGCCGAGCCAGTATCTCGATGGGATTCCTGCGCAAGCTGGGCATATGCAGCGGCTCCTCCCTGTGTGGTGAATCGCCAGCTCCCAGGTGGTGTTCCTTCACCTGAAATCTGTCGTCCCCCCTGCAAGCGCTTCCTCTGCCGATGTTGGGAAAGCCGTTGGCCGGAAGTTCGAGGCTTCTCGGAATTGCCAGCTCTCAGGACTCGTCCTGCTGCTTGGCCATGAAGCGTTCGAAGGAATCCTTGAAATCGGGGTGCCAGCGGGACAGGGCAGGCCGGTTGCGGATGATATCGTCTGCCGCCCAGCTCATCCGTCTCTCGTCCATATCCCGAGTCGTCTCGTTATCGGGACACAGGATATAGAAGTCGCCCCGCGCCATACTCTGGAGCAAGAAAGCGATGACCTGCTCGGGCTCCCAGGCTCCCGGGGGCTTCTCGGTGACGCCGCGCGACCTCGTGAGGCCCGTATAGACGAAGCCTGGAATGAGAAGATGCGCCGTGACCGCGCAATCGGCTCGCTTCCGCAATTCGTGCGCGAGCGCTTCGGTCACCACCTTAGTTCCGGCCTTGGAGACATTATAGGCTGTGTCGCCCGGCGGGGTCGTGATGCCTTGCTTGGAACCCGTATTGACGATTGCGCATGGGGTCCCCTGGGCCATCATGGTCGGCGCAAAGATTTGTACCCCGTTGATGATGCCCCAAAGATTGGTTTCGAGGATGACCTTCCATCGTTCTGGATCGCCAAAAATCTGGCCTCCACCTTCGATTCCGGCGTTGTTCAGCAAAAATGCCACCTCGCCGAATGCGGCGAGCGCTTGGTCATGAAGGCGTTGAACATCGCCCCTCTGGCCAACGTCCGTGGGAACGGCGATGACATGATCGGGACTTTCGGCAAGGGCGACGACCTCGACCGCACTGTGGTTAAGAGCCTCGCTGTTGCGATCCGCTAAGCAAACCTTCATGCCGAGTTTCGCAAGGTGCTTGGCTGCTGCGAGACCAATTCCGCTCGCGGCGCCCGTGATAACGGCTGTTCGCCCTCGGGCTACGGCAGGATGCTGGTCCATGACGAGAGCGCCTCTTCGTGATGTCGGTTCCCAAGGAGCGTTGTTTTCAGGCGGCGATCAGGTGTCCCGATATCACCTGTCGGTTGCGGCAAGGCTCAGGAGATATTGTCCGTAGCTGCTCTTGGAGAGCTCCTGCCCAAGGCGCTCCAGCTGCTCCCTGTCGATCCAGCCGAGATTGAAGGCGATTTCTTCCGGACAGGCGATGCGAAAGCCCTGTCGATTGCTCAGTGCCCGAACGAACTCGGTCGCTTCCACCAATGCATCCGGTGTGCCCGTATCCAACCAGGCAAAGCCGCGCCCCATTCGTTCCACTTGCAGCTGACCCATCTCCAAATAGGCACGGTTCACGTCCGTGATCTCGAGTTCTCCTCTCGCCGATGGCTTGAGGCCTGCGGCGATGTCCACGACCTGCGCATCATAGAAATACAGGCCGGTCACCGCCCAGTTCGATTTGGGCTGCCGCGGTTTTTCCTCGATGGATAGTGCTTTCCCCCCGGTGTCGAATTCCACCACGCCATAACGCTCGGGATCGGTGACCCGATAGGCGAAGACCGTCGCGCCGACGGATCGGCGCTTTGGTGCGGCAAGGAGTTCGGGCAGGCCGTGGCCAAAGTAGAGATTGTCCCCCAGGATCAGGATCGAGGGGTCGCCAGCCACGAAGTCCGCTCCAATGATATAGGCTTGCGCAAGACCTTCCGGCTTGGGTTGTACTTCGTACGAAAGGCGCAGGCCCCAGCGTTCGCCGCTGCCAAGCAACTGCTTGAATTTGGGTAGGTCGTCGGGCGTCGAGATGATCAGGATGTCCCGGACGCCCGCCAGCATCAGCGTGGTGAGCGGATAGTAGATCATCGGTTTGTCATAGATCGGCAGAAGCTGTTTCGACGTCACGTAGGTCATCGGATGCAGGCGCGTGCCCGATCCTCCGGCCAGAATGATGCCTTTCATGAAGAACGCTCCTGATAAGAATGCTCGCTGAGGAGGCGCCCAACGCAGTTTTCGAGGGAGGTGCGCCACGGTGGCAGCACGACCTTATGGATCGCTGCGAGGCGACTTCCATCAAGCTGTGATTGGGCGGGGCGGCGGGCTGGCGTAGGATAGGCGGCGGTTTCAATAGGGCGGACGCGGGCGGAGGGGCCGCCAAGGCGAGCTGATTGTTCGAAGATGGCAGCAGCGAACTCCGCCCAGCTCGCGCTGCCCGTTCCCGTCATATGGAAAGTCCCGCGCAGGGCCGGATCATCGGGCCGGTCCAACAGATGTCGACAGACCATCATGATGCCGTCCGCCAGATCGAGAGCACTTGTCGGTGAACCGATCTGGTCGGAAACAACTGCGATTTCGTCCCTCTCGCGTGCGAGCCTCAACATGGTCTTGACGAAATTCTTGCCGAAGGGGCTGTAGATCCAAGCCGTGCGCAAGATGACGTGATTGTCGGTTGCCGCGATCACGGCCTGCTCACCCAGCAGTTTGGAGGCACCATAGATGCCAAGCGGCGCCGGTTGATCGTCCTCTCGATAGGGCTCGGGAGCTGCTCCGTCGAACACATAGTCAGTCGAGATCTGGATGACGGGAATCGCCATAGCGGCTGCGGCAGCAGCAACTGCGCCCGCCCCCGTGCCATTAATGGCTTTTGCCAGCTCCGGCTCTCGTTCAGCCTGATCGACGGCCGTATAGGCTCCTGCATTGACGATCACGTCGCCACCGACCGATCTGAGCGCCGCGATCACACTGGCCGGCGCCGCGAGGTCTAGATCGGGGCGCCCGAGCAAGGTCACTGACACACCGTGGCTGGATGCTCGTTCAGCCAGAGACCGGGCAACCTGACCTTCACGACCGACGACAAGGATGCGCACGAATCAAACCTCAAAACAGCTCGGCTGCCAATGCAGCGAGACGAGGATGCTTAGTATCCTTGTCGGAAAGGATGGCACGTTCGGGCGCGACGGGCCAAGGGATCCCAAGCGCGGGATCATCCCAGGCCAAGCCGCGGTCATGGGTCGGCGAATAGGAGGCGCTGACTTTGTATTGGACCTCCGTGTTCGGCTCTAGCGTGCAAAAGCCGTGGGCGAAGCCCGCCGGAACGAAAATCTGTTGCCGGTTAGTTTCCGAGAGCTCGACGGCGACATGCTGACCAAAGGTAGGTGAGGCGCGCCGGAGGTCGACAGCAATATCGAGAATCCTCCCCCGCACGACGCGAACGAGCTTGGCCTGGGCAAAAGGAGGGAGCTGGAAGTGTAGTCCCCTGACTGTGCCCACCTGTGTCGACAGGGAGACATTGTCCTGGACAAAGGCTTCGGTGATGCCGGCCTTCGCAAAAGCTGCCTGATTATAGGTTTCCGTGAAGAAGCCGCGAGAGTCCTGAAAGGCCTTCGTTCGCACGATGAGCACGTCTGGCAGGGCAGTGGCTTCGGTCTCGATCACAGCAGGTCTATTCCTCGACAGCCGAGTAGCGATGCCATGGCAGAGCTCAGGGGACAAGACCCGACGGGCCAGGACAGGCGAGGTACACGGAAAGGCCAAGCTCGCCTTCCACCGGAACAGAGCGGTCGCAGGCCTCCAGATAGGTAACCCAGACAGTCAGATCCGAACGCTTTGGGATAGGAGGGGTGCTCTGCGTCTCCAGTTCGGGTTTAATTGATGGATGGGGCCGATTTCAACGAGTAGGAGGACCTCATGCGCTCCTGGCAAAGGTCTTTTCTCGGGGTCGTCTTCGTCTCGACCGTGATGGGCTCATATGCCCTGGCCGCCCCCCCTGCCGATCGCAACCCGAACAGCCCAGGCTTAGGGTGGGCGTATGGAAAGGAAAAAGGCGATTCTGGAGGCTACAACAGGGGAGCGCCTGGTCCACTTGCGGGGGCCGGCCTGCCTTTCCTGATCGTTGCAGGCGGATATGTTCTGTGGCGCCGCTACCGCAATCGTGACATGGCGAAATAGCGTGACGGCGGATCCCCTCGACCGATCGCTTGGAACCGTTGAGGCAGCCCGGTCGGCAACGGGTGTTGCTGCAAGGGAACGGCCGGTTGGGCAACTCGTTGGAGCTCTTTCGGGCATCTCCCGCAACGTCCTGTTCGCGGGCCTCGCTGCCATTGGGTTTGCGAACGGCATCAGTGAGAAGGTGACGGGCTCAATCCTCGATAGCGGCGCTTTCGCAGCTCTTCTCAACACTTTCAATATCAGTGCCGTTGTTTGGGTCGCCTGTTTCATCAGCATCAGGTTTTTGCTGCAGGACAATCAACCGTTGACGAGGCGCCTCGACCGGATCGTCGGCGTGTGTGTGTCACTCGCCTTTCTGGCGCCGATCATACCGCTCAGCTGGCTCGCACTTTCTGCTCTAGCGATCTATCTCATCTGGACGTCGGACCGTTCAAGCCCGCTCAATCGGGGGGCGTGGATTCTTCTGGGCATCACGGTTCCCATGTTTTGGTCAAGGCTTCTCTTCGCGACATTGAGTGACACGATCCTGCAAGGTGACGCAGCGCTCGTAGGGTGGCTCGTTGGAACGCATCGCTTGGGCAACGCGGTCGAATTCGCTGACGGTTCCGGCTATCTCTGGATCGCTCCCGCCTGTTCGTCATTGGCCAATGTCTCATTGGCCATTCTCTGTTGGGTCACGATTGCGAAGGTGTGGGATCGGCCATATTCAGCACGGAATCTCGTGTGGGTTCTCCTGGCGTGCTCGGCCGTTGTGACGATTAATGTGACGCGTATCAGCTTGATCGGTTTCTATCCGCACTATTTCGACCTCCTGCATGGTCCGATTGGAGCAACGGTTGCGAGTTGGATCATCCTCGGCGTTACGGTCGGGATTTGTCTCCTTGGGGTGCGACATGATCATAACGCGGCCCGCGCTTAGCGCTGCCTTCGGACTCCTGCTGGCGTTGAGCCTGTCCCTCAAGATCCCCCATCTCACCGGCAAACTGGGCGCAGAACCGAACGTAGACCTGAACCAGATCGCGAGCGTGCTCGATCGGCACGGGTACACGGCAAATCAGTTTGCGCCTCCGGACGACATGGCCTGGGTGGTCGGTACCTCGGGATCTTGTGCCATCAGAGTCTCAGAGGTATCGCCTCAAGGGTGGCATCAATCGCTTGTCGCAAAGATTGCTGCGGATGACCAGCTTTTCTACACGTTCGCGGGACAAGTCTACCGCGAGCAGCCGATCTTTAAGACGCGCGTTCACTACTATTGGAGCAAGTTGGGACGCAACCTTGGATTCGATATGCCGAAGCACCCTGTTCTTGCAGTCATCGTGATGCCGTCATGTGACGATGCTCCCTTGATGGAGCTTGCAGGCATCGCCAATCGGTGACGCACGCCCGGACACCTCGACAGGGGACACCTAAACCTCTCGTTCTTTTTCAGTTTCACGCATCCGGATGCCAGCTACGGCGCGACGCGAAACTCGATCATGCCGTTTCGAGGGCGGGGTTGGCTGGGAAGCTTCCGTTGTATCGGCATCGAGCAGCCACATTCCGCTTCCGAGCAGGAAGAGGAAGAGAACGTAGGTAGCATTCCAGTAGTGCACGGTCCAACCAGCGATGTAGAAGCCTGCCATGCACAGTAGGTAAGCCTTGCGATACTCGGAAAGCTTGGGACTGAGGCCCTTTCTCATGGCGACGCTGAAGAACGCCGAACCGAAGGCTAGAAGCAGTAGGATCGCAGCCGGGATGCCGTACTGGACGGCTGGAATAAGCCAATAGAGATCGATGCTTGAGGGCATCCATGCCGGACGATCCCACTCACCGAAGCCAACGCCAAAGAGCGGATGGTTAAACGCCGACTGTATACCGTAGGTCCAAATGAGAATTCTGAAATAGGCTGCGGACTGGTCGAAGGTAAAGTTGGAGATGAAGAAGGCGACAAATGATTGGTTAGGAATGGTGGCAATGACAATATTCGCCGCAAGGATGCCAGAGATGATAAGCTTCCAGTGCCAGTTACTACCCTTGAAGAGCCGATCCCATGCAATGAGCATGGCCTGAAGCGAAACGGCTCCGATTGGGCCAGCAGAGAACGACAAGAAGGCGGTCACCATGGCAAGGCCAGACTGAGTACAGCGCCGCAGCAAGGACTTTCCGTAGCCGAGGACGAGGTGCGTCAAAGAAAAGATGCTGGCCGCACAGATCCCAAAGAGAATGGGGTGTTCGACAAATGCCTGAACACGTCGGAGTCCCCAACGGGGAGCATAGGGGTTATCGGGAATGGATGTCTGAATCTTGCTGAAGAGCTCCAGGTAGACATTGTGTCCCGTGACCGTTTCCACAAGCCCGAAGGGGAGGATGCAGACGAAGATCCAGAAGAGAAGACGGCTCATATTATAGAAGTCGTCTGCGCTCCGGATGTAGCATCGCGCGAGGAAATAGGGAGCTGTTGCTTCAAGGAAGATAACGATGTTGGACTGGATTCCGATCTGCGTCCCATGCACGATGAAGAGACTCATCGAGCACCATGAGGCGTAGGCGAGAAGAGCGAGGTCTGCCACTCTTACCTTTCCAGCCCTTCCCGTAACCCACATGACGAGAGAAGGGACAAGCATCGCCATCAGAATCAAGCGATAGACGGACAGCCGTGCCGTACCGATCGCGATGATCCAGGGGATCGTCAATGATATGAGAAACAGTATGACTGGCCACGGCAGCGTTCGCCTGCCTGCCGGCTCTGGTGTTGGCCGTGGTCTGGCACCTCTCACGCCGCGACTTGCTATTCGGCTCTCTTGTCGCGCGAGATGAACCTCTCGGCGCGTCCTTGCATAACCTTGTGGGGAACGAGCGGTGCCCGAACTGGCTCTTGATCTCATGCCGGTATCACCAACGGATCATGGTGTGAACCAGAGCTAAGATTTGAGTTGCGCGCGAGAGGGGTGATAATCTGCATCGCGCCGATCCAGGTGTCCCGAAATGACTTGCCGCATCATCCAGATGAAACGCAAGGTACGAAGATAAAAGAGGACATAGGCTCCTCGCAAAATCTCCTTTAGGCCATGGACATGTTGACTGAGCAGAATGCGGCGGACATCCAATAAGGGAGAGCAAAGAACCAGGCAGGCTCGGGTAGCCCAGTAGGTTCGAGCAAATCGGCGCTGGGTTTGTAACTCAAATCTCTCCTGAACCATTCTCTTCCATTTTCTTGTCAGATCGCTCAGGTCCCTTCGCGTTGGATGGGCGACCACGACTCCGTCGTCGAAAACAAGCCGATAACCTTTCTTAAGCGCCCGATGGCACCAATCCACATCCTCCGACACCCTCGATCTGAACCCGCCGACATCCGCGAAGACGTGCCGCCACGTGAGAAGATTTGCCGTTACAGAGAACCCTTGCTTTTCGATATATTGCCTCTGATTGAAGGCAAAAACCGTTTCGAAGATTTGCGCCCCGTTCCTGGGAGGAGGAGTTTCATCGAAAAGATCGACGGATCCTCCGACGATATCCGACTTCTGAAGAGCAGCGCGTCCAGCTCGGAGCCAGTTCGGAGCGGGAACACAATCCGAGTCGATAAAAAATAACATGGAGGAAGATGATTCACGGACGCCGCGATTGCGGGTAGCCGCCGCGCCTCGCGTCGTTTCGATCACGAACTGCACGGACGGATATTTGGAAGACAAGGGTGACAAATCGATTCCTGAGTCATTGTCGACAACGATGACCTCTACGCTATCGAAGCCATCATTGGCGGCGAGAGCGCCAAGGCACTTGTCCAGTCGTTCCTCATCTCTGTAGTGCGGAATGATCACCGCGGTCGTATCGAGCTGATCGCCCTTCATAGGGTCGTTCCTTTGCGACGTCTGCAGACATGAAGAATTTCGAATGGATTAAGACGCCATTCCGCCGCCGCGGTCTCGCTGTCGTCGAACGCGCTGTAGTGCTCGACACTGAAGCCAGCAGCCTCAAGGCGCTCCGTGTAACCAGTCTCGTTATAGATACGAACATGATCACGCTGTCCGTAGCGGATGAGCTTCTCGTCTTCGGTTTCGGTTCCATCGCCTTCGATGGTGCGTTCAAGCTTCAAGGCAATCGGCACCTGCAATACGGCAACGCCTGTCGGCGACAGAACGCGATGAATTTCCCTCATGGCAGTGAGATCGTCGACGATATGCTCCAGCACATGGTTGCAGACGAAGACGTCAGCGGAGCCGTTGTCGAGCGGCATATTCAGTAGGTTCATTTTCTGAACCGAAGTTGCATGCCGATAGCGATGAGGTTCAATATCTCCAAGATGGTACTGGAGGCCAGGTTTACTTTGGAAGTATCGCGTCAGCCCCTTTTCGGGAGCCATGTGAACGACAGTTATCGGTCGCGGAGACTGGTTGAAGATATGACGCTCCAGATAGAATTTGACGAGGCGATCCCGCTCGCCTGCATGACAAATGGGACAACGGTCATTGTCCTTGTACATTCCACCGACGACCTGAAGGCGTTCAAGCAGCGGATAGCCGTATCCTTGCGGTAGCAATCTACGAACACGAGCACCACAGACGTGGCATTTATGAGAAAAGCCAAAGTGCACGACGCGACGCGACGTCTCGATGACCGGGTATGGGACGTGTCTTGAAACAGTAGCTCGGAGGGACGCATTGTTCATTTTAACTTCCGCCCAAATTTTTCCAAAGGATTTCATAAGCTGTCAGTTCGGGAAACGAGCCCAAACGGCTCTCTCTGCCCAGACCTGCTCCCAGACTGCCGTCTGATGCGCCCCCCAACCGACAGTCTTGTTGGCAACCATTCGTGCGAAGACGCCGGCTTGTATGATGAGCCAGGCGGTCCGTGCCGCGAGGGGGCTCCAGTGGAGTTTAAGCCACATCAGGCGTGCCGCCAGCAGCATGGCAATACGGTTCGGACGGCTGGGCGTCGATGCCCCACCATAGTGTATGATGCAAGCCTCGGGAGAGAAGAGACGATCGAGCCCGACCCTCTGCATACGCCAGCAGATATCGTCGTCTTCACAGAACATGAAGAAGCGTTCATCAAAGCCGCCGAGTTTGCGCCAAATGTCGGCGCGAACCAGAACGAAGCAGAAGAAAAGGATATCGACCTTTCGCTCCGTATCACGTTGCCATCCTGGGTAGGTCTCGGGGTTGAACGTGGGACTCTTCTTGAGAAGAGCGGACAGTCCTACTGCCCGGTATAAGATGCTTCTCATGGTCACGAATGCGCTGACCGAAGTCGGGTTCAGCGACCCGTCCGCAAACAGCGTCCTGCCACCCCACGCACCCGCTTCAGGCCTTCGCTTTGCAAATGCATAGAGCGCCTCGATCGCTCCGGGCTTTACGACCGTGTCGGGGTTCAGGAAGAGAACGTACTCTCCAGTTGCAATCTCGACTCCGCGATTGTTGCCCGCCGCAAAGCCTACATTCTTCTCAAGTGCGACAACTGCAAGGGTAGGAAAGAGTGATGCAAGACGTTCATAGGACCCGTCTTGAGATGCGTTGTCCAAGATAATGATCTCAATCAAGATGTTTTTGATATCGGCGGCAAGGATAGACTTGACGCATTCGATGGTAAGATCGGCGGTCCTGTAGTTAACAATGATGATCGAGACTTTTTCCATGCCCTAGACCTGTGCTGTATGGGAGATGGGTGTTCCAGCTAAGGCAAATGACGATCCGCGAATCGGGGGAAGCGAAACCAGTTCATCTGCAAAGATGCGACCCTCAATGAGCAAAGGGCTGCACATAAATGGGAGTAGCCAATTTTAGTCACCGTAAGCGCGGAGCGGAGAGAGGCATCCATAGTTCCAACGATGATCTGCCCGGATAGGCCATAACCATGTTCTTTTCGGATGCACCTTTGATTCCGCGAAGTATGCATGGCTCCGAGCGCCTTACGCGAAAGAAATCCAGCTTCCAATGAGGCGGCTCGTCTGTTCATTTCTAGTCAGAAGTATTCCATATCAAGGTGCTACGGCGTCTATGGTCTGCCTTGTCGACATTCCTAAGGGATCGAGTTCGCCTCTAAGCATGAAACAACGATATCGCAGTCCGCGATATTGGTGGCTGCGACTATGACTTACCTCTCCTGGGCAGACAGAAATTCCATCAATATTGCAAGGGACTAAGCTTCAGTCGGGCCGCTCCGCATTCTGGTAGTCTTGAAGGTATAGCGCCATGTTGCGATCTAGAAGGCCACTTGCAATGTGGCGGTCTCGCCTATTCGGGTAATGTGCTTCTAGAGCTTCACCGACGATAGCTTGGCGCCTTCGATCGCCGGAGGCCCATATGTTTGCGAGGGCAAGAACATTTTTGGCGTCCTCTCTCGCTTGTCATTGAACTGGCTTCGGCATGGCCAAGCCCGTCTAGGCGCCGTTCGGCTGCGGCCTGCCGCTTGGGTTCGGATTGGCATGTTGTCGTTTCTAATCTCCCTTGGAGCGGTGTGGACGTTTGTTCGGAGTGCGGACTCCGAAGCTATGACGAAAGCAGGCAGGATGTCCGCTTCTGCTGTTTCAAGATTTCCGACTTCATCGACGACGGGACTTCCGGCTGGCGTGACGCTGACGGCGTCCGGCGACATCATCGTCACCAAAGCCGGCACGGTTCTCAGCAACCTCAATGTCCGCGGCCAGATCTGGGTCCGGGCCGAGAACGTCACCATCCAGAACTGCAAGATCACCT
>NZ_JAIRBM010000030.1 GCF_020089865.1 Microvirga puerhi
TGGCGACAACATCGCCATGGAAGTGACGCTGATTGCGCCGATCGCCATGGAAGAGAAGCTGCGCTTTGCCATCCGCGAAGGCGGCCGCACCGTCGGTGCAGGCGTCGTCGCTCAGGTCATGGATTAATTCGAAGAGGATCAAAGGAGTGGGCCGGTTTCGGCCGGTCTTCTCCCTTGTTGAGGTCAACCCATGAACGGTCAGAATATTCGCATTCGCCTTAAGGCGTTCGACCATCGGATCCTCGACGCTTCGACACGGGAAATCGTGTCGACCGCGAAGCGGACCGGCGCTCAGGTGCGCGGGCCCATCCCGCTGCCGACGCGCATTGAGCGCTTTACGGTGCTTCGCTCGCCGCACATCGACAAGAAGTCGCGCGAGCAGTTCGAGATGCGCACTCACAAGCGTGTTCTCGATATCGTGGACCCCACTCCCCAGACGGTGGACGCGCTGATGAAGCTCGACCTCGCCGCGGGCGTGGATGTGGAGATTAAGCTCTAAGCCTTTGGGCTTGGAGCTTCGGTTGGACACGCCGAGAGGATACGCAGATGCGCTCAGGCGTCATTGCACAAAAGGTCGGGATGACACGCGTCTTTACGGATGCGGGTGAACACGTCCCGGTGACGGTTTTGAAGGTCGATCAGTGCCAAGTGGTCGCCCATCGGACCAAGGACAAGAACGGCTACACCGCGCTGCAGGTCGGCGTCGGCAAGGCCAAGGTGAAGAACGTTTCGAAGGCCGAGCGCGGGCGGTTCGCCGTCGCCAAGGTCGAGCCGAAGCGCAAGCTCGCGGAGTTCCGCGTCTCCGAGGATGCTATCATCCCGGTTGGCGCCGAGATCACCGCCGATCACTTCGTCGCCGGTCAGTTCGTGGATGTCACGGGCACGACGACAGGTAAGGGCTTTGCCGGCGGCATGAAGCGCTGGAACTTCGGCGGTCTGCGCGCCACGCACGGCGTGTCGATCTCCCACCGCTCCATCGGTTCGACCGGTGGGCGTCAGGATCCAGGCCGTACGTTCAAGAACAAGAAGATGCCCGGTCACCTCGGTGTCGAGCGCGTGACGACGCAGAACCTGCGCGTCGTGTCGACCGATCCTGAGCGCGGTTTGATCCTTGTCGAGGGCGCCGTTCCCGGCGTTGCCGGCGGTTGGATCTTCGTCCGCGACGCGGTGAAGCGGAAGCTGCCGACGGACGTGCCGATGCCCGGCAAGTTCCGTGCGGCGAACGACGCTGCGCCGGCCGCTCAGGCTGATCAGGCCCAAGAGGAGAATGCGTGATGAAACTCGACGTCACCACGCTTGAGGGTAAGAAGTCCGGTTCGGTCGATCTGGACGAGGCCATCTTCGGTCTCGATCCGCGCGCCGATCTTCTCGCCCGATGCGTCCGCTGGCAGCTCGCGAAGCGCCAGGCCGGCACGCATGCGGTGAAGAACCGTTCGGATATCGACCGGACCACGAAGAAGGTCTACAAGCAGAAGGGCACGGGTAACGCCCGTCACGGTGCCGCGAGCGCTCCCCAGTTCCGGGGCGGCGGTCGCGCCTTCGGCCCGCAGGTCCGCAGCCATGCGCACGACCTGCCCAAGAAGGTTCGCGCTCTTGCTCTGAAGCACGCGCTGTCGTCCAAGGCCAAGGATGCGTCGCTCATCGTCGTCGACGAGGTGACTCTCGCCGAGCCGAAGACGAGGGCCCTCGTTGAGCGCTTCGGGAAGCTCGGACTCGCTAATGCTCTGATCATCGGCGGCGCCGAGATCGAGGCGAACTTCCAGCGGGCTGCGCGCAATATCCCGAACATCGACGTCCTGCCGGTGCAGGGCATCAACGTCTATGACATTCTCCGTCGCGAGAAGCTCGTTCTCACGAAGGCGGCTGTCGATGCGCTGGAGGCGCGCTTCAAATGAGCCTGGATCCGCGCCATTACGATGTGATCGTAAGCCCGGTCATCACCGAGAAGGCTACGGCCCTGTCCGATCAGAACAAGGTCGTCTTCAAGGTGAGGACGGATGCGACGAAGCCGCAGATCAAAGAGGCGGTTGAGAAGTTGTTCGATGTCAAGGTGAAGAGCGTCAACACGCTCGTCACCAAAGGCAAAGTGAAGATGTTCCGCGGCACCCGCGGCCAGCGGTCGGACGTGAAGAAGGCGGTCGTAACCCTCGAAGAGGGCCAGACCATCGACGTCACGACGGGCCTCTGATCGGTTGAGAGAGTGATCCGATGGCTTTGAAGACTTTCAAACCAATCACCCCCGGCCTGCGCCAGCTGGTGATCGTCGACCGTAGCGAGCTCTACAAGGGCAAGCCGGTCAAGACGCTGACGGAGGGCAAGTCGTCCTCCGGCGGCCGCAACAATCTGGGTCGCGTGACCGTCCGCTTCCGCGGCGGTGGCCATAAGCGCACCCTGCGCAATGTCGACTTCAAGCGCCGCGGGCGCATGGGTGACGTGGCGACCGTGGAGCGGATCGAGTACGATCCGAACCGCACCGCCTTCATCGCCCTGATCCGCTACGCCGACGGCGAGTTGTCCTACATCCTGGCTCCGCAGCGTCTCGCTGTCGGCGATCAGGTGCAGGCTGGCGATCAGGTCGACATTAAGCCGGGCAACGCGATGCCGATCGGCAACATGCCGGTGGGGACGATCATCCACAACATCGAGCTGAAGATTGGCCGTGGCGGCGCTATCGCCCGCTCCGCCGGTGCCTACGCTCAGATCGTGGGTCGCGACCAGGGCTATGTGACCGTCCGTCTCAACTCGGGCGAGCAGCGGCTGGTTCACGGCCTGTGCTTCGCCAGCGTCGGCGCCGTGTCCAACCCCGATCACATGAATACGTCGATCGGTAAGGCCGGCCGCAATCGCTGGCTGGGCAAGCGTCCGCACAACCGCGGTGTTGCGATGAACCCGATCGACCACCCGCATGGTGGTGGTGAGGGTCGCACCTCCGGTGGCCGTCATCCGGTGACGCCGTGGGGCGTTCCGACCAAGGGCAAGAAAACCCGTTCGAACAAGCGGACCGACAAGTTCATCGTGTCGAGCCGCCACGCACGGAAGAAGTAAGGACAGAGGCACGTCATGGCACGTTCGCTTTGGAAGGGTCCGTTCGTCGACGGCTACCTCCTCAAGAAGGCCGAGGCTGCCCGTGGGTCGGGCCGCAACGAGGTCATCAAGATCTGGAGCCGCCGCTCCACGATCCTCCCGCAGTTTGTGGGCCTCACTTTCGGGGTCTACAACGGTCAGAAGCACATTCCCGTCTACGTGAGCGAGGAAATGGTGGGTCACAAGTTCGGCGAGTTCTCGCCGACTCGCACCTTCCACGGTCACGCGGCGGACAAGAAGGCGAAGAGGAAGTAAGATGGGTAAGGCCGCGACACCTCGCGCGCTGAGCGACAACGAGGCGAAAGCCATCGCTCGCATGCTGCGCGTCAGCCCCCAGAAGCTTAATCTTGTTGCGGGCCTTATCCGTGGCAAGAAGGTTTCGACCGCTCTCGCCGATCTCGAGTTCTCGCGCAAGCGGATCGCTCGGGACGTCAAGAAGTGCCTTGAAAGCGCCATCGCCAACGCCGAGAACAACCACAACCTCGATGTGGACGATCTCGTCGTCAGCCAGGCTTTCGTGGGCAAGGCGCTCGTCATGAAGCGCTTCCACGCTCGGGCCCGCGGCCGGGGCGCCCGTATCATGAAGCCGTTCTCGAACCTCACGATCGTGGTTCGGGAAGTCGCCGAACAGGCGTAAAGGAGAACCAGATGGGTCAGAAAGTTAACCCGATCGGTCTTCGGCTCGGCATCAACCGGACCTGGGACTCGCGCTGGTTCGCCGGCAAGGGCGAGTACTCCAAGCTGATGCATGAGGACATCGCGATCCGCGATGCGCTCATGAAGCAGCTCAAACAGGCCGCCGTTTCGAAGATCGTGATCGAGCGCCCGCACAAGAAGTGCCGCGTCACCATTCACTCGGGTCGTCCCGGTGTTGTGATCGGCAAGAAGGGCGCCGACATCGAGAAATTGCGCAAGCTCGTGTCCAAGATGACGGACGCGGACGTGGCGATCAACATTGTCGAAGTTCGCAAGCCGGAAGTCGATGCAACCCTGGTTGCCGACTCGATCGCTCAGCAGCTCGAGCGTCGCGTCGCATTCCGCCGCGCCATGAAGCGCGCCGTTCAGTCGGCGATGCGTCTCGGCGCCGAGGGCATCCGCATCAACTGCTCGGGCCGTCTCGGCGGAGCTGAAATCGCCCGCCTCGAATGGTATCGCGAGGGCCGCGTTCCGCTTCATACGCTTCGTGCGGATGTGGATTACGGGACGTCGACTGCCTTCACGACCTACGGCACGTGCGGCATCAAGGTCTGGATTTTCAAGGGCGAGATCCTTGAGCACGACCCGATGGCGCAGGACAAGCGCATGAACGACGAAGGGGGCCGCTCGGGCGGTCGCCGCGAGCAGGCGGCGTAACCGAGGGGTCAGGAGAGGTTTGCCATGTTGCAACCGAAGAAGACGAAATTCCGTAAGCAGTTCAAGGGCCGCATTTCCGGCACTGCGAAGGGCGGCACGGATCTGAATTTCGGCCAGTTCGGCTTGAAGGCGATGGAGCCGGAGCGTGTGAACGCCCGGCAGATCGAGGCGGCCCGCCGCGCGATCACCCGCGCCATGAAGCGTGTGGGCCGTGTGTGGATCCGCGTCTTCCCTGACGTGCCGGTCTCGACCAAGCCGACCGAAGTGCGTATGGGTAAGGGTAAGGGCGCGCCCGAGTATTGGGCTGCCCGTGTGAAGCCTGGCCGTATCATGTTCGAGATCGATGGCGTGAACGAGGAGACCGCCCGCGAGGCGCTGCGTCTCGGCGCCGCCAAGCTCCCGATCAAGACGCGCTTCATTCAGCGCATCGCCGAGTAAGGAGGGGATCATGAAGTCGAAACAGAGAACCTCTGATATCAAGGCGATGTCGACGGACCAGCTGTCGGACGAGCTCCTGAACTTGAAGAAGGAGCAGTTCAACCTCCGGTTCCAGCGTGCCACGGGGCAGCTCGAGAACACCGGACGCGTCCGCGAAGTCCGTAAGGACATCGCCCGCGTCAAGACGCTGCAGCGCCAGAAGTCGGCGCCGGCGAAGGCTTAAGGGGAATCAGGATGCCGAAGCGCGTTTTGCAGGGCGTCGTTGTCAGCGATAAGCAGGACAAGACGGTCGTTGTGAAGGTGGAACGCCGTTTCACGCACCCGGTCATGAAGAAGACCGTGCGTAAGACGAAGAACTACCACGCTCACGACGAGAACAATCAAGCCAAGGTTGGCGACATGGTCTTCATCGAGGAGTCCAAGCCGCTGTCCAAACTCAAGACCTGGGTGCTCGTGGACCAGCCGAAGGCATAAAGCTTTCGATTGGGACTTGTCTAACGAGGGCGGCTCGTATATACGGCCGCCTTTCTCGACATGAGGGCAGGGGACGTCAGATCCCCATCAGGCGTAGTCCGGGAAGGCAATCGTGCCTTGGCCCGGAAACCTGTCTGAAACAAAGGAAAGGATCAAAGCCATGATCCAGATGCAGACGAATCTTGACGTCGCCGACAATTCCGGCGCCCGTCGCGTGATGTGCATCAAGGTTCTCGGTGGTTCGAAGCGTAAGTACGCTTCCGTCGGCGATATCATCGTCGTATCGGTCAAAGAGGCTATTCCGCGCGGCCGCGTGAAGAAGGGCGACGTCATGAAGGCGGTCGTCGTTCGCACGGCCAAGGATATCCGTCGTGCGGACGGATCCGTGATCCGGTTCGACCGGAACGCCGCGGTTCTGATCAACAATCAGAAAGAGCCCGTCGGCACCCGTATCTTCGGCCCCGTTCCGCGCGAACTGCGTGCCAAGAATCACATGAAGATTATCTCGCTGGCACCGGAGGTGCTCTAATGGCCGCGAAGATCAAGAAGGGCGATAAGGTCGTCGTCCTGACCGGTCGCGACAAGGGCAAGACCGGTGAAGTCGTACAGGTGCTGCCGAAGGAAGAGCGCGCGGTCGTCCGTGGCGTGAATCTGGTGAAGCGCCATCAACGTCAGACGGCAGCTCAGGAAGCCGGCATCATCTCGAAAGAGGCGCCGATCCATCTGTCGAACCTGGCCAATGCGGACCCGAAGGACGGCAAGCCGACCCGGGTTGGTTTCAAAGTTCTCGAAGACGGCCGCAAGGTTCGTTTCGCCAAGCGTTCGGGAGACCTGATCGATGGCTAAGGCTCAGGTGGACGGCTATACGCCGCGTCTGCGGAAGCACTACGAGGAAGTGGTGCGTCCGAAGCTTATTGAAGAGTTCGGCTACAAGAATCCCATGGAAGTTCCGAAGATCGATAAGATCGTTCTGAACATGGGTGTCGGCGAGTCGACGGCCGATTCCAAGAAGGCCTCCGTCGCGGCTGCGGACCTGGCGCTCATCGCCGGCCAGAAGCCCGTGATCACGAAGGCCCGCAAGGCGATCTCGCAGTTCAAGGTCCGCGAAGGTATGCCGATCGGTGCCAAGGTGACGCTCCGCAAGGCTCGTATGTACGAGTTCATGGACCGTCTCGTGACCGTGGCTCTTCCCCGCGTTCGTGACTTCCGCGGTCTCAACGCGCGGTCGTTTGACGGCCGTGGTAACTACGCTCTTGGGATCAAGGAGCACCTGGTGTTCCCTGAAATCAACTACGACAAGGTCGAGCAGGTTTGGGGTATGGACATCATCATCGCCACGACGGCGAAGACCGATGACGAAGCCCGCGCCCTGCTGCGTCACTTCAACTTCCCGTTCCGGCAGTGAGGACAGACGTCCTCAAACGCGGACACTGGAGAAAATCGAATGGCTAAGAAAAGCGCTATTGAGAAGAACAAGCTCCGTCGCAAGCTGGTGAAGAAGTTCGCCAGCAAGCGCGCTCGCCTTCTGGCGGTCGCCAACGACGAGTCGAAGTCCATGGAGGAGCGTTTCGAAGCGCGCCTCAAGCTCGCCGAGATCCCTCGCAATGCGAGCCCGACTCGCATTCGTAACCGGTGCGAAGTCACGGGCCGTCCGCGGGCGTATTATCGCAAGCTCGGCATGTCGCGTATCGCTCTGCGCGAGCTCGGCTCCAACGGCCTCATTCCGGGCCTCGTGAAGTCCAGCTGGTAAGGGAGGGCATCATATGATCAACGATCCGTTGGGCGATATGCTCACCCGTATCCGTAACGCGCAGATGCGTCGTCGCGGTAACGTTTCCACCCCTGGCTCGAAGCTTCGCGCCCGCGTTCTCGACGTGCTCAAGAGCGAAGGCTACATCCGCGATTACTCGCAGACCGAGTTCGGCAACGGCCGGACGGAGTTTTCGATCGAGCTGAAGTACTACGATGGCCAGCCGGTGATCCGCTCGATCGAGCGCGTCTCCAAGCCGGGCCGCCGCGTGTATGCTTCCGTCGATACCATGCCTCGCGTGGCTGACGGCCTCGGCATCACCATTCTCTCGACGCCGCAGGGCGTTATGGCCGATCACGAGGCCAGGGAGAAGAACGTGGGCGGCGAAGTGCTCTGCAAGGTCTTCTAAGACTTAGCGGACGCACAGAACCACGGAGATTACGAACATGTCTCGAGTAGGCAAGAAGCCCGTCCAGGTTCCGTCCGGTGTGACGGCGACCGTCGACGGTCAGTTGGTGAAGATGAAGGGTTCCAAGGGCGAGCTGTCGTTCCTGGTTCCTGAGGAAGTGTCGGTAGTTCTTGAGAACGGCGCCGTGTCGGTGAATCCGCGCGACGAGTCCAAGACGGCCCGTGCGAAGTGGGGCATGTCTCGCGCCCAGGTGGCGAACCTGGTCGAGGGCGTGTCCAAGGGTTTCGAGAAGCGCCTCGAAATCAACGGCGTCGGTTACCGTGCTGCTGTTGCAGGCAAGGTGCTGAAGCTGTCGCTCGGCTACAGCCATGACGTCGACTATGAGATTCCGGCAGGCGTCACGATCACGACTCCGAAGCCGACCGAAGTGGTCGTCGCCGGCATCGACAAGCAGAAGGTCGGCCAGACAGCCGCCGAGATCCGCGAGTATCGTGGTCCGGAGCCCTACAAGGGCAAGGGTGTCAAGTATTCCGACGAATTCATCTTCCGCAAGGAAGGCAAGAAGAAGTAAGGACGACGTATCATGGCTGAGAAGAAAGGCGCTGAAGATCGCCGCAAGGCTCGGGTACGCCGTGCGATCCGTAAGGCAGCGAATGGTCGCCCGCGTTTGTCGGTGTTCCGTTCGTCGAAGCAGATCTATGCCCAGGTCATCGATGATGAGCGTGGCGTGACTGTTGCGGCCGCCTCGACCCTTGAGAAGGACATGCGAGGCAAGCTGAAGACCGGTGCTACCGTCGAGGCAGCGAAGGAAGTCGGCAAGCTCTTGGCTGAGCGCGCGGCAAAAGCCGGCGTGAAGAACGTGATCTTCGATCGTGGCAGCTACCTCTATCACGGCCGCGTTAAGGCTCTCGCCGACGCTGCCCGTGAAGGTGGTCTCGATTTCTAAAAACGGCGGGTTAAGTCGAAACACCCTTAGCGAGCGGGCCCGCCGCCCGCGCAAGTGAGAGGTCTCATGGCAAGAGAACCCAGAGAACGTGCTGATCGCGAAGAGCGCGACAGCGAATTCGTCGATCGGTTGGTACACATCAACCGCGTCGCGAAGGTTGTGAAGGGCGGCCGTCGCTTCGGCTTCGCTGCCCTGGTGGTCGTCGGCGACCAGAAGGGCCGCGTCGGCTTCGGCCACGGCAAGGCCCGCGAAGTGCCGGAAGCGATCCGCAAGGCGACAGATGCCGCCAAGCGTTCGATGATCCGCGTTGCGCTCCGCGAAGGGCGCACGCTGCATCACGACGTGAAGGGCCGCCACGGCGCCGGCAAGGTCGTGCTTCGTGCAGCTCCGCAGGGTACCGGCATCATCGCCGGTGGTCCGATGCGCGCTGTCTTCGAGACGGTCGGCATGCAGGACGTCGTCGCGAAGTCCCTCGGCTCCTCGAACCCGTACAACCTCGTCCGTGCGACGTTCGATGCGCTGAAGAACGAGGACAGCCCGCGTTCGGTCGCCGCTCGCCGGGGCCTGAAGGTCTCGACGCTGCAGGCTCGCCGCCGCGATACCTCCGACGCCGACGTCGGCGCCGAAGCGTAAGGGAGGCTGATCCATGGCGAAGAAGCCTTCCGCCGAGACGGCGAAAACCATCACCGTTGAGCAGATCGGATCCCCGATCCGTCGCGAGGCCAAGCAGCGTCAGACGCTGATCGGCCTGCGGCTCAACAAGCTTCATCGGACCTCGACGCTTGTCGACACCCCCGCGGTGCGCGGCATGATCGAGAAGGTCAAGCACCTCGTGCGCGTTGTCGACGGGCAGTGAGGAGAGCGTCATGAAACTCAACGAAATTCGTGACAACGAAGGCGCTACGAAGAACCGCATGCGCGTCGGCCGTGGCATCGGCTCCGGCAAAGGCAAGACCGGCGGACGTGGCGTAAAGGGTCAGACGTCCCGTACGGGCGTGGCCATCAAGGGCTTCGAAGGCGGACAGATGCCTCTGCATCGTCGCCTGCCGAAGCGCGGCTTCAACAAGCCTAATGCGATCGAGCTGAACGAGGTCAATCTCGGCCGGATTCAGCAGGCTGTCGAGGCCGGCAAGCTCGATAAGAGCGCGCCGATCACTCTCGAGGCTCTGCTCGCTGCCGGTGTGGTCTCCAAGCCGCGGGACGGCGTGAAGATCCTCGGTGTCGGCGAACTCAAGGCCAAGCTGTCGTTCCAGGTGAACGGCGCGTCCAAGTCGGCCGTCGCGGCGATCGAGAAGGCCGGCGGCTCGGTGACCCTCGTGGGTGCCGTTGCACAGGCGTAAGCCAAGGCTTACATCGATAAAGATCCAAGCGGCGGCCCGCGTCTGATCGTGAGGCCGCCGTTTGCGTGATGACGATCACGTATCCAGTTATCAAGGACGAGACCCATGGCCTCAGCAGCCGAGCAACTTGCCGCGAACATCAATTTCGGCGCGATCGCCAAAGCCGAGGAATTGAAGAAGCGCATTTGGTTCACTCTTGGTGCGCTGCTGATCTATCGGCTCGGAACCTACATTCCTCTGCCGGGCATCAATCCGGAAGCCTTGCGGCAGAGCTTCCAGAGCGCCAGCGGCGGCGTTCTCGGCCTCTTCAACATGTTCTCGGGCGGCGCCGTGGAGCGCATGGCGATCTTCGCCTTGAACATCATGCCGTATATCTCGGCTTCGATTATCGTTCAGCTGCTCACCTCGGTTCTTCCGTCTCTCGAGGCGTTGAAGAAGGAAGGTGAGGCGGGTCGTAAGATCCTCAATCAATACACCCGTTATTTGACGGTGGTGCTTGCCCTGTTCCAGTCGTGGGGGATCGCGGTCGGCCTGCAGAGCTCGGGCAGCATCGTGAGCGCGCCGGGTCCGTTCTTCCTCATTTCCACGGTGATTACCCTAACGGGCGGCACCATGTTCCTGATGTGGCTCGGCGAGCAGATTACCTCGCGCGGCATCGGCAACGGCACGTCGCTGATCATCTTCGCGGGCATCGTGGCCAACCTGCCGCGGGCGATCGCCGGAACCCTCGAGCTCGGCCGTCAGGGCGCCATCTCGACACCAATCATTCTCGGCGTCGTCGTCATGGCCGTGCTGATCATCTACTTCGTGGTGTTCATGGAGCGTGCGCAGCGCCGGCTCCTGATCAACTATCCGAAACGCCAGGTCGGCAATCGGATGTATGAGGGGCAGACCTCGTTCCTGCCGCTCAAGCTCAATACCTCGGGTGTGATTCCGCCGATCTTCGCCTCCTCGCTGCTGCTGCTGCCGGCGACCATCGCCAGCTTCCAGTCCAGCGCGGGCGGTACCGGCTTCGTCGCCACGCTCACGGCTTATCTGGGCCATGGGCGGCCAGCCTACATGTTCCTCTATGCGGCGCTGATCGTGTTCTTCGCCTTCTTCTACACGGCCATCGTGTTCAATCCGCAGGAGACGGCCGACAATCTGAAGAAGCACGGAGGCTTCATTCCCGGTATCCGTCCGGGCGAGCGTACCGCCGAATACATCGATCAGGTGTTGACACGCATCACCGTTCTCGGTGCAGCTTATCTGGTCATCATCTGTCTGATTCCCGAGCTTCTGGTCTCCTATGCGGCACTGCCGTTCTATTTCGGCGGCACTTCACTCCTGATCGTGGTCTCTGTCACGATGGATACGGTGGCACAGGTTCATGGTCATCTTCTCGCCCACCAGTATGAGGGGCTCGTGAAGAAGGCAAAGCTCAAGGGTGCCAGACGGCGCTAAGGAAAGCGTCCCGTCGCTAGGCGGGATTGTCGACGAAGTTAGGGGGGCGCGTCGATGAGGATTATTCTGCTGGGGCCGCCGGGAGCCGGGAAGGGCACCCAGGCCGTGCGCATGGTGGAGCGTTTGGGAATTCCCCAGCTGTCCACCGGCGACATGCTCCGCGCGGCCGTTGCCGCTGGAACCCCGGTCGGCCTGAAGGCCAAGGAGATCATGGATCGAGGCGATCTGGTCTCCGACGACGTGGTCGTGGGCATCATTGCCGAGCGCATCGAAGAGCCGGATGCCAAGAGCGGCTTCATTCTCGATGGCTTTCCGCGCACAGTCGCCCAGGCTGAGGCCTTCGAGGCCATGTTGGCGAAGAAGGGCCTGAAGCTCGATGCCGTCCTCGAGTTCAAGGTCAACGAAGGCGAGCTCGTGGAGCGGATCATCAAGCGCGCCAAGGAGACCGAGGCGCGCGGTGAACCGGTTCGCCGCGACGACAACCCGGATGTCTTCAGGACACGCCTCGAAGCCTACCGCAACCAGACGGCGCCGCTTTCCGCCTATTATGGGACGAAGGGCCAGCTGAAGACCGTCGACGGCATGCGGCCCATCGACGAGGTCACCGAGGCGGTCAAGGGCATCCTCGGCCGGTGAGGGCAGGGGCCTTCGAGCCCCTGCAATCAGCCCTCGAAACGCGCATCATCGCCGATCAGTATGTCTCGAATGTTTTTCGGGACAGGGAAGCCATATCCGCTCCCGGGCGTTTCGAAGTACAGCTTTCCGGTCTCATGGTAATCGCTGCAGTAGATGCGAGCGCCGATCATCTGCAGGGTCAGGATCAGAGCCTGCATCGCATCGACGCCGTAGCCGGCTCCTTCTTGCGGCTCATCCGGCCAGCCGATCGTGTAGCGGCAGCGCCAATCCTGGCCCGTATGTTCTGGAGCGAACAGGGATATGGGAACGTTCGTCAGGGTTCCAGCGGCGGGCGTGTACTGGAGATCGCGCTTGGCAATGAGCATGTCGAGCCTTGGTCATTGAGGGGAGGGAAGCTTCTCTTGTATGATCCAGAAGGATCGTTGCCGTTGAGAGATCGATTTTTCGGTCCGCCCATCCGCTTCGTTAGTCATCAAATTCCTTGTCGTAGCCGACAAGCAGATCGCGCGCATTCTTGGTCACGGGGAAGCCATAGCCGCCATTGATCTCTCCCCACGTGAGCCGGCTCGTCTTGTGGTAGTCGCTGAAATAGAGATCGTTTCCGATACTGTTGATCGCCAGGATAAGCGCTTGAACCGAGTCGAACCCGTAGGCGACCCCGGATTTCACGCCGTTGGGCCAGCCGATCGTATAGCGGCATGCCCAGCATCGATCGTCCTCCTCCGGGGAGAAGAGTTGAATTGGGACCGAAATGGCGGTTCCGTTCTCCGCTACGTATTCGAGGTTTCGTTGAGCAATCATCATGGCGAACTCAGTAATTCAACGGCGGGATAGGGTGCCCTTTTTCACAGGCAATCTTCCGGACAAAAGCTTGCGCCCAGCAAGGCTTGCTTTTCAGAAGTCTGCACTGAAAACTGTCGCGCTCGTATTGTTCTTCACGTTCTGCGAGCGATCGTAAACCGGCCAACGTTGTCCGGCCCGCGCGACTGCGTATCCTCGTGCGTTCATCACTTGGCAAGATCTCCGGATCGTCGCTATCTCCTGCATCTGCAGTGCCCTCCGAGGTCCATCGACCTCCCCCTGCAGATCCGGCTGGGACGCGGGGTTGCTTGGGATCGTATCGTCGCTCAAGAGCGCGACGGGAGCGAATATCTCTGACTTGTTGCCGGAGGGTTGTGAGCTCGATCTGAAGTCTGAGAAGTCTCGCTCAAAATAGATTGTCTTGAGGCATAACGGGCCTGCGTAATAAATGTGAACATAATGTTGCAACATGTCATTTTGTTGTCAAGAACAAAATAAGAACAAAATCATTACGTGCCTGTCATGGAACAGAAATGACCCGCCCTAAGGCACTTGACGTACCTTCCCCAATGCGCTAGGCAACCGGTTCTCGCAAAAGAAGACGCGATACGGAGGGCTTCACTTGAGGCCGCTCCGTATTGTTGTGTTCTTATATCCCGCGCAAGGGCCGGCCTCCACCGGACGCGCGACAACGCCACCGAAGCTTAACGCTTCGCCACATGGAGATGGACGATGGCCCGTATAGCAGGCGTCAACATTCCGACCAACAAGCGCGTCGTGATCGCGCTTCAGTACATTCACGGCATCGGGCCCAAGAAGGCCCAGGAAATCGTCGAGAAGGTGAACATCCCGGCCGAGCGCCGCGTGAACCAGCTCACCGACGCCGAAGTGCTCCAGATCCGCGAGACCATCGACCGCGACTACGTCGTGGAAGGCGATCTGCGTCGCGATGTCTCGATGAACATCAAGCGCCTGATGGACCTTGGCGCCTATCGCGGTCTTCGTCACCGCCGTTCGCTCCCTGTTCGCGGCCAGCGCACGCATACCAATGCTCGCACCCGTAAGGGTAAGTCGAAGCCGATCGCCGGCAAGAAGAAGTGATCGTAGGGAGATTCTTCGCCCAAGATCATTCCCGGGCTTGACCCGGGAATCCTGTGCCGATCGAGGCGCTAGAAACTGAATGCGATGGCCGGGATAAGCCTGGCCATGACGACAAAAGAAACTCCCGAGCGCCTGGCATCACGGGCGCGTTTGAAGGACTTGAAGTATGGCTAAAGAAGCTACCCGCGTCCGCCGTCGCGAACGCAAGAACATCGTGTCCGGCGTTGCTCACGTGAACGCCTCGTTCAACAACACGATGATCACCATCACCGACGCTCAGGGCAACACGATCTCCTGGTCGTCCGCTGGCGCGATGGGTTTCAAGGGCTCGCGGAAGTCGACCCCCTACGCGGCCCAGGTTGCGGCCGAGGACGCCGCCCGTAAGGCCTCCGAGCACGGCATGCGCACCCTCGAGGTCGAGGTGTCCGGCCCCGGTTCCGGCCGTGAATCGGCTCTCCGTGCGCTCCAGTCGGCCGGTTTCACCGTCACCTCGATCCGTGACGTGACCCCGATCCCGCACAACGGCTGCCGCCCGCGCAAGCGTCGTCGCGTCTAAGATCATCCGGCGCGCGGGTTTCCCGCGCGCGTTTCGGTTTCAAGGGTGGGTTCGTCCCGCCCTTTAAGCCGTACCTTGAAGAGGTGTGGTTGTGATCCAAAAGAACTGGCAAGAGCTGATTAAGCCCAACAAGCTCGAAGTCGCTCCGGGCGACGATCCGAAGCGTATTGCGACGGTCGTGGCTGAGCCGCTCGAGCGCGGCTTCGGTACGACGCTCGGCAACTCCCTGCGCCGCGTGCTGCTGTCGTCCCTCCAGGGCGCGGCGGTGACATCGATCCACATCGACGGCGTGCTGCACGAGTTCTCCTCCATTCCGGGCGTCCGCGAGGACGTGACGGATATCGTCCTGAACGTGAAGACCATCGCCATCAAGATGCAGGGCGAGGGTCCGAAGCGTATGACGCTGCGTAAGACCGGCCCAGGCCTGGTCACGGCCGGCGACATCAACACCGTTGGTGATGTGCAGATCCTGAACCCCGAGCTGGTGCTTTGCACTCTCGACGAGGGCGCCGAGATCCGCATGGAGTTCACCGTCGATACCGGCAAGGGCTATGTTCCTGCCGAGCGCAACCGTGCCGAGGACGCTCCGATCGGCCTCATTCCGGTCGATTCGCTCTATAGCCCGGTGAAGAAGGTCTCCTATCGTATCGAGAACACCCGTGAGGGTCAGATCCTCGACTACGACAAGCTGATCATGACGGTCGAGACCAACGGCGCCGTGTCCCCCGAGGATGCCGTGGCCTATGCGGCCCGCATTCTCCAGGACCAGCTCCAGGTCTTCGTGAACTTCGAAGAGCCCCGCAAGGAAGAGACCGCCGCTGCCGCGCCGCAGCTGCCGTTCAACCCTGCACTGCTCAAGAAGGTGGACGAGCTCGAGCTGTCGGTCCGTTCGGCGAACTGCCTGAAGAACGACAACATCGTCTATATCGGCGACCTCATCCAGAAGTCCGAAGCGGAAATGCTCCGCACTCCGAACTTCGGCCGCAAGTCGCTCAACGAGATCAAGGAAGTCCTGGCTTCCATGGGCCTCCATCTCGGCATGGATGTGCCGGGCTGGCCGCCGGAGAACATCGAAGATCTCGCCAAGCGCTTCGAAGAACATTACTGAGCCTTTCAGGGGGCCGCCGCGTTTGCGGGGGCCCTTTGTCCTGCCCCGCTTCGGCGGATTGAAGAAGAGAGACGGTCGACCCTTGGCACGGCGGCCGGAAGATCAAGGAGAAAGCCATGCGTCACGGATTCCGCGGCCGTCGGTTCAACCGCACGTCCGAACATCGTAAGGCCATGTTCGCCAATCTGGCGGCTGCGCTGATCAAGCACGAGCAGATCGTTACTACCCTTCCCAAGGCGAAGGATCTGCGTCCCGTCGTCGAGAAGCTCATCACCCTCGGCAAGCGCGGCGACCTGCATGCCCGCCGTCAGGCCATGGCGCAGCTGCGCGACGAGGATATGGTGAAGAAGCTCTTCGCGGCTCTCGGCCCGCGTTACAAGGACCGCCAGGGTGGCTACACCCGCGTCCTGAAGGCCGGCTTCCGCTTCGGCGACAATGCTCCGCTGGCAGTGATCGAGTTCGTCGACCGCGATGTCGATGCACGCGGCCAGGATTCGGGCCCGACCCAGAAGGAAGAGATCGTCGAAGCCGCAGAGTAAGCTTCAGATCTGAGAGTTTTAGGAAAGGGCGGTCCTTGGGCCGCCCTTTTCTTTTGGCGTCAGTGCGGCGAGATGGTTCGCCCTAATCGTCTTATGGTGCTCTTGGAGCCATGTCGCTTCTGTCGGACCCGCTGGAATTTGGCATTTGCCACACCACGTCTTATCCACG
This sequence comes from Microvirga puerhi, assembly GCF_020089865.1. GTDB lineage: Bacteria > Pseudomonadota > Alphaproteobacteria > Rhizobiales > Beijerinckiaceae > Microvirga > Microvirga puerhi. The sequence goes on from NZ_JAIRBM010000030.1 coordinate 16,148, forward strand.
TTCGTGCTTGTTCCAACGGATTCGCCTCATGCGCATTGTTTCCTGTTTTATGTTTGTTGTCGTGGCTCTCTTCGCGTTCGGGTCGCCGGGCGCGGAAGCACAAGATCGGGCCGTTCCGGCCAACAGGGCGCAGGTCCAGCTTTCCTTTGCACCCATCGTTCGCGAGACCAGTGGCGCAGTCGTCAATGTCTATGCGACACGCTCCGAGCGCCGACAGAACGCCGGCATGGAAGAGTTCTTCCGTCGCTTCTTCGGTGAGGGTGGCCCCAGCGTGCCACCGGGCCGGTCGCAGAGCTCCCTGGGTTCCGGCGTCATCGTCGACCCTGCGGGCCTCGTGATCACCAACAACCATGTCATCGAGAACATGAGCGACGTGAAGGTCGCGCTGGCGGATCGCCGCGAGTTCGAGGCTGAGATCGTCCTGCGGGATCCCCGTAGCGACCTCGCCGTGCTTAAGCTCAAGAATCCTGCGGATCTCCAAGTGATCGAGCTGGGCGACTCGGAGGCCCTTCAGGTTGGCGACCTGGTCCTGGCGGTCGGAAACCCCTTCGGCGTTGGACAGACCGTGACGCAGGGCATCGTCTCGGCCCTCGCCAGAACGCAGGTCGGCATCTCCGATTATCAGTTCTTCATTCAGACCGACGCGGCCATCAATCCGGGCAATTCGGGCGGCGCGCTGATCGACATGAACGGCCGGCTTGTTGGGATCAACACGGCGATCTTCTCCCGGTCCGGCGGCAATATTGGCATCGGGTTCGCCATTCCGTCCAGCATGGTCCGGGTCGTGCTCAATTCCGCACGCAATGGAGCGCGTAACGTGGTGCGGCCGTGGCTGGGAGCCCGGTTGCAATCGGTGGATGGTGAGATCGCCTCGAGCATTGGCTTGCCGCGTCCCACAGGTGTCCTCGTCACCTCCGTCTATGACAAGGGACCTGCTGCGGATGCCGGCCTGAAACGTGGGGATGCGATCCTGGCGGTCGATGGCCAGTCGGTCGATAATCCGGACGGGTTCGGCTACCGATTCACCCTCAAGGGGATACAAGGGCAGACGCCGCTGACGATCCTGCGGGACGGCAAGCAGATAAACATCAGCGTCAGGCTGCTGCCGCCGCCGGAAAACCCGTCGCGCAGCCCGGTCAAGGTGACGAGCCGCTCGCCGCTTTCGGGCGCGACGCTTGTGAATATGTCGCCCGCCGTTGCCGAGGAACTGCAGATCGATATTTCCGACGACGGCGTGGTCGTGGCAGATTTGGACGAGAACGGGATCGCCGCCAGCGTCGGTTTCCAGAAGGGCGATCAGATCGTCGCCATCAATGGTGAGCGGCTGACGTCGACCAAGGATGTGGACCGGCTGACGCGGCGCGGAGGCGGCTATTGGGAAATGACGATCAATCGCGGCGGGCGGGTCTTCACGACGGTTCTCGGACGATGAAAGGCTGGTCCGTCTTCAATGAGCTGTCGACGGAGGAGGCAGATATCGTCTTCCGATGGATCGGCTCCGAAAGCTATTGGGCGAAAGGCCTGCCGCGCTCGATCTTCGACCGCTCCCTGGCAAACTCCCTCTGCTTTGCGCTGAGGGACGGGGAGGGCGAGATCCGCGGCTTTGCGCGCGTGATCACCGACAAGGCGACCTTCGCCTATCTCGGGGACGTTTTCGTGTGTCCGTCTGTTCGAGGCCAGGGTGGCGGCAAGGCGATGATTGAGGCCATTCTGGAGCATCCTGAATTGCAGAACCTCCGGCGTTGGCTGCTCATGACCCGCGACGCTCACGGGCTTTATGCCCCCTTCGGCTTCGGACCGCCGGCCAATCCGGAGCGGATGATGGTCCGGGTCGATCCTGATCTTTATGCGCGCCTGAACGCGCAAGCTTCGTAATCGAACATGAGCGATCTCTTTTCCTCCGCTGGCCTCGACCGGAACGCGCCGCGACCTCTGGCAGATCGCATGCGACCGACCACGCTGGCGGAGGTGGTGGGCCAGGATCATCTGGTCGGACCTGACGGGATCCTGTCCCGTCTCATCGCGTCGGGGTCGCTCGGCTCGCTCATCTTTTGGGGCCCGCCCGGCACCGGAAAGACCACGGTGGCGCGCCTTCTCGCTCATGAGACGGATCTCCATTTCGAGCAGATCTCGGCGATTTTTTCCGGCGTCGCGGACCTCAAGAAAGTCTTCGAGGCGGCCCGCGGCCGACGCTCCATGGGCAAGGGCACATTGCTCTTCGTCGACGAGATTCATCGGTTCAACCGCGCTCAGCTCGACGCCTTCCTGCCCGTCATGGAAGATGGCACCATCACGCTCGTGGGAGCGACGACCGAGAACCCATCCTTCGAGCTGAATGCCGCACTGCTGTCGCGGGCCCGGGTCCTTGTCTTCAAATCGCTCGATGAAGAGGCGATCGAGAAGATCCTGCTGCGGGCCGAGGAGGTTTCCGGAAAGTCCTTGCCGCTGGACGATGAAGCCAGAGCCTCTCTCGTGCGCATGGCGGACGGCGACGGCCGGGCGGTCCTGACCCTTGCGGAAGAAGTCTGGCGTTCCGCGAAGCCGGAAGAGATCTTCGATGCGGAACAGCTGCAAGAGATCATCCAGCGCCGCGCGCCGATCTACGACAAGGGACAGGAGGGGCACTACAATCTGATCTCCGCCCTCCATAAGACGATCCGCGGCTCGGATCCCGATGCGGCCCTCTACTATCTCGCCCGCATGCTCGATGCCGGCGAGGATCGGCTCTTCATCGCTCGCCGGCTGGTGCGCATGGCGGTGGAAGATATTGGTCTTGCTGACCCGCAGGCCCTCGTGATTGCCAACGCGGCCAAGGATGCCTTCGATTTTCTCGGTTCGCCCGAGGGTGAACTCGCTTTGGCGCAGGTGGCGGTCTACCTGGCCACCGCACCGAAATCGAATGCAGTCTACACCGCCTATAAGGCCGCGACGCGTGTTGCGAAGGAGAACGGCTCTCTGATGCCGCCGAAGACAATTCTCAACGCACCGACGAAGCTCATGAAGAACATCGGCTACGGCGAGAATTACCGCTATGACCATGACCAGCCGGACGCTTTCTCTGGTCAGAACTACTGGCCGGAGAAACTTGGTCGGCAGCACTTCTACGAGCCTGTAGACCGCGGCTTTGAGCGCGAGGTGCGCAAACGGCTCGATTGGTGGGAGAAGCTGCGGAAAGAACGGCAGAAATACTAATGTTATTGCGTATACTATTCCTTCGGCTAAGCTCCGGCCGTGGAGGGACAAGCGATGCTGCGATCCGTCGTGCTTTCGTTGGTTTTAGAAAGCCTAATTTCTCCTGCAGCCGCAGAGCCTCGGAAGGCGACGGTCGCGCCAGGGATTGTCGTGAGCGTAAGAACGTATGACGTTCCGGCAAATGAGGCACCGTTCTTCAATTTCGCCGAGAAAAATCCTGCGCAGCGGGCGGCGGATGAAAAGCTGGTCGCGGACGTTCTCAAAACTTCTCTGGATCGATCTAAGGCTGCAAGCGCTGCGATTGCGGCTGGCGGCCGCGCCTTTCTAGAGCAGCGAGATCTCTCGACCGCAGCAAAGCTGTTCAACCAAGCCTATCTCCTGGATCCGGAACTGAGCGGGATTTATCATCGCTTCGCGATGATCGTCGCTGGCCGGTTCAAGGATTACGACTATTCCAACGAATTGTTCGACCTCGCTGCACGCATGAAATCTCCTGCTCCATCGCTGCAGGCCGATCATGGACGAATGTTGCTCATGGCCGGTCGCCCGCAATCTGCGAAGGCGGTCCTGCAGCAGGCTGTCGCGAACTCTCCTGAGTGGGCGATACCCCGCATGAATCTTGCATGGGCCACGCTGCTGGCCGGACTGCGCGATGAAGCCTGTCGCCTCAAGTCTGAGGTTCATGGACAGGACCTGGATGTTGTGCAGTCAGATCTGGTCTTGTTTGCACAGAAGGCGGGCTGCTAGCTTGGCCCCATGATCTCATATTTCATCGTCTTCATCGGTGCCGGGATCGGCGGTGCGCTCCGGCATGCGGTCAACCTCGGCTGTGCCCGCTATTGCGGAGTGGCATTTCCGTGGGGAACGTTGACGGTCAACGTGCTCGGCTCCTTCATCATGGGTGCCATTGTCGGATGGCTGGCGTTCAAAGCAGGCGAGGGGTGGACCCAACACTTGCGCCTTTTCCTGACCACCGGAATTCTCGGGGGATTCACCACCTTCTCGGCCTTCTCCCTGGATACGGTGCTGATCTGGGAGCGCGGCGACGCAGGCATCGCCATCGGCTATATTGCTGCTTCGGTTCTGTTTTCCCTTGCTGGGCTTGTGTCCGGGTTGGCGCTGGTGCGCGCGATGGCGGCCTAAATCCGTACGACAGTAGCGACGGGCTGACCTCGCTCTCTTTTCTTCCCGGGTGGGTTGCCCAGGTCTTGTGCAAGCCCTGATGCTGTCGTGGCGACCACCATATCTTTTTCGAATAATGCGCCGCCAGAAGTGTTCTTGAAGGCATGTAGACGTCCTGATTGGAGGACATTGTCATGATCTTCGCGTCTCAACCCGGGACCGGTTTCAGAGCCCTGCTTGCCGCTATCACGCTCGGTGTCGGTGTCGTCGCCCTTGCTGCGCCGACAATGGCGCGCGGGGGCATGGGCGGCATGGGAATGGGTGGTTTCCACGGTGGTATGGGAATGGGTGGTTTCCATGGCGGTATGGGAGGATTTGGCGGCTTCCACCCGCCGGTCTTCATCCACCAGGGTTTCCACTCCGGCTTCAGTCCCGGCTTCCATCCGGGCTTCGCTGGCCGACCTTTCATGGGTAACAGGGCGGTCTTCGTGAACCGGCCGTTCTTCTTCCATCACCATCCGTTCAACGACAATGCGCTCGCCTTCGGGCTGGTCGGCGGTACGGTCCTCGGTGGCTTGGCCTATGATTATCCCTATTATGACTATCCCTATTACGGCGCGACGTATGGCGGAGATTGCTTTGTCATTCATCGCCGGGTGGTCAATCCCTGGGGACGCATTGTCCTGCGTCGTGCTGTGGTCTGCAGCTAGTAAGCCGACGGCCGGAAGCATCCAACGCACGAGCGGCACACGACCTGTCGAGCGTGATCGTCCGGCACTCCTCCCAGAGGCCGGGCGATCTTCATCATATGCTCCTATCGGCCCGCACGATGCTGGAAAGGGGTGCCAGCGGCCCATTTTTCCGCCGACAGGTCGGATTGGTATCGAACCCTTGATTGCCGCATGAGCGGCGCTCTGATACCCACATTCCATGAAAAAAGGCAGCTCAGGACAGAACGGGGCCCGTGGCGGGCGAGCGGGAACGCGGCAGGGCTTTCGCTCGCGCGATGATAAGCCCGCACGTAAGGCGTCTCCGACAAAGCCGCGCAGCGGGAAGACGGCGGACAAGACGCGCTCCGAGGCCCCGCTCGGTGAGAGGCCGATAGCCAAGGCACCGGCCCGGCCTTCGGCGGAGGCGCCACGCCGGCCGACCCGTGCTGCGGCCAAAGCGGCCGCGCAGGAAACCCTGGCGACCGGCGTGCAAACCCTTGTGGTGGAGCCCGACGAGGCAGACATGCGCGTCGACCGGTTTCTGGTGGCCCGGTTTCCGCAACTGGCCTTCACACATATCCAGCGGATCGTTCGCAAGGGTGAGCTTCGGGTCGATGGCAAGCGGGCGCAGCCGAACGATCGTCTTGAGGCAGGTCAGAAGGTTCGGATTCCGCCGCTCAAGCTCGATCAGCCGAAGCTCGTGGCGCGTAGTGCCGTCAGGGACCAGAGCGATCGAGATTTCTTGAAGTCCATCACGCTCTACGAGGATAAGGACGTCCTGATCATCAACAAGCCCATGGGACTCGCCGTGCAGGGCGGTTCCGGCACTACCCGTCATGTGGACCAGCTGCTCGAGTCGATGCGAGACGACGAGGGGCAGCGTCCCCGGCTCGTGCACCGTCTCGACAAGGATACGGCGGGCTGCCTCGTGATCGCGAAAACCCGGTTCGCGGCGTCCACGATGGCGAAGTCCTTCCGGTCACGCACGACGCGGAAGATCTATTGGGCCCTTGTGGCCGGCGTCCCACGTGTCCGCCAGGGCCGGGTCTCGACGTATCTGGCCAAGGAGGGGGATGAGGGTGACGCGCGGATGCGGGTCGCCAAGCATGGGGACGAGGGAGCAAGCCACGCGCTGACCTATTATGCAGTCGTGGAGACGGCTGCGCAGAAGCTCGCCTGGATGTCCCTCAAGCCGGTGACCGGACGTACCCATCAGCTGCGCGCTCACGCGGCGCATATCGGTCATCCGATCGTCGGCGATCCGAAGTATTTCGACATCGAGAATTGGGAGCTTCCCGGTGGCATCCAGAACAAGTTGCACCTTCTGGCGCGACGCATCGTGATCGCGCATCCCAGAACTGGCAAACCCATCGATGTGACAGCTCCTTTGCCACCGCACATGCAGCAAAGCTTCAACCTGCTCGGATTCGATACCAGCCGTTACGATCCGATTGTCGACGCACCTGAGGATTAGGTGCGTCACATTTCCTGAAAATCTTTCTTCTCGTAGTCGCACTTTTGCCGCGCCCTGCGCGCAGCATCAAGGGTTCTCGGCGGGTCCTTGTGGCAAGCCGGGCCATTGCAAGGAGAAAGATCAATGGAACATAAGCATCTTGATCAGCTCCGTAGCGTAGCCGATGTTCAGCCGAGGTCGATGACTCGGCAGGAGCGCCTTCAGCGCTGGGTCGAGCTTCTTGAGCGGAATCCGACGCGTCGTCTGAACTCTCTTGGTGAAATCGAGTACAAGCCGCCAGCAGAACGGGCATTGATCCGCGTGGACGATTCCCCGCTTTCAGTGGCCTATGAGGATCCGGTCCTTCGGGCTGAAGGACTCGGAAGCGATCGGCTCGGCGACGCCATGAACTTCTTCGAGCTTTCCGATGGCCAAGCGCACTACGCTCTGTGCTCTTGCCTGAGCGGACGCACGATGGAGTCCGCCTCGTTTGCTCAGCGTCTCCGCAACACCACGGACGGGACCGGCTGGCGCCCGGTGGCCGGCGCGTGGGCATTGGCGGGCCTGGCCATGACCCTGCCGGGATTCGTCTATCTGTTCACTTGACGAGAACGCGGGTCGACCGACGACAATTCGTGATCAGGAGACCCCACCGGTCTCCTGATCGGCCCTTTTGGCTGTTGCTTGTGCCGTTCCGATAGGGGACAAAGCGACAGTTCATAAGGGCGATCATACCATGCTTCACATTGAGCCGGTCACGCTTGCGACCGACCGCCTGATCCTGCGGCCGATGAGTCTGGAGGACGTTCCAGCATTCGCCGAAGCCGCAAAGGACGGGGAACTCTGGGAGAAGAAGACCACGACCGTTCCCCGATCGGAGGACTTCGAGCCCTACGTTCGCAAGGCGGTGGACCTGCAGGCGGCCGGCTTGGCGCTCCCCTTCACCACCGTTGTCCGCGATGGGCAGCGAGTGGTCGGCTCGACCCGCTACATGAACATCGATGCGGTCAATCACCGGGTCGAGATCGGCACGACGTGGATTGCCCGCTCATGGCAGCGTTCCTTCGTCAACACGCATGCCAAATTCCTGATGCTTCGACATGCCTTTGAGGTCCTGGGTTGCAACGCTGTCGAGCTTCGGACCCATCGTCTCAACGACCAGTCCCGGGCCGCCATCGAGCGCCTCGGTGCCTCCCTCGATGGCATTCTGCGCCGGCATATGATCATGCCGGACGGTCACGTGCGCGATACGGTCGTTTATAGCATCGTCAGCGATGAATGGCCCGCCGTGAAGGCTCGCCTTAATGGGCGTATCGCTGGCGACGCTTCTCGAACGGCTTGAGACGTCTCAAGCCGCCCGTGCGGTGTCCAGGAAGCGGTCGATGTCGTCGCGCAGGCGGGTGAGCTGTTGATCGAGCGTATGCTTGGCTTCCGAGACACGCTGTGCCGCTGTCGTCGCTGAGGCTGTCGACGTGTTCAATGTCTCGATGCTCTGAACCATCGCCTGCGTATGTCCGCTGGTCTGTTGCACGTTCGTCGCAATGTCGGACGTAACGGCTGCCTGCTCCTCCACGGCAGCCGCAATGGCCGTCGCGATGCCGCTGACCTCTGCGACCACGCGCGCAATGTCATCGATCTCGCCGGCACTTTTCTGAGTGGCGCTCTGAAGAGCCGCAATGCGCGAGGCGATTTCGGTTGTCGCCTTGGCCGTCTGAGTTGCAAGGGTCTTGACCTCCTGCGCCACGACGGCAAAGCCCTTGCCGGCCTCGCCTGCATGCGCCGCCTCAATAGTGGCATTGAGAGCCAGAAGGTTCGTCTGGGCTGCGATCTCGTCGATGAGATCGACCACGTTGCCAATTTCCCGCGCCTGATCGGCCAAGCTCGCCATCGAGTCCTTGGTTTGCTGTGCCGTCGCCAGTGCTTGGCGTGCCACGTCCGCCGAGCGGCCTGCCTGTTCGCCGATCTCTTGAACGGAAGCGGCCAGCTGCTCCGTCGCATTGGCCCCCGATCGCATATTCAGCGCGGTCTGCTCGGCACTCTCCGTTACCTCGATCGCAAGGCTGCTTGCCGCTTCCGCCGCTGCATCGAGAGTTTCGGCACTGACGGAGAGCGCTTCGCTTGCCTCGCCCGAGATCTCGAGGCTCGTCTGGACGGCGCTGGAGAAGGCCGTGATTGCCTCCGCCAGAGCGGCTCCGCGCTTCTGCCGTTCCTCCACCAGGGCGTCCTGATAGACCGAGATCGCATAATCCATGTCGAGCATGACGGCCTTGTTCATGACGGTGACGCGTCGCGCAAGTGCGGCACTGTTGAAGCGATGCTTGGCCGCCAGGATCTGGAAGAGTTCGTTGAGGATGAAGGCGTAGCCGCCAATGTACCATTGTGGCTCAAGCCCGATGCGGTTGTGCACGAGTCCGATCCGCCGCGTGCTGTTCACATACTCCTCGTCGAAGCGTCCGCTGAAGAGCCGGCTCCAGTGCTTGGACTGAGCGCTGATGAGCCTTTCCTGCTGAGATCCGATCAGTTCCGCCAGACGAGGGACCTGCGTCACGTGGGCATAGAATCGCTTCAGGATGCCGGGCAGAGCAGGGGAGATGATTTGCCACACGGACCTGAGTTCCTGGCAGACGCTGTCGTCGATGCCAAGAAAACGAAGTCTTTCCGTGAGCGCGGTGTTGTCCTGCATGATTGTGCCCTGAGCCCTGAACCTCAGCGAGAACTAGGGCCATGAAGTTAATCCCACCTTACGTTTCGGCAGGCTTGTGACCGGGCCGTGAACTTTCGGTCGTTCGGCAGGTTGCAACATTGCCTGCCGATGTTCCGGTTCCACGTTGGTCGGGCGTCCTCTAAGGTCGGCAATGATGGGCTCGGCTCGAGAAAGATAGGAATTAGCGATGACGGGTCGCGCAGCGCAAACGGCCGGAGGTCCGCAAGGCCTGATTGGTCCGAGGGCCGAGAAGTCGGTCTCACTGGCTCTGCAAGGCGGTGGTGCTCACGGAGCTTTCACCTGGGGAGTGCTCGACTACATCCTCGAGGATGGACGCCTTGCCATCGAGGCGATCACCGGCGCCAGCGCCGGCGCCATGAATGCTGTGGTCTTGTTCGAGGGTTGGCTGGACAACGGCGTCGATGGTGCCCGCGCCCAGCTGCGCCAGTTCTGGAAGCGCGTCAGTCTCGATGGGGTGCTCTCACCGCTCCAACGCGCGGTCTTCGACCGCTTCCTCAGCTTCTGGACGCCGGGTGGCTTTCCCGCGGAGTCTCTGGTCAATGCGTGGTCTGGCATGGCCAGTCCCTATGATTTCAATCCGCTCGACATCAATCCTCTCAAGGATGCCCTGAGTGGCTTGATCGATTTCGAACGGGTGCGGGCCTGCGCGGACGGGAAGCTTTTCGTTACCGCCACCAGCGTTTGGACGGGCAAGGTCCGCGTCTTCAAACGCGAGGAGCTTACGGTCGACCATGTTCTCGCTTCCGCATGTCTGCCGATGATCTTCAAGGCGGTCGAGATCGACGGCGAACCCTATTGGGACGGCGGCTACACAGGAAATCCGGCCCTGTTCCCACTTTTCTACGAGGCGCGGACCGATGACGTCTTGCTGGTCCAGATCAATCCGATCGAGCGTCGCACGACGCCGCGGACGGTTCAGGAAATCCAGAATCGGCTGACCGAGATCACGTTCAACGCCAATCTGCTGCACGAGCTCAGGACGGCCGATTTCGTCATGCGGCTCATCGACGAAGGGAAGCTGCCGACGAGCAACTACAAGCGGGTCCTGATGCACCGGATCCATGGCGATCGCCACCTCGACGAATTCGCGGCATCGTCGCGCCTTAATGCCCGGTGGGATTTCTTCAAACAGCTGAAGAACCTGGGACGTGCCGCCGCGCGGCAATGGCTCGCGGAGAATTACGAGGCCATTGGGAACAGAAGCACGCTGGATCTGCGCGCCGCCTACGCTTGACGGGGTTGGCAGCGCTCGTGCATGACGCGTCCGTCTTTCGTGCTACGTTCAACGGAACAAGCCTTTGAAACTCGTCATCTTCGATGTGGATGGGACGCTGGTCGACAGCCAGAACATGATCGTCGCCGCCCAGCACCGCGCATTTGCAGCGGTCGGCCTGGAGCCGCCGACGCGGGAGCGGGCACTGTCCATCGTGGGTCTCTCCCTCGTAGAGGCTTTCACGGTCCTCGTCGGGCCGGAGGGCCCCGTCGAGAATCTCGTACGGGTCTACAAGGAGGCCTTCGGGACGCTCCGGGCCGATCCGGCGAATGCCGAGCCGCTCTTTCCCGGAGCACTCGCCTGCCTCCAGGCGCTACGGCAGAGGGACGAGGTTCTTCTCGGCATTGCCACCGGAAAGTCGCGGCGCGGCGTCAATCGCCTTCTGGAGCATGAGGGCTGGCACGGTCACTTCGCGACGATCCAAACCGCCGACGACGCACCATCCAAACCTCATCCGGGGATGATCCTCCAGGCCATGGCGGAGGTCGGAGCCGACGCCATGGATACGGTCATGATCGGCGATTCGAGCTACGACATGGCCATGGCCTGTGCTGCCGGCGTCCTGCCGATCGGCGTCTCCTGGGGCTTCCAGCCGGTCGCTTCTCTCGTTGCCGCGGGGGCACGACACATTGTCGCTTCCTATCCGGAACTCGATACGGCGCTCGATCATTTCCTGGCCCAACCCTCGCCGAGTGCGGCCTGAGGTCCTAGTTTCACGGTCATGAGCGATAACGATTGGTTTCCTTCCGCCGATGAGCCGGCACCGATGCGGGCGGCGCAGGCCGGCATGAAGCCCACCCTGCCGAGACGCTTCTACAAGGAGGCGGGCGTAGAGGAGCGGGACGGGCAGCATGCGCTTGTTCTCGACGGCCGTAGCGCCCGGACGCCCGGACGGCAGCTTCTTGCGGTCGATTCCAAGCCCCTAGCTCAGGCCATGGCCGAGGAGTGGGCAGGGCAGGGGACGGAGATCGACCCCGCCACCATGCCGATCACCCGGATCGTCAATTCCGCCATCGACGGCGTGACGCCCCGAATGGCCGAAGTCGCCGACGATCTGGTGCGCTATGCAGGCTCGGACCTGCTCTATTATCGGACGGGCGAGCCCGAACGCTTGGCCCAGGCGCAGAACGCCGCCTGGGACCCGATCCTCGCCTGGGCCGAGGAGCAGTACGGGGCACGGTTCGCCCTGGCGGAGGGCGTCATGCATGTCACCCAGCCGGAGGAGGCGATCGCCGCCGTCCGTGCAGCAGTCAGCGCTATCGATTCACCCATCGCACTCGCGGCGCTTCATGTGATGACGACGCTCTCGGGGTCGGTCCTGATCGCTCTGGCGCATGCGGAAGGAGCTGTCACGGCCGATGCGGCCTGGGCGGCCGCCCATGTGGACGAGCTGTTCCAGGAAAGCATCTGGGGCGAAGATTATGAGGCCGCAGAGCGACGTAAGCGGCGGCATCAGGACTTTTTGGCTGCTTCCACCGTCTATCATCTGGCGCGGCGGTGAGGATTTGCCGCTGAAAGGCTGCTACTGCCGAAAGTGGGGTTTTTCCCTGCTGTCAGCCTATGCTAAGCGAGACAACCTTCTCCGACGTCCAGAGTATTTCCATGAAAGACATCCTCGAACGGCTTGAAGATCGGCGAGCCCAGGCGCGCCTCGGTGGCGGCGCCAAGCGGATCGAGGCGCAGCATGGACGCGGCAAGCTTACGGCGCGCGAGCGCATCGAACTCCTGCTCGACACCAGCTCCTTCGAGGAGTTCGACATGTTCGTCGAGCATCGCTCGACCGATTTCGGCATGGAGAAGGTGAAGATCCCGGGCGATGGCGTCGTGACCGGATGGGGAACGGTGAACGGACGGACGGTCTTCGTCTTCGCCAAGGATTTCACCGTCTTCGGCGGATCCCTCTCCGAGGCCCACGCCCAGAAGATCATCAAGATCCAGGATATGGCGCTGAAGATGCGCGCGCCGATCGTCGGCCTGTTCGATGCCGGCGGTGCCCGCATCCAGGAAGGCGTCGCGGCGCTCGGCGGCTACGGCGAGGTGTTCAAGCGCAACGTGATCGCCTCCGGTGTCATTCCGCAGATTTCCCTGATCATGGGCCCCTGCGCCGGCGGCGATGTCTATTCGCCGGCCATGACCGATTTCATCTTCATGGTCCGCGACCGGTCGTACATGTTCGTCACCGGTCCCGAAGTAGTGAAGACCGTCACCAACGAGACGGTGACCTCGGAGGAACTCGGCGGCGCGAAGGTCCATACCACCAAGTCATCCGTTGCGGACGGCGCCTACGACAACGACGTCGAGGCGCTGCTGCAGATGCGCCGCCTTCTCGACTTTCTGCCATCCAACAACCTGGATGGTGCGCCGGAATGGCCGAGCTACGACGATCCGAACCGGGTCGACGACAGCCTCGACACGCTGATCCCGGACAACCCTAACAAGCCCTACGACATGAAGGAGCTGATCCTGAAGGTCGTCGACGAAGGCGATTTCTTCGAGATCCAGGAAGCGTTCGCGAAGAACATCATCACGGGCTTGGGACGTCTCGAGGGACGCACGGTCGGCTTCGTGGCCAACCAGCCGATGGTGCTGGCGGGCGTTCTCGATGCGGATGCGTCACGCAAGGCGGCGCGCTTCGTGCGGTTCTGCGATGCCTTCAACATTCCAATCGTCACCTTCGAGGACGTGCCTGGCTTCCTGCCCGGCACGGCGCAGGAATATGGCGGCCTGATCAAGCACGGCGCGAAGCTGCTCTTCGCCTATTCGGAGGCGACTGTGCCGCTGGTGACGGTGATCACGCGCAAAGCCTTCGGCGGCGCCTATGACGTGATGGCCTCGAAGCATGTGGGTGGTGACGTGAACTATGCCTGGCCCACGGCGCAGATTGCGGTGATGGGCGCCAAGGGCGCGGTCGAGATCATCTTCCGGCAGGACATGAATGATCCGGAAAAGATCGCCGCGCGCACGAAGGAATACGAGGACCGGTTCATGTCGCCCTTCGTGGCCGCTGAGCGCGGCTACATCGACGAGGTGATCATGCCGCATTCGACGCGGCGACGGATCGCCCGTGCGCTGGCGATGCTGCGGCATAAGGAAGTCGAGCGTCCCTGGAAGAAGCACGACAATATCCCGCTATAGGCGCGAAGGACTCTTGGGCGTCTCGGTCGCGTAGAAACTGGCGAGCTTGTCGCTCTTGCGGTCGATCGACTTCCCGGGCGCTGCATAGGCGCGTAGTGTCGGCAGAATGGTGACACAAATGCGGAGCAGGATGCCGGGCTCTCTCGGAGGACCCGTCGATGCCTCACGCTCGCAGCCTTGCCCTCGCGCTTCTCGCGGTCGTCACTCTGGGAACGGCAGGATCCGCCCAAGAGCCTCAGCAGGTTTTTCCTTTGCCCGAAGGAGCCTATCCGCATGATGTCGCGCCGGCGCCGGACGGCAAGGTCTGGTACTCCGCGCAGCGCAATGGCGCCATCGGCATCCTCGATCCGGCAACCGGGCAAAGTCGCGAGATCAAGCTCGGGCCGAAATCGGCACCGCATGGAGTGATCCGGGGCCCTGACGATGCCGCGTGGCTGACGGATGGCGGGCAGAACGCCATCGTCCGCTTCGATCCGCGAACCGAGCAGATTCGGGTCTGGAAGCTTTCAGAGGACACCGGCTACACCAACTTGAACACTGCCGTCTTCGACCCCGACGGCGTGCTCTGGTTCACGGGCCAGAACGGCTTCTATGGCAAGCTCGATCCGAAAAGTGGTGCCATGAAAGTGTGGAAGGCCCCCCGTGGCCGCGGCACCTATGGCATGACCGTAACGCCCGCCGGTGACATCTATTACGCTTCGCTTGCTGGAAATCATATAGCCCGGATCGATAGGACAACCGGGGAGGCGACCGTCCTCGAGCCGCCAACCAAGAACCAGGGCGCCCGGCGCGTCTGGTCCGACTCGAAAGGGCGCATCTGGGTCTCCGAATGGAATGCGGGCCAGCTCGGACTTTACGACCCGCAGGCGAAGAGCTGGCGCGAGTGGAGGCTGCCGGGCGACAAGCCGCAGGCCTATGCCGTGTATGTCGATGAACGCGACATGGTCTGGGTCTCGGACTGGGGCGCCAATGCGGTTTTGTCCTTCGATCCGGTGAATGAGAAGTTCACCAGCTATCCGCTCTCCGATGCGGATGCTGGCGTGCGCCAGATTCTCGGGCGGCCCGGCGAGGTATGGCTGCCGGAATCGGGCTCCGATCGTCTGATGGTGATCCGCACGCCCCGCCCGTCGCAATGATCCGGCCTCTTCTTCACGCTCTTGCCCTGCTGCTGACTATCGCTCCAGCGATCGCGTGGGCGGATGGTGATCCGGTTCGAGGCGAGCGGGTTTTCCAATACTGCTATGCGTGCCATTCGGTGCAGGCCGGTGAAACGAACCTGCCCGGCCCCAATCTGCGCGGCATCGTCGGACGTCCCATCGCTGCCAGGGAAGACTTTGCTTACTCGCCAGCCATGCGGGCCTTCGCCGAGCATGAGGGGCGCTGGAGCGAGGCACTCTTGGACCGCTATTTGGCGGCTCCGTACAAGCTCGTGCCGAAGACGAGCATGAGCTTTCCCGGTGTTCCCGAGGAGCGCGAACGCGCCGATCTGATCGCTTATTTGCGGACGATGAGCGAGGGCCAGTGAAGCGGAGAATGCATTTGCGCGCTCCTTGCTCGACATCTCCATCCGCGCATTGAGAGGCGGATCTCGGTGATGTCCGAGATCCGCAAAGTGCAGGTCGTTCCGCCGGGCTGTGTCTGCGCCCTTACACGTTCGTGAGCCAGCTCTGCGTGAGCGAAAGGTCCTGCTGGGACAGGCCATGGCCGGTCGGCAGAACTTTGTGATTCACGAGAGCGCCGGCAGCCGTGAGCTGCGCCGCAAGTTGTTCGGCATTGTCAGTCGGAATGATCGGATCAAGCTGCCCTGAGATCATCAGCACAAGCTTGCCTGTCAGATCCGCCTTCGGCGGCTCGCTCAAAGGTACCATGGCGCGCAGGAGCGCCGCTCCAGCCAGGACTTCCGGCCGTAGCATCAGCATGGCGGCGGCAATGTTCGCGCCGTTCGAGAACCCGACAGCAACCGGCGCGTCGAGCTCATAGGCCGCGCGCGCTTCGCCGATGAAATCGGCGAGCTGGTTCGCGCGCATCCGGACATCTGCCTCGTCGAAGACGCCTTCTGCCAAGCGTCTGAAGAAGCGCGGCATGCCGTTCTCCAGAATTTTCCCGCGAGGCGAGAGGAGGGCAGAACCTGGGGCGATGATCTTGCCGAGCGGGAGGAGATCGTCCTCATTGCCGCCAGTTCCATGGAGAAGCAGCAATGGCGGACGGCCCGGTTTCGTCGCCGGCACGAAGCGGTGAATGAATGACAGCTCAGTCATGGCATCGACTTTCGTCCCGCGCCTGATCGGCGCGGGAGATGAGGTTAAGTGGTTCAGGCGAGGACCGGAAGAGCGGTTTCGATCTGGCGCCGGCGCGATTCGAGGAACCGCGGCAGCTTCAGCTCATGGCCGAGACGCTCCTTCGGCTCGTCGACGGCGAAGCCCGGCTCGTCCGTGGCGATCTCGAACAGGATCCCGCCCGGCTCGCGGAAATAGACCGACCGGAAGTAATTGCGGTCGCGCTGTTCCGTGGTCCGGATGCCGTGATGCTCCGCAAGGCGCTGCACCATGGCCTGCTGCGCGGCATCGTCTGCAGCGCGGAATGCCACGTGGTGAACGGAGCCGCCTCCCTGTCGTCCAGGCAGGAAGCCCTTGGCACCACGAACATCGACCGTCCTGCCGATCGGCGCATCGCCGCTGTAGCGGATCAGCGACCCATCGCGGGCAGTTTCGCGGAAGCCGAACACATCGGTGAGGATCGCCCCGGTGCGCTCCGCATCCTCGACGAGCAGCGTGACGCCGTCGAGACCGCGAATGGCGGCCTCCTCCGACACGTCACCCACCCACGGTGCCGCGCCGTCTCCGTTCTCGGGAACCCCGACCAGCGCAAGGCTCATGCCGTCCGGATCCTTGAAAGTCAGGACGCTCTGGCCGAAGCGCTTTTCGGGCGCGCTATGCGCGACACCCTGCTCCAGCAGCCGGTGAGTCCAATAGCCGATGGACGATTCCGGTACATGAAAGCTCGTTTCCTGCGTCGAGCCCACGCCGGCCCGACCGCGAGCAACATGCTCCCACGGGAAGAACGTGAGAATCGAGCCCGGATCGCCGGATTCGTTGCCATAGTAGAAGTGGTAGGTGCCGGGATCGTCGAAGTTGACCGTCTTCTTCACGAGCCTCAGACCGAGAACCCGGGTGTAGAAGTCGATGTTGCGGCGGGCGGGCCCGGCAATGGCCGTAACGTGATGAATGCCGTGATGTGCCATGATCGCCTCCAAGCGGATGGCGGGTCGAAATCCCGCCTTTCCGTTGAGATAGGGAGAGTTTCCCCGCTCACCGATGGCGGAAAGGCTCACCTTGCGTTAATGCAAAGTTGATGCATCCCGTGGCGGCTCATCTTGGCGCAATCGCGGATGATGGCAGCAAGATTCCAGCAACCAAAAAGTCTCAACATCGCTTAACCTCAATGGAAGGTCGGAATCTCTCATTAACTTTTTAAGTCCTCCCGACATGTGACAGTCCTGGCCAGACAGCAAAAGCAACCAGACCCGGACTGTCGGGAGGAGTGACAGATGATCAGCGCTGAGCTTCGGCATTTCATCGAGAGCGCCATCGACCGGCAGTTCATCTCGGCAGACGATGTGCATACTCTCCAGAATATCGTTGCGGATCGGGGTCTCTCCACAAAATCCGAAGCCGAGGCGCTTCTGGCGCTCGACCGCGCGGTTGCAGCGGATCCGAGCTGGACTCAGATGCTGACGGGCCTCGTCGTCGATTTCGTGGTGGACGGCCGCGCTCCGGCCGGAATGGTCGAGCATGAAGATGCCCTGTGGCTCGCTACCGTGCTCGATGTCGGCGGCCACACCCGGTCCGCCATGGAGATCGCCTATGCGGTCCTCGACCGATCGATGAACGTCGGAGCAGCCTTGCTCGATTTCATCATGCGTGGCCGCCAGCAGGAGCGGGAGCAGAGCATCGCGGCGTGATTACAGCCCTCCGCCAGACGAAAAGCTGAATCCATCCCGCTTCCCGAACACGCCGATGTGCAGTAACGGGGATGGGCAAGACCATTTGGGTGGAAGCGTTCGAGGGCTCATGTTCGACAAGATCCTGATTGCCAATCGCGGCGAGATCGCGTGCCGGGTCATCAAGACGGCCCGGCGCATGGGAATAAAGACCGTCGCGGTCTATTCCGATGCCGACCGGGATGCTCTCCACGTGGAGATGGCCGACGAGGCGGTTCACATCGGCCCGGCGCCTGCGGCCCAGTCCTACTTGGTGATCGAAAAGATCGTGGAGGCCTGCAAGGCGACAGGCGCCCAGGCCGTACATCCGGGATACGGATTCCTGTCTGAGCGCGAGGCCTTTCCGAAGGCGCTGGCAGAGGCCGGGATCGTGTTCATCGGTCCCAACCCCGCAGCCATCGCCGCCATGGGCGACAAGATCGAGTCGAAGAAGGCGGCTGCGGCGGCGAAAGTCTCCACCGTTCCGGGTTTCCTCGGGATCATCGAAAGTCCCGAGCAGGCGGTGACGATCGCGGACGAGATCGGCTATCCGGTCATGATCAAAGCGTCCGCCGGCGGCGGCGGCAAGGGCATGCGCATTGCGCATTCTGCCGACGAGGTGGCGGAAGGCTTCGAGCGCGCCAAATCCGAGGCGGCGAGCTCGTTTGGCGACGACCGCGTCTTCATCGAGAAATTCATCACCGATCCGCGGCACATCGAGATCCAGGTGCTCGGCGACAAGCACGGCAACGTGATCTATCTCGGCGAGCGCGAATGCTCGATCCAGCGGCGCAATCAGAAGGTCATCGAGGAGGCGCCATCGCCCCTGCTCGACGAGGCGACCCGCCGGTTGATGGGTGAGCAGGCCGTCGCCCTGGCGAAGGCGGTCGGCTACGACAGCGCCGGCACGGTGGAGTTCGTGGCGGGCCAGGACAAGTCGTTCTACTTTCTCGAGATGAATACCCGGCTCCAGGTGGAGCATCCGGTGACCGAACTTGTGACCGGCATCGATCTCGTCGAGGAGATGATCCGGGTCGCGGCTGGCGAGAAGCTGCGCCTGGCGCAGGCGGATGTGAAGCTCGACGGCTGGGCGGTCGAAAGCCGCATCTATGCGGAAGATCCAATCCGCAACTTCCTGCCGTCGACCGGCCGGCTCGTCACCTATCGGCCGCCGCCGGAAGGCGAGCATGCGGGCATTACGGTGCGCAACGATACCGGCGTCTATGAGGGCGGTGAGATCTCGATCTACTACGATCCGATGATCGCCAAGCTCGTGACCCATGCGCCGAGCCGCGACAAGGCCATCGCCGCCCAGGCCGAAGCCCTGGACGCCTTCGCCATTGAGGGGATCCGCCACAACATTCCCTTCCTGACAGCGCTCATGCAGCATCCGCGCTGGCAGGAAGGCAAACTCTCGACGGGTTTCATCGCCGAAGAATTTCCGCAAGGGTTCAAGCTTGCTGCACCGGAGGGCGAAGTTGCCCGGCGCATCGTGGCGGTCGGCGCCGCGATCGATCATCTTCTCAACGAGCGCAAGCGCCAGATCTCCGGCCAGATGAGGCCGAACGGTGCCGTGCGGTTCGACCGTGAACGCGTCGTCATGCTGGGCGCCGAGCGGTACGACATCGTGATCGAGGATATCGACGGCGGCATTGCTGTCGTCATTGACGGGCAGGCCTGGCCGGTCTCATCGGCATGGAGGCCGGGTGAGCCGGTCTGGACTGGCCATGTCGGTGGCGAACACATCGCGGTCCAGGTGCGGCCGATCCTCAACGGCGTGTCTCTCGCCCATGCGGGAGCTTCGGCGGAGGTGAGGGTCTATACGCACCGCGAGGCGGAGCTTGCGGCGCTGATGCCGGAAAAGGTCGAGGCGGATACGGGCAAGAAGCTTCTGTGTCCGATGCCCGGCCTTGTGAAGGTCGTGTCCGTCAAGGTGGGCCAGGAGGTCAAGGCGGGCGAGCCGCTCTGCATCGTGGAAGCGATGAAGATGGAGAACGTCCTGCGGGCCGAACGGGACGCCACAGTCTCGAAGATTCTTGCGAAAGAGGGCGACAGCCTCTCCGTGGATGCAGTCATCATGGAATTCGCCTGAGCCTGACGGCTTTCGACGAGGCCTCGGACATGCCGCTGTATTTCGCCTACGGATCCAATATGGACCGGGCCGCCATGGCCCAAAGGTGCCCGGCATCGAAGGTGGTCGGGCCGGGGCGGCTCATGCGGCACCGTTTCTTCATCATGAGCGACGGCTATGCGTCCGTGACCCGGGACATCCGAGGCATCGTCTGGGGGCTGCTCTGGGATCTCGCCCTTTCCGACATTCCGGCCCTCGATCGCTACGAGAGTCTCTCCACCGGGCTCTATACCAAGGTCGCCCAGCCGATTCTGACGACAGGTGGTCCGCGCCGCGCCATCGTTTATGTCGGTCGGAGCCAGGCACTTGGCGCCCCAAAGCCGGGCTACATGGAAGGGGTCGTGAAGGCAGCCGACGAGGCGGGCTTGCCTGTCGACTATGTGCGAGGCCTTTCCCCTTGGCTTCCCTCTGCATCCTGCCTGCCGGAGCCTGTTCAGGTTCCGAAGGTCCGGCCGCGTTGGAGCGCTCCCGCCGGCTTGCCCGGCAAGCTGCGGAGCACCTGAAACTCCTCATCGAAGAACCTTCGCGATACGCCGGCGTTGAGGATTCATGTCATCGCACCGTACTCTGCACGTCATCATTCACGGCCGCGTCCAGGGCGTCGGCTTTCGCGCCTGGACGCACCACCAGGCCATGCTTCACGGGTTGAAAGGCTGGGTCCGCAATCGCCGTGACGGTACCGTCGAGGCGCTGTTCGCCGGACCCGACACGGAGATCGAAGCCATGCTCAAGGCGTGCAGGCAAGGGCCCCTCGGTGCGGTGGTCGAGCGGATCGAGCCGGTTGAGGGCAGCGCTGATGCGGCGGTTGATCTCAGCGCCCCGTTCGATGTGCGCGGGACGCTTTAGGCTGCCAGGTCATCGGTCCGAAGGCGAACATATGCTGAAACTCTTCTACTCGCCCGGCGCCATTTCCCTGGCAGCCCATATCGCGCTTGAGGAAACTGGTGCTCCCTACGAACTGATCCGCGTCGACTTCAAATCCGAGGAACAGCGCAGCTCCGCGTATCTGGCCATCAACCCCCAGGGGCGCGTTCCTGCCCTGGTAACGAGCAGGGGCATCCTGACGGAGACTCCCGCGATCCTCGTTCACATCGCGCAAAATTTTCCCGAAGCAAAGTTGTTGCCGCCCGATCCATGGGACTTCGCCAGAATGCTCTCGGTGTTGAGCTATGTGGCCTCGACCGTGCACGTGGACAACGCGCATCTGAACCGGGGCTATCGGTGGGCAGACGACGAGGAGTCGATCCGGGAGATACGACGGAAGGCGCCGGAGGTGATGGCAGCGGACCTGCGCCTGCTGGAAGGAAAAATCGGTGAGCCGTGGGTTCTCGGCGAGCATTACAGCGTCGCCGATACCCACCTGTTCGTCATGAGCTGGTGGGCGGAGCCCGACGGTGTTTCACTCGCCGATCTCCCCAACCTACGCGCCCATCTGGACCGGATGCAGAACCGGTCCGCCGTTCAGAAGGCGTTCGCTCAGGAGGGGCTCGCCGCCCGATAGGTTTTCACGTCTTCCGTTCCGGTACAGCCTCCACCGGCCCGCCGGCGGCCTTCCAGGCGGTGAAGCCGCCTTCGATATGGGCCACGGGTTTCAAGCCCATATCCTGGGCCGTCGCGGTCGAGAGGGCGGAGCGCCAGCCGGCGGCGCAGAAGAAAATGAAGGTCTTGTCCTCTGCGAAGGCCGGCTTGTGGTAGGGGCTTTCCGGATCGATCCAGAATTCCAGCATGCCGCGCGGACAGTGGAGGGCGCCAGGGATTCTGCCTTCGCGCTCCAGCTCCCGCGGATCGCGGAGATCGACGAAAACCGTGTCGTTCCGGCCGAACCGGGCGATGGCCTCTTCCGCCTTTAGAGTCTCGATCTTGGCATTCGCCTCGTCGAGCATGGTCTTGTAGCCACGGGTGATCGTCTGGGCCATGGCCCACCCTCCGTTTGAAGCTTCGTCAAAACTGGGCATGATGGAACAAGAGTCAACTGGAGATGACTGTGCTGGGTTTCACCGTTCTCGATCTTGTGGCGCTGGGGTTCTTTCTCGCCGCGTGGCTGGGCTACCACGCTGCGGTGGAGTTGACCCAAGCCGGCGGAAAGAGCCTGAACACTATCATGAATGCCTATCGCTACCAGTGGATGGAGCAGACGGTGGTGCGCGAGAACCGCATCGTCGACACGACCATTCTGGGAGCGCTCATGAACGGCACGGCCTTCTTCGCCTCCACGTCGCTCATCGCGATCGGCGGCGTGCTCGCTCTGCTGCGCTCCGCCGATGCGGTTCTGCCGATTTTCGCAACGCTACCCTTCGGGCCCGCGACGACGCCCTTGATGTGGGAGGTCAAAGTGATCGGGCTTGCGGTGATCTTCGTCTATGCCTTCTTCAAGTTCGCCTGGTCCTACCGGCTGTTCAACTACATGGCGATCATCGTCGGATCGATCCCGGTATTGCGGGAGGAGAACCGGAAACAGGCGGAGCGTGTCGCGCGTCAGGCCGCATCCATGAATGTCGTGGCCGGAAAGCACTTCAACCGCGGGCAGCGCGCGTTCTTCTTTTCCCTCGCTTATCTCGGATGGTTCGTGCATGCCTACCTGTTCATGGCAGCGACGGCCTGCGTGCTCTACGTGATGTGGCGGCGGCAGTTCGTCTCGGATGCGCGTCTGGCGGCGGTAGGCAGGTATGATGACGAAGAAGGCGACGCCTGAAGATCTCGAACGGACGATGCTCGCCCTCGTTACCGCGCAGGGCGAAGGCAAGACTGTCAGCCCGATGGATGTGGCGCGGGCCCTGGGAGGCGATGCGCCGGATGGCTGGGGGCCGCTGATGCAGCCGGTTCGCCAGACGGCTGTGAGGCTCATGAAGGAGGGGCGCGTGCTCATCCTTCGCAAGGGCCGCCCCGTAGACCCGGATGATTTCAAGGGCGTCTATCGGCTGACGATGCCGCCTGCGTGAATCTTAAGGGGCGGGCAGCAGTGCCGAGGTCCTGCCGGCGACATAATAGCCGATGAGGCCGGCCCATTCCTTTGCAGCGACATCGAGCCGGCGCAACCCATCGGAGATGAAGGCGAAGGGACGATAGAAACCCTCCGACGCACCGGTGCGGTAATCGACCGGGTAGGGGATCACGTCCAATCCCGCCTTCCGGAAGACCCCCACGGCTCTCGGCATATGCCAGGCCGAGGTCACCAGAAGCCAGCGGCCGGCCTGCTCCGGCGCAATGAACTCCCGCGTGAACGTGGCATTCTCCGCCGTCGTGCGCGAGCGATCCTCGATGATGATCCGCGCGGGGTCGATCCCGATGCCCTTGAAATAGGAGGCGATGACCGGTGCCTCCGCGGCGCCGTCTCCGAACACCGTTCCGCCGCCGCCGGAAATCAGGATCTTCGCCTGAGGATAGCGGTGGGCGAGGGTGATCGTATCGAGGACGCGCTCCGCCGACTCGTTGGCGACAAGGCTGCCCCGCGAGAGGGAATCTGCGGCCTCGACAGCGCCGCCGAGCAGGATGATCCCGTCGATGGGCCTGCTGCCGTCGTCGCGGAACATCGGGAAGCGCTCCTCCAGAGGACGCAGCAGAGCGCTGGAGATCGGTAACAGGCCGAGCGCGACGGTCGCGACTGTGGCGACGAGCGCCAGTCCGGTGCCGAACCGCCGCCAACGCTTGCTCAGGCTGATGAGAAGCCCGAGGAGAACGAAGCTGATCAGAAGGTTCGACGGCGTCGCGAAGAACCAGAAGATTTTTGAAGCGTAGTAGAACAAGCGCCGTCGTCCCCGCTATCGGCCGTTACGACCGGCCCATCTCCGCCTCGTAGCGCGCCTTGGTCTCGGCGTTCGGCGGATAGAGGCCGGGCAGGGGGACGCCCTTCTCGACCTCGCGCATGATCCAGAGTTCGAGCCTTTCCTGCTCGACGGCGGCCTTGGCGACATCCTCGACGAGGGCCGCCGGGATCACCACGACGCCGTCGCCGTCCGCGACGATCACGTCATCAGGGAAGACCGCGACGCCGCCGCAGCCGATGGGCTCCTGCCAGCCGACGAATGTCAACCCAGCGACGGAGGGCGGAGCGGCAGCGCCGGCACACCACACGGGCAGTTCCGTTCCTTCGACGCCCGCTGCATCACGCACGACGCCGTCGGTCACCAGCGCCGTGACGCCGCGCTTCTTCATGCGCGCGGTCAGGATGTCGCCGAAAATGCCCGCATCGGTGACGCCCATGGAATCGACCACTGCGATAAAGCCTTCGGGCATCTCTTCGATCGCGGCGCGGGTCGAGCGCGGCGAGGACCAGGATTCCGGTGTCGCCAGGTCCTCGCGAGCCGGGACGAACCGGAGGGTGAAGGCGCGGCCGACAAGGCGCTCCGCCGCGTTGAACATCGGCACCGGCCCCTGCATCCAGCAGCGGCGGATGCCTTTCTTCAGGAGGACCGTCGTGAGCGTGGCGGTGGACGACGCGCGCAGGGCGTCGACGATGGCTTTGTCCAGGGTCATGGCGGCCTCTCTGTCTGATTGTTCTGCACTCATAGCGCCCGGTTCGAGGCTCCGCCACCCTGGAAAAATCGGACCGTCACATTGCCGACACGTCAATTCGCTCCAAAACAAGGGACGCCCTTCCGTCGGGGGCGGTTCTGCTACTGGAGAATGATCGATGCGCCGTTTGTCCACCTGTCTGGCCGCGTTCGTGGCTGTCGCGATGGTTCCCGGCGCGTGGGCGGCGGATGCCAGCCGGGATCTGCTGGCCGAGCGCGTCACCAAGCTCTCCCGTTCCACGCAGTGGAAGCCGGTCACGGCGGTGTCCATCAACTTCCCGACCTTTCATCCGCAGGGCATGGTGAAGATCGGCGACACGCTCTTCGTCTCCTCGGTCGAGATCTCGACGCCGACCAAGCGGTTTCCGCAGCCGGTGGATGGCTTCGACCGCGACACGGGTGAGGGTGTGGCGCATCTGTTCAAGATCGACATGAAGGGCAATCTCGTGAAGGAGATCACCCTCGGGGAGGGGTCGATCTATCATCCCGGCGGCATCGACTACGACGGCCGCTACATCTGGGTGCCGGTGGCCGAATACCGTCCGAACAGCCGCTCGATCATCTACCGGGTCGATCCGGAGACCATGCAGGCGACGGAAGTTTTCCGGTTCGCGGACCATATCGGCGGCGTCGTTCACGACACCGACGATAATTCCATTCACGGCGTGAGCTGGGGATCGCGCCGGTTCTACAGCTGGCCGCTCGGACAGGATGGCAAGCCGACCAACGCCAACGAGACACCCGAGAAGCTGCGCACCCTCAACACCTCGCACTACCTCGATTATCAGGACTGCAAATATGCCGGCGGACACCGCATGCTCTGTTCCGGCGTGACCGAGATGCGCGTGACGACCGAGGGTCCGTTGTTCCGCCTCGGCGGTCTCGATCTCGTGAGCCTGACGGATGGGCGTCCCCTGTTCCAGACGCCCGTGCTCCTGTGGACCGCGTCGGGCTTCGACATGACGCACAATCCGGTCTGGATGGAAGTCAGCGACGCGGGATTGCGCGGCTACTTCATGCCCGAGGACGACAAGTCGACCCTGTATATCTACGAGACCGAGGTGAAGTAGCGTCGTGAAAGGGGCGGGCGCGCGTCGGCCGACGGCGCCCTTCCGGAAGTCTTATGGCGCCGTCTTCTCGAACAGCTCACGGCCGATCAGCATGCGCCGGATCTCGCTTGTGCCGGCGCCGATCTCGTAGAGCTTCGCGTCACGCAGCAGGCGGCCGGTCGGATAGTCGTTGATATAGCCGTTGCCGCCGAGAAGCTGGATGGCGTCGAGGGCGCATTGGGTCGCCTTCTCGGCCGCATAGAGGATGGCTCCCGCAGCATCCTCGCGGGTCGTCTCGCTGCGGTCGCAGGACTTGGCGACGGCGTAGACATAGGCCTTGCAGGCATTCATCGTCACGTACATGTCCGCGACCTTCGCCTGCACGAGCTGGAAGCTGCCGATCGGCTGACCGAACTGCTTGCGTTCGTGGATGTAGGGCAGGACAACATCCATGCAGGCCTGCATGATGCCGAGGGGGCCTGCCGCCAGAACGGCGCGCTCGTAGTCGAGGCCGGACATCAGGACGTTCACGCCCTTGCCGACACGGCCGAGGACGTTTTCCTCGGGCACCTCGCAATCCTCGAAGACGAGTTCGCAGGTATCCGATCCGCGCATGCCGATCTTGTCGAGCTTCTGCTGGGTCGAGAAGCCCTTGAAGCCTTTCTCAACGATGAAGGCCGTCATGCCGCGCGGGCCGGCTTCCGGATCGGTCTTGGCGTAGATCACCAGGGTGTCCGCGACCGGGCCGTTGGTGATCCACATCTTGTTGCCGTTGATGACATAGCGGTCGCCCTGCTTCCTTGCCTCGGTGCGCATGGAGACCACGTCCGAGCCCGAGCCCGGCTCCGACATGGCAAGCGCTCCGATATGCTCGCCGGAGATCAGCTTCGGCAGATAGCGGCGCTTCTGATCGTCGTTGCCGTTGCGGCGGATCTGGTTGATGCAGAGATTGGAATGGGCGCCGTAGGAGAGACCCACCGAGGCCGAGCCGCGGGAGATCTCCTCCATGGCGATCACGTGCTCGAGATAGCCGAGACCGATCCCGCCATACTCCTCCTCGACCGTGATGCCGTGCAGGCCGATCTCGCCCATCTTGGGCCAGAGATCGCGCGGAAACTCGTTGGTCTGGTCGATCTCCTGGGCGCGGGGAGCGATGTGGTCCCGCGTGAAGTCGCGGACGGTTTCGCGGATTGCCTCGGCGGTCTCGCCGAGGTCGAAATTGAACGTCTTCTCGATATTCCGCAGCATGTGTTCCTCCCATCTCCATCACGATCCACAATCGGGCGAGCGGGATGGCTTGTTATGGAGCCATTTTGGTCAGCAATGCTGCCCTTTTCAAGCGGCGGCGAGAAGAAAAGTGAGAGAAACGAAAAACCGCCCGAAGGCGGTTGTCCGTCACCCTATCGTGTTTCGAAGGTCCAGGTGAGGTTGCCTTTGAGGGAGTGCTCCTGCGCCCGCTGGCCGATCTGGCCGGCATAGTTGACGCTCAAGCTGATCGCCTCGGACGCCTGCCAGGCCAAGCCCGCCTCGGCCATCAGCGCATCGCGGTCCACCGGCACCCCGGAGACCGCAAACGGCAGCGCCCCGCCGGCAAACGCCAGCAAGGCTTGCGGCTCGACATCGCCATAGGCATGCCGCCAGCCGAGCAACCCCTTGAGTGTCAGTGGCACCTCTGCACTCAGCCGCGCCTCGGCCCTGACCCCCAGCGTCGTGGTGCCAAGCTCATAGGTGCGGCCAACCCCGGTCAGGGCAGCAGCCCCGCCCTGTTCCTGGAAGCGCTCCGTCGACAGCCGCAGCACCGCGGCGCCGGCAAACGGCTCCAGCGCCACCGTGCCCCATCCAAAGCGATAGCCGAGTTCGCCAAAGCCCTGCAGCGTGCTGCCATCGGAGGAGGAGCGCGCCGCATCGGCATAGCCGGGGAAGGAAATCGTGCGCCGCACCGCGACATCCTGCTGCGCATAGACGGCGCCAAGCCGCAGGGTCAGGCTGCCCCACTGACCGGAGCCGTAGAGCGCGCCGAACACGCTGTCGGTTGAGCCTGAGGACAGTCTCGCATCGACATCGAAGCTGGTCGAGAGATAGCCGCCGGCCACGCCGAGGCGCAGGCCGTCCGAGACCAGCGCATCGGCGCCGAGCACGAAGCCGCCGGTCGCGGCATCGAGGGCCGCGGCATTGCCGTTCGAGCGGGTCTGGCCCCAGGAGCCAAAGCCTTCGCCCCACAGGGCATAGCGCGGGGCAACCGGAACCGGTGCCACCGCCACCGGGGCCACGGCCTGACCGGGGCGATCGGCGGCGAAGGCGGCACTGTACTGACCCTGGGCCAAGAGCGGCAGCGAGGAGGTGAGCAGCGGCTGGCGCAGGCGGGTGAGCAGGGCATTCTCGACCAGCTGGGCCTGGGCATAGCCGACGCTGACCGCCGAG
>NZ_JAIRBM010000031.1 GCF_020089865.1 Microvirga puerhi
TCGACGTGATGCAGGTCTCGGACATCACCAAGGTGGTCTCGCCCGATACCTTCGAGCGGCCGATCTATGCCGGCAACGCGATCCAGACGGTGCAGGCCACCGATGCCAAGACGGTGCTCACGGTGCGGACCGCGGCCTTTCCTGCGGCGGCTGAGGGTGGCTCTGCCCCCATCGAGGCGGTCGGCCCGGCCGACGATCCCGGCCTGTCGCGGTTCAAGGGCGCGGAGATCGCCCAGACCGACCGGCCGGAGCTGACCTCGGCGAAGATCATCATCTCGGGCGGGCGCTCGCTGGGCTCGGCGGAGAACTTCGCCAAGTATATCGCGCCGCTGGCCGATCAGCTCGGGGCGGCGATGGGGGCTTCGCGGGCGGCGGTGGATGCGGGCTATGCGCCGAACGACTGGCAGGTCGGCCAGACCGGCAAGGTGGTGGCGCCGGATCTTTACATTGCGGTGGGGATTTCAGGGGCCATTCAGCACCTGGCGGGTATGAAGGATTCCAAGGTGATCGTGGCGATCAACAAGGACGAGGAGGCACCGATCTTCCAGGTCGCCGATTATGGTATCGTCGGTGACCTCTTCCAAGTGCTTCCAGAACTAGGTGACGCTCTCTCAAGCACATCAACGCAGTGAGAAGGGGGAGAGGCCCATCTCAGATGGCAAGAGCGCGTCGAGGTAAGAACCCTGCCGCCAAGCAAAGATCCTGCACCTTGGTTTCGTGACTTGGGCCATGTTTGCTCCTCGTGCAGAACGAAAGATCCGCGCTAGTCAAGATTGGGAGCATTGGACGTGAAAACATCTCCGTCGCTCCGGGCAGGATCCGGCCTGACCTTTCCGTTCGCAGAGCCCCCTGCAACTGGCCAAGTGCGGCAGGTTGCGCCGGGAATCCTATGGACCCGCATTCCACTGCCGTTCCGCCTCGACCACGTCAACGTCTACCTGATTGAGGATGGGGATGGATGGGCCATCCTCGACACCGGCATTGCGGACGATCCGACGCGATCGGTTTGGCAGACCCTCCTGGCCGGCCCTTTGGCTGGCCAGCGGTTGACGCGCCTCATCGTTACTCATTTCCATCCCGACCACATAGGCCTCGCAGGCTGGTTGAGCCAGCGCTTCGACTTGCCTGTGCTGACGAGCCTCAGCAGCTATTTCGGCTGTCTCAATATGTCGCTCAGCCCCGAAGCAAGGGCGTCCAAGCCCTATCGCGACTTCTATCTCAGCCACGGCATGGCGCCCGAGACTGCGGATTTCGTTGTAACCCGAGGTCGCACGTATCCTCAGATGGTGACACCCCTGCCGCCAACATTCTCCCGGGTCGTCGCAGGAGAGGTCTTGACAATCGGTGGTCGTGACTTCGAGGTACGCTTTGGCGACGGCCATGCGCCCGATCAGCTCATGTTGTATTGCCCCGCTGATAACATCTTTTTCCCGGCGGATCAGGTTCTCGCCCGGATCACGCCCAATATCGGTGTCTCGGAGGTCGATCCCGATGGCAATCCGCTCGGCCTTTATCTTAGCTCACTGAATGTCATTATGAACTGGGTTCCTCCTGACGCTTTGGTTTTGCCGGGCCACGAGCTTCCTTTCCGTGGCTTGCATGCGCGCTGCCGCGAACTCGCAGAACATCATGAGGAGCGCTGCACTCGTATCGCAAACGCCTGTCGTATCAGGCCATACTCCATCGCCGACTTGGTGCCCGTTCTCTTCGCGCGTCCGCTTGATCCACATCAGCTGATCTTCGCCTTCAGCGAAGCCCATGCCCACGTGAACGCGATGGTGTATCGTGGTGAGCTGATGTGGATAGATGCCG
Organism: Microvirga puerhi; assembly: GCF_020089865.1. Lineage (GTDB taxonomy): Bacteria > Pseudomonadota > Alphaproteobacteria > Rhizobiales > Beijerinckiaceae > Microvirga > Microvirga puerhi. The sequence continues at coordinate 1,813 of NZ_JAIRBM010000031.1, forward strand.
AAGGAGGAAAAGTCCGTACCGGATGAGAAGATCGTCGCTTTCAGCGTGGGTGACAATCTTCGCGCGATAAAGCGACGAGCAGATTCCCAGTCTCGTCGGCCGTCGGCAGATCACGCTATACATCTGCGCAAGATTACGAACGTAGTCAGCCACCTGAACCTCGGGGCAGTGTAATCATGCTCCTAAGGAGCGGGACGAGGTAGTCATCTTCAAACCCATAGGGCGGGCTGTTCACATACGTTCTGAAAGAGGCAGTTGCAGAGGCTCACCACTACCGAAATGGCGGCGATCTGCGCCTCGCGGCCGTTAGTCCCTTCGGACGATTGCAGATCCGGCATGCGGGCTTAGCTTGCATCGCCCGGCACGAGCACTGGGGAAGGGCAGCCATGAGCGATCTTGTCGAACCGCGCAGAGCGGACATTACCTATGAGACGGCCGAGCCGGTCCGCTACGAGCAGGAAGGTCCCATCGCCTGGATCACCATGAACAGGCCGCAGTTCAACAATGCCCAAAACTCCCAGATGACCTATGCGCTGGACGACGCGTTTCGCCGCGCCGTCGACGACGATGCCGTCAAGGTTATCGTTCTGCGGGGAGAGGGCAAACATTTCTCGGCGGGGCACGATATCGGCACGCCAGGCCGGGACGTGAACAGGACGTTTGAGCGCCGCCTTCTTTTCTCCGACCACACCAACAAGCCTGCAGCCGAGATGCTCTATACGCGGGAGCACGAGGTATATCTGGGCATGTGCCGACGCTGGCGCGATCTCCCCAAACCGACCATCGCCCTTGTTCAGGGGGCCTGCATCGCGGGCGGATTGATGCTGGCATGGGTTTGCGATCTCATCATCGCGAGCGAGGATGCGTTCTTCCAGGATCCTGTCCTGCGCATGGGGATCCCGGGTGTCGAATACTTTGCTCACGCCTTTGAGCTTCCTCCTCGCGTGGCCAAAGAATTCATTCTGTTGGGTGAACGACTCGCTGCCTCGCGCGCGGAACAGTTCGGAATGGTCAACAAGGTCGTGCCTCGTACCGAACTGGAAGCTGCGGGACGGGTCATGGCGCAGCGCCTCGCGGAGCAGCCGCGCCTCGGCCTTTGGTTGACCAAGCAGGCCGTCAATCACGTGGAGGATCTGCGCGGCAAGCGGACGGCCATGGATGCTCATTACCACATGCACCATTTCGCGCATGCGCAAAACGATCTGACGACCGGCAACATGCTCGGCGGCCATGATGCCAAGAGCATGGCTGCGGCCAACAAAAAGCAGGCAGGAGCCGCCTGACAGAAGGAGCTCACGCGCCGTCGGCTGACAAGGACATCCATGAACCTGATCTATACCGAAGAGCAGAATGCCTTCCGACAGGAGGTGAGATCCTGGCTTGAGACGCATGTGCCGCGCCAGCCCTTGCCATCTTTCGATGCAAGCCGCGAGGGTTTCGAGGCGCACCGTGAGTGGGAGCGCGTTCTCAACGAAGGGCGCTGGGGCATGGTGACGTGGCCGGAGCGCTATGGCGGTCGTGGCCTCGACCTCATTCAATGGCTTATCTTCGAGGAGGAGTACTATCGTGCGGGCGCGCCGCTGCGCGTCAATCAGAACGGCATCTTCCTGCTCGGCCCCACGCTGATGGAGTACGGAACCCACGAGCAGAAGAGCCGCTTCCTCCCGAAGATGGCATCGGGTGACGAGATCTGGGCTCAGGCCTGGTCCGAACCGCAGGCGGGAAGCGATCTTGCTGCCGTGCGGGCCAGTGCCACCCGCGAGGGCGAGGAGTATGTTCTGCGTGGTCACAAGATCTGGTCGTCGCGGGCCGTTTTCGCCGATTGGGCTTTCGGCCTCTTCCGCACAGACCCAGGGTCCGAACGCCACAAGGGCCTCTCCTTGATCTTCTTTCCGCTCGATGCGCCAGGCGTTCGGGTTCAGGCCATTCCTCAGATCGATGGCGAGACGGGCTTCGCAGAAATCTTCCTGGAAGATGTGCGGGTACCAGTTTTCAACCGCCTAGGGGCGGAGGGTGAGGGCTGGAGCATCTGCATGGCGACGGCTGGCTTCGAGCGCGGCCTCATGCTGCGCAGTCCTGCGCGGTTCCAAGTGACGGCCCGGCGCCTCGTCGAGCTGTTCAAGAGGTGCGAGGCGGACGCCGACCCAGCCATGCGGGCTGCGGTTCTGAAAGCATGGATGGACACGGAGGCATATGCACTTTCGATCTATCACACGGCGTCCCGTCTCAATGTGGGCGGCAAAATCGGCGCAGAGGCGAGCACGAATAAGATCTTCTGGTCGGAGATGGACATCTCAATGCACAAGGCCGCCCTTTCACTTCTCGGCGTGAGAGCGGAATTGTCCAGACAAGCTTCCGAGGCTGAAGAAGCCGGACGGTGGCTCGACGGGTACTTCTTCTCTCTCGCGGGCCCCATCTATGCAGGTTCCAACGAGATTCAGCGCAACATCATCGCCGAGCGGTTGCTCGGCCTCCCACGGGCGTGAGCGGTCAAATGGACTTCCGTTTCTCCGACGAACAGGTCATGACCGCAGACGTGGTCCGCGCACTTCTGGCGGAGGTCTGCACTTCGCAGGATCTGCGCAGGCTTATGACCACGGGCAGCACACAGGACGAGACTCGCTGGAAAAAGCTCGGCGAACTCGGTCTCGCTGGCGTTCTCGTTCCGGAAGAGAGGGGCGGGCTCGGACTTGCGCCCGTCGATTTCGTGCAAGTTGCCGAAGCCTGCGGATACCGCTGCCTTCCCGAACCGCTCGTAGACAATATCGGCATCGCTCTGCCGCTCTTAGCTGCTTTTGCTGATCGGACGGGAGTCTCTCCTCATCTGGAGCGGGCTCTCGCGGGAGAAATCGCCGTCGCAGTCTCTCTTCCAATCAACCCTTACTTTGCCAACGCGGACAGAGCGTCGGTCGCCCTCGTTGTTCGGAGCGATGGTCTTCATTTGGCGGCGCTTTCCCCCGAGATGCTGACGATGCAGCCGAGCGCTGACCCGTTCCGGCGCCTCCATACCATCGCACTCGCTCCCGGCAGCGCGACGCGGATTGCGACTCCCGAGGAGGCGGCGGACCCTCTTCGACAGACATTGGACCGAGGAGCACTTTTCACGGCTGCTCAGCTCCTTGGTATGGCGCAGGGCTGCGTGGATCTGGCCGTCGGATACGCCAAAGAGCGGCAACAATTCGGCCGCCCGATTGGATCCTATCAAGCTATCAAGCATCACCTCGCCACCGTGCAAGTGAAGATCGAATTCGCGCGACCTGTCCTTTATGCCGCGGCGGTCGACCTCCCGCGCGACGATCTTCATTCTCGCGCCCGCGTCTCCCAGGCCAAGCTCGCCGCATCCGAGGCGGCGGATCTTGCTGCTCAGACCGCGATCCAGGTTCACGGTGCCATGGGCTATTCCTGGGAGGTGGACGTTCATCTCTACCTGAAGCGCATCATTGCGCTAACCCAGTCCTGGGGCAGTCCGTCATTCCATCGGGAACGCGTGGCGGAGCGCATCTTCAACGCACCGCTCGGACCTGAGACCACTTTCGCGAGAGAAGCTGACTGTGCCTGAGCCTCGTCATTCGATTTGGCAGGACGCATGGCGCCGGAAGCGCAGCCCAGGTCGATATCTCTATCGTCGAAAGGCCGATCATGCCCGTCTATGCCTTTGAGGGGATCATTCCCGTCGTTCATCCGACGACCTATCTCCATCCCACCGCAGTCCTCATTGGCGACGTGATCATCGGGCCGCGCTGCTACATTGGCCCAAACGCATCCCTGCGCGGTGATTTCGGACGGATCGTCATCGAGGGCGATTCGAGCGTTCAGGACAGCTGCACCCTTCATACCTCGGCCAGTTCCGACTGCATCGTCCGCCGAGGCGCCACCATCGGCCATGGAGCGATCCTACACGGCTGCGTCGTGGGCGAGAACGCCCTCATCGGCATGAACTCCGTCGTTCTGGACAATGCCGAGATCGGCGACGAGTCCCTCGTCGCAGCCTTGAGCCTCGTGAAATCCGATATGCGCGCGCCACAGCGTAGCCTCATCGCCGGTAATCCGGCAGCAGTTGTGAAGTCGATGGCTGAGGACGCCATCCGCTGGCGCAATGACGGGCAGGGGGAATATCAGAGGCTTGCGGACCGCTCCCGCACTCTTCTCATCGCGTGTGAGCCACTATCCGAGCCCGAGCCGGACCGCCGGCGAATCGGCGGCATAACGCGGCCCGTCCGCTTGAGCGTCGCCACCCGGTCATAGTCCGAGCTCGGCCAGAGGCGTGGTAACCTCTTTTTACACGTCTGACGCTCCTGACTCCGCCATCGGATGTAGAGCATTCTTCATGCTGTCGGAGGACCTGGCTCGCGCTGAACCTGACCGCGAGGGGATGACATGACACAGCCGAACTCTGACCGGGAAGATGAAACCCATCCAATTTATGGCGAAGCGGTTCCCATTGATCCTGACATCCTCAGGGTGACAGCTCACAACCCGGGCCCTTTCACTTTCTGGGGAACGAATACCTATATCGTCGGCACCGAGACTCTTGCTATCATCGATCCCGGTCCCGACGATGCCGAGCATCTCCAGCTTCTCCTTTTGATCATCGGTAGGAGACCGGTCAGCCATATCTTTGTGACCCATACACATCGCGATCATTCGGAGCTCGCAGCGGCCCTGAAGGCGGCCACCGGCGCGAAAATTGCGGCGCACGGCTCTCAGCCTCAGCTCCAGCCGGCCCGTGGGCGAGCCGGCAAGCTGCTCGATGCGGGCAGCAATTTCGCGTTTGCGCCAGACCTCGCCCTTCGTGACGGGGACGTCGTTGCCGGCGACGGATGGTCCATCGGGGCGATCCACACACCGGGCCATGCCTCCAACCACTTAGCCTTCAGCCTAGTGGGAAAGGATATCCTGTTTTCCGGCGATCATGTGATGGGATGGTCTACGACCATTGTCGCGCCACCGGACGGTTCGATGACGGACTACATCGCATCTCTCGGTAAGCTGCTTGACCGGGATGATACGATCTATCTCCCCGGCCATGGCGGGCGGATCATGCAGCCACTCGACCGTGTCCGCACGCTTCGCACCTATCGCCAGATGCGCGAAGCAATGATTCTGACGCGCGTCAGAGGCGGGGACCGGACCATTCCCGATATCGTGCGGGCCCTCTACCGTCGAGTCGATCCGGCTCTGCACGGTGCCGCAGGTCTGACGGTGTTCGCTCATCTCGAAAGTTTAATCGACCGTGGCCTCGTGACGACAGAGGGTCATGCGACGATGGACGGTCTATACGAGCCCGCCTAATCGACGATTTCTTCGAGCTTGTAGGCACTCTCCGACAGGCTGTCCGCGAATTGCCACTCGATCTGCGGCTGCGCGATAGAAGCACGAAGGCTTTAGTCTTTTTGGACGATGCCGCAGCCCAGCCTGACCTGCGAGCCTGACGCGATGGCCCTTATCCTGTCTCAAAGCAGGGAGAGGCCTCCCGGGAGGAAGATAATGAAAAGACTGTTGTTGGCGACATCGCTGATGCTGTCCACGGCGCTCACCGCGTCCGCACAGCAGGCGCCAAGCGTGAAGATCGCCGTTCTGAACGACCAAAGCACTTCCTTCTCCGCGCTGGGCGGCACGGAAGTCGTCGATGCCGTCAAACTCGCTATACAGGACTTTGGGGGCTCCGTCCTTGGGAAGCCGATCGAATTCGTATCGGCGGACCATCAGAACAAACCAGAAGTAGCACTCTCCATCGCACGGGAATGGCTTGAACGAGATAATGTGGACGCCATCGTCGATATCGCGAATTCGGCCATCGCCCTCAGCGTCAACAACTTGCTCGGACAGAACAAGAAAGTTGGTCTCTTCATCTCGCCGATTACGGATCGGCCGACCGAGGAAGATTGCAATGGGTATGGTGTTTCATGGGCCTATGACGCCTATTCCGTTGCGCGCTCCTCCGTGCGGGCGCAGCTTGATCGGGGTGGTGAAAGCTGGTTCATCATCTCGCCCGATTATGAGGCCGGAAAGGTTCTTGAGAGTACTGTGAAGACGGCCGTCGAGGAAGAGGGGGGCAAAGTTCTCAAGGCCATTCGCGCTCCTCTTGGCACGACCGATTTCTCCTCCTTCATTCTGCAGGCCCAATCCTCCGGCGCCAAAGTCGTTGCCCTCACCTTGAATGGACCGGAACTGGTGAACGCCCTCAAGCAGATCCAGGAATTCGGCCTCATTGATCAAGGGCAGCGGGTCGCGCTGACCGTGCTCCACCAGTCGGATGCGCGATCGATCGGCCTCGATGCCTTGAAAGGTATCCAATTCGCCTCGCCTTGGTACTGGAATACGGACGACGCGTCCAAGCGCTTCAAGGCGGAGATGATGAAAAAGACTGGCAATGCGCCAGGTTGGGTCGCTGCCGGCGCCTATTCCGCTACGACGAACTATCTGAATGCTGTCAAAGCCGTTGGCACGGATGATGCCGACAAGGTTCTGGCGAAGCTGCGTGAAACCAAGATCAATGACTTCTTCGCACACAATGCGACGCTTTGGCCGAACGGACGCCTGATCCACGACATGTACCTTCTGGAAGTGAACAAGCCTGGTGAGGGCGACAGGCAAGACGTGTTCAAGGTGCTGGCGACTGTACCGGCGGAGCAGGCGTTCCGTTCGCTCGACCAGAGCAAATGCAAGCTCGTCAAGAAGTGATCTTTTGAAACGGGCCGGCCGGATGCGCGGGCGGCCCGTTTTGCAGCACCGAGGAGCGTGCCTTGCCAGGCTATCTGATTTTCGAAATCGACATTACCGACCCGGCCGCCTATGCGCATTACCGAGATGTGGCGGGACCAATCCTCGCGGCCGGAGGCGGTCGCTTCGTCTTGTCGAGCGAAAACATCGAGCCGCTTGAAGGGGATTGGCTGCCAGCTTCGCTGTCCGTCGTCGAGTTCCCGAGTGCTGCGGTGGCCCGCGAGTTCTACTATTCCGACGATTATCAGAAGGTCATTGAGTTGCGGAAAATCTCCTCACGTGCTCGCGGGATTCTCCTCGCAACCTGACCCAGACCTTCGCTAGGCCTCGATGAGTTGGATAACATGGAGAGAGCGTTTTGCATAAGAACGCGCTACAGGATGATTACATCATTGAGGCGGAGGGGCTAACGAAAACCTTTTCCGGTTTCTCGGCTGTCCGTAACGTCAATTTGAAGGTTCGGCGCCATTCAATTCACGCTCTGATCGGGCCGAATGGAGCAGGAAAGACCACGACCTTCAACCTGATTACCAAGTTCTTGTCTCCAACGGCCGGATGCATCCGGTTCAACGGAGAGGACATCACGGCTCTCCGTCCGGCTGACGTCGCGCTCAAGGGAATCATCCGATCATTTCAGATTTCTGCCGTGTTTCCGCGGATGACAGTGGGTGAGAACGTTGAAATCGCCCTTCAGCGGCCGCTCGGATGCTCGTACCACTTTTGGCAATCGGAGCGCAGCTTGGGCAATCTTACGGAGCGGGTCGATCAGCTTCTCGACGCCGTCGGGCTTCTCGGCTATCGGAACCGGCCAGCCGCCGGGCTCTCCTATGGCCGCAAGCGCGCTCTCGAGATTGCGACGACGCTCGCGCTCGACCCCGAGATGATGCTCCTCGACGAGCCAATGTCTGGCCTCGGACACGAGGATGTCGAGCGGATCTCGGAGCTCATCCGCAAGGTCGCGGCACAGCGCACAATCCTCATGGTTGAGCACAACCTTTCGGTCGTTGCGGCGCTGTCGGACAACATCACTGTTCTCGCTGCAGGACAGGTTCTCTCAGAGGGACCTTATTCGGTCGTATCGCAGGATCCGCGAGTGGTGGAAGCTTATATCGGAAGCGTCGATGAGTAAGCTCGAGAACAACGGCGCCATTTTGACCGTGGCAGATCTCCATGCCTGGTATGGCGAGAGCAAGGCCCTGCATGGAATGAATTTCCATGTGAAGCCGGGTGAACTCGTGACGTTGTTGGGGCGCAACGGCGCAGGCAAGACCACCGCGCTCCGCAGCATCATGGGCCTTGTTCGCCGAAAGAGTGGAGCGATTCGCTTCGCCGACGAAGAACTGTCACACAGACCCGCTGAATTCATCGCTCGGAGAGGCATCGCCTATTGTCCGGAAGAGCGTGGAATCTTCGCGAGTTTGAGCGTCGGCGAGAATCTCGAGCTTCCCCCCGTGATTGCGACGGGCGGAATGCCAATTGACGAAATCTTTGCGCTCTTTCCCAACCTGAAGCGGCGCTGGTCCAGCCAGGGAACAAAGCTGTCGGGCGGCGAACAGCAGATGCTGGCAATTGCCCGAATCTTGCGCACGGGAGCGAAATTCCTGCTGCTAGACGAGCCGACCGAAGGCTTGGCACCCGTGATCGTGCAACAGATTGCCGCAGTGATCCAGCGGCTTAAGGAACAGGGCTACACGCTTCTCATGGTGGAGCAGAACTTCCGCTTCGCGGCAAAGCTCGCAGATCGATACTGCGTCGTCGAGCATGGCCGGGTCGTCGAAACTTTCCGGCGTGACGAACTCGACGCTGCAACCCACAAGATTGAAGTCTATCTCGGAGTATAGCGTCATGACCGATTTGCTTGGCGTTCCGCCGGCCCTGCTCTTCGGCCAGCTTCTCGTCGGCCTCATCAACGGCTCGTTCTACGCGATGATGAGCCTTGGAGTGGCGATCATTTTCGGCATGTTGCGCATCGGAAACTTCGTTCACGGCGCGCAATACATGCTGGGTGCATTCGGGGCTTGGTATCTATTGCGTCTACCGGAGCTGCTTCCAGGACTTGGCCTGCCCTCACTCGGATATTGGTGGGCATTCTTTATCGTGCCCGTTGTGGTCGGCATGATCGGTGCGCTCATGGAGCGCCTGTTCATTCGGCGCGTCTATGATCTCGAACATGCCTATGGGCTCCTGCTCACCGTCGGCCTCGCCATGGTGATTGAAGGCTTGTTCAATGTTGCTTATGGCGCGGCGGGACAGACCTATGGCGTCCCGGATGCTCTTAAGGGCGGTATCAACCTCGGCTTCATGTTTCTGCCGATCTATCGCGCCTGGGTCATCGGCGCCGCCCTGGTCATCTGCTTCGGAGCATGGTTCGTCATTGAGCGCACCAAGTTAGGGTCATACCTTCGTGCGGCGACCGAGAATCCCGACCTCGTCCGGGCTTTCGGGATCAACGTCCCCCGAATGCTGATGCTCACTTACGCCTTCGGCGTGGGGCTTGCTGGTCTCGCAGGTGTTATGGCAGCGCCGATCTATCAGGTCAGCCCGCAAATGGGGCAGAGCATTATCGTCACTATCTTCGCAGTCGTGGTGATCGGTGGCATGGGATCTATCTTCGGGGCGATCGTGAGTGGCTTGATGCTAGGCCTGATTGAAGGACTCACCAAGGTCTTCTATCCGGAAGCCTCGACGACTGTGATCTTCATCATCATGACCATTGTCCTCGTTTTCAGGCCAGCGGGCCTGTTCGGACGCGAGACAAGCAGCCACACGGTCGCGGATCTGTCATCGGGCCGTGTCGGCAGTATTCTCGAGAATAGTCGCCTGTGGCTATTGATTCTCGCCGTGATCGGCGCCGCGCTTCCATTCGTCGTCTATCCGATCTTCGGGATGAAGATTCTCTGCCTGGCTCTGTTCGCCTGCGCGTACAATCTTATCTTCGGGTACGTGGGACTCCTAGCCTTCGGTCATGCGGCTTTCTACGGAAGTGCCGCCTATGTCACGGCTCATGCGGCTACAGCCTGGGGCCTGCCGCCGGAGATCAGCATTTTCCTGGGCATCTGTGTTTCGACCATGATCGGTGCTCTCTTCGGATGGCTCGCCATTCGGCGGCAGGGTCTCTATTTTGCGATGATCACCCTGGCGCTCGCGCAGATTGTGTATTTCTATGCCGTGCAGTCTGGCTGGACGCATGGCGAGGACGGCATTCAATCCGTTCCACGTGGGAGGCTGTTCGGGTTTATCGATCTGAACAATTCGCTCAATATGTATTACGTGACCCTTGCGGTTTTCCTGGCCGGATTCGCCTTCGTCAACCGGATCGTCCGCTCGCCCTTCGGACGAACTTTGAAATCGATCCGGGAAAACGAGCCGCGTGCGATTTCACTCGGGTATCACGCTGATCGATTCAAACTTATTGCGTTCATTCTTTCGGCGATGCTGTCCGGTGTAGCGGGATCAATGAAAGCCATCATATTCCAACTTGCGTCCCTCGCTGACGTCTTTTTTATGACCTCGGCCGATGTGCTCCTAATGACGCTCATTGGAGGCGTCGGGACGATGCTGGGTCCAGTGGTCGGTGCGACGATCGTTGCCGTCCTGCAGCGCGAGTTCGCCTCCTTCGGAGCCTGGGTTGTCGCCATGCAGGGAGCGATCTTCGTCCTGTGCGTCCTTTTCCTGCGCAAGGGCGTGATCGGAACCTTGGAGGAGTTCCTGTCAAACCGCGAGGAGCGCAGGCATTCGGCCTTGGACGAAATCAAGCCGATGGACAGGTCGCCGCTTTCCCAGACTGCTGAAGCAGATGCTGGAGGTGTGCGATGACCTCGGCGCTTCTCATCGGAATGGGGCCGGGGCTGGGCCGATCTCTTGTGCGAACCTTTGCTCTCGATGGCCACAAAGTTTCCTTTGTTGGCCGGCGCGCGGAGGAGATCGCAAGGCATCAGGCTGATCTTCGCGCGGAGGGGTTGGACGTCACCGGTTATGCAGGCGACGCGGGAGAGCCCGAGGTGATGGATCGCATCCATGGGGAGGTCGCGCAAAAGAACGGACCGCCCGACGTGTTGATCTACAATGCGGCCGTCATCGAGCCCTCTCGTTTTGTCACGTGCTCCGGGATGGGGGAGGTGAAGTACGGGACAGCGCCCGGTTGGGCGTCCCTTGGGGAGCCGGCGACGCGTGAGTATGTCCTGAAAACACTCAACACCAATGTTGTGGGAGCCCTCCATGCGGTCCAGTCCGTCGCCCCGGCCATGATCGAGCGCGGCGCAGGTACAATTCTTCTCACGGGCGGTGTCCTAGCATTTGGCCCCTGGCTTGAATGGGGACCGACCTCGCTGGGCAAGGCGGCGCTACGCAGCCTCGGTCTGTCCCTCGACAAGGAACTGAGGCCCGCCGGAATTCATGTCTGTACCATCGCCATCCACGGAACGATGCAAGCCGGCACACTCTATGATCATGATCTCGTCGCGCAAGCCTATCTCGGGCTTCATCACATGGTCCCGGAGGAATGGCGACCCGAGTTCCACTTCCGCCCCGATGACGCGGGCGCGGACCCTGATTCTCCGGAGGCGAGATGATGCCTCAACTGAGGCTCGATGGGCGAAAGGCTCTCATCACAGGCGGAGCCGGCGGGATCGGTGAGGCAGCGGCGAAGCTCCTCCATGAATTGGGCGCGGACGTCGTCATTGCCGATGTTGACCAGGGAAGGCCGCGGGCGCAATGGCTCGAATCGGTGCGAAGGCTGTCGCTGTTGGCGATGTGTCGGATCATCGGGACAGCGAGCGGATGGTGGCAGAGGCCGTCAAGGCTCTCGGCGGCCTTGACCTAGCCTTCAACGCGGCCGGAATTGGCGACGATCTCGTTCCAGTTCATGCGCAGAGTCCGGAACGATGGCAACGCATCGTCGACGTCAACCTGAGGGGAACCTACCTTATGTGCCGGGCAGCGGCACAGGTGATGCTTGAAGCGAGGACAGGTGGATCGATCGTCAATGTGTCGTCGATTGTTGGCCTCGGCGGTTTTCCCAGGCGTTCAGCCTATGCTGCCGCGAAGGCGGGAATCATCCATCTCACCCGCACACTGGCCTGCGAATGGGGGTCTACGGGAATCCGCGTCAACTGCATTGCTCCCGCGTACATGCTCACCCCCATGGTACAGGCACTCCTTGAGCGCAAGGCTTTCGATCAGGCTGTCCTGGAGAGGAGGACCCCGCTTGGGCGCTTCGCTCGGACGGAGGAAATGGCCACGACGGTAGCTTTCCTTCTCTCTGACTGGGCTTCGTACGTCACGGGAACCGTAGTGCCGGTTGATGGGGGGTGGAGCGCCTTTGGCGCTGCAGGAGATGCAGCCCCAGTATGAGCCGTCACCGCCGGCGATAAGCATCCAGCCGGTTCTCATGAAGTGCTGCCACGAGTTCGCGCTTGCGGATCTTCGCCGCTTCGATGGGCATATCGTCGATGAAGTGAATGGCACGCGGCACCTTATAGGCTGCGAGATGTTCCCGGCAATAGAGCGCGATATCTGCCTCATCAGCCGTCTGGTCGAATGATCTGACGACGACGGCCACAGGGATTTCACCCTTGCTGTCGTCTCGGATTCCAACCACGGCGCACATCGCGACGGCCGGATGTTGATAGAGCAGAGTCTCTATTTCCAGCGGATAGATGTTATGACCGCCGGTGATGATCACATCCTTCTTGCGGTCGACAATGAAGAGATATCCGTCTTCGTCCAGGTAACCGAGATCGCCCGATTTCCAGCCGCCTCCGGAGAAAGCCTCCTGGGTTGCCTTTTCGTCCTGCCAATAGCCTTTGGCGATGCAGTCGCCTTCGATAATGACCTCGCCGATTTCGCCCTGCGGAAGGCTCCGGCCTTCGTCGTTGACGATAGAAATGCGCGAACTCCCCACGGGAAGCCCGGCCGATCCCGGCTTTCGGACGCCGATCGTCGGTTCCATGACGCTTTGGCCTGAACTTTCTGTCGATCCATAAACCTGAGTGACCCGCGCGCCGCTCAGTTCTTCGAACCGGCGGATCACCGGTTGCGGCACGGGTGAGCCGCCGGTGGTGCAAACCCGCAGCGACGAAATGTCGTGACGGGCAGGATCGAAGGCATTGACGATGTAGACATACATCGTGGGCGTACCGCCGAAATAAGTGGCTCGGTATTGCGCGATGTCGGTGAGGACTCTCTCTGTGTCCCAGCGTTCATGAAGGACAATGGTGCCGCCGGTATAGAGGCAGAGGTTGAGAGTTACGGTGAGGCCGAAATTCGTGAAAAGCGGCACCGCACACAGATAGGTCTCTGTCCCGAAGCGGGTTCGGTGGGATACCATCATGTCCCGAAGGGTCGAGCACTGGTTGAAATGGGTCTGCGCTGTTCCCTTGGGAGTTCCAGTGGTTCCCGAGGTGAAGAAGAGAGCTGCGACATCGTCCATTGCGCAAGTCGCGTCAGCGAATGTCTCCGGCGCTGAAGCGATCAAGACTTCGAGATCATTCTCAGATCCATCTCCCGAGGCGACGAAGGTGCGTAGAGAAGGAAACTCGTCCTTAATTTCGGAAAAATAGGGCCAGGTCGTCGCGTCGGCGACAAGGGCTGCCATTCCTGCTTGGTTGACGATTTTCCTCAATTCGCTGTGGCGAAACATGGCACTGACCGGCGCGGGGATCGCACCAAGGCGCTGGCAGGCCCAGAAGCCGATTGCCATGAGAGGCGTGCTCGGGAGATAGAGCCCAACCCGGTCGCCTTGTTTGATCCCTTGGGAGGCTAGGACGTTCGCAAGCCGCGCCGTGCGCATGGAGAACTCGGAATAAGTTAAGCGTTCCTGGTCCGTCACGATGAAGGCGCGATCCGCGAGGAGGCGCGCGTTACGCGCGAGCATCTGGCTCAGGATTTCCATCAGAGATATCCACTATCAGGCGTTCTGGAGATTGTTTTCGAGCATGAAGATGTGCCGGCCGCAAGCTTGCATCGTCTCAAGGGACTAGGCGCGGTCTCGTCAAGAGATCAGGATCCCGCTGTCCACGGGCAGCTTTTGTCCAGTAAGGCGGCGTGACTCGTCGGAAGCGAGGTAGAGCGCGGCATAAGCTACGTCGAGGGGATCGGCGATGCCGAGGAGATACGCATCCCACTGAGCCTTCAAATGCGGCTCGCGCTCGTAGAAGCCGAGGACACGGTCCGTGCCAACCGCGCCCGGGATTACCGTGTTCACGCGGATCCTGTCCTTGGCGAATTCCACCGCCATGGAACGGGTGAGCGCGACCACTCCACCCTTCGCCGCCGTATAAGCATCGCGGTTTGGGATTCCCATCTCCGCGACGATGGAGGCGGAATTGATGATCGCTCCCCCACCAGAACGACGCATCAAGGGGATGGCATGCCGACAGCAGAGCCAGGTGCCGAAAAGATCGAGCTTCAGGCAGCGCCAGAATTCCTCGTACGGCGCCTCGGTGACGGGACCATCGGCTGAGGTCGATCCACCCGCATTATTGTAGAGGATGTCTAGGCGGCCGAAACGTTCTTCCACGCTCAAGAAGGACGCGGCTACGCTATCCGGATTCGTCACATCGGTCGGAATGAAAACAGCAGTCTGTCCAGCGTCGGTGATCTCGCGCGCAATCATCTCACCCTTCACACTGTTGCGTCCCGCGATCACGACCGATGCCCCCTCCTTCGCGAAAAGGCGCGCAGCGACCTCGCCGATCCCGCCCGTGGCCCCAGTGATGAGTGCGATCTTGCCTGCCAAACGACCTGACACCTGATCCACGCTGACCTCCCTGATATGACAGGCAGACTTGCGTATGGGGCAACTGAATCAACGTCCAAAGAGACTATCCGGGACGAAACTCGGGTGGACAGTTCCGTTAGTCTCATTGGACGATGTTGGCTTGAGCCATATGGGGCAATTCCTAGAGCTGTCAGAGCTATTTCAGGGCGACGGTAAGAGGGATCGGCCTTTCACGATGAGAGCAGTTCTTTGCAGGGAGTTCGGGCCGCGTGCCGAACTGCGGATCGAGGAAGTCGCCGCGCCGATTCCACGTGAGGATGAGGTCTTGATCACGGTCGAGGCCTGCGGCGTGAACTTCTTTGATGGATTGGTCGTCGAAGGCAAATATCAAACACGGCCCGATCGTCCCTTTTCGCCCGGAAGCGAAGTTGCTGGTGTAGTGACGGCCGTGGGTCAGCATGTGACGACGATCACCAAGGGAATGCGCGTTCTCGGCTTTGCCGGCTTCGGAGGATATGCGGAGCAGGCAGTCGTTCCCGCCCCGCACGTCTTCCCGATTCCGGATGAAATGAGTTTCGTGGAAGCTGCCGGCTTCCTGATTACATACGGGACGTCACATCACGCCCTAAAGGACAGGGCGCAAATCGCGCCTGGCGAAACCCTTCTCGTTCTCGGTGCTGCGGGCGGGGTCGGGCTGACGGCAGTCGAACTCGGAAAGTGCATGGGGGCCCGCGTCATCGCTGCCGCTTCCACCGACGAGAAACTTGCCCTTTGTCGCGCTTACGGAGCAGACGAAACAATCAATTATTCCAGCGAAGATCTGCGCCAAAGGGTGAAGGACATTACCGATGGACGCGGCGTGGACGTGATCTACGACCCTGTGGGTGGACCGATGACGGAAACCGCCCTACGCAGTCTTGCCCTGTTCGGGCGACACCTTGTCATCGGATTCGCGGCGGGCGAAATCCCGAAAGTTCCACTGAACCTTCTCTTGCTCAAGCAGAGTTCTCTCATCGGCGTCTTCTGGGGAGCTCATGCCCGCGCGACCCCCTCCAAGAACGCGGGCAACATCGCGGAGCTTCTCCGGTGGTTCGCGGAGGGAAAGCTCAAGCCGCATATTTTTGCGTCCTATCCGATCGACCATTTCAGCGAGGCCCTCGATCTCGTGATGGAAAGGACGGTGCAGGGAAAGGTCGTTCTCACAACCGCCAATGATCGTATCCATAAGGACAAAGTTTCGGAATGACTGAGCTCCTCACGCAGACGGTATCGATCGCGGTGCATGGCGACATTCTGGTCGCGACGACCGACAATCCGCCCGTCAACGCTCTGTCACACTCCGTTCGTGCGGGGCTGGGCGACGCTATCGCCACCTTCGAGTCGAACGATTCCGTGCGGGCAATGATCCTCATCTGCGCCGGCAGGACGTTTTTTGCTGGAGCGGATATTCGCGAATTCGGAAAGCCGATGCACGATCCTCTGCTCGGCGAGATCATCGCGCGCCTCGACGGTTGTTCCAAGCCAATCATTGCAGCAATCCATGGAACGGCACTCGGGGGAGGCCTCGAGGTGGCTCTTGCGTGCAGCTATCGGGTCGCCGCTCCGGCGGCCAAGTTCGGCTTGCCCGAGGTCAAGCTCGGGATCTTGCCCGGTGCCGGCGGAAGTCTCCGACTACCGCGTCTGATCGGTGTGGAAGCCGCTCTCTCCATGATCAGCGAGGGACGGCAGGTCTCGGCTGCTGAGGCCATCCGTAATGGCTTGATTGATGCCATTTTCGAAGGTGACCTCAAGGACGAAGCAATCGGTTTCGCGCGGCGCATCATCGACGCTGGAGCGCATATTCGCCGCGCGAGCGATCTCTTTATCCCGTCGTACGATCCGGCTCTGTTCGAGGCGGCTCGCGCCTCCATGAGGAAAAAGTTCCGCGGTTTCGTCGCACCCCAGAAAGCCGTCGACCTCGTCGAGATGGCTGCGAGGATGCCTTTCGCCGAAGCTTGCGAGCCCGAATATGCGACCTGCAAGGAGCTTCTCGGGTCGCCTCAATCCAAGGCTCTGCGTCACATGTTCGTAGCGGAGCGTGAAGCGCTCAAGATCGGTGGAGTGTCGACCGACGTGGTGCCACGCGATGTCCGTAAGGTTGCAGTCGTGGGTCCTGGAACCATGGGCCGGGGCATCACCGTCTGTCTCCTCGATGCCGGACTTTCCGTGGTTTTAATCGGGCTCTCGGACGAGGGTCTGAGTAAGGCACAGAATGCGATTGCGAAGATCTACGACAGCGCTCTCAAGCGCGGCTCTCTATCTGCGGATGAGATGGAGCGCCGCCTGAGCCGGCTCACGCTGACGCAATCCTACAACGGTCTTGCCGATGTGGACCTTGCTATCGAGGCGGTCACGGAAGATATCGCCGTCAAGGCGGAGGTATTCCGCAAACTGGACAACGCCCTTCGGGACGATGCCATCGTCGCCACCAATACCTCGTTCCTGGATATCGACGAACTGGCACGCGCGAGCCGTAGGCCTCAGAACGTGGCCGGCATGCATTTCTTCAATCCAGCTCACGTGATGAAGCTCGTGGAGAACGTACGCGCCTCGCATTCGACTCCCGACGTTCTTGCGACGATCACCACTCTCGCCCGTAAACTTGGCAAGATGCCCGTTATGGTAGGACGATCCGAAGGATTTGTTGCGAACCGCATGCTCTCCAAACGCACGCGCGAGGCGCAATTCCTCCTGGAGGAGGGGGCAACGCCAGCGCAGATCGATCGGGTCTTGAGTGGCTTCGGTTTTCCTATAGGTCCCTTCGCTCTCGCCGATCTCGCAGGTATGGATATCATGGCGGCTGCGCGCGCAACGCGTCTGCCGCGTATGAGCGAACGGGAAAAGCGCTGCAACATTGTCGACAGGCTCGTCGCCGCAGGACGGCTCGGGCAGAAAACCGGGGCGGGCTATTACCGCTACGACGCGAAGCGCACGGCATCGCTGGATCCGGAAGTGGATGCAATCATCGAGTCTCATCGTCGGGACAACGGCATCGTTGCGCGTGTGATCACAGACGAAGAGATCCTGGAGCGTTGCCTCTACGCAATGATCAACGAGGCCGCAAAGATCCTCGAAGAAGGCGCAGCCGCACGGCCCGGTGATATCGACGTGATTTGGACCAACGGATTTGGATTCCCAACCTACCTCGGTGGGCCGATGTTCCACGCGGATCGGATCGGAGTCCGGACGATCAAGGCCGCGCTCGACCATTACAGTACTCTGGTTGGACGAGAATACTTCCAGCCCACTGCTCTCATCGAGCGACTCGCTACCGAAGGGAAGGGCTTCTACGGCTGATTGGAGCCGCGACAGTCACGATTTCGACGAATAGGAAGACGGATTTCATGCCAATGAACAAGGAAATGGACGCCAAGTCGGTTGTCGCGCAACTGCGGGACGGAATGACGATCGGAGTTGGTGGGTGGGGACCACGCCGCAAGCCGATGGCCCTTATCCGGGAAATTTTGCGATCTGACCTGAAAGACCTCACCATTGCCGCCTATGGCGGCCCAGAGGTCGGAATGCTGTGTGCAGCCGGGAAAGTGCGCAAGCTTATCTATGGCTTCGTTTCTCTCGATGCGATCCCGATCGAGCCCTATTTTCGTAAGGCCCGAGAGGCCGGTTCCATCGAGGTGAACGAACTCGATGAAGGTCTGCTTCTTCTGGGACTCCAGGCCGCCGGCCACCAGCTGCCGTTCCTTCCGACCCGTGTCGGCCTGGGCTCGGATGTCATGACCTACAATCCATATTTGAAGACGGTTCGCTCGCCCTATGAAGATGGCGAGGAATTGCTAGCGATGAAGGCGATCAGACTCGACGCGGCACTGATCCATGTCAGTCGGTCGGACCGGCTCGGCAATACGCAGACCGATGGTCCCGATCCGTATTTCGATCCTCTCTTTGCCCGGGCCGCGGACAAGGTCTTCGTAACCGCCGAAGAATTGGTCGATCGGATCGACATCTCTCATCCGCACCTTGCGAAGAACAATCTCTTCGAGCGCTACTTGGTCACCGGTGTGGTGTCGGCTCCGCTAGGTGCGCATCCTACGACATCTCATGATGGTTACGGATGGGATATGGCCCATCTGAAGGTCTACAGCGCGTCGGCTTCCGAGGAGAGCGGATGGAAACGTTACTTTGACGAATTCATCGCCGGCGGTGAGGAGGGCTACCTCGACCGCGTTGGCGGCCGTGCTCACGTACGCGCCCTTCCTATTCCCGCTTTCTGACCAGGACACAAAATGATCAACGCCAACGATTTTTCACTCGCGGAACTGGTGATCGTCGCTGCTGCAGAAGCTTGGCGGGGCGACGGTGAGGTACTGGCCACCGGGATCGGGCCTTTGCCCCGCATTGCGGCCGGTCTCGCCAAGCTGACCTTTGCTCCTGGTCTCGTGCTCACCGACGGAGAAGCCTACACCGTCGAGGAGCCGATCCCGCTTGGCTCCCGCGACCACCAAATAAAACCCTCGGGCTGGATGCCCTATAGCCGCGTCTTCGACAGCGTGTGGAGCGGCAAGCGTCATGCCATGGTGACACCGGTACAGGTCGATCGGTTCGGGCAGGCCAACATTTCTGCGTTGGGCGACTTCAAAAGGCCGAAAGTGCAGATGCTTGGCGTTCGAGGGTTTCCGGGAAACAGCGTCTGCCACAAGAATTCCATGTTCCTTCCGAACCACGGCAAGCGTACGTTCACGGAGGCCGAGGTCGATGTTGTCGCCAGCGTCGGTCACAACCCCGCGCGCTGGCCGCTGAGCGCCAAGCGAAAGCCCGTCGATCTCGGCATCGTCGTCACGAATCTCTGTGTTCTCGACTTCAATGGCCCCAATCACGCGGCGCAGGTCCTTTCCCTTCATCCGGGCGTGAGCTTCGAGGAGGTGCAGGCCGAAACGGGCTTCCCACTTCTTCGGGCGAAACGTATGCGCGTGAGCGTGGCGCCGACCGAAGAACAGCTTGCGATCATCCGCCGCCTCGATCCCAGCGAGATCCGCGCCAATGTCATTAAGGGTAACCCGCCGGGCCGGAAGGCAGCATAGGACAGAGGCGGACCGGAAAAATGGACTTCACATACAGTGCCAGGACGACCGAACTCCTCGAACGGCTTGGCGGGTTCATGGATACCTATATCTATCCGAATGAACGTCGCTATCATGAGGAAGTCGAAGCGAACCGGTGGGGCCATCCGCCCATTCTGGAGGAGTTGAAGGCGAAGGCGAAGGCGGCTGACCTTTGGAATCTTTTCTTGCCGGATTCTCATCATGGCGCGGGCCTCAGCAACGTGGAATACGCGCCGCTCTGTGAGATGATGGGACGCGTGCACTTCTCCTCCCAGGTCTTCAATTGCTCCGCACCCGACACGGGGAACATCGAAACCTTGGAGCGGTACGGAACCGAAGAGCAAAAGGCGCGTTGGTTGCCGCCGCTTCTTGCGGGGGAGATCCGATCGGCTTTCGCCATGACGGAGCCGGACGTTGCGTCAAGCGACGCGACTAATATCCGTAGCTCCATCACGCGTGACGGAAACCATTACGTCATCAATGGCCGCAAGTGGTGGATTTCCGGTGTCGGCGATCCGCAATGCGAACTACTGATCTTCATGGGGAAGACCAATCCCGACGCGCCGAAGCATTTGCAGCAATCCATGATTCTCGTCCCATTGAAGACGCCAGGCGTGACAGTGATTCGCCCTATGCATGTCTTCGGTTACGACGATGCCCCACATGGGCACATGGAGATCGCCTTCGATAACGTCCGCGTCCCTGTCGAGAATATTCTTCTGGGAGAAGGACGCGGCTTCGAGATCGCTCAGGGCCGCCTCGGACCGGGCCGCATCCATCATTGCATGAGGCTCATCGGTCTAGCGGAACGTTGCCTTGAGTTAATGTGCCGGCGCGTCAAGGATCGTGTCACCTTCGGGCGTCCGATCGCGGAGCAATCGGTCACGCTCGAGCGCATTGCCGAATCCCGTATTCTCATCGACCAAGCTCGCCTTCTGACTCTGAAGGCCGCCTATATGATGGACACGGTCGGCAACAAGGAGGCTCGGGCCGAGATCGCGATGATCAAGGTCGCTGCGCCCAACATGGCCTGCAGGGTCATCGATTGGGCTATTCAGGCTCACGGTGCTGCCGGTGTTTCGCAGGACTTTGTTCTGGCGAACTACTATGCGCATGCGCGCAAGATCCGCTTCGCGGACGGGCCGGATGAAGTTCATCGTAACCAGATCGGCCGAATAGAACTCGCCAAATATGCCGACCGGAACTAGGCGGTAGATGGCCATGGACGCGAACCGCTTCATCGGAACGGAGCCGCTTTCGCCTCAGAGTCGGATCGATCCGGAGCGGCTACGATGCTATCTGCAAGCGCGGCTGCCTCAATGCTCGGGCGAGATGACGATCGCTCGGTTTCGTGGCGGACAATCGAATCCGACGCTACTTCTAACGTTCTCAAGCGGCACGAGACTCGTTCTGCGTAAGAAGCCGGACGGCAAGCTCTTGGCCTCTGCCCATGCGGTGGACCGCGAGTACCGTGTCGTTAGCGCTCTTGCTGGGAGCGGCGTTCCCGTCGCGCGAACGCATCTCCTTTGCGATGATGAGAGCATCGTGGGAGCGATGTTCTATGTGATGGATTATGTAGAAGGTCGCTCCTTCTGGGACCCGGCGCTACCGCATCTTTCTTCGGAGGAGAGGAGGGCGATCTATCATGAGATGAACCGGGTCGTTGCCTGCCTCCACACCCTAGATCACGCGGCAAGAGGCCTCGAGACCTTTGGCAGGCCAGCGAACTATATTGCGCGTCAGGTCACGCGATGGACGACGCAGTATCGTGCCTCTGAGACCGTATCCATTCCAGCAATGGATCGGCTAATCGAATGGTTGCCTCACAACGTTCCGGCCGAGTCGCGGCATGCACTTCTGCACGGCGACTTTCGCATCGACAATCTCATCTTCCATTCTCATGAGGCGAAGATCATCGCTGTCGTTGACTGGGAATTGTCGACCCTCGGCGATCCCATGGCGGATTTCGCGTACCACATGCTCACGTGGCATTTTTCGCCGAAACCCTTCCGAGGCCTATACGGCCTCGATCTCGCGGTGCTAGGCATACCGGACGAGCGCTCCTACCGGGATCTTTATCTCAAAGCGACGGGACAGGCGAACGTCTTGGATCGCCAGTGGTACGCTTATCTAGCTTTCAGTCTTTTCCGAGTGGCGGCCATCCGCCAAGGCATCATGAAGCGCGTCGTCGACGGCACCGCAGCGAGCGCCCATGCGGGTGAGGCGGGTGCGCTCGCTGCCCCTGTTGCGGAGCAGGGATGGCAGTATGCCGAAAGGGCAATGCGTACCTGAGCGCCGAAGCTCCGCACAGGCGGAAGAACGAATCCTCCATTTCGCAGGAGGCGTCGGCAGAGATGGGGCGTCGACCAGGTGAGACAAGGCCGTTAGTCTCTTCAGACGATGTCGCCGCGCCATCCGGATTTTACGCAAGAAACTCATGCCACGCCGCCAGGTCGTTGCCCCTTAGGAGAACTCCGTTGCGCGAAGCCGTTATCGTTTCCGTCGCCCGTACCCCCATCGGAAAGGCCTTTCGCGGAGCCTTCAACGAGACGGAGGCTCCGGCCCTGTCAGGGCACGTGGTGCGCGAAGCCGTTGCTCGCGCCCGGATCGCTCCGGATGAGGTGGAGGATGTCGTGATGGGCTGTTCCGCCCAGCAAGGAACACAGGGCTACAACATCGGCCGCCTGACAGCTGCTGCCGCCGGTCTGCCCGACAGCGTTCCCGGTATGACGATCGACCGCATGTGCTCATCGGGCCTCATGGCGGTTTCCATCGCGGCGAAGCAGATCATGGCCGACGGAATGAATACGGTCGTTGCGGGTGGCGTCGAGTCTATCAGCCTCACACAGAACAAGCACAAGAATACCTATCGCAGTCGATCGGAAACGGTGGTGGCCCACTGGCCCCATATGTATATGACGATGATTGAGACGGCGGAGATCGTTGCACGAAAATATGGCATCGGTCGAGATGTGCAGGACGAGTTCTCGCTCGCGAGTCAAGTTAGCACGGCGGCAGCTTACAAGGCCGGCCGTTTCAACGCGGAGGTCGTGCCCATGCCCTCGCGCAAGATGATCATCGACAAGGCCGCCGGCGAAACTCGCTATGAGAACATCGTGCTGACCGAAGACGAGGGTTATCGCGCGGATACCACCCTCGAAGGGCTCGCGAAGCTGAAGCCCGTCTTCGCCAACGGCGAGACGATCAAAGAGGGTGAGTTCGTGACTGCGGGTAACGCATCCCAGTTGTCTGACGGCGCAGCTGCGCTCGTTCTCATGGAGGCTGGACATGCCGCGTCCCGAGGACTGGAGCCGCTTGGTATCTATCGCGGCATGGCCGTCGCTGGATGCCTTCCCGAGGAAATGGGTATCGGCCCGGTTTACGCCGTTCCCAGGCTCCTCAAACAGCATGGCCTGAAGGTTGATGATATCGGTCTATGGGAGCTGAACGAGGCCTTCGCCAGTCAAGCAGTATACTGTCGCGATCGTCTCGGAATCGATCCTGAGAAGCTCAACGTGAATGGGGGTGCCATCGCGGTCGGCCATCCCTTCGGCATGACAGGGGCTCGTATGACAGGCCATCTTCTCATCGAAGGGCGTCGACGAGGCGTCAAATACGGTGTCGTGACGATGTGCATCGGTGGCGGCATGGGTGCTGCAGGCTTATTCGAGATCGTGTCATAGGAGCTTGGCTCCCCGGAATCGCGAAGGCCGCAGCCAACTGCTTGGGGACACTATTTCAATAGATTCTCCAGCACATCGATCTGCTGTCTAAGTCCATCGATCCTGCGCCGGACTTCTTCGGGATCGTAGGGTTGGTTGTTTGTCGACTTCAATCCCTGGAGTGCTAGATCAGCGATGACATCCGCGATCTCCACCGGCGTCTTGGGGCCGCTCGGCGAGTACCAGCGCGATGTCCAGTTGGCCATACCGATAACGGCAAAGGCAGCAATCTTGGGATCGACTTCCCGGAACTCGCCATTGGCGATGCCTTCCGAGATACAGCGGACGTAGAAGTCGTAGATGTGGCGGCGTCCGAGATTGTAGAGCGGGCCGAGCTCTTCCGGAATCTGCGTCTCCAGCCTGGAGAGAAGAATGAAGCGGGCCCCGGATGAAAGCCGCCGGACAATTCCGTCGACGACGGCGCGGCGCAGTCTTTCCGTTGCTGAGAGACCGGTTTCCTCGATCAGCTCCCGCAGCAGATTGGAAGGTGTCAGCGCCTCCGCCTCCACGAGGGCTGCAAGGATCTCCTCCTTGTTACGGAAATAATGGTAGACGGCGGAACGCCCCAGGCCGAGAGCCTTCGCGATGTCGTTGATGCTTGTCTGTGCGTAACCCTTCCTGTCGAAGAGTTCGGCCGCGATGTCAATGAGCTGTTCGCGCACCAGTTCCCTGCGTGGATTGGTTGCGAGCTTCGCATCTCTGGCTCGCAGAGCGGAGGGCCATTCCGAGGTCTTCTCCTGGGAACTTATCGTTTCCGGCTCTCGTGTGCTTCTTGCCGAATGCGTCTTGTTCAAGGTTGGATCCTTCATCAGGTCATTGGGACGCCCTACCACATGCCGCATTATAGCATAATGCGAGACCATGTAAGGGGCGGATGCCGGTTCCGGATCGCTCAAGACCCTGAATGGACGGCGTAGGAAAGGCCAAGCTTGTGCTGTCTGTGACGCAAATGCTTTTCAAATGCCTCGATGACAGTTTCGAACGTCCATTCGCCATCCAAGATAGGATCTGCGATCATGGGATGGCTGACGAATGACAGCTGCCGACCTGCGATGCGCACAACCTGACCATGAATGTCGGACGACCGGTCGGACAGCAGGTAGCTGATCACTGGCGCGCTGACGTCGGGGTCAGGCAGGACATCATATTGAATCTCACGCTTGGCCTGCTGGTCTGCGAGATGGGCCTTGTTCCGGGCCGCCATCGCCGTCTCCGCAAGAGGGGAGACAGCATTGATGCGCACACCTGTTCCGCATAATTCCATAGCCCAGCTGTAAGTCAGGGCCGCGACGGCGGCTTTCGTGGCACCATAACCGCCTAGGCCGACGTCTCCAGCTTGTGATCCCGATGTTACAGTCACAATCGAACCGCCAGCGCCCTGCGCGAGCATGGCCTTCGCCGCTGCGCGGGCGCAGGCTGTCGTCCCCAGGAGGTTGAGCTCAAACATCCGCCGGAGATCCCGCTCATTTATGTCCGTGATCCGTCCATGGCGCAGAATTCCCGCATTCGCAACGAAGCCGGACAACGCCCCGAATGTGGTCGTGCAAAGGTTAGTGAGAACTTGCGCAGTCTCCCATCGCGACACATCTCCCGCGTGAGCCAGCGCTGATCCGCCTGCGTGCCGGATCGCTGCGGCCGTCTCTTCCGCTTTGTCGGCATCAATGTCGTTGACGACAACGCTCGCGCCGAGGGATGCAGCGTGGCGCGCATAGGCGGCTCCAAGGCCAGAGCCGGCTCCTGTGATGACAATCGCTCTGCCCGACAGTGCGCTCATGGAATCTCCTTCTTACTGCTCGTGGGACTAGGAGGCATGCGCAGTTTTCGATCATATCCTTGTCTTCGAGAGCGCTGCGCCGTCTCATCCGACCGTAAGGCCTCCATCCACGGTGAGAACGCTTCCGGTGACGAAAGCCGCATCGTCGGAAGCGAGGTAGGCGTAGGCGCCGGCGAGGTCCTCCGGATCGGCGCCGGCGAGCTTTGTTCCAAGCCTCGGACCGCGCACAAGGAGTGCAGGATCCGCTTCCGCAACGGCGGCAACGCCGACGCTCACATTGGTCAGCACTCGACCTGGGCAGATGGCATTAAAGCGCAGACCGAACGGAGCGTACTCCGTTGCAAGCGATTTGGTCATGGCGATCACCCCGGCCTTGGCGGCTGCATAGGGTACTGCATAGGCGATGCCGGTGAGAGCCGCTGTCGAAGCGGTGCTGACGACGTTTCCCCGCATTTCAAGGAGCGCCGGCACAGCCTGCTGAGTAATATGGAACACGCTGTCGAGATTAACCCGCATCATCATCGCCCAATCCTCCGCAGAGGTCTTGGCGAAATGCCCGCGGCGATAGATTCCGGCATTGTTAATGAGCACGTCGAGGCGCCCATGCACGGCAAGAGCCCGATCAACCATTCTGCGGCATGCAACGGTGTCGGCAGCATCGTACGGAATCGCCTGGGCGGGTCGATGGAATGTCTCGGCAATACCAACGGCGACCTCCGCCGCTCCCCCTTCGTTGCTGTCCGCGAGAATCAGGCTTCCTCCCTCGGCGGCGAGACGCAAAGCCGTTGCTCGCCCGATGCCCGAGGCCGCACCTGTGACAAGGACCACTTTTCCATCGAACCGTCGAAGCGACATGAGGACTGGAGCTTGCTGTCTAACCCGATCCAATTGGACGCTCTCTCGTATGGCCCTTCATCCTTCATTCGGACGATATCCTCGAGTTTCCAGTGCCGATCAGCCGGGCGCTTGCATGATAGTTCATTCAGACGATGCCCGAGCGGACCATTCGCCGCATTCAGATTGAACTCTCATGGTCGACAATTGGTCGGCCCTCAGGTCTCGGGAAGGGCTTGTGAATGTCCGGCGCTCTGCATACCGTCCTGTGTGAACGTCTCGGCTGCCGTTACCCGATCGTCCAGACCGCCATGGGATGGGTCGCGGATGCCAAGTTGACTGCGGCGACCTGCAATGCGGGAGGGTTCGGATTTTTCGCGGGTGCCACGGCCGAGCCGGGGACCGTCGAGCAGCACATTCTGGACATCAAGGCGAAGACAGATCGTCCATTCGGTGTGAATTTTCACATGTTTCAGCCGAATGCAGAGGAGCTGATCGCCGCTGTGATCAAGCACAAAGTACGAGCCGTCAGCTATGGCCGCGGGCCGGATGCGAAGACGATCCATCGTTTGAAGGATGCTGGCGTTATCTGCATGCCCACCGTCGGCGCGGTCAAGCACGCGGTCAAGGCGGCGGAGCTTGGAGCCGACATCGTGACGGTGCAGGGCGGCGAGGGCGGCGGGCATACAGGAGCCGTTCCCACGTCGATTCTGCTACCGCAGGTTCTCGATGCTATTTCTGTACCGGTTGTGGCTGCCGGCGGCTTTTTCGACGGCCGAGGCCTCGCAGCAGCCCTGGCCTACGGGGCGGCGGGCATCGCCATGGGCACCCGCTTCCTCATGACGACGGATTCGCCCGTTCCCCCGACGACGCTCGAGCGCTACGTGGCCGCCAAGGATCCCGCGAAGATTCGCATTTCGACGGCGGTCGACGGCCTGCCACAACGCTTTATCGAGAATGAGGAACTCGATCATCTGGAGAAGATGAGTTTACTTGCGCGCATGGCGATGAGCGCCAAACATATGCGACGCTTTCGCCAGCAGACGGGCATTGGAGTGCTCGCGATGGGGCGTCTCGGCCTCAAGATCCTTTCGCGTAATGACAATACATTCGCGCAAACCGTAATGGCAGCGAACCTGCCGACTCTCGTACAGCAGAGTATGGTCTACGGGCATGCCAAGGAAGGGCTGCTGCCGAGCGGACAAGCGGCCGCGATGATCGAGCGGCTCGAAAGTTGTGACGACCTGATCCGGAGGATCATGGATGAAGCAGAAACCAGGCTGAACAGCTTGCGCACGCCGACCCCTGCAGCTCACTAACGGAGACGGTTATGGCCGGACCATTCTGGACGAAGATCGAAGCGGGGATCGCAGAGGTGGTGATCGAAAGTCCGCCTGTGAACGCTCTCGACAGTGTTGGATGGACGTCACTGGCGCAAACGATCGACGCTTTGAACGCTGACCCCGAGGTTAGAATCCTCGTTATTCGCGCGGAAGGCCGCGGCTTCTGCGCTGGGGTGGATATTAAGGAACTGCAGAAGCATCCTGAGCGGATCCCTCAGGTGAATGCTGGAAACTGGGAGACATTCCGCGCGATCCATCGCGGCAGGAAGCCCGTCATCGTCGCCGCCCATGGCTATATCATCGGCGGCGGCATCGGAATATGCGGCTCCGCCGATATCATCATCTGCTCGCCCTGCGCGACATTTTCGGTTCCTGAGGTTGACCGAGGCGCTCTCGGCGCCGGCGCTCACCTGCAACGTCTCTTCCCGGTGCAGAAAGTCCGTCAAATGTACTTCACTGGCGATCCCATCGACGCTGCTGAGGCCTATCGCCTGGGCGCCGTTGAGAAGGTCGTGCCCCGGAAAGAGTTGCGTGCGGAGGCTCTTGCCCTCGCCGCGAAGATTGCGATCAAGAGTCCGGTCATGATCCGCCTCGCGAAGGAGGCCCTGAACGGGATCGAGGATGGCGATCTCGAGCATAAGTACCGCTGGGAACAGGGCTTCACTGCTCAGGCCTATCTCACCGCCGATTCGCAGGAGGCGCGAGATGCCTTCGTAGACAAGCGCGATGCTAGGTTCGGCGCCGTGCCGCTCACTCCCTATCGATAGGATCGTCCGGTCATGAATGCTTCCAACTCCGTCGCGCCTCCGGTTTATGTGGAAGGCCACGGCCTTCTTGTGGGACGCTCCGTTCTCATTACCGCAGCTGCGGGCGTCGGAATCGGGTTTGCGGCTGCTCGCCGAGCCGTCGAGGAGGGATGCCGCGCAATCATGATTTCCGACATTCATGAGCGCCGGCTCGCAGAGGCCGTGGACCGTTTGATAGGCCTGGGATCCGATGCGACAGTGCATGGTTGTCTTTGCAATGTGACGGACGAGGAGCAAGTCCAGGGTCTTGTAAACGACGCCGAAGACAGGCTGGAAGGGATCGATGTTTTGATCAATAACGCCGGCCTCGGCGGATCGAAGCCTTTGATCGAGATGACCGATCAGGAATGGAACCTCGTTCTTGACGTGACTCTCACGGGGACGATGCGCATGACACGCGCGACACTCAGGAAGATGATGTCCCGCCGCAGGGGTGTGATCGTGAATAACGCTTCGGTTCTGGGATGGCGTGCGCAGAAGGAGCAATCCCACTATGCTGCGGCGAAGGCTGGCGTAATGGCGCTCACCCGATGCAGTGCTCTGGAAGCGGCGGAGTATGGCATCCGCATCAATGCAGTTTCTCCCTCTATTGCCATGCACGATTTCCTCAGGCGGGCTGCTCCGCAGGACGCTCTCGACAAGCTGGCCAGCGCAGAGGCGTTCGGGCGCGCGGCAGAGGTCTGGGAGATTGCCAACGTGATGATGTTCCTCGCCAGCGACTATGCCGGATACATGGTCGGCGAGGTTCTTTCCGTCTCTAGCCAACGGGGCTGAAGCAAGAACCTCCCAGTTGCAGCTGGCAATGCCCGAGAAAAGATGCCAGGCATTCGCGCCCGGCATTTCCATGTCGTCCAGCCGGCTCCGTCAGATCGCTTGGCGTGGGCGCTCACCCAGGAGAACGACGCTGTTGAGAACGAGCCGTACCAGCTCGGTCTGGCGGGTGATGCCGCTCTTTGAAAAGATCGAGCGCAGATGAGCGCGGGCAGTGTTCCTGCTGATGTCGAGCGAGTTGGCCGCTTCGTCGAGCGACAGGCCGACCGTTAGACGCCGGGCGACGGCGGCCTCCGCCGGCGTGAGATCGAAGAGCTGCCGTACAAGTTCGCCCTCGATGTCCGGAACTGCCTCCGAATCCCGTAGGAAGACAGCTACAGCTGAACTGGCGGAAAGACTCCTATGATCCTGGACGTTGATTGGGCGGACGATGAGACCGAGATTCTTGGAGCCAGATTGTTTCGTCAGGGACAGTCCGCGCACGGCGGCGGACGCTCCGGACTTCCTACTGTCCTGTAGAGCTGCTTTGATTGCGGACTGGAGCTCCCGATCTTCATTCGAGCATCGTGCGTACAGGTGCCCTCCCTGGATGCGTAGGCTGGATCCCTCGGTTAGGATCTCATCCGCTGTCGAAGAGATGCGAACGACCTTGCCCGCGCGATCCAGGATAACAACTCCTACGGACAGACGGTCGACGACGTCTGAGTAGAGTGTTCGCTCGATCTCGGTCGCTCCGATGCGCGAGGCCATTTCAAGGCCGCGAGCGAGGTGGGACACGAGAAGCTCACAGACGGATTTCTCCTCATTATCGAAGGGCGCATGTGAGAGGGAACGGAAGATCACAAGCCTATAGCAAGTGTTTCGCTCAGTGCCGAAATCCGTGGCGCTTGCGTGGTGACAGCTCTCGAATAGCTCTGACATTTCGTGGCTGTTCATCGATTCTGCCATCACGATATGGCCCGGCTCGTCCTCTGCCTCGGAACCAAGTGGCGGGCGGGCCATGGCGACGTAGGAACTTCCGTCGTTGGGTCTGTTGCGTTTCTCAATGGTGAGGACGACGGCGCAGGCGCCGAACTGCTCCCGGATCAACTCTAGCGAAGTTTTCATTGGTGCCCCGCTGAGCAGAGTGTCGAAGACCTTATTGCAGAACTGCCCGAACGCGATAATCGATCTTGAATGAAAGGTCACTTCGGCTTCCTCCTTGATTATTTTTTCGTTAGCGCGGCCCCTACGGCGTTATTTTAGGGCGGCGTGTACTGCCGTGATCTGAGGTTCTGCTCATACGACGGTGATCGCGAAGGTGTACGCCCGCCTCGTTCTCCAAGCCCCACAAAGCAGCATCGGCAGAAGGGCGAGAAAGGTCCTTGAATAGCTTTGAACATGGTTCCTCCACCGTGAGGCACCTGAGATATTTGACGATGGTGTTATAAGTTCGACGCGGCGTCAACAAAATTGACGCTTAGGTCGAAAGTTTTACAGTTTGCAAAACTGGATCGGTACTTGCTTTAGAGAGCAGACTCGATCGCACGTCTGCACGTAGCATAAGTTGGCGCCTGATAATGCGCTGGCGAATAGAAGTTATTTCCTAATCCCGGAGGATTGTTTAGGCCGCGTAAGGCCACCTTGCCGTTCACTGTGCGGCTCTCAGCACACGGAAAACAATCCGCATCGGCGGAGTGCCGTGCTTCCCCTATAGCCGCACTAAGAGCGCCTAACAAAACTGGCGTGAGTGCGTTGGTTTGGCATGGCCCAACCTCTTGTTTCCAAAGCTCTGTGGGCGGCCGTTGAGCCGCTCCTGCCGCCGGAGCCCGCCAAGCCCAGAGGTGGAAGA
>NZ_JAIRBM010000032.1 GCF_020089865.1 Microvirga puerhi
GACCGATGCGGATTTCGCCGCCGGTGATGTTCTCCAGCCCTGCCACCATCCGCAGCAGCGTCGACTTTCCGCACCCCGACGGACCCACCAGGATCACAAACTCGCCATCCGCAATGTCAACAGACACTCCATGCAGAACCTGGGTTGCGCCATAAGCCTTTCTAACGTCTCGAATCTCAACCGAAGCCATGACTTATCCCTCTGCATCCTTGTCTCTGGTCTGGTTGGATGCCGCGGGCGAAGTAATCTCCCGCCGCATGAAAAGGATCAGGCGTAGCGTTTCGCCTTCTCAGATGCCCTCAAGGAGTTACGGATGCCTTCCGGCATGGCGTCGCCGTGGGCTTCGATCAGTTCTTCCACCATAGCCCTGATCTCCTTGATCGACAGGACGCTGGCCGCATGACGGTCGAGCAGGACCGCCCGATGGACCCGATCCCGGCTGCCCTGGAGCGCTGCCTTCACGGTCAGGTCCTGCACAAAGGTATGGGGTGCGCAGTAGCCGGCGAGCTCTGGTGGCAGTTTGCCGACGTGGCAAGGGCGCAGGCCGTTGCGGTCGACGATGATCGGAACCTCCACGCAGCAGTCCTCTGGAAGGTTCTCGATGAGCTTGGTGTTCTTCACATTCCCATAGATCACCTCGGGTTCGCCGGTGACCATTGCATGGATGATTTGAGATCCGTACTCGACGCTGCGCTCAAGCGGGAAGCTCTCACCGGCGAGGAGTTGCTTGCGCGTATCCTGGTATCGGCCCAGGTTGCGCTCGCTGCGGCGGATATACTCGTCAACGGGCACATCGTACTCGGCAATAAGATCATCCCGCTTCAAGAAGTATGGCGTGTATTCCGCGTTGTGCTCGCTCGACTCGCTGACAAACCAGCCAAAGGAGCGCATGAGCTCGAATCGGACCTTGTCCTTGGCGAAGATCTGCGGATCCTCCATGGCTTGCCACAGACGCGGATAGGCGTCTTCGCCATCGATGCGCAGCTTGAGGAACCAGGTTTGGTGGTTGATGCCCGCGCAGTCGTAGGACAGGCGCTCCACCGGCACGTTCAGGTACTCTGCCAAGTCTGCGGCGGTATTCTGCACATTGTGGCAGAGGCCGACCACTTTCTGTTCAGGGAAAGCCTCATAGACGGCCTGGGTCAGGATGCTCATCGGATTCGTGTAGTTGAGGAGCAGCGCATCCGGGCAGAGCTCGCGCATGTCGCCGACCATGTCCACCATGAACGGGATCGTCCGCAGTCCACGGAAGATGCCGCCGATGCCGAGCGTATCCGCGATTGTCTGTTTGAGACCGTACTTGCGGGGGATCTCAAAGTCGAGGAGCGTTGCCTCGTGCATGCCGATCTGGACCATGTTGATGACGAAGTCGGCATCGGCGAGGGCTGCCCGTCGGTCCAGGTGCTCCTCGACCCTGGCATTGGCCCCGAACTGCTCCGCGGTCCAGCGCGCCATCATGCCGGCGGTCTCCAGGCGCTCCGCGTTGATGTCGTGCAGGGAGATCGTGACATCGTGAAGATCAGGTAGACCAAGGATATCCGTAAGGAGCTTCTTGACGAACACGACGCTTCCGGCGCCGATCATGGCCACTTTGAACATGGGTTTCTCTCACTGCGGGTGGGGGGTTAGGTTTCGGATGGAAGAAGCCGTTGAGACTATTTCAGACCGGTCCCGGCGATGCCCTGAATCAGTTGTCGCTGGAAGAAGACGAAGATCACGAGCATTGGTGTCAGAGACAGCAGGGCGACGGCCATGAGGTCAGTCCATTCCGTGTTATACTGCCCCTTGAGAAGATTCATCCCGACCTGCACCGTGTACATATCCTGATCGGTCAGTATCACGAGCGGAAGGACGAAATCATTCCAGCGCCACATGAAGGTGAAGATGATCAGGACCGCGATGATCGGCTTCGACAGCGGAAGGACGACCTTCAGAAAGATAGTCAGTTCGCTCGCCCCATCGAGGCGCGCCGCCTCGAGTAGCTCGTCCGGGATGCTGACCATGAACTGACGCACCATAAAGATGCCGAACGCCTCGGCCGCGCGCGGGAGAATGACGCCCCAATAGCTGTTGAGCAGCCCGAGGTCGGAAACCACCAGGAAGAGCGGCACGATGATCACCTGGATCGGAATCATGAGGGCGCTGATGATACCGATGAACAGGATGTCCCGACCGGCAAAGCGGAACTTGGCGAAGGCATAGCCACATAGCAGGTTGAGGCTGACCGTGATCACCACCGCGACCACGGCGATCACAAGGGAGTTTCCGGCCCATGTCAGGAACGGCATGTGGTGCAGTGCATCGGCGAAGTTCTTCCACACCCAACCGGTCGGCATGAGGTTGACGCTCCCGCTGAAGATTTCGTCCCGCGGCCGGATTGCGGTGACGAACATCCAATAGATTGGGAAGATCATGACCACCGCGCCGGCGGCCAGGAGAAGCCAGAGTCCAATGGTTTCGAGGCGTCGGCGTTCAGGACTCGTCGTGACCATCATGATGCGCTCTCCTAGACGAATTGCTCGGTCCGGCGGTTGATCCGCCACTGGATCACGGTGAAGAGGAGGACCAGCACGAAGAGGACCATTCCCATCGCGCTCGCATAGCCCATCTCGGAATTCGCGAAAGCCGCTCGGTAAATGTACTGGACGATCATCGTAGTCGAGAATCCGGGGCCGCCACCGGTCATGACATAGATCAGGTCGAAGACCTGGAACGAGTAGATGACGTTCAGGATCAATAGGAGGAAGGTGGTGGGCCGGAGCAGAGGCCATGTCACATAGCGGAACTGCTGTGGGCGGGAGGCGCCGTCGATCACGGCCGCCTCATAGTAGCTCGGCGAGATGGACTGGAGGGCTGCCAGGTAAACGACCATGCAAAATCCGCTACGGACCCAAAGGGTTGTCAGGATGATGGACGGGAGCGCCCATTGCGGCGTCGACAGCCAAGCGACGCGTCCCACACCGACCTGCTTCAGCACCGCGTTGATGACGCCATAGTTGTCGTTGAACAACCACGCGGCAATGATGGCGGTCGCCACACTGGAGACCACGACGGGCAGGAAGTAGATGCTGCGCAGCAGCGTCCGCGCCGCCATGTGCCGGTTGAGGCCGATGGCCAGCATCAAGCCGAGGATCAGGCTCGTAGGGACCGTCGCGGCCGAAAAGACAACAGTGTTTTTCAGCGACTGCCAGAACTGACCGTCAGTCAGGAGCCGGGTGTAGTTCTGTGCGCCGACAAATTCAGGAGTATCGATCAGCGACCACTGATGCACGCTGATGTAAGCTGCGTACAAAAGGGGGAAAAATACGAAAACCGAGAACAGCAGCAGGTTCGGCGCGATGAAAATATACGGGGTCAGGCGAGACCGGGAAGAGCGCCACCAGCCGGAAATCCGGCTGGTGATCGTCTCATCCCGCTCCCTCAGGGATATCATGGAAAGATCTGCCATGGTGTCGTCCGCCATGAGAGGAGTCGGAGGGTTGATGTCGGGCTCTTACGCCGACAGCAAAATCCCCTTCACATGTGCCTCGATGTTCTTGGCGGTCTGCTCGGGCGATTGGCCGGAGGTGAAGGCAAGATCGAGCTCATCCGTCAGCTTGGAGGCGAACTTGCCCCAGGTTGGCATGATGACCGTGCCGACGAGATGCTCCGGGATGGTCTTCGTCTGCTCGATGAACACCTTCATTTCATCACTACGCAGCGGGAACCGGAGGCCGCTCCCGACGAGCGACGTGCGAACTGGCAGGAACTGCGCCGAGCTGACGTACTCACGCATGTTCTCCTCGTTCACGAGGAACTTGAGGAAGTCGGCCGCGATGTCAGGATTCTTGCTGTCGCGCGAGACGGCCATGCAAGTGCCGCCCATATCGTCAGCCATAGCGACGTCGCGCGGCAGATAGGTGACGCCCCATTTGAATTTCGCCTGTTGGTCCACGAACGGGATCTGCCAGTTGCCGTTCAGCATCATCGGGATCGTGCCGTTGGCGAACAGGTTCTGAGTGGGCTCCGCGGTCTTCAGGGACGTGCTGGGAGGAACCAGGCCGTCCTTGAACCAGCTCTGCGTCCACGCGATCGTCTCGACGAGAGCTGGGGAGCCACCTTGAGGCGACTTCAGGTCCTCGCTGAGGAGCCGCCCTCCGTGCTGGTAGAGGAAGATCATCCAACGATGAACAGCATTCGCGCTCCAGCCCATGGCGAATGGATAGGAGCCTATGGACTTCTCTTTGAGCAGGCGCGCGACTTTGGTGAACTGGTCCCAGGTCCAGGCCTGATCCAGGCTCGTGGGCACCGCCACGCCGGCCTTGTCGAGCAGGTCGGCGTTGTAGAATAGCGCGAAGGTATCGGTATGGTGCGGGAGCGCGTAGGGCTTGCCCTGATAGGTAACGGCGCTCCAGACGGCCGGCGTAAAGGCGGCGCCGTAATTGGGATCGATGTACTGGCTCAGATCGACGGCCGCCTTGCTCATGGCGTAGCGGCCCACCTGCTGATAGGTGGCGCGGAACAGGTCCGGCGCTTGCCGGCCCGCCAGCTTCGTGTCGATCTGCTGGTAGAATTGTCCAGATGGTAGCACGTCGAGCCGAATGCTCACGTTCGGATGGACCGCTTGGTACTTGGTGATCACTTGGTTGTAGGCATCGAGCTCCGCCTTGCCACCCCAGACCGCCATGGTGAGCTTCACCGGGCTTTGCGCTAGTCCTCGGCTGACCCGCCCGCTCACTGCGAGGCCGGCACTCACTCCCAACCCGGTCTTCAAGATCGTTCGCCGGTCGAATGTTCGCGTCATCGTTTCCTCCTTGCATCTGTTATGCTTTGACCAAACGCCGTCCTGCTTTCTGTCGCGCAGGTTCGCCGCTCATTCTGCTTGAGATCATCACGGCTTTTGGTTCGGAGCCTCCAGTCCACCACATGATTCCCGAACGAGAAGTTTGACCGGGAGCAAGTGCTGCTTGACCTCAAGCGACCCTTTCTCGATGGCGCCGATGAGGGTCTCGATAACGATGCGCCCAATGTCCCTGCGCGGATGATCAATGGTGGTGAGGGGCGGTGCCGTGAACTGACCCATGGCCAGCCCATCGAACCCCACCACCGCGAAATCGTCCGGAACCCTTAATCCATGCGTGCGTAGCGCGTGCAGCGCCCCGACGGCCATCTGGTCGTTGTACATGAAGGCCGCCGTCGGACGCTGCCGGTCGAGAAGGAGTTGCTCAATGGCCTTGCAGCCGCCAGCCATCGAGTTCTCAGTGATCACGACCAGGGAGGGATCGAGGGGCAAGCCTGCTTCCGCCAGCGCGCGCCGATAGCCGTCGACGCGGTCCCGCCAAGTATCGGGCCGAGGCAATTCTTCCATGACATGGGCAATGCGACGGTGCCCCAATTCGATCAGATGCCGGGTTGCCAGGTAGCCGCCCGCCTCGAGGTCCACGCTGACGCTGTAGATGGACGGATCCGGGCTGCGCTCCTGGAGGGCCACCACGGCCACGCCCCGTGCCGCCAGCTGCAGGAGTTCGGGGGCGGCGCAGTTCTCGCGGCCTGCCACTACGATGCCGTCGAAGGCAGCGCCTTGGAGGAGAGACAGGGCGTGGAACTCTCCAGGTTTGGTCCTCGCTGGGATGACTGAGACAGCGTAACCGTGCTGCTGCGCGGCGATCTGGGCGGCACTGACGATATCCGAGTAGTAGGGATTTTCCAGGGTCGGCAGGACGAAGGTGATGATCTTCGTGCTGCGCTGCCGCAGGCTGCGAGCTGCGTGGTTTGGCGTGTAGCCAAGTTGCGCCGCGGCCGAAATGACCCTCTTTCGGGTCTCTTCCGAGATCCGGACCTTGCTGGCCCTTCCGTTCAGCACGAGGGAAATCGTTGCCTGGGATACTCCAGCCAGCCGCGCCACATCCGCGCTGGTTGGTGCGCCTCCTCGTTTTGCGTTGCTTGCCTTGCGCTGGTCCACCGAAGCTCATTTTGCTTAAACGTATTAGCCTAAAGGTTTTAGCAACTCCGGCGTCTTGTCAACGGCATTCGTTCCAACCCGGCTTTGAACTATTGTCGAAGGAAGGTGAAGGACGCGATCAGGATGATCATTCGGGGCTGCCCACCCAATGTCACACGCCTGCTGTCTCGGGGCTCCTGGATCTTGGCCGTGTCAAAGTGCTTGGTAGAGACAGAGAAATTCTCTGGGAGCGAAGTTGATGGCAATCCGCTGAGCAGGTCATTTCAGACTTCCCCGGTGTCCAAACTGATTGTGCACCGCCCTTGACCGAGCTTGGCCTGGCCATCCGGCTGGCTCATTTCAAAGGTCATTGGGTTCAAGAACGTACCTGAGGACCTCACCTGTACGAGTGAATTTCCTTTTCGGCTCATAAGCAGTGCTAAAGCGCACCCACGTAAAGGACCGCTCACTGCGCAAAGGCGGACCATCTACCTACTTCCGGAACGTGCCAAGAGCTGACCGTCCTATGTAGCCTTGCTTCAGGGTAGAACCGACTGGGTGCGCGCGTACCTCCGGCTGCAAACGGGCTGCTTCGCAGGGCCATTTCTACGCAACAAGACCATCAAGCCTTCCTCACCACCCTCCATTCCCGATCCGAACTGCGTTTCAGTATCCAGACCTTCTCTTTGATATTGGTTCCACGGAGCGTTCGATACGACCCGATTCTCAATGTGATGTCGTGCTCACCGACCTGCTCGAGAACCGACAGTACGGTGACGCCATCGCTGAACTCAGCAAGTACCTTTTCCTGGTCAGTTGCGCTGCCCTCTCGAATGGATACCCGGCATCCAGGGTAACTGTGTGTGTCCGCGAAGCTGAGTATCATTGCAACGTTCTCCATCGACCGGCATCCGCGTTCGCCAGTTGCTATCCGAGCCACCTTCAAAGCACGCCGCTGCCCGCGACCGTCGGAGGTCGGGAATGACCATACACAGATGCCGCGGTGGGCGCGTAATCCAGGCGAGCTGACCTTCCAACGCTGCATTCACGATGACTGAGCAAATGGCTGAACGGCTTAAACGGGCATTGACTCAATATACGAAGAAATATACGAAAATGTATCTGCTAATTTGGACCTTTGCGAGCGTTCAGTTGGAGATGCCGATCTATGCGCCTCGCCTGACGCGGTCGAGGCTGGTGGCGCATGGCGCTCGGTGGAATGGATCCGTCACACTCGAGGACACAATGTACTATTTCGGATACTGCACCTGGCTCGATGACGTCGAAGTCAAGCGCTTCATGCCGGCAGCCAAGCCCATCACGAAAGGCTATGCTGCCAATCATGAATTGAGGTTCCATGCGGCCGCCGAGCGTACCGACCGCGGCTGGTGCCACTTCTCGAACACAGCCGAAGCCTGGGGAAAGAAGGCCCTAGGAGTGGTCTTCGAGCACGATGCCAAGCACTTCGAGGAGGACTATGACGATTTCGAGCGCTGCTGCGTCACGGTCTACGGCGACGACGGCAAAACCTACGACTGCTGGACGTACCGGCTCATCACTCCCGGAGTCGCCATGCGACCGCCGAACTTCTACTGGGAGCATATCCCGACCGGAATGAGGCAATGGAATTTCCCGGAAGACTACATTGCTCAAGTCCAAGCCGTGTTTGACGCGGCCGCGCCGTGCCCCCGCGCAGACCGTCCGAACCCTTCGGCCATCCCGGGCCGCAGCGCGGCATCTCGCTGACCTCCCATGGCGGCAGGCGACAAATCTGCCGCCCCTTCGTCGATCCACAAAAACGGCAGGGAACATCACGATGAAGCTTACAAGGTCTATCCTCATTCTCGTGGGCACAGTTGCATTGCATTGCCTCGGGTCAGCCGCGTCCAACGCCCAGGATGCAGCCTCGCTCGTTCCACAGGACATTCGGGCACGTGGAACGCTCAAGGTGGGCTCGCAGCAGACCTTCCCCCCCATCGAATTCCGGGAGCCGGGGAAGCAGTCCGTGACGGGAGCGAGCGCGGATCTCCTGGCCGAGGTCGCCAAGCGTCTAAACCTGAAGCTAGAGTACATCCAGGCCGAATATGCCGCCCTGATTCCGGGGATCGAGGCCGATCGTTTCGATGTAGCTTCAGGCGGAATCAGCGATACTGAGGAGCGCGAAGAAAAGCTGGACTTCGTCAACTACATGCTTTCGGGCGGGAGCATTCTCGTCCGCAGCGAGGAAGCCGGTCAGTACAAGACGATCAACGACTTCTGCGGCAAGGGCACTGCAACCCTGCTGGGCGGCCGCGTGATCATGGCCGCCGTTGAGAAGGCTTCGGAAGGCTGTGTGGCCAAAGGATCGCAGCCCATTCGGGCAGAGCAACTACCCTCGGCTCCAGATGCCCGGATGCAGCTCGATCTCAAGCGCGTCGATGGCTATCTGGGGGACTTTCCTGCCCTTGTCTACATGATGTCGCAATTCCCTGGACGCTACAAGATTGCCGGCGACAACTACATTCTCACGCCTTACATCACGTCATGGGGCTTCGCGAAGCAACGCACCGGCCTGCGTGATGCCGTACAGAAAGCGACGCAAGCCATGGTCGCGGACGGCACGTACAAGGCCATTATGGCTAAGTGGGGGGTCGATGGCGCGGTACTATCCGAGATCTCGATTAACCTGCCTGCCAGCAAGCGCCGGTAAACAGGACCACGGGTCATGACGATGGTGACGTCCCACATCGCGACAGCGTCGGAACTCCCGATCATCCATCGACGGCGATGGGGCTCGTGGCTCCTTGGTGCAGCGGCTCTCCTGCTCGTCGCGACAATTGTCGCGGCGGGCATCCAGGCTCGGATCCTCGATCTTCCGGTGTTCCTTGACTATCTGTTCAGCCCGCTCATCCTGACAGGTGCGCTCAACGCCATCGTCCTTGGAACCCTGGCTCTCCTCATCGCAACAGCGATCGGCTTCGTGGCCGCTCTCATGCGCGTGAGCGGCAATCTCATTCTCGTCGCTCTCTCTTCGACCTACGTATATCTCTTCCGCGGCACACCCATGCTGATCCAGTTGATCTTCTGGTTCAATGCAGTGCCGATCATGTTCAAGACAATCACCATCTGGCTGCCTTTCATGGATGCGCCCCTTGTCAGCATGCCCACCACCGCGGTCGTAACCCCCTTCATTGCAGCCCTTGCAGGACTGAGCTTGGCCGAAGGTGCTTACATGAGTGAGATCATCCGGGGCGGCATTCTCGCTGTCGATCAGGGTCAGCGCGCCGCAGCCCGCGCCCTTGGCATGACTCAGAAAAAGGTGCTTCAGCAAGTGGTAATTCCGCAGGCTGGCCGAATTATCATTCCAGCCGCCGGCAATCAGTACATCATGCTTCTGAAATCTACGTCGCTTGCGTCGGCCGTAGGTTATCTCGAGTTGTTGCGGATTGCGACCGACATCTACTCGTCCAACTTCCGCGTAGTCGAACTGCTCGCGGTCGCCGCAATCTGGTACTTGGTCATGACGGCCTTTGCGACTGCGTTGCAGACGACTCTCGAAAAACTCTTTCCGCAGCGATAAGGACATGATGATGAAAGCCGCTGTTTCCGTCATGGACATCTCGAAGGCGTGGGGAACCTACGCAGCGTTGACGAACGTTTCGTTCGATGTCGCCCCAGGAGAGGTCGTAGCGCTGCTCGGCCCCTCGGGAGCGGGCAAATCGACCATTCTGCGCTGCGTCAATCATCTGGACACCATTACTGCGGGCAGAATCTACGTTCATGGAAGCCTGATCGGATACAGCGAACGCAGTGATGGGCTTTACGAGCTTTCCGATGTCGAGATAAGCCGGCAGCGCCAGTCAATCGGCATGGTATTCCAAAGCTTCAATCTGTTTCGCCATCTCACGGCGCTCCAAAACGTCATGAGCGGGCCTGTGCATGTGCTGAACATGCCCAAAGACAAGGCACGCCAGATCGCACTCAATCTCTTGGAGAAGGTAGGTCTTGGCCAGAAAGGGGATTCGTACCCGTCCCAACTTTCTGGCGGGCAACAGCAACGTGTCGCCATCGCGCGGGCGCTCGCGATGTCACCAAAGGTCATGCTCCTCGACGAGCCAACAAGCGCCCTCGATCCTGAGCTCGCCCAGGAGGTTGTCGTCACGATCAAGGCCCTGGCCGAAGAAGGTCAGACGATGTTGATTGCAACCCACGACATGGGCATTGCCCGAGACGTCGCCGATCGCGTGATCTTCATGGAAAGCGGCAGGATCGTGGAGGATGGGCCATCGAACGAATTCTTCGCAAGTCCGCGCAGCGACCGGGCTAAGCAGTTTCTCTCCCGAATTTCGGCTCATTGAGATATGGATCAATCGGACCAACCGGATACTGAATCATGAGTAGCAGGAAGTCATCGCCAGGGGATTCAATCGCCACGGATGTGCGCACAAAGCTTCGCAGCATGATCCTGGCTGCGGAACTCAAGCCTGGTCAGAGGCTCGTCGAGGAAGATCTGTGCGAGACCCTCGGTGTAGGGCGGACTCCGGTCCGCGAGGGACTTCTGCTCCTTCAGGGCGAGGGCTTCCTGGCCCGAGAGCGTGGTTGGATCGTCCAGGATGTCGACCGCAGCAAAGTTCATGCGATTTTCGAAAGTCGCGCCGCGATCGAGGGCGCAACCGCACGCCTGGCGGCACGCCATATCTCCCGTGAGACCTGCGACGAACTACTTGCGCTGATAGAGGCCATGGAGCCAGCCAGCACGCTCACACGGCCCGAGCTGAACCGGATGAATACCGCGTTTCACGCTCGTATCGTGGAGAGTGCGAACAACGTCTTCCTGGCGCAGTTTCATGAGCGTACTCAATTCTACTATTGGATGCTGCGAGTTCCCATTCTGTTTGCGGAGCAAGAGCTCATTCAAATGAACATACAGCACCGCCGCATCGTTCAAGCCTTGATCGATCATGACGAGGACACTGCCGATAGAGCTGCACGTGAGCACGTTGAGGCAACGATGGCCATCGTTGAGCCCGCCCTCCAGTTCTGAAGCAATCCAGTTTTTTGCGAGCGAAGCCCGAGAAGCCGAATGCCGCAGCAGCTGGATGAACGCTGCCATCGCTTAGAAAGGCCGAGAGTAATGCCCCCCCTGTTCAACAAGCTTCATCATGTCTGCATCGTTGTAAACGACTTGGACAAAGCCGTTGCCTATTACGAAGAGCTCGGTGTCGGCCCCTGGTTCGATTATCCGAAATCAGGGACGTATGTGGAGTTCGAAGTTCCCAACAAGGCTGCATCGGATGCGATGCGCTATAAATGCGTCAATCTCGAGAACGTCCAAATCCAGCTATGCGCTCCCGGCCCCTTGGATTCGCCTCAGCGTCGGTTCCTAGAGCAGAATGGCGAAGGAGTTTACCATCTGGGCTTCGAGGTCCCGGATCGCGACGAGGCAGAGGCAACAGGTCGCTCCCTCGGCCTTGGTGTAATTGCCCGCGGAAAGCGGACCGACAACTCTGGTTTCTGCTACTTCGACACGCGTCGCGGCGCGGGTGTCGTTCTCGAGATTCGTAAAACGGCAAGCTAGCCACCTAGTTCAGCGGATGCGTGAATAGGCGTTGAAACCCTTTCGCTTAGTCTGTTCCAATGATTGCTGGATTCGGTGACACATCAATGCCGAATTGGATCACGCCATGACATCATCTTGCCTTTTTGACTCGACTACTCTGCTGCTTGGGGGCGAGCGAATGGGCACGGCCCTCTTACGGGGCTGGATTGCGAGCGGGATACCAACCGCCGCCATTGAGGTCATTGATCCATCTCCAACACCTGAGCTCCTCAGCATCCAACGTCAGCATAGAATCACGGTTAATGGTGACCCATGTCTCCGGCCGAAAGCGGAAGTCATTGTGCTTGCCGTCAAACCGCAGATTGCAGCATTCGCCGTGGAGAGCATCCGATTCCGCATACAGCCCAAGTCCTTGATCCTCTCAATCATGGTTGGAAAGACGATCGTCGACTTGCGCATGCTTTTCCGGACGCGGGTACGGTTGTTCGCGCAATGCCAAACCTGGCTTCCGCTGTGGGACGAGGCATGTCGGTAGCGATCAAGGACATGCCGAGCGACGCCAGACATGTGCAGCTTGCTGCGGATATCCTGACAGCCGTGGGTCACCTAGAATGGTTGGAAAGTGAAACCTTGATGGATGCCGCGACAGCCGTTTCTGGTTCCGGACCTGCATTTGCCTGCTACTTCGCCGAGTGCCTCGCCTTGGCCGGAATGCGAGCTGGTCTCTCGCACGCCGTTGCGGAACAGCTCTCTCGAAAGACACTCGAGGGCGTAGGCGAACTCCTATACAGAACGAACTGCCTGCCCATAGAGCTTCGTCATAGCGTCACGTCCCCTGGTGGGACGACGGAGGCGGGCTTGGAAATCCTGATGGCATCCGGGCAATTGCAGACTCTTCTGGATGATACAGTCTCGGCAGCGGCAAGGAAATCGCAGATGCTGAGTCAATTGTAGGCCCCGTGGCCTAAGTGTCTTCTAATGGGATGGACCGGCCGTGCTTACAGGCGCACCCTTCATGAGTAGTGCCCAACACGAGGCCTTCCTGCACCGGAGCTGTCTTGTCCTTGGAGTAGGGATTTTTCGTCCTCTCAGTTTTTAGCGAGTTGATCTAGCACCTTATCCTCGCGCATAGATCGGGTTTCGCTTCACATAACTGCTTCGGAATGAAGGTTCTCTGCCTTCTTCCGAATCCAAGGCAACAATCTCTCGACAAAGCATGCCGTATTGCGTAACGCGGAATGCCAAGGTTCCTTTCCGCTCGGTACGCAACGTTCGTGATGTCTGCGCCACTCGATTGGTAAGCCCCTTGAGATAAGCCTGATCGATTTATTGCCCCGGGGCTTCGTCGTGACCTCACGTGACGCGCGCAAGATCTTTCTTGATTCTTTCCAAAGCGTCAGCGCAGGTCTGCAGAAACTGATTGCTGAGATCAGATCGCTCTCCATCGGCTGGCCCATAAAGGCCAACGAGATAGGGGATGCGGACAGAAAAGCGACGCAGTTCAATGCCCTCGCCGCGATGATAGATGGCGCTGATTGGGTTCACGAGGGAAACCCCAAGCCCCTGTGCGACCATCGAACAGACACAGGACGCGGTTGAAGCTTCGACCCGCAGGCGCCGCCTCACCCTATGGGCATGAAAGACCGCGTCGATATTGCGCCGGTAGGCATCTTCAGCGGAGAAGTAGATGAAGTCGAGATCCTCGAAGTCTTTTGGTTCGAGGACCTTCTTGTCGGCCAGGAAGTGTCCCTTGGGGATGATACACAATTCCTCGCCAACTTCCACGGTTTGTCCTGCAGGTCCTTCCAGGCGCGGGTCGGCCTCAATGATTCCGAGATCGTATCGATGGTTGGTTAACCAGTTTACGATGACGGCCTGTTCGGAGGTTCGTATTCTCAGGCGCGTTGAAGGATTTACCTTGAGAAAATCCTGGCAGATGCCGGGCAGCAGCGTCGTGCTGTAGGCCGCTTGACATGCGATGCTGAGGTGAACGGACGCATTGGCTCGGATCGCCTCGGCAGCGCGGGAGATTTCCTCCAAGCCCGCGAAGGACCGGCGTACCTCTGTATGCAATGAAAGGGCCGCCTCGGTCGGCAAAAGATATCGCCCCTTACGCAAGAATAGGGGGAAGCCGAGCGTCCGCTCCAGGTCTTTCAGCTCTCGACTGACCGTTGGCTGAGAGGTGCGCAGGAGAGCTGCGGCCTGTGTGGCTCCGCCCGAGGCCATGACGGCATGAAAGATTTCGATATGGCGTAGGGATAATGTCATGGCGCCCATTCATATCAAATTTGAATGAATTGTATCAGGAATGATATTTGGAGAATCCTTTCGCCTTTGTCACCATCCCCGCAAAGATGGCTCTCTTATGAGCCGGAAAAAGAAACAAACTTACCCAATCCGAGAGGTCGGACAAAATGGCCCAGCGCATCCTCGTCGCTGAATTCATGCACGAGACCAACACGTTCAGCGTCCAACCGACAGATGAGGCGGCCTTCCGGAATTCGAGTTACT
Source organism: Microvirga puerhi (assembly GCF_020089865.1). GTDB lineage: Bacteria > Pseudomonadota > Alphaproteobacteria > Rhizobiales > Beijerinckiaceae > Microvirga > Microvirga puerhi. The sequence goes on from NZ_JAIRBM010000032.1 coordinate 13,971, forward strand.
ATATCGATAGCGAAATTCCCGACGCCTTCCGTGGTACTCGGACATCGATGGGCGCCGCTTTCGAGGCCGCCGAAAAGTTCGGCTGGACCCTCGTCCATCCGCTTGTCGCATCGGCCAATCCCTCGGGCCGCGTCACGAACGAGTGCTTCGAAGCACTCGCGGGCAGAATCCTCGATGCCGGCGCCGGCATTGATGGCATCTTGCTGCACCTCCATGGTTCGATGTCTACCGCCAGCCACGACGACGGTGAGGGTGAGTTGCTGGCTCGGCTGCGCGCCCGCGTTGGTCCGGACATCCCCATTGCCATTGTCCTCGACCTGCATGCAACGGTCACACAGCTGATGGCTGACAACATCAATGTCCTGATTTCCTACCGTACCTATCCCCATGTCGATCAATATGAACGGACATGGCAGGCGGCCGAAATCCTTCAGAAGGCTCTTGAGCGGAAAGTACTGCCCAAGGTGGCGGTGGCACGGCGTCCCATTCTTTATGCCCTGGACGGCGGCAGGACGACTTCGCCGCCGATGATGGAACTACTCCGGCGCGGAGATGCACTTGAAGCTTCGGGACAGGCGATCGTCGTCAGTGTCCAGGCAGGCTTTTCCTCGGCAGACGTCTTCGACATCGGGCCCTCGGTCGCAGTCACGGCTGACGATTCCAAGGTGGCGATCGATATCGCCGAAGACCTCATGGACTTCGCGTGGGAACAGCGAACATTCTCTTCTATTCATTTCACTCCTCTCGACGAGGCTATCGCCAAGGCCAAAGCGGAAGCGCGTGAGGCGAAACCCCTGATCATTGCCGATTACTCCGACAATCCCGGATCAGGTGCCTATGGAGATGCTACGACGCTTCTGAAGGCTGCGCTTGACGCGGATCTTCAGAATGTCGGGTTCCATGCGATCTGCGATTCAGAAGCCGTGCAGCAGGCGCAAGCGGCCGGCGTGGGCAATCAGGTCACGTTGATGCTGGGTGGCAAGACCGACCCGACAATGGGGGGAGGCCCGCTCCAGGTGACGGGACACGTCGTCGCAATCACGGACGGAAGCTTCATCGCCTATGGTCCCATGGGCGGAGGCGCGCGCCGCAACTACGGGCTGAGCCTCCTGCTTCGCGTCCGCGGAGTTGAAATCATCGTGATCAGCAACAACGGCCAAGCCACGGACCTCGCTCAGTTCACTTCGCTGGGCGTCGACCCCACGCGCAAATCGACGCTGATCGTGAAGTCGATGCAGCATTTCCGCGCAGCCTTCGAACCGATTGCCCGGGAGGTTCTCGAAGTCGATACCGGCGCATTGTCGACACGCAATTTCAAAGAGCGTCCCTATCGAAAGGTCCGTCGGCCCATCTGGCCACTCGATGCTATCTGACGGCACGGCCGGAACAGAGAAGACGGAAAAATAAGTCACAAGTCAGCAAGAAACGGGAAACACAGTCGTGCAAGTAAAGGCGGATATCGTCCTGCGGAATGGGCCAATTTGGTGTGGGCGCAATGAAGGAGTTGTGGAGGCGATCGCTCTTTGGCAGGGCCGCGTTCTTGCAACCGGTAGCGACAGTGACATTGCACCTCTGATCGGCCCTTCGACGCAGATGGTCAATCTTGATGGCCGCCTCGCAACGCCAGGCCTGAACGACTCTCACCTACACCTTGTTTCGCTCGGCCTCATGATGGACTGGGTGGATGCCAAGCCGATGAGCGTTCCGACACTCGACGGCCTTTTGTCCAGCATCGAGGCCCGTGCCTCGCAGACCCGGCCTGGGGAATGGATTCTGGCGCGCGGTTATGACCAGACCAAGCTCGATGTCCAACGTCATCCACACCGTACAGAGTTGGACAAAGCATCACCGAACAACCCGGTGATGCTCGTCCGCACCTGCGGGCACGTCTCAATCTGCAATTCAATGGCCCTCGCGCTTGCTGGCATCGATGAGACCTCCCCTACTCCGCCCGGGGGGCTGATCGAGCAGCAGAATGGCGTATTGACGGGTCTGCTCGCAGAGAATGCACGCGCACCGGTCTGGGCCGTGATCCCTTCTGCGAGCGAAGAGCAGCTCGTCGCCGCTATCGAGCGCGGCGGTCACCACTTGTTGTCCTACGGTATTACGAGCTGCATGGATGCGGCAGTCGGACAACGCGGAGGCTTTGGTGAGATCGCAGCCTATCATCGCGCAAAACGAGAAGGCCGCCTTCCAGTCCGCACATGGCTTACGCTGCTTGGCGATCCCGGTCGATCTCTCGTCCCTCAATGTTTCGAAGCAGGTCTCGTCACGGGAACGGGTGACGACATGCTGATGATCGGCGCCGTGAAACTCTTCTTGGACGGATCGGCTGGCGGTCGGACGGCGTGGATGTCGGAGCCCTATTTGGGCGATGATCGGACGATCGGTGTTCAGATGATGCCGGATACCGAGGTCGAAGCTCTCGTCATGGATGCCCATGTCAAGGGATATCAGCTGGCATGTCACGCCATTGGCGACGCCGCCATTGAGCAATTGATCACGGCCTACGAGCGTGCGCTTGCGGCACTCCCCGATTCCGACCGTCGCCATCGAATCGAGCATTGTGGCTTCTCGTCACCGGAGCAGCATGAGCGAATGATTGCGTCGGGGATCTATCCCTGCCCGCAGCAAGTCTTCATCTATGACTTCGGCGACGCTTATATTTCCGTGCTGGGCGAGGATCGAGGGCTCGGAAGCTATCCTTTCAGGACCTGGATGGACCTCGGCCTGAAGCCCGCTACAGGAAGCGACGCACCGGTCTGCGAACCCAATCCGTTCCCCAATTTCTATGCCATGCTGACGCGCAAGACATGGAAAGGCACCGTCATGGATGCCAGTGAAGTGGTGTCGATCGAAGAGGCGCTTCAGGCCTACACCGAGTTCGGAGCCTTTTCGCAGAAGCTTGAACACGTCAAGGGACGGCTCGTCGCCGGACAACTTGCGGATGTCGCGGTCTTTTCGCGCAATCTCCTCACAGCCAGTCCGGAAGACATTCTTGACAACACCTATTGCGATCTTACCATCCGAGGAGGCGCGATCGTTCACGATCGTCTCGGCGTGCTTAAAAACTAAAGAGGGATATGCCGGGAGAGCCAGAGCACTCGTCTAGAGCGAGTGCGAGATACGCATGAAACGGACATTCCGTCTCTTTTCATGCGACGACTATAGCTTTGGAGGACCATCGTGCTAAAGAAACTTTTCATCACAACAGCGATCGCGCTCGTCATGGGCGGCGTTGCCGAGGCGCAAACGCCTCGCAAGGGCGGAACGATCCGCTTTACCGCCCCCTACGGATCGAGCTTTGCGAATCTCGACATTCACACCTCGAACCGGGCGCAGGACGAGATCTGGGCCAAAGCGATCCATCGCTCGCTCTATAACTGGGACGCTAAGGCAGGAAAGCCGGTCCTTGAACTTGCGAAGTCCGCTACCGCGTCGGAAGACGGGCTCACCTATACCTTCAAGTTGCGGGACGATGCTTACTTCCATAACGGCCGCAAGCTGAATGCAGATGATATCATCTGGACCTTCAACCACCTTATGGACGGCGCGAAAGCCTATCCGGGCGCCCGCTATGCGCGGATGATCAAAGGCGGTGTCGAAGTCGAGAAGGGTCAGGCCAAGACGATCTCCGGTCTAAAGAAGATCGACGACAGCACGTTCGAGATGACCCTCACCGAAAAGGTTGATCCAGGATTCTACTTCTGGACGGCGACGACTTCCATCTATCCCGCAGAGGAGGCGCAGAAGGATTCCTTTGCCGCGAACCCCATCGGCCTCGGGCCCTATAAGCTCGCAGAATATGTACCTGGATCGCGTCTTGTAGCGGAGCGTTGGGACAAGTTCTATAAATCAGGCCAGCCTTATGCCGACAAGGTAGCGATCATGATCATGGGCGAAGCCTCTGCTCGCGATGTTGCCTTCCGTAACAAAGAGATTGATGCATCGATCTTGGGTCCTGCGCAATACGTCGCCTACAAGGGCGATCCGGAATTGTCGAAAGGCCTCCTGGAGGTTGCGGAAGTCTACACCCGCGTTATGGGCATGAATCCCACATTCAAGCCGTTTGCAGACAAGAGAGTCCGACAGGCAATCAACTACGCCATCGATACGGATCTGATCATCAAGCGCCTTGTGAAGGACAAGGCCTACCGGGCTACAAGCTGGCTGCCGCCGACCTCCCCCGGCTTCGACAAATCCGTAAAGCCCTATTCATACGATCCGGAGAAGGCCAAAAAGCTCCTTGCCGAAGCGGGCTATGCGAACGGCTTCGAATTCGAATGGACAGCGACCTCGAATGAGAGCTGGGGCATCCCGATCGTCGAGGCGGTGATTCCGATGCTTGAGAAAGTCGGCATCAAAGTGAAGATCAAGCCGGTCGAAGGCTCGGTTCTGTCGGAGGTCGTCAGCAAGGGCGAATACCAGGCCTTTATCTGGTCTCTCTCCACCGGACCCGACCCGCAGGTGGCACTCAAATGCTTCCATTCGAAAACGCCTCAGACCGCTTGCAACTATACGCTCTTCAAGAATGAGCAGGTCGACAAGTTGCTGGACGACGCCGGCGCGACGAACGACCAAGCGAAGAAGGTGGACGATCTGACGAAGGTCAACAACATCGTTTTCGAGGAAGCTCCCTACTGGTTCTTCAACTACAACAAGGCGGTGATGGCTCACCAGCCCTGGCTCAAAGGCCTGCAGCCGAATGCGACGGAACTTGCGATCCAGAACTATGAAGAAATGTGGGTCGACGAGACGTCGCCTGCCGCAAAATAAGACATTGGATTGAAGGCTACGATCAACCCATATGTCCCGGCACCTCTCACGTAAGGGGTGCCGGGAATGGATTTCTTGCATGGCAGCTTTTCTTCTGCGACGGACCCTGCAGACACTTCCTATTCTCCTGGCCGTCGCACTTCTGATCTTTCTCCTTTTCAGTGTCATTCCGGGAACGTTCGCCTCCAGTATGAGCGACGACGGGCGGAGCGTCATTGACGCGCAGGTCATGGAGCGGATGAACAAAGAATTCGGGTTCAACGACCCCGTTCATGTTCGCTTCGGGAAATACGTGGCGCAACTGGCTCAGCTCGATCTGGGAATGTCGTTTCGGACACGCCAACCTGTTGCTAAGGTTTTGGCCGAACGCATGTGGCCGACATTCATCCTCACTCTGGCATCGATGATATTCGCGATCGCCATCGGAGTTCCCTTAGGGTTCATCGCTGCGTTGCGACCGGGAAGTTGGGTCGATACGGTTTCGATGGTCGGCGCCGTCTCCGGGCTATCACTTCCGAAGTTTTGGCTCGGCCTCATGCTGATGTATCTTTTTGCCCTGGTTCTGGGCTGGTTGCCGAGCTTCGGATACGGTGATGGCGGATTGCGCTATCTCATCCTCCCTTCCATAGCACTGGGCGTCGCGCCATTGGCGCTGCTGGCGAGAACCACACGCGCCGCGGTCCTAGAGATCATGAATGCGGACTTCGTGCGCACGGCGCGATCCAAGGGCATGAGCGAGCGGAAGGTCGTCCAGTGGCATCTAGCACGAAACGCGCTCGTCATCGTTCTGACCACGATCGGGCTTCAATTCGGCACCGTCATCGGGCAGGCCGTCGTCGTGGAAAAGCTCTTTGCCTGGCCAGGCCTCGGATCTCTTCTGGTCGACAGCGTCACGCTCCGTGATATTCCGGTCGTCCAGGGAGCAATTCTGCTGATCGTACTCTCCTTCCTGGTGATCAACACGCTAGTCGATGTTCTTTGCGCCATCATCGATCCGCGCATCAAGTATAGCTGAGGCAACAGGATGAAGTTCAGAGCCAATCTGCTGATCGGAGGCGCGCTGTTCGGACTTGTCGTCATTGCCGGACTGTTCGCTCCTTTGCTGGCGCATACGGATCCGGTCATGGGAGCCAATCTCATGAATGCCGAATTGCCACCGGACACGGAGTTCTGGTTCGGCACGGATGCACAGGGTCGCGACATTTACAGCCGCGTCCTTCATGGCGCCCGGATCTCCCTTACGGTCGGCATCGTCTCCCAGCTTATCAATACGGTCATCGGAGTGTGTCTCGGCCTGTCAGCAGGCTACTGGGGCGGTTGGTGGGATGACTTCGTCAGCGGCTTGACCAATCTTATGCTAGCAATTCCGTCGCTGATCTTCGCTCTCGCGATCATGGCCATTCTCAATCCAGGCCTGACGAGCCTCCTGATCGCGCTAGGCCTCACAAACTGGTCATTCACCTGCCGCCTGGCTCGGGCCTCAGCTCTTTCACTCAAGAGCCAGGGCTACGTCCAGGCCGCGAAGGTCCTGGGCTACAGTGACGTCAGGATCATGCTGACCCAGCTTCTCCCGAACATGTTGGGCCCCATCATTGTGATCGGCACCCTTGGCATGGGCGGCGCGGTTCTTGCGGAGGCGTCCCTATCGTTCTTAGGCCTTGGGATTCGCCCCCCCTATCCCAGCTGGGGCAGCATGCTGTCCGATGCGCGGGATCAGATCACGACCGCGCCCTGGATCTCGATCTTTCCGGGCCTTGCGATCTTCGTCACGGTTCTTGGGCTCAATCTCCTCGGAGACGGCCTTCGCGACATCCTCGACCCTCAATCGCGGACACGCCGCGCATGACAGCTCAACCACTTCTTGAGGTTCAGAATCTTCGAATCGATCTTGCTATCGGCAACGCACGGTTCCCGGCCGTTCAAGATGTGTCTTTCACGATCGAGAAAGGTGAAACGCTTGGCCTTGTCGGTGAGTCTGGATGCGGCAAGAGCATCACGGCACTCGCCTTGATCGGCCTGTTGCGACCTCCCCTTTCGCTGGCTGGAGGAACAATCCGCTTTAACGGTAAGGATATTCAGAATCTTTCGTCAGCGGAGATGCGCAAGCTCAGGGGCAACCGGATCTCGATGATCTTCCAGGAGCCTATGACGGCTCTCAACCCGCTCTCGCCCGTCGGCCGTCAGATTGCTGAGATGTTCGTGCTCCATAAAGGTGCAACCTGGAAGGAGGCCGAGCGGCACGCCATCGAAGCATTGGCCAGCGTGCGCGTGCCGGCCCCGGATCGCCGCGTCAAGGATTATCCTCATCAGTTGTCGGGCGGCATGCGTCAGCGAGTAATGATCGCCATCGCCCTTGCGTGCGGCCCTGATCTCCTTCTTGCAGACGAACCGACCACGGCGCTCGACGTGACTGTTCAGGCCGAGATCCTTGATCTTATTCGCGAGCTGTCGGCTGCGAAGGGAACGGCTGTGCTGATGATCAGTCACGATCTGGGCCTGATTGCAAACATGTGCCGACGTGTCGGCGTCATGTATGCCGGGCGCATCGTGGAACACCGCGCTGCAGAGGACATTTTCCGCACTCCGAGCCATCCCTATACGAAGGGTCTTGTGGCCTCCCTGCCGCTCCTCGGCGCACGTGCGCAACATGGCCAGAAACGTCTTCAGGAGATCGAAGGCGTCGTACCGCCAGTAGCAGATTTTCCAGTGGGATGTCGGTTCAATCCCCGATGCTATGCAGCAACGGATGTTTGCCACGTCGACGATCCGGCTGTCACCGAACTGCGCCACGGGGGATACGTGCGGTGCCACCATCATGACTGAAGTGAACCAAGATACGATCCTCAAGGTCGAGGATCTCGCCGTACACTTCCCCGTCGGCGGCGGCCTCCTGGGAGGTCCCCGTCGGTTCGTGCACGCTGTCGATGGCGTGGACTTGGAGCTAAAGCGCGGAGAATGCCTCGGCCTCGTCGGTGAGTCCGGATGCGGCAAGTCGACTTTAGCGCTCTCCATTCTCGGGCTTCAGAAGCCGACGAGAGGACGGATCGTCGTCAACGGGCACGACATTGCCGATGACAGCGTCGGGCGCATGACTCGCGCCCGCACAACGCAAATGGTCTTCCAGGATCCCTACTCGTCGCTTAACCCGCGGCAGACCGTTCGCAAGACTCTTGAGGCTCCCCTCCGCCTTCATGGCTTCAATGCCAAGAGCGAGATCGACGACAGAATCGTCGACATGCTCCGCCATGTCGGCCTCCGGGCCGACGTTGCAAAGCGCTTCCCGCATGAATTTTCCGGAGGGCAGCGCCAACGGATCGGCATCGCGCGTGCGCTCATCCTAAGGCCTCAGATCGTTGTTCTGGACGAGCCGGTCTCGGCTCTCGACGTCTCCATCCGGGCTCAAATCATCAATCTGCTTCTGGAGCTGAAGGAGACGCTGAGCTTATCCTATATCATGATCAGCCATGATCTCGGCGTGGTTGAGCATATGAGCGACAAGGTCGCCGTCATGTATCTCGGACGTATCGTCGAAACCGGAAATTGGAAAACGATCTTTTCAACCCCACGCCATCCCTACACGCGCGCTCTGATCGAAGCGATCCCTGATCCATTCAAGCAGAGCCGCGGAATGAAGATCGTGGGAGAAATCCCGAATCCACTCAATCCTCCTGCCGGCTGCGGCTTCAATCCTCGCTGCCCAGAAGCAAGAGATCTGTGTCGCGTTCCGCCGACACCTGATCTTGAGGCGATCGGAGCGGACCATCTTGTCCGCTGTCGCCGCGTTCACGAAATTTCTGCCGGAAAACTAACGGCCCCTTGAATCGCATCACTCGTTCCCGTTCGTGGGATCACAATCGTTTTCTCACATGGACTTTCGCAAGGCATAGACTCGGAAAGACAAGATGACTCGCGTTCCCACAATTCGCGTTCGCGTTCCCCAGCAGCAGGATGTCCCTCATCTCGGTACACTCGAGATCGATGGCTGGGTGACACCCTGTACAATCGGCGCCGGCGGGCTGATTCAAGCTTCCCTGAAGCGCGAAGGAGACAAGCGAACACCCATCGGCGTCTTCCCATTACGATATGGTTTCTACGACGCCGGCACACGCTCAGATCTCTGCAAGGATCTTTTCTTCCCGTTCGTCCCTATGTCCAACGAGATGATCTGGGAAGAGGATGGAGAAAACTACAACCGCCTCGTTTATGTATCGGACGGCGAGCGCGCCGACGAAAGATTGACAAGGTCTAGGGACGAAAATCTATTTGAGATCGTGATCCCGATCGGCTTCAACGACGCGGTTCCAGAAGCAGGCCGCGGCAGCGCTCTCTTCATTCATGCAGCTCGCGCGGATATGCGAGGAACGGCTGGGTGCATCGGCGTTCCTCAGGATCGGATCCCAGACCTTGTTAGGCGCCTGCGACCTGGCATGCTGATCGACATCGACCATCAGGAAGAAAAGAGACCTCAGGCAAAGGACGATCAGAGCCCATTGGAAGTGGTCCGATTCGTCGGTCTCGAGAGGGGTCCGAGACTGATCATCATGGGCGCTGTTCATGGTAATGAAACATGCGGCCCTCAAGCCATCATGAAAGCCATCGCCGACTGTCGTGCAGGGCGGCTATCGATCCGCCGGGGCGAAGTGACCTTCGTACCGGTCGCGAATATCAAGGCCTATCGTCAGGCCACGCGAGAAGGGGATAGAAATCTCAATCGCGACCTGCGTGAAAAGACGATTCCGGAGGATTACGAAGACAAGGTCGGAAATAGAATCTGCGCCCTGCTGCGCGATCACGATGCCCTTCTCGACATCCATTCCTTTCGCGGCGCGGGTGAACCTTTCATCTTCGCTGGCCCCCTGGACAATGCGAGTGAAGTCGAGCCATTTCGTTTCGCGAAGCAAGAAGGGCAGTTTGCAGCCCACCTGGGCACCTCGGTCGTCATTCATGGATGGCTGGATGTCTATGGCTGTTTTCTGAAGGAAAGGGCCCGTTTGGGTTATCCGAATAAGACGATTTCCGAGGGTGTCGGCACGACGGAGTATATGAGGTTCTCTGGCGGGTACGGTGTCACGCTCGAGTGCGGCACTCATGATGATCCTGCAGCGGTTAATGTCGGGTATCGGGCGATTCTGAATGCGCTCGCTCATCTTGAGCTCATCGATGCACCACCTCCACCGCGTGCGCTGGAGACGGCGATTCAGATCGTCGACGTCATTCTTTGCCGCGAGGAGGGTGACCGTCTTGAAGGAACATGGAAGACAGGGGACCCAGTCCCGTCCGGCGCAACGATCGCCCTTAGGGCGAATGGCGAAGCCGTTACGGCGCCATCCGACGGATATATTGTCTTTCCGAATGCAAATGCCGTCCCGGGTGACGGCATTTGCTACTTCGGCATAGATAGCCTGCGCGCTTTCTAGAGTAATTCCCTCTTACGCGGCATCATCTCGTCTGCCGCGCTTGGACGAAAACCAATGATTTCACTTCCCATGATCTGTCCGCTTCATGACCACGGAGAGTGAAATCATGCGGATCCCATCATCGCTGCTGAGGCCGTAACGAGCGTGCGAGTTCTCGTATGACGCTGTCCTCGATATCGAGATTCAAATCGTCGCTTGCCGACCCCTCATGAGCGCCGGCGCCTACTTGACCGTGTTTGGGAGCATTGGCAGCTGGCTTATCCGCAGAAGGCTGCGTGCGGCGGCGCGCCTCGGCATTGTCCCCATGCTGCTGCGCCGGCTGCGCATAAGAAAATTGCCTTGAAGAACTGAAGCGGTTCTCCAGCGTGTCGAGGAGACTGTTAAGCGCCGCGTTCGAGAGCGGCACGTCCAACGCCGGCGGAAGACCGTTGAGGGCGATCGAACGGTTCTGATAAGCAGCCTCCGTCGTCACCTCCGGTCCGAACCATGGCAGCGGGCGAAAGTCCTTGGCGTTGTTGCCGTCTTCAAATTCCACAACAATGAGATCTAAAGGCCCCGGAGTGACGAACCGACTGATGTGAACCTCTTGGCTTCCAATCGACAGATCCGTTCGGACATAATCTACTTTTCCCGGCGTTACATCGAGCAGTGCCTCCGCATGCGAACGGGGAACAGCTGTACGTTCCTCCATCGGAGCTCCCGGTCCATTCGTGATGAGAACGAGGCTTCCCTGGTCGCCTTCTATATGAACGTAGGAACTACGATCCGCTTGGTTCGGAAAATGACCTTCGGTCACCCGCGTGCCGCCACGCTCTTTCCGGATCAGCCGAGCCAGAGAAGAGGCCATGAGAAAACGTCTTGTCGAAACCATTTGGCGAACACCCTTGGGCAAAAGCAACACTTTCAGCCTTACCTAGAGTTCAAATCCTGAATCGGCAAATGGATTAAGCACCTTTCTAAGGGAAAGGTGGGCATCAGGTTAACTCTTAAGAGAGGAAGGACTTTGAGGCTGCCATCAACGAAACGATACATTAATTCGAGGTATTAAATATCCAGATATATGATTTCGAAATGTTGTCTGCGACATATAACCTAGAGAGAGATTTTTTGCAGACGAACATGCCGACGCGCGTACATCCGGATTGGTCATCGCCTCCTCGTTTGATGAGTTTCAGGTCGGCCTGTGCTGCTTGACCGGATCGTCGTGAGTCCTTTTATCACGCGGTGTCGATGTATTGCATTGAGGCAACACTTCGCGACAAGGACGGGACGGGATTCACGGCGTGCGCCTTTGCCGTTGACGCAACGACGTTCGCCC
>NZ_JAIRBM010000033.1 GCF_020089865.1 Microvirga puerhi
TCAATGCCATCTACGGCATCTATTCCAACGATGTCGAGGAAAGCGTCATCGAGGGCCATGTCAGCAAGCTGCGCAAGAAGCTCCGCGCCAGCCTCGGACACGATCCCATCGAAGCCAAACGTTATATTGGATATACATTCGTCGGGTGATTTCGCCCCCCCCTATCTTGAGCGATTGCAATTCGCTCTTGGAAACGCCTTAAGGTGTGCGAGCGTCTTCTACGACAGATCGAAATGGACATAGCCCAGAATCCATTTGCCGATTATGAGTAGCCCTTCGCTTCTGCGGCTCAGCGCAGAACTCTTCAGTTTTGGAGTTTTCCGCTTCTATGTTGGGCGTCAGACAGATTCTACCGACCTCAGTCCAGCACGCGGGAGACTCGGAACCTGGGCCGACTGAAGGTCAACATATCGTTGCCACGAAAAATCGGTGGTCTCGCGTCATTCTAAAATTTCAGAACGTCTCTCAGGACGTCTGGTGTGAACTTGGCTTTGAGATCGAACCTCATGCAGAGGAGAGAGCAAAGGAGTTGAACGACATCGCCATTGTCGGTGTCGACTTCCAAATGGAAGATGGCTCAAGCATAGACTTTGCATATGTGCCTGGGCTTGCGAGGGCCCAAATAGATCCTTTCGTTCACCGCTTGAACGTATCAAGGACTGACGGGAACGCCACCCCGTTCGGACGTACAAGAAGTATTTCCTGCAACTTTCTCGTTCCCGCTCCTGCCAAGCAGGTTCAGATCACGATCCGCAGCAGTCACAACTCCCATCCATTCACGATCAAGAATCCATCACTGACACAATTCGTCCAGCCCGGTGCTGATGCTATCGTTTCGGAGATGTTGCTCGCGCCCTCAAGAGAGGAGCAGAACGCCACTCCAGACGCTCGGCGCAGCTGGCAGATCCTATCGCCGGAGCCGTACTGGTTCAGCTGTGATCTCGTTCCAGAACATAGTCTTTTCGTTCGAGGACAAATCGTTACAGAAGACGATACTCACGATGGCGCGCTAGCTCGCGTCTTGTTCCGTGGCGAAGATGGTCAGGATATTCCGCCTCCCTATCCTGAGATGACGATGGCACCGGGAATCGGCGCCTTTATTGGCGTTCCCACCCATACACGCGCCCGGCGATTTACCCTTGAACTCTCTCCTCCTTCCGGAGCAAAGACTGTCGATCTCGGCTTTTGCTCTTGGCGCGACGCCTCGCGGATGGAGTTGGCGATGCCGCTAGAAATCTCGCTGGGATATGATCTCCTTCTCGAGAACATAGAAGTACATGCGGAGTTGGGCTCTCCGGATTTCATCGATCGCGTTCTCGAACGATTGAAGATCAGCGTCGCATCGAAGACCGGTACGACGTCTCAACTGCTTGATACCTGGTTCAAGCACGACGCTCCTAGTTCCGTTCCTGGCTCTCTTGGTCGGATTCGAGATCTCCAACAGCGGGCTAAAGACAGGCTGGCGACCGAAGAGCTACATCTGGGATCTTTTCCAGGATGGTCTATTCCAGAAACATTCACATGGAACGAAGATCCATTTCGCTCACCTGCATGGCGAATGCGCTATCATGCCCTTTCGTGGCTCATCGAACTCGCAGAGCTTGCAGATCCCGAGGCCCTGAAGCGGGCAATCGGGCTGGCCTTGGCCTGGGCCCGCGCGAACCCGATCGGAAGCCCACAGGATGAACTTGGATTTCATCCCACGGTTACGGCGCAACGAACGGAAGCACTGCTCAATCTGCTCGCCCACGCCATACGTCCTGAAGCGAGAGTAGAGCCGCAACAACGCACGGCTCTTTTTGGCGAAGTCATAAGGCACGGCTTCGCTCTCGCTGAAATGGTAGGGCAGAGCACGTTTTTTCGTACAATCAGTCAGCTTCATGCGGCCAGCGCGCTTTTTACGCTCGCAACCGCACTCGGAAATTTTCCACTCGTGCCTTATTGGCGCTCTCTCGCCATCGCGAAATTCCGCGAAGGATTCGATGATCTGATCGGCCCAGGTGGTGAGTTCATCGAACAATCGTTCCACAATCGCCTCGAGATCGTATCTTTGGGTCTGATCCTGAGCGAAGGCATAAAGAACGAGCCTCAGGCTCTCGCTCTCAAACAACATCTGATGCCCCGCCTTAGGGAAGCCATCCTCGAGCTGATCGCTCTGACCGATCCTGGAGGACTGTTACCGGCATTCGGCGAGTCGCCCGTCACACTGCGCCACGCGTCGTGGATCCGCAAGCTGATCTCGGGGTACGGCAAAGCCTGGTCCAAGGACAAGAGCATTCGCAGCGAGCTCGCCTATCCGCAGGGCCACAGAGTTCTGGAATTTCCAAGGTCAGGCCTCGTTGCTAGCCGCTATTATCGACAAGGCGAACCCTGGGGATACTTCTGCACCACGCTGTCCGAACAGAATGCATTCCAAGAGCATCAAGAGGCGACGTCCTTCGTCTTCGCGAGTGCAGGCAGGAGATGGATTGCCGATACTGGTGGAATGGCGACAAGTGAGGACCGTTCGACTTCGGATTACGTACGCTCCTCAAGAGCGCATAACGTTGCCTATCTCAATGGACGGACGCCAACTGCTGGAACGGCCTGGCTAAGCACCCGAACTCAAATCAATGGGGTTCAGGTTCTCGAAATCGGCAGCAACGTCCACGGCCCTGGCATTTTGCACCGGCGCATATTTCTCGTTCCAGACAGGCTTGGAGCGATCGCCATTATCGATCGTTTCGAGGCGCCCGGAGAGCAGAATTCCTTTGAAGGCTACCTCCACTTCGAGCCCGAAGTCATGGCTGCCATTGCAAGCCCACAGCTGGCCATCGGCTTCCAAGCGCGACATCGACTGCGCATTGTGCCACACGCTGTCGCAGGGCAAGCGTCCGGCCTCGAGCTCATTCATGGTCGACGCACTCCGCCCATGCAGGGATTTATACTGCGAGAACAAGGCCTTCGTCAGTCCACGAATGTTCTTCGCTATGAATTCTCAGGCGGCCGAAATGTCTGCGGCGGCGTGGTTATCGCATTGGACGAGACAAGTTACCGAACACTGCGGGACGCCCTTCAGACTCCTGCCATTTCAGAACTCTTACACTCGTCGTAACGCTCACCGACCCGCATCTCTTGTCTTACTAGAGTGACCTGATCGACGTACTTTCGTAAAGCCAGTGCAGCTCGACCTTACGAACGAATGTCACTCTTGTTCACGAAATTAAAGTTCTCAACAAGGATGTCCTTGATGATATCTGCACCCATCCGCTCGTTAACTCTGCGTTTTATGTTCGCCAGAAGATTTGGAATATCGTATCGGGAAAGCCGTCTGAAATCGAGCTTATCGTCAGAATACACCTGCCGAAATGTCTCATCGATCACGAACGTATCAACCGGTACGGAGATCGTCCGAAGCGTCTTCGCGTCAGCCGTAAAAACGAGATTGGCAATCACGTAACCCTGAACCGCTCCTTCAGCGATCATCGGAATGTTGATGGCGCGAACCTTCTTGTATTCAAGACCTTCAAGATATTCGTCTTTCTTGACGTTCTTGAGGCCGGTACCCCAATACACCGCGCCATAGGAGGAGAGCAGCGTAATCGCGCATATCCAGAAGCCGGTGACTAGGATACGTGCCATGATGGTTTACTCGCTCGACATAGCGTAGGGACCAACCGAGTAGGTCCCATCCGATTCGGAGCTTTGAATGGCTCCGGAGATTATGTCGGCAACCTCCTGGACGGCACGCAGGTTCATCTCAAGAACCGCGTGATTATGATCGAGCTTCGCTTTCAACGATTGAAGGCGACTTATCAACTCGGGCTTCACAGGTTCATTCTGAAGGGTTCGAACCAAACGAGTCAGCTCAAGAAGGCTTTGACTCTTCCGACGATTGAACTCTTGGTGATCGATGGGAGCATATGCAAGAAGAGCAGCAGTCTCTGCATCGATCGTTTCTTCAAGACGGTCAATGGAATTGGTAAGCATCCTCAATCCTCATAATCAGAAAATAACCAGGTTGCCTGACCGGCATAGCCCTCAGATTTCATCCTCTTTAGGAACTTGTACAGCTCCCGGCATCAAGGACTCCGTGCCTTTGTCCGTAGCTCGACCAGCCAGAAGTCGCGACGCGATGCCGATGCCGCCCGCCTTCGCGATCTGACTTCCGATCTGCTCCGCCATCATCGACCGCCACACGCTCCCCGCAGTTCCCTTGCCAAAGGTCGCACTGGCGTCTTTTGGCAGCATTGATTCGATGAAGCTTTGGAGCACGAAGGCTTCGAATTGCTGGTACGCAGAACCTGCCTTGCCGGAACTCGCGAGTGTCGCATGATTCCTCGACATCACCTGAGCCGTCACAGGATCCCGGATGAAGGACGACCCAACATTCTGCAACGACCTAAACGTCTCTGCGAACTCAGGCCCCTCCACGCCATTGGAGAGCTCCATCAACTTCCGACTTGCCGCCTGAAGCTTCATGGGGTCCGCAGCTCGCGCGACGTCTTGAATAATGTCGGAGGGTGGGGAAATGCCCATGAAGTCCTCTCGGCATGCCTCTTAATCCCCTATTCCATAAGGTTCTTAGCTTACGGGAGGCTTGCATCCGTCTTCGATGCCAGTACATCGAGGAGACTCAAATAGTCCTTCTTCTCGTCGTGGCGTCGGTGTTCAACGTTGAGCCGGTCAACGAGGCGTTCGGTCCTTTTGACCTTCATGGCTTTATCAAGGGCGACTTTACTCTGCTGTTCCTGAGCTTGCTTAATGCGGACCTCCTCCACCGAGAGTGATTGAAGTCGTTTGGCTCGCGCCTCTACGAACAACCCATGGAGGGCATCATCGTCGTTTAGAGTTGTGATGAGTGTAGCCTGGGCATCCTGCACTTCGATGATTCTCTGTTGCAGCCCCGCCAACTTCCACTTCTCGATCTCATGAAGTTTTTGCTGGAGCTTCAAGAGTCGCTTTGTTTTTTGAAGCCGTTTCTGCATATTAGATCATCCACGAGTAAGCCATGTTACGAACTCGGCCATGAAGAGAAGCATGTATTCCTTAAAGAGAATGTAGAACAGCAGCATTCCACCGAGCAGAACGAACGGTGTAGCAAGGAAGTAGACTGGAATCGTTGGCGTCAATTTATTCGCAAGACCCACAGCCAAATTAACGATGACGGAATAGATGATGAAGGGACTGCTGATACGTAAGGCGACCAGAAACGTTGCCGATATTTGATCTGTAATCTGGACCAGAGCAAGTTGCGCTCCGAATGTCTCGCCCGGCGGCAATCTCGAATACGAGGCAATCAATCCGCGGAAGAGCTCCCAGTGGAGATCCGCCATGAATACGAGCGCGGTCGCCACCATCATGATCAATGACCCGATGGCGGGAATGGACTCACTGTCATCAATCTGCGTTCCAGGGATGCTGCCGAAGCCAATTCCGGTAGCCATGGCGGTCACCAGGGTCTGCAGGGCCATGAAGAAAATACGCCCGAGAAAACCGATAAAGAAACCTGTCAGACTCTCCGAAAAGATCCACCACAATGTGATTACGGGCGACTGGCCCTGCAGTCTGCCCTGAAACTTTTCAATTAATAGCGGAGCGACTGCAAGGCTGACAGCAAGAGCAATGAATAGGCGAACCTGAGGCGGAACACGGGCGCTGGAAAAGCCCGGGACAACCAACAAGCATCCTCCAACGCGACAAAAGATCAGAAAGATCGCAAGGAAACTCTCCGGCGTTAGCTCGGTCACGAAATCGTTCCGAGTGACTTGATCTCAACGCCTCGAGCAATTTCGAGATGTGACAACACAGGAAGCGTTGCAAACAAACGCTCAATGATCATTCGCACATAAGGTCGAGCATCAGGTGCGGTCACGAGCGCAAAGGTATGGACCTCCTTCATTCGTTTCTTTATCGCCTCGGACGCTTCCGTGCCGAATTGTTCGACAAGCCGGGGATCGATATCGAACTCGACAACGTCCCCTTTTGCATCTCTCTTCAGACTTTGATGGAAGACGAGGTCCCACCGATTGCCGAGACGAAGCACATTCAAGGCACCTCCCTCCGCAAGATCCCCACAGATCTGCTGCGAAATACGCATCCTGACATGCTCGACAACCTGCTCCGAGCGGCGAGCATGCGGAGCGACTTCGGCAATGGCCTCTAGGATGAGGTGCAGGTTGCGAATGGACACGCGCTCGGCCAAGAGCAACTTCAGAACGGCTTGCAAGCCCGAATACGAGATCTGGGAAGGGCAGATATCATCAATCAGGCGTTTGTATTCAGGGTCAAGCCGGTCGAGCAGAGCTCTCATATCCTTATAGGACAGAAGTTGCGGAAGGTTGTTACGTATAACCTCGCTAAGATGAGTCAACAGAACAGAGTTACTGTCGACAGGGCTGAAACCTCCCCGTTTCACCTCTCCACCATAGGCATCGGAGATCCACATCGCTTTCATGCCAAAAGCAGGCTCTCGAATTTCATCTCCTGGAACGTCCGGCCTCGGTCCGTCCCCAATCACGACGAGGAGTTCACCTGGGCGCGTTTCCTGTGTCGCCACAACGGTGCCATGTACCTTCACCTGGTAGGTTTTAGGCGGGATCGCCAGGCTGTCGGACAGTTTGATGTCGGGAACGACGAACCCATATTGCTGCGCAAACTTACGTCGCATCTTGCTTACACGGTGAGCCAACTCTCCGTGCGAGCTCAAGAGCTGAACGGCCAAGTGCTTCCCGAGACAGAGCTCGATTTCCGCAGTCTTTAGCGAGTCTTTGACGGAATCCTTGGACTCGGCCCGTGTCTGCTCCTCCGCCGCTACGGCCTTTGCCTGCTCTGCCGCTCGCTGTTCTGCGAGACGCTTCGGAATCGTATAGGCGATAAATGCCATCAGTCCGCCCAACCCCATGAACGGGATTAAAGGAAGGCCCGGCACGAGCGCAAAGATAAACATGAGGGCGGACGCGACGACCAGAGCACGGGGATAGGCCCCAAGCTGCCCCATAACGGCCTGCTCTGCGGTACCGCGCGTGCCGCCCTTTGACACGAGCAGGCCCGCCGCCAGCGAAACCACCAGAGCCGGAATCTGTGCCACCAAGCCGTCACCGACCGACAATTTCGTGAAGACATCCGCAGCGTGTGACAGGTCCATCTTATGACGGGTCACACCAATAATGATTCCGCCGAAGATGTTGACCGCAATCGTGATCAAACTCGCGACGGCCTCGCCTCGAACGAACTTCGATGCGCCGTCCATAGAGCCGAAGAAGGCGCTTTCCTCCTCGAGCTCGCGGCGACGACGCTGTGCTTCCTTGTCGTCGATAAGACCCGCCGAGAGATCCGCGTCGATAGCCATCTGCTTGCCGGGGATGGCGTCCAAAGTGAAACGCGCGCCCACTTCGGCGATACGTGTAGCACCCTTGGTGATCACCAGGAAGTTGACGGTGATAAGAATAATGAAGACCACGATGCCGATGACAAAGTCACCGCTCATCACGAACTGAGAGAATCCATAGATGACGTGGCCTGCTGCGGACACACCTTCGTGTCCTTTGGCGAGGATGAGCCGCGTCGTGGCGATACCCAGGGACAAGCGCAACAAAGTTGCTATGAGCAGAACAGTCGGGAAGGAGGAAAACTCGAGAGGCTTCTGAATCCAGAGCGCAACCATCAAAATCAGGACGGAGAGCGCAATCGAAAGAGCCAGACCTATATCGATTATGACCGCTGGAATGGGAAGAAACAGGATCGCCAGAATGGCGACAATGCCGCCGGCAAACGCAATATCTCTACCTTTAGCACGCTCAAGAATTGCTACATCGCCGACAGCCATCTGGCACTATTCCATCTTCTATCACAAGTGACAGAATTCGACCATGAAGCTTGTGTGAGGGTGTCCTAAAGAGGTTATTCTCGCGCACAGCGGCGGATTGCTCGACGGTGAAAATGGACCACCGGAGCGCCTCAGAACCCTTTCTCTATCCTCGCGTATACCTGCTCCGTAAACGCAAAAATCTGCGAGCCTATGAATGATCCCGTGAGCAAGGTAACGAGGAGAATCGCGATGATTTTGGGAATAAAAGTAAGAGTCACCTCCTGAACCTGCGTAAGCGCCTGAATAAGAGCGATGCTGATGCCGACCACCATCGCAGCCGCTACCGCCGGCCCCGCTCCGATAATGATCGTCCAGATAGCCGAACGCACCAATTCGAGAGCGTCAACTTCATTCATGTCAGCTAATCACAATCCCGGGCCCAATGAGGATTTCCTCTCCACCAGACAATTTAGCGACCGCCCCCGCATTTGTGACGCGGACAGAGGCCACTTGGCCCGAAATCGATCCATCTGCCGTCGTGATAGTACGACCAATGACACTATCTACCTGCGATAGCGCAGAAGAGGACAGCAGAGCGTCGAGCTTATTGTTACCGATCATGGTTTGCTCGACCTGTGAGAACGTCGCGAGCTGTGCCATGTAATCGGTTGATTTCATCGGCGCAGTTGGATCCTGATTTCGCATCTGCTCAAGCAGAAGCTTGAGAAACGTATTATAGTTCAAGCTTGCTGCCGACGAATTCGAGCTCGATGAGGATGATCGCTGGTTCGAATTCGTTGAATTGGCCATCATGACACTATCAACGTTCATTGGTGATCTCCCAGCTAGGCCGCCTGATGCGGGGGATTGGAAACATTGGTCGAAAGCACGGTGCTTTCCACGGCGAACAACCCACGAATGACCTTGAGAGCATCGAATGGGCGGTTACTATGAACCATCTCGGCGACATTTTGCAGACCAAGCATGATCTCTTTGTTGGAGAATGTATCCAACGTCGCTGCGTATAGATCCTTGAAGACAGCGAGTGCCTTGTCTGCACTGCTTGGATCTACAAGGATTGCTTGAACTACGAAGTAGAGCTGACGCAAAGGAGTAGTTGCGTCATCGACTTGAAGAACGTGATTCTCAAGGAGGAATGTCGCATCATTAAGCAGCTCTATCGAGACTTTCCGATCAACGCGCAGCACGGCCCCATTGATGAAAATGCGCTCGCCTGCTTTCAGGGAGAGGTGCATCGACTTACTCATTTGAGCCCATCACGAATCATGCTGTTGATTTCGATAAGGGCGTTAAAGTTCTTGGACTCGCCTCTCAGAACGAGATCGGCCTCTTTCATGATCCAGAGCCCAATCGACACGAGCTGTGCACGAAGCGTCTCGGGGAGGCCATTCTCAGGACTCATAAGGTCCTCGATCAAAACTGTCCAAAGGCGCTGTACGAATGAAATTGCATCAGAGCGCTCAGGCGGGCTCGCGTTGTCGCGGCCAGCCATGCGTAGGAGCTCGATGGCGCGATCAAATGCCATTCGCTCCCTCTCGCGACATCCGTCGGACGCATCCTCCAGAATCTCGGCATATGAGAATCGATACATCGTTCACCCGCTGGTACTAGAGATAGTTGAGGAGACTCAATTGCCGGAGCTGAGCCGTAAGAGAGTATGACATTTGAATTTGAGTGGTCAGCGCATCTACGCGAGTCTTAGCCTCCGCGGGGTCGACTTCCTCGAGGCGCCCGATACCCTCGTCAATGACCTTACGCTGAATATCCATCCGATCGTTCGCGTTCTTCACTCTGCTCTCTGCATCTCCAAGCTTGGCCTGGATATCAACGATATCGTTGGTCGCCTCACCGAGGATCGAGATGATTTTGTCGACGATAACCTGCTGCGTTTCCGTCCGCATGCCGGCTATGCCAAGATCGGACGCGATCGTATAGGCCTTGGCAAGCTTGCGCATCGCCACTTCGTTCGCATTCGTCGATGTCGCGATCCTCTCCGTTGTCGAGATTTTACTCTCGATGTTCTGATTAGATGACGAGGACCAATCGCTCCACCCGGCGCCATCGAACAGATCGTTGAATGCCGCACCGTTCAGAAAGGTCTCCATATCGGCGGCAGTGATATTGAAGACGGCAGGATCACCCTGCGAGATGCCGAAGGCAGTCAGAAACTCATTGTCGACAGCGATCTTCGACGGCGAGCCACTCACATATTCAGTGATCGGTTTCTGTTTCGTGTTCGTACCGGCAAAAAGATATTGCCCACCGCTTGACTTGTTCAGCTCTGAGATCAGGGCTCTGAGATTGAGAGCGGCGCTGTCCCGAACGGTCTCTGCACCACGCTCGAGAGGCGGCAGCGAGAGCATCGAGTTAAGATAAGTCTCTGCCGTACTGCGAATATTGTCGAGGGACGTCTTCGTCACGTTCAGACGAAGAGAAACAGTTCCATTTCCATCGATGATCGCATCAAGCTCGGAGCGCTCCTGCCGAAGAGATATCCCCTGCCCAGTGTGATATCCAAGTTCCAGACCAACGTCGGCATATCGCCCAGTCGCAATCTCTTGGTTCGCCTTAGCAAGATCCGCCTGCATTTTGCCAAGTGCGTTTCGCGGCGAATTCCAGAGATTCATCGTTGATATGAATGTCGTCTTCATAGTCCTATCGCACCGCGTTCAGAAGTGTCTGGAGCATCTCGTTAATAACGGAGATGAGCTTTGCCGATGCCGAATAGGACTTCTCGAGTTGCAGCATGAGTGCAGTCTCGTCATCCATGTTGACGCCGGTTGCATTCGATAGGGCTTCTGATGCATGACTCAAAAGGGTCATCTGGTAGTCCACATTCGTGGAGGCCGTTTGACGATTTCCTTCGAGCCAACTGGCAGAAGATGCCGCAAAGGCTTTCAAGCTGGCGGTGTCACCGAGGCCAAGCGCCGAGTTGAATGACCGTTCGATATTGAGGTTGTCACCAAGTTTGTACAATCGATCGGAGAACGCAGCGTTTGTCCCGGTCGGGGTACCTGGATTCTCAACATAATCGAGTCCATTGGCCCCGCCATCACGAATAAAGTCGAGCGTTCCACCCTTAGCCGGATCAATGGCAGGATTAGTGGTAATGAGGCCCGCGAGCCCCGTCACGGCCTGGCTCCCCGCGACATCCCACCCAGCCGGCATGTCGGCCGTTCCAGATTGCGCAAAGAGGCCTGCCTTGAACAGCGTCGGATCGACTTTGCTCTGCTCGGCGAAGGACGCGATAAGTGCCTCGGCAACCTCATCGAGCTGCTTCTGATAGGTTACAGTGTCCCGGTCACGGGTTTGTACCAAGCCGACGATCCGCCCGGTATTGAGGGGCATAGGTCCGTCACCAGTGACCGGTACGCCATCAATGATCACGGCGGCCCCTACAGTTCCGGCACTGTAGGTATGCGTCGCAGTGAACTCAACCTTGCGAGGCACTTTCTCGAAAAGAGGAACACCGCTATCTGTATAGATAGCCATGTCATTATTCTCGCGGGTGATGACGCTGATCCCCATTTCCTCGGAAAGCTGTGCGAGAATGTGGTCTCGGGTATCAAGCTGGTCGCTCACATCGATTCCAGCGGCGGTCCCCTTGACGACCGTGTCATTGGCCACTTTGAACTGCGCTAGAAGATCGTTAACCTTTGCCACGGACTCGGAAATCGCCGTGTCGGCTTCTTCCCGGGTTTTCTGGATGGTGGCTGTCGCCGTGTTCAACATCGTCACGAGTTCATTTGCTCGTGTTACGACAGCCTGTGCAAGGATCGGATCGTCGGGTTTCTTGGCATACTGCTCCAGGGCGGCATTGAGAGCGCCAATTCGGGCAGCACTCGACTGATTCAGACTCGAATCGCCGACTGTCTGCTTGAGCTTGGTGATGCCCTCCAGGATCGCCTGCTGCTTTGCCGTGCTGGAGGTCGTATCCAGCATCTTATAGAAGAGTGCCGCGTCCGTCGCCCGATTGACGACGACACGCGCGGAGCCTCCGCCCGTAACAAGCGTTGCAATCTTTCGAGAGTACGTGGGATCCGAAGCTCCCGCCGTGTTCCGTGACACGACCGCCATTTGCGACGATGACGCAAGAATGGACGAGCGCGCGGTATTGAGCGCGAGTGATAGACCCATTTAACGAACCCCTTTACCACCCACCGAGAAACGATGCGATCACCGCTTCAGATTCATGAGAACATCGAGGAGCTCAGAGCCGGTCTGGAAGACCTTCGAATTCGCCGTATATCCCGTCTGCGCCTCGATCATCGCAGTCAGTTCGGTTCCTATGTCTACGTTGGATTGCTCCAGTGCACCGACCGCAATGGAGCCTCGCCCTCCTTGACCGGCAAACCCGATCTGAATGCCTCCGGAGTCGATGCTCGCCTCGTAGACGTTGCCCGCCCGAGGCGTCAGGTTATCCGGGCTCGGAACATCCGCCAGAGGAATCTTGTAGGCCGGGATACGTGTTCCGTCTTCATACACGACAAAGACCGTTCCATCCGATCCGAACTCTGCTCCCTTCACCGCCGTGGGCGCATTGCCGTCAGACGTTCCTTTGACATCGTAGTTGCCGGCAAGCTGCGTCATACCCTTCAGATCGAGGGTGAAGCCGGCGCTTCCGTTGGGAATGTCGAACGCCAGAGAGCTCGGTCCGGTCAGCTGCCCCATATTATCGAAGGTCAGCGTAGCCGTGCCACCGGGAATAGGGGTGCCTGGGAGAGTCGGAGTAGCCGCGGAATCGAAGACAGCGATTTCCCATTGGCCGCTGGTGGGCGGAACCGCAAGAGGATCGGCATCAGCGACTTTCGTCATATAGATGTCGAGCTTTACCTGGTTTCCAAGATTGTCGTAGGTCACCAGCGACGATTTCTTGGTATACGTCGTGCCGGCCGCCGTGCCTGGCCGATCGGCTGCAGGGACAACCGGAAGATCCGTGTCATACGGAAGATTGCCTGTGAATGTTCCCGCCGTAGAAGGACGAGCCTGCATCGCCATCGAGGAAATATTGACCGGCTCCAGGCCAGAGAGGCTATTGAGCGAAACGGAAGGGTCACCGTTTGCCAAATTGTACCCCATCAGCTTGAAGCCGGCAGCGTTGTAAAGATTGCCTGTCGGCCCGTCGACGACGAAATTGCCGGCCCGCGTCAGGTACGGAGTTCCAGCAGCGTCCGAGACAACGAAGAAGCCGTTCCCAGATATGGCGAGGTCACTTCCGCTCGTCGTATAGGAGATCGGCCCCTGATCACTGATGGCGTAGCGCACGGTGGTTGTAACAGCACCGGAATTGTATGCACCGCTGCCGGAGGAGAGAATGAGCGACGAAAATTCCGTCGAGGCGCGCTTATAGCCAGCCGTGCTTGCGTTCTGAATATTCTCGGCAACTGTTCCCAGCTTGTTTGACTGGGCATTCATGCCGGAAACGCCGGTACGGAGAACACCGTAGAGACTCATGCTAGACTCCAGAGAGGAAGTGTCGTGATGTTAGTAAACGTCTAATGGCTTGTGTGAGGCTGCCCTTCGCCTAACCCCATACCTAGCACTAGCGAGAAATCTGCCGCGCATGGACACTTATTGGCGGAGAACCTGCGCCAACTCCATGAAGGCATCGGTGCTGGGTGACGAAGAGGGATCCTGCCGCAAGGCCTCATAGATCTTCGGGACGAGAGACACGGCCTGATCGAGCTCCGTGTCACTCCCCGGCTGATAGCCACCCATGAGGCGCAGATCTCGGGTATCCTCGAATCGCGCAATCAACGTCCGTAGCCGTCGAACGAGCTCTTTCTGTTCAGGAGACCATACGTGTTCAGCAAGCCTGGAAATGGAGCCAAGCACGTTGATTGCGGGATAGCGCCCCTGATCCGCAATTGCTCGATCCAGAACGATATGCCCATCCAAGGTCCCCCGGATGCTGTCTGCGACAGGATCATTATGATCGTCCCCGTCTACCAGAACAGAAAAGACACCAGAGATTGCCCCCTTGCCCTCGACTCCTGGCCCCGCACGCTCGAGCAGGCGGGGAAGGTCGCTGAAGACACTTGGCGTATAGCCTCTTGCAACGGCCGGCTCTCCCGCGGCGAGAGCAACATCGCGGGCCGCGTGGGCGAATCTCGTTACAGAATCGACGATCAGAAGCACCGACTCCCCGAGGTCTCTAAAATATTCTGCAATGCATAAGGCGGTCTTCGGTGCCTGGCGTCGCATCATTGGACTTTCGTCGCCCGTTGATACGACCGTGATAGCGCGAGAGCGGTTTGCCAGAATAGGACCTTCAAGAAATTCTCGAACCTCTCTGCCACGCTCGCCAACAAGAGCGATCACAATGGTATCGAAGCCCTCGCATCGTGCCAGCATCGACAGGAGGGTCGATTTTCCCACGCCGGATCCCGCGAAGATACCAATGCGCTGTCCCGCGCAAATAGGCGTAAAGAGGTCGATGGCGCGCACGCCTGTCTTCAACGGCCGACTGACTCGGGACCGCGTCATCGCCGCGGGAGGCTCGGCATCGACAGGCATGTTCCGGTCGCCTGGAAGCAGGCTTCCGAGTCCATCAATCGGGTTTCCTAAAGCATTGATGACGCGTCCCTTCCAGGACGGATGCGGATTGAGCCCCATCGCGCCCAAGCGATACGCGTAACTGCCGAGAGTTGCGTCAATCTTACCCTCAAAGGGTTTGATCGTGACGCCGGCGTCGTCGATTCTAACGACCTCCCCGACTTGAACAACGTCTTTTCCCTCGAAGCCGAGGCGGTCACCGAGCTTAACGAACGAGGACACGCCCGCGACCCGATAATAGCTTGGCGTGACCTCGCGAACGGGTCCCCCTATGCGGACCTTCGGAACCGATTGGTTACCGCCTAGAATAGCTTCTTCCAGGCGCTCTAGTGCGTTCATAACGGCCGCCTCACACGTCGTCCCCACAGTTTAGCGCTACACTTAGCGACCTCTCCGAATGCATCATGCTGGCATATAAAAGAGAGAGACAAGCATGGACTGCTCAGGTGCTGGGTCCAAGCGCCCGAATAGCATTCATGAGGGACGACTCGGTTTCTGAGATAGTAGCAGCCGCGTTGTCGAACGTTCGGGAGATCATGATCATCTTCGTCATCTCCATGACGGGATTCACATTTGCCCCCTCAGCATAGCCTTGCTGCACACCGGTCGACGTGAAGTCCTGAACGACAGTTACCGGCATGCTCGACTTTACGCCGGAACTACCAAATCGGGTCAACTGACTTTGACTGTCGATCCTAAAGAGGCCCAGCGCACCGATTTGATTGTTGCGCTGTCGGATCATGCCATCACGACCGATGCTAGGCGTACCATCATCTGGATTCAGAAAGATTGGAGCACCACCTGGATCGAGAACCGAGTTACCATCCATCGTCTGAAGCTCGCCGGTCTCTGTCATCTTCATGCGACCATCTTTTGTGTAGATGATGCCGGATGAAGTGTTCATAGCAAGCCAGGCGTCGCCCTGAACGGCAACGTCAAGAGGGTTATCCGTCTTGACCACTGGACCTGATTGACGAGATGTATAGGTCTCTCCTGATGAGGCGAATGCAACATCGCCAACTCCGGCTTGCGAGAGAACAGTCTCGAATTTGACCTCTTCCGCTCGGTACCCGCCCGTATTGATATTGGCCACGTTGTTGGCAATAGTATTTAGTCTCTTTTCAAGTGCGACTTGAGCGGACAAGGCAACATATAAGGACGACTGCATTATATACCGTTCTTGATGCGTTGAAGACTCATGCTCGTGTCGATGCTCACACCGGACAACGACATTACTCCACTCGAACAGATCGAGAGGCGTCGGGAATATAAGATTGGCCTATATTTTCGGCATCAGCTTAGAAGTACTGACAACCATACATTCCGGAGACTTTTTAGTTTAACCAACAAGCCACACAGATCGTCAGCATAGCGAACGAATCCTATTTACTACGCTAGAATGCCTAGCTTGTCTGAGCCTTTCGCACCTCGTTCAAGCCTCACGCAAGCCTCTCGACCTAAACAGGGCCTCTATGTGAGCACTATTGAGGCTTGATCGTTGGGCGTCGCCATTGGTTTGCTAATCGCTATCGGTTCCCTGTTCGGCGGCTTTGCTGCAATGGGCGGGCATCTGGCTGTCATTTGGCAGCCATGGGAGTTCGTGATTATCGGAGGCATTGCAGTAGGCACCTACATCGTGGCCAATCCGATGTCCGTCGTGACGGATACAGGACGCGCATCGGTAGAAGCGATCCTGGGTACAGTGCCCAAGCGACCAAAGTACTTGGCGTTGCTGGGACTGCTGTATGCGCTCATGCGCGAACTCAGGTCCAAGCCTCGCAACGAAGTCGAAGCACATATCGACGACCCTCAGAATTCGAGCATCTTCGAGAGCTTTCCGGATGTTCAAAAGGACCCCGAACTGACGCTCTTCATCTGCGATTATGTTCGCCTTATTATCATTGGGAATGCCCGTCCGCATGAGATCGAGGCCCTGATGGATGAGGAAATCGCGACACTCCGACGCGACAAGCTCAAACCCTACATGACCATCACAACGGTCGCCGAAGCCCTTCCCGCGCTTGGCATCGTCGCTGCCGTACTTGGAATCGTAAAAGCCATGGGAGCACTCGATCAATCTCCCACGCTTCTGGGCGGCCTGATTGGCGCTGCACTTGTCGGCACGTTTGCTGGTATTTTCCTATCTTATGCAATCCTGTCGCCGCTTGCCCAGAAGATCAAATCAACACGGGAAAAGCAGTGCCGCGTGTATATTATCGTCAAGCAGACATTACTCGCTTCATTGAACGGAGCATTGCCACAGATCGCTGTTGAGCACGGTCGAAAGGCAATCTCGGCGGCCGACCGTCCCACCATCGACGAGGTTGAGGCCGCGACGATTTCTGGCGGAACGCGTAATGAGGCTGACCAGAAGGAGGCAGCATAGACATGAGCGCCTCCCACAACGTAAACGACATCCGCGATCGCCTGCTAGACGCCGCGGGGTTGTCACTCGATCGCCTCCCGATGCTCCATGTGATCTTCGATCGCATGGCAACTCATTGCGCCGACCATCTGAGGCATCTCGCTGCTTCTCCGATGTACTACTCTTTGAGCAGCATCGAAAGCGGCCGTATCGGCGACGTTCTTGAGATGTATGAGGCAAACGCCATCGCAGGCGTATTCCATGCGCCAGAATGGGACAGCCATGTACTCGTGGGGTTTGACCGCGACTTCGTCTTTACAATGGTCGAGGTGCTTCTTGGATCGGACGGGTCCGAACCTCCGGTCGACGAGGAGCGGGGCTTCTCGAATATCGAACTTCGCATCGCTCAAGCCATCTTCGAGCAGGTTGGGAAGGCTCTTCAGGCATCATTTGCCCTAGTTGCAGACACTCCCTTCAAGTTCGAACGCCTTGAAACTCGTATGGACTTCGCGGTCATCGGGCGACGGAACAATCAATCCGTCGTAGCAAAATTTCTTCTGCAAGCTCTGAATCGCGGCGGGGAGATGTTTGTAATCATCCCTCAATCCGTCCTCAATCCTATGCGCCAGACGCTGGCGAGAGTTCTCACAGGAGATTCATCCGCCCGCGACCCACGCTGGACCAAGCAGATTGCAAGTGAGGTTAGGAAAACGGAGGTCTCTCTCAAGGCCGTTCTCGAAGAGCGTCATCTCAGCCTCGGCGAGATTGCAGATCTCAAAGTCGGCCAGGTTATCGAGCTACAAGCGACGCCAAGAAGCAGGATTAAGCTTGAGGGCAACGACGAGCCTCTCTTCTGGTGCCACGTCGGCAAAGCCGAAGGCTCGTATGTGTTGCGTGTCGACGATTTCATTGATCAGGAGCAGGAGTTCATCGATGATGTTCTCTCTCGTTAATATCATACTCCTCATCGCTCTTGTTGTGACGAGCGTTTGCGTAACTGCCATGTATCTCAAGCTCAGACGCCTGAGCTCCTATCATGTCGAGTATAAACGCATCCTCGACCAGACGGCCGCGGCTCTTGTGTCCGTTAACGCGGCTGTACAGGCCCTGAATCACGATGGGAAAAGTACTCTTATTGCACTAGGCGAGCGCATCGACGAAGCAAGGACCGTTCTTTCCGATATAAGGACCGCTACGAAGGAAGGCGACCTTGGCACTGTAGCGTTGAAATCTGTAGATGCGGCATGAGAGCGGTATTCGAAAGCAGTTCTTGAGCTGACGGAACGATCCGCAATGGAACCGTAAAGCCGCGCGCCTCCGGCATCTTCTACTGAGTTAACTGACCGTTCTTAATTAAGGAGCACTTCCCATGTCGGAGAAGTCAAGAGATAGCCAGGAAGGAACCTGGCATAACGAAGCCCTCTTTTCTAAAGCCGATTCTGCGTTTGAGGACGGATCCCGCGATGACCGGGTTGGGAGCGGTAAGAACCTTGAGTCCATTCTTCGAATCCAAGTCCTTATCCAAGTTGTTTTAGGCTCTGCAACAATGCCTGTCGCGAATCTCATGAAACTTGGACGCGGAGCCATTATTCCTCTAGACCACCGTGTTGGAGAGCCTGTCGACGTCGTCGTAAATGGCCGTGTCATCGCGCGCGGTGAGGTTGTCGTTGTCGAGGACGACAATTCTCGCTTTGGGGTCTCGTTGACGGAGATCGTCGGCCCATCCGGCTCTGACTTCAACAGCTAAGGCGGACCTTCTCCGATGGCGGGGCTCTCTCCAGTCAAAGCAAATCCTGGCTCCCGGCAGCTTCAGGGAGTGGATCGCGTTGCCACTCTCCTTCTGGCAATGGGAAAGCCGTCTGCCGGACGCCTGCTAAAGCACTTTAGCGCCGAAGAGATTAAACTCATCACTCGTTCGGCCGCGGAACTCGGCCCGATCACGGCGTTGCAGCTGGAGACACTTGTCGAGGATTTTGCCAATCAGTTCTCAAATGGACTGAGTCTATTCGGCACAGCAAGTGAGGTAGAGAAGCTTCTTAGCGGCGTTCTGCCTCCCGAGCAGATTGCCGAGCTGATGACCGACGTTCTGGGAAACTCCAATCGGTCCATCTGGGAGCGGATTTCGAACGTTTCGGAGACGGTACTTGCGACCTATTTGATGAAAGAACACCCTCAGACGGCTGCACTGATCCTTTCAAAGGTGAAGCCGACATGTGCGGCGAAGGTTATGAGTCACCTTCCCACTCCTCTTCGCAATAGCCTTATGCGTCGTATGTTGACATTCAAGCCCATCGTCGACGAAACCATGCGACACATTGAAAAGACGATCCATGAAGATTTCATGATCAATTTTTCCCGAAACATGGGAGCGGACACCCACGCCAAGATGGCCGATATCATCAACAAGATGGAACGCGACCATATGGAGGATGTCCTGCAAAGCCTCAGCGAAGTACGCCCGAAATCCGCCGAGATTCTCAAGGGACTTCTTTTCACCTTTGATGACATCGTCGGCCTTACGCCGCGAGCAAGAACCGCCCTCTTCGATCAGATCCCGAACGACAAAGTCGTGCTCGCTCTTAAAGGAACGGAAGACGCATTCAGAAATGTGATACTCAGTTCTCTTGCCTCCCGTGTTCGCCGCATTGTCGAGCACGAACTGAACAGCAAGGAGCCCGCGTCCCAACGCGATGTACTAGAGGCACGGCGTGCCATTACCGATCTGGCATTGGAGATGGCTGGACGCGGCGAGATTGAACTTAACCCTGAGAATGACGGCGACACTTATTTCCGTTAACAGGGCAAGAATACATGGCCGAGAATGAGGATAAAGAAAGCAAAACCGAACCAGCGACAGATAAAAAGATTCGCGATGCCATAGAAAAGGGAAATATTCCCGTATCTCGAGAGGCCCCAATTTTTGCCTCAATTGTCGCGATGCTGATTATTCTTGTATTTGTTACGAGGCAAAATGCAGCTGATCTTGCCACGAAACTTGCCGTTTTTCTTGATGATCCGCGCAGATTCTCACTTCAAAACGGAGGCGACGCGACGCAACTCATTCGCGCTGTAGCTCTGGAGGTTGCCCGCTTTCTTACACCTTTAATTACGATACTGGCGGTAACCGGGATCGCATCGTCAATTCTTCAGAACCTGCCGCAAATCGTCTACGAAAGAATCCGCCCTCAATGGTCCAGAATATCACCCGCAAGTGGATGGACACGTATCTTTGGGAAATCGGGATTAGTCGAATTTTTAAAATCTGTTTTTAAATTTTTCACAATTGCTATCGTTTGTGTTTTGCTTCTAAAGTCAGAGCAGTACAAGGTCGTGAACGCCATGTTCAGTGATCCGAGTTTAGTTCCGGAAATGATCCTGACGATGGCGATACGACTGGTCTCGGCAGTCAGTATTGCGACTATCGTGCTCGTTGCCGCGGACTTGTTATGGGCTCGTTTTCGTTGGCATCGCGATCTCCGCATGTCTCGTCAGGAAATCAAGGATGAGTTCAAACAGATCGAAGGCGATCCGCTCATCAAAGCTCGGTTGCGCTCGCTGGCCCAGGATCGCAGTCGGAAGAGAATGTTGGCTGCTGTGCCAAGAGCAACGGTAGTCATTGCCAACCCGACGCATTATGCTATCGCCCTGCGCTATGATCGGCAGGAAACCAGTGCACCTCTGGTCCTGGCAAAAGGTAAAGATCTGATTGCCCTAAAGATCCGCGAAACCGCTGAGCGACATGGGGTTCCAGTTGTAGAGGATAAGGCTCTCGTAAGATCTATGTACGATCACGTCGAAATAGATCGTATGATTCCGTCAGACTTCTATCGCGCGGTAGCCCAGATACTCTTTTATATATTCACGAGATCAAAGTGAGCGCGCACGAGAAAGAATTTCATGCGAGCCGATCCACATCAGAGGCCGAGCTTCTGCCCTATGAGAAAGTTCTCGCTCATAATATCAAAGATGTCGTGGCGGACCTTTGCCTCATCGATGCCAGTATCATTATAGCATATATCATTGACAACAAACACGGCAACCTCAACGACCTGATCGACTCTGCGACGGAGCTCTTTTTCAAAGAGGGAACATTGACATACGGTCATGCTTCGAACGTCAATTTCGAATGGGGCAAAGCGCCCGCTGTGATCCTTGATATGGAGTTCGTTCACCCCTCCGTGACAGTCTTCTTCAAGCTCGTTCTACACGGATTTTACGTAGGCGTTTCCATTCAAAAAATACTATTGGGGACCAAATCTGGGCAGCCCGATCAGGATCTCAACTCTTTCGAACTGGCCCTGGCTGACTCACGACTGAAGCCCCCACCGCCGTCACATACCTGATCATAAAGGTCTAAGTTCCTATATATCTCGTCTCATATTTCTATTGTGATCGTATCAACGTGACTATCGTTGGTTCTGCTTTTGAAGCAGATCGCCTCTGCGGCCGTAGCGCACCGGTTCTTATCCAAAGAGAGCGTCAATATCGCTCTGAGACGTACAGCCGCTATCTGATTCGAGTGCAGGGCCATTGAGAAGAGAGCGATCACCCGAAGGCTCCGGTGTCTCCAGAGCCGAGATCTCCTTGAAGCTCTCCAGCCCCCCCCAAATGTCGATCATCTGCCGTACACGTTCATCCACGAATCGCATGGCACCGACCACCTTGCTGATCCGCTGACCTGTAATGTCCTGAAAGTTGCAAGCCTCAAAAATGCTTATGATCTGGTCGGAGATCTCGCGCGCAATCTCTTTGTCATCGCCTGATACTCGAGCAGCGAGATTGCTGGCCAGTTCGTCGATCCTCTCAGATGCCGCTAGGATGGCATTCGTGGCAGCCTCCGTTCCCATCACGATGGCACCGAGCTCGTCAGTTGCGCGTGACATTTCCCGGCCACGGACGCCGGCGTAATGAAGGGTCGCAATTTCCTGCTTTGTGCGCTGTATAGCTTCGGAGATTGCGTCCAGCTCGACTTTAAGGCGAAGTGCCTCTTGCATATCTCTACGATGCTCTTCGAGCAAAGTGTTCGATACTTTGTGAGCAGGCTCTAGCAGGTCTCTTAACGCGCCGATCGCCTCCATGATTTCCGCATGGCGCTTAGAGGAAGATCCCTCGTCCGGCTGATCGGCAGCGTGCTGAGCTTCTATTCGATAGCTTTTCCGTGGCGTCATACTAGTGCTCGTATGTTATTCTCCGCCGAGGACGGCAGCGATCTTGGACTGCAGGGTCTGAGCGTTGAAGGGCTTGACGATATAGTTATTCACGCCAGCCTTCTTTGCGGCTACGACGTTCTCCGTCTTCGCTTCCGCCGTCACCATGATGAATGGAAGGTCCTTGAGTTGCTCGTCTGCACGCACCTGCTGCAGCAACTCGTAGCCCGTCATCGGCTCCATATTCCAGTCGGAAATCACCAAGCCGTACTTGCGCTCCCGCAACTTGGCTAGCGCTGCCGTTCCATCGGAGGCGTCGTCCACATCCTTGAACCCAACTTGTTTGAGAAGGTTGCGTAGGATGCGAACCATCGTCTGATAGTCGTCAACAACAAGAACAGGAATAGAATAGTCAAGACTCATGGCAGTGCCTATTTAATGTCGAGTGTGTGGGACTTCTTCCCAAGCAAGCTGGGCTACGGTGAGCGACAAGACAATCGCGGAGGGTAGCCTCGACAGTGCTTTAACAGAAGACAAGTGAACGGGGGGGCCCCGTTCTAGAAGGATCGCTTTGAGATTCTGCGCTTTCGCTTTCCGTCTCGTAAGCGCCTCATTACTGAGGTTCCTTAGGCGAGAGAATATCGCGTCAGACCAATCGCAGTCATGAAAGCATCGACTTGCGGACAGCCAGCCGTCGTCACTTAAAAAACGCATCGATATCGGCCTGCGATGTGCTGCTCTCCGTATCCAAAGGTGGCCCGTTTAGAAGCCTCTTATCGCCTTCGCGATCAGCACTTCGAGGCTTTGGGACATCTTTGAAACTTTCGAATCCACCCCAGATCTGGATCATATGTTCGACACGCTCTTCGACAAAACGCATGGCGCTGACCACCTTGCTGATCCGCTGACCTGTAATGTCCTGAAAGTTGCAAGCTTCAAAGATGCTAACGATCTTTTCATTGATGCGATGCGCCATGCTACTTTCGTGACCAGAGAGGCTCGACGCAAGCATACTAGCAATTTCGTCGATCGATTCTGCCGCCTCAAGAATGGAGTGAGTTGCCCCTTCAGTACCAATGACGACGGCACCAAGCTCATCGGTTACACGGGCCATCTCCCGGCCCTGTGCGCCCGTATAGTGCAGAGTCGCAATTTCCTGCTTCGTGCGTTGAATAGCATCGGAAATGGCGTGTAGCTCGGCTTTGAGTCGTTGCATTTCAAGAAGGTCATGGCGACGCTCCTCACTCATTTGATCGGCGTCTTGTCCCACTTTGACATGCTTCCGAAGGGGAGCAATGGCCTCCATAATCTCGGTATGACGCTGAAATTCGGGCACGTTGGTCAGCGCGTCAGAAGCGGCGACTTCGATGCTATGAACCTTCGACGTGCTCATGGCTTTCGCTCGTATGTTATTCTCCGCCGAGGACGGCAGCGATCTTGGACTGCAGGGTCTGAGCGTTGAAGGGCTTGACGATATAGTTATTCACGCCAGCCTTCTTTGCGGCTACGACGTTCTCCGTCTTCGCTTCCGCCGTCACCATGATGAATGGAAGGTCCTTGAGTTGCTCGTCTGCACGCACCTGCTGCAGCAACTCGTAGCCCGTCATCGGCTCCATATTCCAGTCGGAAATCACCAAGCCGTACTTGCGCTCCCGCAACTTGGCTAGCGCTGCCGTTCCATCGGAGGCGTCGTCCACATCCTTGAACCCAACTTGTTTGAGAAGGTTGCGTAGGATGCGAACCATCGTCTGATAGTCGTCAACAACAAGAACAGGAATAGAATAGTCAAGACTCA
>NZ_JAIRBM010000034.1 GCF_020089865.1 Microvirga puerhi
CCTTAGAGCACGCCGGCTTCGGTCTTCAGCTTGGCGACCAGCTCGGTGACGGAGGCCACCTTGACGCCGGCCTTGCGCCCGCCGGGCTCGGCCGTCTTGAGCACCTTCAGGCGCGGCGCGACATCGACGCCGAGCGCCTCAGGCGAGGTCTCGTCGAGCGGCTTCTTCTTGGCCTTCATGATGTTGGGCAGGCTGGCATAGCGCGGCTCGTTGAGGCGCAGGTCCGTGGTGACGATTGCCGGCAGGGTCAGCGCGACGGTCTGCAGGCCGCCATCGACCTCGCGGGTGACCTCGAGAGTGTTGCCGTCCACGGCCACCTTGAAGGCGAAGGTGCCTTGGGGCCAGCCCAAGAGCGCCGCGAGCATCTGGCCGGTCTGGTTGGCATCGTCGTCGATGGCCTGCTTGCCCAGGATCACGAGATCGGGCTTTTCCTGCGCGATCACCGCCTTGAGGATCTTGGCCACGGCCAGCGGCTCGACGCTCGCATCGGTCTTCACCAGAAGGCCGCGGTCGGCGCCCATGGCGAGTGCCGTGCGGATCGTCTCGGCGGCCTGTTGCGGACCGATCGACACCGCCACCACTTCGGTCGCCTTGCCCTGCTCCTTGAGGCGGAGGGCTTCCTCGACCGCAATCTCGTCGAACGGGTTCATCGACATCTTGACGTTCGCCAGCTCGACACCCGACCCGTCCCCCTTCACACGGATCTTCACATTGAAATCGACAACCCGCTTCACACACACAAGAAGCTTCATTCGTCTGTCCTCATCGAAAGGTCAGATCCGGAAGCGGTCATCGGCCAGCTCTCCGGACGGGTAGGGAAAAGATGATCGGGACCGTAGCGGGCGGCGTCCGATTGTCAACGCGGCGCCTTCATTTCTTGAGTCTCGATGCGGGCCAGAAGCGGATCGTAGCGATGGCGCATCAGAGGGATCAGGAGGGCCCCGGCCACGAAGCCGCCGAGATGGGCAAACCAGCCGACACCATCGTCCGTGCCGAAGAAGGCAGATGCAAATTGCAGGATGAACCAGAAGCCGATGGCCCAATAAGCCGGAAGGCGTAAGGGAATGGCCGTCAGGAACAAGCCCCAGATGCGTACCCGCGGATAAAGGATGAGGTACGCCGCCACCACCCCCGAGACGCCTCCCGAGGCGCCGATGAGCGGACGGTGCGAGTCCGCCTCAACGAGGGAGTGCACGAGGCCCGCAAATCCTCCGCAAAGGAGAAAGAAGACGATGAAGCGTCCATGGCCCATCGCATCCTCGACATTGTCTCCGAAGACCCAGAGGAAAACCATGTTGCCGAGAAGATGGAACAGGGAGACGTGCAGGAAGAGACTGGTCAGCAGGGTGAGTGGCGTCGGCACGAACGGAAAGCCCTCGGGCAAGATTTCCGTCCCGAAAAGAACCGACGGGATCAGCCCGAAACCAGCGACCGTAGCGTCAGGTCCGAGAGGGCCATAGAACATGAACAGATAGGCGGCTACGCAGATCAGAAGCAGGATCCGGGTTCCCGTCGGCGTCTTCATGTTCTTCAACGGAACGCCGTCATGCAACGGGAGAAACATGGCCCGCCCTCAGCGGTTCTGGCCGGGGACCCAGAGTACGTCCAGCTGGCCTTTGTCATTCACATAGCGTGAGGCCACGAAGAGGAAATCGGAGAGGCGATTGAGGTATTTCACGGCTTCGGCCGAAATGACCTCGTCCGGCTTGTCCATCAGCTCAACAACCCGCCGCTCAGCCCGCCGGCAGACCGTACGGGCGAGATGCAGGGCTGCTGCAGCTGCCGTTCCGCCCGGCAGGACGAAGGAGCGCAGCGATGAAAGGTGATCGTTGAGCTGGTCGATCTCGTGCTCGAGGCGATCCACCTGTCCCTGGGTAATGCGCAGTGGCTCGTAAGGTAGGGGTTTGCCCGTCTCCACGGTCGCGAGATCGGAGCCGAGATCGAACAGATCGTTCTGAATGCGTCCGAGCATCGGGTCGATTTCGTGTCCGGACGTATGGAGTCGGGCAAGGCCGATGCACGCGTTGGTTTCGTCCACCGTGCCGTAAGCCTCGACACGAAGGTCATATTTCGGCCGCCGGCCACCGGCCGCAAGGGCGGTCGTGCCTTTGTCTCCCGTGCGGGTGTAGATGCGGTTCAGGACGACCATGTCAGCCCTCGTCTTGAGGGGCGGATCAGAAGGTGTAGCCGACGCGGGCGCCGATATTGGTCAGGCCGCGGTTCTCGGAACAGGCCCCGGCGTTCGACAGGTGCTCGATTGTGGCCATCACGCTCCAATTGGCGGAAAGCCGCACGCCGACTGAGCCCGATTCACGGAAGAGGGGCGAGCATCCAAGGGCCTGACGATGGACGTTTATACCCACCACATCCTTATCGCCGTTATGAATGGCGCCACCGATGGATCCCTCGACGAACAGGTTGGGCGTGATGTCGATGGTCCAAGTCAAGCCGGCATAGGCGAAGCTCGTCCGCCCGTCGAAGTTTACGCTGCCACCAATATGTGGCCGAGGGATGAAATAGCTCGTGAAAAGATCGGAAGCCGTGAACGGCTTCGCAAAGAGGATCTCCCCCGTCAGATTGGCCGACCCGTCCTTGCCTTCAGGCCCCCAGGGATCCTGGGCGGAGAAGCCGATACGGAATTCCGACAAGAGGCTCGGCTGGCTGCTCGTGGGATAGGTTGCCGGCGCCGGGCGTTTGGCATCTGCGGCGATCGCTCCCACGGAGGATACGACCAGAAGGCCAAGGCCCAGAACAATGCCGGTGCGCATCAACAAATCCATCGTTCAACAAAGAAGGGGCTGGCCGAAGCAGCTATACCTAACGATGTCTTATAAAGAACGATGGCGGGAAAGTGTCAATATGGAGCAAGCTAGGCTGCCCGCCACCAGATCACCCCCATGATGATGACAATGGCGAGGAATTGCAGCAGGACGCGCATCCGCATCAGGTGCTGCGACTTGTTGGCACTGCCACCGCGCAACATGTTAACGAGGCCGAGCAGGAGAACGAAGGCAACCGCCAAAACGGCTGCAAAAACAATCATATCGGACATATCGGTCATGAAGGTTCCACCGGAGATTCCTAGACGGTGTGGCCTGGATCTCCATGTAATGGCAAGAGCTTAAGATCTGCGTTCAGTTGCGACGCAGGAGCCGGTCGAAATAATCGAGTTCCTCCTGCGGCCGACTCGGATCGCCGAGTTTCCGACGCAATTCCTCCAAAATCCGCGCTGCCCGGGCCGCCGCCGATTCGCCGGCACCCGGCACGTGGATGTTGCCATTGTCGAAATAGTCGCGGTTTCGCGTCGGACGCCCCAACGGGTCTTTGTTGCGCTGGCCAGTCTGGTTGGTGCCTTGTGGATCGCCAGGGCCGGGCTGGTCTCCGGCCTGTTCGTTGCCGGGACCCTGCTGCATCTGCTGGGCCATGCCCTGCATGCCCTTGCGGAGTCCTTCGAGCGCGCGGCCCTGGGCATCGACGGCATCGCCGTTTTGACCTTGGCCGAGAGAGTTCTCGGCCTCCCGCATGGCCTGCTCCGCATCACCAAGGCCCTGCTCGTTTTCCATGCCCATGCCCTGCATGCGGCGCTGCAGTTCCTGGAGGCGCTCGCGCAGGGTCTGCTGGCGCTGGTTGAGACCGAGAGGATCCTGCTGACCTCCACCCTGGCCGTTATCCGCGTCTTCCTGACCTTGTTGCCCCTGCTGTCCCTGCTGTCCCTGCTGTCCGCGCTGACCCCGCTGACGCTGGCCCTGCCGCTGCTGCCCACGTTCTCCCTGTTGCATGCGGCGGTTCTGGCCGTCTCTGAAGGTCTCATCGCGCAATCGCTGCTGCTCCCGCGCCATGTCCTCAAGATCCTTCATGGCCTGGTTCATCTCCCGGCCGAGCGGATCGGTCATCCGGCTGTCGGGCCGGGCCATTTGAAGGTTGTCGAGAATGTTGCGCAGGTCCTCAAGCAGGCGTTGCGCCTCCGCCATGTCGCCACGGCGCATGGCATCTTCCATCTGGCGGAGCATGCGATTGAGGTCGTCCTGGGTAATCACCCGGTCCGCCTGACGTTGGTTCTGATCCTGACTTTGCGGGTTTTGCTGCATCCGCTCGGCGAATTCCCGTAGGAACCGATCCATGGCCTGGCGGAGCTCCTCCGTGAGGCGCTTGATCTCATCATCCGTGGCCCCCCGGTCCATGGCGTCCTTCAGACGCTCCTGGGCTGCTCGCAGATCACGCTCGGCATCGGACAGGTTCCCATCCTCGATCTGAAGCGCCATTGACCATAGCCAGTCGGCCACGTCGAGCAGATCCTGATCGCTGCGCGCTCGGCGCAGGCGGTCAGATGCCAGACGGAGGCCCATGAACACGCCCCATTGCGGCGTGAAGCTCTCGGGCGCGATCAGAAGCGCATCGAGTGCCGTCTGGACCCGCTTTCGATCATCCGGTGCCAGAACCAGGTTGCGCCGTTGTTCCACAAGCGCCTTTGCGAGAGGATTCGTGAAGGGGCGCTGCGGCAGCGTGAAGTCGATGGTCTCGCTCAGGCCTTCCTGCCCGGCCTCATCTTTGACGCGAAGCTTGAGCTTCACGGCGGCGCCGGCCCAGGGATGATTGGTGAGGTCGACCGGAGAGCGGGTCTCCGGCGCGTTTTCCTCATGCCCTGGAATCGCAAGGGTGATCGTGGGAACGGGCACGAGGGACCGTTCCTTCGGCCCCTTGCTTTTTTCGATCAAGCCTTCCGCCGATGCGATGCCGTAATCGTCCTTGGCTTTGTAGGCGAGGGTGAAGACCCCGCGAGCGTTGATCTCTGGCGGACCGGTAAAAGCCACTTCCGGCGGCCGGTCGGGAATCGCTTCAATGGAGAGGGTAACGCCGCTGGCAAAGCCGGTACTGACCGTCAGGTCGGCGCTGCTTTCAAGCA
This sequence comes from Microvirga puerhi, assembly GCF_020089865.1. Classification (GTDB taxonomy): domain Bacteria; phylum Pseudomonadota; class Alphaproteobacteria; order Rhizobiales; family Beijerinckiaceae; genus Microvirga; species Microvirga puerhi. The sequence goes on from NZ_JAIRBM010000034.1 coordinate 4,904, forward strand.
TGTAGCGCTCCTCCCGCAGGTCGGATCTCTGGTTCCCTTTCGGCGGCAAAGGCGTGAGCCCATGGCCCGGTGCGACCTCCGCCTTTCCCTCCCCGGCAATTCGAATCACGACCGTCGAATGCACGGGGGCCTTCAGATGTTGACCTTTCGCCAGGTCGATCATGAGGGGAGGAGCACGCGTATAGAGTGGCGGATCGATCCATCCGTCGATTCGAAAGCTCGGCGCGGAGGCGCCGGGGGCGTTGCGATCGAAGGCCGCTGCGAGACGCGAGCCGATCTCGGGGCCGGCCACGAAGGCACTTGCAAGTACCGACAGAACGGCTGCCGCTCTCAGAGCGAAGCGATCCCGTCGCGGCATATCCGGGTTGGGTAAGGCCACCCGCATGCGTCCGATCGTATCCTCGGCCCGACGGCGATGAAGGGTCCAGAGGGCACGGGATCCGGGATCGTCGGAACCGAGGGCAAGCGTGTCGTCGAGGGCCCTCGCCGGGCCGTGTTTCAAACCCGTGTCCCGGTCGAGACGGTCCAGGGCAGGGCCTCGCCCAGGCAGCCGCAGATGCATCAAAGGCCAAAGGGACAGGAGAAAGGCCAGACCAAAAAGTCCGAGTCCCGCGCTGCGCCAAAACGGCGGCGTCTCGAGCCAGAGGCCAAGCCACGACAGGGTCAGGAAGATCAGGACAATCGCCAGGGGGAGCCAGAGGCGCGGCCAAGCCTGCTCCAGCCAAAGAGCCCAGCGCGCCCGCTCCACGAGGCGTCCGAACCGCTTGCTCAGATGGTTTTGAGCCGGCAGCGGGTTCGAGCCTTCGCTCATGCCATAAACTCCCGTTGCGCGGTTCCCCGCACCGACCCCCATCGATCAAGCTAGCACGGTGTACGGCGCTGACCAGAGGCAGATGGCCGCTGCAGGAACAAGTTCAGGTGAAGGCAGGGGGCAAGCTTGCAATCTATACGATATAACATTATACACCCCGCCGCTGTTATTCATTTGGGAGTACAAAGACCAATGACAATCGTAACGATTGACCATAGCTCGATTGACGAGAACGTAATGTGGGACGGAACGACTTCCGTTCTCATCGGAACACTTTCGGCTGATGATGAGCAGCCCTACACCTATGCGTTCACGGATCCGGCCATGGATGCGTTGTTCACCATTGTCGGTGACAAGCTTTTTCTCAAGGATGGCGTTTCCCTGGACTATGAGACTGCGCAGAGCTTTCAGCTGTCGCTGACGCTGACCGACGCAAACAATCAGGATGCCGGTGAGGCTTCCATCACCATTTCCGTCAACGACGTCAATGACAACGCGCCGACAGCGGTGACGTTGGACAACCTGACGATCGCATCCAGCGCCCATGCAGGCGATGAGGTCGGTACGCTGGGCGCAACCGATGCCGATACGGCAGCTGTCAACACCTTCACCTACACGATTGTCGATGGAAATGGCGATCCGACCAGCGATGCCATGTTCGACATCGTCGATGGCAAAGTAGTGGCTCTCGTCGACGCGCCGCTCGCTAGAGACGAAACTCACGACCTGCACATCCAGGTCTCCGACGGGATTCACACCTTTATCCAGACCTTCACGATCAGCGGAAGCAATGTCGATCCGCAAGATGTGGTGCTGAAGGACGCTCAGGGCGATGCTGTTACCTCCATCTCGGAGGCAACGACCGGCGTCGTCGGCACGCTGAGTGCGACTGACGGCGACGGTGATGCTGTCAGCTTCACGATTAAGGACGATGACGGCACTTTCGAGATCACTCAGAACGCCACGACCGGCGCCTATGAACTGAAAATCAAGGATCCGGCCAAGATCGACTACGAGACCGTTGCCAACCATACCGTCAGCGTGACGGTCATCGGCAACGATGGCAATGGCGGAGCTGTCGAGAAGACCCTGACTCTCGCTCTAACCGACGTCAATGACAACGCGCCGACGGCAGTGACGCTGGACAACCTGACGATCAAGGCAAACGCCAGGATGGGCGACGTTGTCGGCGCGCTGGGCGCCACCGATGCCGATACGGTCAACACCTTCACGTACAAGATCGTGAACGACCAAGGCGCTGAGGTGACGGACGCCCTGTTCGACATCGTCGACGGCAAGTTGGTCGCGAAGACGAATGCGCCGCTTGCTCTGGACGCAACGCACGAGATCCGCATCGCGGTCTCCGACGGCGTCAATACTCCGCATGTTCAAGTCTTCACCATTACGGGCACTGCGGTTGCGGATAACACCGATCCGCACGACGTGACGTTGAAGAATGCTGCAGGAACCGCCGTTATCGCTCTCGATGAGAACACGGCCAAAGGCAGCCTTGTCGGCATCCTCGGCGCAGTCGACGGTGAGGGTGATGCTGTCAGCTTCACGATCAAGAACAGCGACGGCACTTTCGAGATCGTGCAGAACGCCACGACTCATGCCTACGAGCTGAAGGTGAAGGATGCAGCCAAGCTCGACTACGAAACGGCCACCGATCACAAGATCAGCGTGACGGTCATTGCCGATGACGGCTTTGGTGGCACATCCGAGCAGACCTTCAACCTCGCCATCAATGACGTCAACGAGGCTCCGAGCGGCGTTACCCTGAGCGGCGCGACTGTTCAGGAAATGGCCGCAACGGGAACGGTCGTCGGGACCCTCTCGACGCAGGATCAGGATGCTGGTGATACCTTCACCTATTCGCTTCTTGACGATGCCGGCGGTCGCTTCGCGATCAATGGCAACAAACTTGTGGTGAAGGATGGCATCAAGCTCGACTACGAGCAGGTCAAGTCACACCAGGTCAAGGTGAAGGCTCAGGACAAGGCAGGGCATTCCTTCGAGAAGATCCTGTCCGTCGGAGTGTTGGACGTCGCCGTCGAGAAGACGGCCGGCAGCGCCGGCAATGACGTCATCAAGGGCGGAAAGTCCAATGACGTGCTCAGCGGCGGCGCCGGCAACGACGTGCTCTGGGGCGGTCTCGGCAAGGACGTTCTCACTGGCGGAGCCGGCAAGGACGTGTTCGTGTTCGACACCACGCTGAACAAGAAGACCAACCTCGACAAAATCGTCGACTTTTCCGTCAAGGACGACACGCTCTGGCTCGACAATGCCGTGTTCAAGAAGCTCGGCAAGGGCAGCGAAGCCAAGCCCGGCAAGCTCAACAAGGCGTTCTTCACCATTGGCGATCATGCCAAGGACAAGAACGATTACCTGATCTACGACACCAAGAAGGGCGTGCTCTCTTACGACGCCGACGGCTCGGGCAAGGGCAAGGCGGTCGAGATCACGACCCTCAAGAAGGGCCTCAAGATGACCTATCTCGACTTCATGGTCATCTAAAGGAACTTATACGTGGAATGAGGAAAGCCCGGCGAAAATGCCGGGCTTTTCTTTTGGGCTCGTCGATGGACTGCTTTCGCGCTGATACAGGTTCAAGTGAGCCAGTCCGGCACACGGTCCATGCCGATCAGTTCTTCATAAGTCTGGCGCGGCCTGACAACCGCATGGTCGACTCCCCGTACCAGTACCTCTGGAATGAGCAGCCTAGTGTTGTAGGTGTTCGCTGTCACGGCACCGTAAGCGCCCGCCGTCATCAGGGCCAGCAGGTCTCCCGGCTTCACGGCCGGCATGTCTCGCGAGAGCGCGAGATAGTCGCCCGTCTCGCAGACGGGGCCGACCACGTCGGCGACGACATGGTGAACGTTACGCCCGGGCTCTGCTACCGGTTTGATTTCGTGATAGGCGTCGTACAAGGTCGGGCGGATCAGGTCGTTCATGGCCGCGTCGACGATCACGAAGTTTTTGTCCGCGCCTTCCTTCACATAGACCACCTTGGTCACCAGGATTCCGGCATTGCCGGCGATGAGACGACCCATCTCGAATACGAGCTTCAGGCCGAGATCCTTGGTATGGCGCTTGATGATCTGCGCATAAGCCTGCGGATCGGGCGGGGGCTCGTTGTCGCTGCGATAGGGAATGCCCAGTCCGCCTCCGAGATCGATGTGATGCAGCCGATGCCCATCGGCCATCAAGTCGCGCGCCAGCTCGGCCAGAAGCGCGCTGGCATTGTCGAAGGGCTCAAGGTCGGTGATCTGGCTGCCGATATGCATGTCGACGCCGGTGATCTGGATCCCTTGCAGCTTCGCAGCGTGGGAATAGACGTCGCGCGCGCGCGCAATGGGAATGCCGAACTTGTTCTCGGATTTGCCGGTGGAGATCTTCTTGTGGGTCTTCGCGTCGACATCCGGATTGATGCGGACCGAAACAGGTGCGCGCAGGCCTTTCGACAAGGCGACCTCGGAGAGTGCGTCCAGCTCCGGCTCCGATTCCACGTTGAAGCACAGGATGCCGCTGTCGAGGGCGAAAGCCATTTCCTGCCGGGTTTTCCCGACCCCCGAAAACACGACCCGCTCACCCGGCACACCGGCTGCTAACGCCCGGCGTAGCTCGCCCTCCGACACGATGTCCATGCCGGCCCCGAGGCGCGCAAGCGTCCTGAGTACGGCCTGATTGGAATTGGCCTTCATCGCGTAGCAGACGAGGGCATCGGTGTCGGCGAAGGCCTCCGCGAAGACGCGGTAATGGCGCTCCAGCGTCGCGGAAGAATAGCAATAGAAGGGTGTGCCGACGTCGTCCGCCAAACGGCGCAGATCGACATCCTCGGCGTGAAGACTTCCCTGGCGATAGCTGAAATGGTGCATGAGACGATCTAGAGCGGTTTCAGAAAGATTTCAGGGCGTTTCACAGCGCCGGCGCAGTCTCGGCCTATCGGTCGGCGACCGAAAACGCGGTCCCCGGACGATTGAAAACCACGACGTCAGAGGATCGGGTCGAGGATGAACCGGTCCTGGGGAACCGTGAATCCGCGATTGGTCTTGTTGGAGCGGGTTCCTACCGGGGAGGGGAGGACGCCGGCGGAGCTCGGTTGGCTCGTGGTGCTCTGCTGCTGGGGGGCGGACCCGTCCGGCGGCGGTTCGAGGGCCCCACGGCGACCGCAGGCGGACAGGCCGAGGACAAGGACGCCGGCAATCAACGCGGCACGGGACAGATTAAGGCAAGGCGACATCAGATGCTCCGAAACGTGGCCGCACCATAACGGGAACCGTCGCCGGATGCGAGGGGAAGCTGTGACGGAAGGAGCGCTTAGGCGCATTTGCCCGCAACCTTTCGGCCGTGGCGGAAGCGGATTGCCACGGTATCGTGAAGCATCAAGGGCACAGCTCGTGCTCACGACACTTGAGGAGAGGCGAAAAACGCGCCACATCCAGGAGCATGACGACAGATCCTGCTCCCCAATCCGGTTCGAAAAGGCGCTGGCTTGCCGGCGTAATCCCCCTCGTGCTCATTGGCACCGGCGCCCTTTGGTATGGAGTTTCCGGACGGCTTGCTGCGAATGACGGACTTGCCGAATGCAAGGCGGCCCAGGATGTGACCGCTCGGCTAAAGTCCCTTGCGACAGGTGAGATGGCTGCGGTGGGGGTCAGCAATGCTCCGAAGCTTCCGCCCGAGATCATCTTCAACGGCCCGGACGGGCAGCCGAGGAGCTGGAAGGATTTTCAGGGCAAGACTGTCCTGGTCAATCTCTGGGCCACGTGGTGCGTGCCGTGCCGCCAGGAAATGCCGGCACTGGACAAGCTCCAGGCCGAGCAGGGGGGCGCGGATTTCGAGGTCGTGGCCGTGAATGTCGATACCCGGAATACCGAGAAGCCAAAGGCCTGGCTTCAGGAAAACGGGATCCACAATCTCGCGTATTACGCGGATCCCGGCGGCAAGGTTCTGCAGACTTTGCAGAAATCGGGTCACGTGGTCGGGCTGCCGACCACTTTGATCGTCGGCTCGTCCGGATGCGAGGTCGCCCTCCTGAAAGGCCCGGCGGAATGGGCATCTCCCGACGCCATGGCCTTCATCAAGGCGGCGATCGCGCCTCAGGCCGGCCGCTGAGCGCTGCCGGAGCCATCAGGGACGCCGATCTCGCCAGAGAAAGCGGGCTTCGACAGACGCCAGGGACGATCCATCGCCGATCGGGCCTGTCCGCGTGTGAGGCGCTGCGGCGTTCCATCGGCCAGAATCTCTTCGATGACGAGGAAGCCAAGGGCCTGCAGCATCAGAGCGGCGGTCTTCGTGGCGGTATCGTCGGCTGGCAGCGCAAGAGAGCCGGCGGTATAAATTCGTTCGAGCAGGCTTTTGGGATGCGCCTGGATAGGTGAGGCCGTGCGCGGCTTGAACGCGATCACGTTCGTCGCGGGATCGGACATGGAAAACCCCCTTCGAGAATGGCCGCCTGATCTTGTTGTTGCGGCCGATCCGTATCGGAACACCTTCACTGTGCCGAAAATGGGGATGAATAGGATATGCGACAAAGGTGCAGATTGTCGCTTTCAAGACAGCAAAAAGCGGGATGCAGCGCTGCACCCCGCTCCAATGTCTGTTCGGAAAGGAAGCCTTAGGCGGTCTGCTGGACCGCAATGCCCTTGTCGGTGAAGAGCTGCTGCAGCTCGCCGGCCTGGAACATTTCGCGGGTGATGTCGCAGCCGCCGACAAACTCGCCCTTCACGTAGAGCTGCGGAATGGTCGGCCAGTTGGAATAGTCCTTGATCCCCTGGCGAATGGTCTCGTCCTCGAGAACATTGACCCCTTTATAGGGCACGCCGAGATAATTCAGAATCTGGACCACCTGGCCCGAGAACCCGCACATGGGGAATTGCGGCGTACCCTTCATGAAAAGCACGACATCATTGGACTTCACTTCGTTGTCGATCACCTGGCGGGCATCGGTCATGGACTTCTCCTGTTCCGCGGCGGTCAAGGCGCCGGGTTCATCTCAATTGTCGGGGGCTTGGGTCGTCAAGGCAAGGGCGTGCAAGGCGCCGCCCATGCGGCCTTGCAGCGCTGCATAGACCATCTGGTGCTGCTGAACCCGGCTTTTGCCCTTGAAGGCAGGCGAGGTCACGGTCGCGGCGTAATGATCGCCGTCGCCGGCGAGATCCTTGATCTCGACCTGGGCGTCGGGGAGCGCCGCCTTGATCATGGTCTCGATGTCACGGGCATCCATAGGCATCTTGTCAATTCCTCAGGCCTTGCCGGCCATGTAGTCCGGCAGCCACGATTCATGTGCCGCCTTCAGCGTTTCGATCGATATGGCCTCTCCGCCGGGGAGAATCAATGAATCGCCGCCGGTGACACCGACAACCATGGCCGGAACGCCGATCTCCGCGGCCTCATACAGAATGTCGGCGGCCTCGTCGGGGTTGACCGCCAGCAGGTAGCGGGCCTGATCCTCGCCGAACAGGAAGGCATGGAGGGCCAAGTCCTCAGGCGCACTGGCGACGACAGCACCGATCTTGCTGGCCATGGTCATTTCGGCCAGTGCCAAGGCAAGTCCACCGTCGGAAAGGTCATGCACCGTGTCGACCTGGCCTGAGCGGATGAGCTGACGGACGAAATCGCCATTGCGCTTCTCCGCTACGAGATCGACCGGGGGAGGGGCGCCTTCCTCTCGTCCGCAGATGTCGCGCAGGTAGATCGACTGGCCGAGCCAGCCCTCCGTTTCTCCGATGAGGATCAGAGCATCCTCCTCGCGCTTGAACGCGACGGAGGCGTTGACCGTTACGTCATCCAGTACACCGACGCCGCCGATGGCGGGGGTCGGCAGGATGCCTTGGCCGTTGGTCTCGTTGTAGAGCGAGACGTTGCCGGACACGACCGGGAAGTCGAGTGCGCGGCACGCTTCGGAAATGCCCCTCAGGCAACCCACGAACTGACCCATCACCTCAGGCCGTTCGGGATTGCCGAAATTCAGATTGTCGGTGATTGCCAGTGGCAGACCGCCCACGGCGGTGATATTGCGCCAGGCTTCCGCCACTGCCTGCTTGCCGCCCTCGACAGGGTCGGCTTCGCAATAGCGCGGGGTCACGTCGGTGGTCATGGCAAGGCCTTTCGGCCCGTCCTCGACCCGGACGACGGCAGCATCCCCGCCGGGCACCTGCACGGTATTACCGAGGATCAGGTGGTCGTATTGCTCCCACACCCAACGCTTCGAGCACTGGTCGGGCGAACCGACGAGCTTGACGAGCGCCTCCGCGTGGGAAACGGGCGGTTTTACGGTATCGGCCGCGATGGTCGGCTGATGCGTATTGGCCAGATGCGGGCGGTCATAGAGTGGCGCCTCGTCGCCCAGTTCCTTGATCGGCAGGTCGGCCATGACCTCTCCGTGGTGCTTCACCACGAAGCGGAGGGTATCGGTGGTCTTGCCGATGATCGCGAAATCGAGGCCCCATTTGTGGAAGATCGCTTCGGCCTCTTTCTCCATTCCGGGCTTCAGCACCATGAGCATGCGCTCCTGGCTTTCCGAGAGCATCATCTCATAGGCGGTCATGCCCTCTTCGCGGGTCGGCACCTTGTCGAGGTCGAGCTCGACACCGAGGTTGCCCTTCGCGCCCATCTCGACGGCGGAGCAGGTGAGGCCGGCCGCGCCCATGTCCTGGATCGCAATGACGGCGCCCGACTTCATCAATTCGAGGCAGGCTTCGAGCAGGAGCTTTTCCGCAAAGGGGTCGCCGACCTGTACGGTCGGCCGCTTCTCCTCGGACGCGTCGTCGAACTCGGCCGACGCCATGGTGGCGCCGTGAATGCCGTCACGGCCGGTCTTGGACCCGAGATAGACAATGGGGTTTCCGACGCCGGTTGCCGCAGCGTAGAAGATCTCGTCCGTCCGGGCGAGGCCGACCGCCATGGCGTTGACCAGGATGTTGCCGTTGTAGCGGGGATGGAAGCCCACGCTGCCGCCGACGGTCGGCACGCCGAAGGAATTGCCGTAGCCGCCGATTCCGGCCACGACGCCGGAGACGAGGTGGCGGGTCTTGGGATGATCGGGCTCGCCGAAGCGTAGGAAGTTGAGGGCCGCGATCGGACGCGCGCCCATGGTGAACACGTCCCGGAGGATGCCGCCCACACCCGTCGTTGCGCCCTGATAGGGCTCGATGAAGGAGGGATGGTTGTGGCTCTCCATCTTGAAGATGCAGGCGAGCCCGTCGCCGATGTCGATCACGCCCGCATTCTCGCCGGGCCCCTGGATCACCCACGGCGCTTGCGTCGGCAGACCACGCAAATGGATGCGGGAGGATTTGTAGGAGCAGTGCTCGTTCCACATGGCGGAGACGATGCCGAGCTCCGTGATCGTCGGTGTGCGGCCGATGAGCTTGACGAAGCGCTCGTATTCATCGGGCTTCAGCCCATGCTCCTTCACCAGCTCCGGAGTGATGGCGACGTCGTTGCGGATCATCGGGGTCTCGATTCTTTTACCCACTCCTGGGCGGGGATGGGACGTTATGCAGCCTTGGCGAAAGACGATACGAGGCTCTTGAACAGCCCGCGCCCGTCGGTTCCGCCGACAAGATCTTCGATCAGGTTCTCAGGATGGGGCATCATGCCGAGCACGTTGAGCTTGTCGGAATAGATGCCCGCGATGGAATTCATGGAGCCGTTGCGGTTGGCATCCGGCGTCACATGCCCGTTCGTATCGGAATAGCGGAATGCCACCAGGCCCTCACTCTCGAGACGCTTCAAGGTCTCGGTATCGGCCGTGTAATTGCCCTCGCCATGGGCGACGCAGACGTCGATCGCCTGACCTTTGGCATAAGCCCGGGTGAAGGCCGTGTCGTTGCGCTCCACCCGCAGGAACTGCCGGTGGCAAATGAACTTGAGATTCGCGTTGCGCATCAGGATGCCCGGCAGAAGTCCTGACTCGCACAAGATCTGGAAGCCGTTGCAGATGCCGAGCACGAGACCGCCCCGTGCGGCATGGGCTCTGACCGCGTCCATCACCGTCGCGCGGCCGGCGATGGCGCCGCAACGGAGATAGTCGCCATAGGAGAAGCCGCCAGGCAGGACGACGAGGTCCGTGCCCTTGGGCAGCTCGGTCTCGGCGTGCCAGACCTTCTCCACCTGGGAGCCGGCCTGCCGGAGGGCCCGCATCACATCGCCGTCGCGATTGGATCCGGGGAAGACGATGACAGCGGATTTCATCCAATTCATCCTTCTATCGTCATGGCCGGGTCGGACCGGCCATCCACGCCCTGCGGCGCAGACGAACGTGAATGCCCGGACACGGTCCGGGCATGACGGTTAGGTCAGCTCAACGCGGTAGTTTTCAATGACCGTATTCGCCAAGAGCTTCTCGCAGGCCGCCTTCAGCGACGCCTCGGCCTGGCTCTTGTCCGCGGTGCCGAGCTCGATATCGAACACCTTGCCCTGGCGCACGCTGGCGATGCCGTCGACCCCGAGGGACTTCAGGGCACCTTCGATCGCCTTGCCTTGGGGATCGAGAACGCCGTTCTTGAGGGTCACGGTGACACGGGCTTTCATGGGATCCTCGGGTTTTTCGGAAGATGGCCAACGCCATAATGCGAATGGGCCGAAGAAACAACGGCTTCACGACTGCAATTCACGCCTCGCGACGTCCCGCACGGTATTCAGCACCGAAGTCTCGTCCTCGCCGATCACGAGCACAACTTTGAGGTCGTCTCCGTTTCGCTGTCCGAGCGCAGCACCATAGGCACGCTGCTTTCCGCCATCTGCCGGTGCAAGGCTGATCGCGAAGCCGCGCAGGGAGCCCTCTACCAAGGGACTCGCCTCGACGAGGGTCCGAACTGATTTCCGTCCGGCGGTTGGCGGCTTGCGCGACGGCGACCGGAGCGATTGCGCCAGCCTTGACGGGCTCTTCAGCACGGCTTCGGCCTCCGCCGCGTCCTTTCCTCTCAGGAGCACGACGGCAACGGCGAGGCCCGGCCTACACTCGGGCGGAGCGCAGAAGGACAAGGCAATAGGCTCCGCGCGATCTTCCGCCAGCCATTTCCTTAAGGGCAGAGCCTCCCAGGGCGCACCGGGCGGCACACCCTCGACCGGGCGAGGGATATAGCCGCAGGAGGAAAGGCACGATCCGATCAGGAGGGCCAGGAGGGGGAAGGCAAGGAAGCGGAGCCGCATGGCTCGTTTCTACTCACGAAACGGGTGCGCGGTCGAGATGCAGGTGCCGCTTCCGTCCCAGCAAGGGGAGGGAAGTGCGCCGCGCCTCTACTGTCATTCCGAGACGCGCCTTCGGCGCGGGCCCGGGACCCATAAACGCTGAGCTTCACGAGAGAGCGCGGCGGCCGCCGTGGATTTTTATCCTGCGGCGTCGTGACCATGGGTTTCGGGCTCTCGCTTTCGCTCGCCCCGGAATGACAGAGAACAAAGAAAAACCCGGCACAAGGCCGGGTTTCGGGACCGATATGGTGTGCCCGCCTCACTGCACGAGGCGCGGGCCGCTCATGGTCGGGTTCTCATTCTCGGACATGATTCCGAGGCGGCGGGCAACCTCGGAATAGGCCTCGACGAGGCCGCCCATGTCGCGACGGAACCGATCCTTGTCGAGCTTGTCCTTGGACTTGATGTCCCAGAGACGGCACGAATCCGGGGAGATCTCGTCGGCGACGACGATCCGCATCATCTCGCCTTCCCAGAGCCGACCCGTCTCCATCTTGAAGTCGACGAGGCGGATGCCGACACCCAGGAAGAGGCCGGACAGGAAGTCGTTGACCCGGATGGCGAGCGCCATGATGTCATCGATCTCCTGGGGGGTCGCCCAGCCGAAGGCGGTGATATGCTCCTCCGACACCATCGGGTCGTTGAGCTTGTCGTTCTTGTAATAGAATTCGATGATCGAGCGGGGCAGCTGGGTGCCTTCTTCCAGCCCGAGGCGTTGAGCCAGGGAGCCGGCCGCGACGTTCCGGACCACGACCTCGAGCGGGATGATCTCCACCTCGCGAATCAGCTGCTCACGCATGTTGAGGCGGCGGATGAAGTGGGTCGGGACGCCGATATCGTTCAGATTCTGGAAGACGTATTCCGAGATCCGGTTGTTCAGGACACCCTTTCCGTCGATCACTTCATGCTTCTTGGCATTGAAGGCGGTGGCATCATCCTTGAAGTGCTGGATGAGCGTTCCGGGCTCCGGCCCTTCATAGAGGACCTTCGCCTTGCCCTCATAGATGCGACGGCGGCGATTCATAGGTGTGTACCGTGGTTTGAGGAAATCCATTGCCGTGGCTCCTTATATAGTGTGCAGATCCGCGGCTGGCGCGGGTCCGATCGGGACCGTCCCCGGCTTGGGCGCAACCTATCCGATCCCTCCGCCAAGCACAACGGAAGGAGTTCGGCCATTTCCGTCCCTCTTCAAAGACGTTTTCGAACCGGGCTACCTCTGGCGGCGACGCTTGTGCGCCTTTATATCGCAGGAAGCGAAACGCAGGAGTGAATTGAAGATGACCGCATTCGACGAGCGCAAGGACGCATTCGAGAAGAAGTTTGCACACGATGAGGAACTTCGTTTCAAGGCGACCGCTCGCCGCAACAAGCTGTTCGGTCTCTGGGCCGCGGCTCAGATCGGAAAAACCGGCGCAGAGGCGGAAGATTATGCCAAGGCCGTCGTCCTGGCCGACTTCCAGGAAGCTGGCGATGGGGACGTGATCCGCAAGGTGAAAACCGATTTCGAGGCGGCCGGAAAGCCGATGAGCGAAGCTGAGCTCGGGCGCATCCTGCATGAGCAGATGACCCGCGCCGTCGACGAGATCAAAACGGGCCGCTAAGCTGCGATCCGACTGTTCTCAACCTCTCTATCCGCAAAGGTCAATGATATGTCCCTTCCGTCGCTTCCCGATCGGCTGAAGGCCGGAATTCCTGCGCTTGCCGCTTGGTGCGGTCTGCCGGAGCCGGCCATTCCGGGCGTTCTGGCTCGGGAGGCCTTCGATGCGGTGGTTGTGGACATGCAGCACGGTGCGATCGATTTCGCCGCGACGGTCAGGGCCATCCCCCTCATCGCCGCGGCGGGAAAGCCCGCCATGGTTCGGATCCCGGTCGGGGATTTCGCGACCGCCTCACGAATCCTAGATGCGGGCGCCTCCGGAGTGATCGCTCCGATGATCAATACGGTCGAGGATGCGTACCGCTTCGCGGCCGTCATGAAATTCCCCCCCGTGGGCGAGCGGAGCTGGGGTCCCCACGGCGCCTTGAGTCTCACGGGCCTTCAGCCCGCCGAGTACTTCAAGATTGGCAATGGGTTGTCCGTGGCATTGGCCATGATTGAGACCCAGGAGGCTCTCGCCATCGTCGACGATATTCTGGCCGTGCCCGGAATCGACGGCATCTTCATCGGCCCGTCGGATCTGTCCATCGGCCTCTCCCGAGGCAAGGAGCTTGACCCGGCGAGCACGGCGGTCGATGCCGCCATCGATCATGCTTTGGCCCGGGCGCGGAGCGCCGGTAAGTTTGCCGGAATCTATGCTGCGACCGGCGACCGTGCATCCGAGCTGGCACGAAAGGGCTTCCATCTCGTGTCCATCGCCAGCGACACGGGGCTGCTGCGCGCGGGTGCTCAGATGGCTCTCAAGGCAGCGCGCAACTGACTTTGGGGCAAGGCTCCCCTTCGTCCGTGGTTCCGACCGCGCCCATCTTCCGGTTCGCCCCAAGCCCTAATGGGCGGCTGCATTTGGGACATGCCTATTCGGCACTCCTGAATGCCGATTTTGCCCGGCAGTTCGAAGGGCGGCTGCTCCTGCGCATCGAGGATATCGATCTCGGCCGCTGTCGGCCGGAATTCGAGACGGCCATCTATGACGATCTGGCGTGGCTGGGGCTTCGCTGGGAAGAGCCTGTCAGGCGGCAATCGGACCATTTCGATTTCTATCGGGCGGCCGCGGGGCGTCTGAAGGACAAAAAGCTTCTCTACCCCTGCTTCTGCTCACGTAAAGCTGTGGCTGATACCGTGGCTCGCCGGGAGGCCGAGACGGGCGAAGCATGGCCCCGCGATCCGGATGGTGCGCTTCTCTATCCCGGCACCTGCTGCAACCTTGATCCTGAGGAGGTCCGGCAGCGCCTGTCGATCGGAGAACCCCACGCGCTTCGCATCCATATGACGGCGGCGCTGGCTCTCATGCCGGAGTCGTTGAGCTATCGGCGCTTCGACCGGGAAGGGCGCATCGAGCCCGTGAAGGTCGATCCCCACCGCTGGGGGGATGCCGTGGTGGTCCGCAAGGAAGTTCCGACGAGCTATCATTTGTCCGTCGTCGCCGACGATGCGCTTCAGAGAATCACCCATGTCGTCCGCGGCCAGGATCTCGAGGCTGCCACCGATCTCCATGTGCTGCTTCAGACCCTGCTCGGCCTGCCGACGCCGCTCTATCACCACCATGGCCTGATTCTCGATCCGATCGGCGATAAGCTGTCGAAGAGCCGGCAATCGGAAGCTCTGGCCGATGTGAGGGCCCGTGGCGTCACCGCCGCCGAAGTTCGGCGAAGTCTCGGCTTCTAATCCTTATCCGACACCCAGCACGAAGAGCCAAAGAAGGGTCGTTCCCAAAGCCAGAACCGTCGACAGCGTGACGGCGCTGGAGGCCAGTGCGACGCCCTCTCCATAGCGTTCCGCGAACAGATAGGCGTTGATGCCGGACGGGCACGAGGCGAAGAGAACCGCCACGCCCGACCAGACCGGCGGCATCGAGAATACGTAGGTGGCCAGCACCAGGACGATCAGCGGGTGCACCAGCAGCTTGAGCGCGGAAATCAAAGTCGGCAGCTTCCAGCCGGTCTCCAGCCCATAGCGGCGCAGGGCGATGCCCATGGAAATCAGAGCGCAGGGAACGGCGGCGCTGCCGAGAAGCTCCACCACCTGCCAGAATGGGGCGGGAAGGTAGGACGTGAGAGGGCGGCACGCGGAGCCTGCCAGAATGCCGACCACGATAGGATGGGTAAGAAGCCGGCGGATGATCAGCCATGGCGAGGCTTGCCGGCCCTCCGCCATGAGGGTCGCAAGCGTCATGGTCACTGGAAGATGGACCGCGATCAGGAGGAAGAGGGGTACGGCTCCGGCATCTCCATAGGCCTTGAGGATCATGGGAACGCCCACGAACACCGTATTCGCCTGCCCGGCCGAGAATCCGGCGACGACGGCGGAGATGCCTTTGAGGGCGAAGAACCGGCTTCCGATCAGCATGGCCAGGGCCCAGACGACCGCGACTCCCGCGAAGTATGAGATCCAATAGCCCCAGGGTTGAACCGCAGGGATTTCAGCCCTCACGAGCGTCTTGAAGATCAGGCAGGGCAGGGACAGCGAGAAGACGAATTCCGAGAGCCCTTCCCCCATGCGCTCGGACACGAAATTGATCCGTCTTGCTCCGTACCCGATGGCGATCAGGCCAAAGACGGGCAGGACGATCGCGAGAAGCTCGAGCATCGGGAGTCAGCGCAGATCGGCGCGCTGGGCGATGCTGGCCGAGACACTGGCATGGGACATGAGATCGTCCACCTGCTCGCGCTGCCGCTTGAATTCGGCAAGCGAGCGGCCTTCCAGTTCGCGGCTCTTGGGCAGGCGGATCTTGAGGGGATCGACGAAACTGCCGTTGATGAGAACTTCGTAGTGGAGATGGGGACCGGTGGAGAGGCCGGTGCTGCCGAGATAGCCGATGACCTGGCCCTGCTGCACGCGGATGCCTGGGGCGACGCCCTTTCCGAAGCCCGACATGTGGTTGTAAGTGGTCACATAGCCGTTGGCATGCTGGATCTCGACCCGGCGGCCATAACCCGATTCCCATCCCGCCTTGATGACCGTGCCGTTACCGGCGGCGATGATCGGGGTTCCGATGCGGTTCGCCCAGTCGATCCCGGTATGTGGCCGCGAATAGCCGAGAATGGGATGGTAGCGCGAGCCGAAGCCAGAGCGAAGGATGCCTTCGGCAATGGGCTTGCGAAGAAGGAATTTCTTCAAGGACCGCCCGCTCTCGTCGAAGAAATCGATGCCGCCGTCGTCGCCCTGATAGCGATAGACCCGCCGGGCCTCTCCGCCGACGGTCAGCGAGGCATAAAGCACTTCGGGCGTTCCGCCATCTTCGTCGGCGCCGTAGAACACCTCGAAGGTGTCGCCCGACGAGACGCGGCGCTGGAAGTCGACGTCGTAGCCGAAGATTCGGACGAGCTCGTCCACGGTCTTTCGGGGCAGGTCGTTCTTCAGGGCCGTCTCGTAAAGGCTTTCGTAGAGCCTGACGCCGCGGCCGTCATCCTCCCCTTCCTCTTCCTCATCTGTAGTTTCCGCGACCTGCGAAGCCGCTTCCTCATTGACGGGGGTCACGGAGACGAAGACACCCCTGTCGTTGGTCGCTGCGATCGCATCGATACCGCGCTCGCCCAGGACGATGACGCGGACGATCTGTCGGGGATCGCCGAGGCGGGGCCCCGGCGCGATGAGAATGCGGAGATGCTGTCCCTCGGCCAGGTTCGCGGTCTTGATCCGGGCCGACAGAGCTGTCGTGATTGCGAGGATCTGTTCCGGGGTCGCGCCATAGGCACGTAGGACCGTTTCCAGTGTCTCGCCTTTCTTAAGGGCGACGTCCCGTTCCTCAACGAGGGGCGCCGTACCTCGCAGATCTGCCTTGGGTAGGTTGGTGACGTTCTCCGGCACCACCCGGACCTCGATGGAGCTGAAGGGGGCGTCGACGATCCGGGCATAACCAAGGGCCTCGCCCAGCGCGTCCGGCTGGCGCAGGGTGCGGGAGAGCATCTGCTGGGCGGGAATAGGGAAGGAGGCGCGCCGTCCGACTTCCGACGAGATCCGGCGCTCCTCCTCGAGCAAGGCAAGAACGTCGTCGTCCGATAGGGAAGGCGCGCTGGCCTCGATGGCAAGGGTGGAGAGGTCACGCCGGACGACCGATACGTCGGCATCGGCGATTTCCGGAGGCGCTTCGACGGCCTTGTCCTGATTATTGTCGTTGAACAGGCGCATCGGATCGAAGCGGGGGATGTCGGATGCATAGACGCCCGCAGTCAGTGACAGGTTGGTGGCCACCCGCACGAATTGCCGAACCTTGATCGCTTCCCGATCACCGTTGCGAATCGTCATCGGAGCGCGGAAGCTTTGCTTGGCCAGGGCGACTGTCTCTGTCTTGTTCAGCCTGTCCGCCTTGCGCGCCGTACTTGCCATACGGTCTTCTCCGTCGAGTCCCTCATGAGCGACGGTAATGTTTGCTGGTTCAGGGGGGATCGCGGATGTCGTTTCGCCCTCGAGGGCGATATAGATGGAGGCGCCGATGAGAACGGCACCGGTGACGCCGGTCAGGACACTCGCGCCGAGCCAGCGCAAATTGACCTCCCGTCTATCGACTTCCTGAGGAGCCCCTCCGACACTCAGCGGCGGCTCATGGCCCAGATCCACGCCCGATGCAGCACGAAGGCTCTCCCGGTACGGGAGGCCGCTGCGACCGTCATCGGAGGAGGAGGAACTCATGAAGACTTTAAGAGCCGTAGGAGCAAGGATTGTCTGGCGCTCTAGCACAAGAGGCGGCTCCCGGACAGGCATAAAGGCCGGGAATTCTGTCTCCTGCTTCCGTCGCCGGGCCTCACGTGCTTCGAAGGACACTGTGTCGGCAGTGAGGCGGC
The DNA here is from genome assembly GCF_020089865.1 of Microvirga puerhi. Taxonomy (GTDB): domain Bacteria; phylum Pseudomonadota; class Alphaproteobacteria; order Rhizobiales; family Beijerinckiaceae; genus Microvirga; species Microvirga puerhi. Next base: position 22,353 of record NZ_JAIRBM010000034.1, read on the forward strand.
CGGAGAAATACTCCCCGCAAATCCGTGCTGCGAGCCGCTTTGGGGCGACTGTCAAAAAACTTTCACAAGGCCGTTGACAGGACGAAAGGGGCGGGCCTATAAAGCGCCCATCGACGCCGCCGCTGACGCGACGGTGTCTAAAAGCTTCCCTGACATGGTGCGCTGAAGCAGACTGGCTCAGGCCAGCGGGCAAAAGTCGCCGGGGAAAGTCGAGTACGATGCGCGATTCGCAAATCGTAGTTGACAAAGGAATGAGATGAACCTAAATCGGGTTCATCACCGGGTTGCCGAAGATCGGACGATCCGGGTTTTCTTTGGAAATTCGGGCGGCTGGGGCCGGAAGTAAGATTCCGGTCTTGGGCGCTGTTTTCTTCGGAAAACGAATTTGCTCTTTGACAAGTGAAGATGAGAGAGAGAAGCGTGGACGGCGGTGTCCTTGCGGGTTGTCTGTGATGGACAACCGGAAGAAGCAGACATCGACTGTTCTATGCTTTTGGTGAGTACCACCGCT
>NZ_JAIRBM010000035.1 GCF_020089865.1 Microvirga puerhi
CGAGGGCAACGTCGCCACCAGGATCGAAGGCAACTACATCCACGGCTTCAAGGGCTCGGCCAGCGCGCATTTCGACGGCATTCAGATCTTCGGCGGCAACTCCAATGTCGAAGTCGTGCACAACACCATCATCAACGACGGTTCGCCGAATGGCGTTTCTGCCGTGTTCGTCGCCAATACCTTCGGCGCCGTCGACGACGTCAACATCCACGACAATTATCTGTCGTCGCCCGGAAATTACCCGATCTACAACCTCGGCTCCTACACCGCTTCGCCGATCACCAACGTGACCTGGGCTAACAACTATGTGGTGAAGGGCCATTACGGCTATGAGTATATCCGTGCCGACAGTCAGGGTCATATGCCGGCCATGACTAATAATACCATGGTCACGGATGGTCTCTCTCCCGACAAGGCGCCCGACAATTACACCAGCGGCAGCATCTCCGCGCCCCGATCGAAGCTCGGTTCAACGAGGCAATAACATTAAGCGCAGCCTCTGCTTAAGTGAGCTACAAAGCCGAATGTCTCAAGAGTCCGCACCGCTAAAAGGAAAGGCTCTTCATTGGTGACAGCTGCAGCGGATCAAGGACCATGGCAGGTACACCTTTTGAGACGACCGATGTGATTTACTTGGCACCTGTGCCTGCATAATATGCCAGATAGGACTTTCTTCGAGCGGTGGCCTTATGAATCGTCGCGATTGCACACGTCGCCTTTGTCGTCAGAAGAAAAGGCGTAATCGATGATTGGTCAGGTCGTTCCGCAGTTTGCGCGTCGGGTCCGCCAGATTCGGCGGATACTCCTGTCAGAGGGACCTAAAGGTGTCAGTAGCCGTGCGAGAACTGCCCTAGCCGAGCGGATTAGGCCAAAAGATGTCCCTTTGCCTGTCCGAACTTCGGATGTCATCGCAGCTGATCTGGCAAGTCCAGCCAACCACGCGGAATGGCAAGCCAAGCCGGGAGAAGAAATCGTTGTAAATTGGGTGATGTCGCCGCCCGCCCCTGGATCAGGAGGGCATACGACGGTTTTCAGAATGATCCGATATCTTGAGGAGCGTGGCTATATCAATCGTGTCTACTTCTACGACCCGTATCGCGCGGATCATCAGTACTACGAGAGTATCGTCCATGACTACTATCGGTTTGAAGGTCATGTCGGGAATGTAGACGATACCATGGAGGACGCGCATGCCGTCGTTGCGACCAGTTGGCCTACGGCCTACCTCGTTTACAACGCACGATCTGCCGGCAAGCGTTTCTATTTCGTCCAGGATTTCGAGCCCTTCTTCCATCCAGTCAGCGCAGCGAGTATTCTGGCTGAAAACACGTATCGTATGGGCTTCCATGCGATAACTGCAGGTGGTTGGTTAGCAGAAAAATTGCGTACTCAGTTCGGGATGGTCGCGGATCACTTCGACTTTGGGTGCGACACATCCTACTATCGGGACCAAAAGCGATCGAAGCGGGACGGGATTGCCTACTATGCGCGGCGCGATGCACGGCGAGGCTATGAACTCGGGATCATGGCACTTGAGATCCTTGCCAAGCGGCGCCCTGACATCAATATTCACTTCTATGGCGATCAAATCAGCAATCTACCGTTCCAAGTCGTCGATCATGGCTGGGCTACGCCAAGTCAGCTGAATGATATCTATAACCAGTGCTTTGCGGGCCTGAGCTTGTCACTGACGAATGTTTCCCTTGTGCCACATGAGATGCTTGCAGCCGGATGTATCCCGGTCGTGAACGAGGCCGAGCACAATCGCATTGTGCTCAATAACAGCTTTGTTCGTTACGCGCAGCCGACTCCTCAAGCGCTCGCCGCTGAATTGGAAGCGATCGCCAACGATCCAGACTTCTCAGCCATATCAAGCGATGCGTCCAGGAGTGTTCGCTCCGCCAGCTGGGAGCAGGCAGGAGCGAGTGTCGAAGCTGTTTTCAGAAGGACGCTTCGACTGCCGAGTGATCGCTATGTCGCGAATGGGTGCGACGGAACAACGGATATATCGGCGTCGATGAACGCTGAGAGTCTCTAAAGTTTCAGGAAGAAGATTGTTAAGGCTGGCTTTGACTGTGGTTGCCTGCATGCGCGACTTGGCCGGTTCTGTGAATCTGCCGCCTTGCGTCTGTTGGGGACATGCCGACCCATCTTTGAAACGCGTGCACGAAGGAACTGGCTTCTGAGTAACCCAAGAGCCACGTGATCTGTGAGATAGAGAGATCACTATTCTGAAGGTAGTTCTTTGCAAGAACCGACCTTAGCTCATCGAGTATCATGCTGAACGTCAGACCTTCTTCCGCAAGGCGCCGTGAAAGAGTTCGAGGACTCATGCCGAGATCACTGGCAATGCTCGTAATATTGACATTGCCGTGCGGAAGTCTTGGCGTGATGGCATTCTCGACACGAGTTCGGAGGGGATTGCGGCTTAGCTGACGCTTTGCGATAGCCTTTTCATAGTCTTCTACAAGAAATTTATTAAGATAAGGATCGGCGGTAACTAACGGCAGATCCGCCACTTGAGTCTCGAATGACATTCTATCGGCGGGCGCGCCAAAGTTGATTCCGCATGCATAATAACGCTCCATCTCGGAAAGGTCTCCGTCGTGCCGATGAATGAAGCCAACATATGTCGGCGTGAGGCCGCGATTCGTGAAGAAACGGCTCTTCCGTAATGTGCAGGTTATCCAGAACTCCATTTCATGCCGATCGAGATGGCGCTCTACACCAACATATTCAAAATCAATGGTGAACACATTGGTCTTGTGGCAGGAAACTCGAAGCCCCTCGTTGACAACGGAACTGTAGTGAGCCTCACGGGTAATCGCGTCGCCAAGTTTCTCCGACGACGCCATGACGTAATAGAATGAGCCAAGTTCGCGCAGGTCGAATTCCTGCGCAATGTGAAAGCCGAGGAGGTTGTCTTTGACCTCCTCGGCGGCCATGTTCAGAAACTCTATCTGGCTTCTGGCATTGACACGCATGTTGGAATCATTCAGCAACGTCGACGGAAGTCCCGCCTTCCTTAAAAGCGTGTCGACGTCCTTTCCAGCCTGGATCACACGCTCGGCAGCAAGACGCGAGAGAACGCCAACAGCAGTCGGGAGTGCCGCAAGGCCCTTTCTCATTGGCTGACCTGCATTTCCATGAGACGATTTTCTGATCTGCCACAGGTCACCAATATCCGTTCATCGGCAAATGTCTGCAAGTCACGGCCGCGCTAATTAACTTGCTATTACGGACAATGCCGGGAGGCCGCGGCTGCCTTACAGCGCGTCAACTGCAGTAGAATATGAGAGCACTGCTTTAGAGCGCACTTGGAAGTCGCAGAACCCTAAACGGGCATAGGGGTGAATGGTCTGTTGATGCGATACGTATCAGATGGCTTCATATCGGAAGCGCCACGTTAGACCCGCTGCGGACGAACCTGGCTCTCACTCTCCCTTACTTTTGGCAAGCGGCTCATTTTGCCGTGGGGCGCTTCCGCTAGCGGCAGAGATTTCGCCGCGTATGAAGTTATGATCAGAGAACTCGCACGACCCAAGGGCGAATTGAGGCGGGGATGAGATCCGGAGGGCAGATCGCAAGGAGGGTTCGCACAGAGAATAGACCTGTGCAGATCAGCGCGATGCTGCCTACGATGACTCCGATCCAGACAGGAAGGTAAAGGAAACTGCAGAACACTAGCGTCACAGTCGGCAGAAATATCGCTACGAGTCTGATATTGTCGGGCGACCACCTAAAGCCGCTGAGGTGGTGCGCAACTATATAAGTTAGAAAACTGTGCCATATGTACAAGATTAGGAATGCGGCGCCAGCGCCATCAAGTCCAAACCAGCTGACAAGAAGCCAGGCAGCTCCAACATGAATGCATGTTGCTGCTACCTCCATCCAGAAAAACACCTTCTGGGCGCCTTTCGCCAGCACGATAAAGCCCATGGGCCAGGATACGATCCGTAGCATCATGCCGAGGCATATCCAGCGAAGCAGGCTGATTGCTGGGTAAAATGCGGAGGAATAGAATAAGGTCATGATCGCGGGCGCAAAAGTCAAAGTCGCTATCACGCCAGGTCCCGCAAGAAGAATGCTAATCTGTGCCTGCTCGTTTACAAGGCGATTACATTCGCCGTTATCGTTGGCTGCTGCGGTGAGGCGCGGATAGAAATCTGCTCCCATTGCTTGTAGAATAAACCCAGCGTATAGCCCGCCGAGAACCCACGAGGCTTGATAGAGCCCCGCTGCGTCTATCCCATGGCTATGAAGCACGATGATACGGACCGCGTACGCGGCTCCCAACGTCAGAAAGCCGCTCGCCATGAAGGCGACGCCCAGTTTGAGCAGCTGCACAGTCTCGGGCCACATTTCGGCTATGGAGACGGTACGCGTTCTAATCTCGACCTTCCGGCTGTACCACCAAGAAGTCAGGATTGAAACGGCGGCCATCGCGATCAAGGAGGGAACGATACCCTGTTCGCCGAAGAGATAAATAATCGGAAGACCGATAATTGTACTAAACAGTGCCGCTAGAATGCTTATGCGAGCGAGATCCGAAATGCGGCGCATTCCTTGGACAAGCGCTGTCTGGCCCGCAGATATGGATTTGAAAAAGACTACGATCGCAAGCAGTGCAACACCAAACGCGTGTTGATTGCTGCCGAACGTAAAGTTTGAAATCGGCACGGCGAATGTCAGCAGGAGGCAGGCTCCGAACAGCCCGAGGAAGAAAGAGATGCGTCTCAGTACGATCGCTGTTGTCGCGATTCTCTCCTCATTTTCCGTCCCAGCCGCCTCCGCGATTTGCCTGACGCCGCTACTTTGAACTCCGAGACCGGAAAAGCTCTGTGTGAGATCGGCTACTGAGTTATACAAGCCCATCAGGCCCACGCCGCTTGGTCCAAGAATGAGCGCAAGTGCTTTATTCCGAATTATCCCAAAAGCGATATTCACGACCGATGATCCGCCGATCTGCGCGGTCGATTTTAGAATTTGAGTGTAGGTCTGCTTTGTCTTGGAAGATTCACTTGGAGACATGAGCTCAACAGCCTTGCAATTCCTGTCCCATATACCGCTTGCGTCCCTTGTCCATCTGTATGGCAGTCTCCGGGGAGTCGAAACTATCAGCGACGGCCAATTGTCATGATCGAAGCAAGAACGCTTGACTAAAGTCAGTTCGTCCTGTGCCAGCTCCTTCGGTAAGGGGCGGGGACTACTGCGTGGCTCTGCTCATCAGAGTACTGGAAGACTGCTTCTTGAGGGGCTCGCTAATCGCCACTTTTACGACATCCCTTGGAAGCAAGGAAGTTTGCTCAGAGGCAGCAATTTCTTTTGCCTCCTCCGCTATTTGCCTGACGATTGTGAACGTTAGAACTGGTTCCACAGTATTCTCCGTGGCGCGCTTGCCTAGGAGTGGCGCGTCGCTAACGACCAGGATCTTCTTTATGACATCTTCTTTGATCTTTATGCGCTCAAGGTTTGCCTGCGCCTCTTGCAGCTCCACTGAGACCTGAGTTTGGTGCTTATCACGCAAGCTCAGCGCGTTACGCGTCGCCTCGCTTAGATTCTGGCGCGCTCTCATTGTCGCAGTAATCTCATCAAGGCGATTGGACTGTAGGTTCGAGACGGCAAGCTCAAGCTCAGATCGTCTAGATACCGTGGCAATGCCTCGCTCGACGAGTGACCGAACACCGGCGAGTTCGTCGCTGACGAGCTTTATACGATTATCTAGCGTCTCCGTCTTTTTTTGCAGGATATCGATCTCGGATACAAACAGATTCCGAAGCTCGTCGAGGCTATCAAGCTGCCGCTTAAGCTCGTTGTTGCGTGTCTCAAAGACGATCTGCTCTTGAGCCATGACCTCCTGCGCGCTGCTGTCGGCCGCGCTCGACGTTAACTCGACCGGAAATGAGATCTCTTTTGCGCTGGCACTCTCCGCCTGCAAGCGGGCGATTCGCGCCAAGGTTCTTAGAATGTCTTCTCGGAACGTCTGCAGATCGCCTAACATTCCAATCTGGCCTTTATCGCCTCCTTCGGTAGTCCCACGATATCGGCCGCCACCAAGGGCGAGGGCCTGAAGCACGGTCATGCCGGGCCTGAATTTGTATTCTCCCGGTGCCGTTACGCTGCCGACAACATAGATTGGGGGGTACTCCAAAATTTCGACTGTCGCACTGGGTGCATTAATTAGGCCAGCTTTATCTTTGAGTTGCTCTCCGATTCGTGTCGCGAGCCCAGCGTCGTCCGTATCGGTGACGCTAATGGTTCCTAGGAGCGGTAATGAAATTGTCCCTACGGATGAGACCGTGAACTCGCCGCTGATCGGACCCCACTGTTGATACTCTCCCTTGGATGGGATCCATTGAACGACCGTAACGCGGATCTTTGTTTGTGGGGCAAGGAAATGGGTATCCGCCCTGGCAGGGCTGACGAAAGCCATGGCGAGAGCGATAGATATAGATGCAATGACGTGGGAGCGCACGGATTGCGTAAACATATGGGCTTTCGACATTCCTGCTCGCTCAATCTGAGGAAAAGCTTAGCTTCCGGCAAATTTCTCCGATTGTCCGCAACTATGCTGGGCCAGTCAACATGGTAATTGCTCTGTAATACTTCCTGGTCAGGCGATCATCTGAAATCTTAATTGCTTGTGAGCGGGAATTTTAATTATTAGATAGAAAGTAATGTCCGGACAGCTTGAAATTATACGAAGATACGACTTGCAATCACTCATATAAGGTACCGAAAGCGGATGAGTGCAGAGCGCACATGGGCAGTCCTATCTTTTTTTGGGAGAGCAGGGTGAGAGCGCAATGAGCAGAGTTGATATTCGTTTCTATGCGTCGCTTTTCCTTCGAAAGATCCACTATTTCCTGGCAATCGTCGTGCTCATCTCTGGGATGGGTATCGCAGTCGCTCATCTCCTTCCGCCGACCTATCAAGCTAATGCGAGAATCTTGGTGGAGTCGCCGCAGATCTCTACCGATTTAGTACGACCGGTGGTACCCGACGAGATCTTCAAGCAGTTGCAAACTATAGAGCTGCAAATGATGACGCGTGCAAATCTCCTTGCGCTCGCAGATCGTCTCGGCCTTTACAAAGATATCCCAAATGCCTCGGAGAGCGACATTGCCGATGACATCCGATCTCGGATGAGCATTGAGCAGATTCAGTTTGATGTTCCCCGAGGTAGGGATGCTGCGCTCGCCTTCAACATATCTTATAAAGCGAGGGATCCTGTCATCGCCGCCGATATCGTCAATGAGTTCGCGAGGATCCTTCTCCGAAAGAATGCCGAGATGCGAACCGGTCAAGCGGGGGAGACCTTGCAGTTCTTCCAGCAGGAGACGGAAAAGTTGAGCACAAGGCTCGCTCAGATTGAAAGCGAGATCTCAAGCTTCAAGAAAGAAAACAGAGATGCGTTACCTGAGGGTACATCCTTTCGCAGCAATCAGCAGCTCACCTTACAGGAAAGGCTGATGCAACTCAGTCGAGAGGAAACATCGCTTCATGACGGGCGTATGCGACTTCTGCAAATGTATGCTAGTACCGGACGTGTCGCTAATGCGGACGCGATGACGCCTGAGGAACGAACGCTTGAGCAGTTGAGAAAAGTTCTGGTCGAGCAGCGAACGATATATTCCGAAACGAGCCCGGCGATCTCCGCACTTCAATCGCAGATTGCTTCTCTCGATCGGACCGTAAAAGATATGGGAGCTGGTGACATCGATGCATCGGGGGGCAAGCCGCTCCCCCCGGAACTGAACATACAGCTAGCTGATATGGATCGGAGACTTGCTCTCATTGCAGATGAGAAGCCCACGATCGAACATAAGCTTGCGGAGCTAAATCGATCGATTGCTGCAACTCCAGCTAATGAAGCGACGCTGAACTCGCTCGATCGGCAGCGCCAGAGCATCCAGAGTCAATATAACGCAGCGGCCTCAAGACTAGCTGATGCCTCGACTGGGGATCGAATCGAGCAGCGATCCAAAGGAGAACGGCTTTCAGTTCTGGACTTCGCAACGCCACCACAACATCCCGTAGGACCAAAGCGATTCGCGATCGCTCTGGGCAGTGTGGTGGCATCTCTCATACTCGGTTTGGGATTGATCGTTGTGCTGGAGTTCCTGAACAAGACTGTGCGCAGACCGGCGGAGCTACTCACGTCGTTGGAGATCGAACCTCTGGAGACGATTCCCTATATATCGTCTCCGGGTGAAGTGCGTTCGGTAGGACTCAAGGTAATACCGGCAATGCTGCGCCGCTCGTCAGGGATGTAGAGGCCGATGATGGAAAGTATCCAATCCACAATTGAAAAGATGGAACGAGAAATAGCTCTCGTCACGTTCCGCGACGAGAGAGCGCCAGCTCCTCCGTTATCTCAAGCCAGCGACGCCATGTGGCGACGTATTCCTCATATCAAGATCGATCGAAAGCACGCCGCACGAGAGCGGATCATAACACTTGATCGCACGGACGATGCTTGCACCAGGTTCGATACTCTCCGGACAAAGATACTGAGGATTCTGCGGCAAAATAACTGGACATCCGTCGCGATTACGTCGCCAACGCCAAAGTGTGGTAAAACTGTCCTAGCGCTCAACCTGGCATTTAGTCTTTCCAATCTCAAAGATTGTAGAACAGTCGTTGTTGATCTCGATCTACGACAGCCCAAGATCGGTGCCTCGCTTGGGCTTGAAAAACTGCACTCCATGGAACGGTTCCTCAAAGGTGACATCTCAATTGAGGAGGCATTCACTCGATATGGGGAAAACGTCGCGATAGGTGCAAATGCTTATCCAGTTTCGTATGCCGCGGAGTTGCTGCAAAGCCAGGAGGCCATTTCGAGTATCAAGAACTTGAAGGACAAATTGAGACCGGACGTCATGCTCTTTGACCTTCCGCCCATGCTCGCAAGCGACGACGTTCTTGCATTTTTGCCGAATGTCGATTGCGTCCTCCTCGTTGCGGCAGCTGAAAAGAGCTCTGTAAATGAGATTGATGTCTGCGAGAGAAGCTTGGCGCAGGAGTCCCACGTTCTGGGTGTCGTCTTGAATAAGTGCCACTATCCTCCAGAGAGATATGGTTATTGATAGGGGACGCTGCTAAGCACGAGCGTCCAAATCGATGGGCTTGAGTTTGGCCAGCCGGGTGTCAGGCCCGATGGTGCCGGACTGTGTTCTGCATGGGGCCGGGCCGCGACTTAACTGTTTCGTCTTTGCGCTATGCAAATTTAAGCCAAGAATCCGGAAGGCCAACTTCGAAGTTGGACCTTCATCTGCGATCACAGTCGCGGTCTCTGATCTCCGGGATTCCGCGAGATTTCGCGATCTTTGGGATTAATCCGTCGATCCCGATAATGCGAAGTAGTTAAGTCATTAATATGAGTCGGAGAGGCGTATCAATGATTAAGGCTGCCTAATACAAATTGGCCTCCGGAAATTAGTATCGCGTTGCGCTGTCCCGCTAGTATATAATCTCTATACATCATTGATCCCTCTCTAAGAGCCCGGCCATCATTGCGTCAGCTTTGTCTTATGCGGCGAGGATCTCTTATGGCGGTGCGAAACTTCCTGACAGGAGGGGTGGGGGTTCAACCGGTGCGCTATGCACCCTCGCGACCCCATCGCTCACGAAAGTGGAGGGCAGCGCAGACCCATGATAGTGCTAGTCCTTATTTGACATCACATCTTAAGCGCGTGTTCGACCTCGTGTTGGCGACAGTCATGATTGGCATCTTGCTTCCTATGTTGATGCTAGCTGCAATTAGCGTGAAGCTTTCCAGCTCAGGCGCTATTATTTTTCGGCAGAAGCGTCACGGGCTTCGGCAGGTACCATTTGTGATCTTCAAGTTCCGGTCGATGCATGCGGAGTGTGCGTCCGATCCGACAGTGCGTCAGGCAACTGCCTGCGATCCGCGTGTCACGGCGATCGGCAGATTTTTGCGGAAGACTAGCATTGACGAGTTGCCGCAGCTCTTCAACGTACTTCGTGGTGAGATGTCGTTGGTCGGCCCGCGACCGCACGCTCTCGTTCATGATGAAAAGTATATCGCCGAGCTGCCAACCTATGCATCCAGGTTTTCTGCAATCCCCGGCATTACCGGGCTTGCACAGATCAACGGAGCGCGAGGGGAAACGCCGACTCTGGCGCATATGCAGAAGCGCCTTCAACTTGATCTCGAGTATATCAAACGAGCCTCAATATTTCTCGACCTTAAAATACTCGTTTACACGGTGGTGGCTGTAATCAAGCACCGCGCTGACGTATATTAATAAGGAATATGAGAAAGAATAATACATGCGAGATTGCTACTCATAGGCGCGTAATCCCTATGCTCCAAGCGCACAGTAAGCAGAGGATTGAGAGCATATTGAATCTTCAATATATTTATTCTCTGGTCCCCGGGTTTCATTGAAAAGAAAGCATCTCTATGGGAATACGAACCGGCTTGATTGGCCTGGGGAAAATGGGAATTTCTCATCTCGCCATCGCGAATAGTCATCCCGGGATCGACGTCACAGCAGTCTGTGACAGTAACCCCGCTCTCCTCGGTATTCTTCGGAAGAATACGGCCTTCCGATGCTATCAAAGTCCGATCGAGATGATTGACGCCGCGGGGCTTGATGCCGTCATCATCTCAACGCCATCTCGCTCCCATGCTGAACTGGTCCGGCTATCGCTTAAGAAGAATCTCCATATCTTCTGCGAAAAACCTTTCTGTCTCGATCCTTCGGAGGGTAAGGCGCTGGCCGCCGAAGCAGCCTCCCGCGGGCGTGTTGGCCAAGTGGGCTATCATTTTCGCTTTGTTGGTACCTTTCAGAAAACACGAGAGATCGTGCAATCCGGCTGTCTAGGCGAGATTCATCACATTCGTACAGAAGCCCATGGTCCGGTGGTCTTGCGGACTCGAGGAGCCACATGGCGGGCACAGCGCTCCGAGGGTGGCGGCTGCCTCTACGATTATGCTTCACACGCTGTCGACATCGTGAATTTCATCTATGAGGCGCCATATGCAGTGTCCGGAACTGCTGCGCAGTCCATATTCTCCCGAGATGTCGACGACGAAGTGTACTCGACGCTGCACTTTCGGTCCGGTGCGACCGGCCAATTGTCCGCTAATTGGAGCGACGACAGCCATCGCAAAATGTCAACGCGCGTAACAATCTGGGGAAGCAATGGAAAAGCTGTCGCCGATCGGCAGGAGTTGCAAATCTACGTCAGGCGTCCGATCAGATCATACTCTGAGGGTTGGCACGTTGAGAACATCACCCAGTTGACAAAGCCGGTAGATTATTACCTGCGAGGTGAAGAGTACACCGCGCAGCTCGATCATTTTGTCCGCTGCATAAATGCACACGAGGAATGTCGATCGTCCTTTTCTACTGCTGCAGATACAGACCGCGTGATTCAGATGCTCGCTAGCGATGCCTCAGATCGCTCTGCGCGTATAGAAGCACATCAAGGAGAAGCGTCGTCAAACACCCGTTCGAACTTCTTTCGAACCCTTAAGAGCCGTGTAACATCGAGAGGCTGATCATCACCGTGGACCGCGTACTATTTGGAGACAACCAATTCTTCGGCGTCAATCATGCGTCGGAGGAAAAGGCTCGGGCGCAGGCCATGCGCTTTCGCGATGCTGAGTCCATGATTCAGGTTCTGGACTATGCAGTCGACGCAAAAGTAAACACTTTCATGTGTACAACCCATGCGAAGGTCGCTGAGATTGCCGAGCATGTTCGAAAGAACGCGCGCCGATATGAGCACTTCGAGTTCTACCCATGTATGCCCTATGCACACAAATATGCTAACGCAATGGCAGAGCATGGGCCGCTAGAGGCATTGCGCCAGATCCTCCCGCAAGAGGGAACGATCTCTGCCCTCCTGAAGGGTGGTGTATCGCTCGCTAGCATGAATATCGAAGGCCTTGCCGAACTTCTGATCGATGCCGAGATGAAGATGTTTCATGGGTTAAGGACACCTGTCGTCTTTCTGCAGAACGTTGTGACCGACCTGCTGCTCGGCATTGGCTATGATCAGGCATTCCACATATTTGCCAATCACATAAGGAGAAAGTACAAAGCGGAGCCCGGCTTTATCACAATGAATCTTCCGCCATTGCTCGACGCTCTTGAGCGAGCTGGTATCGAGAATCCAATCGTATGCACGACGATCAACAAAGCTGGATTCAGAATGTCTGGCGGGATATCGGCATATGAAAATGTGCTAAGAACGCGGCAATTCCGACTGGTTGCGATGTCTGTCCTGGCTTCCGGTGCTATTCCTGCTCGTGAGGCAATCGAGTACGTTTGCAGTTTACCGAATGTTGAATCGATCGTGTTCGGAGCTTCGTCGCGGCAGAATATTGTCGAGACAAAAAGATTGATAGACGAGTTAAGTGCGCCCGATATCTCTCGATCAGAAGTTTCATCGTGTGATGAAGCGCAGAGGGAGCATGTGACACGGCTCCAGCGGGTTGTGTCATGAGAATCTGGTTCGATTTGTCGAACTCGCCTCACGTCAATATGTTTTCTGCTCTGCTAAGGGATCTGCAGGAAGAAGGGCACCAAGTTGTCATTACTTGCCGTCCCCTCGCAAACACGATCGATCTTCTCAAGCTTGAAGCGATTGAATTTACGGTTGTGGGCGATCACTATGGCAAGCGCTTCTTACGTAAAGCCCTCGGCTTTCCGATCCGAGTTGCCCAACTGCGCAATCATCTGGCGCACGAGGGGCTCGATGCCGCTGTATCTCAGAGTTCCTTTCATTCGCCCATAACATCCAGGCTTCTGGGCGTTCCCGCAATTTATATGAATGATAACGAGCACGCGCTTGGGAATGTCCCTGCATTCTTAGCGGCGAAACGGATTCTTGTTCCCGAATATCTGAGAATGGATAAAGTAAAGAGGCAGGGTGCCAGCGCGAAAAAGGTACGGCAGTATCCTGGCGTGAAAGAAGGTCTGTATCTCTGGAGACTGGCCGATGAACTTGATCGCTTGCCGACAGCGGAAGTCAAGAATCGCCCGTCGATTTATATCAGACCGGAGCCTTGGACCGCACAATACTATCGTGGGCGAACGAATTTTCTAGACGATGTCATCATGGCTTTGAGCGCGGTGGCGGATGTTACGGTTCTGCCGCGGGGAAAAGAGCAGGCTCTCCATTATAAGGACCAAAAGTTCAAAGGCGTTACACTTGTGACGGGAGCCCGTGCCATTCAGCAGATAGCGCGGGATTGCGATCTCTTCATTGGGGCGGGCGGCACGATGACGCGTGAGATGGCCGTGCTGGGTATACCGACCATTTCAGTCTACCAGGATGAACTGCTTGACGTTGATCAGCACTTACTCCAAATCGGTGCCTTTATCCACGAACCGGAGCTGTCGATTGCTTCCGCTCTGAGTCACGTCGAAACAGCGACGAAACAGGGCAAACGACGAGAGTTGTTGGAGAAGGGTCGCTTAGCCTATGATTTGCTGAAGAGTGAAATTCTCGATCTTCATTCATAGGCGGCTCCATGAAGCGGCCCAGTCTAAGCTAGGTATAGAAACTAGTATATGATCCCTACGCAAGCATAGCCTAGCAAGGCAGCGTCTTGCGGCACTAGCTTGTACAAGCGCGGCCATCATAATTTATTTTGCTTTCCAGCATATTCAGGAAGGCTAATCCAGAAGAGCGAAGTAAGACCCGTGAAGATCGTGTATTCTTGCTTTGGACCCTGCTGAGGTCATCGCAGAAGCAAACGCTTGGTTTTAAGGTAGGGGCATGCATCACGTCCTTTTGGCATTTGGAACACGGCCTGAGGCAATCAAGATGCTTCCAGTCGTAAGGGCACTACGCGAATGCCGCAATGTCGGTGTAAGCGTTGCAATTACCGGGCAGCACAGACAAATGCTTGATCAGGTCTTCGAAGTCTTTGATGAGAAGCCGGATATCGATCTCAACCTGATGACTCACAATCAGAAGCTCTCGGACATGACGGGCTTGATCATCAGCCAGATGACTGAAGTGTTGGAAGCCACACGTCCCGACCTGGTCCTTGTCCACGGTGATACGACAACGGCAATGGCAACCGCCATCGCATCGTTCTATAGCCGAATTCCGATCGGCCATGTGGAGGCAGGGCTTCGGTCCTTTGATCTCTCCCATCCATGGCCAGAAGAATTTAACAGGGTCGCAATCGACTCGGTCGCTGACTATCTTTTCGCTCCAACATCGGTCGCAGCTGAAAATCTTGATCGCGAATATAATCGTCGCGGTCGAATCTATGTGACAGGCAATACCGGAATCGATGCTCTTCTCCATGTTGCCCGCCAAATTGATGCACACGAAGCTGGCGGTCCAAATATGATGAAGACACCGGTCGAGCTGGATCCGGATCGCTCCCTCATTCTGGTCACTGGGCATCGCCGGGAGAGCTTCGGTGCTGGATTCGAAGACATCTGTACCGGTCTCGCCAGGTTAGCAACCCGTGAGGATGTTCAGATCGTTTATCCCGTTCATCTGAATCCGGCCGTCCGTAATGTCGTCGGTGCACGTCTCAGCCATCTGCCGAACATTCACCTTATCGATCCTGTCTCATATGTGGACATGATAAGGCTTATGAAGCGAGCTAAGGTGATCCTAACCGACTCTGGCGGCATCCAGGAAGAAGGTCCCGCTCTGGGGCGTCCTGTCCTTGTGATGAGGAATACAACAGAGCGTCCCGAGGCTATCGCGACGGGCGCAGTTAGCCTTGTTGGAACAGATCCCACTCGCATCTTCAACGAGGTCTCAGCTCTTCTCGATGATGAGGCCTGCTACGAGAGACGCGCAAAGGCCGTATTTCCGTATGGCGATGGAACGGCATCAACACAGATTGCGAAAATCATTGCGGAGTCGTTTTCCATATGACGAAAGTTTGTGTTGTCGGCTTGGGATACATCGGCCTTCCAACGGCTGCCATGATGGCGAGCCGCGGCTTCGAAGTCATCGGCTATGATGTCAACGAGACTGCGGTCTCGTCGATCAATGCAGGAAAGGCACACTTTCACGAACCTGATTTGCAGATGCTACTATCAGCTGCCATCAACACGGGCCGTCTCAAGGCACAAACGCAGCCGGAAGAAGCCGACTACTTCATCATAGCCGTTCCAACTCCCTTTAAAGACGGCAAAAAGCCTGACATGTCTCATGTGGAGAGTGCCTGTGATGCCATAGCGCCGTTTCTACAGGCTGGCTCGACTGTGATCCTTGAGTCGACATCTCCCGTGGGGAGCACGGAGATGATCACTTCCAGGCTTTCAGCCGCGCGGCCGGACCTCGCTTGGCCGCAATACAAGGACCCCGGTGATGCCCAGATTGCCGTTGCGCATTGCCCAGAGCGAATTCTCCCCGGAAATATGCTTCGGGAACTCGTAGCCAACGATCGCATCATTGGCGGCATGACGGATACCTGCTCCCGGCGTGCGCAATCGCTATACGAGACGTTCGTGACCGGGCAGATCTATATTACCGACTGCCGCACCGCCGAGTTTGTAAAGCTCATCGAGAATGCGTCTCGCGACGTCAATATCGCATTTGCCAATGAGCTGTCTGTGATTTGCGATCGGATTGGTGTCGATGTCTGGCAAGCCGTCGAGCTAGCAAATAAGCATCCGCGAGTTTCGATTCTGCAGCCAGGCACAGGAGTTGGCGGACACTGCATCGCTGTTGATCCATGGTTCATCGTTGACTCGGCGCCTGAAGAGGCGCGCTTGATCCGAACGGCTCGCGAGGTCAATGATCGGAAGCCGGAGTATATATTCCACCGGATTCTTGACTTAGCTGATCGCTTCAAGAATCCCGTGATATCGTGCTTCGGGATCACTTATAAAGCTGATGTGGGGGACCTCCGCGAGAGCCCCGCCTTGAAGATCGTAACAAAGCTCCTTCAGCATGGCGGTATGCGGGTTCTGATCTGCGATCCACTTGTTAAGTCTCTTCCGGCGCTGTTCTCTGGCTGTCCCGATGTGGATCTGGTTGATGCTGATGCCGCACGGCGAGAGGCCGATATCGTGGCGTTGCTAGTGGGGCACAAGCAGTTCAAACGTCTTGAATTCAATCGCTTCCTTCATAAGGTTGTCATCGATGCAACAGGGCTGATGTCTCGACCAAATGGGTTCGCTACTGAAGGCCATGTCGGCCCTCGGGCGGAGCGTTGGTGAGACGGTCTACCGCCCTTTCAAGCCTTCTTGTTTGTGCCGCCATTGCTCTTCCGGTGCTTGCGGGAAGTACTGATGAAGCGGTTGCAAATGGCTTCACTGCGAGTTTTACCTCGTTGGGCTGGACTTCTGTGTTTGTCGTGGTGGCAATGCTTCTCAATGAACACCTGAAGGATAGTCATCTCCTCCGTCAGTTGCTGACCGTACGAGGTTTCAGGGGCTTTGAGCTACAGGATCAAGGTACGGAAGGGGGAACGAATGCTCCTTCAAATGTCTTCTGAGTGCCTGGTGGAGGTAGTTCCCCGCCGCCTCCAAGACTGTAGTCCTGTTGAATGGGATGCTTTTGCGCAGGCCGGTGGCGCATCTTTCAGATCATCGCACGGATGGTTGGGGGGCTGGTCTCTGAAGTCGCTATTTCGACGACGCCTCCAGATCTTCGAGTTCCATCACGCTGGTCGCAAGGTCGGTCAATGCGCTGTTGGAATTGGCGGGGAGGAGTGCGTCTTTCTCGACAGATTGGTTCTGGCGCCTGGCTTCGAGGCTCTGTGGACGCCATGCATGGGCGCTGTTCTGAAACACGTCGGGCCCGGGAGGTACCGCTACGGGTGGCATCTCAATCTCGAGCAAGCGAGAGAGGAAGATCTTCGAGATGTGCCGGGCATTGAAATGGAGAACATTCGCCCGCTCACCGTACATGCCGTCGACTTCCGGCGATGGTCGAACTGGGATGAATATTGGGCCGGCACGAGCAATAATACGCGGCGAAATGCAAAGCGTGCGGAGAAGGCGGATCTGCATGTCCAGACACGGGTTGGTTTGAAATGCCTCCTCCACGTCTCCGCCATTATTCGACTTCGTTCCGTGATGTATGAACGGAAGGGGATTCAGTTTGATTGGATAAGAGCCCTTTTAAGTTATATAGGCGGCCACTTGACCGCGCCAAGTCATCGGATCAGCGCGATTATTTCAGAGATGGGGCAGCCTCAGGCCGCCTTCATTGGCTTCGAATTCGGCACGCATACCTACTACATTGCTGGCGGCTCTCAGCCATCCAATAATGGGGTTGCTTGGTATCTTCAGAAGTTGATGCTCTATCGCGCCTGGGAAAGAACCGGTGGTCGGGCAACGTATATCATGGGGCACGTTGATTACGAGACGCACGATGAGACGATTGGGGGAGGCCTTCTGCGCTCCCGAAGGGCCGTCAACGCCTCCAACTACGAAACGAGCGTGATAACGTTCCGATATCGGCCTTCCTCTGTAGCTTCAAGTGCTCAGTTACATTCTGATTCTTGACCCATTTCTAGCACGTCAACTCGAACACAGTTCGTGCTGGGGCAGGAGAAAGAACGGCATGAAGTGCCGGAAATTCCCATATCGATCATCCACGTGGATCATAAGAGACCAGTAATGCTTGATACGATGGAATGGAAGGAGCAGGGCTTGTGAAGCCGACGAGAAAAGTTGCCATTCGCTTCTTGGCTTGGTTGCTTATTGCGGCGATCTCGATTGTGTCTCTCGTGCCGATTGGCGCGCGCCCAGTCAGTGGCGCCCCGGCCAATCTGGAACGCGTGGCTGCGTTCATGATGGTAGGGTGCATATTCCGCCTTGCATATCCTAGGCGATATGCATCGATCCTTTTGATGCTGATCGTGCTGACGGGGGCGCTCGAACTATTGCAGAATCTCGTCCCTAGTCGCCACGGGCGATTCAATGACCTGATCGTGAAGGTGATAGCCCTGATGGCGGGATCGTTCATAACCGGCAATATAGTCGAGCCGATCAGAGGCCTCTGGCAGCGTTGCGGGACAGCGATACGTTAAAATGCAGGCTGGGACGCAGATTGACATCATGGCAGTGACAAGGCCTGCGTCGAGGGTAGGCACTTGTGGGCCGCGCCTGCGATGGGATTGTGCATCAGTTGTGTCGAGGGTGATGTCGGAAAAGTCGGCCGGGCGCGTTGTCCTGCGCCCGGCCTTGTCTTGATGGTTGTCGAAACGTCCAGCCTTACAGCATGAAGTCCGAGGTGGTCAGCCCGAGCTTGAGGCCGGCCAGATCGACATGGAACTGGTAGTTGTCGACCTTGCCGTAGACATGCGTCACATTCGCCGCCGTGTCCTCGACCGCCCAGAGATGGCCGTTGCTGCCGCTCGTCTTGTAGCCGTCGAAGATGAACGCCTGGTCGCCGGCCTGCGCGCCGTTGGTGTCGATCTTGGAAAAGTCGAGCTTGTCGGTGTTGTGGACGAAGTCCATCACCTTGTCGCCGTCAGCCGAGTACTTGTCGCTGAACTGGAACACGTCCTTGCCGTTGCCGCCGATCAGCGTGTCAGCCCCACCCCAGCCGTTGAGGGTGTCGTTGCCGTCGCCGCCATTGAGCACATTGGCGCCGCCATAGCCGGTGATGACGTTGTTGAGGCTGTTGCCGGTGCCGTTGATGGCCCCTGAACCGGTCAGCTGCAGGTTCTCGACATTGGCGGGCAGGGTATAGGTGATCGAGCTCTCGACCGTGTCGGTGCCCTGACCGGCCAGCTCGACGACTTTATCGCCGCTGTGGTTGACGGTGTAGGTGTCGTTGCCGGCGAGGCCCTTCATGACATCACCGCCGGTGGTGCCCTTGAGGGTGTCGTTGCCGCTGGTGCCGACGATGTCGCCCGGCGTCGGGGTTGG
>NZ_JAIRBM010000036.1 GCF_020089865.1 Microvirga puerhi
CTCCAGTCCGGTCAGCATCACGGCCGGCACCACCTATGTGGTCTCCTATCACAGCAACGGCCGCTATGCCGCAACCTCAAACTATTTCACCAATCCGACAACCAACGGTCCGCTCACGGCACCTGCCGATACGGCCACCAGCCCGAATGGCGTCTACGCGTATGGATCATCCAGCTTGTTCCCCACAAATAGCTTCCAAAAGACCAACTATTGGGTGGATGTCCTGTTCAACCCACAAGCGACCGCCTAGGCACGAATCCATGACCTATATCGTGCCAGTGCAGCGTCTAAGAATAGTAGTCACAGCAGAGCGTAATCGGGACACGCCCCTTAATGCCCGCCTTGTCTCGCTACTCAAGAGCGCCACCCCAGGCGCCTTCATCAGATCGCCTTTTGAATCCGCCAATCAACACTTACCAAAGGAGAAGCCTCATGCATGAGGAAGTGTATTCAGACGGAATCGCCGAGATCACCATTACAGGGCCGATTGTGCGGATCGACATTATGAGTCTCTCGCCAACGGAGCGTGATGCCAAGAACAATCCGAAGCCCATGTTTCGGCAACGCATCGTGATGCCGGTCGACGCCTTTGCGAACTCCGTCGAGTTGATGCAGAAGGCCATGAAGGGATTGATTGAAGCTGGTGCCATCAAGCAAACGCCGGCGCCGCAGAGCGAGAGTTCGCAGTTTCCAGGAAATGGCGACACGAAACCATTCGTGAACGGTGCCCGCAATTCATCGCCGAACTTCTCATCTTGAACTGAGAGGCAATCCTGTGGGCGCAGAAACTGAAACGGGCTTGCACTGCCTTGTCGCTGTCGCACGTCATCACGGCACAGACCTCTCCATAGACCAACTTGCGCATTCCTACGCCGTCACCGATGAAGCCGTCTCGTGGCAGCTGCTTCTGCGTATGGCGCGGGAAGCAGGCTTGCGGGCGCGCAAAGTCGACCTGAAATGGTCCGAGCTGCTTGACCTTGGCGATGCCTTTCCAGCACTTGCCAGACTGGCGAATGAGAATTGGGTCGTCGTGGCCGGAGTGGAGAGAACGGATCAGGGAAACAAGATTATTGTCCTTGATCCGAAGGCCGCCCTTCCAGAGCCTTTGACTCTGGCCGAGGATGATTTTTGCGCGGCATGGCACGGGGAAGTAATCCTTGTCAAACCCGCTCGCAAAAACCTAAGTGATCCCAATCGCCCCTTTGGTTTCCTCTGGTTTGCGCCGGAGCTTCTACGCCAGCGGCGACTCTTTGCAGACGTCATTGCTGCGGCTCTCGTTCTTTACGCGCTGGGCCTTGCCGTGCCGATTTTCTCCCAGCTCGTCATCGACAAAGTTCTCATGCACGAGTCCTACGCCACCCTCTATGTCCTGGCTGGCGGCGTTGCTCTCGCGCTTGTCTTCGACGCAATATTCAATTTTCTGCGGCGATATCTTCTTCTTTATGCGAGTAATCGCATCGATATGCGTGTCGCCGTTAGAACGTTCGCGCATCTTCTCTCACTTCCGCTCGGATACTTTGAGAGGATTCCTGCAGGCGTCCTGGTTAAGCACATGCAGCAGGCCAGCCGCATCCGCGAATTTCTGACCGGGCGCCTGTTCACGTCCATCCTCGATGGCCTCTCGCTTCTCGTATTCGTGCCGGTTCTGCTCCTCTACAGTGTGAAGCTGACGATCGTCGTCCTGGCATTCACGGCTTGTGTGGCAATAACGATCGGTGTTCTCATCGGCCCGTTCCGCCGCCGCCTTCAGGCTCTTTATGAAGCTGAAGGCGAGAGACAAGCGCTTCTCGTCGAAGCCGTTCATGGCATGCGCACGATCAAGGCTCTCGCGATGGAACCGCTTCATCGCCGCAGCTGGGACAACTCATCGGCCCAGGCCGTCATCATGCGTTACAATGTCGAGCGAATTTCCGCCGCGGCACAGAGTGTGACCGGGCTGCTTGAGAAGCTCATGAGCGTTGCAATTATCGCCCTCGGCGCTCTTGATGTCTTCGATCACACCATGACGGTGGGTGCCCTCGTCGCATTCAATATGTTGGCAGGCAGAGTTTCGGGCCCTCTCGTCCAGATCCTCACGATGGCTCATGAATATCAGGAGGTTGCTCTTTCCGTTCGCATGCTTGGCGAGGTGATGAACAAAACCCCGGAAGCGGACGGATTACAAAGGGGTCTTTGCCCTCCCCTACAGGGAGAAATTCAATTCGAGGACGTATCCTTTGGATATCAGTCCGATCGCCCTCCAGCACTGGACGATGTGTCGTTTACTGTTGAAGCAGGTAGTATTGTCGGCATCGTGGGGCGTAGTGGATCTGGAAAGACGACAGTTACCCGCCTGATCCAGCGTCTCTACCCTGTCCAGAAAGGGCTCGTTCGCATCGACGGCTACGACATCCGCGAACTTGATCTCGCTCATCTACGCAAATGCGTCGGCGTAGTTCTGCAGGACAACTTCCTGTTTCGAGGCACTATTCGAGAGAACATCGCGGCCGCCAAGCCGAATGCGAGCTTTGAAGAGATTGCGCGTGCAGCGAAAGCAGCCGGAGCGGATGAGTTCATTGAACGGCTGCCTCGCGGCTTCGACACAATGCTCGAGGAGAATGCCGAGAACCTCTCTGGTGGCCAGAAACAACGCCTCGCCATTGCTCGTGCCCTGGTGACGGACCCGCGTTTGCTCATCCTCGATGAAGCAACGAGCGCGCTCGATCCGGACAGTGAGATGATCATTCGGCAAAACTTGCGCAAAATTGCGGAAGGGCGAACCGTTCTCATTGTCTCCCACCGGCTTTCAACCCTTGTCGATGCCAATGCGATCCTTGTCGTGGACCGCGGGCGCCTCATTGCGGCAGGTCGTCATGATCAACTTCTGACCTCGTGCACGACGTATCGTCACCTCTGGAACCAACAAACGAGGCACGCGGCATGATTCCGTATCGTCCGACACCTGGCGAAAAGGTTCCTGCACCACAGATCCTACCGCCTGCCCCGAAGAAACGTCCTGCTCATGTGGTCGAGTTTCAGCCCGATGCCATCGAGGTTGAAGAGCGTGCTCCCCCCAGGATTGCACGACTCACGCTTTATCTTACGACGGCTCTGATCGGCACAGCAGTTCTCTGGGCAAGCCTGACCGAGATCGACGAGATTGCAACTGCCAAAGGAAAGCTGATCACGACAGAACCGAATATCGTGATCCAACCCTTGGAAAATTCCGTTATCCGAAGCATCAAGGTCAATGTTGGCCAATCCGTCACCGCCGGACAGATTCTGGCAGTCCTGGATCCAACTTTTACTGAAGCAGATGTTCAGCAGCTACAGACTAGGTTTAGCGCGGCTGACGCTATGGTCCGTCGGCTCGAAGCAGAGCTTTCCGGCCGCATTTATCTGCCCTCGGATCCGTCCAGCACGGAGCAGATTGTGGAAGCTAGGCTTGCTGCCCAACGAAAGTCTTTTAGCGAGAGCCGGCTACGCAATCTTGATGAGGAAATTGCGCGCTCGGAAGCCAGCCTCGCCAAGAGTCGCCAGGAAGAAGCCATCCTGCAACAGAGGCTGAAAGGTATCCAGGATATTGAGGAGATGCGAACGGTGCTTCTGGAGCACCAGACGGGATCAAAGCTTAATCTTCTCCAGGCGCGGGACATGCGACTCGATGTGGAAGCAACTCTCGCACGCACGAAAGGGGCACAAATCGAAGCAGGACACGAATTGGAGAAAGCGAAATCGCAGCGTCAGGAGTTTCTCGACGACTTCACGCGCGCCACCCTTGAATCGCTTGTGGACGCACGGGGTCGGCGGGATGCGGCAGCGGAAGAATTGAAGAAGGCCGAGCTTCGCCGCAATCTCGTTTCGCTGACCTCGCCAGCCGATGCTATTGTGCTAGAGGTCGCTCAACGATCGGTCGGCTCAGTCATGCGCCAAGCAGAGCCGCTCTTCGTATTGGTCCCCAGGAATGTTCCGCTCGAGGCGGAGGTATCGATCGAGCCGAAGGATATCGGTCATGTGAGTACCGGTCAGTCCGCGCGGATCAAGTTCGAAGCATTTCCATTCCAGAAGCATGGGACCGCCATAGGAACCGTCAGGACGATCAGCCATGACGCGTTTCCAGGAGATCCGAAGGAAAGCGGCTCGCAGGCGAATAGCGCGCTTCTGTATAGAGCCCGCCTAAGCCTTGACGACACCAAACTGCACGACATCCCGAACGATTTCCAGCTATTGCCTGGCATGTCGGTTCAGGCCGAGGTCAAGATCGGACGCAGGAGTGTAATATCCTACTTCCTGTATCCGCTGCTCAGAGGCCTCGATGAAGGCATCCGCGAGCGATAGATTGCCAATGAGTGCTTTGGAAGGCGCGCCACACAGATCCGATCGGAGTGGCGCGCATCTTTGGCTGCGCTTCTTTTGATCAACTTATGAAAATGCGCAAGCTTAGGCGGTTTCCGGGACGCTTAGAGCTATCTTGCGATTAGCGCCTGGTTGAGAGGGGCGGTCATTCAAGCACGTAGCGGTCGCGATTATTCGCGGGCGCCAAAAACGCGCGCGAGTATGCCTCCCTTACCGAAGCAATCCAACTACCTTTCTTGTTCCTTCACACAAGAGCAGGCGTCCGAGACAGAGCAGCCTTGAGCGAGGAGATGACCTGGCTCTGCATATCCTCCGTCATCGTGTGGAACAGAGGCAGGAGGATGCACTCTCTATGGGCCTTCTCGGATTCCGGCAAGGGGAATCGTAGGTCATGATCCGAGTAAGCGCGCTCTAGATGCGCGCACATGATCCCGCGCCGTGTTGCCACGCCCTGGTCGAGCATCTTCTGCATGACGTCGCGCTGGTCCGTTCCTTCCGGCAGACGCACGCAATAGCTCTGCCAATTTGTTCTAGCCCAGACTGGTTCTTCGGGCACCTTTACGCCAGGAATATCGGCAAGCATTCTATGATAAGATTGTGCAAGTTCTCGCCGGCGTGCAACGATGTCATCGAGCCGCCTCAGCTGAGCGCGACCGATGGCAGCCTGAACGTCCGTGAGTCGGTAGTTGTACCCAGGAACAGGATATTCCTCCAAAATAACGGTGCGACTGCTGTGTCGTACGGCATCCGAGACACTCATTCCGTGTTGACGCAGGAGGCGGAAAAGGCGGTCGATTCCAGAATCGGCGGTCGTCAGCATGCCGCCGTCACCCACAGTCAGGAGCTTTCGCGGATGAAGGGAGAAGCATGCAACCTCCCCAAAAGGACGCCCGATCCGCTCCCACTCCCCGTTCACGCGTATCTCTGAGCCGATGGCGCAGGCGGCATCTTCGACGATCGCAATCTCGCGATCGCGCGCAAGCGGGACGAGCGCTTCCATATCGCATGGCATCCCCATCTGGTGAATGCACATGATGGCCTTGGTTCTCTTTGTGATCGCCGCTGCAACTAGCTCCGGCTTCATGTTAAACGTATCAGGATCGATATCGACGAATACTGGAACCGCTCCACACTGACGAACGACGTTCGCGCAGGCGATGAAGGTGTGACTTGGCAAAACTACCTCATCACCCGGCCCAACCCCTACTGCGAGGAGAGCAAGGTGAAGCGCAACTGTGCAGTTTGAGACCGCGCATGCATGTTCTGATCCAACCGCTGCGGCGAATTCTCTCTCGAAGGCGGCCACCTCAGCGCCCTGGGACAGCCATCCCGATAGAACGACTGCAGAAGCGGCGTTTGCTTCCTCTTCGCCGATGAAAGGAGCCATAATAGGAATCATCACGCGACTCCCCGCACATCGTGAGAGCTGTGCTGGCTTCGCCACCATTCGACGAGCTCGGCCATTCCCGTTTCGACATCCAGCTCGGATCTGAATCCGATAAGATGCTGTGCCGTCTGAGTGTCGCTCAATCGGCGCGGAACTGGATTGACGGAACGCTCCGCCTCATGGACCGGCGCTAAGCCAGGACGTCCCATGACGCGCGCAAGGCATCGGGCCAGATCAAGAAGAGATGTTTCCGAACCGCTTCCGACATTGAGGGCGATATCTGTAGCGGAAGAAATGGCTGCAAGAATATTTGCTCGAGCCACGTCCCTTACATGAATTAGGTCCATCGTTTGCTGCCCATCGCCGAAGATAATTGGCGGCAACCCAGCGCTGATACGCTCCATCCAGCGGATCATCACCTCCGTATAGCGACCATGGATATCCATTCGCGGTCCAAACACGTTGAAGTACCGCAGGGCCACATAATTTAAGCCATACATGTCGTTGAAAGATCGAAGCAGCCCCTCTCCGAACGATTTTGCAGCGCCGTACAGCGTTCTATTCCCGTAGGGATTCTGCCGCTCTGTCGTGGGAAACTCCTCAGCCATCCCATATACGGAAGCTGACGATGCCATCACCACCTTGTGCACCTTTTCCTGCACGCATCGCTCGAGCAAATCATACGTTGCGTCTACCATGACCTCCATCGCCATGCGTGGCTCTGCCGCGCAATGAGTGATTCGCATGGCGGCCTGATGGAAAACGATATCGGTCCCTTTAACAGCTGAGCCCATCAAGTCTCTGTCGCGGATATCGCCAACAATCAGTCGGACGCGACCGCTTTCCATCGCCCTTTCAAGATTCTCCGATCGTCCACGGATCATGTTGTCGACCACGATGATCTCGCTGCTTCCTGCCTCAACGAGAAGATCGACGATGTGCGACCCCACGAAGCCAGCGCCTCCCGTTACGAGAATACGCTTTCCTGTCAGATCGCGATGATTAGACGTCATATCCGTCTCCGATATGGGTAAGTAGATCAATTTCCGAGGTTTTTAAGCAAAGGACGATAAGTCAAACGGCCTCGCTGTGTCGGACCTCGGCAACATGCTTCAATGTGTCGACGACCTTATAAACTTGATCTTCAGTCATCTCCGGAAAGATAGGTAAAGAGAGGAAACGTTCGGTGAGCTTTTCCGAGACCGGAAAAGATCCAGGCCCTGACGCGAGTCCCGAATAGGCCGGCTGAAGATGTACCGGCCGTGGATAATGGATACCGGTCGCAATCCCGGCTTCGGCAAGCTGTGCCTTGACCCGATCACGCTCCGCGATGCTAACTGCATAGACGTGATAGACATGATCGCGCTCAGCAGGCTCAGGGAACTCTATGCCGGTCTCCTCCAATAGCTCATTATAGAGAGCCGCTATTTTCTGTCGACTGGCAGTCCACGATGGCAGAAACCGGAGCTTCACCTCAAGCGCTGCAGCCTGAATGGTATCCATCCGGTAATTGTAACCATGGAGTACGTGGTTGTATTTTCCAGCTTGCCCCCAATCTCGAAGGCAACGGAGTGTAGCAGCGATCTCGGGATCATCTGTGACGATAGCTCCGCCCTCGCCGCATGCACCGAGATTCTTTCCGGGATAGAAGCTGAAGCATCCGATCAGACCGAAGGTGCCTGCCTTTTTTCCGTCTCTTTCAGCCCCATGAGCCTGCGCGGCGTCCTCGATAACGACGACTCCGTTTCTGCGAGCAATGTCACAGATCTCGACCATATTCGCCAGACGGCCATGAAGATGAACGGGCAGGACAGCGCGAGTTCGTGGCGTGATGGCGCTCTCGAACGCTTCTGGATCCATCGTAAACGTCTCTGGGTCGACGTCAACGAGAACAGGTGTGGCACCCGCATAGAGGATGGCTGCAACGGTGGCTACAAACGTCATCGGTACGGTGATGACTTCATCTCCGGGCCTAACACCAGCTGCAAGGAGAGCCAAGTGAAGGGCAGAAGTACCAGTGCTGACCGAAATGGCATGATGGCTGCCACAATATTCCGCAAAGGCGGCCTCGAACTTCCTTACGGGTCCTCCTAGCACATAATCGCAACTTCTCAGCGCCTCGAGAACGGCGCTTTCAAGGGGAACTTGTATGGAATCATACTGGGCCTTCAGATCGAGGAAAGGGATCATGATGCTGCCTTCATCTCCGCGAGCTCGACAGGGTATCCGCGTCTCTTGAGCGACTGCGTCGCTCCCTCCAACAGCGTGACCACACGGTGCCCACTGGTCCCGCCCGTGAGCGGCTTCTTGCTATTCTCAATGCAGGTAACGAAGTGTTCAATTTCGGTCAGGAGAGCCTCCTTGACGGAGAGTTGCGGCACCCACACGTCACCCATTCGGTAGTTCAGCAGCATACGGTGAATTTCGTCCGGCTTGGTCGTACTCCCGCTTTCTTCGGCGATAGAGACACCGCGATCGTAAACCTTCACCTTCTCACTTGGCTCAACGTCGTCGTAGACGATCATCCGTTGGCTGCCCCCGATCAGAGTTCGGCGAATTTTTACCGGTGCAAGCCAATTCACGTTGAGGTGAGCCGTCGCTCCACCTTCAAGATAGAGCGTGATATGAGCCATGTTCTCAGGACTGCCAGGGATGTGCCCCGCTCCAGTCGCGGACACAGCAAGGGGGCGAGCATCTATGACGAAGTCCATGATTGCGAGATCATGCACTGCGAGGTCCCAAATCACATTCACATCCGATTGGAAGAGACCGAGATTGATCCGCGTGGAGTCATAGTAGTAGACGTCGCCAACGGCCCCATCCGTAATCAAGCTTCGGATTTTCTGCACCGCACCGGTGTAGACGAAAGTGTGATCAACCATGAGCGTAAGGCCGCGTCTGTCGGCCTCCTCGATCAAGATGGCCGCCTCGCGCGAGGAGGAGGCCATAGGCTTTTCGATCAACACATGCTTCCCTGAACGAAGCGCAGCCAAAGCGATCTCGAAATGCCATCGCGTGGGCGTCGCGACTACGACTGCGTCCACGCGCGGATCGCTAACGAGTGTCTGCCAATTTTCCTCAATACGCGCCGCAGGATAGCGCGACGCTGCTCTCTTGCGCGCCGCCGGAGAGAAATCCGCGATGGATGCCAACTCCGAGCGCTCAGCCTCTGAGATACAGCGCGCTAGGTTCGGTCCCCAATATCCATATCCAATGACACCAATACCAATCATGTTAATCCTCGTGGAAGGCATTGAGGGACTTACTTGAAGCTATGTTGACATCAGTGGCGTCCCTGCGGCGGACGTCGCCGATAGCGCGCGCCGGAACTCCAGCCACAATCGCGAAGTCAGGCACATTGCGGGTCACGACAGCGCCGCAGCCCACGATTGCGTTCTCGCCGATAACTACGCCACATAGAATGGTGGCATTTGATCCGATAGATGCCCCGCGCTTCACCACCGTCGGGACCATTTGCCAGTCCTGCTCGGTCATCATCGCGCCGTCTTGGTTTACGGCTCTTGGATAGAGATCATTCGTGAACATCACGCCATGCGCGATCATCACTTCATCTTCAATCGTGACACCTTCGCAAATGAATGAATGCGAAGAGATCTTGCATCGTTCACCAATGATACTGTTTTTTTGGATTTCAACGAACGGGCCTATCCTCGTCCCATCGCCAATTTGACAGCCGTAGAGATTGACGAGATCGGGATGAGTGACAATGACTCGACCGTTCGTTTGAACATTGATACTTGGCATCGATTCGACAGGCGCCCTTCTGATTGACCTAGGCTAACCTGTCATGTCACACGTAGAGTCCTGGGCATGAGTTGTACCCCCTGCGATGTAACCAAAGATAAATTGCTCTCCCGCGTTCATCTTTCTGAATTCTTCGAATGCTTGAGAGTCTATAAATCTATAGCTAGTTTAACGCAGTGAATATCTTTGCTGCAGGTCCTGCTGAGCCTCACTTCCGCTGCAGGTCGGCGACCACCGTATTCAGAATGACAGCGGATGCAGATTCCTTCGACGGACAACATCACGCTAGTCGACACTCTTTTGTTCCGATCTTTGGGCAGCCCCATCTGGAACGGTGTTCCTGCATTTTGGGCTAATCCCGATGGGGCCAACGTTCATGGATGGCGTCGACATCAAGGGAAGAATATATTTCCAATGCGACCGGAGGAGCATTCTATGTTGGAAGAGCTGAGAGCGATCCAGAGGGCCTTACAGGTCGACAAGCTCAAGAAGTTCAAACGGCGCGTATCATTCGGGGATCTGATGACGGATCGCTGGGAGAATGCACGGCAGTACGGATTTGGGGAGGGCAGCTCCTGTTATGACAACGTCTTGATTTTGGGGGACGTCACCGTCGGCAAGCATACCTGGATTGGGCCTAACGTTATTCTCGATGGATTGGGAGGCCTCACGATTGGAGACCACTGCTCGATCTCTGCTGGTGTGCATATATATTCGCACGATACGGTTCGGCGGAGCGTCACGCTTGGCCAAGAGCCGATTGAGTATTCCTCCACCGCAATTGGCGACGGAGTCTATATCGGCCCTAACACTGTTATCAAAAGGGGGGTGCGCATTGGTGACCGCGCCGTCATCGGCGCGATGTCCTACGTTGCCTCTGATATACCCGCGGGTGTGAAAGCATGGGGGTGTCCGGCAAGGGTCATGGGCGACGTCGAACTATGATCTTACTGGAGGCTAGTCGTTTCATTTCATTTGACAGAGGACTGAGCAGGGCCTGATCATCCGCTGACTCAAGATCGGAAAGCAGCCTTTGCACCGCAGCATTTTATAGTAATGCCTGCCTATGCAAGCTGCGGCCTTTCATCCGGAATAATCCCCTCGCGCAAGTTCGTTGTTATGATCCCCACTGAAAAGTATCATGACTTTCGGCATATTTCACTTACTTTACGTCATATACTCGCCTTACTATAGTCATTATTGCTACTTCCCGGGATATTTATACTCATTTTTTGCCATACTGGCATCTTTTACCAAGCAACTGGCCGCATATCACAAGACTGATATTGGTCCTAATGTGTAGTCGAATCCAGCGCGATGTTGTTCTTGATTTTCAACGCGCTAAACATTCGAAAGTCATTAGGTCCGAGCATCTAGACTCTCTTTGTAATCAGTAGCTCTTCAGGTGTATCCAGGAGTGCGGTGACTTGCAGGACGAGAAGGGAATAACTTTGACACCTGCATGTTAAGTGGAAAAAACATAAGGGGCATTATGCAATCTCTTACGCACATACCGCATAGATAGCATGGGCGCTTATAGTGCGACTGACGATATATCGTTTGATGCGATATTTTTTCATCGCAATGTGAGAATGACCGGAGCTCCGCTTGGGGCTTCTGACCCCGCTCGCGCATCAACCGGCCGTCTTAGCTTGTCCTTCGAAGCATGCTTCAAGGCGCCTCTCATCGAAACGCCCTGGGGAGGGTTGTGCGATTCATGACGAGCGCAGCGTTGATTTGCTCGTCGTAAGTCGGTTTCCGCAACGAACTCTCGTTTCCAGGACACGCAGAAGTGTCGGCTGATTGGTGCTCCTCGGCAGATTGAGGAATGGCATGCCCGACATCCGTCGGCGGTCCATTCTTCTGCGCGATCTGTTTCATCAATCCCCTTTTTAGACTCACTGGGAAAAGGATTTATCGATGTCATTTCCGACTTCATCGACGACGGGACTTCCGGCTGGTGTGACGCTGACGGCGTCCGGCGACATCATCGTCACCAAAGCCGGCACGGTTCTCAGCAACCTCAATGTCCGCGGCCAGATCTGGGTCCGGGCCGAGAACGTCACCATCCAGAACTGCAAGATCACCT
>NZ_JAIRBM010000037.1 GCF_020089865.1 Microvirga puerhi
CGCGATCGAGGTAATCTCGACCACGACACCGCCATCCAGCAACACGGCGCCGACCCTTGTCGTGACCGGTCCGACCTCGTTCACCACGGCGGCGACCGGTGGTCTTGCCATACCATTCAAAGGCGTCACCGTTGCTGACGCTGACGGCGATGCGATCACCCTGACGATTGCCTTCGCCGATGCCGATGGTGCCCTGGCCGGCCTTGGCGCACATGGTGGAGTGCAGATGCTCACCAATATGGTGAGCAGCGACGGTCTTCGCACCGTGACGCTTCTGGGCTCGGCGGCAAGCCTGAACACCTATCTCGATGGCGTCACCTTCAATCCGACCGATCGCGGTCCAGGACCGAACGTGACCACCAACTTCACCTTCACGGTGAAGGACGACAGCCACACCGCGACGGCCTACGCCAATGCGATCCAGGTGGTCTCAGATGCGAGTTACGTCAACCATGATCCGAACAGTCTTACCTTCACGAACCATCAGACTGAAATCTGGTCTCGACCCGAGATCCCGGGAGCTCTGGTCGGAGCACTGATCGCGTCCGATCCGGATCCTCAAGATCAGGGGCTGCTATCGTTTGAGCTGGTTTCGGATCCGAACAACCTGTTCGTCGTCTCGCCCGACGGCATCGTCAAGCTGCAGGCCGGCAAGAGCCTCGGCCTCTTCTCAGACGTCACCATCGTGGTCCGTGTGTCGGATGGTCATGGCGGCTCCATGTTGCAGCAACTGACCATCCATGCGGATGGACCGAGCAGCGATACGCCTCCGGTGATCCATGTGAACGGGGCGACCGACTTCTCGATCAACGATGTGGCGACGGTCGCGCCGTTCCAGAATCTGGTCTTCACGGATGCGGAGGACGACGCGACGAATCCGGCGACTCCCATCACCGTGCTGGTCCGGTTCCTGGGGCAGTTGAACGGCGATTTCGAGAATCTCCCGACGAATCTGCCGCCGGGCGTGGAATTCACCTATGTCAATGGCGACTCGATCCTGGTGAAGGGCACCCACGATCAAGTCACAAAGATCCTGAAGCAGCTGCAGTTCAACCCACACGATGGGGTCAGCAAGATGACCGACTTTACGGTCATCGCCTTCGACTCCCAGGATGTTCCATCGCAGGAGGTCCATGTCCACGTTACCTCGGCCGCGACCGGTGGAACCAACCATTCGCCGACCATCGAGATCGACCCGAATGGGACGCCCGTTCTGCCACCCTATGACACGGCGACAACCCAGCCGTTCAAGAATCTGATCTTCAAGGACCAGGATCTGAACGACACGCTGACCGTGACTGTGAAGTGGACCGGAGCCGATGGCGAGTTCGACGTCTCGGCAGCGGCTTCCTTCGGTGTCACCATCGTTCAGAACAATAACAACGGAAACGTGCTCCAGGTCTCGGGCTCGCAGCAGAATCTGACGAACTTCTTCAAAGTCCTGCAGTTCGCGCCGGATGACTTCCCGAACGATCCCTATGATACGGGGCACCCGGTCACGTTCAGCGTCGATGTCCAGGATCAGAAGGGGGCGCATGACACGACCGAGATCGAGACGTCGGTGCTCACGGACAACCGTGCACCGGATCAGGTGAATATGGATGCGTACTATCCGGACGGCATTTCTGAGGATGCCGGTGTGGGACAAGAGGTCGGAGTTCTCGTAGGACACGATCCGAACCTGAACGATAACATCATATTCTATCGCCTTGCCGACACAGCTGGCGATCGGTTCGATCTCGTAAAGATGGACGATCAATGGGTGATCGTCGTCAACGGAGTCTTGGATTACGACACCTTGCCGGACGCACAGAAGGATCCGAGCGGCACGAAGGGATGGTACGAGATCAAGGTGATTGCAACGGATGACCATGGTCTGGAATCCGCGCCCATCTCCGTGAAGGTCTGGGTCCATAACGTGACGCCTGAACCGGACAACACTGCGCCGGTCATTTCCGTCGATGCTAACGGCCACACGTCCTGGGCGATCAGAGATGACGAGACGGTTGCCGCGTTCCACGATCTGACCTTCACGGATGCGGAGGACGGTGCAACGATTCCCCCGACTCCGATCACCGTCGTCATCATGATGGACAGGATTGGCGATGGCCTGTTCGAGTTGCCGCCTGAGGGGAAGTATAACGTAACTCCCACATACGACTCCGATGGCGGCGTATTGCAGGTTGTCGGTCTCCAGGAGGATGTTACGGCCTACCTCAAAGAGGTGGTGTTCAACCCGTACCCTGGCCGAGGGGCCAAAGGCTCGACCTGGACGATGGATTTCACGGTCATTGTCATCGACTCGGATGCGGCTTGGGCCCGAAAGCACGTGACGGTCGACACGACCGTGAGCGGCAATGTCGCCGACAATGCGGCGCCGACGATCACAGTCGATCCGACGAAGGCGGAAACCGACACGAAGGATTGGGATCCGCCGGTCAATCCGTTCCTCGGTGTCACTCTCAAAGATACTGACAGCGGCAACGAGGACCTGACTCTGACAATCGGCTTCAATGCTGACGATGGGTCGCTCAACGGTCTGAACTATGGTGGTATCAGGTCGGATTTCGCCGGCCGGGTCACCTGGACCTTCACGGGCAAGCTCGCGGCCCTGCAGGCCATGCTGGGACTTCTCACCTTCGACGCCACGGAGCACACCCAGGCCGGTAGCCCGATCACGACCCAGTTCACGATCACTCTCGACGATGGCCACCATGCCTTCCCAGCGAGCAACACAGAGGTGAAGGTCGTCACGACCGTGACGGGTCCGACGGGACAGAACAACCTATACTATATCGTGGATGGCACGGAGACCTTCCATAACGAAGTTCCGGGGCCGGAAGGTGGCTTCGATATCGCTTACGTCAAGTACACGGGCGGTCACTACACCCTTGCCGACAACGATGGCATCGAGGTTCTGCAGGCTTACGATACCAATACTGCGGGGATCGACGTTGCGGGTAACAACCTGAGCAACACGATCATCGGCGGCGCCTTCAACGACACCCTCGACGGCGGCAGCGCCGGCCAGGATGTGCTTCGCGGCGGCAAGGGCGACGATACCTACGTCGTCTCCCGAGACGGCGTGATCATCGAGGAGGACACCACCGAGACCGGCGGTATCGACACCGTCAAGCTGACCGGGAATTTCTTCGCAAATGGCGGTTACACGCTCGGCCAATTCCTTGAGAACCTCGACGCCAGCGCCACAACTGGCGTCATGACTCTCAACGGCAACGAACTCGGCAACGCCATCACCGGCAATGCGGACAGCAACATTCTGCAGGGCTTTGACGGCAATGACACGCTCGACGGCGGCGCCGGATCAGCCGCAGACGTTCTCAAGGGCGGCAGCGGAAACGACACCTATAAAATCCGCCACGCCAGCGACGCGATCGTGGAGGGTGACGGCGATTCCTTCGATGTCGCGGAAATCTACCTCCATGAGGAATATCGTCTGAAGGCGGACGCGCAGGTCGAGGTGCTCCGCGCTGGCGAAGGCTTTACGCAAGGTGTCCACCTCATCGGTAATGCCTACTCGTCATTCCTCCTTGGAAGCGGTTCCTTGGCCGTGTCCGATACGCTCGACGGTGGCACCGGCGTCGGCATCGCTCACCTCTTGGCGGGTGGCGATGGCAACGACACCTATTACATCGTCAACGTGAATGACGAGATCGAAGGCGAAAGGGACCTTGAGGACTCGGCCGACAACGGCAAGCTTCACGGTGACGATGACGTTGCTTACCTCTACCGCGGCCTCTATGAGACCGAGGCGGCCTTGCAGGAGAAAATCAACCACTACACGGCCCGAGGGATCGAACGGGTCATCGTCCTCAACGGTGTCCCCGAAGCGCCGGACAACGCTGCGCCGACCAATGTCCGTCTGTCGAATGGCGGGCTGGAGGCCTCGGTGAAGGAGAACTCGCCGGAAGGGACCAGTGTCGCAATCGTCATTGCCGATGACGACACTCCGGACACTACCGGCATGACGTTCGAGATCTTCAACAACGATGTCTTCGGTATCGATGCGGCATCGGGAGAGATCTACGTTCTCGACAAGAGCAAGCTGGATCTCGAGCAGCAGCAATCCTACACGGTCCACGTCCGTGCCAAGGATGCCGGTGGCCTCTACTCCGCCTGGAAAGACGTCACCATCACTCTGACGGACGAAAACGAGGCTGCCGACAACATCGCCTTCAGCGATCTCAAGAACGTCGCTGTCGGAAATGACGTCGGAACTCTCGTGGCCAAGGCGACGGCTCACGATCCGGACATTTATACGGATGCGTACCGGGTCAACCATTATCGGTTCATGAACGGCACGGCTGTCAGCGACGATGGCTTCTTCGAGATCGATCCCGATAGCGGCCAGATCAAGGTTCACAACAAGCTGACGGATGCGGGGCAATATTCCCTCTGGATCGTGGCCTACGATGCACAGAATCACGTCAGCCAGGCCTTCGAATACAAGGTGGTCGTCCAGGACGCCGGCAACCAGCCGCCATCCAACGTGCACCTGACCACGGGTGGAACCGCGTTCTCGGTCGACGAGAACACGGACAACACGACCTTCAGCCACTTCATCACGGCTGACGACGACAAGTCCGGTTCTCTGACTTACTACATGGACGCGAACGATCTGTTTGTGATCGATAAGGACACCGGGCAGATCAGCATCAAGGACGGCGCCAAGCTCGATTACGAGACGAACGCCACCTACACGGTCACGGTCTATGCCATGGACGGTGAAGGTGCCTTGTCCGCCGGTCAGCAGATCCAGGTTACGATCAACGACAAGAATGACGGGCCCGACTCGGTCGCAGTCAATCACGTCGCGGATATCAAGGTCGGAAGCGGTGGGGGTATCGTAGTCGCACAGGCTGCTGCCAGTGATGTCGATGCGGATCCGCTAAATCGGCAGAACCACTATCGCTTCGTGGATGCCGAAGATCCGAACGGCCGCTTCAGCAAGGATGGTCTGTTCGAGATCGACGCCCAAACCGGCGAGATCAAAACGCGCCACGACGTCAGCCAATCCGACTTCTACAGCCACAACCTGAAGGTCCAGGCGTTTGACCAGGACGGTCATTCGGTGGAGACGACCTATACGGTGGATGTGGGGGCGAGCGACGATCCAGGTCCCATTCCCGAGCTGATCGACAACAAGACTGTTCTTGAGCATGTGAGAAACGGCACAGCTGTCGGTAAGCTGCTGAGTGTCAATTCCGCAACTGGAGAGACGTTTAGCTATCAGCTTGTGACGGGCCAGACCGAAGACCGCTTCACAATCGACGCTCAGGGCATCCTGCGCGTAAAGGATGGCTTGCGGCTCGATTTCGAGCAGGGGCGTCTGGCGACTGTGAAGGTCCTGGTCACAAGCAGCTTGCATGGCACCTTCGAGCATGATCTGCCAATCACGCTTCGTAATTTGGGTACCGAAGTGGTCACCGGCGGCTCAGGAAATGATAAGATTGTTTCCGGCCAATTCTCGGACGTGCTGGATGGTGGGGCAGGGAATGATACGCTGATCAGCGGCCTTGGCGATGATCAGCTCACCGGCGGTGATGGTAACGATACCTTTGTGTTCGATCAGGTCACTTTCGACGAGTTCCCTGGTGTCGAAAATGTCGATACGATCATGGACTTCAATGTTGACCATGATCATATCGAATTGAGGCAGCAAGCCTTCGATGCGCTGGATCTTGGAGTCTTGAACGTAGATGTCTTCCATGTCGGTTCGCTCGATACCATGACGGAGAACAGTCGGATCATCTACGATCAGGAACACGGAGATCTGTATTACGACCTGGATGGTTCTGGGACGGACTTCGCCTCGAAGAAGATCGCGACCTTTATGGAAGATCCCGACACAGGGCTGCGGCCTGTTCTCAATCTCTCTCACTTCCTCGTGGTCTGAGCGGAAGAAGGTGGCAAGGCACAATTAAACCTTGCCACCTTCACGTAAGGTTGTATCATTTAATTTGAATATTGCTGCAGCAGAAGGTGCTTCGGATGAGATCCTTCAAGCTGGAGCATGATGGTCCTTCGGAACCTCAGGGATTATCGGAAGGTCGCCGGGACGTTTAAAAACTTAAGGGGCAGTATCTATGACTTACGCGCTGAAAATCGCAGTTGGATCCCAAGGATCGGATGATACCGGAAACCTCGGCTACGGCGCTCTGTTCGATGAGGCGACCGCTCAACCTGGTCACGGCCTTGGGGGCGTTGTCATTGGCCAGATCATCGGTATGGATCCGGGCGTGACAAATATCACGTTCCGTGACTTTGGCGACGGAACATCCGGCGATCAGGGTGGTCGCTACGAGATCGTTCATACAACGATCAACGGCGTGCTGGGCTGGTATATTCTGGTGAAGGCCGATCGTGGCGGAGAATTGGACTTCAACTACGAAGGAACGCGTGTTCACAATATCTCAGTGAATGCCTATAACGCAGCCGGAACTCTTATTGGCGAGGGTGACTACACTGTCACCATGCGAAACGTGAACGAGGCGCCGCGCGACATCACTTTTGGGACCGAGGCGACAATCACAGCCGGGCAGACGCAGGCAGGTATTGACTTCGTCAAAGCCACTTGGGCGAGCGACCCGGATTCTGCGCCTAGTTTCCGCACCAATGGCTATGGCTTCCTTGTGAACGGCAACGTCGTGCTGAGCGATGGCGGATTTACGATCGACGCCAGCACGGGCCAAATCAAGACGAACAGCAATATCGGCTCGGAAGTCGCCGGCAATAGAACCCTTCAAGTCGTGAGTTACGTGATTAACAGCGGAACTCCAGATTTTAATACAAGGTATGTTGAAGCTCACACCTTCACGATTGCGGCGGCGGCGAACAACCCGCCTCCGGCGCCGTCGGGTTCGTTCAACGTGAACGAGCATTCGGCAGCGAACACCGTGGTGGCGACGCTGGCGGCGACGGACGTGGACGGCCA
>NZ_JAIRBM010000038.1:2500-5661 GCF_020089865.1 Microvirga puerhi
CCCTAGCCACAAGTCATCCGAGACTTTTTCAACAGGCACCGGTTCGGTCCTCCAGTGCGTGTTACCGCACCTTCAACCTGCTCATGGCTAGATCACCCGGTTTCGGGTCTAAAGCAACGAACTCAAAACGCCCTGTTCAGACTCGCTTTCGCTGCGCCTCCACCTATCGGCTTAAGCTTGCTCGTTACTTTAAGTCGCTGACCCATTATACAAAAGGTACGCGGTCACCCAGGACGAACCTTGGGCTCCCACTGTTTGTAAGCATCCGGTTTCAGGAACTGTTTCACTCCCCTCGTCGGGGTGCTTTTCACCTTTCCCTCACGGTACTAGTACACTATCGGTCGCTGAGGAGTACTTAGGCTTGGAGGGTGGTCCCCCCATGTTCAGACAGGATTTCACGTGTCCCGCCCTACTCATATCCCACATTCACCCTGATCCGTACGGGGCTATCACCCGATCTCGCCCACCTTTCCATGTGGTTCCGGTAAAGATCATGCAGGCATTGGCCTGGTCCGCGTTCGCTCGCCACTACTAACGGAGTCTCGTTGATGTCCTTTCCTCCGGGTACTTAGATGTTTCAGTTCCCCGGGTTCGCTTTAAACCCCTATGAATTCAGAGTTTAATACCTTCATCTGACCCTCCGTAGTGCAACACCACCTCGCGATGACGTCACAATACAAAGGGTCGAAGGTGGGTTTCCCCATTCGGAAATCCTCGGATCAAAGCTCGTTCGCAGCTCCCCAAGGCTTATCGCAGCGTACCACGTCCTTCATCGCCTCTCAGCGCCAAGGCATCCACCGAATGCTCTTACGACACTTGATTACTCTCATGATCATTGTCCGCCGCTCGGCAGCGCCGGACGATCATTCAAGAAAGACCGTCTTTGCTTTCGCAAAGACTATTTTGCTTGCCAATGCATCCGGTCCAACAGCCCTGCGGGGGCCGTCGCTGGTTGATCGGGACTAGGAGACCCGATCCGACCGCATGCATTCCTCTTTACGATTTCAAACATCCGCGCACCGCTCTCAAAGCATGAGAACGCGCACGAAGCTCTGTGACACCGGACAAACCCAAGGGCCAAAGCCAAAGGGGGAATGGTGGAGCCAGACGGGATCGAACCGACGACCTCCTGAATGCAAATCAGGCGCTCTCCCAGCTGAGCTATGGCCCCTTAAAAAAGACCACAGAAGCAAGAAGAAGGACCCAAGATGAGTGGTGGGCCTGGGACGACTCGAACGTCCGACCTCACCCTTATCAGGGGTGCGCTCTAACCACCTGAGCTACAGGCCCGCAACTTCACGATCGGCAAAACCGCAAACCCGCGCATCCGCGAACCCGCGACACCTGACACCTGTTGTCCGGAGAGATAAGAGAAGCGAAGACGGCAATGTCCCGCATATCGGGATCTGACTGATCCCTTGTGTTCAAAAGAGTTCCGATAGAACCAACATGACGCCGGTTCGTAAGAGAACATCCTTAGAAAGGAGGTGATCCAGCCGCAGGTTCCCCTACGGCTACCTTGTTACGACTTCACCCCAGTCGCTGACCCTACCGTGGTCGCCTGCCTCCTTGCGGTTGGCGCAGCGCCGTCGGGTAAGACCAACTCCCATGGTGTGACGGGCGGTGTGTACAAGGCCCGGGAACGTATTCACCGTGGCATTCTGATCCACGATTACTAGCGATTCCACCTTCATGCACTCGAGTTGCAGAGTGCAATCCGAACTGAGACGGCTTTTTGGGATTAGCTCCCCCTCGCGGGTTCGCTGCCCATTGTCACCGCCATTGTAGCACGTGTGTAGCCCAGCCCGTAAGGGCCATGAGGACTTGACGTCATCCCCACCTTCCTCTCGGCTTATCACCGGCAGTCCCTTTAGAGTGCCCAACTGAATGATGGCAACTAAAGGCGAGGGTTGCGCTCGTTGCGGGACTTAACCCAACATCTCACGACACGAGCTGACGACAGCCATGCAGCACCTGTGTTCCGGCCAGCCGAACTGAAGAGGTGTGTCTCCACTCCCCATACCGGACATGTCAAAGGCTGGTAAGGTTCTGCGCGTTGCTTCGAATTAAACCACATGCTCCACCGCTTGTGCGGGCCCCCGTCAATTCCTTTGAGTTTTAATCTTGCGACCGTACTCCCCAGGCGGAATGCTTAAAGCGTTAGCTGCGCCACTGAACAGCAAGCTGCCCAACGGCTGGCATTCATCGTTTACGGCGTGGACTACCAGGGTATCTAATCCTGTTTGCTCCCCACGCTTTCGCGCCTCAGCGTCAGATCCGGACCAGTCAGCCGCCTTCGCCACTGGTGTTCTTGCGAATATCTACGAATTTCACCTCTACACTCGCAGTTCCACTAACCTCTTCCGGTCTCAAGCTCTACAGTATCGAAGGCAATTCTGTGGTTGAGCCACAGGCTTTCACCCCCGACTTATAAAGCCGCCTACGCGCCCTTTACGCCCAGTGATTCCGAACAACGCTAGCCCCCTTCGTATTACCGCGGCTGCTGGCACGAAGTTAGCCGGGGCTTCTTCTTCCGGTACCGTCATTATCGTCCCGGACGAAAGAGCTTTACAACCCTAAGGCCTTCATCACTCACGCGGCATGGCTGGATCAGGCTTGCGCCCATTGTCCAATATTCCCCACTGCTGCCTCCCGTAGGAGTCTGGGCCGTGTCTCAGTCCCAGTGTGGCTGATCATCCTCTCAGACCAGCTACTGATCGTCGCCTTGGTGAGCCGTTACCTCACCAACTAGCTAATCAGACGCGGGCCGATCCTTCAGCGATAAATCTTTCCCCAAAAGGGCGTATCCGGTATTAGCCCAAGTTTCCCTGGGTTATCCCAAACTGAAGGGCACGTTCCCACGCGTTACTCACCCGTCTGCCACTCACCCCGAAGGATGCGTTCGACTTGCATGTGTTAAGCCTGCCGCCAGCGTTCGTTCTGAGCCAGGATCAAACTCTCAAGTTTTAAGAATTTGATCTCGACTTCACTCTACGCAAATTGACAGAGTTCCTCCTACTCCAGGTTTCCCCAGAGCGGTGGTACTCACCAAAAGCATAGAACAGTCGATGTCTGCTTC
Source organism: Microvirga puerhi (assembly GCF_020089865.1). Classification (GTDB taxonomy): domain Bacteria; phylum Pseudomonadota; class Alphaproteobacteria; order Rhizobiales; family Beijerinckiaceae; genus Microvirga; species Microvirga puerhi. The sequence continues at coordinate 5,580 of NZ_JAIRBM010000038.1, forward strand.
TTCCGGTTGTCCATCACAGACAACCCGCAAGGACACCGCCGTCCACGCTTCTCTCTCTCATCTTCACTTGTCAAAGAGCAAA
>NZ_JAIRBM010000039.1 GCF_020089865.1 Microvirga puerhi
GCTGCCGTTCCATCGGAGGCGTCGTCCACATCCTTGAACCCAACTTGTTTGAGAAGGTTGCGTAGGATGCGAACCATCGTCTGATAGTCGTCAACAACAAGAACAGGAATAGAATAGTCAAGACTCACGGTATTATGTCCTTACACAGACTGATAAAGCTCTTCATGCGGCAAGCTGGGTATCGAACTGAAGAACAGCATCAACATCTAAGATAATCAACAATCTGTCCTGGAGCTGGTGAACACCCTGCGACAAGCCAGCCCAGCGCGGATCCATATGAACTGGATTGGGTTGAAGTGCCTCAGGATTGAGCTTAAGAACCTCTCCGACTTCATCGACAAGGAGTCCGTAAGCCTCGCCGCTATGCTCTAAGCCAACAGCCATCCGCCTCCCACTTGCCTCACGATCTGCAAGGTGGAGACGCCGGCGTAGTGATATTGCTGTTACCACGCGTCCGCGAAGATTCAGAAGCCCCGCAATCTCTGACGAAGCCAGAGGAACACTGGTCATCTCGCTAGCCACAAAAACGTCATGGACCCGATCAATAGCTAGGCCTAGCAGCTGCCCGTCTACAGTCACCGTGACGTACTCGATCATTTCCGCGAAACCTTTGGTTCTTGTAACGTCGTTATTGGTTGGTTGGGAGATGCTCATGCCGCTTCCTCAAGAGATCCGTGCAGTTCCGCAAGGGCTGCGATCAACCCGCGACGATCGAACTTAGCGACTAGTTCCGTCACCTGGAGCTTATGTGCTTGTGCGACCTGCCGTGGATCATGCCTGACTGTTAGCCCAATTACTGGCAGTTGAGCATAGCGCGTCGAGGAGCGCAGGCTCGCGATCAACTCGAAGCCGGAGCGATCAGGCAGGTCCAACTCAGTGATCAGAACGTCAATGCCCGTGCCCGACGACAATAGTCCGAGTGCTTCCGCAGCACTGCCTGCAGAATGAACTTTATAGCCAGCAGCCTTCAGAACCGGCGTCAGCATGTCTCTGAAGAAGGCAGAACCATCAACCAGCAAAACAGACCGGCTTGAGGCCATTCCTACTGGTTGACCTGATCGCATCCAAGATTCGGCCACAAGCGGCAGATAATGAGCGATGTTGACCACCTCGGTGGCCCGCCCCCGGATAACAGCGGAGCCTACTAGATCGGATCGATCCGCTACGAGTTCGATATCAAGTTTATCCTCAACGATATCGACGATTTCATCAACGGCGAGTCCCATTGCGAAGTCACTATCGGAGAACACCACTAGAGCCTGCATTCCCTCGCGTTTAATCTCCAACTCCTCGTCCGAGGCAACAAGTGGCATCAAGCGGCCTCTGTACTGAACCAACGGCCGACCTCCGAGCCACTCGATGGTAGATGCGTCGATTTCCTCCAGTCGCGTCACGAGTGACAGCGGAACCGCCTTGAGACTTTCTCCTCCACCGCGAAATACCAAAAGTGTCGTCGTCTCCTCGTTTTCCACGCTCGACTGCTCAAGCGCAGCGTCGCTCTGCATCTGTCCGTCCTCGGTCCCGGACCCGACCATCCGTGCGAGTCCATTTGGATCGATGATGAGGACGACCGCGCCATCCCCAAGAATGGTATTCCCAGAAAAGAGCTGAATATGTCGCAACTTGGACGACATTGGTTTAACAACGATTTCCTCCGTATGAAACACGCCGTCTACTAGAATTCCGAAGCGCTGTCGGCCGACCTGAGTAACAACGACGAAACCTTCGTTGACGTCTTCCTCACTGCTGGTGCTGAGGACCTTCGACAATGGAATAATTGGCAGCAGTCGATCACGAAGCCGGAGAACAGGCGTCCCATTGATACGCTCTATCGCATGCTCAGAACCTGGTGTAACCCGAACCAGCTCCAGCACGGCCACCTGCGGAATCGCATAGCGATGATCCTTGGAAGCGACGATAAGCGCTGCAACGATCGCCAGCGTTAGCGGAATTTTAATGGTGAAGGTCGTTCCTCGCCCAGTCTCGGAGCGGATATCCACTGTTCCGCCGATGAGTTCTATATTGGTCTTGACGACGTCCATGCCTACGCCACGTCCTGAGACGGACGTGATCGCTGCCGCGGTAGAGAACCCGGGATGGAAAATGAACTTAGCGACCTGTGCGTCGCTCATACGCTCGACTTCGGCCTCGGACGCAATTCCACGCTCCGCCGCCTTTCTCCGGATAGCCGCGAAGTTAAGACCGCGACCATCGTCAGCAATCTCGATCGTGATTGTTCCGCCTTCGTGATAGGCATTGAGGCGAATCGTACCGCGCTCTGACTTACCGGCGGCTTTGCGCTCGAGAGGCGACTCGATTCCGTGATCGGCCGAGTTCCGGACCATATGTGTTAGAGGATCCTTAATAACTTCTAACACTTGTCGATCGAGTTCTGTGTCCGCCCCCTGCATGACGAGTTCGATTTTCTTCGACAGCTCCGCGGATAGGTCACGGATGACCCGAGGCAACTTCTGCCAAGCGTTACCGATAGGCTGCATGCGAGTTCGCATGACGCCCTCCTGTAGCTCAGCTGTCACATGCGATAGGCGCTGCAGAGGCACCTTGTAACTGTTGTCTTCGACACGACGCGATATCTCGAGAAGCTGATTACGGGTGAGTACCAACTCTGAAACCATCGTCATCAGATGCTCGAGAGTATCGACGTTCACCCGGATTGTCTGGACCTTGGCGGAAACGGCTTCGGCAGCCTCTTCGGCCGAGACGGGAGCAGTGCCGCTCTCAACCGGCATGACAATAGCGGATTCTGGCTTTGTCGCCTCCGGGCCGGGAGTCTCACGGAAAGCACGCTCGAGTTCGTCAAGTGGTACCTCGCCGGGCAGCAACGCCCGTTCAAGCACCTGATAAGTCAGGGATCCGACGGATGACGCCGGTGCAATTGCAGTCGACGCCTCTGTATGAACCTCAGTGGCTGCCATTCGTTCAAGGGCCTCAATCAGATCATGATCCGATCCGTTTGGCTCAACGGAATGCTTCTCGAGTTCGTTGAGGATGTCCTTGATGCGGTCAAGAGTTGCCAAAATTAGAGAAACCGCAGGTGTCGTGACGGGCATCCCGTCGCGAAACTTCCCCATCAACGTTTCCGCAGCATGGGCCAATGCTTCCAGACGAGGCAGCCCCAGAAATCCGCAGGTTCCCTTGATCGTGTGGACGAGTCTGAAGATATTGCTCAGGATAGCCTTGTTGTTGGGATCCTGCTCAAACCGTACCAGTTCCACATCGACCGTATCGAGGTGCTCTGCCGTTTCGGTCAGAAACTCACGCAGAAGGTCGTCCATGAAAGCTACTCACGTTTATTACGCTACACACTGTAGTAGGATTTGCGACAGGCGCATGCTTGCGCCTGAAGAGGCTTGAAAGAGATCAGGCAGCTTGAACGCCAGACAGGAAGTGTTCAACCTCCCGACCCAAGCTCTCCGAGTGCCTCGCCAGCTCCTGAGCTGCAGAAAGAACCTGCGATGCAGCGCTTCCGGTCTCACTCGCGCCCTGACGGACGTCACCGATGTTATTAGTAACCATTTCGGTGCCGCGAGCAGCTTCCTGCACATTGCGTGAGATTTCTTGGGTCGCTGCTCCCTGTTGCTCCATGGCGGCCGCTATCGAGACGGAGATCTGCGACATCTCGGTTATGGTCTGCGCAATCTGTTGGATCGCAGTAACGGCCTCTTCGGTCGCCTGCTGGACGGCACCGATCTGGTGCGAAATTTCGTCCGTGGCCTTGGAAGTTTGGTTTGCGAGCTCCTTGACTTCACTGGCGACAACCGCGAAACCCTTACCGGCTTCTCCTGCCCGAGCTGCTTCGATCGTTGCATTGAGCGCAAGCAGGTTCGTTTGGGAGGCGATATTGTTGATTAGTGCAATTACATTTCCAATCTTCTCTGCCGAGATTGCGAGTGTCTGCACCGTCTCGTTGGTACGCCTCGCGTCAAGCACTGCCCTTTCGGCGATTTGCGACGATTGCGAGACCTGACTTGCAATTTCTCTGATCGAAATGGATAGCTCCTCGGTGGCGGCAGCGACAGTCTGGACATTAGCAGAGGTCTGCTCTGCAGCGCCCGCGACATTTACGGACTGTCCGGTTGTGCGATCCGCCACATAGGTCATGGACTGAGCAGTTGACTCCATCTCCGTCGCCGCAGAGGCGAGACTCTGAGTAAGCGACGAGACTTTCTGATCAAACTCTTTCGTCAGTTGGTCCAATGCCTGGGCTCTGCGCATCTTTGCGTCGCTCTCGGCGATTTGCTCCTCGGCAAGCCGCCGCGCTTCAATCGCGTTGTCCTTGAAGACTTGTAGGGCGCGTGCAAGCTGACCGACCTCGTCTTTCCTCACAGCCCCGTCCACGGAGACCGTAAGGTCGTCATTGGCGAGGCGCGACATTGCTCTGGCTATTCCGCCGAGGGGGCGCACGATTCCGAACAGCACAATCGACGCCAGAATGACAAGTGCAAAGGCGAGGCCTGCGACCGTGGATACAATCAAGATGAGTGAGGTGCTGTCGGCAAGCGCGTTCGCATTGTCTCGCGCTTGATCGAGCTCCTTGGCTTTAACACCAACGAGTGCAGCGACGCTGTCCTTGACCTTGACACGAGCGTCACGCCCCTCTCCGTTGGAGATCTTCATAGCCGCATCGTCCATATAGCCTTTCAGACCGTGGGCAACACTCTGATCAGCCAAGGCGAAATAGGCCATGATGCTGTTCTTAAGATCGTCGTAGGCAGCTCTGGAATCTGTTGACGTCAGGCTCTTCATCAGGTTGTCGAGTTCAGCCAGCGCACTTTGCTTCGCCTCTTCGTAGCTCTTTCCATAGGCTCCGCGACCCTCAATATTCCGATCACCAAGGATATTTTTTTCTTGGATCGTCGCTTCGTTGATCTTGGAGTCGAGCGCCATCACCGTTTTAAGTCGCGGAAAGTCGACGCTCACTAGCTCCTGGGTATTGGCCGCGAGACGATCAAGGCTAGTCTTCGCGAGAACAACCAGTCCGATGGAGACGGCGACGAAGATGGCCACTGGCACAGCGACCTTGGTCATAACTCGTAGATTGTTGAGAAAGCGCATCGCAGGCTCCGACGAACAAACTAGGCATTTTCGAGGCAAAGTAATATCGATTATGATCTCTACAAAAAGTTAAAAGCATCGCGAATTACTACTTACAATCTCAATATAACTGCCAATGACACATTATTTCGGCGACGCGATCAAAGATGCATGAAATATAGTTTCTCTAACTACGTCCTGCCGTTTACTGCACATTTTTGTGGGCTGGCATTTGTCTTGTCACATGAGACGCCTCAGACCAGCTTTTGCCGCCTGACCGGATCGTCGTGAGTCCTTTTATCACGCGGTGTCGATGTATTGCATTGAGGCAACACTTCGCGACAAGGACGGGACGGGATTCACGGCGTGCGCCTTTGCCGTTGACGCAACGACGTTCGCCC
>NZ_JAIRBM010000004.1 GCF_020089865.1 Microvirga puerhi
CTGACACCTATATCGACCACGACAAGCCCGAACGCATGTATGCCCAGGCCGGGCTTGATGCGTCCGGCATCGTCACCAAGGTGTTCGAGGCTTTGGGACAGGAGGAGGCCCGCAAAGCGCGGGCCTGACGCCGTCAGATCGTCAAAGTGCCCGCCTTCGCAGCCGCGTAGCGCTCGCCGATGTTATTCCAGTCGAGCACGTTCCACCACGCCTTCAGGTAATCGGCCCGTCGGTTCTGGTATTTCAGGTAATAGGCGTGCTCCCAGACGTCGTTGCCCATCAGGACCCGCTGGCCTTCCATCAGGGGCGTATCCTGGTTGGGCTTCGTCACGAGAGCGAGCTTGCCGTCCCGGGCAACCGTCACGAAGACCCAGCCGGAGCCGAACTGCTTCTCTCCGGCGCTGTTGAAGTCCGACTGGAATTTTGGGAAGCCACCGAGATCCCTGTCGATGGCACTCTTCAGATCACCGGCGGGCTCGCCGCCCGAACCGCCCATGATCTGCCAGAACATGGTGTGATTGGCATGTCCGCCGCCATTGTTGCGGATGGCCGTGCGGATCGTTTCCGGTATCTCGTTCAGCCGCGACAGCATCTCATGGAGCGGCATCTTTGCCGCCTCGGCGTTCTGGCTCAGGGCCGCGTTGAGGTTGTTGACGTAGGCGGCATGGTGCTTGTCATGATGAAGCTCCATGGTCTGCGTATCGATATGCGGCTCGTTCTTCGAGGGCGCATAGGGCAGCGGATCGAGCTTGAACGGCCCGGAGGGAGATTGTGCCCAGGCCCGGGGAATGGCAGCGCTGGTGCCCAGCAGGGTTGCTCCGGCCAAAAGATGTCGGCGGCTGATCATGAGGTTCTCCCTTCCTCCGATGGGCGCTATGGATGAGGGACGCATCAGGGCGGAACATGTTCCGCCGCATGATTGAATAGTGATGGAATATGAGGATCGGATGACCCGCAAGCGCGCCGATGTGGTACTCGTCGAAAGAGGTTTCTTTCCAAGCCGCGCACGAGCGCAGGAAGCGATTGCGGCCGGCCTCGTCACGATCGACGGTCAATCGTTGCGAAAAGCCTCCGAGATGGTGGCGCTCGAGGCCGTCATTACGGCCGAGCAACCGCACCCCTACGTCTCTCGCGGCGGCGTGAAGCTCGCAGCGGCCCTCGATATCTTCGCGATCGACCCGAAGGGCTGCATATGTCTCGATGTCGGGGCCTCCACCGGTGGCTTCACGGACGTGCTGCTCCGCCGTGGCGCGGCGCATGTCTATGCGGTCGATGTCGGCCACGGGCAGTTGCACCACACCATCGTACAGGATCAACGGGTCACCAATCTGGAAGGCACCGACGCCCGCGCGCTGACCTCCAACCTTGTTCCCGAAAAAGCCGATCTGCTTGTATCGGACGTCAGCTTCATTTCCTTGAAGCTCGTTCTTCCTGCCGCCATCGCCTTGCTCAAGCCGCAGGCTGCGCTTGCCGTTCTGGTGAAGCCGCAGTTCGAGGCCGGCCGCGATCATGTGAAAAAAGGCATCGTTCGCGATGGAGCTATCCACCGTGCCGTCTGTGAGGATATGAGAGCGTTTGTGACAAGTCTCGGTTTTGCCGTGCTCGGCATCGTACCGTCTCCGATCGAGGGTGGCGACGGCAACCGGGAGTTCTTGCTGGGAGCACGCCGTGGCTGAACAGGTCATCATCGAGCGCCTCGGCGCAAAGGCCGACGGCATCGCCGAGACGGATGGGGGGCATGTGTTCGTGCCCTACACGCTGCCTGGCGAGACGGTGGAAATCGAGCGCGAAGATTCGCGCGGACGTCTCCTGCGCGTTGCGCAAGAATCGCCCGAGCGCGAAATGCCGTTCTGTCCGTATTTCGGCGAATGCGGTGGCTGTGCCACGCAGCATATGCGCGAGGATTTCTATCGAGCCTGGAAGAGAGACACTCTCGTCAAGACGCTGCAGCATGCACGAATCGATACTCCTATCGAGGCCATGATCGACGCTCACGGCGAGGGACGTCGCCGCGTGACGCTGCATGTCCGCTTTCCAGAGGGCGTCATGCAAGTCGGCTATATGGCTGCCCGAAGCCACCATGTGGTGACGATCGATCATTGCCCGATTGCCGTTCCCGCTCTGAAGCATCATGCCCCCATCGTGGCGCGTGCGATCGGCGAGCATCTGAAGGCCGGGCGCAAGCCTCTCGACATCCAGGTTACCGCGACGCTCTCCGGGCTCGATGTGGACATACGCGGGCATGGGCCGATGAAGGACAAGGATCGCCTGCGCCTCGTCGATCTTGCTGCCGACCTGGATCTTGCGAGGCTTTCGCTTCATGGCGATATCGTCGTCGAACGCCGTCCCCCAGCCATCATGATGGGCCGCGCCAGCGTGATTCCACCTCCCGGATCATTCCTTCAGGCGACAGAACGGGGCGAGCAGGCCATGGCGGCCCTTGTCGTGGAAGCCTGTGCACGTGCGAAACGGGTTGCAGATCTGTTCTCGGGCTGCGGCCCCTTTGCCCTAAGGCTGGCAGAACGTTCGGAGGTCCATGCGGTCGAAACCGATAAAGGCTCAGTCGCATCTCTCGATAAGGCGGCGCGGATGACGCAGGGTCTTCGCCGTGTCACGGTGGAAGCGCGCGACCTCTTCCGCCGCCCTCTCCTGACGCCTGAACTCAACGCATTCGATGCTGTTGTGATCGACCCTCCACGCGCCGGCGCCGAAGCACAGGCCCGGCAGATCGCAGCGTCGAAGGTCCCGCTGGTGGTCAGCATCTCCTGCGACGCAGCGACCTTCGCGCGCGACGCAGCGATCCTTATCAGTAGCGGGTACCAACTGGAGCGGATCGTGCCCGTCGACCAGTTCAAGTACTCCTCTCACCTCGAGGTCGTCGGCGTCCTGCGTAAGAGCGGAAAGAAACCTTCTGCACGATGAAGTGGAGGATGGAAGCACACCATCGACTCAGGGTTATGAGCTTAAGATTGCCGAGTTGAAGGCGATGCGTTTTGGGCAGGTGGTAAGGACTGGGACTGTGCGTCCCAGTCGTTTCAGAATCTCTTGCTTCAGATCTTTGCGCGAGCGTCATACCGCGCGACGCGGCCGAGAAGATAATCGATCTCGGCCTTGGCAGCCGGCGTCAACCCGCTGGCAGGCCTGCGCTGAGCGTCATGTGCGATCGCGCCACGCTTCTGAAGGACATACTTGCGAACCGCGAGGCCTATTCCCTGCTGCTGTTCATAACGGACCAAGGGGAGATGCGCATCGAAAAGATCGTGCGCGTCATCGCGCCGTCCTGCCTTTTGTAATTTGACGACATCGACCAGCATATCCGGGAAGGCATACCCGGTCATCGCACCATCGGCGCCGCGCTCCATTTCGAAGTCGAGGAAGAGACCACCGTTGCCGCAAAGAATGGAGATCGGCTTCATCTCGCCCGCCGCCTGGAAGGCGCGCAGGCGCGAGATCTTCTCCAGGCCGGGCCAATCCTCATGCTTCAGCATCACGCAGGAGGGATGGTCCATCACGATGCGTCGAATGACGCCCGGAGTCATCACGACCGTGAGCGTCAGCGGATAATCCTGGATCACGAACGGAATGTCGTCGCCGATAGCCTCCACGGCCTGGGCATAGTATCCGACGATCTGATCATCCGTCCGCAAGGATGGTGGAGGCGCAATCATCACGCCTGCCGCGCCAAGATCCATGGCGCTGCGTGCGAGAGATCTCATGGCGGCAAAGCCCGGAGCCGATACGCCGACGATAATGGGAACGCCGGCGCGCTTGACGACCTGTCGTGTGATGGCGAGCGACTCTTCCGGCTCCAGCTTCGGTGCCTCTCCCATGATGCCAAGGATGGTCAGGCCCGTAACACCACACTCGACGTAGAAGTCGGTGAGCCGATCCACGGATGCGGTATCGAGCCGGCCATCGGGGTGGAATGGCGTGGCAGCGATGGCATAGACGCCTGCGGCGGTATGATCGAGCTTCATTGGACTTGCCCCTTCTTGGCGGCTTCATAGCGGGCCTTGGTTTCCGCGTTCATCGGATACAGCCCGGGCAGCGGCATGTCACGCCCGACCTCCTCCATGATCCAGGCCTCCATGCGTTCCTGCTCCGGAGCCTCCGCAAGGACCTCGGCCAGGAGCGCCGCCGGAATGAGCACTGCGCCATCGTCATCGACGACGACCACGTCTTCCGGAAAGACGGCGACGCCGCCGCAGGCAATTGGCTCCTGCCATCCGACGAAAGTGAGGCCCGCCACCGAGGGGGGAGCCGCGACGCCGTCGCACCAGACCGGCAGCCCGGTCGAGAGCACGCCAGCAACGTCGCGAACCGCTCCATCCGTGATCAGGGCGGCAACGCCGCGCTTGGCCATGCGGGCACAGAGAATGTCGCCGAAAATGCCCGCATCGGTCACGCCCATCGCATCAACGACGGCAACGGCCCCCTCCGGCATCGCCTCTATGGCCGCTCGCGTGGAAATCGGCGAAGCCCAGCTCGCCGGAGTTGCGAGGTCCTCACGGGCCGGGACGAAGCGCAACGTGAAGGCAGGGCCGACGATCCGCGGTTGGCCGGGCCTCAACGGCTTCGTGCCACGCATCCAGACATTCCGCAGTCCTTTCTTGAGAAGGATCGTCGTCAACGTCGCGGTCGAGACCTGCCGCAGCGTTTCAATTGCATTCTGATCGAGAGCCAAAGTGAAATCTCCTAGATGCTTTGGATAAGTCCGCCGTCGACGCGAATGACGGAACCGGTGACATAGGATGCGCGCTCGCTCGCCAGAAAGGCCACGACATCGCCATACTCTTGCGGATCTCCGTAGCGTCCGACCGGGATCGATGCGGTGCTCTCCATCGCGACATCGGCAATGGGGCGGTTCTCGCGTTTGGCCTTTTGCTCATCAAGAAACGTGATGCGCTGCGTCGCAATCCGTCCCGGAAGGACGATGTTGGATGTGACGCCGTCGCGTCCCACCTCGCGGGCCAGCGTCTTCGACCAGCCGACCAATGAAAGCCGCAGCGTGTTGGAGATGCCAAGATTGGGAATGGGAGCAACCACACCGGATGATGTGGAGGTGATGATCCGGCCCCACTTCCGCTGACGCATGCCGGGAAGAACCCGATCCGTGATCGCAATCACGGAGAGGACCATGGACTGAAACTGTGCCAGCCACTGGCTTGGGTCCTGACCGGCAACGGGAGTCGGCGGCGGACCACCTGTATTGTTCACCAGCACATCGATGGAGCCGAGCTCGCGCTCAATATTTTCGACGTTGTCATCAATCACCGAGAGATCTGCGAGGCTCCAGACCAGTTCCTTCGCCTGTCCTCCAGCACTTCTGATCGCGTCGGCCGTCGCTGTCGCGGCATCGCGATCCAGATCGGCAACGACGACCTTGGCACCCTCGCCTGCCAATGTGCGAGCGATTGCCCCTCCCAATCCGCCGCCTGCGCCAAACACCAGCGCGACCCTGTTTCTCAGCCCGAGATCCAAGATGCTTCTCCCACATCATTTGCAGGAAAGGTGCAGCACACAAACCACGAAGAAAATCTGGACTCTGCTATCTTCAGAATATACTTTTTCTATCGATGGATACACGCTTTCTGGAAAGCTTTCTCACTGTTGCAGAGTCCGGATCGATGGCCGAGGCGGCGCGTCGGCTGGGCATTACGCCGGCAGCCGTCGCGCAGCGCATACGCGCGCTCGAGGATGAAGTTGGGACGCTGCTTCTGTCACGGGCGGGCCGGACAGTCCGCCCCACTGAAGCAGGAAGCGCCATTCTTGCGCGCGGGCGAAACATCCTGCGTGACGTTCGTGATCTGCAAGCCTTGGCCGGTCGAGGATCGATCGCTGGAGAGATCCGCCTTGGCGCCATTTCGACGGCACTGACCGGACTGCTGCCTACGATCCTGGCCCGCCTTCTCGCTGCGGCCCCCATGCTGGACCTCTATGTGGTGCCCGGTACATCGGTCGAATTGTATCGCCAGGTGACGGAGGGCGATATCGACGCTGCTATCGTAGTCAAACCGCAATTCGCCTTTCCCAAGACGCTCGACTGGCATGTGCTCAGATCCGAACCACTGATCGTGCTGGCCCCGGAGCGCATCGCCGATCGCGATCCGCACAGCCTTCTGCGCAGCGAACCCTTTATCCGCTACGATCGAAATCATTGGGGTGGACGCCTCGCGGATTCCTATCTCAGGCGCGTCGGCATCCGGCCGCACGAACGGCTGGAGCTCGACGCTCTGGAGGCCATTGCCGTGATGGTCAGCAAGGGGCTCGGCGTATCTCTGCTTCCCGACTGGGCTCCCCCCTGGCCGGCGGGGCTGTCAGTTGCAAAGATTGCTCTCCCAGCGAACGCGCCGGAGCGACATATTGGCCTGGTCTGGTCGCGTGCTTCCTCACGAATACGACTCATCCAGGCACTGCAGACCGTGGCGTCACAAGTGTCAATGGACCCCATCGCTGGCTGACTCTTGCCAAGCGTATTTTGCGACAGGAGGCTCATATCTCCTCCGTTCGATACAGCCATCGATTAGGCAAGTAGAGACGACGGGCACCAAGCACCCGTCGGAGAACAGCTTTCAGGAGCTCGCAGAATTGGTGGAGACTCTTCTGATTTTCGGCCCGCGCATCAGACGCTGTATTCCTTAATGACGCCATCTTTGGGCTCAAGGCCAAATCCCGGCTTCAGACTGACCCTCAGCCACCCGTCCTCGGGCTGCGGCACCTCCTCGAACAGCGCGTTGTAGGCCATCCACTTGTGATAGTGATATTCTACGAGGCCGCCGTTACCGATGCCGGCATGCAGAGCGATGTTGTGGGGACCGTTGCCGTTGCCATGGCCGAGTGGGATGTTGAACGCACGCGCAATTGCAGCAATCCGTAACGAGGCCGAGAGACCTCCATCGTTGTTGATGTTGGGTTGGATAAAATCGACGGCACCTGCCTGCAGGAGTTGAAGCGCCGTGAACTTCTCGTTCTCCGCCGCCGCGACGGAGATTGTCGTCTGCGAACGCAGATGCGCCAGAGTGGCAGGGTCATTGTAATAAATCGGCTCTTCGATGAATGCGATATCGAGTTCCTCACACAACTTGCACAGCCGGACAGCTTCGGAGATCGACATCCGCAGGTTGCCGTCCATCGACAGCTTCACATCCGGCCCGATGGCCTCACGCATCGCTTTCATGCGGCGGTAGTCGTCTTTCGGATCGGGAATGGCTTGCCGTCCCACCGTGTTCTTGACGTGAGTATTACCGAGCTTCACGAGATAGGCCGCTTCAGCCGCGAGTTCCTCGGCACTGTAAGTTTGCGCGCCATCATAGGCTGCACCATGCGTCACATAGACAGGGACGCGGTCACGTGCTCCGCCAAGGAGAACATGGACGGGCTTGCCGAGGGTTTTGCCCTTGATATCCCACAGTGCGATATCCACGAGAGCCATTGCGGAAACGAAAGCGCGGCCCAGCGGACGTTCATAGGTATGGCGGTCAAAGAGGAGCGGAATTCTCTCCGTGCGAAAGGGATCCTCTCCGAGGATGCGGGGCGTAATGTACTTGTCGATCAGGTCGACGATGACCGGATGAGTGTATCCACTGGTCGCCCAGCCCACCACGCCGTCATTTGTCTCGACTCGCAGCAACATCGCCCCTTCCTTGTTGGGTCGATCGCGATAGGGCGGCGGCGTGATCGGGATATTGGCGAGACGTGTAATGCTCATCTTCGCGATCTTCTGATTGCTGGGCGCGACCGCGTTCTCGAACATGTATGTCTGATTTAGCATGGAGGTACTCTCGTATGTCAGTTCGCGTGAAGTTCTGAATCGTTTGCGAAGCAGGTCAAAAGGAGCCGAGCCTCGACAGGTGAAAGGCCGCAGCCATAGACGAGAGCGAACCACCGAAGCCTTCCATCAACCGACGCCATCGGCGTTGTCGTCGAAGCTTCCGGTAATCACCTCGTCGCACGGATCGCCTCGCCTCTCGAAGCAGTCCGCGCGCCGCGGGCGCCTCATGGACTCTCGGCGGGAAACACCCACAAGCGTTCTTGCGGAAACGTGCACCAGACCTCTGGGCTGCTAAGCTCGTCAGGCCCGTAAGCGCGGACGACAAGATCTCCCATGCGCAAACGGTGTTCCCACCGATCGCCCAGATACATGGAAGCCTCGAGGCTCATCTTGAGTCCGATCGTGGGCCTCTCCGAAACCGCAAGCGCCTCAACTCGGATGACGGCCTTCACGGCATCAGCGTCTCCCTTCAGAGTGTCTCCGCGCGATACGCCATCGAGCTCCCAGCCGTTGCCGCAGATCCGCACGGCATCGCCATCGACCCAAGCCGCATGCCCCGTAATGATGTTATTCGTGCCCAAGAATTCCGCCGCATAGAAAGTCTCTGGCGCAGAATACATGGCCTTGGGAGAACCTTCCTGAATGATGTGCCCGTCCTTGAGAAGAAGGATCTTGTCGGCCATAGCGAGAGCCTCGCCCTGGTCGTGGGTGACCATGACCGCGCAAATCTCGAGATCCAGGATCAGTTTGCGAATCCAGAAGCGCGCCTCCTCGCGCAGCTTCGCATCGAGATTGGACAGAGGCTCGTCGAGAAGCAGGACTTTCGGATTGTAGACGAGTGCACGGCAAATCGCGACGCGCTGCTGTTGCCCGCCAGACAGCTGGAACGGATAGCGATCGGCAAGGTGAGCAAGTCCGAGCTTCTCGAGCATTGCGACAACACGCGCATTCGCCTCGGAGGAAGGCACGCCGCGCAGCTGCAGACCGAAAGCGACATTTTCCTTCACGGTCCGGTGTGGCCACAACGCATAGGACTGGAAGACGAGACCGATGTCGCGCCGCTCCGGAGGCAGGATGAGGGAGCTATCGGCGTCGAGAACCTTCGTGCCTCCGATTTCGATCTTGCCCTTTTCGGGCGTTTCCAACCCGGCAATACAGCGCAAGAGCGTGGTCTTGCCGCTTCCGGATGCGCCGAGCAAGGCGACTATCTGCCCTTTACTACCGGAGAACGATGCACCTTTGAGGACGGCGAGCGCGCCGAGCCGCTTATGCACGTTGCGAACGATCAGATCACTCATTGACCCGGACTCCCAGACGCAGGGCAAGGACGAAGCCGCCGAGCGTGAACACAATGCTTATGAAGGAAAGGGCGGCGATCATATCTACGGAGCCGCCTGCGATCATTGAAACGATCATGGATCCGAGAACCTCGGTCCCGTTCGTCATCAGATAGACACCGGTCGCGTACTCGCGGAGAAAGACGATGATCATCATCGTCCAGGCTCCGATGAGACCCGGCCGGATGATCGGCACTACGACCGATCGCCAGGTTTGCCCCGTCGTTGCGCCGGCCGTTCGCGCCGCCTCTTCGAGATCAGGCGAAACTTGAAGCAAGTTCGCCTGAATCATACGGAACCCGTAAGACAGTCCCACGATCGTATATGCGATGAGGAGACTGATCAGTGTGGGACGCAGCGGCTGTAGAGCCGGCACAAAGAGGAAAACCCAGAAGAAGCTCAAGCCGACGACGAGGCCGGGCAAGGCTTTCGGGAGAAGAACGAGATAGTCGATCGCACTCGAAAATCTTCCCCGCCAGCGATGTCCCGCGAGCGCAACCAGGAGGTAGGCACCGACGGCAATCGCTCCACCGACCACCGCAAGAATGACGGTGTTGGTCAAGCTGCGAGCCAGTGCGGGCACGATGAGGAGCTGCCGGAAATTATCGAGTGTCAGATGCTCGAAGATATTGATCCCTCGCCCCCAGGCGCTGACGAACGCCCGCACGACGATACCCCCGATCGGGAAGACGACCGCGAGCAGAAGCCAGAGCGCGACACCCGCCAATGCTACGCACTGCATGGTCGGGCCGAGGTGAATACGCGTTGCACGCGCTCCCTTGCCGCCGACAGTTACATAGCGCCGTGACTGGGCGAGCAAACGACGCTGGATGAAGACGAGCGGAAAGGTCAACGCCAACAAGACGACGGCGACTGCGGCCATAAGCTGATATGACGGAACGCCCAACAAAGCCGTCAGCTTGTAGATATAGGTCGTGAGAACGACGGTTCCGGCCGGATCGCCCAAGATGAGAGGCAAACCGAAGCTCTCGAAGGCCAGAAGGACATTGAGCATCGACGCGAAGATCAGAGCCGGAAAAGTGAGTGGCCAAGTGACGTGCCAAGCAACCTGCCAGATACCGGCACCCGTTGTGCGTGCGGCCTCCTCCATGTCGCTGGCGATGTTACGCATCGCCGCCGACGCATAGAGATAGACATGCGGCACATGGGTCAGTCCGCCAAAGAGGATCAGGCCGCCGAGACCATAGATATTCCAGGGCACAAAGCCGAAAATGCGCTCGGCACCGAGAGAAACGAGTCCCGATGGTCCTAGCGAAACCGTGTAACCGAAGCCCAGAACGATGGCGGACAGAAACATCGGTACAAGTGCCAAAGGCTCCAGAATCTTCCGACCGATGAGGTCCGTGCGCGTCAGAAGAAACGCAAGGGCAGCGCCAAGCGGCACCGCTATCGCCACGACACCGATTGCGAAGATTACCGTGACGCCGAAGGCGCTGTAGAAGTCGGGATCGGTGAAGATGAATCCGAAGGCATCCCATCCCACGGTAGCCGTGGGATCGAAAAACGGCCCGGACAGGAAGGACTGATAGATGATCAGTCCGACCGGGGCGAGGACAGCCGCAGCAAGAGCCGCTACGACCGTTCCACGAAATATAATCGCTTCAGTAGCGCGCGCCATTTACTTTCGCTCCGACGGCTCGGTATCACTTGCCGAGTTCACGCTTCCAGCGCGCCAGGAATGTCGTCCGGGTTTTCGGATCGAAGTCGTCGATGAGATCTTGTCCGAGAGCGATCGGCTTGAGCTTGCCGTTCGACAGTGCATTGATGTCGTCAATGTCATTGCCATTGTCGACATCGCGTCTCACGGAGGGCAATCCTGCATTACTAACGGCCCTCTGTCCCTCCTGCGACAACATGAAGTCCAGGAATACGCGCGCGGCGTTCGGGTTTTTGCCATCCTTGATGATGAACGCGACGCGGGAATAAGCTTGCGTGTAGTCATTGAACGCGATCACGCCAAGGTTCGGAGCAGCCTTGGCCCATTCGCGGGCATAGGCGCCATTCATATCGAAAGCCATCAAGAGTTCACCAGACAGCACCTTTTCCTTGAACTGGCTGGAACTTGAATAGACCTGGCCGCCGACCTTTCCGAACTCCTTAACAAATGTCCAGAAGTCAGGCCAAAGCCGCTCATTATTGCGGGACCAAAGAAAGCCGGTTCCAGACTTTTCAGGATCGAATGTTGCGACCTTGCCGCGCCATGCCTCCGCGTTGTTCTTCAGCGTGTCGAGGAGTTGATCGTGCGTCTTCGGGATCTTGTCTTCTGACGTCAGCGTCTTGTTGTACATGATGACGGCAGGCTCGATGGTGGTCGCATATGCAATGCCCTTGTACTTGCCCCACTCCGGCACCGTTGCTGCTTCTGGAGATTCGTACGGCACGGCGTGCCCCATCGACACGAGCTTCAGCTGCATGTCCGGCACATTCCAGGCGATATCGCCGCCGACCTGTCCGGCCGCTGCCTCGCTGATGATCCGACTGAAAAGCGCCTGCGCTGTGATATCGTTCCACTCGACCTTGATCTTGGGATGTTTCGCGTTGAACGCGTCCATCAACGCCTTCGATTGTGCGGGGTCGGTGGGTGCATAAATTGAAACCTTGCCTTCTTTTTCGGCAGCGGCGACGAGTTGTGCGTAGTCAGCCGGGTACTCGGATGCCTTCGGGGAAGAGATCGTCGCGGTCGCCGCCAGAATAATGGCTGCGCAGCCTGCAAGGCGCTCAAGGGATCTTATCATTGACGTTCCTCCGATTATCTGTTGCCCCGGCCGCAGGCGAAACGATCGGCTCGCTGCCTATCTGCGCGGTCGTTGTTTGATGACGGTTCACTGGAGCATCCCGAACCGTGCCGACAGACAACGGTAGCGTTTCAAGATTGTCAACACATTTTGCTTATAGCGCTTGGCGAATTTCTGAGCCAATTTGTCATCATGAAAATACTTTATGACTCCCAAGGTATTTCTATGCAATAATAGTGCAATTCGCAATATTTATCTGATAATATACACCAACTATTATATACTAAGCTCAATATAACCATGAACATACTCGACACAAAGATTGTTGACAATCTTGCCCCTTGGCCGCACATTGGCGCCATTGTAGGAGGACGGTGAAGTGGCCTCAGCAACGATGTCGATGGATAGCATGCGCTCAGACGGCAAGACCGGAACGTCACTTGCAGAAACAGCTTTTCGAGAGATCGAGAAGATGATCGTGAGCGGCGACTTAGAGGCCGGCAGTCATGTGAACGAGAACGCAATCGCCGAGCGCCTCGGAATTAGCCGAGGCCCCGTGCGAGAAGCCTGCCGTCGTCTCGAAGAAGCTGGCATCATCGAGCTGATCCCGAACAGGGGTGCGTTCGTTCGCATCCATGACATTCAGGACATTCTCGACATCTACGATATGAAGGCTGTGCTGCAGGCTCATGCCGGAAGAATGCTTGCACAGACCATTACCAACCAACAGCTCGCACAGCTCGAGAGCTTGCTGGAAGAAGCACAAGCTGCAGCGGATCGTGACGAGGTTGGCGAGTTTCTAGCCCGTAACGGCCGCTTTCACTCGCTCGCGATGGAGTTTACCGGCAATCGCCGCCTCCTGATCATTCATGAGAGCATGGAGCGTGAGATCCAGGTGTGGCGGCGCAAGCTCGTCTCGCGTGCCTTCAACATTTCGGCGGTCGCCAACGAGCACTTGCAGATGCTCAAGGCTTTGCAATCCGGAAATCCGGGCCACGCATCGGAAATCTTTCGCGATCACTGCATCGCGGGGAGATCACGCATCCTCCGAATGCTTGATGCAATCGGCAATTCATCGGACGACGCGCTGTCTGCTACGTCGAAGCTGCGCATCGTCATTTAAAAGGCATCGCCCCATAAAAGCATTCGGATCGCCACGCTTCGGGCGAATAAGGCCTTCTCTTGCGAGAGCCGCATAAAATCGATGTAGCCCCCGCTCCGCTAAGCAAGCACTCTCCATTTATTCAAGTCAAGGCATCTCGGGATAGAGATCTTGTTCCGGTCTCAATTAGAACAGCATTGAATTTCTCGATGAGAGTTGCCCGATGTTGAAAGGGCCCGCCAATGTGGGCAGGCCCTTCAAACTTAACTACTTATCATTCTTGTGGCTTTGACGCCCAGCTTCGGAATGCTGTTCCGACGTCCCGCCACGGCTCGACGAACCCTGCTTCTCCTGATTCTTATGGCTTTGACGGCCGGCCTCCCCGTGCTGTTCCGATGATCCACCGCGTTGTTGATTAGCCATTCTAGACCTCTTCGTTTGGCCCCACAGCCGTCCGTTGAACGCTTTCATGTCGGGCAGGTTCGTCATCCACACCGCGATGAAACGGCGCATCAACATGCATCGAGTTCGGACAAGACACTCAGGCGTGGCGACAGATGGTTTAATGCTCTCCTATGTGGCTCATCTTGTCGCATTTCACAGGCATATTTGGAAAAATCCAAAAGATCTTTGTCAGATATATAGGAGAAATGTGGGATCCTATGCTCAGCAATTCATAATATTCCAATCGTAAAAGCACCGCTTGGCGAATCATATTCTTGGCCATTCAAGTAATTTAAAGACAGGCTTGAACAAAATGTAACGGAGCTGGTTCTTCAACTATCGGCGCAACTAAAAACGGAGTTCACATCATGACGGAGAAGAAAGGCACTTCAAACCGTGGATTCGCTTCCATGGATGAAAACAAACAGCGCGAGATCGCCAAGAAGGGCGGCGAGAGCGTGCCTGCCGAGGAACGGTCTTTCTCGAAAGATCGGGATCTGGCCAGCGAGGCCGGTCGCAAGGGCGGTCAAAAGTAACGATAGGCCACTGTTCTAAGCCTTATAGGGGAAGAGCCGCATGATGCGGCTCTTCTCATTTTCTCGCCTCTCGCGAAGAAGCTTTCTCATCTTTCCGGAGCGTTTCCGTTCTGGTCGAGCGCGGCTGTCTGATCCTGCCTGACCGTTCCCGATCAGAATTGATGTCCAGCGAACGACCATATGCACCTTTGAACAGAATCGCCAGCCTGACCGTTATACGGCTAGGAAGGCACCAAGCTTGCCAATCGCCAAAGGCCCACCATGGAAAGTTCGCACATCAAATCAATCGGCTACTTGATTTCCTGCCTAAGCGTCGCTCTGCTGGGCATAGTCTCCTGGAAGAGCGCTTCCGAGCAGCTGGTGCTCATGCTGTGCTTGATCTTCGGCATGCTCACGTCCGTCATCGGTATGGGCATGCGCTGGCTCTCGTATCAGCTCGAGCACAAGCAGGAATCCGGCGGAGGCAACGCGACATCTCGCAAACCGCAAACCATCAATAGTGCGTCAGATGCAACCAGTTAGATGATCCGACGTTACCATTGAAAGCGTGAGCGTTGAGCGTTCCATGTCACAGGAAACTACGCAAGATCCGGAGCAAATCGCACCAAGCCCTGTCGTCGGCCCCAGCAAGCCTCGCCTTCTCATGGTCCTCGGACCGGGTCTGATCACCGGCGCCTCCGACGACGATCCAAGCGGTATCGCGACATACAGCCAGGCTGGAGCCCAGTTCGGCTATGGCATGAACTGGACGCTGATGTTCACATACCCACTGATGTGCGCTGTTCAGATCATCAGCGGGCGCGTCGGGCGGACAACCGGCCAAGGACTCGCCGGTAACCTTCGCCGGTATTACCCGAACTGGCTGCTGCAGAGCATCGTGTTGCTCCTCCTCCTGGCAAACATCATCAACATCGGGGCCGATCTTGGCGCCATGGCGGACGCTTCCCGGTTGGTACTGGGTGGTCCGATTACGCCGTACATCTTGGCATTTGCAGGAATCTCGATCGCCTTACAGATATTTCTCCAATACACGCGCTATGTCGCGGTTCTGAAATGGCTGGCCCTGGTCCTTCTCGCCTATGTCGTTACGCTTTTTCTCGTAGAGGTATCCTGGAGCGAGGCCCTCACTCGACTCGTCATCCCCTCGTTCGCTTTGGACAGGGATTCTCTGATGGTCATCGTCGCGGTGTTCGGCACCACAATTAGCCCATACCTCTTCTTCTGGCAGTCGAGCCAGGAGGCTGAGGATGTGCGCGAGTTTCCGCGCCGCGAGGCGCTCGTCAAGGCTCCCGACCAAGGTCCTGCCGCGCTGGCACGGATAGAGCTTGATACCGTTATTGGGATGGCGCTCTCGAACGTAATCGGGCTGGCGATCATGAACACCACAGCCGCTACGCTTCATACCCACGGAGTTACGGACATCGCGACTTCGGCCCAGGCGGCTGAAGCGCTCCGGCCGATCGCCGGCTCGCTGGCGGAGACAATTTTTGCGCTCGGCATCATCGGGACGGGCATCATGGCCGTTCCCGTCCTTGCCGGCTCGGCTGCCTATGCCATCGGCGAAGCGCGCAAATGGCCGGTGGGGCTTGCGCGCCAGCCGATGGAAGCCAAGGCTTTCTATGCAACAGTCGTCGTCGCAACGCTGCTGGGAATGACACTGGACTTCACACCGATCAATCCGATCAAGGCACTTTACTGGAGCGCGGTGATCAACGGCATCGTGGCCGTTCCGGTGATGGCGATCATGATGCTGCTGTCGGCCCGAGCCGATGTCATGGGCGCATTCGCTGTAGGTGGCTGGCTGAAGGGGCTGGGGTGGGTAGCGACGGCCGCGATGGCACTTGCCGCCGTCGCGATGCTTTTCACGTCACTTTGACCCCATGCAGGCAAGTTGCTCGCTCACATGCGCCTGCGCTGTTCCGCATTGGGAATATCCTTCATGGTCAATGACCGGCGTCTTGATTGGCTTCCATCTGGTCCGCTTCCCTAACCCGAGCGAATGTTGTCAGGCTAGGGCGAATGACTGAGTCTGAAGCATGAGCGTCGCTGTGCAACTCACCGGCGCTGGTACGCAGCCAGCCCCTTCTTGAGCAACTTTCCAGCCTTTTTGGCATTGACATGATCTTTGACCCGAAATTCTTTGCCGTGAAGCCGGTTATAGCTCTCGAAGAAGACCTCGACGTCGGCAAGCACTTGCGGGTTCATATCTGCGATCGCTCGAATATGCTCATGGGCATGAGCATGGACTGCAACAGCAATCAATCGGTCATTGCGCTCCCATCGGCCGCTTCCTTCCCGCTCATAAGCCCGGATGGCGCCAACCAAACGCGTTTTCGTTCGTGTACCCACCGCCACGGGTTCGTCGAGCAGAAGAAGGATATCAAGCGGATCGCCGTCCTGTCCCAAGGTGGATGGAATGAACCCGAAGTCGAGCGGAAACGTCATACCTTCCGGAAGAACGAACTTGAGGTCGAAGGCCCCCACGTTCGCATTGTAGGCATATTTGCTCCGGCTGTGCCTTGGGGTTTCGACAAATACGACGAGGTCCCCCGTATCCGGATCGAAGGTTGGAAGTCGTGTCAGGGGCTTAAGCTTGGGCATGGAAAGTAACGTCGTATGCCAGGGAATGTTCCTGCCCTTGTACCGTCCGTAGCGAGCGAACCTCGGAGGGCAGGAGTAGTCTCCGCCATGTGTCGGATCCGGATTTCCAGCTTAGGAACCATTGCGGTG
Organism: Microvirga puerhi; assembly: GCF_020089865.1. Taxonomy (GTDB): domain Bacteria; phylum Pseudomonadota; class Alphaproteobacteria; order Rhizobiales; family Beijerinckiaceae; genus Microvirga; species Microvirga puerhi. The sequence continues at coordinate 16,677 of NZ_JAIRBM010000004.1, forward strand.
AACTTCCGAACGGATAGGCAACCCTTAGGCCTTCTCAGACCGCAGCGTCCGGCTTGCCCCGGTGTTGCCATGCACGGACGCCATCAGTCACGCGTTCATAATAGTTGGCAGGCCCGACAACGGCTTCCACGCCGCCGAGCCGCATGCTGTCTCGGACCTGATCCCGGACACGCGCAAAGGCAAACGTGATACCCTGGTGTTGCAGTTTCGTGATGAAGGCCAGGAGCGTGTCGCAAGCGCTGGTATCGAGAAGATTCACAGAGCCTGCATCCACGAGAACACAATTGACTGATACGCGGCTCGTCGCCAGGGCAGCGTTCAACCCCTCGATAAAATGACCGATACTCGCGTAATACAGATCGCCACCGGCGCGCCAGATCAGCAACCCGGGGAATGTGATCGCCTCCGGATGACGCTGAACGTCCCGATAGGCCTCAGTGCCCGGCAGTTGGCCCAGCGCTGCAGAGTCCGGATGGCTGGTCCGATAAATGAGGAACAGCAAAGACAGGACCACCCCAAGGGCAATGCCTTGGAGAACTCCGAGCGTCAGCTCTCCGATGATGACGATCGCGGCGATGAGGAACTCCCAACGATTTCGAAGGAATAGCGAGCGCAGATAGTCCGGACGAGAGAGGTGCAGCATCGCCGCTATCACAATGGCGGCGAGCGCTGGATGGGGCATTTCTCGAAACAATGGCGTCAGGAACACGAGGGTAAGAAAGCAGAAGATCGCCGCCACGAGGTTTGCGATCTGGGTATGAGCGCCGGACGCCATAGCAAGTGAGGTCTTCGACAAGCTTCCGACGACAAGGAAGCCGCCGAAGAGACCGCTCAGGATGTTGGCGGGTCCATGCGCGACCAATTCCTGGTTCGGATCGACATCATCGCCCGTTTGCATCGCCACCGCCTTTGCCCCTCCCAGTGCTTCGGCATAGCCCACAAGCACGATGGCGAGTGCTCCAGGCAGCAGCGCTTGCAGGAGTTCGGGATCGAGGACAGGCTTTACGAAGTGGGGCAGACCCGATGGGAGGTCGCCGACAACATCAATGCCCGCGGCTTTGCTAGCAAGCACATCGATCAGGATCGTCGCAGCAACTGCGACGACCAGCGCCGCAGGAACCCGAGGTGCGATGCGACGAAGCAGCAGCATCGCGGCAAGGCTGAGCAGTCCGGTCAAAACCGGAGCAAGTGAAGCATCTCTTAGGTGCTGCAGCACGAACCACAATTTAGTGAGAAAATTACCCGACGTACCATCGATGCCCAACAAATGCGGCACTTGCCCGACGATCGTGACACAGACCAGGCCTTCGATAAATCCGCGCATCACGGGTGTTGGAATAAAGGTCGCCACCCACCCCATGCGAAGTGCTCCGAAGAGCAGGAACAAGACGCCAATCAAGATTGCAAGGGTGGACGTGAGGGTATCGAACTCCATCGTTCCCTGCGCCACGACGGCTCCGACTGTCAGCGCCGAGATCAGGCCGGTCGCTGTATCCGGGCCGACCACCAGGAGCCGGGACGAGCCAAAAAATGCGTATGCAATCAACGGCGGGACGATGGTGTAGAGGCCCATAATGGGCGGCACGCCGACGATACCGGCATACGCCATGGCCTCCGGCACCATGACCGCCCAGAGTGCGAGCCCTCCTAGGATATCCGGCACTAACGACTCGCGCCGATAAGCAGGAAGCCATTCCAGGATCGGGACAATACGCTGGGCCATAGCAGGCCGAACCTGTAGCGTCATATCTCTTCCCGTTCCAAGACCTTGGCCATCGTGGGAGACCAGCAACCTGCAACGTCCACGCGAAGACGCATGACCCCTGCGGATCGGCAAAGGAGCCACCGACCGATGGCGCTCCTGTCTCCTGCGCAGGCTAATGTTACAGGATAAGCTTCAAAATTGACAGCAATGTCGAGAGGCGATGCTTCCATTGCAGCAGGATGGGAAGGCTCAATATCTCAAAGCATGTGTTCGGCCTTCGGGCACTTCGCAGCCACATATGACGAAAGTCGTCAGACTCGCGACAGCGCGCAGCTCGGCATGCCCGCCCTGATCGACTGGATGAGTCGAATGGCCAGTATCTCGCAAGCCCGGCTCGATGTCCTCGAGGAGCTTTTCTAAAGAATGGATCAATAAACACATAAAACGCTACTCGCGGGCTGCGTCCAACGCCATCATGTGACACGATATGACCATGAAGAAGGTGACAAGCATCATGACGCAGACCAAGAGCAGCTCGAAGGCGGAAGAAGGAGAGCCTACTCCCTCTCAACTGATCGATGCGAGAATCAAGGAGCTACGCGATTGGCGAGGCGAAATGCTCGCTCGGCTCAGAACCCTCATCAAGCAGGCAGATCCCGAAGTGGTCGAAGAGTGGAAATGGCGAGGTGTGCCGGTATGGTCACATGCTGGTATCATCTGCACCGGCGAGACGTACAAGAGCGTCGTGAAAATGACCTTCGCGAAGGGTGCTTCGCTGGAGGACCCGTCACGCCTCTTCAACTCCAGCCTTGAAGGCAATACCAGACGCGCCATCGATTTCCATGAAGGCGACAAGATTGATGAAAAAGCCCTGATGGCGCTTATCCGCGCCGCCGTGGCCTTGAATACAGCCGCGCAAGCTGCCCCCCGCACCACCCGCTCCCGGACGGCTTCCAAGAACTCGTGACGAGTGCGACGAGACCGGCGCCAACTGCCAGTGCGCCGGTGCAGCGCGCGCGGATACCGCATAATGAACGATGCGCATTCTGGCGCCGGTGAGCAGAGCTGAATTTCCCTACCAAGCTGCAGGAACGCGGCCCGGCTCGCCGGGCCCTGCTCTATCGACTTTGGAATGGGCGGCGCGAGACGTCTCGGAGGGGCGCTTCGTCTTTGCCCGTCCCTGGACCTCAGTGTTTCTCGATGAAGCGGCTGAGAAAAAGGCGCGTGCGAGGATGGGTCGGATTCGCCAGCACGGCCTCCGGCTTACCCTCCTCGACCACCACGCCACCATCCATGAAGACGACCCGATCGGCCGCCTCTCGTGCGAAACCAATTTCATGGGTCACCACGATCATGGTGAGGCCCTGTTGGGCAAGGTCACGCATCGTTGCCAGCACTTCGCCGACGAGTTCGGGGTCAAGCGCGGATGTCGGCTCATCGAAAAGCATGAGCTTCGGGCGTATCGCCAGAGCCCGCGCAATCGCGACTCTTTGCTGCTGACCGCCGGATAGCTGGCGCGGATAAGCGTTCGCCTTGTCCGCCAGGCCGATTCTCGTCAGGAGCTCCATGGCATAGGCCACGGCTTGCTTTCGATTCTGTCCATGCACTCCGACCGGGGCTTCGATGATGTTCTCCAGCGCCGTCATGTGCGGGTAGAGATTGAACTGCTGGAACACCATGCCGATCTTCCGCCGCTGTACGGCGATGGCCCGATCGGAAAGCTTGTGAAGACGCCCACGTCGAAGCTGGTAGCCGACCTGCTCGTTATCGACCTCGATATAGCCGCGGTCGATGGCTTCGAGATGATTGATGCAGCGCAAGAACGTAGACTTTCCCGATCCAGAGGGACCAAGAACCACCACGACCTCTCCTGGCATGACGTCGAGATCGATGCCCTTGAGCACCTCGTTATCGCCGAAAGACTTGTGGACGTTGCGGGCGCGAACGAGAGGTTGAGCCGTCACCGGGGCAACCACTTTTGCGGCGAAATTCATGCTGGCTCCTCCAAACGGATTGCGGCACGGGCATTCGATGTCCCACGCTCACCGCGAGCGTAGTAGCGCTCGATGAAGCCCTGCCCCACATTGAGGATCGATGTGATGATCAGATACCAGATCACCGCGACCATCAGCATGGGAATGACTTCGAAAGTCCGATTGTAAACTGCCTGAACGGAATAGAGCAGATCGGCCATGGCAATGACGCTGACGAGAGACGTCGCCTTGATCATGCTGATGAGCTGATTACCGGTTGGCGGAATGATGGACCGCATGGCCTGCGGGATAATGATACGCCGCAGCGCCCGCGCACGGGTCATACCGAAGGCATCCGTTGCTTCGACCTGTCCCTTGTCGACGGAGAGCAGGCCACCTCGGATGATCTCCGCCATGTATGCGGCCTCGTTGAGCGACAGGCCAGCGATGGCGGCCGTCATCGGCGTGATGAGATCGTTGGTGTTCCAGCTGACCAGCGTAGGCCCGAAGGGAATTGCGATGGAGATTTCCGGAAAAAGCGTCGACAGATTGTACCAGAAAATCAGCTGAACCAGCAAAGGCGTGCCGCGAAAGAACCAGATGAACAGCGACGCCAAAGAGCTGAACAATCTGTCGTCCGACATACGGGCGATTGCGAGAACGAGGCCGACGGCGATACCGATGATCATCGCCACGACAGTGAGACCGAGCGTCACCGACAGTCCCTTAAGAATGGAATCCGCCGTGAACCACTGCGCCACAATGGGCCAGCCGAAGTTCTTGTTCCACGCGACAAGCCAGGCGAAATCCGCTGCGACGAACAGCACGAAAGCCCAGAGAAGCCAGCGCTCCCATGCGATTGGAGTGTGAGCGGTGGCAACGTCGCGCATGTCCAGGGAAGGACTGATGGTGCGCTCGGTCATGGTCTCTTACTTCTTCGCTAGATTGATTCCGGGCTCGGAGATCATGTTGTTCTCCAGGCCCCACTTCTTCATGATCGTGGCATAAGTGCCATTCTTCATGAGCTCCTTGACGGCCGCGAGGAGAACTTCGCTGAGAGGCGAGTCCTTCGGCGTCACGGCGCCCTGGAAGAGGTCGTCGAAGCCATTCGGCTTACCGACACCGGCCAGTTCCAGCTCGCCGTTCGCTTGCTGAACGAAATACGTCAGAGGAGCCTGCGAAGAGAAGAACGCGTCGGCGCGCTTGGAGCGGACTGCGAGGATCGACGTTGGCTGATCCGCATAGGACTGCACCTCGAGCGCCGGCTTGCCATCGGCTGCGCACTTCTCAGCCTGCGCCTTGATCACTTTCTCGGCTGAGCCACCCGACTGGACGGCAATGCGTGTTCCGCAGGCATCGTCAAGAGCATTGATATGCTTGGGGTTGCCCTTCTGAACGGCAAAGACGACATATTCCTGCACCCAGTCCACGAAATCGTTGGCCTCCTGGCGCGACTTGAAATCGCCGACGGGGCCCATCGAGAACTGATAACGGCCCGACTTGATTCCGCTCAGCAGCGCCGACAAGCCATTGACCGTGGCATGCTCGATCTTGACACCCAGTAGCTGCCCGATCGCATCCGTCAGATCGGCGCTTGCACCCGTCATCGTTCGGGTATCGGTCACAATCTCATAGGGCGGGAAAGAGCCGCTGTTGACCGATGTCAACTTGTTCGAGGTCTTGAACTCTTCCGGCAGCTTCGCGCGAAGCGCGTCGTTCACCTTTTGCTGCGGGATCTCGCCGGCGGGGGTGGCTTGAGCGAAGGCAGAGCCGTGGCTCAGCGCCATGGCGACTACAGTCGCGCAAAGAACACTTCTCATCTTCATTTGTCTGTTCCCTTTCTAGTTCTGAGAATTATGCAGCTTCGATTTGAGCCGCGTCGTCCAGTGCAAGCTCCGGGCGCGCGAAGCGTCGATTTGCAAGGACCGGCAACACCGATCGCGCATGAGCGATACGTGCCGGATCGATATCGGCGAAGACGAGCGCTGGTGTCTCTCCCGCCCGGACGACGGCGACACCGAGCGGATCGACCACCATGCTGGCGCCGATGTTGCGCTCGCCGCACTCACCGACTGCGACCATGTAGCAAGTGTTTTCCAGCGCACGAGCCGTCACCAGAACTTCCCAATGCGCCTCTTTGCCGAGTCCGCGCACCCAAGCGGCGGGGAGAATGATCACTTCGGCACCGTCGACGACAAGCCGCCGTGCAAGCTCCGGAAAGCGGACGTCGTAGCAGGTCATGACACCGACCTTGAGGCCGGCGATCTCAAGGATCTGCGGGATTTCAGAGCCTGGCTGAACGTTGGTCGACTCTTTGGCCGAAAAGGCATCGTAGAGGTGAAGCTTGCGGTATTGAGAGACGATGGCGCCATTGCGCACGGTGACGAGCACATTGAAGACGCGCCCGGATCCCGAAGGCACATGGATGCAGGTCATCATCGTCAGAGCCGAACCGCGGCTGGCTTCCAGAACCTGGGTCATGAAAGGGCCGTCCAGAGACTGTGCCGACTTCAGCACAATATCGGGATCAGTTATGTCTCTTGCGAGAATTCCTTCCGGCAAGACGAGGAGATCGGCACCGCCGGCTTCCGCCTGCTTCATCAGACGGACACACGTTTCGGCATTGTCCTTCCAATCCTTGCTGACGGCGAATTGACCAAGCGCTACTTTCATGCGGGCTCTCCTACGAAGTGCGGGATTGCCGGAAACAACTCATCCGGCGTGAGATCAGTGTCGGCAAGATTCTGCTTGCGGATCTCAGCCAGGAAATCCGCGATCATCTTGCGATTTGGCTCGAGGCCGCTGGCGTTCCAGCTTCCAGGAAGGTCGCGGCCGCAGCGGCCAAGCTCCTCGATGATCCAGGGCGTCGTGTCCGCATATTTGCGACGCTTCTCCAGCCAAACCCGCTGAGACTCGTCGAGGAGATCGCTCAGCTCCTGCGGCAGCCAGGGATGCTCTGCGACAAAGGATGCCTTGAGACCCAGAATATGGATGCCGGGCACATAGCCGACTGCGTCAAAGTATTCGACCTCGGCTGCATGCAGATCCGGCAGGAGATGGCGGAACTTGGAATCGCGATCGAAGAAACCCGCCGGCATGAACGGCGTGAAGACTGCATCCAGCTCGCCGCTTTCGAGGAGTTCGAGCATCGGTCGCTCGCCCGGCACCGCCTCGATCCGTCCAGGACGCGTATAAGGTCCGAGACGGTCGACGATCGGATGAGCCTCGGTCAGACGACCTGCATACCAGCGCACGTCATCGATCTGCACACCGGCCTGCGACAGGGCCGCGCGGGTCCAGGTATTGCCGGAATCCTGCCAGCCGGTCACTCCGATCCGGCCACCTTTCAACTCTTCCAGGCGCGTCAATGAGTTGCTTCGTGCCGTAATGATGCAGCGATGGCGAAAGCCGCGCATGAGGAAATTCGGCACCCCGACAACCGTCGCGTCGCCCCCGGCGCGTCCAGTCGTATAGCGACTGAACGAAATCTCGCTGGCGTCGTAGCGTGGATCGTTGGCGAAATTATCCGGCAGCGTGCCGACCCGATCGACCTGGACATCGAGGCGTGTCGACTGCACATCGCCGAGTACCAACGGCGTCATGTAATCCCAGTCGCGCAGGGCCAAGCGCACAGTCACCTTCACGGCACTCTCCAAATTTTCCCGGGCAGGTTCGGTCACAGCCCAACCTTTTGCCGCGATCCGAAATTAAATGTTCATTTCTGCTGATCAATAACTATTATGTTACTGAACATTAAAAGATCGGACGACATGGACATCACTTTCGATGCGGATTGGCTCGCCATGCGGCTGCGCGAACGCACAGCGCGCGGCATCGCGGTGGAGACGAGCACGCTCATCCGCTCGGGTGCGCTGCCGATCGGCGCGCGCCTGCCGACGGTCCGCGATCTCGCGTTCAAGCTTGGCGTGAGTCCCGCAACGGTCTCAGAGGCATGGAGCGAGCTTCGCCGTCAGAAGATGATTAGCGGACGCGGTCGCACCGGAATCTGGGTTTTTGGAAACACCGTTACGCCTCGCCCGGCCCGTATGGGCAGCGTGGGCCATTTCGGCGCGGAGGTCCTGGATCTTTCCCTTGCCGTGCCAGATCAGGATCTGCTGCCGTCCCTGGAAGGGGCTCTGTCTCACGCGGCACGGGCCGAAAACCTGAACAGTTACGAGCGCACGCCGATCCTCTCAGAGCTTCGTGGCGCCCTAGAGCGGCGTTGGCCGTATCGGCCGGAAACCTTCCTGGCCACAAATGGTGGCTACAACGCGATCTACTCGGCGCTTCACGCCTTGGTGATGCCTGGCGCTTCGGTGGCGATCGAGGACCCGACAGCCATGCGCATTCTCGACATCATCGAGGATCTCGGAGCCGAAATCCTTCCCGTTGAATGCGACGCTGAGGGGCCTCTTCCGGATTCTCTCAAGAAAGTTCTCCAGAAGGGTCCGACCGCTTTCATTTACCAGCCCCGCACGCATTCTGTCACGGGCGGAGCCGTCGGCGAAAGTCGCCTGGCGGAGCTTGCCGCTGTCCTTGCGGCAAGTGATTGTTTCATCATTGAGGATGATGGCGTTGGTGACGTCTCTCCATTGCCTCCGGTCAGTCTCGGCGCGCTGTTTCCGACCCGTGTCATCCACATTCTGTCGTTCTCGAAGTCGCTCGGTCCTGATTTGCGTCTCGCCGTGCTGTCGAGTTCCATCAACGTGGCCAAGCAAATTCAATCCTATCGCAGCTTCAGCTCCGGCTGGACGAGCCGGCTTCTGCAGGCGACGACCGCGTGGCTGCTGAATGATGATGAAACGACGCGCATGGTTTCGCGTGCCCGCACCATCTACGCCGAGCGCCGTGAGTCGCTCACTGAACGGCTGAGACAGCGCGGCATTGATATCCCATCGGGAGACGGCCTATGCGTCTGGGTACCGGTGGAGTCGGAACAATATGCGCTCGTCACCTTGGCGGCGAGGAGGATCGCGGTCCTTCCCGGCACGAAATGCTCGGTCAAACCGACCAACCATATCAGAGTAGCAACCGCAATCCTCACCGAAGACTTCGACTTTGTCGCGGATTCGATCAAGCTCGCCGCCCTTAACGGTCCGAAATAGTATAGGTAGACGGAGCGGATTGCGCTCCCTACACGAGAATATGAGCGCCTCAGACCTTTGTCTCGTTGGCGGAACTTCACCGCAACCGTGAAGCCGCTAGCGATAACGCCCCCGTCGCTGCAAGACTTCGATCTTGTAACCGTCCGGATCCTGAACGAAGAAGAACTTCGCGAGAAGCGTTCCGTCATGCGATAGGTCTTTGATCGGCGTCGGCTTCAAGCCGAGGCTCTCAAAGCGCCGATGTTCGGCTTCCAGATCTTTGACGGCGACCGCGAGATGGCCATATCCCTGACCGAGGTCATATGGTTCTGCCCGGCCATGATTGATCGTGAGTTCGACTTCAAAGTCGCTACCGCGGCTCCGAAGGTAGATCAGGGTAAAACCATCAAAGACAAAGCGGTCGGCAATCTGTAAATCGAGGGCCTTGGCGTAGAAATCGACTGAGCGCTCCTCGCCCAGAACACGGATCATTGCGTGAACTACCTTTGCCATGGGGTTCGAGCACTCCTTCAACGATATATGCTTCTAATATAAGGATGCGATTTGGACCGGCGAGTGCTGCCCAACCGCAAGACATGCAGCCAGCTCGACTAGCACAGGATCCAACCACATCAAAAGTTCCTCCCGGGCCACTGCATTCGATCGGTAGGGCGTGGATACCGCTTCCCTCTCGCCACTTGGCAGCAACGACATATCGGCTTTAATGCGCGAGCAAGCAGGGAGAAATCGCGTGGAGATCGGCCTTTATACCTTTGGTGACGTTGGCGTTGATCCTAAGACAGGGCGGCGTCTCGGGCCTGCCGAGCGGCTCCGCAACCTCGTGGAAGAAATTGTACTTGCAGACCAAGTCGGCCTCGACGTTTTCGGGCTTGGCGAACACCACCGTCCCGACTACGCGGTATCCGCTCCCGCCGTCGTCCTGGCTGCCGCCGCAACGCAGACAAAGCGCATTCGCCTGTCGAGTGCGGTAACCGTGCTGAGCTCCGATAATCCGATCAGGGTCTTCCAACAATTCTCGACCCTCGACAATCTCAGCCAAGGCCGGGCGGAGATCATGGCGGGTCAAGGCTCGTTCATCGAGTCCTTCCCACTCTTTGGCTACGATCTTGACGACTACGACACGTTGTTCGGCGAGAAGCTGCAGCTCCTCATGCAGCTCAATGAGAACGAGCGCATCAGCTGGCCGGGAGGGCAGCATAGTCGGCCGATCTCGGACCGCGGCGTCTATCCGCGGCCATTTCAGGACCGACTGCCGATCTGGATCGCTGTGGGTGGAACACCGCAATCCGTTGTTCGCGCGGGGACGCTTGGATTGCCTCTGGCGCTTGCGATCATCGGCGGTGAACCTGCACGTTTTGCCCCGTTGTTCGATCTCTATCGGCAGACCGCACAACGGGTCGGTCATAGCGCTGCGGCCCTGAAGACATCGATCAACGTTCATGGGTTCGTGGCCGACACCACGCAGGACGCGGCAGATACGTTTTACCCGGCACAAGCCGAAGTCATGAACCGGATCGGGCGAGAGCGCGGCTGGCCTCCGACAAGTCGTTCACAATTCGAGGCTGCCCGTGGACCACAAGGAGCACTCTTTGTCGGAAGTCCCGCCGAGGTCACGGACAAGATCCTCGCCGCCCATCAGATCTTCCGTTTTGATCGTTTTCTCATTCAAATGGCGATCGGTATCCTCGATCATTGCAAGCTGATGCATGCCATCGAGATCCTGGGGACGAAGGTCGCACCGGAGATACGTAAAGCGGTTCAGATCGAGCAAAGAACCGTATGAGCAGCGTTTCGTAGATCTGAAAGAGACAGGCTGGCCGCATTCTCTTTCTTTGACGAAAAATCTGCTGGTCCGCTGCCATTCTGAACAGCTTGGCAAATCTGCAAGCCACTCGAAGGCGACGAGCGGACGCCTCAAAATGTCAATGTGGTGTCCCTTTCAGTCAAGCGACACGTTCCGGCTCGGGTAGGATGCTATCGTGCTGGATAGGCGTGTGCCGCGCCAAGTCCCCTGGCAGGAAACCATTCGGCTCTCGGTTCGCCGGGTCGCTAGCAACAGCCCGCGCGCTCGGAGACGACAGCTCAAGGAATGTAATGCCCGTAGCGGCACACATTGATCCGAGGCTGTCGAGAACAGCGAACTTTTGAGGAAGTCGCAATGAACGTCGCCCGATATCGAAGCCCCGCCAAACTGGTGCTAGGCATTGTAGCATCCGTGGCAGCAGCGAGCGCCATGGCCGCAGAACCCGACCTCTCGGGCTATCAAGGCGCGTGGCTCGCAGGAGGCCCCGACTGCGCGGATGTCTATTCGCTTGGCGCAAAATCGGCCTCCTTCAAGAAGCCCGTGGACATATTCGCTCCGGCATTCATCATTTCTGGAAACCGCCTGAGAACGCCGATGGCGACCTGTCGCATTACCTCTGTCAAGCAATCCGAAGACCGCCAGCTCCTGGGCCTCCATTGCACGAACGCGGTGGCATCCAACGACGTAACAGTTCTCATGTCACCGACGGCGGACGGCTCTCTCAGGCGCTACTTTAACAACCATGATACGATTGGAACCACCTATCTCCGCTGCCCGAGATAAAACTCCTAAGCGCTGAAGGCTCGGCGTAAATCCCGCAACTTCGCGGGACCCAAACTGTCAAGAGGCTGTCCCAACAAATCAAGCAGCGTCGCCGACTTTCCGTAATCTGCCTGAGGATGAGGCTCGAAAGGCCATCCAAATTGCAGTCGTCCTCGTCGTACGGGGGACTCAGCATGGCAGTTCACCCCGGAATACCTCTCCCGGTGAAATCGGCTCCGGTTAACGAATCTATTTTTCAGCCGGTCGTCTCAAAGTCAGGACCATCGCCCTCTGAACGACCCAGGCGAAGTCAAGAGCAGACTCGTAGACCTTCGGAAGCCCCCGCTATGGCAGCCCTGGAGATTACCGGGAAGAGGCAGAGGTCCGTCTGAATATGCGGAACGCCCAGATATCGTGAGCCTGCAGTTATCAGCTTCTTAGAATCGCGAGGGCCTCAAGTTCGGAGGTTACCATGAAGAAACTCGCAATCATCCTCACTGCCGCATTCATTACGACAGGCAGTGCCGGAACTGCTCATGCCCAATATTGGGGTCGGCCCGGATGGGGCTATTATGGCGGCTACTATCATCATCATCATTATGGCTGGGGCGGAGGTGCCGTCGCCGCCGGACTGATCGGCGGAGCGATTCTTGGCGGCCTGATCGCCGCATCGACACCTGTGTACGGCTATCCCTATCCCGTCTACGGGTACTATGGACCATAGCCAGGCTACTATTATCCCCGACCCGTCTACTACGCTCCGCGCTATTACTATCCGCACCGCGTGTATTATCGCCACCGCCTCTATGCACGGCCCATCTACTATGGGCACCACTATTATGGGAGGTTTCATGGATACTATGGCCCACGAGTCGTTTATCGGCGACATTATTGAAGACATATAGCAGTCCAAGGACGGACCTCCCCTTGCGTTGTGTCGCGCAGGAACGAGACCCGTTTCGGGCGTGCGTTGTCATGTGTCGGCAACAAAAAGGACAGCTGCGTTTTCGGGGCTTCGCCTCGTCTCTCAGAGCAGGACGGATGTTTCAATGAGGTTGAGCGCAGCGCCTAAAATCGCACTTCTCGCCACCTGGACGGCTTTCACTATGGTGCTGGCCACTGGCTCTGCAGCGGAGCGCTCATCTATTCAAATCATCTATGTCCCGCCCAAGGAACAAGCACATGAGCCGATCTACCGAACGTTGCAGGACAAGCAAGTGCTTGAACGGGTACGAGCCAGCCTAGCTGACTTTATAATTCCCGCCAAACTGACAATAAAAACGGAAGGATGCGACGGAGACATTAATGCCTCCTATGAATCGTCGAACAAGACAGTGAGCATCTGCTACGAATATCTCGCCTATATCCAGGAACTCGCGCAAGATATCCCACCGATTGCGGCGGCGGAGGGCCTCACTCCTGCGAACTACGTGGTTGGGCCATTCCTGGAGGTGGTTCTTCACGAGCTGGCCCATGCCATCTTCGACCTGAACAAGGTCCCAATTCTCGGACGCGAGGAGGACGCGGCCGATCAAGTCGCAGCTTACGCGCTCCTGAAAATGGACAAGCAGGAGATTCGAAGGACTATTGCCAGCATCGCTGCAATGTACGCCAGCGAGGCAAAGGATGCTCCACTGAAACTCAAGGACCTCTCGGACGAGCACGGACTCCCGGCGCAGCGCTTCTTCAATCTTCTCTGCATCAGCTACGGCAAAGAATCGGCAATGTTTGCCGACATCGTTGCACAAGGTTTTCTTCCTAAGGAGCGCGCGGAACAGTGTAAAGGCGAGTATCAGCAGGTTACGTTCGCGATCACCCGCCTTATTGCACCAACCTCGAAGAATGCGCATAGGCAAATGCTCTCGAAGAGAAACTAGACTGCGGCAGATGGAGGAGCAGCCTCCGCGCAATTGGCACGGCATGTACCTTCACAATTTCGTTTCTGGTCAAGGACGCGCCAACATTCTGCATGATTCTGTTCGTAACAGTGTCTTTGCCATCGGAGATCGTCGTATGACACTTTTCGAAGATCGCGAGAGAGCTTTCGAGCAATCTTTCGTACATGATGAGGAAGCGCGCTTCAGAGCTCTGGCAAAGCGAAACAGGTTGCTCGGGCAATGGGCTGCTGAGCAACTCGGCCTCAAGGGCGAGAAGGCGGGCGCCTACATCGACGAGGTCAGCCAAAGCGTGGTAGCGCGCGTCGTCGACGAGACGCTGGTCGCGAAGATCCAGTCAGATTTCGAGGCAAATGCCATCGACATACCGGATGACAAGGTTCGCGAGAAGATGTCTCAACTGATGGCCGAGGCGATCCTTCAGGTTCGTTCAAATGCTTGGTGACACGATTAAACCGGCCACTGAAGGCTGTCACCTCAGAGCTTTTCTCTGGACGATCTGGCGCAGATCGTCAGCAGCTTTGTCATCTCAGCGTCATAATCCCGACGCGTATCTTCCATCCAGTGAGCTTGCAGCGTCGCTGCTTCGGCGGCACTTTTGCAACTTACTATTTGTCGGAAAGTATCGCCATCTTTCGCCAAACGCATTGATACGAAACCAATCATTTCCCGTTGACATTCCGTCATTACGGAGAACCACATCTCAGCAGTGCTCGCCAGAGCGCGACTGTTCTCAGCAGATGAGAATATAGGATTGCTGCGCCGCGTCTCCGACACGGTTGATTTCTTGGACGCATTGATCATGGCCTGCTCTCCCGCGATGCGTTTCAGAAAGATAAGGCGGCTCGCACCTGCGCAAGGCGGCTAAGTGCAAAGTCCGCCTCCCGACGGACCCTGCTGTCCTGCGTGGCATCACGTGTGGTTTCCAGCCGCACGATTTCCTCGTCAATTTTGTCTCGCGTCAGCTCCTCCGGCGGGAGCGCGCGCTCGACGAGCAACGTAACGCTATCCGGCCCTATTTCGGCGAAGCCGCCACGAACAAAAGCGCGGTGGCCGTGGCCCTGAACGTCAGTTGCAACGACAATGCCTGGATTAAGCGTTGCCATCGTAGGCTCATGACCTGCCATCACAGTCATATCGCCTTCGGTCGCCGGCAGCATCACTGCTTTCACCTCGCCAGAAAATAGAACGCGCTCCGGTGAGATCAGTTCAAACAGGACATTGGCCATGGCGATTTCCCTCGAATGCCCTCAATGGCCACTGAATACGAGACTCTGAATCGGCATGACGAGCGCCTGGATGCGAAGCAACATGGCATGGACGAGTCCAACCGTATCGACAGCGTGGAGTGCGAAGCGCCGCATAACACCAAGGTTTCCAGAATCGAGCAGGTCATGGTTACTCGTATAGGCATTGGCGATACAACTGCTGCCGGGGGTAACACCGTCCAACCCTCCTTCATAGAGAGGCTCCAGAAAGACGAGAATAGTTCCCGTTCGCGTCACCTGCTGAGGATCGATTAGCTGCTCGCCGCCACGAAACTGGCCGGCTGCGATAAAGTTCTGCACGCCCGTGACAACCATTGGAATGATCGTCCATGGCTTTGATACGCACGCAACCTCAGCCACCATGCCGGGTTTCAGAACCTGGGCTTCAAGCTGATTGAACCCCGCTTGCAACGTTTGTTGCCAGCTGCCTTCTGGGATGAGAATCCCAGCGGGACGCAATAGAGGATTTACGATGTCGCCGGGCCGAAGTGCGAACTGTTCCACGCGTCCGGTGACTCCAGCCCTCACGACGGTCTTTTCCAAGTCTACTTCAGCTTGGGCCAACGATGCCTCAGCGCTGGCCTTCTCGGCCGGCAGCAGAGTAGAGATACGTGCCGCGGCCTGCTCCTTCGCAGCATTGGCCGCATCGATCGCTCCCTGGCGCCCTTGCACGGCGACCTGCAGCTTCTCAATGTCACGGAAAGCGACATTTCCTGGATTGCGTCGGTACAGCTCCTGCTTCGCCGCAAGCTCGTCAACTGCCTGTTGGTGGGCGCCCTTGGCTTCCTGGATCCTTCCTTCGGCCTCTACGACATCGGTTTTTGCGACAACGAACTCTGCATCGACTTCGGCGATTTTGCGCCGGGCGGTCTCCACCGCCGCCTCCTGTTTGGAACTGTCCAGTCTGAAGATCGGATCTCCCTCCTTGATCGAGTCGCTGAGACCTACAAAGATCTCGGCAACGCGTCCGTTGGTTTCCGGAACAATAGGAACTGTCCTGAAGAGCAGCGTGACATTGCTGGTGGCGGGGTGATTGTAGAAAATTACGGTGATCAACCCAACGGTCAGCATCAGGCAGGCCACGATACCCCATCGCAGCTCGAACCAGACCGAGAAAAGCGTGATTTCCTTGCCGATCCGCTTCCCCTGAGCATAGCGTCGGTACAGATAGTCCGGAAGGATCGTCAGCAGGGAACAGAGAAGAAGCTCAAGCATGGATCCGCTCCTTCGGAATTCGGGTGGGAGCGACGGCCTTCGATTCTTCCGATGCCTCGCCTGAGTGCGTGTCCCCGGCACCATCTGATGTTCTATCCGGCGCTCTGTCCGGCGCGTCATCGGCACCCTGGCCAGGCGGAATACCGGCTATCTTCTCAAGAGATCCCGCCATGCGGCGAAGCGGCCATCCGAAGTCCGGGATGTCAATCAGCGCAAGCAAGAGGCCTGCCACCCAGAAGATGTGCATATGCGTAAACAGAGCAAGCAATCCAAGGACAGCGACGATCTCGAATTGGATTTTTTGCGATTTGTGCGCCATGCGCTCCGGCAACGTATGCAATCTCAGAAAGAGAATGCCGACGGCCAGGACAGCCAGGACCAAAAACAGGCCCATTATGACCAGAAGCACATCCGTCTCGCCAGGAGCCGTAATGAAGATGGGTAAATGATGCGGAGCGTCTGGGTTAACCGCTGGGGTCGTCATACCACCTCTCCTACAGGAAGGGCAAAGAGCCCCTGACGCACACATAAACTATCTGAAAGTTGAGAAGAGCCCATCGTATGGGCGATCGCATTTTGGACGAAACTCATTTGCACTGTGATCTCCCACCACTGTAGCGGCATGCACCCATCACGCCATGATGCTGAGCCCACCATCCACATAAGTGACTGTTCCGGTGAGCCGCCGGGCGAATGGCGTCGTCAGATAAGCGGCTGTCAGACCGACATCATCGATATCGACCAGCTCACCAATCGGCGCGCGCTCAATGGCCTCCGACAGAAGGACATCGAAGTCCTTCAGACCGGAGGCTGCGCGTGTCTTGAGAGGGCCGGGTGAGACAGCATGGACCCGGACGTGCTTGTCTCCTAATTCATATGCGAGATAGCGGACCGCGCTCTCGAGCGCAGCCTTGACAGGCCCCATGAGATTGTAGTTCGGAACCACCTTATTGGCTCCGTGATAGCTCATCGCCAGGAGTGTTCCGCCATCACGCATCAGGGGTTCTGCGAGGCGCGCCATTCGGATAAATGAATGGCAAGAGATATCCATTGCCACCTTGAAACCTTCGTCGGAGCTGTCGATGAGACGCCCTTGCAGATCCTCCTTAGGAGCAAAGGCGATGGAATGCAGTGCTATGTCCAGACTACCCCAGGCCTCGCGGATCTGTTCAAATACAGCCTCGAGCTCTCCACCACATCCGACATCGCAGGGGGCGAAGATGGTGGCACCTAGCTCCTTAGCTAGAGGCTCAACATAGGGCCGCGCCTTCTCATTGAGATAGGTGACAGCGAGATCGGCGCCGAGTTGTCGGAAAACACGGGCACATCCATACGCGATTGAATGCTCATTGGCGATACCAATGACGAGAGCACGCTTTCCATGCAAGATCTGCGACTGGACGGCGACGTCGCTTAGCGTCATCAGTTGATCGTTCATGAACTCGCTCTCGTGTGCTGATTACCCCGTCTTCGTCGGGCGACGCTATGCTCTGCTCGCCTGTAGTCGCCCGCGCGGCCTACTGCGACCGGCTTGCTTTCAGCGAGAAGGCGCCGGATTTCGCCCAACATTGCCAGCTGCTTGTCATTGGCCTCCATCCTGCCCTCTAGACGCTTCAGGAGTTCGAGCGCCGCGTGCCGATCTTCGGGTGATGGCAGCAACTTCGGGAGTGCAGCCAGCGCCCTTTCAGGCTCGAAATCGACAATGTAGGATTGCTCGCGAATGATCTTGCGGGCTGCATCCGCTGGCATATCGAGGAGGCCAACGTCCCTTCCAACCAACTCGCGCGCCCGTTTCATGGCCGAGAGTCGACGTCGTCCCGTACCGGATTTCGTTAAGAGAAGCGCTGCGCGAACAATTGCGGCGGTGCGAGTTCCCTCCTCGATACGCGACAGCGCTTCTTTTATGGGAGCAAGGTCTCTCGTATCGATAGGGCCGATGGAAGAGCTTGCCGCCCGCTCCTCAGAAACGCCAACGCCGGGAACGGTGTAGGTTCTGAAGAATATGTTCTCGACCGACGCATCCCTCAGATCTCGGTAGAGATCCCACGATGCAGAGATGATGGCGGCCGCCGATCGCTCCAATGTCGTCATCAGGCCATTATTGTCGCGTGGTGCGCGACCTGCCCTTGTCATGTCTGAGACTGTCTTGAGAGGCCACATGAACGGGTTGAGATCCGATAGCATCCAACGTTGCATGCGCTGAGGATGGAGAGTGCGGGCGATCTTCGCAGCGGCGGGCGTGACCATGGGCGCCAGTATCGGATGGACAAAGGCCTCGTAGGCAGCTGCAAGTGCATCCGAAGTCGTTTCGACTTGCTCAAACGGCACTTCGTCCTTACGCCCATACTTCTGCAGGATCTGCAGATCTTCGACCCGCCTTTCGGTCAGCACAACGTCATAACGGACGCTGCCATTCGCCCGTTGTTCCTCGATTTGCATGCCATAAAGGCCCGGCGGCAAATGCTCGATATATTCGATGAGATCGACGATCTGAGTGTGCTCACGCTTCGCGACCTGACCGGACACGAAGATGCCGAGATGACCGACACTCTTGTGCATCAGACCAACGATGACTTGGCCATTCGCCTTAAGTGCCTCGGTAGTTTGATAGAGATCCGAAACCCAGTTGAATGCCTGTTGAGGCGGCGTAATGTTATCTCCGAGAGACGCGAACAAGATGATCGGCGACTTGATGGCACGCAGATCAAAAGCTCGCCCTTCGGACCATTCGGCCTCGCCAGCGGCCAGCTTGTTGCCAACGAACAGATTTTTCACGATCCATTCGATCTCCTGGCGGTCCATCAGGAAGAAGCCGCCCCACCAGCGCTCGAAATCGAGAAAGCGCTCCGGCTCAGTGTCGATCTTCGCAAAGAGATTGTAGTATTTATCGAAATACGTGTTGGCCGGGTTCAGATACTCGAAATTCTCGACCAAGTAGGCTCCGTCGAATTCGCCAGCCCCTAGGTCGCTGGCCAGGAGCGCTGGCCATACGCCGCCGAGAATCCCCCCCGCATAGCGCATCGGGTTTTCGCCATCGTTACCGGCCCAATAGGACATCGGAGCGCCATTGATCACGATGGGGCCTGGCAGGTCCGGATCGAAGGCACCGAGAAGCATGGCGGCCCATCCACCCTGACAATTGCCGATAATGACGGGCTTGTTCGTCTTTGGATGTCGCTTCGTAACGATGCGAAGAAACTCCGCTTCGGTGCGCGAGACATCGGCGAGGGTCTGCCCTGCAACCGGCTCCGGAAAAAAGATCACGAAATACACCGGATGCCCGGCCTTCAGCGCCACTCCCACCTGCGAGTCCTGCTTGAACCCGCCGATCCCGGGGCCATGGCCGGCCCTCGGATCGATGATGACGAAGGGACGCTGCTCGGGATCCGTCCTTGTTCCGTCCGGCGGCGTGATACTGACCAGGGCATAGTTTACGGGCCGTGCGAAGGTTCGCGCGTCCGCCACCATCTCCCAGTCGAAGTCGAGCAGAGGTGGCTTTCCGGCCTTCTCGTGTTCGATCCAATTGTTTCCGCGCTGACGCAATGTATCCCAGAAAAGAATCGACCGCTGCGCATAATCGAGCCAGTAATCGGCAACATCCCGCCAGAGATCGACAGGAGCTGTCGCGGCTCCAGATGTTCGCCACCAAGGCTCGTTCGCGGATTTAACGCTGGCAATGTAGCGTTGAACGGCGTTCGAACACCGTTCCTGATAGACCTGTGCGACCTTCGCCTGTATGGCGGCGATCTCAGCTAACCGGCTTTTTGGGTCGCTTCGACTGTCGTCAGTCATACGCTCTATCCCTTCCACGCCAATCATTCGTGCCGATAGCGCCGAACTAGTGCCTGGCTTCTCCCCATTTGAGAAAGAAGCCCACATCACCTGGTAAGCCACCAGGCCATTCGATGATCATCGCGCTCAACTTGAAGCCCGCAGGCATAAGTTGATCGCGCCACAATTCGTAGGCCTGACGTGGACGTCCGGTGAGCGTTTCCGGCCAGCCAGGATCAGAGTTATTGATTGCGCGCCCCTTGTCCGTGCATAGGGCATTAGGGAACCTCATAACCATCAGTTCCGTTTCGCCGCGATCTGCGGCAGCCCGTAGTTTCGCCCGCAACGGCTGCAACACGTCCCGTAAACGCTCCGGAGTCAGATCGAGTGGTTCAGCCAGCCGCTTGATCAGATCCTTCTGAGCCTTTTCGGCGCGATCCATGCCCTCAACAGACTTGACGGCTTTCGCCATCTGCATTTCCGTCATGTAGGATCGAAGGTCCGCTGCCGACATGAATGTTTCGTCACCGAGTTCCTGCCCCGTTTGCCCGTCCGGCGTCGTGTTCAACGTCTGCATGACATCCTTCTCCCTATTCAAGACGCTAGCTTGTCCTGCGCAGCGCCAAGCACGCTCCACGTCTGCCGCGCGATAACCAGTTCCTCATTCGTCGGAATGACCCACGCAGTTGGTCCCGATCCACTCGAAATGCGTGGACCGCCCGAGGCATTGGCAGCTTCGTCGAGAGCGAGGCCTGCCCACCCGAGCGCTGCGATCACCTCCGCTCTCGTCGCAGCGTCATTCTCGCCAATACCTGCCGTAAAGACGAGACCGTCAATTCCGCCCAACGCGGCGACGAGGGAGCCGATCTCTCGTGTGATGCGATAGACAAATAGATCGATGGCATTCCTTGCATCGGCATTCGCTGCGGCGTTCGCTCTTAAGGTTCGCATGTCGTTCGACAGACCGGAGACACCGAGGAGACCGGATTTTGTGTAGAGCAGGCGCTCGGCATTCTCCAGGCTGAGCTTCATCTCGCGCAGCATATAAAAGACCACCCCAGCATCGAGAGCGCCGCAGCGTGTTCCCATAGGAAGTCCATCGAGAGCAGAAAATCCCATGGTGGTTGCGACGCTCACCCCGCCTTTGAGG
The DNA here is from genome assembly GCF_020089865.1 of Microvirga puerhi. Classification (GTDB taxonomy): domain Bacteria; phylum Pseudomonadota; class Alphaproteobacteria; order Rhizobiales; family Beijerinckiaceae; genus Microvirga; species Microvirga puerhi. The sequence goes on from NZ_JAIRBM010000004.1 coordinate 37,325, forward strand.
GCGCATAGACTCGCACCATTGCCGAGATGAGCCGCGATCACCCGCCCTTCGGCAAGGCCGTGATCATAGTCTTTCAGTACCGACGCAATATAGTCATATGAGAGGCCATGAAAGCCATAGCGTCGCACGCCGCGCTCACGCATTTCGCGAGGAAGTGCAAACATCGTCACGAGCGAAGATTGGTCCTGATGGAAGCCGGTATCGAAGCACGCGACTTGTGGCATTCCGGGAAGGCGTCGACGAACGATCTTGATCGGCTCCAGGTTATGGGGCTGATGCAGCGGTGCCAGGGGGATCAGCGTTTCGAGTGTCTGAAGGATTGTTTCGTCGACAAGAACCGGGCCTGAAAAGGTCTCCCCGCCGTGAACGACCCGGTGTCCAATCGCGATGAGTTTCCGTTCCTCGCGATACTGGCTCAACCACGACACGAGATGCATCAATGCTTCCTCGTGTCCCACACCGTCCTCGGCGCTCCACGTTGTCTCGTCCAGTTTCGCTCCTGAAGGATCCCGCACGAGAAAGTGAGATGCGCCTCCCAACCCCTCGTAGAGCCCTTTCCAGACCAACCGGGCCTCCGCACCGTCAGGTTGTTCAAACACCTGAAACTTGAGGCTCGATGACCCGGCGTTGACAACTATGAAGGTGGGAATCACGTCTCAGACCTCTGGCATAGCGAGCTTGCCGCGCTGCGTGTTGGCAAAAAGGGATGCGACAGCACATGACGCCAATCGCGTAATCGTCGAGTCCGCGCGGCTCGTAAGGATGATCGGCACGCGGGCGCCAAGCACGATGCCTGCGGCATCCGCATCTGCGAGAAAGGTCAGGCTCTTGGCAAGCATGTTGCCCGCTTCGAGGTCAGGGACGACGAGGACCGTTGCCTGCCCGGCGACCGGAGACTGGATATTCTTGATCTTGGCAGCTCCGAGATCGATTGCATTGTCGAGTGCAAGAGGCCCGTCGAGGATCCCGCCCGTGATCTGCCCCCGGTCGGCCATTTTACACAGTGCTGCGGCCTCGATCGTTGACGGAACTTTCGGATTTACCGTCTCCATCGCAGACAGAATCGCGACGCGCACAGGATCGACCTGCAACGCTCGGGCGAGGTCGATCGCATTTTGCACGATATGAACTTTGTCTTCCAACGTCGGTGCGATGTTGATCGCCGCATCGGTGATGACGAGCGGCCTGTCATGGCCGGGGACGTCCATGATGAAGCAGTGGCTGATCCGTCGTGCTGTTCGTAAACCGGCGTCGCGGCGAACAACCGCGCCCATGAGCTCGTCGGTATGCAGGCTTCCCTTCATCAAGGCCTCGGCCTGGCCTGACCTCACGAGGTCGACAGCGGCCGCTGCGGATGCATGGCTGTGGGCAGCATCGACGATCCGTATGTCTGAGAGATCTCTGCCAAGTGTCTCAGCGACCGACTTGATCCGGGCCTGCGGGCCAACCAAAATCGGTTCGATCAAGCCCAGATCAACCGCTTCGAACACAGCCCCCAGAGATGCCGTGTCACAGGGGTGCGCAACGGAAACCTTCAGTTTCTGAAGAGCCTGGGCCGCTGCAACAAGCCGGTCATATTTATCGTGTGGTCGCGAGCCGGGCTGAGACGTCGCCATTGCAACTGTCATGATCGTCTCCAGGTTTCGCTGTCGGCGAGTTTCCGCGATGGACTCCTGATGAGCCACCAGCTTCACCGCATGAAACGAAATGCGGGCCGAGACCCACGCTCACGATTTCCCAACTTGTTTCAAAAAGGTACCTCCCGTCACAGACACGCTGCTTGACCGGTTGAGCCATCCGCTTGACAATTTGGGACCGACGGCGGCGGACAGCCGAGCATCCAGTTTGCGCGGGAAAATAGCCAAGAAGTCATGACCCCTGGTGGAGATCGCTCGGTCTTCGAACGCGTCGCTGTTTCCGAGGACCGCGGCGCCTGACGCGCCATGCCGACGGCGTCTGTCCGGACCAGCGCCGGAAGGCGCGGCAGAATGCACTCGGCTCAGAATAGTTCAAGGCCGCGGCGACTTGGCCCAATGCCATATCCGTATTGGCAAGCAGATCGCGTGCGATCTCGAAGCGTATCTCGTCCGCGATCTTGCGAAAGGCGCCTCCCTCAATATGCAGGTGTCGGTGCAACGTCCGCCGATTCATCGAGAAAAGGCGGGCGATACCGGTAGCGGAACAAGTGTCCCTGAGCAGCTCCGTTCGAAGTACCCGACGCAAATCTTCCGTAAGCGGGCCCGGCTCATGACTCGGCGGTGGCTCGTCAGCCTGGCGGGTGGACGGCATCTCCACTGCTCCCTCCCCTTCTGTGCAGCCCAGACACTTGCTGGACCGACGCTATAGTAGCTCCCGCCCACCATGCCGCTTGACCACTTGAGACTTTCTCTTGACAGTTGAGAGCCAAAGCCGACCTGCATTTGCGGGCCAGCATCATCTTTCATCCCATCCGACAGGCGGAAGGGGGAGCTACGACATGCTATCTGATGCGCCCCTCTCGGTTCGCCAAGCAGTCGGAGTTTGACCTGACCAACGCCGAAATGCACGGGTGAATGCACTAGCCTCCGAGTATCCCAGGGCTGCCGCGATCTGACTGAGCGACACTTCCGTATCTTCCAGCAACTGGCGGGCGATCTCGAAGCGGACTTCATTTGCGATGGTTCTGTATCCGAGCCCGCTGCCTTTCAGGCGTCGACTCAACGTACGACGATGCATCGCCAAAAGGTCGGCAATGTCGTTCGCCGAACAACGATTGTTCGTCAGGCGCATTCGCAATAGCCGCCGGATATCGTCTGGAAATTCGGATCCCGGTTCGCTTCTCATTCGCTTGATCCGCTCCTCCAGCATGGTTCGCAGAAGAGGATCAGCACCGGCGATGCGTCGCTTCAGGTCGCATGCAGGAAAAACAATAGCGGCAACCTCCTGATTGAACCTGACAGGGGTCCGGAAATGGCGTCGATACGGCTGAAGATCCGCAGGAGCTGCTCGGGGAAGGAGGACTTCAGACGGATTCCATTCGGATCCGATCAGGGTGCGGAGAGCATTGATGACAACGGCAAGGGCGCCATCAGAGATTTGCTCAACACTTTCGACGTCGCGTTGATAAACCGAATAGCTGAACAGTGCGATGTCGTCACAAACTGTCAAGGACGAAACCGCACCGCGATTCTGAATGCTCAAGCTGGAAACGAGGCTGTGCAAAGCCTCCCCCACCGTCTCGGAGTGCTGCATCAGCCGCCCCATCATACCCAGTGAAAGGATTGTTGCGCGACGGCCGACCAGCAGTCCGAAATGCGGGCAATTCGATCGCGCGACACTCAAGGAGAGGAGGCGCCCTAGGGCTGCATGAGGGATCAGATTGTCACCATCATCGAAGAGGCCCGGGTCAATTCCGGCCTCCTTGATGAGTGCACCTGGATCGATACCAAACTCTTCAAGAGTTGGCGCGACCTCCTTCGCCACACCAAGATGTATGGATCCGGAAGGCAACATACGATCAGGTCCGGCAAAGATGCCGGGCGATATCGATACGTTGGATCTGCGACCGAACTTTCCGAAGGGCGTAACGACGCTACTGACTGTCGTCATGGCTGCCTCGCAGAACTCTTGAAGGATCGCGAAACTGCACAATCGGTCAATTCAAGAACAATATCCTTGATCTCGACCAACCTAACCTAAGTTATCTCACAACCACGACCGTTTCAATGGAACTACCCACATTTGCACGTTCCGTTGTCTTATCGGGTTAAGTTCGTGTCCCAAATCGTCAAGTTTGATGGGTCGGATCGCGTGATGATTGGTTAGGCGTCAAGCTGGTCGAAGCAGAGCCGGAATGAGCACGGGACAGATCATCAGTCTGCTGATTACGGTCACGCTGATCGAGATGATGTTCGCCATAGGGCTCAACGTACGCTTAGACGAGATCGTCCCTGTGACGAGCGATAGGCGGCTCCTCTTGCGTGCCAGCCTTGCGAATGACGTGGCTGTCCCTGTAGTTGCGGTTTTACTCGTGTTTCTGGCAAGCCCGGAGCCTATGGCGGCCGCCGGGTTCCTAATCCTCGCCGTCTGTTCAGGCGCCCCCTACGGTCCGCCGCTAACCGCCGTTGCACGAGGCACGAACGCGATATCGGTGGGACTGATGGTATCTCTCGCCGTCTCTTCGGTGGTCGTTGCGCCGCTCCTCCTGTACCTGCTCTTACCTCTGACAACCGGCGCCGCGAACCTGCATGTCAATCCGCTAGGGGTGCTTTGGATCATCCTCGCCACGCAACTCATTCCCTTAGGGTGTGGTTTGGCCCTCGCGCACTCGAAGCCTCGGCTGGCAGCACATTTGCTCGGTCCATCAGTCGCCATCAGCAAGATCTTAAATGCTATAACATTTGCCATAATTCTGGGTGCTCAGTTCCGGTTGTTCATCGATGTAAGGCCGATTGGGATCTTGGGCATGCTGGTCCTTCTGATCGTAAGCCTGGGAGTAGGATGGCTTGCCGGCCGGGATGGCGAGGAAGACCGCAGGGCCGTGGCCCTCACGACCTCAACTCGCAACGTTGGCGTCGGCGTCGCGATTGCCGCGAATACCTTTCCTGAAACCACTGCTATCGCAGCCGTCCTGTCCTGGTCTACGGGCTCGTTCAGCTCGTTGGGGCATTTCTAGTAGCACTCTGGTGGCGCCGCTCACCGACGCTGGCTCAGGTGCGATAACGGACAGGTTGATCTGTTCGTCGTTAAACATCGGATTGGAAGGAGCGCGAATATGGGTCGACGGGATGCCTTGAAAGCGAATGAGACCGTACGTCCTCATGTAGAGGATTCTAGGCCTCGCATGAAACGCAAGGAATTCGAGGAGGAGCTGCAGAAGCTCCAGGTCGAACTTGTCCGGCTTCAAACTTGGGTCAAGGCAACGGGCACCCGGATCATCGTTGTCTTCGAAGGCCGCGACACGGCCGGCAAGGGCGGTGTCATCAGTCGCATTACCCAAAGGGTGAGCCCGCGAGTATTCCGGCACATCGCGCTGCCGGCCCCGACAGAACGCGAAAAAAGCCAGCTCTACATCCAGCGGTATATTGCCCAGTTTCCGGCCGCAGGTGAAATCGCACTCTTCGATCGCTCTTGGTACAACAGAGCCGGCGTCGAGCGAGTCATGGGCTTCTGCAGCGCCGACGAATACGAGCGCTTCATGCGTCTCGTGCCTTCATTCGAAAAGGAAATCGTGGAGAACGGCATCATTCTCCTCAAATACTTTCTCGATGTCAGTCAAGACGAGCAGCGCCGCCGATTTGCCGACCGGATCGACGATCCCATGAAGCACTGGAAGCTCAGCCCGATGGACACCGAGTCAGTCCGTCTCTGGTGGGACTACACGTTGGCCTACCAGGACATGCTGCGTGAAACCGACACGCCGTTTTGCCCCTGGTACGTTGTCCCGTCAGATGACAAGCGCAGAGCGCGTCTCAATCTGATCGCTCACATGCTCGACAAGATCCCTTACAAAAAGGTCAAGATCGATTTGCCGAAGGTGCCCAAGGCAGCTCCCAAGCCCAAAGGAGCGAAAGATGGCCTTCCGGCGATGAACATCGTGCCAGCGCAATATTGAATGACGGTACTTCGAAAGGCCGCGCGATGGATACTTTGGGAACGGCGAGGCCTGTACGAGAACATCGCCATGCCGGACGTTATCCCGCCGCTCCGGCATGAGCCATGAAGCGACGGGACCCTCGTGCCTAGCGATCGGAACGGTCGACGGTCTTGAGGCTGCGAAGATGCTCGCGTGGAACACAGGGGAGAATGACCCGCGATGCGCGGACGGCATCGCAATAGACGGTGTTGCGTGCCACCTTGCGTGTGCGTCCCCTTCCTTCCGGATCCCCCGTATTGGGATTGACGTCGAACTTCGGGAAATTCGACGACGAAATATCAAGGCGTAGTCGGTGTCCCTTTGCGAACAGGTTCGCCGTCGCAAACGGCTCGATGGTGATCCGGAAGACTTCTCCGGGCGTGATGAGCTCAGGATTCTCCCAGGATTTCCGATAGCGGCATCGGAAGATGCCATCCGTCAGAATCATCGCATAGCCTGTGGGATAGTCTGCGGACGGCGGATAGACGTCGACGAGCTTCGCCGTGAAATCCGTATCCAACGCATCCGAGGAAACCCAGAGATCGACCGTAATCGGTCCGACGACTGCAAGATCGTCCTCGAGCGACGCACTTTCGAAAGAGAGTACGTCGCGGCGTGCGGATAATGGAAGTCCCGAATGACGGCAGCCGAAGAACTCTTTATCCTCACGCTGGTCGAACGCCCCACCTTCGAAGACCGGCTGGCCACTGGTGAGCGCACCGCCGATGGTCGGCACCGGATCAGAGGGATCGAAATCGTAGCTCAGCGGCGCATCTTCCTTCTGCGGCAGCGCCTCGCGAAGCCCACCATCATTGTGGATGTGAAATGCACGGAACTCCGTCTGCGGCAATGGCCAGCGTTCAGCCTCGATCCAGCGCCCGCCGTGATCGAGCTTTCCGGCTTCCGTCCTTTTCCCAGTTCCCCCGCCCATCAGGAAGAGCCGCACCTGTGGTTCGGACTCGACGCCGTTCTCCGTCTCCTTAAGCCAGCGCTCGAACCATCGGCGGCGGAATTCCAGCCAGGACGGCGTGACATTGCGAGAAAGTGTGGCGTTCTCTCCGAAATACGCATCCCCTGCAAATGTCGTGTTGCGGTTCCCGTGGAGCCCAGGCCCCATGATCAGTGATATCGGCCGTTTGCCACCGCGCGAGAAACCTTCGTAGTTGTCGAACGTGGTGTGCACATAAGCGTCATACCAGCTCGAAAGAAGTGCAACGGGGACTTGCGGAAAGGTGTCGTACGAGCCTTCGGCATAGATGCCGACCTTCTTCCAAAACTCTCCGAAGCTACCCTGCCGCCATTGATCGAGAACATAGCTCTCGTATTCAGGCACCCACCGGACCGGCGAGCGCCCTTCCGACCAGGGAAGAACCGTGAACCAGGACTTAAGGTCCTCCGCTTCCAGCGCCTTCAGGATCAACGGGTTGCTCTGTGCTTCCGGACTTTCCTTGGCATTGTTGTAGGCCCAGGTCAGCTGCTTAAGTTCAAATGCGCCCCCTTGCCGGATCCCCGTACGGTATGCGCTCGAAAAGCCACCGGAGTCGAGCACCATACACGCCAGTCCTGGGGGATTGAGGCACGCGAGGGCTGCCTGCGTATGCGCGGCATAGGACAGACCCATGGTCCCGATCTTGCCGTCACACCAGGGCTGCTCGACGATCCACGCACAGGTGTCATAACCGTCCGGGCCCTCGGACAGGTACTTCGTGAATACGCCCTCGGAATTATAGCGTCCGCGACAGTCTTGATAGATCACGACGAAGCCCGCGCGGACGAAGTGCATGGCGACCTCTGCCCGCGTCATGGGTTTATCCATGCCGGGCTCAATTTCAGAGCGCGAGCGCTGCGTCTTTCCGTAGGGCGTCCTTTCCATGACGACGGACAACGGCCCCGCGACGGGCTTTCCGTTGATGGCCGGCCGATAGACGTCGGTCGCGAGATGGATTCCATCCCGCATGCGAACCATCACGTCGCGGTGGACGACGACGTCGTCAGCGAGAACCTCCACCGCGTGAGCGGTGGAGTCAGCCTGCATCTGGACGGCCTGTGAGGTCATTGCGCCGTTCCCGCAAGCGTCGCCATCAGATCTTCACCGCGGTTCGGGATGTAGGTGACATTTGCCTTCGACGCCCAGTAGACCTTTGGCCAGAACAGCGGGATGACACCGACATCATCCATTGCAATCCGGGTCGCCTCCTGCAGTTGAGCGATGCGCTTCTGCGGATCGAATTCGGAGGTTGCTTCCTTCATTTTCTGGTCAAATTTCGGATTCGAGTAGCGCGTTCGATTGAACGAGCCCGTGCCAGCTTCCTTATCCGGCGTCATCAGGAGATTCCGGAGGCTGGTTGCCGATGTCGGCGTGGTCGTCCCAAGAGAGAAGATGAAAGCGCTGAATTGCTGCTTTCCGGCTGCGGATGCATAGACGTTGTATGGCTGTGCAACGACGCCGTTCACCTTGATGCCGCCCTGTGCGAACATCTGTCCGAGCGCCTGCGCCGTTTCCGCGTCACCAGAGAAACGATCATTGGAGGTATGGATCGTCAGGCCGAGGCCTTGAGCAAATCCCGCATCGGCCAGGAGCTTCTTGGCCCCAGCCAGATCGAAAGCGGGTGCCCTCAGTGAGGGATCTGCTCCACCGATGCCGTCCGGAACGACCTGTCCCGCCGCGTCGCCAGCGCCGTCGAGAATCCGGTCGACGATGAGCCGACGGTTGATGAGTTTCGACAACGCCTGGCGAACTCGCACGTCCTTCAGCGGATTCGGGTTAAGAGGCTTTCCATCAGCGCCTACCACGAACGGGCTCTCGTCACGGCTTGCGTCCAGAGCGAGATAGACGACACGAGCGGACGCGATGGACCACAGTTTAAGGCCGTTGACATTCGACAGCGAACGCACGTCACCGGGCGGCACTGCATCGATGAGGTCCACGGAGCCCGACCGCAACGCGGCAACGCGCGCCGCATCGTTGGCGATGAACTTCACCGTCACGTTGTCGAATGCTGGCTTCTTGCCCCAGTAGGATTCGTTGCGCACGAGCGTGATGTGGTCGCCCGGCACCCATTCCTTGACCTTGTACGGGCCCGTGCCGATAGCGGCGGAGCGATCGTTGAACGCTTCGATGGACTTGCCGTCGGCAAGCTTCTTCTGAACGATGTAGACGAGACCAACCTGCTCGATGAAATCGGGAGTTGGGCCTTTGGTCTTGAACTCGATGGTCTGCGGATCGACAACCGTCATGCTGGCGATAGCGCCGACATTGCCGGTAAACGGCGCCGGGCTGTTCGGAATGCTCTTCACCCGTTCAAGCGAGTAGATCACGTCCTCAGGCGTCAGGGGGGCGCCATCCTGGAATGTCACGCCGCTGCGGAGCTTGATCCGCCAAGTCGTTGGATCGACATTCTGCCAGGATTCAGCAAGGTTTGGGGTGACCTGCAGGTTAGGATCCGGATTGATCAAACGGTCAAAGATCTGCGCCGCAATGTTCTGGTTATTGCCGGTCCGCGAGAACTGCGGGTCGAGGGCGGACGGCTCCGTCGAACTCCCAATAATGAGGTCGGCCGCAAGCACCGGCGAGAAGCTCAGCATGCCGATCACCGACACAGTGACGCTGAGGGACCTTAGATTCGAAAGCAGTTTCATGATGTCTTCCCTTCTGGATCAGGATAAGGCGGTTGTCTTTTGTGGAGGGTGCGCCTTCTCGTCATTGAGATGGCATGCACTGATATGACCCGGTGCGATTTCCCGCAGCGTCGGTGCCTCGCGCCGGCATCGGTCGAACGCGTGCGGGCAGCGGGGATGGAAATGGCATCCACTGGGAGGATGAAGCGGCGACGGAATCTCGCCCTTGATCGGTGAGAAAATGCGTCGCCTGTTGGCGATCGTCGGAATCTCTTGAAGGAGGGCCACCGTATAAGGATGGTTCGGTTGCGAGAAGAACGCCTCCGCCGAAGCACTTTCCACGATGCGACCGAGATACATGATCGCAACCCGATCGCTGATATGCTTTACGACGCCGATGTCGTGGCTGATGAAAAGATAGGTTAGCCCGAGCTCACGCCGCAGTTCCATGAAAAGGTTGAGGATCTGTGCTTGGATCGACACGTCGAGCGCGGCGACGGATTCGTCACAGACGATGAATTGTGGTTTGACCGCAAGAGCGCGAGCAATGCCGATCCGTTGGCGTTGCCCTCCGGAAAACTGGTGCGGAAAGCGCTCTTTATAGGCTGGATCGAGTCCCACGCGCTCCATAAGACCAGCGACATAAGCATCGCGCTCCCGCCGCGGAATGATGCCATGGGCCACAGGAGCCTCGCCGATAATGTCGATCACACGCTTGCGCGGATTGAGCGATGACATCGGATCCTGGAAGATCATCTGCGCAGTGAGACGCGCCGTGCGAGCATCCCGACGGTCGAGCTTTCGTCGATCGCGGCCTTTCCAGAGAATCTCTCCCTCTGTCTGCGGCATGATGCCTGCCAGCATGCGACCCAAGGTCGATTTTCCGCAACCTGACTCGCCAACGAGGCCTACCACCTCGCCCGGCATGATTTTCAGATCGACGCGATCGACCGCGTGGACCACCTGGGGCTTAAGATCGGCGCCGAGCAGGCGCGCGAGGCGCTCCGCGTAATCGAGATCACGAACGAAGCGTTTAGAAAGCCCGGCGGCTTCGACGAGCGGACTCATGCGGCTCTCCGCGCCTGAGGATGGAAACAGCGCCAGGCCTGGGTGCCGGCGCTTTCGAGGACCGGTTCCGTTTCACAGATCTTCGTTGCAAACGCGCAGCGTGTCCTGAACGCGCATCCCGAAGGTCGATTGAGCGGCGGCGGTGCCATTCCAGGGATCGCCTTGAGAGGTGCGCCACGCGGAACATTTGCCGCAACCGATTGCAGAAGCCCGAGCGTATAGGGGTGAGCCGATCTGTCGAGAACCTCATTCGTTTCGCCGATCTCAACGATGCGGCCCGCATACATGACCGCGATGCGCTGTGCGAGGCCAGCGACGACACCGAGATCATGCGTAATCCACACCAGAGCCATGCCGAGGTCCTTTGACAAGCTCTGGATCTGGTTGAGGATTTGCGACTGGATCGTGACGTCGAGGGCCGTCGTCGGCTCATCGGCGATGATCAGATCGGGACGGTGCAGCAAGGCAATGGCGATGGCGACGCGCTGACGCATGCCTCCCGAGAACTGGTGCGGATAGGCCGCCAGCCGTTCCTCCGGCGATGGAATGCCGACCATGCCGAGAGTGTCGCGCGCCCGCGCACGTGCTTCCGCCGCGCTGACATTTTCATGGGCGAGGACTGTCTCGACCATCTGCGTTCCGATGCTGAGGACCGGGTTCAGCGTCATCATCGGATCCTGGAAGATCATGGCGATCCGCCGACCGCGCAGCTTCCTCATCTCATCAGCGGAGAGCCCTACGAGATCCTGCCCCTGAAAGAGGATCCTGCCGCCAATGACTCGGCCAGGGGGATCAATGAGCCCAAGGATCGAGAAACCCGTGATCGACTTGCCGGAGCCGGACTCGCCGACAAGGCCCAGCACCTCACCGCGATTGACATCGAAGCTCACGCCGTCAACGGCCTTGACGATGCCTTTCTCGGAGAAGAAGTGCGTCTGGAGATTGTCGACGGTCAGCACCGGACTGGTCATCGCATTCTTCCTTACTTCGCGGAGCGCGGGTTGAGAACTTCGCGCAGACGATCACCGACGATGTTGATGCTGAACACGAGAAGGACGAGCAGCAGACCGGGATAGACGCTGATCCAGTACTGACCCGACATGAGAACCTCGTAGCCGTTCGCGATGAGAAGACCGAGGGATGGCTCGGTGATCGGCAGGCCGATTCCGAGGAAGCTCAGAGTCGCCTCGGCGGAAATGGCATTCGCGACCTGCAGCGTCCCGATCACGATGAGCGGTGGCAGGCAATTGGGCAGCAAGTGCCCAAAGAGAATTCGCGCCTTGCCGAGATCGAGGCAGGCAGCGGCTTCCATGTATTCCTTGTCCTTCTCGACGAGCGCGGCGCCACGGACGGCACGGGCGAAGAGGGCCCATTGCACGAGAACCAGCGCGAACATCACCTTTCCGACGCCCTGCCCGATCGTGGCGAGCAGCATCAGCGCCACGAGAATGGTGGGGAACCCGAGCATCAAGTCGACAAGGCGCATGATGAGGGTATCTACGCGCCCACCGAAATAAGCGGCGATGAGGCCGAGCGTGGTGCCGACCCCGAGGGCCACAACGCCGCTGACGACGCCCACGGCCAAGCTCGTGCGCAGCCCGTAGATCATGGCGGAAAGCATGTCGCGTCCCTGCCCGTCCGTGCCAAGCCAGTAGATGCCTCCCGAAAGACTCTCCGATCCCGGCGGCAGCTTCGCATCCATGATGCTGATCTGCATCAGGTCGTAGGGGTCCTGCGGCGCGATCCAGGGACCGATGATCGCGGCAGCCAGCAGGAACAGGAACACGACGGCGGCAACGGTGGCTTTGGGACTCTTGAGAAGTCCCTGCAGAGCACGGCCGAACAGCGTCTCCGCGCCTAGCCTCGGAAGGGTTACCGCGGTCATGAAGCATCTCCGAGGCGGATGCGGGGATCGAGCAGGGAATAGAGAATGTCGACGATGAAATTGATGAGGATGAACATCGTCACGACGACCAGCAGATAAGCTACGACGACGGGGCGATCGAGGCGCATGATCGAGTCGATCAGCAGCTTACCCATGCCGGGCCAGGCGAAGATCGTCTCGGTCACGATCGCGAAAGCAATGAGACTGCCAAATTCGACGCCGACGACGGTGACGATGGGAATGAGGATATTCTTGAGCACGTGCACGAGAACGATACGGCGTTCCGTCAGTCCCTTGGCTCGCGCGAACTTCACGAAATCGAGGAGCATTGTTTCGCGCACGCCGCTTCGCGTCAGGCGGATCACAAGCGATATCTTGAACAGGGCCAGATTGAGCGCCGGCAGAATGAGGTGAGTCACGCCTGACCAAGTCACCAGGCTTGTGTGAATTCCCAGAAAGCTGCCGACGTCGCCACGTCCGGTCGAAGGAAGCCATCCGAGCCAGACCGAGAAGATCATGATCAGCATCATCCCCTGCCAGAAATTCGGCAGGCTGAAGCCGAGAATGGACCCGGTCATCACGGTTTCGTCGAGGGCCGTATTGGGCCTGAGGCCTGCCCACAGACCCAAGGGGATGCCCAAGCAGAGCGATAGTGCGAGCGCGACGAATGCGAGCTCGAGGGTCGCCGGCATACGGCTGAGGATCAGGTTGATTGAGGGCTGATTGAACACAAACGAGCGACCGAGGTCGCCCTGAAGCGCGTGCCAGATGAAGGTGCCGTATTGTTCCAGAAGGCTACGGTCGAGCCCGAGCGCGCGGATGGCCTGCTCACGCTCTGCGGCCGTCGCGTCGCCGGCAATCAGAATGTCGATTGGATTCCCGATGGCATAGATGCCGGCGAAGACGATGATCGAGGTAAGGAAGAGAACAAGAATACTCTGCGACAAGCGCCGGATAATGAAGACGATCATGAACGACGCTCCCGCCCATGGATTACATGGCTCCGGCGAATGCCCGCAAAATCTCGCGGATGATGTTGCATCAACACGCCTTCATAAAAATGACACGATGCACTTACGCATCGCCGGACGAAGGGCGCAATAGTATGAGGAAATGAGATAGGGTAATGAAATTTTGAAAAAGCATACAGGGTCGCCTAGGTTATGAATCTCAAGCAACTCGAAGTCCTGAGGGCTGTTATTGCCACCGGTTCTACGGTGGGCGCGTCTACAATCTTGCGGATTTCCCAATCGGCCATCAGCAGGCATCTCACGGGGCTTGAATCCGAAATCGGCTTCGAGCTGTTCATTCGTGACAAAGGGCGGCTCATTCCGAGGCCCGAAGCGAAAGCGCTGCTGCCGGAAGTGGACGAACTTACCAAGGTCCTGGCCCGCGTCAAACGGAAGGCCGTGGATATCAAATCGGGCTCCGGAGGCGATACACTTCTGCGCGTTGCCTTTCCCCACAGCATCACGACAACGGTCCTGCCCAGAGTCTTGGCGGAATACTTCAAGTCCTATCCGAGAGCCGTCGTCGAAACCCTTTCCGGACCCTATGGGGCAATCGAGCAGATGATCCAGGCGCGCAGCGCGGATATCGGCTTCATCCGTCTGCCGACAGAGGATGCAGGTTTCTCCGTGAGGCCCATTTTACGCGGAGAGACGACCTGCGTGATGTCGAAAGACCATCCGCTCGCTGCAAAAGCGCAGATCAAACTGAAAGATCTCGCGCGAAATGATCTTATCCTGCTCGGTCGTCAGAGGTCCGCACGCCACGAACTCGAATACGAGCTCCGCGAGGCTGGAGCGCCTCATCACTGCCGCGTGGAGGTGCATTCGGTGGAGGCCGCCTGCGCCTGTGCAGCCGCAGGTCTCGGCGTGGCCGTGGTTCCGGCTTTGATCGCAAGTTTCTTCCGCTCGACGGAGCTGCAGATGCGGCCTTTTCGCCCAACCCGATTTCTGGACTACGGGATCGTCAGCCTTCCGGGTCTGCCGCCCTCACGGGCTGCAGAGGATTTCGTGGAGATCTTCGTCCAGAAAGTCATGACCGAAGCCGACGGAACAAGTCGCATCGAGGCGACCTAACTCAGCCTCGTGCTGCTTTTCAAGCGTCCCGACGGATCATTCAGAACAGGCTGCCCTGCTCGTCTTCGTCGCTGGAGCGCGGCTTCGACCGACGCTTCTCCGCAACAGGAGCGGCTTCCGGTGCGGGCAGTGGCTCTTGCAGATCCGGATCGTCATTTTCGACCTTGTTCACCCTGCGGCTGACCGGAACCATGTCGAGCCACTCCTCCGGGCAAGGGCGCACGAGCTTCAGGGCATGGCTCGCATTCTCGTCGCGCACGTCCAGCCACGCACCGATATCCTTGCCTGAAAGAATCACCGGCATCCGGTCATGCACGGCGGAGAGCACGCCGTTGGCGTCCGTCGTCACGATGGCCGCCGTATCGATCTCGCCGCCGGCCGGATCGGTATAGGTTTCCCAAAGCCCCGCCAGCGGCATTGGGCGGCGGTTGCGCTGGCGGATCAGAAATGGCGCCTTCTCGCGCCCATGTCGCTGCCACTCATAGAATCCGTCCGCAAGAAAGATGCAGCGCCGCCGCTTCAGGGCAGCCTTGAAGGTCGGCTTGGTTTCAAGGGTTTCGCCCCGCGCATTGATGACAAGCGGAAAGTCCTTGGGGTCCTTTGCCCAGGAAGGCAGGAATCCCCAGCGTACCAGCCTGAAATGGCGCTCCCCCCTCTCCTCCAGGACGATCGGAACGGGCTGCGTCGGAGCGACATTGTAGCGCGGCGGAAAGTTGGGCTGTTCCGGATAGCCGAAAATCTCGCGATAGACCTCCGGAGGCAAAGTCACTGCATAGCGGCCGCACATGAGGACGTCCTTAGAGCCAACGTTTCCAACGGAAGAAGACGTAAGGCAGGATCGCAGCGACGACGATCACCACGATGGCGAAGGGGTAGCCGAGTTTCCAATGCAACTCGGGCATGATCTGGAAATTCATTCCGTAGATGGATGCCACGAGGGTCGGCGGCAAGAAGATCACCGACACCACCGAGAAGAGCTTGATGATGTCGTTCTGCTCGATGGTGACGAGACCAAGTGTCGCGTCGAGAAGAAACTGGAGCTTGTTCGAGAGAAAGGTCGCGTGCTCCTCGATGGACTGAACGTCGCGGATGGTCGTGCGCCATTCAGCCTGGAACCCTTTCGCCTTCTGTGGGCGCGGCATGCTGGCCGACAGGAACAGGAGCAGGCGCTCGACGGATACCATGCTCTCGCGGACATTCGAGATGACATCACCCTTGCGGCCGATGGACTTGAGAGCGGCGCGGAAACTTGCAGCCCGACGCGTCCCGAGCCGATCGTTGTCGAAAATCGACTGCGATAGCCGATCGATCCGTGCCCCGATCTGAGCGAGGATTTCCGCAGCGCGGTCGATAATGGTTTCAATCAATCCGTCGAGCACGGCCTCGGGCTGGGGGCGACAGCCGCCAGGCTTCATGGCTCGCGCCGTGAACATGGCGAACGAGCGCGGCTCTCCGTAGCGTACGGTCACGAGCGCACGGTCGGTCAGGATGAACGAGACGTCAATGAGCTTCGGCGTCTCCGTATCGGAACTGCACAGCACGCGTGCCGTCATGTAACGGGCGTTGTTCTCTCGATAGAGAATTTCGGACGGCTCGATATCGGCCATCTCTTCCCGGGTCGGGATCTCGATGGCGAGGTGACGTTCCACAAGGCGATCCTCCTCGCGGGCCGGCTCGATCAGATCGATCCACAAGGCGTCGTCCGGGATGGATTCGCCCGGCTGCACGATCTGGCGCTCCAGCGATTCGAACTTTCCATCCTCTGTCGGCTTGTGGACGATGATCATGCCTGTCTCCGTTTGTGACAAAGGAGCATTAGCGTTTTTTTGTGACAGGTGCGAGTGCGCCGGAGTCTCATCCGCTCAGGCATCGTCAGGCACAAAGAAATCCGGCATCAGCGGCTTCGTCGGGTCGACCCGGTATTTCTCGAAATTCGTCACTCCCTCCTCTTTCAGGAAAGTGTCGTCGATCAGGAACCGGCCAGTAAAGCTCCTCGCTGGCTTCTCGAAGATGGCATGAGCGGCGTCTGCCAGGATCTCGGGGATCCGGCTCGCCTGCACGATCTCGTCACCGCCGAGCAGATTCTTCACCGCGCTCGTCGCAATCGTCGTCCGCGGCCACAGGGCATTGACCGCGATCCCCTTTTCCCGCAACTCCCCTGCAAGTCCGAGGACGCACAGGCTCATGCCGTATTTCGCGAGCGAATAGGCCAGATGCGGCGCGAACCACTTCTCTTTCATGTCGAGGGGCGGCGACAGCATCAAGATATGGGGATTCTCAGCCTTCTCCAGGTGGGGGATCGCATATTTCGACACCATGAAGGTGCCGCGCGTGTTGATCTGATGCATCAGATCGAAGCGCTTCATGTCGATTTGCAGCGTGCGGCTGAGATTGATGGCGCTCGCGTTGTTCACCACGATATCGAGCCCGCCGAAGGCCTCCACCGTCGTAGCGATAGCACCCTTGACCGCATCTTCGTCACGGACATCGACCATGAGGGGCAATGCCCTACCACCCGCCTTCTCGATCTCCGCTGCGGCGGTATAGATCGTACCCGGCAGCTTGGGATGCGGCTCCGCCGTCTTCGCGGCGATCACTATATTGGCGCCGTCCTGTGCGGCTCTCAAGCCGATCGCGAGACCGATGCCGCGGGACGCGCCGGTGATGAAGAGGGTCTTGTCTTTCAGGCTCATGACATCACCTCGCGAGGGCAACGGCAGCGTCCTGAACGAAGCCTGCGCCGCTCAGGATTTGGTCCTCAAGTCCCCTCGCGCCAACTGCGATGTTCTCGGCGAAGAACCGACAAAGGGCGATACGGCTTCCCTGGGCCGGATCGCTATCGCCCTCTCCCATCATACGATTGGCGGCGAGGGCCGCATCGGCCAGGGCGGCTCCGCCCTGCGCAAGGGCAAAGAGACGCAGATAGGGCGTTGCACCCGCGAGCGCCTCCGTTGGCACATTTGCAAGGACCAGTTTCAGGAGATGGCCGGTCGCCCGGTCGAGGCTCTCGACGGCGTCTCGCAGGCGCGGCGCCGTATTGCCGAACAGCGGTGTTCCCTCCTTCATCAGGCGCGTCACCGTGGTGCGCATGGCGGCGATCTGCGCCCGGACCGTGTCGCCGCCGGAGAGCGGCAACTTGCGCATGACGAGATCGATGGCCTGAATGCCGTTGGTGCCTTCATAAATCGGGGCGATGCGTGCATCGCGCAGATGTTGCGCCGCGCCCGTCTCTTCCACGTAGCCCATTCCTCCATGAACCTGGACACCGATGGATGCTACCTCGACCCCGACATCCGTCGAGAAGGCCTTGGCGACCGGCGTGAGAAGGGACGCGCGTTCCTGCGCTCTGCGGCGAGAGGCTTCCCCCGGCTCCCGATGGGCGCGGTCGATGGCGGCTGCGGTCATGTAGCAGATTGCCCGCGAGGCGGCTGTGAGCGCCTTCATGGTCAGAAGGTTGCGTTGCACATCAGGATAATCGACGATGGGGCTCGTTCCATCGCCAGCAGCGCCCGGCGCTCGGCCCTGCCGCCGTTCCTTGGCATAGGCAAGCGCCTGCTGATAGGCGCGTTCGGCAATCGCGACGCCCTGCAGCCCGACCGCCAGACGGGCATTGTTCATCATCGTGAACATGCAGTTGAGGCCACGGTTTTCCTCGCCGAGGAGCCAACCTATGGCTCCTTCATGGTCTCCGAATACCATGGTGCAGGTCGGCGAGCCGTGGATGCCGAGCTTGTGCTCGATCCCGGCGCAGCGCAGATCGTTGCGTGCGCCATCCGGCAGAAATTTCGGAACCAGAAAAAGCGAGATTCCCCGCGTTCCGGCCGGAGCGTCGGGCAGGCGCGCCAGAACCAGATGGACGATATTGTCCGTCAGATCATGCTCGCCATAGGTGATGAAGATCTTCTGGCCCCGGATCCGGTAAGTGCCGTCGCCTACAGGTTCGGCACGGGAGCGGATCGCCGCGAGATCGGAACCAGCCTGCGGCTCCGTGAGATTCATAGTCGCGGTCCAGGTGCCGGAGACGAGCTTTTCGAGATAACGTGCACGAAGGTCGTCCGTGCCGTGCGCCACCAGCGCCTCGATGGCCCCCATGGTCAGGATCGGCCCGATGCCGAAGGCCATGGAAGCGGAATTCCACATCTCGACGCAAGCAGAGTTCAGAAGGGTCGGCAGGCCCTGACCGCCGAAATCGACTGGTCCCGGAAGAGCGTTCCAACCCGCCTCCGTCCAGGCGGTATAGGCTTCCTTCCACCCCGGAGCTGTCGTGATGATGCCGTCCACCAGAGTCACTCCGTATTTGTCACCCTCGCGATTGAGAGGGGCAATGACATCGGCAGCGAAGCGACCGGCCTCTTCCAGGATCGTTTCCGCCAAGTCCACGGAAAGGTCGCCGTAAAGCCCGTCCTCGACAGCACGGTCGAAACCCGCCACATGGCGCATGGTAAAGGCAATATCGGAGACCGGGGCGTGATAGGCCATCGTGTTCCCTTTCGGCGGAGGGCTTTTGATATTGACGCAAGTTGCTGCGCAGCTAAACCCGCCCAGCGACAGAGAGGGATAGTTTAGACGTGAACGATCAAGGGTCAATGGTGACGGAACGTCTCCAGCCGGACGCTTTAGGCCTCTCCCGAGCAGCGGCAATCCTCAAGAAGGGCGAGCTCGTCGCGTTCCCGACGGAAACTGTCTATGGCCTTGGTGCCGACGCGACGAATGCAGAAGCGGTCGCCAGAATCTACGCCGCTAAAGAGCGCCCAAGCTTCAATCCATTGATCGCCCACGTGGACAGCTATTCCACGGCCCTTGATCAAGGCATTTTCGATGATGCGGCCCGCCTGCTGGCCGAAGCCTTCTGGCCGGGACCACTGACCCTCGTGGTTCCTTGTGCATCGACCTGCACAGTGTCAGACCTTGCCCGCGCCGGCCTCGACAGTGTGGGACTCCGGGTTCCGGCCCATCCTCTTGCCCACGCGCTTCTCGCGGCCGTCGGCCGCCCGGTCGCCGCCCCGTCTGCCAATCGCTCGGGGCGTGTCAGCCCGACGGCCGCAGACCACGTTCTCGGCGATCTCGATGGGCGGATCAGCGCGGTTCTCGATGGTGGCGAGACACCGGTCGGCGTCGAGTCGACGATCGTCTCTTGCCTCGACGGCGTTCCGCGCCTGCTGCGTCCCGGCGGCGTGACGCGGGAATCCATCGAGGCCGTGATCGGGCGAAAGCTCGAGACTGCCTCCGAACCGGGCGACAATCCTGTGGCTCCGGGGATGCTTGCATCTCATTACGCGCCGCGTGCTCGCGTGCGCCTCGGCGCCACCACGATCCATCCCGGCGAAGCGGCCCTCCTGTTCGGCCCCAACCTGCCGGCAGGCAGCAAGGATGCTGCGGCAATTCTTAACTTGAGCGAAAGCGGCGACCTCGCCGAGGCCGCCGCCCATCTCTTCTCGTTCTTGAGACGTCTCGACGTCACCGGTGCGGGCGTGATCGCCGTCTCCCCCATTCCGGAAATCGGGCTCGGGGAGGCGATCAACGACCGTCTCCAGCGGGCTGCGGCGGAACGATAGAACGAACTCGACCTCCCCGGATCAGCCTGCGATTTTGTTAGTGATCTGCGCCACGTGGCGGCCCTGATAACGGGCGGCCTCGAGTTCGACCTGGCTCGGCTGACGCGACCCATCGGCGCCGGCGATGGTCGACGCACCATAAGGCGAGCCTCCCTTCACTTCCTCGACACCCATCTGACCGGCGAAGGCGTAGGGCAGCCCGACGATGATGAAACCGAGGTGCAGGAGCACGGGGTGGAAGGTGAGGATCGTCGATTCCTGGCCGCCGTGCTGGGTCGCGCTCGAAGCAAACACCGATCCGACCTTGCCGACGAGCGCCCCGCTCGCCCAGAGGGCGCCGGTCTGGTCGAGGAAGTTCTTCATCTGGGCTGTCATGTTGCCGTAGCGGGTCGGCGTGCCGAAGATGATCGCATCGTATTGCGGAAGCTCATCGACCGTCGCGATGGGGGCTGGCTGATCGAGCTTGTAATGTGCGTTTTTGGCGACCTGTTCGGGTACGAGTTCCGGAACACGCTTCACGACGACCTCGGCGCCTGCCTCGCGGACGCCTTCGGCAACCGCGTAGGCCATCTTCTCGATATGCCCCCAAGTCGAATAGTAAAGAACCAGAACCTTGGCCATCAGATCCTCCGAAATGCCTTGATGAGATGATGCAGGACAACGCGCCGGGCACGCAGGAGGGCGTGCCGGTCGAAATCATCCACCGCAATTGCTATGGTTACGCAGGATAATCTTTCCAGACTGCAAGACTAGTGTTAGTCTTGCAGGACCTACCTTGCACGGATGCAAAGTCGTGGCGAAACAGCACCTTGTCTGGGACGATTTCAGACTCGTGAAGATCATCGCCGAGGCCAATGGGCTGGCCGGCGCTGCTGAGCGCCTCGGCGTCAATCACTCCACGGTTTTCCGGCGTCTCGGTCAGATGGAGGATAGCCTCGGCGTCAAGCTCTTCGAGCGGCACCGGACCGGATATGTCCTGACCCCGGCCGGGGAAGAGATGACGGCGCTCGCCGAGCATATGGAGGAGAACGTCGCGACCTTTACCCGCAAGCTGGCGGGGCAGGCCGTGGCACCGACGGGAGAGCTCAGGGTGACGACGAACGATACCCTGCTCGTCCACATGCTGACGCCTCTGTTCAATCGCTTTCTCGAAGCCTGTCCGGAAATGAGGCTGGACGTGGTGCTGGCCAACCAGGCCCTTAACCTCTCGAAGCGCGATGCGGACGTAGCGATCCGCGCAACGGACAACCCGCCGGAAACTCTCGTGGGCCGGCGTGTCGCAACCATCGCCTGGGCGATCTATGGGCGCAGGCAGGATTTCCCGCAGCCGGTAGACGTGCTGGACAGCCCCACCGTTTTCCAACGCCCATGGGTCGCGCTCGGAGACAATCTCTCGACCCTCAAGGCGGCACGCTATGTGCGGGATCGCGTCCCGCACGAGCAGATCGCCTACAAGGTCAACACGGTTCTAGGCCTTGCGGAGGCGGTGGAGGTCGGTCTCGGCATCGGGCCCCTGCCCTGCTTCATCGCCGATGCCAAGCCGAATCTGGTGCGCCTGTCGGACGTCAATCCCGACTTCTCGGCCGGCCTGTGGCTCCTGACCCATCCTGACCTGCGCCAATCGGCGCGCGTTCGGGCATTCATGGACTTCATGGCAACAGAGATCGGCCGACACAAGAAATGGATCGAAGGAAGCGGTGCCAGAGCGCCCTGAGGCGCCGCCGGTCATCCGATCTGCACCACGATGCGTCCGCGCACTTTGCCCTCCATGATTGCTTGGCCCGCATCCACGACCTGATCCAGCGTGATGGTCGTGGTCATCGCTTCGAGCTTGACCAAGTCGAGATCATGCGCGAGCCGACTCCAGGCCTCCAGACGGAAATTCCGCGGCGTCATCACCGAGTCGATCCCCAGAAGCGATACGCCCCGCAGGATGAACGGCGCCACAGAGCCTGGCAGATCCATGCCGCCAGCCAAGCCACATGCGGCAATTGCCCCACCGTATTTCGTCATCGAGAGCACATTCGCCAGGACGTGCGATCCAACAGTATCGACTCCCGCACACCAGCGCTCCTTGCCCAGCGGACGAGCAGGTCCAGTCAGTTCGCTACGCTCGATGACCTCCGCCGCTCCCAAATGTTTCAGATAATCCGCCTCCTGCGGCCGGCCCGTGGAGGCGATCACATGCCAGCCAGCGCGAGCCAGAAGGGAGATCGCGACGGAACCGACACCACCTGCCGCCCCCGTCACGATGGCAGGGCCTCTGTGGCAGCGCAGCCCATGCCGCTCGATGGCGATGAGGCACAGCATGGCCGTGTAACCTGCAGTGCCGATGGCCATGGTCTGTTGGAGCGTCAATCCTTTGGGCAGATGCAGCAGCCATTCGCCACGAACGCGGACCTTTTCGGCATAGGCTCCGAGATGCGTCTCCCCAAGCCCCCAGCCATTGAGAATGACCGAGTCGCCGAGCTTGAAGTCGGGATGGGAAGAATGCTCGACGGTTCCGGCCAGATCCACGCCGGGGATCATCGGAAATCGTCGCACGACCGGAGCCTTGCCCGTAAGCGCCAGCCCGTCCTTGTAATTAAGCGTGGAATAGGCCACCCGAACGGTGACATCGCCTTCCATCAGATCGGCTTCGTCGAAGTCCCTCGACCGAACCTGCTGTCCTGTCTCGGTCTTATCGATCACGATCGCTTTGAACGTTCCCATTCCGCTCCTCCGCCTCGTCCCTCCATTTGTGGCGTCACGGTGGACAAGGGCAAGGATGCAACGCAGGAATTCCGACGAAGGGGGAAGATCAAAGAATTGGCTTCCGATCCTTTATGCCCCTTGGCTCCCTCGGACCGGCGGAATGTGGATTCGGGAGATATGAAATCGGGAAAAGGCTGGACAGGCCGCCATCGACCGTCCAGCTCTTTCTGCCTCTCAAATGATCAAGAAGTCAGCGGCGGTCATCTTGAGGCCCTTCTTGAGGGTCGTGATCTCGACCGCCTTGCCCTTGCCCGCGCCGTCGGCGTCGTAATACAGCACGCCCTTCTTGTTGTCGTAGATCAGGTAGTCGTTCTTGTCCTTGGCATGATCGCCAATGGTGAAGAACGCCTTGTTGAGCTTGCCGGGCTTGGCTTCGCTGCCCTTGCCGAGCTTCTTGAACACGGCATTGTCGAGCCAGAGCGTGTCGTCCTTGACGGAAAAGTCGACGATTTTGTCGAGGTTGGTCTTCTTGTTCAGCGTGGTGTCGAACACGAACACGTCCTTGCCGGCTCCGCCAGTGAGAACGTCCTTGCCACCGCCACCGTAAATCCGATCGTCGCCACCCTCTCCAGACAAGCGATCGTCACCATTCCCACCTTTGATCGTATCTGATGCGGCCGTTCCTATGACCGTTTCGACACTGACGTCCTTGACGGCGATCTGAAGTGTCTTCTCTAAAGTCAGGCCATGGGTGTCCGTCACCAAGACTTTGACGGCGTGAGACGCGGCTTGCTCGAAGTCGAGTTTCGTACCATCGGCAACAAGAAGCTGACCACCACTCAACTTAAAGCGCCCACCTGCATCGTCGATCAACTTGTATGTCGCTCCGTCTCCCTTGTTGGGATCCACAGCGCTCAATTGTCCGACCAAGGAGCCGGAAGCGGCATTTTCCGAAACGCTCAATTGCGACGGTGTGATATCGGTCGGGCGCTCGTTGGCCAACTCAACGTGAACGGTGGCCTTGGAATAGCGCCCACCCTCATCCGCAACCGTAAATTCTATGGTCTTTTCAGCACCCGCAACAGGCGTCGCATCTTTGGACGTATAGGTAAGGGCTTGAATGAGTTTGCTCACGCTTTGCCCAGAGGTAAAATAGTCCCTAAAGTCAAATATAATTTCGGTCTGCGAAAGTTGAGAGATAACGCCTACTTGAAAACCATTAACGAAAACTCTGGCTCCCAATGAAAACCCGCCGACCAGCTCGACGTTTCCAGGCAATACCTCAAGCCCCAGAAGATCGACAAAGGGATTTCCATTAACGACTTTGACGGACAGAGTTGAAATCCGGTTGTTATCGTCATCGGTAATCGCTACGTCATTCTTCGCATCGAGAAAGACCTTCCACGAAGCGAGCGTCACAGTCGCTTGATCGCCGTCGAGCCCTGTAATAACCGGGGCAAGATCCGTATAAGTTCCGCTCGCATCAGTGATTTTGTCGATACCCTGCTTGTGGAGCTGCTGCCTTTCCGAGAACGAAAACGTTCCCCCTGTCCAGGTGAGGTGATCGTTCTGAGCGTCGATGCCCCGGACGATAAGAGCAAGTTCTTTACTGGCGACCTGGATCTCTGCCTGATCGCTAGCGAGCACGATAGACTCGAAGCCCGAGATGGATTTTGCAGTAACGTCAAAGGTCGTACCGCGCAACTCAAGCGTGTCGGATTCGGATGCCCCGCCCGCGATCGTTTCGACATCGGCCAAGTTGGCATCGGAGATGATGATACGTTGCCCTTGAAGCCCCTGCGAAGATCCTTGGATCTTCTCGATGTGGCTCAGAACTGAAAGAGAGGCGAGATCGAAGTCTGGTCGCCCGAAGAGGCGAAGCGTATCGACACCACCCCCTCCATCGAGGCTGTCGGCTAAGTTGAGCGAGACGTCATCTGAAACAAAGATGTCGTCTCCATTTGTCCCTACATAGGCATCGGTGCCCGGTGTCAGAACATTCGCGCTCTGCGGCGCAACAGTCACAACGGTATTGGCAACAGCAATCTCATTTTGAGAAGTGTCGCCAAATAAGAGAATTTCGAAGGATTTTTGATCCAAGTAGGAGTCATCGCTCCGTTCATTCGTGTATCGAAGGGCGTGGATGACTTGCTGTACGAGACCCGCAGTGGCGGACTGATTGAAGGCAAAAGCGAAAGCATGGGTCTCGGAGTAAGTCACCTTCCCAATTTCAACTCCGGCAACTGACAATTTGCTGTCAAGCGCCAAGCCGTTAGACAGGGTGATCGATCCGGACGTATCGAGACTTAACTTATCCGCAGCTGCCCAATTTAATGTGCCCGCATTGACCGACAGCTGGGTCAGAGTTCCTGTTGCGTTAACAATCGCATTGGAAAATGCATCAAGGCTTGCGGTCTGCTGTGCGCCAACTCGCTGATGGTCCTGATTGAGATTCTCGATAGAGATCATGGTGTGGCCCCCTAAAAGCTTTTTACGTAATAACATTACAAAAATTACGCAATGACTTTCTTTGCCCGCAACACCATAAAATCGGAAATATAATCTCCGTCAGTGCACCTACTTTGAGGGAGCCTGTATCACTCGGCCGGCTGCAGACCGGCCGTCCGCTCGACGGGCTTTTCTTGGATCGGCAGGTTGATGAGAGCTGAGGCGACGCCGAGTGCGATCGAAAGCCACCAGACCAAGGTGTAGTTGCCATAGGCTTCGTAGAGAACACCGCCGAGCCAGACGCCCAGGAAGCCGCCGACCTGATGCGAGAAGAAGGCGAAGCCGTAGAGCATGGCCATATAGCGCGTGCCGAACATTAGCATCACGAGGGACGAAGTCGGCGGCACCGTCGACAACCACAGGAGGCCGATGGCCACACCGAAGGCGATAGAGGTCGCGGGAGACGCCGGCAGAAGGATGAAAACCGCAATGGCAACGGCGCGTCCGAGATAGATCCAGGCGAGCAGCCAGCGCTTCGACATGCGGGTGGATAGCCAGCCGGAGGTCAAGGATCCGAAAGCGTTCGCCAACCCGATGACGGCAAGGGTCCAGCCGCCGACGGCGGCGGAAAGGCCGGCGTCGCGCAGATAGGCCGGCAGGTGGACGGTGATGAAGGCAAGCTGGAAGCCGCAAGTGAAGAAGCCCAGCACCAGCAGCACATAGGAGCGATGTCGAAAGGCTTCCGCAAGGGCTTGGCGGATCGACTGGCCGGGGATCGGCGCAGGACCGCTCCGCGCGGACGCTTCGACGGGCCTCGTCGCAAGCGCGACCGCCAGGGGCAGCACAAGAAGCACACTCGCGGCGAAGATCAGGAGAGCCTGATGCCAGCCGAGCGAATCGATGAGCAGGTTGCCGATGGGCGGGAACAGGAATTGCCCGAATGATCCTGCCGCCGTCCCGGCGCCGAACGCCATGGGACGCCAGGCTTCCGGCAGCAGCTTGCTAAAGGCGCCGAGCACCAGATTGAAGGAACAGCCCGACAGGCCGAAGCCGATCAGAACGCCAGCCCCGAGATGAAGCATGGCCGGCGTTGAGGCATAAGCCATGACCACGAGGCCGAGCGCGTAGAGGACGGCGCCGAAACACAACACCCGGAAGGCGCCGAAACGATCGGCGACTGCGCCGGCAAAGGGCTGGCCGAGCCCCCAGAGGAGATTTTGCACGGCAATGGCGAGGCCGAAAATGTCACGCCCCCAGCCATACTCGACGGTCATCGGAATCTGGAACAGCCCTGCCGAAGCCCGGGGCCCGAAGGTGATCAGAGCGATCAAACAGCCAGCGAGAACAACGAGTTCAGGGGAAAAGCGGGAGCGGGAGACGGGCTCGGACATGTCGCGACTCTCGAATCGAGGGAGGCGGATACTAGCGCATGCCGACCATCAACAATATCGAATGTTTATTGCGTGGTGCATAAGCAACGCTAATGGACCGAAGCCTTTGCCGTTGGTCTAAATCACGATGAAGTCGCTGGAATGCAGGGCGAGCTGGCTCTTGAGAATGGCGATCTTTATGGACGCTTTCGGCCCTGATCCATCGGGATCGTATGCCAGAACGCCAGTCTTCGCATCGTAGAGGACATGGTCGGTACGATCGAGCGCTCTTCCTCCGTTGCGAAACAGGTTCTCGGCAAGAATTCCGGGAGTTAGGGCGGTGAAGATCGCATCCTCGAGACGGATGATATCCTCTCCCGGATGGAAATCCTCGATCCTGTCGATATTGCTCTTATCGGGCCTCGTGTCGAAGACGAAAGTGTCGTGCCCATTGCCGCCGACAAGAACGTCGCGCCCGGCTCCGCCCTCCAATCGATCGTCTCCGTCATATCCGTGCAGCGTATCGTTGCCCTTCATGCCACGCAGGCGATTGGCCTCGGCATTTCCGTTGATCCGGTCGTTGCCGATGCCGCCGACAGCGTTCTCGATCACGACCCCTTTTGCGATCGTGAAGCCGCCCGCTACCCCGGACTGAGATGAAATATAGCCGCCCGCATGAGGGTCGTTATCCCGGACGGTCGCGGGGCGCAGATCGATGATGACGCTTTGGCGCGCGTGGAGAGCGCTGAGCGTATCGACGCCTCCGGCATCCCAGATGCAGGACCAGCCCGTACCGGAACCGTTCTGCGTCGGCAAAGAGTAGAGATTCTTGCCGGTCGCCGTTCGGAGGTTGACCCCATAAAGCGCCTGAAGGGCCGCGATGTCGAGCGCACCAAGCCCGCCCTGGGCTCCATAGGTCGCATCATGGTCCCGGTGATCCCATCCCGAATTGTAGGACATCACGGTCCAGACGCCTTGATTGAGGCCGTATCGCCCCGTGTCAGCCGACGACGAAACTCCGGGAAAGCGCGTTGCATCGCTCCTCCAGCCGCCGTCGTGAGGATGGGCGAGACCCATGCCATGTCCAAGCTCATGCATGATCGTATTGCGGCCGTCGCCGCCGGGCCTCAGGTTCTGCCAATCCTCCGTCGGATTGAAATACCCCCATTCAGGACCCTCATTCGGCGTTTCGTGAACGCCCGCCGAACCGTCCCAGATGTCGGTCTTCCACCACACGATGTCGGCGTCCGCAGCGGAAGTGGCCGGAGCAAAGGTCAGTCCGCAGACTTTGGCATAGATCGATATCGCTGCCTTGAACGCTCGAATCTCTCCGCCCGTCCAGGCTTCGGCATCTTTCGCCTCCCAAAGATAACTGCTCGGGCCGTGCATCTTGCTCGCTGCAGCGAAATTCGTCCGATTGCCGAACAGATATCGGATCGGCCCCTTGTCTGTATCCCAGGCCGTTCCACCCCAGATGAGGGAATCGACATAGGCGTTTCCATAGCCCGAGCCGGGAACATTCGTTTTTATCGCGGCCACGATGTGTCCTCGCATTCCTCAACGACGGAACACTATAATATTAAGATCGCGGCAAAAGTGCTCGAAAACACGCCCTAGGGGAAATTAAGTCTGGCCGGGGCGCAACTTATAGAAGATGTGTCGGCCGATCACGTCCATCTTCTTCAGGCGCTTGGCCCAATAGGGTCTCACATAATCCGCATGGTAGTGGGTCGCCCCACCGACATCGGCCAGATACGTCTTGCCCTCCAGAACCGCTGTGGCGATACGCTTTGCACGATCCCACGATTCCGGCTCCGTCACGCGCAGCGCTCTGCCTTCGCAGGCGAAGGTGAACTGGCAGGCCAGATGACGATGGCGGTTCTGATAGACGACACCGCAGATCGTCGAAGGATAGAGTCCACTCTTCACGCGGTTCAGAACCACCTGAGCGACGGCGGCCTGCCCGTCCTCCGATTCGCTGCGGGCTTCGAAATAGACCGCTTCGGCAAGGCAGCGCTGCTCCTTGCTGAGATTGTCGGGATCGATGAGGTCCGCATAGCGCGGCCGATCCTCGTCCGAACGGGTCAGAGACGTGACGCCGAACCCGTTCTTGTCGATCCGGGATACAGGTGCGGCCGCAATCTCGATCGGCGTCGCATCCGCAGGCGTGGGCGTCGTCGACGAGAGTACGATGGCGCGCTTCACCAGCGGAGTCGTCTGGCTCGCGGCCGCTCCAGTCGAACCCGCCGCAGCGGCGGTCGGCGACTGGATGGAGGTTGCCTGCCGGGTCGTGGTCAACTCCGGGGCTTGCCAGGGCTCGAAGCCGCGTTGCTCCATTTCGGGTGCCTCAAGCCGTCCCTCCATGAGGATCGTCGGCGGCAGCAGGTTCTCGTTTCGGCTGAACAGAAGGCGGCCTGCCGAAGGGCTCAGACTTGCTTGGATCTCCTGCGCTCGGTCCGAGAGGGTGGCGCTACGCATGACCGCACGCCCACCCTTCGTGCTGCGATCCGCGACCGGATAGCTGCCGGCACCCGCTTTCATCTCGGCTCGCAACGGCTCACCGCGCGCTGTCGCCTCGTCCGTCAGGTCATAACGTGGGGTCGAGCGCAGAATATCCCGACCCAGGTCGAGCCGGCTGGCGAGCGCAGCCGAGGCGATCGGCGGCACGAGCCCGGCATCGGCCAAGCGGGCGACTGGGCTGCGGGGCGTGAAACTGAAGCCGGAATGTACGTCGTTGCTGGCGGCGGCCGTGAAGGAGACCAGCAGTCCGGCCGCCAGCGCCCAGGGCGCCGTGGTGGCGCAGATCCATCTCACCCGAGAGCGACGATTCCGAAAACGCACGCGACCCAAACCCTACAAGCACTGTTACGGAGAGCCCTCACGAGGAGGGCTCCGGCTTGAATCGTTTATCGCCGATTAAGGTTGATGCGCGGTTAAGGCAGGCGCGCCGCCGCCTTCTGCAGAAGGGCTCCCGTCTCCGGATCGGCCGGGAAGAACGCCTCGATGGCGAGTTCGGAAAGGGTCACGTCGATGGGCGTCCCGAAAACCGTCGTCGTGCTGAAGAGAGTGAGGATGCCGTCCTCGGACCGGAGCCGGAGCGGCACGAGAACACCCGCATAATCCTGTCGCGGGTGAGGCGGACGCGACGTTCCGGAGGGGGGCGGGTAAGCCCGAAGCTCGTCCATCAGCTTCATCAAAGTCACATCGGCGGTCACTTCCACCTGATGGTGCAGGCGCGCAAGAATATGATCGCGCCACTCCGGAAAATTGACGATGCGCGATGCCATTCCCTGCGGATGAAGGCTCAGGCGCAACACATTCACCGGTGGCTTCAGAAGCCCGGGATCGACCGCGCCGACCAGCGGCATCAAAGCGCCATTGGCGGCAACGAGCGACCAATGACGGTCCACGGCCAGCGCAGGATAGGGCTCGTGTCCCTTCAAGACGAGATCGATGGCTTGGCGGGCCGCCTGAAGCGCCGGATCCTCAAAGGGTCGATGGGAATAGACCGGAGCATATCCCGCCGCGACAAGCAGGATGTTGCGCTCACGCAAGGGGACTTCGAGTCGATCGGCGAGATGCAGCACCATCTCGCGGCTCGGCTGAGAGCGTCCGGTTTCGATGAAACTCAGGTGGCGGGTGGAGATGTCTGCCTCGAGCGCGAGGTCCATCTGGCTCATGCGCCGACGCTGGCGCCAATCGCGCAGGTGATCGCCGACAGTGGAAGCTGGTGTGGTCATGGCTGCACGATAGCGGAAGGTCCCGCCCGCTTCCATGACCTGCGAGGTAATCGACGTGCCTCGCGGAGCTGATCATCGTGATGGGCATGGTCGATCGACGGGGTGGCGCAAAGCCCTTCGCCGGAGACCGCCGATCATCTCGAAGGAGCTTGTCATGCCTGTCATCGTTTCCTCTCCCCTTCTGCGTCAGGCCCTGGTCGCCGATGCCTCGACGAGCGCCGCATGCGGGCTCTTGATGCTTCTCGCGGGCGGACCGCTTTCGTCCCTCCTCGGACTGCGGGACCTGTTGCTGCGGCTGTCGGGGACCGCTCTTTTGCCATACGCCGCACTCGTGGGCTTTCTCGGGCTTCGCGAACGCCTGCCACGCGCAATGGTTTGGGCCGTGATCATCGGGAACGCCATCTGGGCTCTCGACAGCTTGCTGCTTCTTGTCAGCGGCTGGGTCGAGCCGACCCGCGCGGGCTATGCCTTCGTGATTGCGCAAGGGCTTGTGGTCCTCATGTATGCGGAGCTGCAATATGTCGGCCTGCGGCGCTCAAGAATGGCGTTCGCTGCCTGACGCGAGTTTCCTCGCCAAATCTTGCGATGATCCGTCAGGTCCTGTGGATCATCGCCTCGATTTTCTCGATCAGCATATTGAAGGCGAGCGGCTTCGCGATCACCTCCATACCAGGTCCAAGAAAGCCCTTCCTCAGGAGATTGCTTTCCACATAACCGGTCATGAAGAGGACCTTCAGATCCGGCCGCATCGCCAGCGCGGCATCCGCAAGCTGACGTCCATTCAAGCCCGGAAGTCCGACGTCGGTCAGGAGGAGATCGACTGGCAGAGACGACTGCAGAAGATGCAGCCCCTCCGGTCCATCTGCCGCATCGAAAACCCGATAACCAGTCTCCTGCAGCATTTCCACCACGAGCGCCCGAACCACCGGCTCATCCTCGACGACAAGGATCGTTGCACCCGTGGTCGTCCGACCGTCGATCGCTCCGGCCTGAATTTCAGCCTGCGGTGAATCCGGACCCGTGTAACGCGGCAGATAGATCGTCACGGTCGTGCCGCACCCAGGCGCAGACTCGATCCGGACATGCCCTCCCGACTGCTTCACGAAGCCATAGACCATCGACAACCCAAGCCCTGTCCCCTGCCCCATCGGCTTAGTCGTGAAGAAGGGTTCAAACGCCTTCTCGACCACATCCGGAGACATACCAGCCCCATTGTCGGCGACGGAAAGAGACACGTACCGTCCCTGCCCCAAGCCAAGTTGAGTTGCCATTTCGCCATCCTCGACGGCAAGGTTTTCTGTCGCGATGATGATCTGCCCACCATCATGCATGGCATCGCGTGCATTGATAACCAGATTGAGGACGGCATTCTCCAGTTGATGCGCGTCGCAATGCGTCATCCAGAGTTTCTTCGCAAAACGCTCCTCGACACGTATCGCTTCCCTGGTCGAGCGACGCAAGAGGTCCGCCATCGACGCAATGAGCATATTGGCGTCGACTGGCTTCGGATCGAGCGGCTGTCGGCGCGAGAAAGCGAGAAGGCGATGGGTCAGGGAGGCGGCACGCTTGGCTGATGAGAGGGCTGCCTCGATATAGCGGCCAGCCTGGTCTCCCTGGCCCCGAGCGATCCTGGTCTGGATCAGATCGAGACTTCCGATGACCCCCGTCAGCAGATTGTTGAAATCGTGAGCGATGCCGCCGGTGAGTTGACCAACCGCCTCCATCTTCTGGGATTGCCGCAAGGCTTCTTCAGCCTTGAGCAAGGCTTGCGCAGCCTCACGTTCGGCAGTGATGTCGCGTCCGATCGCGTGGACGTAGCCTTCGTCTGGAACGACCGTCCAGGAGATCCACCGGAAAGACCCGTCCTTGTGCCGAATGCGATTTTCACAGCGCAGCGGTCCGCCTCGATTGCCTGTCACTGCAAAGCAATGACCGTCTTCATCGCTCGACAAGAAACGGGAGAAAGGCATCGACGTGAGGTCGCCTTCATCCCACGCAAGCAGAGCCTTCCAGGCCGGGTTTGCCGCTACGACGGAGCCGCGCGCGTCGAGTACGATCATGAGATCGGTGGAAAGCCGCCATATCCGATCGCGCTCACGCGTACGCTCGAAAACGCGCTCTTCGAGCTGAGCGTTCATTTCCTCGAGTTCCTGCGCGGCGACATTCTGGTCGTGAATATCGGTGTTCGTTCCGATCCAGCGGATGACCTTGCCATCTGCGTCGCGGATCGGCACCCCCGTCGACAGGAACCAACGATAGGATTGGTCGCTCGTGCGCTTGAGGCGAAGCTCGCTCTCGAAAACCGTGCCCGTGTCGAGTGCAGTTTGCCAGGCCGCTGCGGTTGCCGCGACATCGTCGGGATGAATGACGCCGTGCCAGGCACCGCTTGCAAGCGCATCGACGGTGGTGCCGGTGTAATCGTAGAAGCGCCCGTTGAACCATTCGGCCTTGCCAGTCTCGCCAGCCTCCCAGACCTGATGCGGCACCGCCTCGACGAGGGCGCGGAAGCGCTCCTCACTGGCGCGCACGGCTTCCTCCGCAAGCTTCTGTTCAGTGACATCTCTGAAGAAGCTGACGATTCCGCCGGGAACCGGGCAGATGCGCAGTTCCAGCCACCGGTCCTTGCCGAAGCCAAGATAGCGACGCAGGATCGTGACCGGCACCTGCTCCCTTTGGCAGCGGCGATAGGCCTCTTCCAGTATCGAACCGGCGGAGGTCGGCCAGGCTTCCCAGTGAGTCCTGCCGAGGATCTCGTGCTCCTGACGGCCATCGTATTTCAGGGCCGCCGTATTGAGTTTGACGACACGAAAGTCCTCGTCGAAGGCGACGAAACCGTCACCCAGAAGATCGAGAATATGGTCGGCACGTTCGCTGTCAGCTTTGAGGGCCCATGCCGAACGGACGCGCTCGGTCACGTCGAGCCCTTGCAGGACGACCCCTTCGACTTGCCCCCCTGAACCGAGAATGGGACGACCGCTGAAATCGATGAAACGCTCCTCGACAGGAGCCTCTGGTTCGCGCTGAAGGTCGACCCGTAATCCTTGGATGCTGAAGGGCTCGCCCGTCGCATAGGCGCGCTCCAGACTTTCGCCGAGCGGCGAAGCGGATGCGACAGTCAGACTTGCAATGGAGGAGCCGATGATGTCCCGATGCCCGGCTAACTGACCGAAGGCTTGGTTCGTCCACGTGATCTTATGAGCTGGTCCGCGCAGCAGACAAAGAAAGCCGGGCGCCAGCGCCAGAATCTCCAGCGCGGACGCTTCGGAGCCGGAATGACCGAACTCGTTCGTTCCGGCTGGGCATGCGATCGGGCGAGGAACAGCAATATCCTGCTGCGTGCCGAGGCTCTGCGGCATCTTGCTCTTTCAAGAGGAGCTGGCCGCCACCCGGCCCCCTTCGTGACGTTCGTGATCGTCCATCGCTGACGTATGGACAGGCAACATCTACATAAATGCTATTCTATAACAATGCAACTGCAGGGTCCGCCGACAGGGTGCGAAGCCGCACCGGGCTCTGTCAGAAACTGCGCCCGTCGACGGGAATCGGCTTGAGGGCCTTCAGATCGACAGCCTCCAGGCAGCGTACATTGATGGCCGCCGTTTCCTCGCCAGAGCCCGGATTGCGGCCGAAAGCGAAGGGAGCACAGCCGCAGGTCGGGCAGAACCGGTGCTGAATGGCGTGCTTGTTGAAGGTGTAGGTCGACAGTTCACCCTCACCCTGCATCACCGTCAGGGAGGTGCGCGGGACGAAATTGAGCAGGTATCCCTTGCGGCTGCAATGAGAACAATTGCATTCCATGACCTGTTCGAGGTCGGTCTCGACCTCGAACGTCACCTTGCCGCAATGGCACGATCCCTTGTGCAGCATCCTGTTCCTCAGGCCTGGCTCGCCGCCTTGCCGCCCAATGCGGCCTGCGCCGCTGCGAGCCTTGCGATCGGAACACGATAGGGAGAGCAGGACACATAGTCGAGTCCGACGCTCTGGCAGAAATGGATCGATGCCGGATCGCCGCCGTGCTCGCCGCAGATACCGAGCTTGATGCCTCTGCGTGCCGTGCGCCCACGTTCCGCAGCGATGCGGATCAGCTCGCCGACACCTTCCTGATCGATCGTCACGAATGGATCGGCGGGCAGGATGCCCTTCTGCGTGTAGCTCCCTAAGAACGATGCCGCATCGTCACGGGAGATGCCAAGCGCCGTCTGCGTCAGGTCGTTGGTGCCGAAGGAGAAGAACTCTGCCGTCTCGGCGATCTCGCTAGCGCGAAGTGCCGCCCGCGGCAACTCGATCATCGTGCCGACCTGGTACTCGACCTTCACACCGGTTTCCTTCGCCACGGCCTCCGCCATCGCGACGATGCGCGCCTTCACGAGGTCGAGTTCCGCCTTTGTCATGACGAGAGGAACCATGATCTCGGGCACGATAGGCTTGCCCGTGGCCCGCCCTGCTTCAACCGCCGCCTCCAGGATGGCGCGAGCCTGCATCTCGGCGATTTCCGGATAGGCCACCGCAAGACGGCAACCGCGGAAACCGAGCATGGGGTTGAACTCGTGCAGCTCGGCGGCGCGACGCTTCAACTTGTCGACGGATGCCTTCATCGCCGTCGCGACTTCCTGCATTTCCGTTTCCGTGTGCGGCAGGAACTCATGCAAGGGCGGATCGAGAAGGCGGATCGTCACCGGCAATCCGCTCATGATCGTGAAGAGCTGGACGAAATCGGCTCGCTGCATCGGCAGCAGCTTCGCCAGGGCCGCGCGGCGGCCCGCCTCGTCGTCGGCGAGGATCATCTCGCGCACCGCAATGATGCGATCGCCTTCGAAGAACATATGCTCCGTGCGGCACAGGCCGATGCCTTCCGCGCCAAAATTGCGCGCCGTCTTAGCATCGAGAGGCGTCTCTGCATTGGCGCGCACCTTCATCTGCCGCACCTTGTCGGCCCAACCCATCAGGGTCGCGAACTCGCCCGAGAGCTCCGGCTCCAGCATCTTCACCTGACCGAGCAACACCTGACCATTGGCGCCGTCGATGGTGAGGATATCGCCTTTCTTGAGCGTCTGCCCGGCAACCGACATGGTCTGCCCGTTGTAATCGACCCGTATTGAGCCGGCACCGGAGACGCAGGGCTTGCCCATGCCGCGAGCGACCACCGCCGCGTGAGAGGTCATACCGCCGCGGGTGGTGAGGATGCCTTCTGCCGCATGCATGCCGTGGATGTCTTCCGGCGAAGTCTCGATGCGTACGAGAATGACCTTGCGGCCAGCCTTCTTCGCGGCTTCGGCATCTTCCGAGTTGAAGACGACTTCGCCCGAGGCAGCGCCGGGCGATGCAGGCAGGCCCGTGGCAAGGATTTTGCGATCGGCCTTAGGATCGATCATGGGATGCAGCAGCTGGTCGAGCGCTGCCGGCTCGACGCGGGTAATCGCCTCTTCCTGCGTGATCAGACCTTCCGATGCCAGCTCCACCGCGATGCGCAAAGCCGCCTTCGCGGTACGCTTGCCGTTGCGGGTCTGGAGCATCCAGAGCTTGCCTGTCTCGACCGTGAATTCCATGTCCTGCATGTCACGGTAGTGCTTCTCGAGAATTCCGTAGATGCGCACGAGCTCGTGATAGGCATCGGCCATCGCCCGCTCCATGGAGGGCTTGTCCGAACCGGATGCGACGCGCGCCTTCTCGGTGATGTCCTGCGGCGTGCGGATGCCCGCCACGACATCCTCTCCCTGCGCATTGATCAGGAACTCGCCATAGAGCTCCTTCTCGCCGGTCGAGGGATTGCGCGTGAAGGCAACGCCGGTGGCGGAGGTCTCGCCCATGTTGCCGAATACCATCGCCTGGACGTTGACAGCTGTGCCCCAGCTTGCCGGAATGCCGTGCAGCTCGCGATACTTGATGGCGCGGTTGTTCATCCAGGATCCGAAGACCGCCCCGATGGCACCCCAGAGCTGCTCCTCCGGCTCCTGCGGGAACGCCTTGCCAAGCTCCTTCTCGATGATGGCCTTGTAGCGCGGGATCAATGCCTTCCAGTCGTCGGCGGTCAGATCCGTATCGAGGCTATAGCCGCGACGGTCCTTGTACTCGTCGAGGGCTTCCTCGAAATGATGATGTTCGACCCCTAGGACCACGTTCGAATACATGGTGATGAAGCGACGATAGGAATCGTAGGCGAAACGCTCATCGCCGGCGCCTTTCGCCAAGGCCTGAACCGTCAGATCGTTGAGGCCGAGATTGAGCACCGTATCCATCATGCCCGGCATCGAAGCCCGGGCACCGGAGCGCACGGAAACCAGAAGCGGGTTCTCGGCATCGCCGAAGGTACGGCCGGTGAGCCGACCCACATAGGCCAGCGCTTTCTCGACCTCGCCCTTCAGCTCGGGCGGATAGGAGCTGCCGTGGTCGTAATAATAGGTGCAGACTTCGGTGGTGATGGTGAAACCGGGTGGGACCGGCAATCCGAGATTGGACATCTCGGCGAGGTTGGCGCCCTTGCCCCCGAGCAGGTTCTTCATCCCCGCCTCGCCCTCAGCCTTGCCGTCACCGAAGGTATAGACCCATTTCGCCATCATCCGACCCTTTGGCTCATATGACCTGCCGTCATGCAGGTGCTGGCTTGAAGCATGCCGAACCCAAACGCAACCTGAACAGCCAAGGTTCCGGCCTTCGAACCCTAGATACCAATGGCAACAATCGCGTTACGGCACCCTCGAAAGCAAGAGTTCCCTGAATTTTGTAACCTTATTAGGGAATCACTGGTTCCAGAGGATTCGCCGTGCCATCTCCCATCACCATCACCGCCGATCAGTCGACGACCTTCACCCTGGTGGCGGATTACAGCTCAGTCACCGACGCCGCGGGGGTGACCATCACCGGCCCCGACACCAGCACAGGCTTTGCCATCGATGCCACTGCCGGAGCGGGCGGGACCATTTCGGTTTACGGCACCCTGACCGCTGGCGGCGGAATCTACGATCCGACGTCTACGCGCCCAGGCTACAACGTCACCATCTACAAGCAGGGCTCCATCAATGCCACGATGGGGTACGGCATCGCTCTCCAGAAGCAGGCGACGGTGATCAATTACGGCGAGATCACGGCTCATCAGGTCGGCATCAGCCTCGGCGCCGGCGAGAGCATCGCGATCAATGACGGCTCCATCGCTGCAGATGTTGGAATTCAGGCCTTTGGCGACAACACGATTATCGACAACGGCGGGATGATCGATGCTGCGACGAATGGCATCGTCGTGAGGGGGGGAACGCCAACACGATCACGAATGGAGGCATCATCCATGCCGGACAAGTCGGGATCTGGCTCTACAACGCCACAGGGCTCTCGACGACCACCAATACGGGGACAATCACCGCAAGTGTCCTTGCGTTTAGGGGCAGCGCCAGCGCGAATGAATTCATCAATCACGGTACGATCCTGAGCAGCGTCGACATGCGCGGCGGTGACGATGTCTTCGACAATCGGGGAGGAACCGTTTCCGGCACGATCTTACTCGGCGACGGGAACGACAAGGCCTTCGGCGGCGACGGCAGCGAGACCTTCACGGACTGGTTCGGCAACGACACGATCGACGCGGGAGACGGGATCGACACGCTAAGCTACGAGCTCTCCCAGGATACCACCCTGCCGGTGAAAGTGGATCTCCGGATCACCACGGAGCAGACCAGCGTCTGGGGCACCGACACCTTTCTGAACTTCGAGAACGTCACCGGGGCAGTCGGCAACGATACGATCACCGGCAGCGACGGCGACAATGTCCTGAAAGGCCTTGGCGGAGCCGACAGCCTGAGCGGCGCGGGCGGAAACGATACGCTCATCGGCGGCGACGGCAATGACATGCTGGACGGCGGCGACGGCATCGACACCGCCGACTATAGCAGCGGCATCGTCGTGACGGTGGATCTCAGGCTCGAGACCGTGCAGGACACGGGAATGGGCAACGATGCCTTGAGCGGGATCGAGAACCTGATCGGCGGAGCCGCCGGAGACAGGCTCACCGGCAACGCGGCGGCCAATGTCCTGATCGGGGGCGGCGGCGCGGATCTGTTGTCCGGCAATGCGGGCAACGACAGCCTGAACGGCGGCGCAGGCAACGACGTCCTGGATGGCGGCACAGGAAATGACACGGCTGTCTTTGCGGGGACGCGGAGCAGTTATGTCATCGTCGCCAACGCAGACGGAACGTTCACCGTGACGGATATGATCCTGAACGGCAACGGCACGGACACGCTCCACAATGTCGAATTTGCGCGTTTCGACGATGCGACGGTGGATCTCGCCAGTCTCAAGTCCCCTACGACCTCGCCCGTTACCTCAGCCCCTCAGCAACCTATATCCATGGTTCTGCGCGGAACCTCCCGCGCCGATCGCCTGACGGGCTCTGACGGTGACGACAGACTCTACGGCAAAGCGGGCAAGGACATTCTCACCGGTGGTGCCGGCAAGGACGTGTTCGTGTTCGACACGGCCCTGAACAAAAAGACCAACCTGGACAAGATCGTCGACTTCAATGTCAAGGACGACACGCTCTGGCTCGACAACGCCGTGTTCAAGAAGCTCGGCAAGGGCAGCGAAGCCAAGCCCGGCAAGCTCAACAAGGCGTTCTTCACCATTGGCGATCACGCCAAGGACAAGAACGATTACCTGATCTACGACACCAAGAAGGGCGTTCTGTCATACGACGCCGATGGCTCGGGCAAGGGCACGGCCGTCGAGATCACCATCCTCAAGAAGGGCCTCAAGATGACCTATCTCGACTTCATGGTCATCTGAGCGCGCACCCATCCTGAAACCTTCGAAGCGATCGTCCCACCCGGGAGAGGGACAACCGCTATCAAGTCAGCAAAAAGAAAACGCCGGAGCGAGTGACTCCGGCGTTTTTAATTCACATCGTGTGAAGCATCAGACGCGATAGCGGCCGTTGCGCTTGACATAAACCGTGGAGCCGACAGGAACGCGCTCGTAGAGGTCGACGATGTCCTCGTTGAGCATGCGCACGCAGCCGGACGAGAGCTGCTCGCCGATGCTCCAGGGCTCGTTCGTGCCATGGATGCGGAACAGGATGTCGCGGCCGTCCTGATAGAGATAGAGCGCGCGGGCGCCGAGCGGATTGTCGAGACCGGCTTCGCGGAAACGCGGCAGATCCGGCTTGATGCTGACCATGGTCTTGGTCGGCGACCAGGCAGGCCACACGCCTTTGCGCCCGACCGAAGCTACCCCCTTCCAGGAGAAGCCCTGCTTGCCGACGCCGACGCCGTAACGGATCGCCTTGTTGTCGGGCTGTACGAGATAAAGCATGCGGTCGTCGATATCGACCACGATGCTGCCGGGCCTCTCGGATCCTTTGTACTCTACCGTCTGGCGGGCGTACTTCGCATCCATCTTGGTGCGATCGACGAGAGGAACATCGAATGGCTTATCGGGCGCAACGCCCACATACCAGCCCGCATAGGGATCCACCTCGGCAGCAACCTGCGGAGGTGTCTGAACGCTTTGGCACGCGGCGAGAGATGCACTCATCAGAGCGCCAAGCAGAAGTCGACGAAACATCATCGGTTTTTCATGAGCAGAGAAACGGAGTTGCCGACTGCGTAACGCGAAGCGGCCTGCAATACTGTGTCCCCGCTGCAACAACGACTTCAGAATGCGTTCTCACCCCTCTATGTATGAGAAATTTGCAACCGTGCGCGTCGCCTGGCGAATGGCATTCAGGAGGAGCAAACGGTTCTCGCGAAGCTCCACATCCTCCGCATTCACTGTCACTTTGTCGAAAAAGGCGTCGACAGCTGGGCGAAGTGCTGCAAGAGCGCGCATTGCGCCTTCGAAATCCTCACGCTTCACATATTCGCGAGCCTGCGACGATGCGTCCTCCAGGACGTGCAGAAGAACCTTTTCCTCCGGCTGTCCGCGCCGCTCGATAAGCGCGTGATTCGGAGTCGCGTCGTAATTGCGACCATCCTTCTTTTCCTCGATGCGGAGAATGTTCGCCGCACGCCGGAAGCCCGCGAGAAGATTGGCGCCGTCTTCCGTGTCGAGGAAGCGCCCAAGCGCTTCGACGCGACGAACGATCATGAGCAGATCGTCCTGTCCTTCGAGAGCAAACACAGCATCGATGAGATCGTGACGCGCACCTTGATCACGCAGATAGACCTTCAGGCGATCGGCGAAGAAGGAAAGCAGATCGTTCGCATCAAAGGTAGCACCGAAGTCCTGCCCTCTCTGATTGCGATAAAGCTGCAGCCCACCGTTGAACAGATCCAATAAATTCAACTGTAGCTCGTTCTCAACGATCAAGCGGATGATGCCGAGCGCAGCACGGCGCAGCGCGTAAGGATCCTTTGATCCCGTCGGCTTTTCGTCGATGGCCCAGAAGCCGACCAGCGTGTCGACCTTGTCTGCGAGCGCCACCGCGACGGAAACCGGATCGGTCGGGACGCGGTCGGAAGGACCGAGCGGCTTGTAGTGGCCCTCGATCGCCCCCGCAACACTCTCCGTCTCGCCCTGGATGATCGCATAGTAGCGACCCATCAGCCCCTGTAGCTCGGGAAACTCGCCGACCATTTCCGTTACGAGATCGGCCTTCGCGAGACGCGCTGCGCGCTTAGCCTGCCCGGTGGCGTCAATGGCTTTGAGATCGTCGACAAGAGCTTCGATCCGCTCCACGCGCTCGTACTGCGTGCCGAGCTTCTCGTGGAACACGATGGTCTTGAGCTTCTCGAGCCGGTCTTCGAGCTTCACCTTCTGGTCGGTTTCCCAGAAGAACTTCGCGTCCGACAAGCGTGCGCGCACCACGCGCTCATTGCCGCCGACGATCGTCTTGCCACCATCCTTCGCCACGAGGTTGGACGTGAGAAGAAATTTGTTGGCGAGCCCACCGGTCTTCGGGTCGCGCAGCACGAAGCATTTCTGGTTGGCGCGGATCGTGGCGCGGATCACTTCCTGCGGTATGGACAGGAAGCTTTCCTCGAAGGAACCCATCAGCACCACCGGCCATTCCACGAGGCCGGCGACCTCTTCCAGCAGTCCCTCGTCCTCGACGAGTTCGAGGCCTTGGGCGAAGGCCAGATCGCGTGCATCGTGCAGGATGATGTCCTTGCGGCGGTCCGCATCGAGCACGACCTTGGCTCGTTCGAGCGCCGGCGCATAATCGTCGAACCGGCGCACCTTGATCGGACCTGGCGCCATGAAGCGATGACCATAAGTCACATCGCTGGCCGCGATGCCATCCACCTGAACCGGCACGATGACCGGATCTTCGGTTTCCGGGCCGAAGGTGCAGACGATGGATTGCAGCGGCCGAACCCAGCGCAACGAACCAGGCTCCCGGGAGGCGGCGCCTGAGCGCATGGATTTCGGCCAGGGGAAGGTCTTGATGATCTGCGGAATGATCTCCGCCAAAACCTCCTCGGTCGGGCGTCCCGGCCGCTCGATCAGCGCCACGTAGAATTCGCCCTTCTTCGGATCTTTCTCGATCTTCGCCTGATCGAGGGAGGTCAGCCCCGCGCTTTTCAGAAAGCCCTGGACGGCAGCCTCGGGCGCGCCGACACGTGGGCCTTTACGCTCCTCGCGCACGTCCTGCCCCTTGACCGGCAAGCCGACGATGTTGAGCGCAAGACGCCGCGGCGTCGCGAAGGCCTTCGCGCCCTCATAGAGGAAGCCGCGCTCCACGAACGCGTCGGTCATGAGCTTCTTCAGATCCTCAGCGGCACGCCGCTGCATCCGGGCGGGAATTTCTTCGGAGAAGAGTTCGAGGAGAAGATCAGGCATTGTCGGGGGCGTCCATCAAAGGGAGAAGGGTAAGGGTGGCGGCGTCAGGCCTCCACGCCTCCGCCCTCGGTCTTCAGCCATGCGGCGCCGCAGGCTTTTGCGAGTTCGCGCACGCGTAGGATGTAGCTCTGGCGCTCCGTGACGGAGATGACGCCGCGTGCATCGAGCAGGTTGAAGATGTGGCTGGCTTTGATCGCCTGATCGTAGGCGGGCTGGGCCATGAGGTGGCGCTGATCATTGGCCCCCGGCTTCGGTTCACCCTCGGTCAAGTACTTGCGGCAAGCGGCCTCCGCATCGCGGAAATGGCGGAAGAGCATCTCCGTATCGGCATATTCGAAATTGTGCCGGGAATATTCCTGCTCAGCCTGCTTGAAGATATCCCCATAGGTAACCTTCTGGTCGCCTTCGAGGCCGTTGAAGTTCAGGTCGTAAATCGACTCGACGCCCTGGAGATACATGGCGAGGCGTTCGAGTCCGTAAGTGAGCTCACCGGCGACCGGAGCGACCTCGAAACCGGCTACCTGCTGAAAGTAAGTGAACTGCGACACTTCCATGCCGTCGCACCAGCATTCCCAGCCGAGGCCCCAGGCCCCGAGGGTCGGGCTCTCCCAGTCGTCCTCGACGAAGCGGATGTCGTGAACAGCGGTATCGATGCCGATGGCCTGCAGCGACTTCACGTAGAGATCCTGAATATCCGGCGGGTTCGGCTTCAGGATCACTTGGAACTGATAATAGTGCTGGAGACGGTTGGGGTTCTCGCCGTAGCGCCCGTCCTTGGGACGGCGCGAGGGCTGCACATAGGCCGCGCGCCAGGGTCTCGGACCGAGCGCCCGCAGGGTCGTCGCCGGATGGAACGTGCCGGCGCCCATCTCCATGTCGTAAGGCTGGAGGATGACGCAACCCTGGCTCGCCCAGTAGCGCTGGAGCGTCAGGATCAGCCCCTGGAAGGACCGCGCAGGATTCAAAAGCGCATCATCGCTGGTCATGTCGGCGTCCGGTCTTATGGATGGTGTGCCGAACCCTTGGGATGCAGGGCGGCTCAAGTCAAGGGTTTGGGGTACCTCACCTCTCCCCTTCCCGAGGGAGAGTCGCGCCGCGGGCACAGATGATGGTTCGAGGGGAAATGTGCCCTAGCGTGAGCGGCGCGATGAGACCCTATAGCCCCAATCGCGCCCAAGAAGCACGCTCTTCGAGGGCTCCCAGCACCGCGTCGGGATCCACGAGGCCTGTCTCTCCAAGCGCCCGGCGGCCGAGAAGACGGCTGAGAAGAGGCTGACGCGGCGGCTCGATCATGCGCAGTTGCACTTTCTCGCCGAAGCGCTCGCGCATCACCGTGCGGATGTCGCCGACGCCGTCCGCGAGGCCGAGGCGAACGGCATGCTGCCCGACCCAGAAGGCCCCCGAGAACAGGTCGCTGTTCGTCTCGTCCAGCTTGGCGCCGCGACGGGAGCGGACGAGACCCACGAAGACCTCGTGAATCTCTTTCTGAAGCTCCTTGAGGCGCTCCACGTCCCGCGGGTCCTCAGGCTGGAAGGGGTCGAGCATCGCCTTCTTCTCGCCGGCGGTATAGACGCGCCGCTCGATCCCGAAGCGCTCGATCAGCCGGTCGAAACCGAAGCCGGCGGAAACCACTCCGATGGACCCGAGAACCGAGGACGGATCGGCATAGATCTCGTCCGCCGCGCAGGCGATCATGTAGCCGCCGGACGCTGCCGCATCCTCCACGAAAGCGAAGACCGGCAGTTTCTTTTCCTCGGCGAGGGCGCGGATACGCCGGAAGATCAGGTGCGACTGCGCCGGCGAGCCGCCGGGAGAATTCACGACGATCGCCACCGCCTTGGCGCCCGACACCGAAAACGCGCGCTCCAGCACGGGCGCCAATCCTGCAATCGACAGGCCCGGTCGGAGGGGCATCATCGCACCGATCGCACCCGACAGGCGCACCACCGGCACCAACGGATGGCGGACCCGGAACCGGGCCGGAACAAGGAATTGTAGACGCTCGGGAAGACGCGAGATCAACGAAGCTTGGGTCATGACGTGCATGTAGTGCAGGCGACAACGTTGCGCCAGCGGGCGGATCGAGGACAACAGCAGAATGGCCAAGATGAACGTTCCTTTAGGGAACCTGTCGGCCTTCGTTCAGTTAGGGACCCTTAAGCATTAGGTCTTAGAACAGCCCCGTTCGATACCCTGTAACGGACGGACAAAGCGCCCGAGCAAGGAGATTCAGATGCGTCAGTTTCTTTACGGCCTTTTCGGCGTGGCAGCCCTGGGATTCGGTGCATTCGCCGCCCAGCCAGCCTCCGCTCAGCCCTTCCATCCGGGCTACCATGGCGGGCCTGCCGTCGAGACCGTACAGTATTATGGGCCGCCTCCCGGCTACTATCGTCGCTGGCATCGTCCGCCGCCCCGCTACGGCTATTATGGCCGCCCGTATCGTCCTGCGGCGCGCTGCTGGGTCCGGCCGGAGCGAGTCTGGAACGGCTATCGCTGGGTCTCGCGTCCGGTTCGCATCTGCCGCTAAGTTCGGCAACCATCAATCAAGCAGGGCGCCTTGCGGCGCCCTTTTTCTT
This sequence comes from Microvirga puerhi, assembly GCF_020089865.1. Classification (GTDB taxonomy): domain Bacteria; phylum Pseudomonadota; class Alphaproteobacteria; order Rhizobiales; family Beijerinckiaceae; genus Microvirga; species Microvirga puerhi. The sequence continues at coordinate 81,743 of NZ_JAIRBM010000004.1, forward strand.
TGGAAGTGTGAAGTCACGAGAGCCACGCTTCACCGCGATGGATGGCGGCAGCCCGCGGCGTGAAACGCCCATCCGGGCCGTGGAGGATGAGCGGAGGTAGGATCGTCAGGGGCGCCCGGCTGCCCTTCGTGCCCGACAGGAGAAGCCTGATCGCCGGTTCGCCCTCGGCAGGATGGATGAAACGAAGCGAGAGGCCACCGAGCCTTCCGCCAGCAGCGCCCAGACAATCCGCCAATCGGTCGGCCCTATGGATCAGGACCAGTCTCCCTTTCGGCTTGAGCAGGCTGACGCAGGCCCGGACCCACGCCTCGAGGCCCCCGGAGGGCAGTGCGTGGGCGGCCGCCCTTCCCCGGTCAGGAGATAGCCTCGCCCGCCCCTCCTCCAGAAAGGGAGGATTGGTGAGCACGAGATCGGCAGACTCAGGCTGCAGCCCGGCAGCGAGACGGGCTGCGGGGTCGAGAACGTCCGTGACGACTACCTCGCCGGAGATCCCATTGGCGCGGCAATTGAGGCGGCAGAGCTCCGCCAGATCGCGATCGCGCTCGACGAAAACGAACCGCGCCTCCTTCGCACGGGCCGCCGCCATGAGGCCGACGGCACCGGTCGAAGCTCCCACGTCGATCACGACATCTCGGGGCCGAACCGGGGCGGACGCTGCAAGCAGCACGGCATCGGAACCGGCCCGATGCCCCTTTCGTGGCTGCAACAAGGATACTCGCCCGTCGAGAAGCGAATCGGTCGTAACGTCATCCATGACGCAACTCGGCATCGAGACCGGCTTCCCGGATAAGCCGGCGCGCCTGCGCCTCGTGATCCTCAGGAACCAGGATTCTCCTGGGAAATGCGCCTGTCATGCCCTCCAGGGCGCTCATATGGGCATCTGCGACCAGAACCGGGATATTGGCGTTTTCCAACAACGATTGTAGGAAGCCGACCAGAACGAGATCGCTGGTTCTGACGATTTCGACCATCGGCGCCGGGCCCTCCTGCGGCAAACGTTGCATTGCAGCATGAGATCCACCATGCCACGGTGTCTTGATATTCCTACCGGCTGATCAGGCCGGCAACCCGGGTTTGGAGCGTGGGCGTCGTCGTACCCTTCGAAGACAAGCATCCTGAGAGGAATGCGAGCATCGAGAAGCTCGTCTCTCTTGTGTCCTCGGACATGGAGCGGGTCAATGCGATGATCCTGTCGCGCACCGGCTCGGAAGTCACCATGATCCCGGAGGTGGCCACCCACCTCATCTCTTCGGGCGGCAAGCGCCTGCGCCCCATGCTGACGCTCGCGACCGCCGGTCTCGCAGGTTACGAGGGCGACGGCCACGTCAAACTCGCGGCCAGCGTCGAGTTCATGCACACGGCCACCCTTCTCCACGACGATGTGGTGGACGAGAGCGATATGCGTCGGGGCAAAATCGCGGCGCGCATCAAATGGGGCAACGAGGCCAGCGTCCTCGTAGGCGATTTCCTGCTCGGCCAGGCTTTCCGCATGATGGTGGAAGTCGGATCGCTGCGCGCCCTCGATATCCTGTCCGCCGCGGCGACGGTGATCGCGGAGGGCGAGGTGATGCAACTCGCAGCCGCCAAGAACACCGAGACGACGGAAGACGAGTACCTGGCCGTGATTCGCGGCAAGACCGCCGAACTCTTTGCGGCAGCCTGCGAGGTCGGCCCGGTGATTGCCAACCGCTCCAAGGCGGAGCAGGCCGCCTGCCGCTCCTATGGAATGAATCTCGGCATCGCCTTCCAACTCGTGGACGACGCACTCGATTACGGGGGCAAAGCCGCGACCCTCGGCAAGAACATCGGCGACGATTTTCGGGAGGGGAAGATTACCCTCCCCGTCGTCCTGTCCTTCCGGCGCGGCACGGATGAAGAGCGCGCCTTCTGGCGGCGTGCATTGGAGCGGGGCGAGACCGAGGATCTCGAACAGGCCATCGCCATCATGCGCCGCCATCGGGCCCTTGAGGACACCATCGAGCGTGCACGCCATTATGGCGCCATGGCGCGCGATGCCCTCGAACTTTTCCCCAATGGGCCGATGAGACAGGCGCTGCTTGAGACCGTCGATTTCTGCATAGCACGTGCGCACTAAGCGCCGTTCTTTTTACAGAACAGAATGATTGACAAACCGTCCATTTGGCCGGATATTGATCCCGCTTCCGCAGGGCTTCGGCCCAGCGGAAGCCGCGGTGATTTGAGACGAGCAGCTTGCCCCGCGTGACCAAAGGCTAAAGCGCCACGAGCGGCCTCCGCCTCGTGGTTCACGAGATCGGGCTATGACGCGGCGTATCACCACCATGACACTCATGCCGAATCAGCAGCCTCCACAGGCTGAGCGGTGTTGTCGCTTCACCACCTGATCTTCTCAAACCCGAACCACATGTCCGGCTTCGTGCTGAAGCCCGGTTGCATTCTGCCCGAAAGGTATCCCCATGTCCGTATTCACCCGCCGCACCCTTCTCTCCGCCACCCTCGCGCTTGGCGCCGCCCTCTCCCTGGCGCTGCCTGCTGTTGCCGCGGACCAGACCATCAAGGTCGGCGTCATGTCCGGCGCTGAGGAGGAAGTGGCCCAGGTCGTCAAGAAGGTCGCTGCTACCAAGGGACTGAACGTCCAGCTCGTGCCGTTCTCGGACTATGCCCTCGTCAACGAGGCGCTGGCCCGCGGCGATCTCGACGCCAACGCCTTCCAGCACAAGCCCTATCTCGACGCGCAGATCGCCGCACGCGGCTACAAGATCGTGCCTGTGGGCTTCACCTTCGTACAGCCGATAGGACTCTATTCGAAGAAAGTGAAATCCGTGGCTGATCTCCAGAAAGGGGCAAAGATCGGCATCCCGAACGACCCCAGCAACGGCGGTCGTGCACTCAACCTTCTGGCCGCGCAAGGCCTGATCAAGCTGAAGGACGGCAAGGGCCTGTCGCCATCGCTCCTCGACATCGCCGAAAACCCGAAGGGCATCGTCATTTCCGAGCTCGATGCGGCGCAGCTGCCCCGCGCCCTGCCCGACCTCGATGCCGCGGTGATCAATACCGATCACGCCTTGAACGGCGGCCTCGACATCCGCAAGGACACGATCGCCGTGGAAGTGCGGGAAGGCAATCCTTACGCGAACTTCGTCGCGGCCCGGCAGGGCGAGGAGAATCGCGCCGAAATCAAGACCTTCGTGGCCTCCTACCAGTCGCCGGACGTCGCCGCCTTCCTCGACACCCGCTTCAAGGGCGCGATCATCCCCGCGTGGTAAGCGGCCATCTCACGCAGATCGACATGCGGCCGGGCTCGTCCCGGCCGTTCTGCTGCGGGTTGCCCCCTTCTTGACCGGACCTCCCGAGGCTCAGGTCAGGCGCGTTGCCTCGACCCACCAATCCGGCCGTTCCAGCCTGATGTGGGCTGCGGCTCGCTCCGCGGCTGGAGGATCGTCGTAGAGCGCGAAGACGGTCGCACCCGAGCCGGACATCCGGGCGAGGCGGCAACCCGTCGTCGCGGCGAGCAGGCTCAAAGCCTCCCCGATCAGCGGCTGAAGGCTGCGGGCGGGCCGCTCCAGATCGTTCCGGGCCGCGCGCAGCTGTTCAAACAGCGCCTCGCTGGAAACAGGACTCACATTCGGATGTGGTGGACCTTCCAAAGTCTGTCCGAGCTGCAGCCCGAGCGCCTGGAACACGGCCGGAGTCTCCACTGGGACACGTGGATTGATCAGCACGGCGAAAAGCTGCGGCAGGTGCAAAGGCGGCCCAAGCTCCTCGCCCGCTCCGGACATCATTCGCGCCTGCGGTTCAAGACAGACGGACACATCGGCACCGGTCAGACGAGCAACCTCCCGGATGGCCGGATGCGACAAGGGCAGATCGTTGAGCTGTGCGAGAAGACGCAAGGCGGCGGCTGCGTCGGAGGAGCCTCCGCCGATGCCCGCGGCGACGGGAAGCCGCTTCGTCAGCCGAAAGGTCCCAAGGCGCAGACCCGCGACGCGTTCGGCCAGGAGGCGGGCCGCCTTCAGGACGAGATTGTCGGCAACATCACCGGAAAGTGCAGCGGTGGGCCCACTGATCTCAAAGCCGAGGCGATCGCCCGGTTCGAGACTCAGGTCGTCGCCCGTTTCTGCAAAGGCGACGAGGCTTTCGAGCGCATGATAGCCGTCAGCGCGACGCCCCAGAACGTGGAGCGTGAGATTGATCTTGGCAGGAGCATGGGTCGCGAGGCGCTGAGGCATGGCAGTTCCATGCCCGAGCGAGCGCCCGTTGGAAAGAGGCGACTTCGCCCGCTCCGGCATCGTGGCGCGGACAATAAAATGGCCGGGACATGCCCGGCCATCATCTCTCGTGTGGGAAGACCTAGCCGCCTCCTGCGGTCGGCGGCGCTGCCTGCGGAGTGGTCTCGGCAGCGGGAGCGGCAGGCGTCGTGGCAGCCGGCGACGGGGTGGCGTCCGCCTCATCGAGCCCATTGTCGATCTTCTTGAGGATCTTCACGAGATCCTCCTGCTCGGGGTTCGAATCCTTGGCATGATTCCACTGGAACTTGGCCTCGAGCTTGCGGCCCGTCTTCCAGTAGGCATCTCCCAAATGGTCGTTGATGACCGGATCGCCCGCCTTGAGCTCGACGGCCTTCTCCAGCTCGCGCACGGCGTCGTCGTAGCGGCCCATGCGGTAATAGGCCCAGCCGAGGCTGTCGATGATCATGCCGTCGCGGGGAGCAAGCTCCACCGCCCGGGTCAGCATCTTGAAGGCCTCATCGATATTCTCGTTCCGATCGACCCAGGAATAGGCCAGGTAGTTGAGAACCTGCGCTTTGCCTGCCGGCAGAGTTTCCGGGACGAGGTCCAGGGACTTCTTCAGGTCGGCCTCTGCCTTGTCCCACTGCTTGGCGCGCTCGTAGGAAGTGCCACGGTAGAAGAACAGGATCCAGTGGCTGCGCTCGGGCGCCCCGATGAGCTTGATCGCCTTGTCGTAGGCATCTGCAGCTTCGGCGAACTGCTTGCGCGAGCGCTGCACGTTGCCGAGGGCCATCACCACCTCGACGTCGTCCGGATGCTTCTCCATGAGAGCTTTGAGATAGCTCTCCGCCTCGGCGCTGCGGCCGAGAAGCTCATAATTCTGACCGATTGCGATATCGGCCCCGGTGCGGACGGGGGCATCCTTCGGAACGCGCGTGAAGATCTCGTTGGCCTGATCGTATTGCTTCAGGCGCTCGTAGACATCGCCTAGGGTGACGAGCGCGAGGGCGTGCTTCGGATCGAGATCGAGACCGAGACGCAGATAGATGATGGCGGTCAGCTCGTCGCCTTGGCTGTTGCCGACGACGCCGAGGCCATAGAGGAGCTCAGCCGCGCCTTCCTGCGCCGTGGTGACGGTCGGGCCCAGCGGCTTGCCGTCCTTCAGCGTGGCCATGGCGGCGCGCACTGCCGGATGGCGTGGAACGACGTCGTCAAAGCTCTTGTAGAGGGCCAGCGCCTCGTCACGACGGCCGCGCTTGGCGAGGAAGCGGGCATAGGCATCGACGACCTGAAGCGTGTTGCGCTCGCCCTCATAGGCGGCCTTGAAGCGCTTCTCCGCTTCGGCCGAATTGCCGGTCACATCGGCGATCAGGGCGGCGTGGTATTCGCGAAACTGATTGAACGCCCGCTCGCTCTTGAGCTTGTCTACGGTCGCCAGGGCCTGCTTGCCATCCTTGGCGCCAGCATAGGCCCAGGCGGTGAGGAGCGTGCCCGTCAGGTCCGCCGGACGGCCCTTGACGTTGAGCTTGGCACGGGCATCGCCATATTTCTTGGCTTTGAGCGACTGAACGGCGAGCGCGAAGCGCGCGAGATTGTTCGACTGGTCCCGGGACGTCAGCTGCTCGGCCGTGCGATAGGCCTCGCCCATGGAACCGTTCGCTAGAAAGGCCACGAAGGCGCGCTCGACGAGCTCCTGATTGCGCGGATCCTCCTGGATGGCCTCGCGAAAGAACGTCGTCGCGGCAGCGGTATCATGGGCCGATCCGGCGACGTAGGCGGCCAGAAAGTTGCCCTCGAGACTTTGTGCCGGTTTCAGGGTCTCGTTCGGATCCGTATTGACCGCAAAGGCGGGCGCCGTCAGCAGAGTGGCAGCCGCAAACACAAGTGCAGGCAGGCCTTTGCGGGCCGGGAACATATTAAAGGTTGGCACTCAGTGCTGCTCCAATCATCGCGCGTCCGGGGAAATCCTCGGACAGATGTGCGCCAAATCAGGCCGGAGAATGGCGTCTCCCAGCGCCAGCGGCAAGGGGAACATTGCCGCTGGTCAAGGCCTCGTGAAGATTAAAAATGAGGCTGAAGCCTTCACCCTTCCCCGATGGGGAGCTGGGAAGAAGCACTTCACGTCTCACATATTGACATAATTGGGGCCGCCACCGCCTTCCGGGGTGACCCAGTTGATGTTCTGGTTCGGGTCCTTGATGTCGCAGGTTTTGCAGTGGACGCAGTTCTGCGCATTGATCTGGTAGCGGACCCCGCCCTCGCCTTCGACCCATTCATAGACGCCGGCGGGGCAATAGCGTTGCGAGGGCCCGCCATAGACATCGTGCTCCGAGCCCTTCTGCAGCCCCATGTCCTTCACCTGGAGATGGACCGGCTGATCCTCCGCGTGGTTGGTGTTCGACAGGAACACCGAGGACAATTTGTCGAAGGTCAGCACCCCGTCCGGCTTGTCGTAGGTGATCGGCTTGACCTGGTTGAGCGGCAGCAGACTCTCGTAATCGGGCTTGCCGTGTTTCATGGTGCCGAAGGGCGAGCGGCCGAAGATCTCCATGATCCACATATCGAGGCCGCCGAGCGTCACGCCGGCCAGGGTGCCGTAGCGCGACCAGAGAGGCTTCACGTTGCGCACCCGCTTGAGATCGCGGCCGATCGGCGAGGCCCGCCATGCCTCCTCGTAGGATGCGACTTCGTCATGGGCCCGCCCCGCCTGTAGAGCTGAGAGGACATGATCAGCGCAGAGCATGCCGGACAGGATGGCGTTGTGGCTGCCCTTGATGCGCGGCACGTTCACGAAGCCAGCGGAATCGCCGACCAGGCAGCCGCCGGGGAAGGACAGGCGCGGCACCGACTGCCAGCCGCCCTCCATGATCGCCCGGGCGCCATAGCCAATGCGCTTTGCGCCTTCGAAGACCTCCCGGACCATGGGGTGGGTCTTGAAGCGCTGGAACTCGTCGAATGGCGACAGGGTCGGGTTCTTGTAGTTGAGGTGCACCACGAAGCCGACCGACACGAGATTGTCGTCGAAATGATAAAGCCAGGAGCCGCCGCCCGCATTATTGGGCAACGGCCAGCCCATGGAATGGCGCACGAGGCCCGACTGGAATTTCTCAGGCTTGACCTGCCAAAGCTCCTTGATGCCGATACCGTACTTCTGATGGTCGCGGCCCCGGTTGAGACCGTAGCGGTCGACCATCTGCTTGGTGAGCGAACCACGCGCTCCTTCGGCGAAGATCGTGTACTTGGCGCGCAGCTCCATGCCGCGGGTGAAGTTGGCGTTGGGTTCGCCGTTGCGGTCGATGCCCATATCACCAGTGGCGACACCAACCGCCTTGCCGTCCTCGATCAGGACTTCGGCCGCCGGAAAGCCGGGATAGATCTCGACGCCGAGCTCCTCCGCCTTGCGGCCGAGATAGCGGGCGACGTTGCCCAGCGAGCCGACGAAATTGCCGTGATTGTTCATGAGCTTGGGCATGAACATGTTGGGCAGCCGCACGCCGCCGGCATGTCCCAGATACAGGAATTCGTCGGCAGTGACTTCCGTCTTGAGCGGACGGTCCGGATCGGTGCGCCATTCGGGGAGCAATGCATCGAGGCCGATCGGATCGATCACCGCGCCGGAGAGGATGTGGGCGCCGACCTCCGAGCCCTTTTCGACCACAACGACCGAGACGTCCGTACCCTTCTCGGCGGCCTCCTGCTTGAGCCGGATGGCCGCCGCCAGACCCGCTGGGCCCGCGCCCACGATCACGACGTCAAAATCCATCGACTCACGGGCGGGCAGATCGGCCATCGACATCCTCCTGGGCTCGGTTTTGCACCGATATAGTTTAGATATGAACAGTATGCAGGCTTTCTCAAGCCGTCACCTGCTACTGGCTTCCTACCCTTCTTGCGTCGATGCCGAAAGACCTCATCGAAATCCATTTACATGTTGAAAATACTTGCTCCCAAATTTGGGAACAGATATGAATGGACCATGCTGGTGATCGGACTTTCGAAACTGGAATCGTACTGGAGCTACCATCCCGACGCGGAGGCGACGTTGCGGGCGCTCCAGGCTCTCCTGTCGACTGCCGACTGTGCCGACTCGGACGCGATGCTGCGGCAATGGTCCGGCATCATGCGCCGGAACCGGGAGGGATTCAGCATCGCCCTGGACCCGGAAGGCTGCGAGGTTCTGTTTCAGGCGAATTTCGCGCTTGGCCTCATCCAGATCCTGGCCGTGCAATCCATTTCCCCGCAAGGAGCGACCGCCGATGAGCGTCAGCGTACGACCAATCAGAACCCAGGCGGATTACGAGCAAGCCCTGCATGAGATCGGGACGCTCATGAAAGCTGCCCCAGGGTCGCAGGACGAGGAACGGCTCGAGGTCCTGGCCGCCCTGGTCGCCGCCTTCGAAGCCCGGCAGGGCAACGCGGTGCCTGCGGATCCTATCGACCTCCTCCATCTTGCCATGCGGGCGCAGAACAAGAGCCAGAAGGATGTGGCGGACGCTCTGGGTTCGCGGTCGCGCGCCTCGGAGGTTCTGAGTCGAAAGCGTCGGCTGTCTGCCGATATGATCGAGAAGCTTTCGCGGGCCTTCGCAATACCTGCGAACCTTCTGGCAGTTCCCTATGAGGCCGCGACCGGACGATTGCGGCGTCTCCTCGTGACGGGTACCACCACCGCTGTCGCGTTCATCTTTGCAGGAGGGCTCGGGATCGGCGCTCTTTTCTGGTCCTATGGGCGGGATCTTCCCGATGCCGCAGCGCTCGCGGGTTATCGTCCGCCGGAGACGGTGCGACGCGACATCTCCGGGCAGCCGATCATCCGCCGAAACTTCGTGCCGCTCGAGGCCATCCCGCCTCACGTGGTCAAGGCCTTCCTGGCGGCCGAGGATCAGGATTTCTACGATCATGGCGGCGTCAGCACCCGCGCGGTCCTGCGGGCGGCTTTGCATAACCTCATTACCTTCGGCGCCGATCCCGCAGGAGGCAGCACCATCAGCCAGCAGGTTGCGAAGAACGTGCTCCTGCCCGGACAGCCTCGGTCCCTGGAGCGCAAGGTGAAGGAAATCATCCTGGCCCGGCGGATCGAGCGGAGCCTGACGAAGGGTCAGATATCCGAGATCTATCTCAATCAGATCTATTTCGGCGGGAACGCCTATGGCATCGCGGCGGCAGCCAAGTCCTACTTCGGCAAGCCGGTCGCGGATCTGACTCTCGCGGAAGCGGCCTATCTGGCGGCGCTTCCAAAGGCTCCCAATACCTATCGGCTCGATTTGGCGGAAAACCGTGAACGGGCGAAGGACCGGCGCGACTGGGTGCTCGCCCGCATGGCGGATGACGGACTGATCACAACCTCGGCGGCGTATCTGGCGGCAGAAGAGCCGCTGGTCGCTACGAATTGAGGGGCAGAAAACGGATTGATCGCGATATTGTCTGGTCCATGATGGATCGAACAGCCGCCGGACAGGAGCAACGATCATGACGGCATATGCCTTCACGCTCTTTGACACGCCGATCGGCACTTGCGGGCTTGCCTGGAGAGAGCGCGGGATCGTCAGCCTACAATTGCCGGAAGTGGAACCGTCCCGGACTCGAAGCCGCCTCGCCAGTCGTTTCCCGAACGCGAAGGAAATCGAGCCACCGGAGATGATCCGGACGGTCATCGCGGACATCGTCGCCCTTCTTCAGGGCGAGCGCCGCGATCTCACCGCCGCCGTTCTCGACATGGAGGGCGTGCCCGAACAGCATCGCCGTGTCTACGAGGTCGCCCGCACGATTCCGCCCGGCCGGGTCCTGACCTATGGGGAGATCGCGTCCCGGCTCGGAATCGACGATCCGCGGCAGATCGGCCAGGCGCTCGGGCGCAATCCTTTCGCGATCATCGTGCCCTGCCACCGGGTCGTCGGGGCTGACGGCAAGCTCGGGGGTTTTTCGGCGGGCGGCGGCACAATGACGAAGCGCCGTATCCTTGAGATCGAAGGCGCCCGGCGCGACGACACGCCAACGCTGTTCGATTGGGCCTCGTAACACGCGTCGCCGAGTTGTCCACAGCTGTCGGGACGACTAAATAGAGTGCATGTCCGACACGCCCCCCGATCGCGAGGCCCTGCAGGCGCTCCTCGACTTCCATGTCGAAGCGGGGGTGGATCTTGCCCTCGACGAGGCCCCGCACGACCGTTTCGCAGAGCCGGCTCCGCAAAGACCGTCTGAGCGGCCGGCATTGGAGCCCCGGGCGGAATCTCCTCGCCAAGCCCCGGTTCCGGCAACGCCTGCGCGAGCCTTGCCCATGGCCGCTGCAGGCACACCGGAGGATGCGGCGCATCTCGCCCGCGAACTGGCACATGGCGCCAAGTCGCTGGAGGAATTGGAAGGGCTGCTTGCGCGCTTCGAAGGCTGCGCGCTCAAGTTCAGCGCCAAGAACCTCGCGTTCTCGGATGGCAATCCGGAAGGGCGCGTGATGCTCGTCGGAGAGGCTCCGGGCGCGGACGAGGACCGGATCGGCAAGCCGTTCATGGGCCGCTCCGGCCAGCTGCTCGATCGCATGCTCGCCGCCGTCGGCCTTGATCGCACCCAGGTCTATGTCGCGAACATCGTGCCGTGGCGGCCGCCGGGCAACCGCACGCCGACGCCGCAGGAAGTAGCGATCTGCAAACCGTTCATCGCCCGGCAGATCGAACTGGCCAGCCCCGAATTCCTGATCTGCCTCGGCGGGCCCGCCGCCCAGAACCTCCTCGACATCAAGGACGGAATCCTGCGGACCCGCGGACGCTGGTTCACCTACAAGACCGGGGACGGCCGAGAGATCCGGACGTTGCCGACGCTGCATCCGGCCTATCTCCTGCGTCAGCCGCTACAGAAGCGGCTCGGCTGGCGGGATTTCCAGGCCCTGCGGCGGGCCCTCGACGGAAAGGAATAGGACGGGTCTTCCCGCGATTGCGGGAACCTGTCACTACGCTCCAGCTTTAACGCTCGAACGAGGCGCTCAGAGCCTCCTGAGGTGGACCATGCGCTGGGAAGATTTTCGAACCTCATCGAATGTGGAAGACCGTCGCGGCATTCCGGGCGGTGCGGGTGGCCTCGGTCTCGGCACCATCGTGGTGCTCGGCCTGATCGGCTGGGCCCTCGGCATCGATCCGCGGATCCTGATCAGCGGCGCCGAGATGATGTCCGGCGGCGACTCGGGTTATCAGCAGCAGCAGGGGCGCCAGGGCACCCCGCAGGACGAAATGGGGCGCTTCGCCTCTGCCATTCTCGGCAATACGGAAGACGTGTGGACGGCGGTTCTGCCGCAGCAGGCGAACCGGCAATACAAACCTCCGAAACTGGTGCTATTCTCGGGCGCGACGCGCTCGGGCTGCGGCGCGGCGCAATCAGCCATGGGGCCGTTCTACTGCCCGCTCGATCAGACGGTCTATCTCGACCTATCATTCTTCCAGGAAATGCAGCAGCGATTCCGTGCCGGCGGTGATTTCGCCTATGCCTACGTGATCGCCCACGAAGTCGGCCACCATGTGGAGAACCAGCTCGATATCCTGCCACGCGTCCAGGCGCGACAGCAGGAGGTCGGCGCAACGGAACGCAACCAGCTCTCGGTGCGCGTGGAATTGATGGCGGACTGTCTCGCCGGCGTCTGGGCGCACCATTCCAACGAGCGTTGGAATTCGCTGGAGCAAGGCGACATCGAGAAGGCCATCAATGCGGCGCAGGCTATCGGCGACGACCGCCTGCAGCAGCAGAGCCAGGGCCGCGTCGTGCCGGATTCCTTCACCCACGGCTCTTCTGAACAGCGGGTCCGCTGGCTGACGACGGGCCTCAAGACCGGCCAGATCCAAGCGTGCGATACGTTCCGGGCGAGCCGGTTGTAGATTATCATTTCACACTATAGCTGCCACGAATTGCAACTATTCGGCCCTGTGTGTCCGCTTGCCAGAAGATTGAAACCTTCTGCGCGAAGAGCAAGGACTGCTTCCGTCTGAAAGTGACGCGCTTCTCTATCCCTTTTTGAAAAGTCTTCCCCCATCCTTCTTGGGAAAGCCGCGCAACGAGAGCTGCCTCACTCGATCCCGTCGGAAACTCATCATCGAGCCTTCGGTCAAATTCGCGGCGAGCCTCTTTAAGTGTATTGGGAAGGCCAGATGCAAGCGGCGGCAAAGAACCGTGGAATCTGTAAAATAGATCGATGCCAATCAAGAAAGAGAGCGCCGCACCCAATAGCAGGACTATTACGACTACCAGCCGAGTAAGGATCTTCAGAATCACCATGGCTCAGTATCATAGCGAAGAAATTCGAATCGAAACGTTATTTCAATCGATCATTTGAAGGGTCTGCCCATGCCCGGCATCGACGACACTCTTCCCTTCGTGCCTCTCACCATCGCGGTGCTGACCGTCTCTGACACACGTTCGCTGGCGGACGACACGTCGGGGGACACGCTTGCGGAGCGGCTGACGAAAGCGGGACATCGGCTCGGTGACCGCGATCTGCTGCCGGACGATGCGGAGGCGATCCGGACAAAGGTGAAGAGCTGGTGCGATGATCCCGCCATCGATGTGATCATCACGACCGGCGGCACCGGCTTCACCGGCCGCGACGTGACGCCGGAGACCATCGAACCGCTCTTCGACAAGCGCATGGACGGCTTCTCGGCGCTCTTTCATCGCATCAGCTTCGACAAGATCGGTACGTCGACGATCCAGTCGCGCGCCACCGCCGGGCTGATCGGCACGACTTTCGTGTTCGTGCTGCCGGGTTCACCGGGCGCGTGCAAGGATGCCTGGGACGGCATCCTCTCGACGCAGCTCGATTATCGCTATCGGCCCTGCAACTTCGTCGAGATCATGCCTCGCCTCGACGAGCACCTGAAACGCGGCAAGCTCCAGACCTGAACCCGCTCTATCCGAAGACCGGATCGCGCCCGATGGCGGCCGGGAGCCGGATTGGCGCACGAATGCGTGCGCCCTCCAGAAGAACGCGCCGGTGTATCAGATCGCCCGCCGTCACCTCGCGAGGACGGAGCAGAGCGCGTAGACCATCAAAGACAGTGTGACGCCATCCCGCCTGCCGCCGCAGGCGGCCGAGCCCGCCGGCAGGACCGCCGAGGCCGACGAAGCGTTCGAGCACCCGGATCCATCCTTCCTGCGGGACATCGCCATCGTCGAGGCAGAGGAGCCACTCGTGCCGGGCGGCCCGCGCGCCCTCAATCCAGGGACGTCCTTCGCTCACCACCAGAGTTGCACCTGAGGCATCAGCCACCCGATCGATGGCTTCATCCTGTATTGCGGCGAGGATGACGGCATCGCCCACCAGCCCAGCGGCGACGGCCGGAACGAGGGCGCTTAAGGTGACGGCAAGGGCCTCGGGCCCACGCTGGACGCGGATCAGAACGGTAATCATGGCGACAGCATAACGTTTTCCGAGGGCAACGTCGCCTGCTTGATGACAGGGCATCTTGGTGCCGAATCAAGGAAATGCCTCAGCAAGACCACGTCTATTACCCCGAAGAAGACTTGATTTCGTTCCATTTTTGTTCTCTGTTCATGGAGTGTTCTCCTCGCCGGATTCGTCAGAGGCCCGCATGTCCATCCGCTTCCGGGAAATGCCCCGAGATCCTGTCCTGTCCCGCCCCACGACCCGCTCGCCCATCGAAGCGGCGGAAGCGGCGCGCCGCCGGATGGATGATCCAGCGTATCGAGTGGATACCGATAGGCGGCGCGGCCGTGGCTCGTCCGCGAATCCGACCGGGCGCTACGAGCCGGCGATGCGCGAGAGCTTCGACGACGGCTGGGACATCGAGGATGAGCTTCCGCCGCTCCCGACCGAGGTGATCATCGAGAAGCCGCGCACGATCATCACCCGTAACGATTCGCCCGATATCGGCTACGACCGCTCGATCAATCCTTATCGCGGCTGCGAGCACGGCTGTTCCTATTGTTTCGCGCGTCCGACCCATGCCTTTCAGGGCCTGTCCTCAGGTCTCGATTTCGAAACCAAGATCTTCGCCAAGCCCAATGCGGCCGATCTTTTGGAAAAGGAGCTGCGCGCTTCGAACTACGAGCCGAAGGTGATCGCGCTTGGCTCGAACACGGATCCTTATCAGCCGGTGGAGCGGCGGTTCCGCATCACCCGCGGGATCCTGGAGGTGCTGGACCGGGCGAATCACCCGGTCGGCATCGTGACGAAATCTGCGCTCGTCACCCGCGACATCGATATCTTGAGCCGCATGGCCGACCGTCAGCTCGCCAAGGTGGCGATTTCCATCACCACCCTCGATCCGAAGCTCGCGCGCCGCATGGAGCCTCGCGCCGCCTCGCCCGCCAAGCGCCTGGAGACGGTGCGCAAGCTCGCGGAGGCCGGAATTCCCGTAACGGTACTGGTCGCGCCGATCATCCCCGCCATCAATGATCACGAGATCGAGGATATCCTGAAGGCGGCTCACGCGGCCGGCGCCCAGGATGCGGGCTATGTGCTCCTGCGGCTGCCGCACGACCTGAAGGACCTGATGCGCGACTGGCTCGTGGAGCATTATCCCGACAAGCTGAACCACGTCTTCTCGCTGCTGCAGGAAGCGCGGGGCGGCAAGGATTACGATGCGCAATGGGGCGTGCGCCAGACCGGCGTCGGCCCCTATGCCTGGATGATCGGCCGCCGCTTCGAGACCGCAGCCGAGCGCCTCGGCCTCAACAAGCGCTCCTGGAAGCTGCGCACGGACCTGTTCGCGCCTCCCGCGAAGGAGACAGGGCAGCTGTCGCTGTTCTAGCGGCGCTCCGGGGACGGTGCGTGCTTTTCGCATCTGGAGGCAGGCGACGTTTCCCGCTTTGATGCGGATCATGACCGCAGCGATTCGCTTGCCCCAGAAAAAGGATATCGGCCTCAAGCGCGAGCGTGCTCTGCGCCGGACGGGCTTCCGCTGCATTGCGGGCCTCGACGAGGTCGGGCGTGGACCGCTCGCAGGGCCCGTGGTCGCGGCTGCAGTCGTGCTCGATCTCAAGAACGTGCCGGAGGGGCTCGCCGACTCAAAGGCTCTTACGGCCCAGAGGCGCGAAGCCCTGTTTCCGGAGATCATGGCGCGCGCTCGCGTCGGCATCGCGACGATTTCGCACGCAGAAATCGACAGCATCAACATCCGTCAGGCGTCGCTCCTCGCCATGTGCCGGGCGCTCGCCGCCCTCCCCTGCATGCCCGACATGGCCCTGGTCGACGGCAACGATCCGCCGAATCTGCCCTGTCCGGTGGAAGCCGTGATCAAGGGCGATTCGCTGATCGCTTCGATCGCCGCCGCCTCGATCGTCGCGAAAGTGGTGCGGGATCGCCTGATGGCGCAACTCGGAATCCATTACCCGGCCTACGGATTCGCCACGAATGCGGGCTACAGCACCAAAGGGCATCTTTCCGTGCTGGCGAGCGAGGGGCCCTGCCCGTTCCATCGCATGAGCTTTTCACCGCTTCGCCGGGATGAGTTCGACCTGTGATCGGTCGTTAACGACAATTAACCTAAAAACCCAATGTTTCCAATGGGTAGGCAGATTTTGCCGACCCAAAATAGGACGACTTTTTTCGGATTTGGAAACTTCGTCTTTACCCTAACGCCGCATGATCCGGACTGTCAGTTGCGTAAACGGTGATCACCCATGGGTACCTCGCGTACCGGGGCCGCCGGCGCCGCCGCCCGGATTGATGTCTCGCGTACCGGGCGGGCCGCGCCGGCGCCTCGGATGGGGCGTAAAGCCTCCCTATCCGTCCTGCCGTCTCTTCCCCTCAATGAGATCCTCCTCGGCGATTGCATCGCCAATCTGGAGAAGCTCCCGCCGGAGAGCGTGGACGTTGTCTTCGCGGATCCGCCCTACAACCTGCAGCTCGAACAGGCGCTGACGCGCCCGGACCAGAGCCTCGTCGACGCCGTCGACGATGACTGGGACAAGTTCTCGAGCTTTTCCGAATACGATGCCTTCACTCGCGCCTGGCTCGCCGGCGTGCGCCGCGTCATGAAAAAGAACGCGACGCTCTGGGTCATCGGTTCGTATCACAACATCTTCCGGGTCGGCGTCGCCCTCCAGGACCTGAATTTCTGGCTCCTCAACGACATCGTGTGGCGCAAGGCCAATCCGATGCCGAACTTCAAGGGACGCCGCTTCACCAACGCGCACGAGACCATGATCTGGGCCTCGAAGAGCGCCGAGGCGAAGAACTACACCTTCCATTACGATGCGCTGAAGGCCGGCAACGAAGACGTCCAGATGCGCTCGGACTGGTTCATTCCGCTCTGCACCGGCGAGGAACGCCTGAAGGGTGAGGACGGACGGAAGGTTCACCCGACTCAGAAGCCCGAAGCGCTTCTCGCCCGCGTGCTGCTTTCCTCTTCCAATCCTGGCGACGTGGTGCTCGATCCGTTCTTCGGCACCGGCACGACGGGCGCGGTGGCGAAGAGGCTCGGTCGCCACTTCATCGGCCTCGAACGCGATCCGGTCTACGCCAAGGCGGCGCGGACCCGCATCGACGCGGTGGAGACGCTCTCCGACGTCGCAGTTGCAGCTCCGCCGGAAAAGCGTGCGGAAGTACGCGTGCCTTTCCTGTCGCTCATCGAGGGCGGCCATGTGAAGGCGGGCGAGACCCTCGTCGACGAGCGGCGGCGTTACAAGGCGGTTGTCCGCGCCGATGGCACACTGGCGCTCGGCGCCATCGTCGGCTCGATCCATAAGATCGGCTCACTCGTTCAGGGCCTTCCTGCCTGCAATGGCTGGACGTTCTGGAACGTGGAGCGCAACGGCAAGCTCGTCTCCATCGACGATTTCCGCTCCAAGGTGCGCGCCGAACTGGCAGCCTGACCGGCATCTCTTTGCACAAGTCATGATCCCTCGGTACGACACGACGTCCGAGGGATTTTTGATTCGAGGAGTTGAGCGATGAAGATCGCCGTCCTGTCCGATATTCACGGCAATGTCCTGGCGCTCGACGCCGTGCTCGCCGATCTCGATCGACGCAAACCCGACCGCATCGTCAATCTCGGCGACTGCGTCTCTGGCCCTCTTTGGCCGAAGGAAACCATGGACCGGCTTCATCGCATCGAGGCCATCACGATCCGCGGCAATCATGAGCGCCAACTCGCGACTCTTGGGCCAGACGACATGGGTCCATCGGACCGTTTCGCCCATGACGATCTCGATGCGGCGCAGATCAAATGGCTGGGCGATCTGCCGGAAACGGCCTGGGTCGTGCCGGGCGTTCTCGCAAGCCACGGCACGCCGCACGACGACAACACTTTCCTGATCGATGCGATCGAGAACGGCCGTCTCGTCCGCGGGCCGACACCTTCCATCGAGAAGAATCTCGGCGACATCTCTGCTCAGGCGGTGCTGTGCGGACATAGCCATCGTACGGATCTGGTGCGGCTGCCGAACGGCACGCTCGTGCTCAATCCGGGCAGCGTCGGCTGTCCCGCCGTCGATGTCTCGGCCGATCCGCCCGTCGTGTCGGAAGCCGGCACGCCTCACGCGCGCTATGCGCTGCTTCACGTCGGAGCCGACGGCACCTTCGACGTCGATCTGATCACGATCTCCTACGCTTTCGAGGAAGCAGCCGCCCGTGCCGAGGCCAATGGACGTCCCGATTGGGCTCATGGCCTGAGAACGGGCCACCTGCCGCGGCGCAGCTAGGACAGGCCAGCGCTTTAGCACCCCATGGATGAATAGCGCTCCCCTGGAACCGGCGGGCTGTGTTTCCGGAAGATTCACATGATGGTTGCCGCGTGAAAGCTCAACCGGACCTGTGCCCCCTATGCGCGACCGCCTGATCGGTTTTAACCTCATTTCATGGATTCTTCTTCTCTCGACCATACCCGGAACGCCGCAGAGGCCGAGCCGTCCTGGGACGACCTCAAGATCTTTCTGGCCGTGGTGGCTCATGGATCGATGAATGGCGCCGGCCGGGCGCTCGGCCAGAGTCAGCCCACAATTGCGCGGCGCATGCGCACCCTCGAGGAATGCCTGGGCGTCGACCTGTTTCAGCGCGGCCCGAACAGCCTCGTCCTGACGGAAGCCGGACGCGCCGTGCTGGAAGCCGCCTCGCCGATGGCCGAAGCAGCAGGCTCCGTTCCGAAACTCGCGGCGGCCTACAGGCCCGATCCTGCGGCTCCCGTGCGGCTCACCGCCACCATGTCGGTGACTCTCTTCCTGTCGCATCATGCGGGAAGCCTCGCTCAGGCAACCGCGCCGATCGAGATCGCCTACATCCCCATGCGCCGCAAGGCCGATCTGGCGGCGGGCGAAGCCGATATCGCGCTGCGCATGCGGCGCATGCCCGAGGGTGACGATCTCGTGGTCCGCAAGATCGGGCGGATCGCTTTCGCGGTCTATGCCAGTTCGCCCGATGTCGCCGCCGTCATCGTGCCGCCGGAGGATCCGCATCTCTCCACGCAGGCGGCACTGATCGCACGTTTCGCCGATGGACGGCCCATCGCAGCACGGATCGGCGATGTGCCGATCCGCTATCAGGCGACGAAAGCCGGCCTCGGCGCCGCCGTTCTGCCGTGCTGGATGGGCGATGCAGATCCTGCACTCGTCCGGGTCATGGATCCTCCTGAGGACATGATCGAGGATATCTACCTCGTCACCCATCCGCGCGGCCGCAACCGCGCGAACATCGCTCAGGTGTCATCGGCACTTGTCGACCTGTTCAAGCGCGAACGCCGCGCGCTCATCGGCGATCTTCCCGGGAAGTGATGAAGGACGGCTCAGGCGAATTTTCGCGCATCGATCACCTCGCCGGTACCGCTACCTTCGAGGCCGTGTACGTAGGCCCTCGCAACCTGCGCCGCCGGCATGCCGCCCGCGGGATCGCGTCCCATGGCAGCCAGCGTCTCGCTGACCCATGGTGGGCTCACCACATTGACGCGAATGTTGCGCGGCTTTTCGAGCGCCGCTGCGCGTCCGAATCCTTCGATGCCTGCATTGACAAGGCTGACAGCAGCGCTTCCCGGCATCGGTTCGCTCGCCAGCACGCCGCTGGTGAGCGTAAACGAACCGCCCTCGTTGATGAATCGCGCGCCGATCCGCACGAGGTTCACCTGTCCCATGAGCTTGTTCGACAGGCTCAGCTGAAAATCCTCATTGGTAAGGTCCATCAAGGGCTTGAAAGCGGCCCTGCCCGCGGTGCTGATAACCGCATCGAACGGTCCGATCGTGTTGAACAACCGTTCGATGGAGGTCGGCGACGCCATGTCCACCCGCCGCTCGCCTTTCGAATGCGAGACCGAAATCACCTCATGTCGACCGGCAAGCGCAGCGACGACCGCCGTACCGATGGTGCCTGTCGCTCCGACAACGATCACCCGCATCCCCGCCTCCTCCATGCTACCGTCGTGACCACGCGGCGACATATAGGGCGCCGTAGCTATCGGGGACCCCGCCCTATCGACGACGGGTCGCGAGTTTCAGGAAGTTTCGCCTTCGGCAGCTGAGCGCTTCCTGCGGGTCGGTGCCGGTTTTGTCGGAGGCGTGGGCAGGTCTCCCAGCGCATGCGCGATGACCTTCTTCATGACGCCCGGCAGAGCTTCTTCGTGAAGTTCGCGGCGGGATGTCCAGCGCATGTCGTCCGGCGCAGGCGTGCTTCGCGAGACCTTGGCGAGAAGCACCGTCAGTTCCAGCGGGAAATGCGTGAAGACGTGACGGACCACGCCGGGCAGACGCTGCCAGCGCGCCTCGATGGGGGCATCGAGCACGGCCCGGGACGGTTCGTAATCCGGCTCCCAGGCGCTCGTCGGCGCCTCCGCCATACCGCCGAGAAGCCCCTGTGGCGGGCGTGTCCGCAGAAGAATGCTGTCGTCGGCGCGTAGGACCACGAAAGCGGCCCCGCGCCGAAGCTGGCCGCTCTCCTTCCTGATCTTCCGAGGAAAGGTCTCCTGCAGGCCCTCGGCCCGCGCGCGGCACGGCTTCATCCAGGGACACAGGGCGCAGGCCGGCCGCTTCGGAGTGCAGATGGTCGCGCCGAGATCCATGAGAGCCTGGGCGAAGTCCCCGGGACGCTCCACCGGGACGAGATCCTGGGTGAGTTCCCGGATCAACGGCTTTGCCTTCGGGAGCGGCTCTTCGATCATGAAGAGGCGGGACAAGACCCGCTCCACGTTGCCATCTACGGCCGCGGCTGGCTGGTCGAACGCGATCGCCGCCACCGCCGCGGCCGTATAGGCCCCGATCCCCTTCAATGTGAGAAGCTCGGCCTCGGTAGCGGGAAAGTGGCCGCCATGTTTCTCCACGATAGCCTTGGCGCAGGCATGGAGATTGCGGGCCCGCGAATAATAGCCGAGCCCTGCCCAGGCCTGCATCACGGCCTCAACCGGAGCTTCTGCAAGGGCAGAGACCGTAGGGAAGCGTTCGAGGAAGCGGCGGTAGAACGGCTGGACCGCCGCTACGGTGGTCTGCTGCAGCATGATCTCCGACAGCCATACCCGATAGGGATCGACCGGCTCGCCCGGCTTCGCGCGCCAGGGCAGATCGCGCCGGTGACGATCGTACCAGGTGAGAAGATCTGCGGGGTCGGGCTTGGTGGCGCGCGAGGCGGGCGTTAACATGTGTCGTGGAATAACGATCCTGATGGAATATTCCAACGCGGCTTTTGGATCGAAATCAACATGCGACAGCCGAGGCTCAGGCCCCGCCCCCTTGCCGAATTTCTCGACGTATGCCTCGGCCCGAGCCTTGCGGCGCAAGGCTTTGCCTCGTCCGATGTGATCGTCGCATGGCCGGATATCGTGGGCGATCGGTTAGCTGAATTTACACAGCCTCTCAAGATCGAGTGGAAGCGGAAGGCCGCCCATGCGGACCCCGACGCTCGCCCCGATCCCGCGACCCTCGTGGTACGCGTGGAGAGCGCCTTCGCGTTGGAAATGCAGCATCTTGCACCGGTCGTGATGGACCGCGTGAACACCTATTACGGCTGGCGTTGCATCGGGAAACTGGTGCTCAAGCAGGGACCGGTGCGCCGAATCGAGAAGCCCCGGCCAGTTCCCCGCCCGCTGACCGAAGCCGATCGGGAGCGCCTTTCCACAGCGACGCGACCGATCGAGGAAGAGCCTTTGCGAGCCGCCCTGGATCGATTGGGCGAGGCTATCGTTGGTTCGGGCAGCGGCACACGCACGAAAGCGTGACGGCTGAGACGCTTGCCAGGCGACGCGTCTCACTCTACCGCAGAATGTAATCTCTCACGGAGCTTTTCGCAGATGATCACCCGGCGCCAAACGCTTCAGCTTCTCGGCACTGCCGCAGCGGTAGCCTTCATGGCCACGAGCCTGCCGGCCTTTGCGCAGAACGTCTCGGTCCAGGACCTGGCGGTTCAGGGGCCCCTCGGCGACGTCGCCCTCGGCCCGGCAGATGCCAAGGTCACGATCATCGAGTATGCCTCGCTCACCTGCTCCCATTGCGGACATTTCCACAGCGAAACCTGGCCCGAGCTGAAGAAGCGCTATATCGATACGGGCAAGGTCCGCTTCATCCTGCGGGAATTCCCCCTCGATCCCCTGGCGACCGCGGGCTTCATGCTTTCCCGCTGCGATGGGAACGACAAATATTATCCGATCACCGATCTCCTCTTCGAACAGCAGAAAAACTGGGCTTTCGTCGACAAGCCCCTCGACGCCTTGCGACAGATTATGAAGCAGGCCGGTTTTTCACAGGAGAAATTTGACGCTTGCTTGCGGGACCAGAAACTTTATGACGCGGTGAATGCGGTGAAGAACCGGGCTATTGAGCAGTTCAAGGTGGACTCGACCCCGACTTTCTTCATCAATGGTCAGCGTCATCCTGGAAGCATGTCGATCGATGAGCTTGAGCAGATTATCAAGCCCTTGCTGGGAGCCTAACTTCTCTCACCCCGCTCCCGCGGGGCGGGCTGGAAAGGCGCGTCGATGAAGCTGACGCGCCTTCGCATTGCCGGCTTCAAGACCTTTGTCGAGCCGATGGACTTCCTGATCGAGCCGGGTCTGACCGGCGTGGTCGGGCCGAACGGTTGCGGCAAGTCGAACCTCGTCGAGGCCCTGCGCTGGGTCATGGGAGAAAATTCCCACAAGAACATGCGCGCCTCGGGCATGGACGACGTCATTTTCTCCGGTTCTGGAGGCCGTCCGGCCCGGAACACGGCCGAGGTGATGCTCACCATCGACAATGTCGAGCGCACGGCCCCAGCCGCCTTCAACGATGCGGATCTTTTGGAAATTTCCCGCAAGATCGAGCGTGAGGAAGGCTCGACCTACCGGATCAACGGCAAGGAAGTGCGCGCCCGCGACGTGCAGATCCTGTTCGCCGATGCTGCCACGGGTGCCCGCTCTCCCGCGCTGGTGCGGCAAGGTCAGATCAGCGAGATCATCTCCGCCAAGCCGCAGGCCCGCCGCCGCATCCTCGAAGATGCCGCCGGCATTGCCGGCCTGCACGCCCGCCGCCACGAGGCGGAGCTACGCCTGAAGGCCGCCGAGGACAACCTCCTGCGCGTCGAGGACGTGATCCGCGAGCTGGAAACCCAGGTCGACAGCCTCAAGCGGCAGGGCCGGCAGGCCTCGCGCTACAAGAACCTCTCGTCTGAAATCCGCCGTCTCGAAGCCCTGCTCTACGCCATCGGCTTTGCCGAAGCCCGCGAGCAGGCGGCTGCCTCGGAGCAGCAGGCGGCCGATGATCTGAAGGCGGTCGCAGACCGGACCGAGGAGCAGACCAAGTCCGCGACGGCCCAGGCCATCGCCGCCCATGCTCTCCCGCCCCTCCGCGAAGCCGAGGCCAAGGCCGCCGCCGCTCTGCAGCGACTGACTCATGCCCGAAACGAGCTCGAATCCGAGGAGCGTCGCTCCAAGGAGCGCGTGACGGAACTCGAACGGCATATCGGCGACCTGAACCGGGACCTTGCCCGCGAGGCCGTCCAGCGCACCGATGCCGAGGCGACGATCGAGCGCCTCAAGGGCGAGGAAGCCGAGCTTGCCCTGACCACGGACGGCGCGGACGACGCCCGTGCCGAGAGCGAAGAGCGCCTCCAGAACGCCGAGGCCGAGCTTGCGGAAGCCGAGGCCTCCCTCGGAGCTCTCCAGGCTCAGACCTCCGATCTCAACGCACGTCGGGCAGCTCTCGAGCGGACGATCCGCGAGGAAATGGAGCGGGCGGCCCGCTTCGCGGCCGAGCGGGAACGGATCGAGCAGGACATCGCGGCCCTCGCGGCCCCTGTAGACGACGGTCCGGATATCGATACTCTCCGCGAAGACACCGCTTTTGCCGAAGAAACCGCGCAGAATGCGGAAGAGGCGGTGATCGGCGCCCGCGAAGCCCTTGCCGCCGCTCGCGAAGCGGAGCATCGCCTGCGCCAGCCCCTCAATGAAGCGGAGCGCAAGGCGCAGCGGCTCGAGACCGAGGCTCGCACCCTCGCGAAGCTCGTCACCTCCGCGACTGGCGACCTTTGGCCTCCGGCTCTCGACCAGATCACCGTGCAGAAGGGCTACGAGACGGCGCTCGGCGCCGCGCTCGGGGACGATCTCGACGCCTCCATCAATCCCACCGCCCCAGCACACTGGGCGGAAACGGGCCCCGGCACGGATGATCCGGCTCTGCCGGAAGGCATCCTTTCCCTAGCCGATCTCGCTCAGGCTCCCGCGCCCCTGCATCGGCGCCTGCGCCAGATCGGTGTCGTCTCGAAAGCCGACGGGCTTCGTCTGCGCGGACTCCTGAAGCCCGGTCAGCGCCTTGTCTCCCAGGAAGGCGACCTGTGGCGCTGGGACGGCTTTACCACAGCGGCGGAAGCCCCCTCCCCGGCCGCCCGGCGGCTTGCCGAGAAGAACCGCCTCGGCGACCTCGAGCGCGAGGCGGCCGCGGCCCGAGAGGACGTGGAGCGCCTGCGGCACGAGGCGGAGGAGTCTCTCAACGCCGTCCGCGCGGCAGCCTCCCATGAAATGCAGGCCATCGAATCGGCCCGCCAGACTCGGCAGGCGCTGGATGCCGCACGCACGCGCCTCGCCCATGCGGAGCGGCGTGAAGCCGAACTGGGCCAGCGCCGTTCGGCGCTTCAGGAAGGCCTGAGCCGCATTTCGGCAAGCGAGAGTGAAGCTCGCGAGCGTGCCGGCGAAGCCGAAGCCGCGTTCGAGGATCTGGCCCCCGCCCCCGATCTCGAAAACCGGCTGCTCGAGGAGCGGACTCGGGTTGCCGAGCGCCGCGCGGCGGCCTCCGAGGCGCGCGCTGCCCTGCAATCATTCGTCCACGAGGCTGAGCTCCGCCGCCGCCGGCAGGAGGCGATCGCCTCCGACATTCGCTTGTGGACCGAACGGGCGGCTCGGGCCGCCAAGGCTCTTGAGGATCTGGGAGAGCGCCTGGAACGCGCCCAGGACGAGCACCAACGGCTGCTTGAGGCTCCCGATACCTATCTCCTGCGCCGGCGCGCGCTCATCGCCGAAGTCGAGGAAGCCGAGGGCAAGCGCAAGGAAGCAGCCGACCGGCTTGCCGATGCCGAAACTCATCTTGCGGAATCCGACCGAGCCGCCCGTGCGGCCCTCGAAGCCCTGTCCGCAGCGCGCGAGGCCCGCGCAGGCTCGCAGGCACGGCACGAAGCTGCGATTCAGCGCCTCGCCGAAATTACCCGCGCCATCGCAGAGAATCTCGATACCACGCCGGCGGGACTCATCGAGCTTGCAGGACTGAAGGACGGCATCGAGCTCCCGAGCCAGAACGAGATCGAATCGAAGCTTCACTCCCTCAAGAACGACCGAGAGCGTCTCGGCGCGGTCAATCTGCGCGCCGAAGAGGAACTCGTGGAGCTCGAAACCAAACACGGCAGCATCGCCGGCGAGCGGGATGACCTGGTCGAGGCCATCAAACGGCTTCGCGGCGCCATCGGCAGCCTCAATCGCGAGGGTCGTGAACGGCTGCTTGCGGCGTTCGACGTTGTGAACGGCCACTTCCAGCGGCTCTTCACCACGTTGTTCGGCGGCGGCACGGCGGAGCTGACGCTGGTCGATTCGGACGATCCGCTCGAAGCCGGCCTGGAGATTCTCGCCCGCCCACCCGGCAAGAAACCGCAGAGCATGACCCTTCTCTCCGGTGGTGAACAGGCTCTGACGGCGACGGCTCTGATCTTTGCCGTCTTCCTCACGAATCCCTCGCCGATCTGCGTTCTCGACGAGGTCGATGCACCGCTCGACGACGCCAATGTGGAGCGCTACTGCGACCTCCTGGAAGAGATGGCCCGCAGCACCGAGACCCGTTTCGTGGTGATCACCCACAACCCGATCACCATGGCCCGCATGGATCGCCTCTTCGGCGTCACGATGGCGGAAAGAGGCGTCTCACAACTGGTTTCTGTCGATCTTCAGAGCGCCGAGCGCATCCTTGAGACGGCGTAAGGGTTTCAAGCTCAGCCATCATTCAGCCTCAGAATCGTGACCGTTTTCACGCAAGCCTGTTGCTAAGTCGCAATTTTAATATACAATTCAATGACTTAACCGTTTCTTGACAGTCCTTGACAGGGGGGACCCTCCCCCATATGTTTCGCGCGGCTTTCGGGGCCGGGATTCCAAGACCTTTCCCGCACCGCTTATCACAGGAGAACGCCATGGCGGACCCTACGAAGCGGAATGGTGAAGACGGTCGGGAGCCGACCAGTTCCGACGATGCTAACCTGACAGCGAGGCTGAAATCTCTCGATGCGCGGCTCGATCAAGCGACCGCACAGCGAACCAAGATTACAGAAGCGCCGTCCCGTTCGAAGTCCGATTCCAAAGCGCTCGGCCAGGCCTTCAGGCTTTCGGCAGAGTTCGTCTCAGGGGTCGTGGCCGGCGGGATCGTCGGATGGCTCGTCGATCATCTGTTCGGAATCTCACCCTGGGGGCTCATCGTGTGCATCATTCTCGGCTTCTGCGCCGGGATGCTCAATCTCCTGAGAGCGGCGGGCCTTGTAAAAGGGGCCCGGTATGATGAGAAGCGGTGATTCATCCCCATCCCAGCCAAGTTATGGCGACAGGTAAGAGCGATTTAAGAGCGGATCATGGCAAGCCCGATTGAGCAATTCCAGATCAAGCCGATCATTCCTGTCATCAACTTCACCAATTCCTCCCTGTTCATGGTCGGCGCCGTGGCGGTTATCGTTGGCGGGCTGATGCTCGCAACCCGCAAGCGCGCCATCGTTCCGGGCCGCGCTCAATCGGTCGCCGAGACTCTGCATGATTTCGTAGCCGGCACCCTGAGGGATGCCGCCGGCGAGGAGGGGATGAAGTTTTTCCCCCTCGTCTTCTCGCTCTTCATGTTCGTGTTCACGGCCAACATGCTCGGCATGATCCCGGGCTTCTTCACGGTCACGAGCCAGGTCATCGTCACTTTCTCGCTTGCGATCCTCGTGATGGGCACCGTCGTCATTTACGGACTGCTCAAGCATGGCACGCATTTCTTCGGCCTCTTCGTGCCTTCCGGCGTGCCGGTCTGGCTCCTGCCGTTCATCGTCGTGATCGAGCTGATTTCCTTCATCTCGCGTCCGGTTTCGCTCTCCTTGCGTCTCTTCGCGAACATGCTCGCAGGGCACATCGCGCTGAAGGTTTTCGGCGGCTTTGTCGCTGCCCTTCTGGGTGCGGGCGGGGCCTTGGCGATCCTCGCTCCGCTTCCGCTCTTCATGGCGGTCGCTCTCATGGCGCTCGAGTTCCTCGTCGCCGCTCTGCAGGCCTACGTCTTCACGGTGTTGACCTGCATCTACCTCAACGACGCGCTGCACCCGGGCCACTAGGTCTGCGCTGAGTTAATCCCCTCCCTCCCGGTCAAACACCAATCTTTCAAGGAGATCACGATGGATCCGGTTGCTTTCAAGTTCCTCGGCGCGGGCCTCGCCTGCATCGGCATGGGCCTCGCCGCTATGGGCGTCGGCAACATCTTCGGTAACTTCCTCTCGGGTGCCCTGCGCAACCCGTCGGCCGCTGACGGCCAGTTCGCTCGCGCCTTCATCGGCGCCGCGCTCGCAGAAGGTCTCGGCATCTTCTGCCTCGTCGTCGCCCTCGTCCTTCTGTTCACCTAACATTCCAACGGTGATCGGGAGGGCGAAGCGCTCAGGCGCTTCGCTTCGACAACGGTGACGGCGGGTCCACCGCCGTCATTCATTGTTTCTAGGATTACACAATCCTGTCAGGATCAGCTCCATGGCTCAGGCTCAGACGACCCATGCTGCAACGGAAGCGCCCGGTGGCGCTCACGAAGATGTCGGCTTTCCGCCCTTCCAGACGGAAAATTTCCCAGGCCAGGTCCTCTGGCTGACGATCACCTTCGTGGTGCTCTACGTTTTGGTTTCCAAACTGGTTCTGCCGCGTCTCTCGGGCATCATCGAGCATCGTCGCCAGACCATCGCAGGCGATCTCGACGAAGCCGCCGCCATGAAATCCCGCGCCGAGGAAGCCGGTGTCGCCTACGAGAAGGCGCTGTCCGAGGCCAAGGCCCGTGCACAGGCTCTCGCTCAGGAGGCCCGCTCCAAGGTCTCCGCCGAGACGGAAGCCAAGCGCAAGGCTCTCGAAGCCGATCTCGGCAAGCGTCTGGCCGAATCGGATGCGGTCATCGCCCAGAAAAAGGCGGAGGCCATGACTAACGTCCGCGGCATCGCCGTGGATACAGCGACCGCCATCGTCGAGCGGCTGACCGGCAAGGCTCCGGCTCCGCAGGCGATCGAAGCCGCTCTCGACCAACCCAAGGCCTGATCAGGAGATCCCCATGCTGTCCAGTGGTGAATTCTGGGTTGCCGTCGCCTTCGTGATTTTCTGGGGCATCCTGTTCTATTACGGCGTGCCCGGCAAAGTGATGAGTTCCCTCGACAGCCGCGGTAAGCGCATCGCGGACGAGCTCACCGAGGCCAAGCGCCTGCGGCAGGATGCCGAGAAGCTCCTCAAGGAGTTTCAGGCCAAGCGCGAAGCTGCCGAGCGCGAGGCCGCCGACATCGTCTCCACCGCCAAGGATGAGGCCGAGCGCATCGCTCGGGAAGCTCAGGAGAAGATGGCCGAGTTCGTGAAGCGCCGTACCGCCTCTGCCGAGGCAAAGATCGCCCAGGCCGAGGCTCAGGCCTCCGCCGAGGTGCGTGCCGCCGCCGTCGACGCCGCAGTGAAGGCGTCCGAGCGCGTGCTGCGCGATCAGCTTTCCGGCCCGGTAGGCGCCTCCCTCGTGGAGAAGAGCCTCAACGACGTCCGCGTGAAGCTTCAGTAAGCTCTTGCCGGAACCGCATCATCAAAGGCCGCCCGCAAGGCGGCCTTTTTCATTTGAGGAGATATCATGCTGCTGGTCTTCGATTGCGATGGCGTTCTCGTCGATTCGGAACCCCTGGCCTGCCGGATCGATGCCGAATTCCTGACCGAACTCGGCTTTCCCTATACGGCCCAGGAGATCACCACGCAGTTCGTCGGCGTCTCCTTAAAGGACATGATGGCTCGCATCGAGGCCGCCCACGGTCGCCGCCTGCCGGACGATTTCGGCGAGCGCCTCAACCGGACGCTGTTCACGCGGTTCGAGACAGAGCTGCAGCCGATTGCAGACATCCGGGAGGCCATTCTCGCCCTCCCCCATCCGCGCTGCGTCGCGTCCTCCTCGACCCACGACCGCATCGCCCTGTCGCTGCGCGTGACGGGGCTTGCGGATCTCTTCGCGAATGTCTTCAGCGCGTCTGAAGTCGCCCGTGGCAAGCCGGCGCCCGACCTCTTCCTGCACGCCGCCGCTCGCGTAGGTTACGCGCCGGACCAGTGCCTCGTGATCGAGGATTCGCCCGCCGGAGTGCGTGCCGCTTGTGCTGCCGGGATGCGGGTGATCGGATTCGTCGGCGGAGGCCATTGCGGACCTGCCCATGCGGACAAGCTACGGGATGCCGGCGCCCCGGTGATTCTGGAGCGGATGGCGGACCTGCCGGAGATGGTGCGCCGGTTCTCATCTCAAACAGTCTGACAGCACTCTCACTGTCATTCCGGGGCCGCGGAGCGGAGCCCGGAACCTATAACCGCCGACGATTCAGAATGTGTGCTGCGGCAAAAGCTACGCCCTTCCTGTCAATCTCTGTGGCTATGGGTTCCGGGCCTGCACGTCCGGTGCATCCCGGAATGACAACGGAAATCATAAAAGGAGCGGCCAGGATTTCTCCCGGCCGCTTCGACGATTGGATCAGCGAGACACCATCAATCGCTCTTCGCAAACACTCCGCACGATATTCTGCAACACAGCGACGCGCTTGCCGAGCCATGCCAGCTCCTCGGCAGTAATCTCATAGTGCTTCGAATAGCGCGCCTCCACATAGGCGCGCCTAAGCTTCTCGAAGAAGCGCCGCGCCTGCCGAGTGTCGCGCGGCCACACCGCAATGAGGCGTGTGTCAAGCCGCTCGCATTCCTTACGGAGTTTTTCGATGTTATGGAGCTTCGGCGTATAGAGCGTCAGTACCAGTAGCATGCAATGGTACAGTCGCTCCGTAGCCTGATGCATAAGGAACGCGGCCTCTCTCAATTGGTCGCTTTTGATGCTGACATGTGCAAGCTCCAGGAAGTGAACGGCACTCGGAAACCAATAATCGAAATACCCCTGTGCTTCCTCATGTGCCGCCTCCGGCGAGAGCGGCTTCGGCTCGGCGAAGGGATGCCCCTCCGCTTCGTAGAGCACGATGCCCTCGCGCACGATGTCCATGAAGAAGTAGCGACCGCGCGACAATTGATCGTTCACGTCCGATAGGCTGTGCACGATGAACTGGATCGGGTGACGCATGGGATTGATCAGGCTCTCGCGCAGGAACCGGTCCTCGGCGCCCTCCCAATAATCGGGATCCGTGAATTCCTCACCATTGACCACAACGAGCAGGTCGTAATCGGAAATGTAGCCTCCCGCCGGATCGCGCACGGCTTTGCCGCGTGCCTGCGAGCCGTAGAGGATCACTTTGAGGATGCGGCCTTGCTTGCGCTCAGGCGACAGCTTGCCCTTGAGTGCCTCCTCGAATTGCGAAAAGAGGACCTCCAGCGCCCGTTGCAAATCGTGGCGCTTTTTCTCCGGCAACTGATCAAGATCGGAGTGCATCTGACATTCGTTCCCCAAGGCACTCGATCATTTTCGGCGGCCTTTGGGAAGCCCTCTCCCTCGCGGGAGAGGGCCTCTAGACTTACTCAGCCGCTTCGGCGATCGGGGCCGGCGGGGTCCACTTGAGCACGGGGTTGCGCGCGGCGCGGGTCTCGTCGAGGCGGCGGCACGGAGCGTGATAGGGCGCCCCGGTGAAGCGGGCCGTATCGCCGTTCTTCGCCGCGAAGGCGAGATCGCGCAGCGTCGCGATGAAGAGATCCAGCGACACCTTCGATTCGGATTCCGTCGGCTCGATCAGCATCGCCCCGTGCACGACCAGCGGGAAATACATGGTCATGGGGTGATAGCCTTCGTCGATCATCGCCTTGGCGAAATCGAGGGTCGTGACGCCGGTATCCTTCAGCCACGTATCGTCGAACAGCACCTCATGCATGCACGGCTTGTCGCCGAAGGGCTGCGAGAACAGGTCCGAGAGCGAAGCGCGGATGTAGTTGGCGTTCAGCACCGCGTCTTCGGAAGCCTGCTTCATGCCGTCGGAGCCGTGCGAGAGCATGTAGGACAACGCGCGCACATACATGCCCATCTGGCCGTGGAAGGCGGTCATACGGCCGAAGGGAGTCTCGGCTGCATCTTCCTCATGCTCGACGAGGGTCAGCTCACCGTCCTTCACCGTCACGAACGGCACCGGAGCATAAGGAGCCAGCCGCGCCGAGAGCACCACCGGGCCCGAGCCCGGGCCGCCGCCGCCATGCGGCGTCGAGAAGGTCTTGTGCAGGTTGATGTGCATGGCGTCGACGCCGAGATCGCCCGGCTTCGCCTTGCCGACGATGGCGTTGAAGTTGGCGCCGTCGCAGTAGAAATAGGCGCCCGCATCGTGGATCGCCTTGGCGATTTCCGACACCTGGTTCTCGAACAGACCGCAGGTGTTCGGGTTCGTCAGCATGATCGCGGCCACATCCGGCCCGAGCAGCTTCTTCACGTCGTCCACATGCACCCAGCCATCATCGCGCGCCGGCACTGGCTTCACGACGAAGCCGATCAGCGCAGCGGTCGCGGGATTCGTTCCATGCGCAGAATCGGGAACCAGCACGACGTTGCGCGTCTTGCCCTCGCCGCGCGCCTCAATGGCGGCCTTGATCGCCATCATGCCGCAGAGCTCGCCATGGGCACCAGCCTTCGGCGAGAGCGCGACGGTCGTCATGTTGGTGAGCGTCACGAGATAGCGGGCAAGCTCGTTCATGAGTTCGAGCGCACCCTTCACCGTGGAGACCGGCTGGAGCGGATGCACGTCCGAGAAACCCGGCAGACGAGCCATGCGCTCATTGAGGCGCGCATTGTGCTTCATCGTGCACGAGCCGAGCGGGAAGAGGCCCGTATCGATGCCGTAGTTCATCTGGCTGAGGCGCACGTAGTGGCGCATCGTCTCCGGCTCGGAAAGACCCGGAAGGCCGATGGCATCCTTGCGCTCCATTCCACCCAGACGCGGCGTGAAAGCTTCCGGCTCGTCGAGATCGACGCCGGTCGTGTCGGTGCGGCCGAACTCGAAGATCAACGGTTCGATCTGCGCCAGCGCCTTGTTGCCGGTGAAGGTCGGATGCTCGGTGGTGCCGGCCTCGCCGGCGGTGGAGGGACGTCCCTGGCGGTTCAACATCACAGAACCTCCTTCAAGGCGGCAACGAAGGCCGCGCGATCATCGTCAGTGTTCACTTCGGTAGAGGCCACCAGAAGCAGATTGTCGAGCCCAGCGCCCGGCAGAAGACGCGACACCGGCACACCGCCGAGCACGCCTTTCTCGGCAAGGCGCTCAACGATCTCCGCCGCAGGCTTCGCGAGCCTCATGGTGAATTCGTTGAAGAAGGTTTTGTTGAGAACCTCGACACCCTTCACGCCCGAAAGCTGGTCGGCGAGCTTCACCGCATTGGCGTGATTGATGCGCGCCAACCGCGTCAGACCCGCTTCGCCGAGCAGCGACATGTGGATGGTGAAGGCGAGTGTGCACAGGCCCGAATTGGTGCAGATGTTCGAAGTCGCCTTGTCGCGGCGGATATGCTGCTCGCGGGTCGAGAGCGTCAGCACGAAACCGCGATTGCCGTCCGCATCCACGGTCTCGCCGCACAGGCGGCCCGGCATCTGGCGGATATATTTCGACTTCGCTGCAAAGAGGCCCACATAAGGCCCGCCGAAGTTCAGCGCGTTGCCGATGGACTGGCCTTCGCCGACGACGATATCGGCACCCTGGCTGCCGGGAGATTGCAGAAGCCCGAGAGACACGGCCTCCGTGAATACGGCGATCAGGAGCGCACCGTGCTGATGGGCCTTCTCGGCGATGGCCTTCAGGTCGCGCACATTGCCGAACATGTCCGGCGTCTGCACGACGACGCAGGAAATGCTGTCGTCGATCTGGGACAGGATGTCTTCGGTGCCGGACACGTCGGGCACCAGCGTTACGACCTCGTCGCTCGCCATGTCGGAGAGCGTCTTGACCACGTCGACGTAGTGCGGGTGCAGGCCGCCGGAGAGGACAGCCTTGCGGCGCTTGGTGACGCGATGCGCCATAAGCACCGCCTCGCCCGTGCCGGTGGAGCCATCGTACATGGATGCGTTCGCCACTTCCATGCCCGTGAGCGCCGCGACCTGCGTCTGGAACTCGAACAGGTATTGCAGCGTGCCTTGTGCGATTTCCGGCTGATACGGCGTGTAGCTCGTGAGGAACTCGGAGCGCTGGATCAGGTGATCCACCGTCGCGGGCACGTGGTGCTTATAGGCACCGGCGCCGACGAAGAACGGAACGCTCGAGGCCGACATGTTCTTCGCAGACATGCGGGAAAGGATGCGCTCCACTTCCATCTCGCCCTTGCGGCGAGGAAGATCGATGGGCGCCTTGAGGAGCTTGTCCTTCGGGATGTCGGCGAAGAGATCGTCGACCGACTTGGCCCCGATCCGCGCGAGCATCTCGCCGCGATCGGTGTCGGAGAGGGGAAGATAGCGCATCAGAAAAACCTTACGCGTTAATGCGAGGGAATGCCCGCAACGACCACTTCCGCGAGGACGGAATTGGCGATGAAGCATTCCTGGTGAGCAAGATGGTGAAGTTCGGCGATCTGCGCGGGCGTCGGCACCTTGTCTCCCGAAAAGGTGATCTTCGGATCGAGGGTCACCTTGGAGACGTAGAGTTTGCCCTTGTCGTTCTTGGTCATGACGCCATGTGCGTCGTCTTCGTAGGAATCGACAACGAAACGCTTCTTGGCGGCGAGATAGAGGAAGGTGAGCATATGGCAGCTCGAAATCGATGCCACCAGCGCCTCTTCGGGATCGACTGCATTTTCCAGCGAGTAAGGCAGCGGCACCGACGAGGGTGCCGACGAAGCCTGTACGGTAATTCCGCCGTCGAAGGACCAGCGGTGGCCGCGGCTGTAGCGATTGTCGCTGAAGACGGCCCCGTCGCGGGTCCAGGAGATCTTCGCGGTATATTCATGCGCCATGGCCGCAGCCTCCGTCGTTAGGAAATCGACTTCACGAATTCCTGGTATTGCTCTTCAGTCATCAGACCGTCGAGCTCGGCTGGATTCGTGAGGCGGATCTTCATGAACCAGCCTCGGCCCATTGCGTCCTCATTGACCGTGCCGGGTGTCTCTTCGAGGGAAGAGTTGACCTCGAGCACCTCGCCGGAAGCCGGAGCGTAAACTTCGCTCGCCGCCTTCACGCTTTCGACGACAGCCGCTTCGTCGCCCTTGGAGAGGCTTTTGCCGATGCTCGGCAGCTCCACGAACACGACGTCGCCGAGCTGCGACTGCGCATAATCGGAAATGCCGACGGTGCCGGCATCGCCCTCGACGCGGATGTATTCGTGGTCCTTGGTATAGCGCGTGGTCATTGTGATCCCCCTTGGATTGTCAGCGCTTGTAGCGATGCGGTGCGAACGGCATGGCGGCGACCTTGGCCGGAAGCGGCTTGCCGCGCACCATGAGATGGAGGTCCGTTCCCACTGTGGAAACGTCCCGTGAAACGTAGCCCATGGCGACGGGGCCGTTGACGGTCGGGCCGAAGCCGCCGGACGTCACAATGCCGACCTCGCGGCCGTCGGGCGTGGTGATCGGCGTGCCCTCGCGGGCGGGCGCCCGGCCTTCGGGTTTCAGGCCGACGCGGACCCGGGCCGCGCCATCCTTGATCTCGCGCTGGATCCGCGCGGCGCCAGGGAAGCCTCCCTCCTCGCGACGGCGCTTCTGGATCGACCAGATCAGGCCGGCCTCGATAGGCGAGGTCGTGGTGTCGATGTCGTGGCCGTAGAGGCATAGGCCCGCTTCGAGGCGGAGCGAATCACGGGCGCCGAGGCCTATCGGCTTGACCTCCGGATCGGCAAGAAGTGCACGCCACAGCTTGACCGCGTCCTCGGCCTTCACGGAAATCTCGTAGCCGTCCTCGCCCGTATACCCCGAGCGGGAGAGATGCACGTCGAGGCCTGCGAGCTTGGTCGCCTTGGTCGCCATGAAGGCCATGTCGGCCGTGTCGGGGGCAAGGCGCGCCACGATTTCGGCCGCCTTCGGTCCCTGGATGGCGAGGAGCGCCCGATCGTCGGCGCGGATAAGCTTCACGTCGGCCGGAAGCCGCGCCTGCATATGCGCATAATCCGCCTCCTTCATCGAGGCATTGACCACGAGCATGAGCTTGCCGTCGTCGGCAGGATCGGTCGGGCGCGTGACCATTAGGTCGTCCAGAATGCCGCCCTCGTCGCTCAGGAGCTGCGAATAGCGCTGCTGTCCCGGCTTCAGGTTCAGGATATCGGCCGGAACCAGAGCCTCGAGAGCCCGGGCGGTGGTCCCATGGTCCGGGCCCACCAGCGTGGCCTGGCCCATGTGCGAGACGTCGAACAGGCCCGCATGCTCACGGGTCCAGTTGTGCTCCGTCAGGATGCCCGTGGGATACTGGACCGGCATGTCGTAGCCGGCGAAAGGCACCATGCGGGCGCCTAAGCCTACGTGCTCGGCATGGAGCGGGGTTTTTAGGATCGGCTCGTCGGCGCGGACTGACTCGGCCATGAAATTCCCTCAAAAGGCGCGCGATTCATCGGGCCTTGCCGGCCCGTTCAGCGCCCCCTCTGTCCCGAGACCTGAGAGATTTCCCTTATCGCCTTCGCGCAAGGTTACGCCCGTCGGTGGGCGACGTCTCGCGACATCGCCTCTTTCCAGAGTGCCAGCTCCCGCGCGGTCCTTTGGCCTGAGCGTTTCCGGGGCGGTTGCGCCTTCGGCGCCGGACGCGAAGTCCGGTCTCTTCCGCGGGGATCAGCGGCTTCCTCACCTCTGAAGAGGATTTGCGATCCTGTCAATAAAGCAGGCTGCCGCAACCGAAAGCTTCCCGCCTCAATTGACGCCGCCCCCGCGACGCCCCATGCTTAGGGTATCTTTCACAGAAGGGGAGACGCGCGGCCAGAGCTGGTCGGCGGCTTCTGACGTCGTTGCTCGAACTGGTCATCGCTTTCGTTCTCATCGTCCTTAACGGCGTTTTTGCGCTTTCAGAACTCGCCCTCGTCTCCGCCCGCCGGGCTCGGCTTAAAACCCTTGCCGACCAGGGCCGCTCAGGTGCCACCACGGCCCTGGCACTCATGGAGGATTCGGGCCACTTCCTGTCCACGGTCCAGATCGGCATCACCCTCGTGGGCATCCTGGCCGGCGCCTTCTCCGGCGCGGCGCTTGGAAGCCGGTTGACCGAGATCCTTGGCGCCAACGGCGTGCCGCCGGGCGCGGCAGAGCCCCTTGGCTACGGCATCGTCATCGGCCTCATCACCTATTTCTCGATCGTCGTCGGCGAGTTAGTGCCCAAGCAGTTCGCCCTACGGAATCCGGAGAGCATCGCCTGCCTCGTCGCTCCGCTGATGATGCTCGTTTCAAAGATCGCGGCCCCGGCGGTCTGGCTGCTCAATGCCTCGACACGCCTGATCTTCCGCCTCCTCGGATCGAGCGCGGAAGGCGAGAACACCGTCACCGAAGAAGAAATCAAGATGCTCGTCGGCGAGGCCGAGAGCGCCGGCGTCATCGAAGAGGAAGAGCGGCGCATGATCGGCGGCGTTCTGCGCCTGGGCGACCGGATGGCCCGTGCCCTGATGACGCCCCGCACCGACGTGGACTGGATCGATCTGGATGACGAACCGGAGGCCATCCGCGAGACGCTCATGACGACCCCGCATTCCCGCCTGCCGGTGAGCGAGGGCAACTCCGACAACATGATCGGCGTCGTCGAATCGCGGGAACTGCTCGCGGCGATCCTGGCCGGCGAAGAGCTCGACATCCGCAAGCATGTGAAGACGACGCCCGTCATTCCGGACACGCTCGACGCCCTGGACGCTCTGACAGTGCTCCGGGATTCGCCGGTGCCGATGGCCCTGGTCCATGACGAATACGGCCATTTCGAAGGTGTCGTGACCCCCGCGGATGCCCTTGAGGCAATCGTCGGCGCCTTCCGTTCGGACGCGGAAGCCCCTGAGCCCAACGCCGTGCGCCGGGACGACGGCTCCTGGCTCCTGTCCGGCTCCATGCCGGTCGACGAGATGGCGGACGTCCTCTCCATCCCCCTCCCCGAGAACCGTAGCTATCATACGGTCGGCGGCCTGGTGATCAGCGAGATCCAGCACCTGCCGAATACGGGGGAACATGTGGACGCCTTCGGCTGGCGTTTCGAGGTCGTGGACCTCGACGGCCGCCGCATCGACAAGGTGCTTGCTATTCCTCTGAGCCAGCGCGCGGGAGTTACGGCACCGCTTCCTTAGTGAAGCCAGATGAGGGTGGGAGTTCGCATCGCACTGCTGAGAACAGTTCCGCGCTCTTAAGGGTCATTCAGTGAAACGCTTGGCCAGGAAGGCACGGCGGTGTCCCTGAGCGCTCTCCCCCGGCTTGTTCGCCAAAACTCCAAAGGGCTCATATCCGAGCCGAGCATAGAACCGCTCTGCCCGTGCGCTGGACGTGTCGAGCCATGCTCCATGGCAATCGCGGGAACGGGCGATGGACTCCGCTTCCGCCATCAAGCGCGCGCCAATTCCTTGGCCGCGCCATTCCTCGGACACCCAGAGCATCTTCACCAGAAGCCAGCCATAGGACGTCGAGCCGACCAGCCCACCGATCATCGTTCCTCCCGCATTCCGCGCCAAGAGTGTAAGCGGCCTCCCGTCGCTCGGGGGAACGTTCTTCCGAAGTGCCTCCAGAAGCTTCGCCTCAACCTCTTCCGCGATCGTTCCGGCGGGGTCATCTTCGACGGCAATGGCAACGGATTCACAATCGGACATGCTTCCTCACCCTAGCTGATTGGCATGCTACGGTACGGAAGGGACCGGCGCCGACCTCTCGGGTCATAGCCATAGCACAGCAGCTGGTCTCCTAGTGGTTAGATTGACGGGCGGAAGCCCTTGTAAAACATTGTTTCAAAGAGAACGGAACAATGTCACGCAAATCCCTCGATCAGACCATTGAACTCATCCGCCGTCTTGATCGGGCGAGAAGCCCGGTAGAGATATGCGGCCTCCTGCTGCCCATCCTGGGGCGGTTCGGCGCGGATCATGTCTTTGCCGGGCTCATCCCCAACCCTGGCAGCAGCCGCCAGCAGCAACTTTCCAACGTCATCCTCGACTATTGGCCGAAGGAATGGACTCACCGCTACTTCAGCCATGGCTACATCGCCAGCGATCCGGCCATCCGGAGCGTCTCAACGCTGCCGACCCCCTTTTTCTGGAACGAGCTCGAGCCCCTCTATCGTGATCGCCCGGAAGCGCGCCGGGTCATGCAGGAAGCGTCGGATTTCAAGCTCAAGTCGGGTTTCACGATACCACTTGCGACCCTTGAGGGAGATGTCGCCGGCTTTTCCATCGCTGGTGAGTATCTGGACATCTCGCCCGACGAGCGCGGCATGCTGACTCTCGTCGCGACCTATGCTCTCGGACGCGCGATCCTGATCCAGGAGAGCGCCGCGCAACCGAGCGCCGTTCTCTCGCCCCGGGAGCGCGAGGCTCTCCAATGGGCCGCCGAGGGCAAGTCCGAGTGGGAGATCGGAGAGCTGATGGGCATCAGCGAGCATGGCGTCGACAAGCACATGCGCGCGGCACGCCTCAAGCTCGGAACCACCAGTCGTACCCACGCCGTTGCCGAGGCTATCCGTATGGGCCTCATCAACTAGAGAGTACGCGAGCGCGTACTTATCCCTCCTGTGCGGATCGGCAGAATGTCAGTCCTCAAACCCACAGGAGGGAACATGATTCACATCGTGACGCCTGAGAATCAGCATCTGTTTCGAGACGAGATGGAGCAAGCCTATCGTCTGAGGCACCGTGTTTTCGTCGACGAAATGAAGTGGACCGACCTGGCGAGGGAGGACGGGCGCGAGATCGATCAGTTCGACAACGCGCATGCCGTGCACATGCTCTACATCGCCGATGGGCAGGTCCTGGGCTATCAGCGCATGCTGCCGTCCACCCGTCCCCATCTCCTTTCGGACGTGCTGCCTCAACTATGCGAAGGCGAAAGACCGGTGGGGCCTCATATCTGGGAATGGACCCGATACTGCGTCGCTCCCGGTCATCGGGAACGCGGGAGAGCGCTTAGCCCCGTCGCCAACGCGCTTCTATCGGGAATCGTGGAGTGGGGCCTCGCCAGCGGTATTTCCACCATCATCATCGAGATGAATCCCCTATGGTTGCTCCGTCTCGTCCAACTGTACTTCCGAACGACGCCTCTCGGCCTGCCGCAGAAGGTCGGCGATGAGGATGTTCTGGCGGTCACCGCCTCTTTTGATCGGCGCACCCTTCTTCGGCTTCAGGAAATGCGCGGGAACAATCTGCGCGTGCTGGCAGAGCCGGAGCCGACCGTCCGGCGCCTTGCGGGGTAATCATGACCAAAGCTGTTTTGAACCTGACATTCGAGGAGGAGTTCATGGTCCTCCTTTTCTGGGCCTATGGCAAAGACCTCGAGGCGAAGCTGGGAGCTGAGAGAATACGGGCGATTCCCGGTCTCACGAAAGCTATCGAAGCAATCTCGCCCCTGCCCTCAGCCATCGGATGGGGCGACAAACCCCTCACGGTGAAGAGGGGTGGGCAGCGGCGGAATCCTGAGCAGCGGCTTTAGCAAGATCAACGATGGCCCGGCGCATGGCCGGGCTGTCGATTCTGCGGAACGCCTGGGCCAGCTCGACGCCTTCCCGGCTGAAGAGGAATTCGTGAACGTCCTGCGAAGCCGCGTCTTCGGTCACGACACCTGTGGTCGCGAAGAATGCGGCGACCGGGACCCCCAGGGCTATCGCGATCTGCTGCAGGCGGCTGGCACCGACTCGGTTGGCGCCCTTTTCATACTTCTGGATTTGCTGAAACGTGATCCCGAGGAGTTCGCCAAGGCGCTCCTGGCTCATGCCGATCGCGATTCGCCGATCGCGTATTCGCATTCCAACCGCCCTGTCGACGGGACCGGCAGATTTCTTCGACACGAGCCTTTCCTCCGGCACGGTACAACGTTGCATTGATCTAGACGGTCACGTGAAAAAGGCAACATAGTTCTCAATGATTCATTGCCGAGAAGTGCGCTGCCACTCCTGTTCCGGGCGAAATTCGCTTCACCGGACAAGGTCTCTCCACAATAAAATGCCCCGCCGAAGCGGGGCATCAGAATGGATTATGATCTGTTGAAACCGTCGGGGCGCTCTACTTCGCCGGAACGGTCTCCTTCACGGGCGTCGGACTGGGGGTAGCCTTCCGGGCGACCTCGTCGGCTTCCTGACGGAGTTTGTCGACGACTTCGGTCCGTTTGGCCTCGCGCTCCTTTTGGCGCTCAGCCTCGGCCTTCATCTTGGCGTCGGATTCGGATGAGTAGCGGGAATAGCACATGGCATCCTCCCTCCATGGACCATGAAGGAAACGCGCTTCGAGGATGGCGAGTTCCGGTCGAAATCCATGCGATTTTCCGCTAGGGTCCGCTTGAGTCCCGCTGCGTCAGCCTCGCTTGCGGCGAGGGGTGGCAGCGCCATTGCCGCCGAGGCCGACTTCGATTTCGAACGCGTTCGCATCCGCAGCCGGGACGACGATTCCTTCCTCGATCACGGCGAAGGTTCCTTGCGTATCGCCAGCCGGAATCGCCACACTCATCCGCTTGGAGCGATTGGCAATGACGGTATCGCCCCGTTTCACGATAATCTGCACCGGCACATCGTACCGCCCCGGCGCTCCGCTCGCGCCGAGAAGAGCCCGGCCTTCGACGCCCACCTTCACCACTGTCGATCCATCCGGCTGACCGGCGCATTCACGGGCCAGGTTGCCGATGGAGATCTGGCTGCGCAGGCCACTGCTCTCACCGACGCGGCCGCCGGCAAAAGCCTGAATCGCGGAGCCGCCCTCCATGATATCGACAGGCGGGCAATAGACATCCTCGAGCACTTTCTTCTGGGCGGGAGGCACCGTCGTGCCGGCGAAAAGCACCATGTTGCCGAGAGACGATCCGCCCTCGCCTGGTGCACCGCAGCCGGTCAGAGCCGAAAAGCCCAGCACTGCAAGGGCCAAGCCCGCCTTCGCGTTCGATCCGCTCATGATGATATCCCCCACCGTCCCTCGTTTGGCTGCTCTTACGGCAGCGCGTCGAACCCGGCCGCAAATCCGTTCAGCGACACGGGAATGCCGATGCCCTCCTCGGGCGTCTGGAACACGATGAAGGTGGCTGTCTGCCCGGTCTTCATCTGGTTCACGAGATTGTCCTCCATGACCACCTCGGCGACGCATCCCGTCGACAGGCAGCGCACGAAGCCTGCTCGGCCGATATCGGTCTGGTCGATCTTGAGGCCGAGCCCGGACGGCAACAGAATACCGAGCGGGGCGACCACGCGAAGCAGCCGGCTCTTCGCATCGGCGGTTTTCAACACAATTATCACGAGCGTCACGTTGGGACGATCTTCGGCCGCCACATTCTGCACCAGAGCGCATTGCTCGCTGCTGGCACCGGCCGGCGTTTCGCACCGCATCTGCCAGTCGCCGAAGGTATTCTTGACCATGCCCTGGGCCTGAGCGCCATCCGCATAGGCCGCGCCGAGCAAGGCAAGGACAGCGGCCGTTGCGCGACCAATCCAACGAGACATGCTCACGGGCACCTCCGTTCTCGAATCCATCATGCAGGGGCGGCCAAGCCGCGCCATTCGGAAGGCCGTTGGGACCATGCCGAGGGCGTGGATGTCAAGCGAGAGGATCCCTCACGAGGCGATATTGAGTCACGGAATTTAGGTTTTGGCGGTTATGACGCACAAATTGCGACGCTTGAGCCGTTGCGCTCCTGCCCATCCTGTGGTCATAGACGCTGGATCAAAGGTGATGGCGCAGGCCGGGCACCGCATTTTGCACGCCCACGCCCTCCCCGATGCACTTCGTGGCCTCCTGGCCATTACATCTTAGGAGCTTTGGAAGACCGATGCGGATCGAGACCTTAAGACTTCGATCGGTGACTGCGCTTTCCACGGCGGCGGTCGCACTTGTGTTGGGCATAAGTGAGGCAGCGGCAGGGACCGGCGCACCTTCCCCATGGGAAGCGACCATGCAGGGCATGGTGACGGAAGTCGGACGCGATCTGTCCAACTTCCATACCTACCTGGTCTGGCTCATCGCCATCATCTGCCTTTTCGTGGCAGCACTCATCGTCATCGTCATCCTCCGTTTCAACGAACGGACGAATCCGGTCCCGTCGCGGACGACCCACCACACGCTCCTGGAGGTCGCCTGGACCATCGTACCGGTGCTGATCCTCGTCGCGATCGCTATTCCGTCCTTCCGCCTTCTGCGTCAGCAGCTCGTGGTGCCCCCGGCGGACATGGTGGTGAAGGTCACCGGCTATGCCTGGTACTGGGGCTATGAATACCCGGCCGACCAGGGCGGCGGTTTCAAGTTCGATTCGAACATGGTCGACGCCAAGGACCTGAAGCCCGGCCAGCCGCGACTCCTCACCGTCGACAATGAGATGGTCGTTCCGGTGAACAAGATCGTAAAGGTCCAGGTCACCGCCGCCGACGTTCTCCATTCCTTCGCCATGCCATCCTTCGGCATCAAGGTTGACGCCGTTCCGGGCCGCCTCAACGAGACCTGGTTCAAGGCGGAGGCCGAGGGCACCTATCACGGTCAGTGCTCGGAGCTCTGCGGCAACGGTCACCCCTACATGCCCATCACGATCCGCGTGGTGAGCGAGCAGCAATATGCCGCTTGGCTTGCCGAGGCGAAACAGAAGTATGCTGCCGTCGACGGGCCGATCCCGGTCAGACTTGCGACTGCTCAGTAATTCAAAAACGAAGGACCACAGAGGTCTCATCATGGCAAATGCAGCTGATGCCGCTCACGCGGATCACCACGATCACCCGACCTTCTGGCGCCGGTGGTTCTACTCGACGAACCACAAGGACATCGGAACCCTCTATTTCATCTTCGGCTTCACGGCCGGCATCGTGGGCGGAATTCTCTCCATCCTGATGCGCCTCGAGCTGCAGCAGCCGGGCCTGCAGTTCTTCTCCAATCCGCAGACCTTCAACGTCCTCGTGACGGGCCACGGCCTCATCATGGTGTTCTTCATGGTGATGCCGACCCTCATCGGCGGCTTCGGCAACTGGTTCGTGCCGCTGATGATCGGCGCGCCGGACATGGCCTTCCCGCGGATGAACAACATCTCGTACTGGCTCACCGTCTCGGCCTTCTGCCTCCTGCTTTGCTCGCTCTTCGTGGAAGGCGCGCCGGGCTCCAACGGCTTCGGCGGCGGCTGGACGGTCTATCCGCCGCTTTCGGTCTCCGGCCATCCTGGTCCGGCGCTCGATTTCGGCATCCTGGCCCTGCACCTCGCCGGTGCGGCCTCGATCCTCGGCGCGATCAACTTCATCACGACCATCCTGAACATGCGCGCTCCGGGCATGACGCTGCACAAGATGCCGCTCTTCGCCTGGGCCATGCTGGTCACTGCCTTCCTGCTTCTCCTGTCGCTCCCGGTCCTCGCCGGCGCGATCACGATGCTGCTGACGGACCGTAACTTCGGCACGACCTTCTTCGATCCGGCCGGCGGCGGCGATCCGATCCTCTACCAGCACCTGTTCTGGTTCTTCGGTCACCCCGAAGTGTACATCATGATCCTGCCGGCCTTCGGCATCGTCAGCCACATCATCTCCACCTTCTCCAAGAAGCCGATCTTCGGCTATCTCGGCATGGCCTACGCCATGGTGGCGATCGGCGTCGTCGGCTTCGTCGTGTGGGCGCACCA
The DNA here is from genome assembly GCF_020089865.1 of Microvirga puerhi. Lineage (GTDB taxonomy): Bacteria > Pseudomonadota > Alphaproteobacteria > Rhizobiales > Beijerinckiaceae > Microvirga > Microvirga puerhi. Next base: position 125,193 of record NZ_JAIRBM010000004.1, read on the forward strand.
CATGTTCACGGTCGGCCTCTCGCTCCAGACGCAGGCCTATTTCGTGTTCGCCACCATGGTGATCGCGGTGCCGACGGGCGTGAAGATCTTCTCCTGGATCGCGACCATGTGGGGCGGCTCGATCCGCTTCACGGCCGCCATGCACTGGGCCGTCGGCTTCGTGTTCCTGTTCACCGTGGGCGGCGTCACCGGCGTCGTGCTGGCGAACGCTCCGGTCGATCGCTACATGCACGACACCTATTACGTCGTGGCGCACTTCCACTACGTGCTGTCGCTCGGCGCCGTGTTCGTGATCTTCGCCGGCATGTACTACTGGTTCCCGAAGATCACCGGCTATGTGATGCCGGAATGGATCGGCAAGCTGCACTTCTGGGTCGCCTTCATCGGCTCGAACGTGCTGTTCTTCCCGATGCACTTCCTCGGTCTCTCCGGCATGCCGCGTCGCTATGCGGACTATCCGGACGCCTTCGCGGGCTGGAATCTCGTATCGTCGATCGGCGCCTATATCTTCTTCGCCGGTCTTTTCATCTTCATCTTCGGCGTCATCTACGCTTTCGTCCGCAAGGAGCGGGCAGCGGGGAATCCTTGGGGTGAAGGTGCGACGACATTGGAATGGACGCTGCCCTCGCCGCCGCCGTTCCACCAGTTCGAGACTCTGCCGCGCATTGCGGATACGGGTCACTAGGAAATACTGGGCTGGGCGGTCCACGGACCGCCCGCTCCTCCCCCGAGGGCTTGAACCCAAGCCTTCCGGCGAGGAGTTGATATCGAAGGTCCCTGGGCTCGGCCCCGACCTTCGAGAGATCGTCACAATGAGCATGGTATCGAACAGCCTGACCGACACCTCTACTGAGCGCCTTGCCACGACGGGCGTCTCGCAGGGTGACGTGTCTGATTTCTTCGCGCTTCTGAAGCCCCGCGTCATGTTCCTGGTCGTCTTCACGGCCCTCGTCGGCATGGTCGTGGTGCATCCGGACATCCATCCCGTCGTCGCCTTTGCGGCCCTTCTCATGATCGCCATCGGCGGCGGCGCCTCAGGCTGCCTCAACATGTGGTGGGATGCGGATATCGACGCAGTGATGACGCGGACCCGCAAGCGCCCGATCCCGGCCGGCAAGATTCAGCCGGGCGAAGCGCTCGCCTTCGGCATGACGCTGTCGTTCGGTTCCGTGATCGTGCTCGGCCTCGTCACGAATTGGCTCGCCGCCGGGCTCCTGGCGTTCACGATCTTCTTCTACGCCGTGATCTATTCCATGTGGCTGAAGCGCTCGACGCCGCAGAACATCGTGATCGGCGGCGCTGCCGGTGCCCTTCCCCCGGTCGTCGCACAGGCGGCGGTTGCCGGCCATGTGGGCTGGGAGAGCATCATCCTCTTCGCCATCATCTTCATGTGGACTCCGCCGCATTTCTGGGCGCTCGCCCTGGTGAAATCCGGCGACTACGAACGTGCAGGCATCCCGATGATGCCGAACGTTGCAGGTCCCGATTCGACCCGTCGCCAGATCCTCGTCTACACGGTTCTCTTAGCGCCCCTGGGCCTCGCCCCGGTCGCCTTCGGGTTCGGCGGCCTCGCCTATGCCATCATCGGCACGGTGGGCGGCCTCGCCATGCTGGCTCTGGCGTATCAGGTCTATCGCCTGCGTGAGGGCGAGCCCGCCATGCGCGTGGCGCAGCAGCTTTTCGGCTTCTCGATCCTCTATCTGTTCCTCCTCTTCGCAACACTCCTGGCGGAGCATGGCCTCGGCTTCTTCCGGCCGGTTTTCGGGTGACGCCATGGCACAACTTCCAAAGCCTTTGAGCCCTGAAGAACAGAAGCGCCGCCGCAAGCGCTCGGTCGCCCTGGCCCTGACGCTCGGTGCGCTCGTGCTGTTCTTCTATGTGGTCACCATCGCGAAGATGGGCGTCGCCGTCCTGCAGCGCCCCCTGTAAAGGCGAAGATCCGATATGAGCGAAGCCCCCCACGTCCAACGCAACATTCGCCGCACCGTTCTCGGCTGCGCCGCGGCTGCAGTCGGCATGGTCGGTCTCGCCTACGCCTCGGTGCCGCTCTACGACCTTTTCTGCAAGGCAACAGGCTTCGACGGCACTCCGAGCATCCGCACCGCCAACGATTCGGAGGTTCTCGACCGGGATATTTCCATCCGGTTCGATGCCAACGTGGCGCCGGGCCTCAACTGGCGCTTCTCGCCGGAAACACCCGAAATCAAGGTGAAGCTCGGAGAGACCACCACGGTTCTCTACAAGGTCACCAATACCGGCGACAAACCCACGACCGGAATTGCGACCTACAACGTCCAGCCGGATCTTGCGGGCTCCTATTTCTCTAAGCTCGAGTGCTTCTGCTTCACGGAGCAGACCTTGAAGCCTGGAGAAACCATTGAATCCGCTGTGGTTTTCTACGTGGATCCGCGCCTCGTGCAGGATTCCGACGTGAAGGACCTCAGCTCCATCACCCTCTCCTACACCTACTTCCCCTCCAAGGGGGGCAAGCCGGTGGCGGAGGTCGCCAACTCACCCAAGAAACCCATCGTTCAATAAGAGACGTGACAAGCTAGACGGAAACGTCTTAAAGCGAGACACCTTCGAGGCACGGAGACGATACGAATGGCCGAGGCCCACGCCAAACATCACGATTATCACCTTGTCGACCCGAGCCCGTGGCCGCTCGTCGGCGCGATCAGCGCCTTCGTGATGGCGTCCGGCTTCGTGACCTGGTGGAAGGACGTTCCGGTCGCCGGAATGCATATCGGCGCCTATATCTTCGGCGCCGGCATCATCGGTGTTCTCTACACCATGATCAGCTGGTGGTCCGACGTCATCCGCGAAGCGAATGACGGCCATTCCCACACCCGCGTCGTTCAGCTCCATCACCGCTACGGCATGATGATGTTCATCGCCTCCGAAGTGATGTTCTTCGTCGCCTGGTTCTGGGCCTATTTCGACGTCGCGCTCTTCCCGAACGAGGCGATCCAATATGCCCGTACGGAAGCGCTCGGCGGTGTCTGGCCGCCAAAGGGCATCGAGACCTTCGATCCCTGGCACCTGCCGCTCCTGAACACCCTGATTCTCCTGACCTCGGGCACCACGGTGACCTGGGCGCACCATGCGCTCCTGGAGAACGACCGCAAGGGTCTCAAGGCCGGCCTTTGGCTGACGATCCTCCTCGGTTTCATCTTCAGCTGCGTCCAGGCCTACGAGTACAGCCACGCCGCCTTCGGCTTCAAAGGCAATATCTACGGCGCCACCTTCTTCATGGCGACGGGCTTCCACGGCGCGCACGTCATCATCGGCACGATCTTCCTGGCCGTCTGCCTGCTGCGCACCTATCGCGGCGACTTCACGCCCAAGCAGCATCTCGGCTTCGAGTTCGCCGCCTGGTACTGGCACTTCGTCGACGTGGTGTGGCTGTTCCTCTTCGCCTCGATCTACGTGTGGGGCTTTGGCGGACACGCTGCCGGCCACTAAGCCGACAGAGCCAATCAGTTCCAGCAGGGGCGGCGACAAGCCGCCCTTCGCTTTTGAGGCCCGGCATTTATCTGTCGTGTCTTGCTTCTTTTCTCCAGGAAGATACCGGGATCAGCATTGTGGCTCAGGACGTTGCCCCTCCGAATCCGATCATGGCGGGTCTCGCAGGCCGCTGCCCGCGCTGCGGCAAGGGACATCTGTTCACCGGATACCTGACCTTACGCCCCTCCTGCGAGGTTTGCGGCCTGGATTATTCCTTCGCCGATACGGGCGACGGCCCGGCTTTCTTCGTCATGTCGATCGTCGGCATCGTCGTGGTCGCGCTCGCCCTCTGGGTCGAGTTCGCCTTCGAGCCGCCGATCTGGCTGCACATCGTGATGTGGTTCAGCCTGTCCGTGATCCTGAGCGTCGCCCTCGTACGGCCTCTGAAGGGCTTGATGGTGGCGCTCCAATATCACCACAAGGCCGAGGAAGGGCGCATCGAGAAGTGACCGCGACGACCGCCCCACACTCCATCCGCTCCCTTCTGCTTCCGGGCCTCGCGACTCTCATCGCCCTCGGGATCCTGATCGGCCTCGGAACCTGGCAACTTCAGCGCAAGACCTGGAAGGAAGGGCTGATTGCCCAGATTCAATCCCGCGCCTATGGCGAGCCCGGAGCGATCGTGCCGGAAACCGATTGGAGCCGATGGCGGGCGGCGTCGGACGAGTTCCGTCGGGTGCGGGTGACAGGTACCCTCCTCAACCAGTTCGAGACGCCGGTTTATGGCCTCGCGCCCGCCGCACCTGGGGGCTCCTCCGCGCAGGGCTACTATCTGATGACACCTTTGCGTCTGGCCGACGGAGCGGTCGTGATGGTCAATCGCGGCTTCGTGCCGATGGAGCTCAAGGACCCCGCCACGCGCCCGCAGAGCGAGCCCACCGGCGAGGTCACCATTACGGGCCTCGTGCGCGCCCCTGAGGAGCGCAACATGTTCACGCCCGCCGACAATCCGGGCAAGAACAGCTGGTTCGCCCGTGACCCCGCAGCCATCGCGAACGCTCACAGCCTTACGCGCGTCGCCCCGTTCTATGTGGAGGCCGACGCCACACCCAGCCCCGGCGGCTGGCCGAAGGGCGGGCAGACACATCTCGACCTGCCCAACAACCACCTGCAATACGCCTTCACATGGTACGGGATCGCTCTCACGCTCGTCGGCGTCTTCAGCGCATTCGCCTGGCGCCGGATCTATCCGGTCTCAGGGGAGCTGGAACAGAACGAAGAAACCAAACCCTAGGATCACAAAGCCGGCGCTGACCACCTTCGCCACATGCAGGGCCTGCAGAAGCAGCTTGGTTTCGCTGCGATGTTCCGCCCGCTCCGCGCGGGTCATGCATTCCCGGGCCTTGAACTGCTCGGCATAGAGCGACGTGGTCATCTCGTTGCTCACCGCGCCATCCTTTTCGATCTCGATACGCTGCGCCACGAAACCGATCAGCAGCCCAAGCACACCAAGCCCAAGAAATCCGGCAACCAGATAGGCACCCAAGACGATCCCTAAGAGGATTGCCATCACAAATGGCAGCAGGATCCAATCCATCGGGGTCATACGCATGGCAGGGCCTTTCTTCAGGCTTGGCTTGCCTTCGGCGAAGCGATATTATTCCTTTATGTTCACTCTCGCCATGACCATGACCTGCCTTACGACGCGCCTTGCAGGGCGCGCGGGAGCGGTTTTGCGTTCATGAGAGCGTGAGCATCCCAAGCCCTGCGGAGACGAGCAGGGCTTCATGGTTCGGTTCGCCTCTGCTGTTTTCAAGGAGAGCGCCGTGAAACCCGAACCTAGTCAGCCCGACCCTCATCCCCCCTCGCGTCCGCCCGTTGATCCGGGGCAGATCGTCATTCGTGCCGCCCGCATCGATGATGCCGATGCGATCAACACCATGGCCAACCTGCCCGGCTATCGCTGGGGAACCCTGCGCATGCCGCACCAGACGCCCGAGACCACGCGCAAATGGCTGGAGAGCCGCTCGCCCGGCGATCTCGTCCTGGTCGCCGAGGTCGAGGGCCGGATCGCGGCGAACGGGAGCATCACTCGATTTCTGGGCCGCCGCGCCCATGCGGGCACCCTCGGGCTCGGCGTCCACGACGATTATCAGGGGCGCGGCATCGGCTCGCGGATGCTGCGGGAAATCCTCGCCATGGCCGACGATTGGTTGGGCCTGAAGCGGGTCGAGCTGACCGTCTATACGGATAACAGCCCCGCCATCTCTCTCTACGAGCGTGCAGGCTTCGAACACGAGGGCACGCATAAAGCGTATGCCTTCCGGCAGGGCCGCTATGTCGACGCTTATGCCATGGCGCGGCTTGTCTGAGATGGGCAGCCGGTGGCGGCTTGTCCGGACCGGCTGCGACACCTGATGCCATCAGTGCCCTGCCTTAACGCGGCCCATCAGCCGATACGGAAAACAAGGTCCACTTTTTTGCGCAATGCGCTAATGTCCGGCCACCTTTCAGGAGATTGACCTGTGCTTCATGTCTCGACCCGGGGCGAAGCCCCTGTGCTTGGCTTTGCCGATGCCCTGCTTGCCGGACTGGCCCGCGATGGCGGCCTTTACGTCCCGAAAAGCTGGCCGAGCCTCACGCGCGAGACGATCCAGGGCTTCGCCGGGAAACCCTACACGTCAGTCGCCAAAGCGGTACTCGGTCCTCTGGTCGACGGTGAGATACCCGATTCGGCCCTCGGCGCCATGATCGACGGTGCCTATGCCACCTTCCGGCATGCGGCTGTGTGCCCGCTGACCCAGATTGGCGACAATCTCTTCGTGCTTGAGCTGTTCCACGGACCCACTCTCGCCTTCAAGGACGTGGCGATGCAGCTTCTCGGCCGCCTGATGGACCATGTCCTGAAGGAACGGGGGGTCCGCGCCACCATCGTCGGCGCCACGTCGGGCGACACCGGCAGCGCCGCGGTCGATGCCTTTAAGGGGCTCGATCAGGTCGATATCTTCATCCTCTATCCCCATGGTCGCGTCTCGGATGTGCAGCGCCGTCAGATGACGACCGTCGATTCGCCGAACGTCCATGCGCTCGCCGTCGAGGGCACGTTCGACGACTGCCAGACCATGGTGAAAGGCATGTTTAATCATGCCCGCTTCCGCGACGAGCTCCAGCTCTCCGGCGTCAACTCCATCAACTGGGCTCGCGTGGCGGCTCAAGCGGTTTATTACTTTACCGCCGCCGTCGCGCTCGGCTCGCCGCATCGCCCAGTTTCCTTCTCGGTGCCGACCGGCAATTTCGGCGACATCCTGGCCGGCTGGGTCGCAAAACAGATGGGGCTTCCCATCGAGCGGCTGATGATCGGCACGAATGCCAACGATATTCTCGCTCGCACGCTCCAAACGGGAAGCTATGAGATTCGTGGTGTCCAGCCGACCGATGCCCCGTCCATGGACATCCAGATCTCGTCCAATTTCGAGCGGTTGCTGTTCGAGGCCTATGGGCGCGACCCGGCCGCCGTCCGCCGCCTGATGGCAAGCCTTGTGCAGTCCCGTTCGTTCACCTTGGATGAAGAGGCTCTCGCCCGGATCCGCCGGGAATTTGCCGCGACCGCCGTCAGCGAGCCGGACATGGCCTCCGAGATGACCGAGACATACCGTACGACCGGTTATGTGATCGATCCGCATACGGCTGTCGGCACACGCGCCGGACGCGCCCTGTTGAAGGAGCAGCCCGAAATCCCGGTGGTCGCCCTTTCCACGGCCCATCCGGCGAAATTCCCGGACGCCGTGAGGCGGGCCACCGGCATTCACCCGGAACTCCCGCCGCATATGGCCGATCTCATGGCTCGCTCGGAACGCTTTACCGTGCTCCCCAACGACCAGAAGGCGGTAGAGACCTTCATTCGCGAGCGCGCCCGTGCGGTCAGGGGCGTCGCGGCATGAACCATCACTTCGTGCGTGAAAAGAAGATCGACATCACACGTCTCGACAACGGCCTGGTCGTCGCGACGGAGCAGATCCCGGAAGTCGCGACCGCGACGCTCGGCGTATGGATCGGGACGGGCTCACGTCACGAAATGCCCCATGAGCACGGTCTCTCACATCTGATCGAGCATATGGCCTTCAAGGGAACGGAGCGCCGCTCGGCCCGCCAGATCGCCGAGGATATCGAGAATGTGGGCGGCGACATCAACGCGGCGACGAGTGTCGAATATACGAGCTATACGGCCCGCGTGCTCGGCGAGAACGTGGATGTCGCCATGGATGTGCTCGGCGACATCCTGACCGCTTCCGCCTTCGATCCGGGCGAACTTGCCCGCGAAAAGGGTGTGATTCTTCAGGAATACGCAGCCGTCGAAGACACGCCGGACGATCTTGTCTACGACGCTTTCATGGAAACCGCGTTTCCGGGGCAGCCCATCGGCCGTCCGATTCTCGGCACGCCGGAGACCATCGACGCTTTCGATGAAGCCGTGATCCGCACCTTCCTGAAACGGGAATATGCGCCGGGAAAGATGGTGCTCGCCGCCGCAGGCGATGTGGATCATGGCCAGATTGCCGCCTTGGCTCAGAGGAGCTTCGGCACCATGCCGGCCGTGCCGCTCCGCGAGCCGGATTCGGGCGTCTATCGCGGCGGAGAACGGCGCATCCAGCGCAAGCTCGAACAGGCCAACATCGTCCTCGGCCTCCCGGGCCTCTCCTTCAAGGATCCGGGCTACTACGCCGCCCACCTCTTCGCCCATATTCTGGGCGGCGGCCTCACATCCCGGCTGTGGCACGAAGTCCGTGAAACGCGGGGCCTTGCCTATTCCATCGAGGCTTTCCACTGGCCGTTTTCCGATTGCGGTCTCTTCGGCGTCGGTGCCGGAACGGCCGGCAAGGATGTCACCGAGCTGATGGACGTGACCCTCGCCTGCATGCGCCAGGCCACGCAGGACATCGGCGAGACCGAGATGACACGCGCCAAGGCCCAGATGAAGGTCGCGCTGCTGACCGCTCTGGAAACACCGGGAGGCCGCCTGGAGCGGATTGCGCGACAGCTCCTCTCCTGGGGCCGCATCATTCCGAGCGACGAGATCGTCAACAAGGTCGATGCTCTGACGGTCGACCAGGTCCGCGCCGCGGGCAGACATCTGCTTCAAGGCGCCCCGACCCTGTCCGCCATCGGCCCGCTCAAGGGCTTACCGAAGGTCGGAGATGTTGCGCAGGCATTGCAACGATAATCGGAATTATCCGAACTTTGTTGCAATTCTGAGCTTCCTCTCCTCAATCCCGCCGCAAAGTCGCCCCATGGCCAAGGCTTAACTCCTCCAGGCCGTGAGTCCTGCGGACAAGTCGGACCATTTCCCGACTTCGCCTTGCCCTCGCGTCCCCCGACCGATACCAATCCCGTTCAACCCTGTAGCCGGACGGAAGACCGAAGCGTTGCGGATCGTTTCTTTCGCCATAACCGTCATCCTGACGGCCTTCATCTGTCTTGCATGGCCGAGCGCGAGCCAGGCCGTCGAATCCGTCCGGGTCGATCCCAAGATTCCGGCCATCGATCTCACGCCCATGGTCGAGCGCTACCGCTCAGACGGCGACGAGATCCGTATTTCGACAGCGCCAGGGCGGGACGGCATCGTCCGCCGTATCGCCGTGAAAGCGCGCGAATCCGGCACCCGGCCGGACTGGATCGTCTTCGCGCTCACTAATGACAGCGACGAGCAGGTTGATCGCCTGCTGGTCGCTCCGCATTTCCGCCTGACATCCTCGGGCGTGATCTGGCCGGATCTCGGCTCCTCGCGCATCGCCGCGATCACGGCGAGTCAGGGCATTCGCCCCGAGCGCGATGATAGTGCCGACGCGGATATCTTCCTCGTCACCCTCGATCCGGGTACGACCGTGACCTTCGTCGCGGAACTACGCTCGAACAACCTACCCCAGCTCCATCTTTGGGACGCGGATGCCTATAAGGAGCGGGTCAACGGTCTCACACTCTACAAGGGCATCATCATCGGCATCGCGGGCCTCCTCGCCCTGTTCCTGACCATCGTCTTCGTGGTGAAGGGAGCGCTGATCTTCCCGGCCGCCGCGGCCCTGGCCTGGGCGGTTCTGGCCTATGCCTGCATCGATTTCGGCTTCTTCCAGCGCATCTTCCCCATCACCGAGAAGGCCGAGCAGATCTACCGAGCCGGCGCGGAAGCCGTGCTTGCCGCGACGCTCCTGGTGTTCCTGTTCGCCTATCTCAACCTGAACCGCTGGCACGTGCGCTACAGCCACGTGACGGCGTTCTGGCTGGTCTTCCTCGGAGCCCTGATCGGCCTCGCGGTCATCGATCCGCCCGTAGCCTCAGGCGTCGCCCGCATTTCGATCGCGGCCGTCGCCGGTATCGGCTTTGTCCTGGTGCTGCACCTGGCCACGCACGGCTATGACCGCGCCGTGATGCTCGTGCCGACCTGGCTCCTTCTGATTGCCTGGGTGACGGCCGCGACCTTCACGGTCATGGGCCATCTCATATCGGATCTCGTTCCGCCGGCCCTGATCGGCGGCCTCGTGCTCATCGTCATGCTGATCGGCTTCACGGTCATGCAGCATGCCTTCGCCGGCGGCGCGTTTGCACAAGGGTTCGTAAACGACACCGAGCGGCGCGCCTTGGCCCTCGCCGGCGCCGGCGACATCGTGTTCGACTGGGACGTCGTCTCCGACAACATCTTCGTCAGCCCGGAGGTCGAGCATCAGCTCGGGCTCAAGCGCGGCGCGCTCGAAGGACCCGCTTCGGCCTGGCTCAATCTCGTCCATCCTTTCGACAAGGATCGCTACAAGGCGGCGCTCGACGCCATCATCGAACAGCGACGCGGGCGCCTGACCCAGGATTTCCGTCTGCGCGCCGCCTCCAGCGGCCACCATTGGTTCCGCCTCAAGGCACGTCCGGTGATCGGGACCGACGGCGAAGTGATCCGGGTCGTCGGGACGCTGTCCGACGTAACCGATGCGAAGATCGCCGAGGAGCGGCTGCTTCACGACGCCGTGCACGACAATCTTACGAGCCTGCCCAATCGGCAGCTCTTCTATGATCGCCTCGAGGCCGCCCTCACCTTCGCCAGACAGGACGATTCGCTGCGTCCTACAGTCCTCGTCCTCGACCTCGATAAGTTCAAGACGACCAACGACTCCGTGGGCCACGCAGCAGGCGATTCGATTCTTCTCACCCTGTCGCGCCGGCTCGGCCGCCTGCTCCGCCCGCAAGACACCCTCGCGCGGATTTCGGGCGACGAATTCGCGATCATCCTTCTCTCGGAACGCGAGCCTGATCGCATCATCGCCTTCGCCGATATGGTCAGGCGGGCCCTTACGACGCCTGTCACTTACGCGGAGCGTGAGATCTTCCTGACCGCCTCCATCGGCCTCGCTCTGCACGATCCCCAGATTGCCGCCCGGCGTGAGGAAGTGCTTCGCAACGCCGAAATCGCGATGGCCCATGCCAAGCGCGAGGGCGGCGACCGCATCGAGGTCTTCCGCCCGACCATGCGGTCAGACCGCAGCGATCGCTTCACCATGGAAGCAGACTTGCGCCGGGCGCTCGACCGCAACGAGATCAAGGTTCTCTTCAAGCCCATCGTCCGCCTTGAGGACAGGACCATCGCCGGCTTCGAATCGATGCTGCGGTGGGATCACCCGCGCCTCGGCCGCATCAGCCCGGAGGACTTCATGTCCCTGGCGGAGGAGACGGGTCTCATCGTCTCCTTGAGCTTCTATCTTCTCGAACAGACGGCGCGGGAACTCGCTGCCTGGCAGGATGCGCTCGAAGTGGAGCCGCCGATCTTCGCCAGCGTCAACATGTCGAGCCACCACCTGCTGCGGCACGATCTTCTCCAGGACGTGAAAGCGGTGATCGCCCGCACAGGCGTTCTGCCAGGGTCTCTCAAGATCGAGATGACTGAGAGCCTCGTCATGGAGAACCCGGAATATTCGGCTCAGATGCTCACGCGCCTGCGCGATCTCGGAGCAGGACTCTCCCTCGACGATTTCGGAACCGGCTATTCCGCCCTTTCGTATCTCCTCCGCTTCCCGTTCGACACGATCAAGGTGGACGAATCCTTCGTGCGCCAGATGGCAGCGGGCAAGCCCATCATTCTGCGGTCCATCATCAAGATGGCCCACGAACTCGGCATGGCGATCGTTGCAGAGGGTGCGGAGACGGAATCGGAAGCGATCGAACTCTACCAGCTCGGCTGCGAATACGCGCAGGGACCGGTCTTCGGTGAACCGATGTCGACGCTCCAGGCCCGCCAGCTCATAGGAGCAGCCCCTGAGGCCGCGTGAGGCTCAGGCGTGACCCGCCTGGATGGACAGCATGGCCGGATCGACCCCAATGCGGCGCAGGGCCATTTCGTAACGAAGTTCCGCCGAGGCATTGAAGATCAGCTCAGCATCCGCCGGGCAGTTGAGCCAGCCATTGGCCTGGATCTCGGTCTCCAGCTGTCCGGCCTCCCAGCCCGCATATCCCAGGGCAAGGATCGCATCCTTCGGGCCCTCGCCGCGTGCGATGGCGCGCAGGATGTCGACAGTCGCCGTCAGGCAGATGCTCTCATCGATAAGGAGAGTCGACTGCGCGATGTGAAAATCGGAGGAATGCAGGACGAAGCCGCGGCTCGTTTCGACCGGACCGCCCATGAGGACTTGCATGCGGCCGACCTTTTGCGGAAGCAGGATGCGCTCCAGCTCCGGAATGATCTCGAGCTGAACGAGGAGGTCCGGCAGGTTTACATTGGCGGCAGGCCGATTGAGGATGATCCCCATGGCACCTTCGCCCGAATGGGCGCAGATGTAGATCACAGCCCGTGCGAAACGTTCGTCCATCATTCCAGGCATCGCCACCAGGAGCTGGCCATCCAGGAAACCGGGCTTCATTTCGGTAGGGCTCGACAATAGGCTCATTTCTCACATCTGCGTTGCGGACGGCGCCCTCACGGGATCGTGGATGGCGCAGTCCAGAAGAAACCGCATAAGGGAAGCGCCTCAGGGAGGCGTCAGTTCCATGATACTTCGATTAAGTTCTCTTCCACCGATCATCTGTTGCATTTTAATCCTTTTCCCGAGTCTTGGGCAGGCCCAGGCTCCCTCCTCTTCCTGGGTACAGGGTCTCCATTCCCGCGTACGCCTGATGTCCGGCGGTCCTCAGGAGCAAGTCTGGCTCGCAGGCGTCGAAATTATCCTGGATTCCGGCTTCAAGACTTACTGGCGGACGCCCGGTGATTCCGGCCTTCCTCCCCGCTTCGACTGGTCCGGCTCGACCAATGTGGCGACGGTCGAGGTGAAGTGGCCGGCGCCCTCGCGCCATGACGACGCTACCGGCGTGTCGTACATCTATCACGATGCCGTCATCCTCCCGGTGGTCGTGACGCCCGTCGACAGGACGAAGCCCGTCACGCTGGAGCTTTCGATCGATTACGGCGTCTGCAAGGATATCTGCATTCCGGCGCATGCCGATCTGGTCCGTTCTTTAGATCAGGATTCTGTCCAGCGGGCGGCCTTGCAAAAGGCAATCGATCATCAGCCCCGCCCTCAACCTCTCGATGCACCCGGCGAGATTTCGATACTGTCCGTTGAGCCGGTGGCAGCCGACAAACCCAGTCTCAAGGTGCGGGTGCGAGCCCCTGCGGGCTCCGCTCCGGACCTTTTCGCGGAAGGGCCGAACAATTGGTACTTCTCGACGTCGACGATCGACGCGGAAGGCGCCTTCATCGTGTCCATCGAGGAGAAGCCGAAGGAGGCGGCGGATGTTGTCCCCCTGCGCCTCACCCTTTCAACCGGCGAGCAGGCGGTGGAAACCGACGTGAAGCTCGACGGGAATGGGACGCCGCGCTAGTGAAAGGATGAAGCATCAGCCTCACCTTTGGAGAAATGCCTATGACCATTCAGGTTGGAGATCGCCTGCCGCAGGCGACGTTCCGCGTCATGACCGCCGACGGCCCCGTCGCGAAGACCACCGATGATCTTTTCAAGGGGCGCCAAGTCGCACTCGTGGCCGTTCCCGGTGCATTCACGCCGACCTGCCACCGCAACCACCTGCCCGGCTACGTGCAGAAGCTGGATGAGATCAAGGCAAAGGGTGTCGATGCCGTTCTGGTGACCTCGACCAACGACGTGTTCGTGCTCGATGCCTGGGCGAAGTCCGCAGGCGCCGAGAAGATCGAGTTCCTCTCCGACGGCAATGGCGATTTCGCCAAAGCCCTCGGCCTCTCGATGGACGGCTCCGGCTTCGGCTTGGGCCTGCGGTCACAGCGCTATGCGATGCTTGTCGAGGACGGTGTGGTGAAGGTTCTCAACGTCGAGGACACACCCTCGAAGGCCCAGGTCTCCGGCGCCGAAAACCTGCTGAAGAGCCTTTGATATCACGCGACAGCCTTCGCTCAACCCGTTGAGAGCGAAGGCTTTTTCATCCCGTTCTTCTTGAAGGGCTGCAAGGCCGCGACGGCGAGCTGGTCGACCCGCACATTCGTCGGATCGTCCGCATGGCCTTTCACCCAGTGCCAAGCGACCTGATGGCGCCCGGCCGCCTCGTCGAGTGCGCGCCAGAGATCCTCGTTCTTCACCGGCTTGTTGTCGGCGGTCCGCCAGCCCCGCCGCTTCCAGTTGTGCATCCAGGCCGTGATGCCCTGACGCACGTATTGCGAGTCCGTGAACAGGTCGACCGTGCAAGACCGCTTCAGGGCACTTAGGCCTTCGATGGCAGCCCGCAATTCCATGCGATTGTTCGTGGTATCGGGCTCGCCGCCTGAGATTTCCTTCTCGACACCCTTGAAGATCAGGATCGCTCCCCAACCGCCCGGACCCGGATTGCCCGAGCAGGCACCGTCCGTATAGATCGTCACGCGCTCGCCCTCGCTCATGCGGCCAGTCCCAGCTCGCGGGCGTGCTTCACATGGCGGTGGAAGTTGAGCTTGCGGTCGTATTCGAGCGGATCCTTGGGCCTCACCAGCGCGCCCGGAGGCACGTTGAGCCAATCGACCAGACGCGTCAGCATGAAGCGCATGGCGGAGCCACGGCAGAGCACCGGCAGCGCTTCGACCTCTCCCGGTTCGAGCCGGCGCACCGACTGATAGCCCGCGAGAAGCGCCTGCCCTTTCGTCAGATTGAACGATCCATCGACCTCGAAGCACCAGGCATTGAGGCAGATCGCGACGTCGTACGCGAAAGCGTCAGTGCAGGCGAAGTAGAAATCGATGAGACCCGACACCTCACCGCCGATAAAGAAGACATTATCGGTGAAGAGATCGGCATGGATGATGCCGGACGGCAGCCCGGCAGGCCATTCCGCTTCGAGGGCCTTCAATTCCTGGAGGGTGCGCCTGGACAATCCGGCCGACACATTGTCGGCCTGTGCTTCAGCTTGGGCGAAGAGAAGTGCCCAGGCATCGATGGAAAGGGCGTTCGGTCGAACTCTCTCGAAATCGCTGCCCGCGAGGTGGAGCTTCGCCAGGGCCGCGCCGAGGGCTCCGCAATGCTGCGCCGTCGGGCGCCGGATGGCGATCCCTTCGAGGAAGGTGCAGATCGCGGCCGGACGGCCGGAGAGCCGCCCGAGGGCTTCGCCCTTCCGGTTGTTCACCGGCAGCGGACAATTCAGGCCCTTCTTAGCCAGATGCTGCATCAGGTCGATGAAGAAGGGCAGATCCGTCTCCTTCACCCGCTTCTCGTAGAGCGTGAGAATGTACGACGCGACCGTGGTGTGCAGGAAATAGTTCGTATTTTCCACCCCCTCGGCGATCCCCTTATAGGACAGAACCGTGCCGATATCGTAGGTGGCGAGGAAAGCCGAGAGGTCCTCGTCCTGGACTTCCGTATAGACTGCCATGGATTATTCCGCCGCCTGCTCGCGAAGTTCACGGGGCAGCGGAAAGAAAACGCTCTCGTCTGCCGTCGAGACGCTTTCCACCGAGACCTGATAGCGCTCGGCGAAGGCGTCGATGATTTCCTCGACCAGGATCTCCGGCGCGGATGCCCCGGCCGTTATGCCGAGACGCCTGATGATGCCGAACAGGCTCCAGTCGATATCCTCGGCCCGGAGAATCAACCGCACCAAAGGACATCCTTCCCGTTCCGCGACCTCGCGCAGGCGCTGCGAATTGGACGAGTTGGGCGATCCCACCACGATCATGGCATCGACCTGGGGTGCTACGCGCTTGACGGCGCCCTGACGATTCGTCGTCGCATAGCAGATGTCTTCCTTGTGCGGGCCGACGATGGCCGGGAATCGTACCCTCAAGGCGTCGACCATTTCCTGGGTGTCGTCCACGGAGAGGGTCGTCTGGGTCACGAAGGCAAGGTCTGCCCCATCGGACGGGGCAAGCCGCGCAATGTCGTCCACGGTCTCGACCAGTGTCGCGGCCCCTTCCGGCAATTGCCCCATGGTGCCGACGACCTCAGGGTGACCGCGATGGCCGATGAGGATGATATGGCGGCCACGCTTGTGATGGACCTGAGCCTCCCGGTGGACCTTGGTCACCAGCGGACAGGTCGCGTCGATAGCAAAGAGATTGCGGGCAGCCGCCGCGTCCGGGACGGATTTTGGCACCCCGTGCGCCGAAAAGATCACCGGAGCGTCGCCATCGGGGATCTCATCCAGCTCCTTGACGAAAACCGCCCCCTTCCGCCGCAGGCTTTCGACCACGTACTTGTTATGGACAATCTCGTGGCGCACGTAGACCGGAGCGCCATGGATGGTCAGCGCCTTTTCGACGGCATCGATGGCGCGAACAACCCCGGCGCAGAAGCCGCGAGGCGCGCAAAGCAGGATGTCGAGGGGCGGGTTCGTCATGATGGGGCGATGTGGCGAGACCGGACCCTCGATGTCAAGCCGGAGCGGTGCTGATTCATACAGGCGGCTCTCCGAAGAAGGGCTCGCACTTCCGGAAAAGACCCCCTAGAAAGAGGGGCATCACCTCACCTAACGCGACACTCATGGCGGATACAGCTTCCCACGTCAGCTTTCTCCCTCCGATCCTGACCTTCTGCGGGGCAGCGGTCGTGGCCGTGCCGCTGTTCCGGCTCATGGGGCTCAGCGCGGTACTGGGCTATCTGGCCGCAGGAGTCGTGATCGGCCCCTCGGGCTTGAGTCTCGTCGGCGAGCCGGAGACCATCGCGACAGTGGCCGAGCTTGGCGTCGTGCTCCTGCTCTTCATCATCGGTCTCGAGCTTAAGCTGAGCCATCTCTGGGAAATGAAGCGTGACATTTTCGGGCTGGGACTGGCCCAGCTTGTCGTCACGACTCTCTGCCTCGGGGGAGCGGCGGCCGCCATCGGGTTTCCATCGAACGGCGCCTTCGTGACCGGCGTCGCGCTGGCCCTCTCCGCCACCGCCATAGCCCTGCAGATGCTGGGCGAGCGGAACGATCTTCAGACCCCGTATGGTCAACGCTCGTTCGCGATCCTCCTTTTCCAGGATCTGTCCGTCGTGCCTCTCTTGGCCGTTCTGCCGCTTCTGGCCACCGGTCTGCATGCCATCGAGCATGATTCGCTTCCGGATCGACTGATAACGGTCGCGACGACGCTGTCGGCCATCGCGGTGGTCGTGGTCATCGGTCGCTACGGGCTCAACCCGTTCTTCCGAATTCTGGCGCGAAGCGGCGCGCGAGAAGTCATGACGGCCTCGGCCCTCCTGGTCGTGCTCGGATCGGCGCTTCTCATGCAGGAAGTCGGCCTCTCCATGGCCATGGGGGCCTTCCTCGCGGGCCTCATGCTCGCGGAATCCAATTTCCGGCATCAGCTCGAAGCGGATATCGAACCGTTTCGCGGCATCCTGCTCGGGCTGTTCTTCATGAGCGTCGGCATGTCGATCGACCTGGGTCTCGTGCGCGAGCGCTGGATCATTCTCGCGATCGCCGCTCCAGCGATCGTCTTCGGCAAGACGCTGATCCTCTCTCTGCTCTCCAGAGCTTTTGGAGCCACCTGGCAGGATGCCATACGATCCGGCGTTCTTCTGAGTCCCGCCGGCGAATTCGCGTTCGTGCTGATTCCGTTTGCTCGCGGCCTCGGCCTCATGTCGGGACCCGACGCACAGCTCGTCACCGCGCTGGCAGCCATCACGATGCTGCTCGGGCCGATTCTGGCGACGGTGATCGAGCGATCCCTGCGTTTCCGGGAGCCGGATGACACCTCTCCAGAACAGGCCCCCCTCCCCGGGCAGGAAGGAGAGTTGTCGAGCCGGGTTCTGGTGATCGGCTTCGGTCGCTTCGGGCAGATCGTCAACCAGGTTTTGCTGGCCCAGGGCATCGAGGCGACCGTCATCGACAAGGATGTCGAGCGCATTCGGGATGCCGCCCGGTTCGGTCTGAAGGTCTATTACGGCGACGGTACGCGCCTTGACGTCCTGCGCGCTGCGGGAGCGGAGCGGGCAGAGGTCATCTGCATCTGCACCGATCATCCCGATGTCACTCTCAAGATCGTCGAGATCATCCATCAGGATTTTCAGAACGCCCGCAGCTTCGTTCGCGCCTATGACCGCATTCACGCGATCGAGCTCATGGGAATGGACGTGGACTACCAGATCCGGGAATCCTTCGAGTCGGCAATCTCCTTCGGCCGCGCAACCCTCGAAGAACTCGGCTTCGATGCGCAGACGGCAGAGACGAGCGCCGATGAGATCCGCAAGCGCGACATTGCCCGCATGGTTCTGCAGAAGGCCGGCGGCGATATGGGCGGCGCCGAACTCGTGGTCGGTGCAAAGATCACACCGGAGCCTCTCCTGAAGCCTGCCGGTAAAGCACGCGGGCTCAGTGCAGAGACGCGGGATATCCTGAACGAAGGTATTTTTTGATGGACACACCCCGTGTCGAGGCGAGAGCGTCCGGGGACGTGACGCCGCCACGCTTCGTGGTCGGCTCGACGATGCACCACGTCCTGGTGATGACGGGAACCGGTGCCGCCGGCCTGATCGCGATCTTCATCGTGGATCTCGCATCGCTCCTCTACATCTCCTGGCTGAAGGATCCGAGCCTCACCGCGGGGGTCGGACTTGCGACGGTCGTGATGTTCTTCACGATCTCGATCAATGTCGGCCTGATGATCCCGATCGGAGCATTGGTCTCCCGTGCGCTCGGCGCGCGCGAACCGGAGCGCGCGCGGCGGCTGGCGACATCGGGCTGCGTCCTGATGGTCATCGTGGCAAGCCTTGTCAGCATCGTATTTCTCGCCCTGCTCCCGTGGATTCTCGGCGCGATGGGAGCGTCGGAGCGGACCTATCAGATCGCGCACGATTTCCTTTGGATCGCTCTGCCGACGAACGGGCTGATGGCGTTTGCCATGGCTCTTTCTAACGTGCTGCGCGCAGCGGGCGATGCCAAGCGCAGCATGTATGCGACCCTCTCGGTCGCTGCCGTTACGGTCGTTCTCGACCCCCTGCTTATTTTCGGTCTGGGCCTGAAGGCGAACGGCGCCGCGCTGACCATCAATCTCGCCCGCGTGGCCTATGCCTATGTCAGTTTCCGGTACGTGATGCGGCACCACAATCTGCTGTCCCGGCCGCGGCTTGACTATGCGATCGCGGATGCCCGCCCCTTCTTCGCCATCGCGGTGCCGGCGATTCTTACGAACATCGCGGCACCTGTCGCGAACGCCTTCTTTACGAGCATCATGGCCCGGTTCGGGGATCAGGCCATTGCCGCCTCCGCCATCATCGACCGGGTGACGCCGGTCGCCTTCGGCGGCCTTTTCGCCCTCGCGGGCGCGATCGGCCCTATCATGGGGCAGAACTGGGGAGCGCGGCAGTACACGCGGATGCGGCAGATCCTGAAGGACGCCCTGACGTTCAATGTCGTCTATGTGGGAAGCGTATGGCTCATCCTGTACCTGCTGCGTGTGCCCCTAACGCTCCTGTTCAATGCTCCTCCGCTCACGGCCGATATCGTTCAGTTTTTCTGCCAGTACAGCGGGCTGATCTGGTTCTTCGTCGGTCTCGTTTTCGTCTCGAACGCATCCTTCAACAATCTCGGTTTCCCGCTCCTGTCCACGTTCTTCAACTGGGGACGGGCGACCTTGGGCATGATCCCCTTCGCCTATGTGGGCGCGGAAATGGGTGGCCCGCAGGGTGCTCTTCTGGGGATTGGCGCCGGTTCCGTCGCGTTTGGGATCGCGGCGGTCGCGACTGCGTTCTGGACAATACGCCGGTTGGAGCGTCAAGCTACCGTGCCCCTGTAGTCGACGCGACGGGCGGCCTTTTGCGGAAAGGGAGCCTGCAATGCTTAACTGGTTCGATCTAATGAGGCAGGCCCAGTCGAGTACGGGCTTCGACCTGCTGACCCAGCAATTCAAGCTTTCCGACGACCAGGCGCAGAAGGCGCTCCTGGCCCTCCTGCCGGCCTTCGCGATGGGCATGCAACGCCTCATGCTCACCGCTCCGTCGAACCCGCTCTTTCAGAGCTTGTCGGCGAATCCCTGGCTGACCACCGGAGCGGACTTTTCTTCGCAGGCCCGACAGAACGGAAAGCGCGTGATCGACGGCCTCTTCGGCTCGGATGAGGCAAGCCGGCGCATCGCCCATATGGCGGCCGACTTCACCGGACTGAGCGTCGACATCATGCAGCAGATGCTGCCGGTCATGGCAGGGATCTTCGCCGGGACCCTGCACCAGATGATGGCGAGCCGGAACCAGTTCACTGAGGCCGAGTCCGGTCGGACGAAAGAACGGGAGAAGGTCCAGGCATCGACGGATCCCTGGACGGCGGCTTGGACCGGTTGGCTACAGGCCTTTCAAGCGGGCAGCCGGGAGAACGCCGAAATTGAAGCGAGCAAGCCGCGCAAACCGAGCCCATCCGTATCGCGCTCGTCCGATACGGATGAAGAAATGGTGCCCTGGCAGGACATGATGCAGAAGGGACAGGAGATGCAGATGCAATATCTCACATCCCTTCAGTCGGTTTTGGAGGACGCCTGGAAGCCTCGCAAGCATTGACCGCCAGGCTTCAGCACGTTGCCGCGAAAGATGCTCTAAAGCATCGGACGTGAATCCGGATTCACGTCCGATGCCTTAAGCTTTTGATTTTGAGCATCTTTGCACGCAATCGGTTCCCACTTTTGCGTTCGATGCTCTGGGCTTAGGCAGCGACTGACTTCACCAGAGGAACAACCGGTCGGGCGGAACGGACCGGTGCGGCCATCCTTTCACTTCGCGTATGCCGTTCGGCACATCGAACCAAAACCCGCGACGGGTTATGGAGGAGCGACTCGGCAAGCGCGCCCTCTACGTCGCTGCGGATAAGGCCGATATCCTTGAGCATGCGATCGTCGAACTCCGCGAGGTGAACGATTTCACGACGGTGTTGGAGAGCCTTGGCGATGTCGGCGATAGCGCGGACGATCGATCCCAGGAACGTCGCTCCGGGAAGGCTCGTGACGTAGGTGGCGGACCGGGTCATGGCGGTATCCTTGCTTTCTCGAACATCGATCGGACGGCCTGGATGGGGGTATCGTCCAGGCGTGAGCCCAGTTCGGATCAACGACGCTCGTTGACCCTCTCCAAGGCGCAACCCTCTATCAAGCCATTGAAAAACAAAGACTCTTTCTGGATTGCACGGTATCAGTATCATGCCTAATTCATAACTTGAAACGATTGTTTGAGATGTGTATCATCATTAATTATGATGATCTGGAGACCCTGATGCACCTGCTGGATATCGATCAGCTGCGGACCTTCGTTGCGATTGCGGATACGGGCTCCTTCACGCGTGCCGCGGATGTGGTGCACAAGACGCAGAGCGCCGTATCCATGC
The DNA here is from genome assembly GCF_020089865.1 of Microvirga puerhi. GTDB lineage: Bacteria > Pseudomonadota > Alphaproteobacteria > Rhizobiales > Beijerinckiaceae > Microvirga > Microvirga puerhi. The sequence goes on from NZ_JAIRBM010000004.1 coordinate 146,385, forward strand.
AGATGAAGCGTCTCGAAGACAGGATCGGACGCGCCGTTTTCGAGCGCGATGGCCGTCTCTCGAAGTTGACCGAGGAAGGTGAGCGGCTCCTGGATTATGCGCGCCGCATCGTGCGCCTCAATGCGGAGTGCATGGCTTCCTTCAACGACAACGAGCTGGTCGGTCGGGTGCGCCTCGGGCTGCCGGACGATTACGCGGATCGGTATCTGCCCGAGATCCTTGCGCGCTTCTCCCGTTCCAATCCGAAAGCGGAAGTGACGGTGATGTGCGAACCCACGCACAATCTCATCGAACGGGTTCAGCATGGGGACCTCGATCTCGCGATCATCACCCATGTGGACCGTCGCGGCCCGTCTGAAATTGTCCGCATCGAGCAATTGCTGTGGGTCACGTCGGGCCGGCATGCGGTGCATGAGGAAACGCCGATCCCGCTGGCGCTCGGACGCCCGAATTGCGACTGGCGACACTCCGCGACGGAAGCGCTCGAAAGCGCGGATCGTCCGTTCCGGATCGCCTATGTGAGCTGGCATTCCACCGCAGTCGGCGCGGCCGTGCTCGCGGGTCTCGCGGTCTCCGTGCTGCCGGAGAGCGCCGTGCGTCCGGGCATGCGAATCCTCGGCCCGTCAGACGGTTTCCCAGCCTTGCCGTCGTGCAAGATCGGCTTGATCCGCGCCCGCGGCGGCGACAATCCGCTGGCCGATGCGCTGGGCTTCCATATCAAGCAGTCCTTGGACAACCTGGGTTCGACCCGCCCGCTCCTGGCACCGGCAGCCGAATAGACCGCCCTTCTCGACGCCGATTCAGGCCTTGGCCGCGGGCCGACGCAAGACCAGCACATTGCCTGCAAGCGCCAGGACGACTCCGATGACGGCAAGCGGCGTCCAGACATAGCCTTCGACCAGCGTCGAAACGGCAAGCGCAATGATCGGAAACAGCACTGTCGCATAGCCCGCACGCGCAGCGCCGAGACGCCGCAGCAGCGTGAGATAGGATGCGAACGCGATGACGGATGCTCCGATAGCGAGATAGATCAGCGCCCCGATATACGTGACAGTCGGCTCGATGATGAACGCATTGCCGCGAACCAAATTCAGAATGAGGAGCACGATCACGCCATAGGTCATGGCCCAGGCATTAGCGGAAATCAGCGGGGCCCCCCGGCGCTGCACGACCGTCGAGATCATGTTGCCGGAACAGAAGAACAGCGTGCCGAGGACACAGAGACCCAAGCCACGCAAGGCTGCCGCGTTGAAGCCGGCGCCCGTGATCTCCGGCCAGAACAGCAGCACAATGCCGAGCGCACCGATGAATCCGCCGCAAGCCACCCTCAGCTCCACCTTCTGACGGAAGATCACGAAGCCGAGGACAAGGTTGAAGATCGAGGCCAGCGAGAAGACGACCGAGAGAAGGCCTGACGGCACCGAAAGTCCGCCGTAGTAGAAGCAGATGAAGTTGAACGAGAAGAGGCAGAGCCCCACCGCGGCAAAACGCAAATGGTCGGAGAGTGAGAAGCGCACACGCATTCCGGCCGCCCAGACCCATGCCCATGTACACAGGGCCGCAAGCGCGAAGCGCCAGAGCACCGACATCTCCGGAGCCACCACGCCGAGCTGGGCATGAATGCCGATCCAGCTCACGCCCCACAGAATAACGGTGGCCACATAGAGCCCGAGCGTGCTTCCCTCGAGGCGTGCCGGTGCGTCCGACATGGCTCCCCTGCTTGGCATGGCTGCTTGCGACATGATCGTTCCCTGCGTTTGCCCCGAATTACGCTGTTACATTCATCAGCACAAATGATGAAATATGATCAGTTTCTCTTCGAACGCTGATGGAAGAGAGCCATTCGGAGCGGCGAGGCTTCTGGCCCGATAATGCCCTGTTACGACGGAGGCCCTCTCGTGAGCTCGATTCGTACAAGGCCCCTGAGAAGCGACAGACGCATGAAGCGTCCGCCTATTACGCAAAGGAAGAACTTGTCACTCTGAGCGCTATTGCATTCGAAGTACGCAATTGTCGCCTCAATTGCCGTGCAGCCGAAGGACGGCGGCGCCTCTGCCTCCGATGAATTCGGGATTGGCGATGGCGCATGTCGTAAAGCTGTGAATTGCGGTTCACATTTTCGAGAAGACCAAACAATAATCCTACGTCATCGAAAGGGAGAATGCGATGAAGACTGGTTTGCAATCGGCACATGGTATCCGAGCTTCCGGCTGGGCTCTGGCTCTCGTCGGCCTCAGCCTCATGTTCGCGCCGATGGCCGCCTCCGCTCAGGAGGCCCGTCCAACCGGACAAGCACAGAGCGAGACGGCAGCGGCAGAAACGACCGATGCCCGTATCGTCCTGGTGGAATGGCGCATCAAGAAAGGTCGCGAGCAGGAATTCCTGGAATATTGGTCGAAGCAGGCCACCATCGCGGATCGCTCGGGCCTGATCGGCGAATTTCTCAGCCGGGTCGAAGACCGGGAGCAATTTCCATGGATGGTCTGGGATCTGGATAAACGTTGGACCACGTTTGTGAATGTCGGCTTCTGGCGCAGCGGTAACGATTTTCACGAGCAGATCGGACGTTTCATCAACAACGCCAAGCCGCCGCTCGCCTTCGAGGCGCAGAAGCGCCGCCGCGTCTTCGTGGCGCCCGAGCGCTGGCGCGTCGGCGCGTCGCCACTCATGATTTCCGATCATTCAAGCGTGAAGTAAGGCGCTACACCCGCCACGGCAGAATTCCCTCGGGGAGCAGGGAACGCAGCAAATCGAGAACGATCATCGTCGCGGCAACGATCGCGACGGTGACCACGCCGATTGCGGCAGCCTGGCTCGCCAGACCTGCCTCCTCGAAGCTGTAGAGGGCGACACCGATCGTTTCCGTTCCGGCGGACCAGAGAAGCGCCGAGACGGTGAGCTCGCCAAAGGCAAAGAGGAAGGCCAGAAGTGCTCCGGCAGCGGCTGCCGGCAGCAGCGAGGGCGCGACGATATCCTTAAGGCGACGCCAGAATCCCGCGCCGTCAAGCGCAGCCGCCTCCTCCTGGAGCGGGTCGATCTGCCCCATGGCGGCAGCCACCGGCTTCAGCACGACTGCCAGGAAGCGCGACGCATAGCCGAAAAGAATGATCCACGGCGTCGCGTACAGCGAATGGCCGATGAGCGGCAACGGCTTGAGAAAGAGAAGAATGCACGCGATGGCAAGCACGACCCCCGGCAGCGCGTAGGGCATCTCAATGAGCCCAGAGATGAGCCCAGCCAGACGAGGCATGCGGCGCGCAAGGGCATAGGCGAGCGGAATCGACAAAAGCGCCAGGAAAAGAGCGCTTGCGCCGGCGAAGACGAATGAGTTCGCGAAGGCCCTCATGGTCACCTGCTGGCGCAGCAAAATCTCGACGAAATGTTCGAAAGTGATCGTTGCCGCGGTGAGCGGCATGCCGTGCGAGGGCACGAGCGCGGTCGTCAGCAAGCCGAGGCCCGGCAGGATCAACACGATTGCGATGACGAGCCAGAGAACTGCCTCAACGACCGGCCTTCTGTGTTCCAGACGCCAGAAGGGCGCAAGTCTCGCATCGTCCTCCAGCAGAATGGCGGGCGCACGAAGCGCGAAGCGACCCGCAATGACGCCGATCCCTGCCAGCGCTCCAACGAGAATACCGAGCGCAGCCACATCTGTGATGATGGTCGGTCCGAAACTCGAAAGCCGCCGATATATCAGCGTCGGCAAGGTGACATAGTTGACCGGCAGTCCGAGCACGGCCGGAATACCGAAATTGCCGACGCCCGCCACGAAGGCGAGAAGAGCCGCACCGACGAGATGCGGCCGCAGGATCGGTAGCAGGATCGTTGTCATGATCCGCGTCGGGCGAGCACCGTCGATGCGCGCCGCCTCGATCAAGGCGCGCGGCACGCGCTTCAACCCGGTAGCCAGCACGATGAAGACGAGAGGCGCATGATGAAGTCCCATCACGAGGATCACGCCCCCGCGCCCAAGCAGAGGATTCACACTTCCAGGTTCGGGAGCGAGCCCTAATGTCGTCAGAAGCGGCGACGAGGGGCCCGCAAGGCTCAGAAATGCGACAGCCGCCACCTGGGGCGAAATCAGCATCGAGAGCACGAACAGAAAGGTCAGGGCCTGTCGTCCTCGGACGTCTGCGGTCGTGAGGACCAGAGCGAGCGCGGAACCGAGGCAGAGCGCAAGAAGGGTCGATCCTGTCGCGGTCTCCAGTGTGGCGATGACCGCACCCTGGCCGGCGCGACTCAAAAACGGCGCCAGCAGCGCGTTCGCACCGAAAGTGCCGCCTGGAACCATCGCAGCGACCAGCAGCCGCGCCATCGGCAGAATGGCGAAGACGAGGACGGCACAGAATGTCAGAATGGCAAGGGCGCCCCCTCCCCGTTCGAGAAGGGGGCGCCCGTCGGTGAGCGCCGTTCTCACTGGCCGAAGATGTCGGCGAAGGTCATCTTGTTCTTGCTCTCATCGGCAAGCGCTTTAGCCGCATCGAACGCCATGATCTTGATCTGATCGCGGGAGGGATAGCCTGCGGGAAGCGGAACATCGGCACGGGCGGGGATGTAGCCCTGCTTCAACGCGACCTCCTGGCCGTCCTTGGAAAGGAGAAAATCGATGAAGGCCTTGGCCGCCTCCGGATTCTTAGTCCCTTTGAGGATCGCAACCGGTTCCGACACGGCGGACACGCCCTCCTTCGGGAACACGAATTCCACCGGCGCGCCTTTGGCCTTTTCGCGGATCGGCATGAAATCAACGATGACACCGAAAAGCTTGTCGCCGCCGGACACGCTCTTGAGCACATCGCCGTTGCCGCCGCCCGCCATGGCGCCGTTGTCCTTCAGTGCCTCGTAGTATTTCCAACCACCGTCCAGATTACCCGTCAGGGTGGCTGCGTGGATCAGGGCAGCACCGGAGTTGAGCGGGCTCGGCATCACCACCTGCCCCTTCACCTCAGGCTTCGTCAGATCCGCCCAGGACGTAGGCTTGAAGGACGCCTTGGTGTTGTAGACGATGCCCGTGGTGATCAGCTTGGTGGCGAACCATTGCTTCTGCGGATCGTGGATCCCGGCCGGATAGGCGGACAGCGCCGGGCTGTCATGGGCCATCAGCCGCCCATCCTTCTTCAGGCCTTCCATCGTGACGCTATCGGCGATGAGGAGCACGTCCGCCTGCGGCTGCCCCGCCTCGAACTCCGCAGCGAGCTTGGCGAGGATTCGCGGCGTGCCATCGCGAACGAACGAGACATCGACCTTAGGATATTTTACCTTGAAGGCATCGATGGTTTGCTGGGCATCGGTGTTCGGCTGGCTCGTATAGAGAACGAGCTTGCCCGCGACGTCCTGCGCGAAGGCGGCGGCCGGCAAAAAGGCAGCCGCAAGAAAAGCGAGAGCCAAGCGCTTCATGGCATAGAACCTCAGAATGGATGGAGAGGGCTGGCCTAGAGGGGTTTGGTGACAGCTATACGACGCCCTCATCCCTGATGCCAGCCGAGGCCGGGCCGCACTCCAAGGTCCTGGGGATCAGTCGCAGCAGGGCTGAAGGGGCCGGAAACGCGACGCACCGGACATGACTTCAGTCGCCACGATCTGCCGACGCTGCTCCGCAATCCGCCGCCGGGCCGACAGGGCGATCGAACGGACCTGCTGCTCCGTCGCGCCGTCCCGCGCCATGAGCTGGCGGATGATCGGATCCGCCAGCAACTCGTTCAGGCTCGGCTCGCGACGGTCTGACATGGCCTGCTCCTCTGCATCGTCCATGTGCTGTTAAGCGTTTCATGTGACATGGTCGTGGCAGAAGCCCGCCCGGCCCGGGCGGAAGGATTCGCGAAGAGCGGGTGCGTTACGGACTGAGGAGCTTGCCGGAACGGATTTCCTTGGCGCCGGCGATCTTCCCAAGTCTCTTACCGGCATGGACGAAGCGGCCCGTCGAGCGCGCGAAAAGAACGCCATCGGTGGTGGCGTGCACGAGGGTCTCTTCGCCGGAGACTGGGTCAATGAGGCGCGCAATAACGTCCCCAGCTTTGATGGAGGCACCCACCTCCTTCTCGAATACGACGATGCCGGGACGAGGCGCCGTGAGTGCTTCGGTTCCGGCAAGCGGTGTGGGTGGTGCTGCTGGGGTCGGGACTGTCGGAGGTGTTCCGGCGATGGCTCCGCGCAGCGTGAGGTAATTCAGGATCGCTTCGGAATCCGTCGAGGCGAGTGCATCCGATACATCCGCCCTGCCGCGCAGCTCGAGCGTCGTCGCAAGGCCCGCGAGCGGAATGGCCGCAGCGGGAAAGCGCTCCTGCAGTTGAAGCCAGGGACGGCTCACCGCCTCGTCGAAGGGATTATCGCCGGATTCGGTCGCGAGCAGCACCGCCTTTGCGCCGAGATAGGCGCCGAGCGGCGCAAAATCTTCCGCCTGCGGCGTCAGCGTGTAGAGGTGCACCGCCGCCTCGGAATCGCAGTGGATGTCGAGCACGATGTCGGCATCGATCGCCTCGTTCAGGAGCAGGTGCTTGAGATGGTCCGTCGGCGTGACGGGCTTGCGCGCGGCAAGCGCAGTCTTCAGCGCCGAGCGAATGAGCGCTACGTTCTTCTGCGAATCCGATCCGAGCTGTGAGGCGAGCACCTCCGCGACCTCGTCCGTCAATTCGGGAAAATAACGGTTGAAGTTACCCCCGTCCGACAGGTCGAAGCGGCCATGGAAGACGCCATTGACTTGCTGCGCCAGACCGATCGGATTGGCAACCGGAATGAGCACGACCTCGCCCTTGATCCTGCCCGCATCCTCAAGGGCCGTGAGCCGTTGGCGCAGGTGATGAGCGGTCAGATGCCCCGGCGTCTCGTCGGCATGCAGTCCAGCCTGAATGTAGATCTTGGGATTTGCACCGGGCGTACCGAAGCGCAGGACGGTGAGGTCGATGGACAATCCGGACGTGCTGCCAGGGATAGAAAGTGTTTCGCGACGCATGAACGCTGCTCCGGGAGAGACCGGCCACGAGTGCCGGCGATAGAAATGCCCGCGGCCGTCATGGGCCAGCGAACGGCAGAGGAGAATGAGGGACGGTGCCCCCGACGGATTTGATCGAAGCTCGTTATCACATCTGCCGTTAGGAACGCGAGCGTGCCTCTTTCGAGTGCCCATCATCAGAGGCGCGCCCGTGTACTGCGCGGGGTGGCCAGGAGCAGATTGGTCTCCGAGGCGATTACGCCCGGTATGAGCCTGACACGTCGGAGCACTGCGTCAAAATCGGTCAGGCTCGTAGTCCCCAGCTCGACCACCAGATCCCATTTTCCGTTCGTCGTGTGAATGGCACTGATCTCCGGAAAGCCTCCCAGCGCATCGACGACACGATCGGCAGCCCGCCCCTCGACCTCGATCAGCATGATCCCGCGCACAGGCAGCGACACGGCATCGGCGCGCAGAATGACTGTGTATCCGACAATATCCCCTGATCGCTCCAGCCGCTCGATGCGGGATCGGACGGTCGCACGGGATACGCCGAGCTCCAGAGCCAGATCCGACACGCTGCGGCGCCCGTTGTGGCGCAGCAGCGTGATGAGACGCTGATCGAGCTCGTCCATAACTCACCATTTTGAAAAGCCGAGATTATCATTTTGAGAAGCCATTTGCACAAAACTGTCAATCTTTATTGTTCATTTCGCCAATCCCCTTCGGTAACTTGATGACCGTTCCATGGAGAGGTGAATGACGCGCAAGCCCTGTATCCTTTTAGGTGTCCCAGTGCAGGAAGGTACAGGACGCCTCGGCTGTGACATGGGCCCTAGCGCATTCCGCACGGCGGGTCTCGCAGGAGCACTGCGCGATCTCGGCTATATGGTCGAGGATCGGGGCAATCTCGCGCCAGGCCCCACCCGTGACCTCACGCACACCAACGGAGCGATCAAGTTCCTTCCGGAGATCGTTGCCTGGACCAAAACCATCGCGCAGGCCGCTTACGAGGCAAGCGGCGAGGGTATCCCGATCTTCCTCGGGGGTGATCACAGCCTTTCCGCCGGCTCGATGACGGGCTTAAGCCGCCGGGCTGCGGAGGACGATCACCCGCTTTTCGTCCTCTGGCTCGATTCCCATCCGGATTTCCATACGCTCGACACGACGCAAAGCGGCAACCTGCACGGTGTACCCATGGCCTATGCGACCGGTCGCGGCGGTTTCGATGGCTACTTCCCGGCTAATCCCGTGCCGATACGTCCCGAGAACGTGTGCATGATGGGAATTCGCAGCGTCGACAATGCCGAGCGCGCTGCCCTTGCGACGGCCGGCGTCACCATTCACGACATGCGCGCTATCGACGAGAACGGTGTCGTCACGCTGCTCAAGGCCTTTCTGAAGCGGGTGGCCGCAGCCAATGGCCGCCTGCACGTGAGCCTCGATGTCGACTTCATCGATCCGAACATCGCGCCTGGCGTCGGCACAACAGTTCCCGGCGGAGCCACATTCCGAGAGGCTCACCTGATCATGGAGATTCTCCATGACAGCGGCCTCGTCACCAGCCTCGATCTCGTCGAGCTCAACCCTTTCCTGGACGAGCGCGGCCGTACGGCCCTGCTCATGGTGGATCTCGTGGCGAGCCTGATGGGTCGCCGGGTCCTCGACCGTCCGACGCGGAGTTTCTGAATCATGATCGAAAAACTCAACGTCGTTCCGTTCGTCAGCGTCGATCACATGATGAAGCTCGTTATTGCCATCGGCGTGGAGCGCTTCCTCGTCGAGCTCGCAAACGAGATCGAAGCAGATTTCCGCCGCTGGGAGTCCTTTGACAAGACACCTCGTGTTGCCTCGCACAGCAAGGAGGGCGTGATCGAGCTCATGCCTACGAGCGATGGCGAGGTCTATGGCTTCAAGTACGTGAACGGCCATCCCAAGAATACCCGAGAGGGACGTCAGACTGTGACAGCGTTCGGCGTCTTGGCCGATGTCGGCACCGGCTATCCGGTGCTGCTTACGGAAATGACGATTCTTACGGCCTTGCGCACCGCCGCGACTTCGGCGCTCGCTGCCAAGTACCTCGCTCCGAGAGATGCGCGCACGATGGCGATGATCGGCAACGGTGCCCAGGCGGAGTTCCAAGCTCTCGCTTTCAAGGCATTGCTGGGCATCGACACACTCCGCCTTTACGACATCGACAGGACAGCAAGCGTGAAATGCGTCCGTAATCTTGCCGGAATGGGTCTCGACATCGCTATTTGCAATTCAATCGAAGAGGCGATGGAAGGCGCACAGATCGTCACGACGGTCACTGCCGACAAGCAGAATGCGACGATCCTCACGGACAATATGGTCGGATCGGGCATCCACATCAACGCCATCGGCGGTGATTGTCCCGGCAAGACCGAATTGCATCCGGACATCTTGAAGCGCTCCGATATCTTCGTGGAGTATCCGCCGCAGACACGGATCGAAGGAGAAATCCAGCAGCTTTCCCCCGACCACCCGGTCGCCGAGTTGTGGCAGGTGATTGCCGGCAACGCACCGGGGCGTACAGACGCTCGGCAGATCACGCTTTTCGATTCCGTCGGCTTCGCTATCGAGGATTTCTCGGCGCTTCGCTACGTGAAGCGAGAGGTCGAGCGAACGGGTCTTTACGAAGAACTCGACCTTCTGGCCGATCCCGATGAACCGCGCGATCTCTTCGGAATGCTTCTACGTGCCCAGGCAGCAGCTCCCTCCGCCGCCTGAGACCGACGCAACGACTTAACGTAATGACAAGGATTTTCCCGGCACGTTGCCAGCATCTTACATTCCTTGCGACGGAGCCCGGAAATGCAAGCAGCCATCGTCGTTCGACCGATTGTCCGGGACGACAGACCGCAATGGGAACCTCTCTGGGACGGATACAATGCGTTCTATGGTCGATCGGGGCCGACGGCGCTGGCGCCGGAGATCACCCAGACGACGTGGGAGCGCTTTTTCGACGCATATGAGCCGGTCCATGCCCTGGTGGCGGAATGCGACAATCGAGTACTGGGCCTCGCGCATTACCTTTTCCACCGGAGCACGACGGCGATTGCACCCAGTTGCTATCTGCAGGATCTGTTTACGAGCGAAGAGGCACGAGGAAAAGGTGTCGGTCGCGCCCTGATCCAGGGTGTCTATGGCGAAGCCGCGCGGGCCGGTGCTCCCCGCGTCTATTGGCAGACCCACGAGACGAACGCCACTGCGATGCGACTCTACGATCAGGTTGCCGAGCGTTCAGGATTCCTCCTTTATCGAAAGCTTCTTTGAATCCGCTGAAGCTACCTTTGCCGTTCGCTTTTGATAGGGGCGCATGGATTGCGTTTGAAGGCGAACGAGGGCAGCGGCGAGATCCCGCGCCTCCTCGTAACGCGTTTCCTCGTACACGGGGACGCTGGCACGACCGTTTGCGAATGCATCGGCCGAACCTACCAGTCGATTCAGCGGCACAGCGATCCATTGCGCGAAGAGATAAAGAAGAGTGAGCGTACATAAGGCGCCGATGCCCAGGATCGTCCAGAACGAGCGAAGGAGCGCACGCACAGGACCGAATACCTCATCGGCGCGCGCGCGGACGATCAAGCTCCAGCCGAAACTCGGCATATCTTGAAACTGCACACTCGGCACCACTGCGCTGACATACTGATGGCCGTCGGGCCAATGCTCGTCGAGAGCAATAGAGGTTGCTTGACCAGCCGCTATGGCCGATCCGACCGACAGGACTTTTCCTTGCAGGTCGCTCGGACCGTAGAGAACCGTGCGGTCGCGCGAGAGCAGAAGGATATCAACACCTGGCGTCGCGAGACTTCCAATGTTTTCCCGAACCCAGTTCCAGTCGAAATGGGCTCCAATCACACCAGTCACGTCCCCGTGCGTGTTCTTGATGGGAGCGGAGAAATCGACGAAGCGCCGAGGTTCTGGCGTGGCTGGCAACAGCTTCTCCAGAAGTTTGGCATCATGCACGTCACTGGCGGATGGCCCGTTCAGGCCGCGTCGAAACCAGGGACGCTCCGCCACGCTCTGTCCCTCAAGCAATCCATTGACCGCGGCCACCACTTTGCCGTCGACGGCCGCGGCACCGATCCAGGAATAGCGCGGATCGAGCTGAGCAAGGAAAGAGAACCGACCTCTTAGCTCATCCGGAGAGGAAAGATCTGCCGTGCGAGCCATGCCATCAACGTCGCGCCAAAGGGTGTGCATCCGCCGGGCCATCTGATCGGACGCAAGTTCACCCAAAGCGCGAAGGCGATTGATGTTCACTGTCTCGACGCGCTGCTGCAGGGAACTGGCGAAAAACATGCCCGATATCAGGGCTGGCGCCAGCACAAGGATCGAGCCACCGAGGAAAATGACCACTTTTAGATTCAATCGCATAGGCTGCTGCCTCATTCATCATCGTGACGCGAACAGACGCGCCCAACCCTTCATCATGACGGCGAGATCGCCGCGTGTCGTTCCAGGAGCAGCATCGGCCGTATAGAGCTTTCGCAGCAGAAGGGAATATTGCTGCGGTGTGGTGAGCACATCGAGAATATAGCCATCCGGCGCTGTCTCGGCGATCCGCACTGCGACTTCGCCGACACCTTCAAGTTCAATAGTTCCTCTCTCACCGATGCTCAGCCCGGCAGGGCCACGAATGCGTGCACCGTCAACGCCGAGATCTGTGAGCCAACCGTAGAATCGATTGATGTCGACAGACAGGATCACCTGCTCAGTCGCGATCCGCTGCGGACGATTGACGCGGGGGCGTTCAATACAAGCAGCCATCGTGACTGCGAGCACGGCAAGGTTGTAGAGCGTCCAGAAGATGATGATGCGGATACCATCGCCTGCTCTGCTGACATGGCTAAAGAGGATGTCCCCAGTGAGCGGCAGAAGCAGGCCGAGAAGCGTCAGCACAAAAATGATGGCGAAGGGTCTCATAATCGGCCACTGGACGACAGCCTTGGTGCGATCACCACCTTTTGCTGTGACGCGAAACTTGTGTGGCCCCGGCGTAAACAATCCCATCCAGACAGCGCGGGTGATCGGCCAGGCCGCGAGAAGCTGCGATACATCGTTGAGAAGCGGCATGATCAGCCCGCCCGAGATCCAGTTCAAGGTAAACAGGACCGCGATGTAATAAGGCATGTAATAGGTGATGATGTCACTTACCGAGGCATTGACGACAATGATGCCGAAGTACCAATAGAGCAGCGGACATAGCAGGCTGACGAGGCGAAAGGGAAAGGTGGTCGTCCAAAACATCAGCGAATCGAGTAGGCTGATGCGCTGCATCAGGCGCAGACGATTGGTCCCGAACGGATTATAGACGTTGCGGATGATCTCCATCATTCCAAGACACCAGCGTCCGCGCTGGACGATGTATTCCTGCAGCCCCTCCGGCGCGAGACCTTCGGTGAGCGGCTCGTTGAGATAGACCGTCTGATATCCATGCTCGTCGAGACGAATTGTGAGAAGGAAATCCTCCGTCACGCTTTCAGTCGGAAAGCCGCCGATCGCCTTCACTCCTTCGATGCGCACCATGGAGGAGGTACCGCAGCACACCGCAATGCCCCAGCCATCGCGCGCCGGTTCGAGGTGATCGAAGAAGAACCGCTGCTCGTCGGGATAGGCCTGGGCGATACCGAGATTGTGCTGGATCGGGTCGGGGTTGAAAAAATGCTGCGGTGTCTGCACGAGTCCGACTCCCGGATCGTGAAACAGAGCCAATACGCGGCGAATGAAGTTCGGATGCGGCACGAAGTCGGCGTCGAGCACAGCGGCAAAGGCGGGTGGATCCGGATCCTGCAGCCGCTGGCGTAGGGTGTAATTGATATTGCCGGCCTTTGCATGATTGTTGTCGGGGCGGGTTCGATGTTCAGCGCCGTATTCCTGACATAGCTCAGTCAGCCAATCGCGCCGACCGTCGTCAAGGACGAAAACGCGCAACTTCGGATAGTCGATAGCTCGCGCACCGGACAAGGTGCGCTCCAAGACGGCCCGCTCCTCGTTGTATGTAGCAATGTAAAGATCGACCTGAGGTGGGTCGTCGCCCCACCAGCGGAGATGCGCGTCGGCTTCCGCATGCCGCTCTCGGCGCCGTGTCAGAATAAAGTAGGCTGAAGTCGAGGAAACCAAAGCCAAACCCTCGACAGTGAGGAAGATCCAACTCGCGATCGCATCGATGTCGAAGCTGAGCGGAGGTACTGTAGCGGTGATGCGCCAGACCATGTAGCGCCATGCCAGGATCGCCGTGAGCGCCAACAAGAAGACGCGGATCCAATCGTTGGATTTGCGTGCGAGCGGGCCGACGAGCAGGACAAGCCCCGCCACCACGGCGACGAGAGCGAAGCTCGATAAATATGTATCGAGGATCAGCATCCTACAAACCGAACCGGGCCAGCACCTCGCGGAAACTTGAGAGAGGACCGCTGGCAAAGATGACCCGCCCTGTGCGACCGATTGCGCATGAGAGATCCGGATCACTTGTCAGGTTCGGCACATCGAGGGCGACGTCGAACCGGCTCAGATGCTCCGCACTCGGACCGATGGCGAGGGTCGCATAAAGGCCTGAGGCACCAGAGCCCCCAAGGCGTGTTATGGTGGCGTCGAAGACTCTCTGGTCCGCATTGAGACGGAACTGCGCCGGCATGCCGACTTTGAGGCGGGAATAAACGGTCTCACTCACGCTGGCAGTCACCATGGTCGTAGAGCAATCCACAAGGCGCATCAGATCCTGACCACGATTCACATATTCTCCGCCGCTGACCAGAAAGTTCCAGACGATGCTTGGCTGGTCGGTGTTCAATTCAGCGGATGTGAGTTTGTTGACGCGCACCCGCTCGGCAGATACCTGCTCGCTCCCTTGCCTGAGGCGCATCTCGACTTGCCGCGACTCCGCCGCCAACTCCGCCAAACGCAGGTCGAACTCGCGGATCCGCTGCGTCGACGAGGGTGCATCGTTGTAGGAATCACCGATGAAGACGCCATTCTTCGCCGCGGCAAGCTCAGTCGACAGAAAATTGTAGCGCTGCTGCGTGCCCTGGATGTCCTGTTGAGCGACATCGTAATCTGCCTTGGCCTTGTCGAGGGTGATGTTCGTCTGCAAGCCGCGGTCATTGAGGGAGATCGTCCGCTTCAAGGCACTGTCGGCCTCGCGTAGCTTGGCTGCAGCGCTTTCCTGTGCAGCCTGGGCCTCGCCGATCCGCGCTTCGATCTGTCGGACGCGACCTTCCTTATAGTCGTTTGCCTGCGCCTGCATGATCTTGCGCGCCTCGGTCACGGCAGAAATCTGAGCCGCAATCCGTTGCCGGTCGATCTCCAGTGCGGACTGGGCACGCTCAAGGTCAATCAGGCGAGCGGTGTCAAAGCGGTCATCCGTGATATGAGCGACGGATTCCTCAGGCGAGACATGCGCACCAATGTTGCGCACCGCGAAATTCACGACGCCCTCCACGGGGGCTCGCAGAACAGCTATGCGCGCATTGACAGTGGCATCTGCACTCGTGCCGGCCAAGTGCTCGCCAACAACAATATAAAGACCTCCAATGAGGAGGACCGCTCCAAGAAAAATACGTAAGCGCTTCATCGTCTAATAGAGCCACAGTGTAACCGCGCTGAGCGGCGCTTGATCAATCCAAGCCTAGCCTTTTCGTTCCGGGAAATCCACGGATTGTCAATACACCTTGCAATATTAGAGCCAGCTTGGAGCAAAGCAGCGACCGTATTTCTCCGCCTACACTTTATGGCGGACATAATACAACCTAACCAATAAGTGCGCTCATGGAAGATTGGTTCCTAACGATGGGAACAAAAAGAAGAAAAATCGCTAAATCTTTGGATTTCAGTCTTCGATTCTTATAGTTGCCGAAGAAACTATATTACTCTGGCGTCATGACTTGGCGGATCTTGCGAAAGTTAGAGACTCAGGCGCGCTTAGACGGCGAAGCCAACCAGCTCTTGATCAAGATATCGCAGTCCGCCGCCTCACCTTTCGGCTTTTCGTCCGCCGGTTTGCGTTGCAGCGCAATGTTGCTCTGCATCGGAACCGAGCCAGATTGGCAGAAATTTAGTTCATTGGATTGCAGCGTCTCAGAGATCTTCCTTGGGCGGTAGGTTCGGGCGTTGGTCGAGCACGGCATCGATCAGACCAAAGGCCTTGGCTTGGTCGGCCGACATATAGTTGTCGCGATCGAGTGCGCGTTCCACAGCGTCGTAATCCTGACCGGTATGCTTCATATAGATCTCGATGATCCGCCGCTTCAGCGCCTCGCTCTCCCGTGCATGGATCATGATATCCGTTACCTGCCCCTGATAGCCGCCGGACGGCTGGTGAACCAGAATGCGGCTGTTGGCCAGCGCGAAGCGGTGGCCGGCCTCTCCTGCCGTCAGCAGGACCGAACCCATGGAGCCGGCCTGCCCGACGCATAGCGTCGTCACCGGACAACGGATGAACTGCATCGTGTCGTATACGGAAAATCCCGAAGTCACGACGCCGCCCGGAGAATTGATGTAGAACGAGATCTCCTTCTTCGGATTTTCGGCCTCGAGAAAGAGGAGCTGCGCCACGATCAGGGACGCTGAGGTATCATCGACCGGGCCAGTCAGAAAGACGATACGCTCGCGCAACAGCCGGGAGTAAATGTCGAAAGAGCGCTCGCCCCTGTTCGACTGCTCGACCACCATCGGGACCAGCATACTGCTATAGAGCGCAACAGGATCTCTCATCGATCATTCTCCATGTAACCAGGCAACGCTTCGCCATCTCCAGCGTCGCGGAGCACACTTGAAAGGATAGGCCAGACAGGACGTTAGGCGGCGCAGCGCAAAACAATCCCTGTGGTCTGCAAAACCCGCGTCATCGATCTCGCGGCTCGCAGCAACGAACGCCGCCGATTACCATGCGCCGACAGCGTGAAGGATTTCGCACTCTGAATGACCGGTAACCCGCTATGGATCACTCGCAAATGGGTGCCACCGGTGTGTGTCTCGGCAATCTCGAACGTCACCACCGAGTCGACAGGAGACACATCCTGATCGGGCGAGTGGATACGCCAGGAATACGACAGGCGCTGGCCGGGAGACGCATCCAGAACCTTGCACTCAACGGTCCCGCCGGCCTCGGGAGCCTGAACTTCGAAGGCCGTGCCGGCACGGGGCTCCAAAGTGTTGGGACCGAGCCATTCGGCGACGATCTCTTTTGTGCAGAGCGCACGCCATACTTTCTCCGGCGGCTCGTCCAGGTCGCATTCGACTGTGATGGATCGTGTTCTCAGGCTCATGTCTTCATCGATCATCGATCCATCCTTTTGAGCACATCCTTGAGCTTTTCGACCTTCTCCGGCCAGAAGCTGCGGTAGCGGTCGACCCAGTTGACCAGCGGCGCAAGTCCGTTCGGGTTGGCCTTGTAATACGCGAAGCGGCCCTCTCGTCGCTCCTCGACGAGGCCGGCATTCCGCAATGCCGCCAAATGCTGCGAAATCGCAGGTTGAGATACCGCGAAGCTGTCCTTCAGCTCGGATACGCTCAACTCCTGCCCGACCAGCCGCTCGAAAACGGCACGGCGGGTCGGATCGGACAAAATGCGAAAGACCTCAGCTTCGATCATGCCAAACATATAAGCACATACTTATACGATAGACAATCTCATTCTGCGATCGCAGGACGGTCGCTCCAGGTGCAGCCCATTAAGCCCGCCAAAACTCCGCGGCGCTCTCCGGAAAAGTCGACAGAATCAGCGAAAATGCGTCCCGGTCGACATGTCGCCAAAGGGCCGCGGCAACATCCAGAATGGCGCTATCGGGAGCGAAGTTGTGGTGCTGCCGAACGAATTGAACTTCGCGGGTCAAACTTGGACGATCGTCGAAGGGCCGCTTCGGTTCCCGAGGATCCCATTCCGCGACGAAGATCGCGCGAAGGATTGGCGGAAGCACGCCTGCGAAGCGAATGTTCTCTTCGACATCGAGGCGGCGGCGAAAGACAAGAAGAACGGCCTGAACCATCGTGTAGGTTTGGTTGCGCGTTGCAAGACCCGCCTCGCTGCGTGCATCTGCAAGGAAGCGCTCGAAGTCTTCCGAAGCGTGTTGGTATTCCATGGGTATCGTCATAATCGCCCACGCTCGCGGAAGAGTGCCAGCAAATCAAGAGAGGCGCTGAGGCGAAGTTGACGGATAGGCAACTTAAACGACGCGTTCGTGAGGAATGCCACGGCGCGGTCAGCGGGCGACCGCGCCGTTGAGCGCAACACCCTTAGATGATCAGAAAGTCATTCGCTGTCATCTTCAGGCCCTTGTTGACCTGCGCAAATTGAATCGGTGCCGCACGACCAGTTCCATCCGGATCGTAGGAGATCAAGCCCGTCGATGCATTGTAGATGACGCGATCCGAAGCATCATGCGCCTTCGTGCCTGTCCAGAACTCCGCCGGATCGAGAAAACCGGGGTTCCCGAGCGCCGTGAAGACGGCATCGTCGAGCATGATCGTGTCGTCGGCCACGTTGAAGTCGGTAATGCGGTCGACGTTCGTCGTGCCATTCGGCTTCGTATTGAACACGAAGGCATCGTCGCCGAGGCCGCCTGTGAGGGTATCGTTGCCGTCGCCGCCGATCAGCGTGTCATTGTTGTCAAGGCCGTATAAGCGATCATTGCCACTACCACCTCTCAAGACATTGGCGGCCGCATTGCCTGTGATGGTATCATTCCCCGTTCCGCCCGTCGCATTCTCGATGAGCGAGCGCGGATCGCCGTCGTAAAGAAGCGCGTTTGCGATGTTGCCCTGCGCTTTGTGACCGCTGCCGAGCTGCGCCAACTGCATCTGTGACAAGGTCGACCAAGCGCCGGGACGAAGATCAACGGAGAGATTCGTGGTGTAGTTCGACAGGTCGTAGGTATCGACTCCGCCGCCATCCCAGATCGTCTCGAAGATGCGGTCTGCGCCCGGTATTCCCTGCCCTTTCCCATTGATGAAGGTCTGTCCCGTCACAGGGTCGAACCGATAGACGGTGTTCTCATCATGAGTAGAGAAGTTTGCGCCATATAGATGCTGCAGCGCAGCGATATCGTCCATCATCAGAGACTGAGCATAACCCCACGTCTCGTTTTCCACATACTGTCCCGCGGCGCCAACATATGACCGATACGTCATGACGGAGTATTCCATCGAGTCATGCGCATATGGCAGGGCACCATAGACATTTGTCTCGTTGCCGTGTTTCAGACCCAGGGCGTGCCCCAGTTCATGAAGCAGGGTGTAATAGCCATAGTTGCCGAGCTGAGGCGAATCGTACCAGCCATTCGCCGTGCCGAGCCAGGTGTCTCCAGCCTCGGCATAATCGGATGGCGTGTAGGTCCAGGCGGAGGACGGAGAAGCCGACATGGCCATGCGCAGGGTCGCATGGCTCGTGGCTGTTTCCGTTAGGGGTGTAAACGTGACGTTCGCCACGTCGGAGACGGAAGCCAGCACGACCGTTGCAGCGGCGATTTGCTGGGCGTTGAGGGCTTTAAAGCCGTTCTGCGGCTCACCCAGGCCATAAGCCTGACCATAGAAGGATGCGTTGGTTGGAAAGCTATACGTGAGGTTCTGCGTATCCCACATCAGCCCTGAGAAGAGAGCATCGATGTCCTGATTGCCGGTACGCTCGACTGGAATCGTTCCCGTCATTGTGGCTCCTTTGCAGTCCTGGACGGGAAAGGCTACGAAAGTTCGCGCGAAGAAACATAACTCTTACGGGGTATAAACTGCGCTAAATCACTGCAGGATATTGAGAATTCCGACCCATCCCGAGTTTGAAACGGGTCACTGCCGGACCATAGGCACAGGTGCAGGCAGCAAATCCTTTTTCGAGGCGGCTCCCCTGGAAGCAGGGTGATTCGGCACAACCAGCAGGGGACGAGGAGATCTCCACCGTTCATGTCCGAAAACCGCGAGCGTCCGGGCGCCGACAATGGCAAGATAGTCGCATGACCCAACTCGACCCCCAAGTCTGCTACCGAGCCCTGCAATCCCGGGACCGCCGCTTCGACGGGCGGCTTTTCGTCGGCGTCACGTCCACGGGTATCTACTGCCGTCCGATCTGCCCGGCATCTACGGCGAAGTTCGAGAATTGCCGTTTCTACCTCTCTGCAGCCGCAGCACAGGAGGCGGGCTTCCGTCCCTGCCTGCGTTGTCGACCCGAGACCGCGCCCGACCTAGGCTCCTGGCGAGGAACATCCAACACCGTGTCCCGTGGCTTGGTCCTGATCGCCGAGGGCGCGCTCGATGGCGAAGGGGCGAGCGTGGAAGTTCTTGCCGAACGGCTGGGTCTTGGCGAACGCCAATTGCGGCGCCTCTTTCAGGAGCACCTTGGCGTTTCGCCCATTGCCGTAGCGCAAACCCGGCGCATTCTCTTCGCCAAACAGCTGATCCACGACACGCGGCTTCCCATGTCCGAGGTTGCCCTGGCCGCTGGCTTCGGAAGCGTCCGCCGCTTCAATGAGACGTTCCAGAACCTATACCGGCGTCCTCCGAGCGCGATCCGCAAGCGGAGCATCAGTGCACTTCCCGAAGGCTCTGCCGCGACGACAGGCGTGACGGTCCGGCTTCGCTACCGCGCTCCGTACGATTGGGATGCCATGCTGTCGTTTCTGAAGGCTCGCGCCATCGATGGTGTGGAGTGCGTCGAAGGCGGAATCTATCGACGGACCGTCCTCCTGGATGGCCAGGCTGGGACGATTGCAATCTTGCACCTCCCGGAAAAGGAGAGCCTCGAAGCCGTCATTCGTTTTCCCGAGGTCCGTGCGTTGCCTGCTATCGTAGCGCGGATCCGGCGTGTGTTCGATCTGGGTGCCGATATCATGACCGTCTCGAACCATCTGGCGCGGGATCCGCATCTCGCACGGTTGATCGAGGCACGACCGGGACTTCGTGTTCCTGGAGGCTGGGACGGTTTCGAGGTGGCCATGCGCGCCATTCTCGGGCAGCAGGTCTCGGTTAAAGCGGGTCGACAACTTGGCAGCAAGCTCGCGCGCATCTGCGGAACGACGCTTGTAACACCTCACGGAGAAGGACTTGCCCTCACCTTTCCGACAGCAGCTCAAGTGACGGACGCGGATCTGAGTTCGCTTGGGATGCCATTGGCCCGTAAGTCCGCCTTGAAGGCTGTTGCCGAGGCCGCCGTCGCCGATCCATACCTCTTCCAGCCCCTTGCCACCGTGGAAGAGACAGTCGCCCGGCTGAGTGCAATCCGCGGAATTGGCGAATGGACTGCGCATTACATTGCCCTGCGGGCCGTGCGCGAACCCGACGCCTTTCCTGCCAGCGATATCGGGCTATTGCGCGGCGCCGCAGGCGAGGATGGGGTCAGACCCTCCCCTCTGGAGCTGCAGAAGCGCGCAGAGGCCTGGCGCCCATGGCGCGCCTATGCTGCTCAGCATCTCTGGGCTGCTGACAGCAAGAGCGCATAGAGATAGCTTACGCGAACATTCATATCCTCACCGATCCACTTTCTTCATCGTCGCGCTTTGACTTCTTCGACTTGTCTTGCACCGGAGCCTCGCATGAACGCACGTCCCGACGCCGCCACTCTCTTCCACCGTCTTCATCAGGGGCCTGAGCTCCTGATCCTCGCCAATGCATGGGACGCCGGAACGGCGCGCCTGATGGAAAGCCTCGGCAGCAAGGCGATCGCAACGACGAGCGCCGGCGTCGCATGGGCCAACGGCTATGCGGATGGCGACACGCTCCCCGTTGATCGCCTCGTCGCAACCATTGAGTCGATCACGCGGGTCGTCAGCGTTCCGGTCAGCACGGATATCGAAGGCGGCTATTCCGATGATCCGACAGAGGTCGGCAAGCTCGTTTCCCGGATCGTCGATGCCGGGGTAGTTGGGATCAACATCGAGGATGGAGCGGCTCCGCCCGACTTGCTCTGCGCCAAGATCGAGAAAGCACGGAGCGCTGCAGAGGCGCGCGGCATCAATCTGTTCATCAATGCTCGCACCGACGTCTACCTGCGCTCTCTCGCGCCGCAGGAGAAGCGCGTGGAGGAAACACTGTCGCGCGCCAGACGCTATCGCGATGCAGGTGCAAGCGGCATTTTCGTTCCAGGTGCAACGGCTTCGGAGGATATCCGGCAGGTTGCCGCCGGCACCGATCTGCCGCTCAACCTGATGGCGCGCCCCAACCTTCCCGATGCCAGCGAGCTGCTGAGGTTCGGCGCACGGCGGCTCAGCGCCGGTTCCGCGCTCTCCGAAGCGCTGCTCAGTCAGCTCGCAACATTGGCGCGCTCCTTCCTTGAGACGGGAAATTCGAACGCAATCTGCATTGCGGCCAAGTCCTATGGCGAGATCAATACTTTGATGTCGCCACGCTGAGTAACACGGCCAGACCACGGCATTCTCACGGGTCGCACGCACATCATCGTTAAGCCGGAGGGAACCGAGAGCCTACGAACGCATTCAGAATTGGTTCAGTGGCAACCGACGATTCTCGGAGCCACAACAGCCCGGATGAGCGGGCCGACCATGTGGAGAATTCCATGTTGAATCGCGTTGCTTTGGTCTCTCTGACATTTGCGGGCGCTCTGATTGCCGCAGGTCCTGCAGGCGCGCAGCCCTATGGGTATCCCGACGATGGCGGCTACTACTACGGTCCCGGCCCTCGCTATGCGCCGCCGCGCTATCGCGACATGGACGAGTATCCGCCGCCGCGGCCTGTTCGGCGCGGCCCATGGGATTGCAATGCCAGCCGCTGCATCAATGTCGCGACCGGAGAGTTGTGGGAATCCACCTGCAATTATCGCGGCTGCTTCCCGTTGAGACCGGCACGACAGCGCGGATATGGTTGGTAGCGCATCACACGGATCAAGTATCTTGACGAGTGATCTTGTTGAAACGCTTGATCAATCGATCACGCTTCAATCGTGACAAGCGATCGAGCCAAAAGATTCCACCGAGCTGATCGATCTCATGTTGGAGGCAGACTGCTAGTAAACCGTCTGCCTCCTCTTCGCATTCCTTGCCATCGAGATCCTGAAACGCCACCCCGATCCGTTTCGAGCGCTCGATTTCATCGGTCATGCCGGGCATGGAGACGCTGCCTTCCACATGGCGAGCGGTATCGTCGGAATGCCATGTGATGAGCGGATTGACATAAGTTCTCGGACCGCTTTTCGGATCGAGCTCAATGACCGTCAACCGTGCTAGAACACCGACATGCGGCGCCGTAATTCCAATGCCTGGCGCGGCATGCATAGTGTCGAGCAAATCCTGCGCGAGATCCTTGAGGGCATCGTCAAATATGGTGACGGGATGAGCCGGTTGGCGCAGGCGCGGATCGGGAAAATACACGAGGGGCCGAACAGGCAAGCGTCGTCTCCATGGCAGGGCAAGCTCTCTTATTTCGATTGCATTGCCCTGCCAAGGTAAGCAGAGTCCTGAAAGGAATGACGATCTGATCTATGATCGCTGCAAACGTAGCAGCACCTCGCTGGCAGCCCGCTGCCCCTCTAGCGAGGCTCCGCCGACTGTCATGGCACCGCCGCCTGCGCTCGCCTCCCCCGCCAGCCAAACCCTGTCACCCAAAGGCACACGCAGAGCCTGCCGCGCGGCCAAGTGCCCCGGCGATACGATGGAATAGGAGCCATGGGAGTACGGATCGCTCCACCATCCGGCCAAGCGCCCACTCTTTACGGCCTCATGGATACGCCCTCCGACCATCGTAGCAAGGCGCTCGGTCGCGAAATCGATCGCTGCTCTTTCACCCGCACGGCAGACTTCGCGGGCATGATCGCCTCCGAGATAAGCGAGCACGAGCTCCTGCCCATCGGGCCAGAACTCGAAGCTTGTCGCCTCACCGCGCGAATCGATGTCACTCAGGTCGGTCGCCTCGACGGTTCCGAACCGTGACCGATCAACCCGGAGAGCAATCTTGGTCAGGGCTCCCATGTGCAAGCCGTTGAGCGCTTTCAGCGTCTCATTGGGAAGGGCTGGCGTGAAGCGCAGGCTTTCTGCCTGGAGGACACCGATCGGCACCGTCACGATGGCGGTGCGCGCCGTCACAATGCCGTTTGGCGTCTCGGCTTCGACACGGCCTTCTCCCCAGCGCAGATGTGTCACAGGGGTATTGAGACTGACCGGAACGTTCGCTCCATATCGGGCGACGAGTGTGCCGTATCCGCCGAGAGGGATGAAATCGTCGCCGCTCCAGAGCTGGTCGTAATCCTGCACGGAGACCCGTTCCGGCTCCTCTCCGAGTGCAAACAGCGTGATGCCGCCAGCGGCCGCGCTAAGCTCTGGCGCCTTGCCTTGAACTGCGTCGGCAAACGAGCCATCCAGGGACCCCGTGGCCTCGATCAGGTTTTCCAGGTCACGATAGGCCGCCCGCCGCCGCCGTCGCTCCGTCTCCGGCACTGGCACGCCGTCCCGATACACCCTGAAGCCGCCGTTCCCTTCCTCGTTGAGGGGGACATTCAGATTCTGAGCGATCTGCCGCCAGGGATTGCGCTCCGCCCAGTGAATATAATGGGCTCCGGCATCGAAATAGGCACCGAGACTCTGATCCGTAAAGGCCCTGCCCCCGATCCGCGCCCGTGCTTCGAGAACCGTGACCGTGGCACCGGCCTCGCGTAGGAGCTTGGCCGCCGTCAGTCCCGCGGCACCCGCTCCAATGACGAGGACGTCCGTCCCTGCGGCAAGAGCGCGGCGAACGAAGGGGAATGAGACAGCGCCAGCCAGAACGCCGCGTCGGGTGAGCCGCATGAAGTCGCGCCTTTGCTACAGGCTATGAGGACGATCTACATTCTTCGGTGAATGCATTGATCCACTCTAGACTGGATTGGCGCGAATTTAGGGCGTTACGCGTCGCGAAAATAGGGCTCTACGGGCCCCTTAAGCTTGATCGTAAGCGGATTTCCCGCGCGATCTTTGGTGTTCCCAACGGAGAGGCGGACCCAGCCTTCGCTGACGCAGTACTCCTCGACATTGGTCTTCTCAGTCCCCTTGAACCGTATGCCAACGCCCCGCTCCAGGATGGCTGCATCGTAATAGGGGCTCTTCGGGTCGGTAGAGAGGCGATCCGGAGGGGTATCGGTCATGAGCTGGCCTTTGGTTCAAAACGTGCTCTTGGCCATAGCCGCTCCAACGAAAATTTCCAACTATCGTACCATTGGAGAATGCCGCCCGGCTTGTGCGAACCGGACTCGTCGTCTATATAGCGTCCATATCATTAGCATGCTATCAATGTCCTCCCTATGAAATCGACCCGTGCCGATACACGCGTCGCGTTTATCGACGAGCTCACCAAAGTCAGCCGCAAGCTGCGGACCGCTTTCGACGCCAGAGTAAAGGCCAATGGCCTCACCATGGCTCGGGCACGAACGCTGCTGCGCCTTCTTCGGAAGGAAGGCGTGACGCAGACGGAACTTGCCATCGAACTGGAGATCGAGGGCCCGACCTTGGTTCGCCTCCTCGACAACCTCGAGACGCAGGGCCTTATCGAACGCCAGCCCGTCGAAGGCGACCGAAGGGCGAAGCAGATTGCCCTGACGGACGGCGGGCGCATCCAGGCTGGTCTGGTCAGCGGGCTCGCCGACGATGTGCGGGAAACCGTGCTTACTGACGTTACGGAAGATGATCTCCAGGCCGCGATCAGGGTCTTTCACGCCATGTCCCGGAACATCGAGGATATCGCATGACTGCCTTTCGTGCGCTCAGACTGCCGGAAGCTTCTCCAGACGAGGCATCGGAAACCACCTCCGCTCCGAAGCCAGTCGTTACGTCCTCCGAGACACCTCCATCACAGCCTCCTGCGGCCCCGGCTCCTCCAGCCTTCGTTCCGAAGCCACTGCCTCTCGCAGCCGCCTATATGCTGGCCTCGGTCCTGCTTGCCCTGACCCAGGGTCTCGGAATGAACCTCGTGTCTGCGAACCTTCCGCAAATTCAGGGTTCTCTCGGTGCGACCACAAACGAGGCAACCTGGTTGATGGCCGCCTATATGGCACCGAACGTCAGCCTGTCGCTGCTCCTGTTCAAGATCCGCATGCAGTTCGGCCTCCGGCGCTTCGCGGAACTGTCGATTCTCGGCTTCGTCCTCGTGTCGGGGATGCATCTCGTCGTGGACGACCTGCAATCTGCGCTCGTTGTGCGCTTCTTCAGCGGAATTGCAGCCTCACCCATGTCGTCGCTCGCCTTCCTCTACATGCTGGAGCTGTTTCCGCCGGCGCGGAAGATGAACATCGGTCTTTGCCTTGCGCTCACGAACACGGCCATCGCCATGCCGGTTGCGCGCCTCATCTCACCTGCGCTGCTCGATATCGGGCAATGGCACGGGCTTTACTTGATGGAGATGGCTCTTGCGCTCCTGAGCGTCGCCGCCGTCTACCTTCTTCCACTGACGCCGCAACCGCGGGCGAAAGTGATCAGCCTTCTCGACGTCGTCAGTTATGCGCTCCTGGCGATAGGCTTCGGAGCCTTGGCGATCGTCCTCTCTCTTGGGCGCCTCTATTGGTGGTTCGAGGCGCCCTGGATCGGCATTCTCCTGGCCGTCGCGATCGCTTCGCTGGCAGGAATGGCCATGATCGAGCTCAGCCGCAAGACGCCGCAGATCGACGTGCGATGGCTCACAAGCCGGGAAATCCTGCATTTCACCGGAGCTTTGTTCCTGTTCCGTATCGTTCTCGCCGAGCAGTCGAGCGGCGCCTTCAGCTTCTTCCAGATGCTCGGCCTCCTGAATGATCAGATCACGACCCTGACATGGATCATCCTCGCGGCCAGCATCAGCGGCGGACTTGCTTGCGCCGCCGTGATGAAGACTGGGCGAGAGCCCGTCATCCATGTCGTATCCCTTTGCCTGATCGCGATCGGAGCCTATGTGGATAGCCAAGCGACCAATCTGACCCGACCCGCTGAAATGTATGTCAGTCAGGCGATGATTGCGTTCGCGAGCGCGCTCTTTCTTCCACCCGCACTTGCCACCGGGATGATGTCGGCCTTGAAGAAGGGGCCGAACTACATTTTGAGCTTCTTCGTCGTGTTTCTGCTGACACAGAACCTCGGAGGGCTTCTTGGCTCCGCCTTCTTCGGCACTTTCGTCACCTGGCGCGAGAAATTTCATTCTCATGCGCTCGTGCAGCATGTCACGCTCATCGACCCGCTCGTGGCGCAGCGCACGACGCAGCTCGGCGGGGTCTATGCACGCGTCTTGACCGATCCCGCGCTGCGCAATGCCGAAGGCGTTGCGCTGCTTGCACAGCAGGCGACCCGCGAGGCAAACGTTCTTGCCTATAACGACGCCTTTCTGCTCATCTCCGCCCTTTCCGCCTTCGCTCTTATCGCCCTTCTCCTGCATATGGGGATTGCCGCGCTGGGACGACGCGCCACCAATCTCCAACCTGCAACGACCTGATCGAACTTCCATTCGCCATGACACGTCTGTTCCGCTCGACCGCAACTCTCATCGCTCTCTGTCTCGGCATCGCCGGCGCGGCTTTGGTGCTTTATGCTTGGCGTCTTCCGCCCTTCACCAGCACCATCGAGACCACGGACAATGCCTATGTCCGGGGTCAGGTGACCCTGATCAGCCCGCAATTGGCGGGCTACATTTCCGAAGTTTCGGTTCAGGACTTTCAGAAGGTCAAAGCAGGACAGGTCCTCGCCCGGCTCGACAGCCGCATCTATGAGCAAAAGCTGAAGCAGGCTCAGGCCAGTCTCGCGGTACAGAAGGCTGCCCTCGCCAATTCCGAGCAGAAACGCCGATCCGACGAGGCGCGGATCGCAGCCGGAGAAGCACAGGTCAACGGTGCAAAGGCGGCCCTTGCAACGGCCGAAGCCAATTGGAGCCGCGTCGAGCCACTTCTTCAACGGGGCGTGACCACGCAAAGCCAGGCGGACCAGGCCCGGTCTGCACTCGAACAGGCCCGCGCCTCCTTGAGCCAAGCCCAGTCCGGCCTTGAGGTGTCGCGACAGGATCTGGCGACGACGCTGGTCAATCGTCAGTCTCTCGAAGCGGCTGTGCAAAGCGCGGAAGCGGCGGTGCATCTTGCCGAAATAGACCTGCAAAATACCGCTATCACTGCGCCGCAGGATGGGCGCCTGAGCGAGGTCGGCGCGCGTCTCGGGCAGTACGTGGCAGCCGGGAGCCAACTTATGGCTATCGTGCCGGACACGGTCTGGGTCATCGCCAATTTCAAGGAAACGCAGCTGGCGGACATGAGGGTCGGCCAGCCGGTGACGTTCACGGTCGACGCGCTGGAGCATGCCAGCCTTCACGGTCACCTTGAGCGGTTCTCGCCGGCGGCCGGCTCAGAATTCAGCGTTCTCAAGCCTGATAATGCGACGGGAAACTTCACCAAGGTGGCTCAACGCGTCCCCGTCCGTGTCACCATCGATCCCGGCCAGGAGCTCTCAGGACACCTCGCGCCGGGGATGTCGGTCGTGGTCAGCATTGATACCGCAGCGCCCACCAAAACACGGGCTGCGGGTGGCTGAGATGGGATCGTTTCAATAGGTCTGCCAGAGTCCCGGGGTTGCAAGCTCCAGCAGGTGGCCATCGGGATCACGAAAGTAGATGCTCTGGCCGCCACGGGTCCAGACAGTCCGCCCTTCGATTGCGACGCCGAGCTTTGCAAGTCTCCTCCCCCAGGCTTCAAGCTCGTCCGCGGTCACCGCAAACGCAATGTGCTGCTGACCAGCGGCATCGTGAGGTGGGATAGTCCCCCCGGGCAGAATAATGGTTTCGGTTGTCGAACCGCGCTGGAACAGCAGCAGGATGCCTTTACCCGCCACATCAAAGGCGCAGAGCCGCTGATCGGAGAAGAGAGGTTTGAGCTCCAGAACCGTCTCGTAGAAGCGTCGCGCCCGCGGAACATCCTCCACATAGAGAGCCGTTTCGAGCACCCCATTCAGTTGTGGCATTCTCACCTCCACCGTCGGGCATGATAATCCCAGGTCATGTCCAGGGCGCTGTCGCAATCAGGACCAATATCCGGGCCGTGTTCCCCTCGCCCGACTTTGGCTCTAGTTTCAGCGGCCTGAGAATCGACCGCATCTAAGATGTTCCATGCCGACCACTCTTTCCACCATCGGGTTCGACGCTGACGATACGCTCTGGCAGAACGAGCATTTTTTCCGCCTGACCGAGGAGCACTTTATTTCCCTGTTGGCCGAACACGGGGAGAAGGACGTTCTGTCGAGCCGGCTCCTCGAAGCCGAGCGGCGCAATCTCAAGCTCTACGGCTATGGCATCAAGGGCTTCACCCTCTCGATGATCGAGACGGCCATCGAAGTGACCGAGGGACGCGTCCCGGCAACGGTGATCGAACGGATCCTCGCCGCCGGTCGCGAAATGTTGAGCCATCCGGTCGAGACTCTTCCGCATGTGCGGGAAACATTGGAACGGCTGACCGGGCACTATCGCATCCTACTGATTACCAAGGGCGATCTGTTCGACCAGGAACGCAAGCTCGCACAATCGGGACTCGGCGAGCTGTTCGATGCGGTGGAGATCGTCAGCGAGAAATCCGCGTCGACCTATGAGCGTGTCTTCACCCGGCACGGAGACGGACCCGCGCACAGCATGATGGTCGGAAACTCATTAAAATCCGACATCGTGCCCGCCATCGAAGCCGGGAGCTGGGGGGTCTATGTGCCCCACAAGCTGACCTGGGCCATGGAACATGCGGAAGAGCCTTCTGCGGAACCACGCTTCAAGCGTCTGGAGCATTTGGGCGAGCTGATCAATCTGATCGACGTGATCCGCTGATCTTGCGATCAGCGTTGGTTCAAGATCAGGGCAATCTCGGCCTCGGCCAGGATCCGATAATCTCCCGGCGCCAGATCGTCCGGCAGAGACAGACCCCCCATTCGATCGCGATGCAGGGCAGTGACGTGGTTGCCCACTGCAGCGAACATGCGCCTGACTTGGTGGTACCGTCCTTCGGTAAGCGTCACGTAGGCGCTGGTGGATGAGAGAACCTCCATTGCAACCGGTAGAAGCGGCTTGTCTTCGCTCTCAAGCATCAAGGATCCGGACGCGAAGATCTCCGTTTCGTCTCCGCGCAGGGGCCGGTCGAGCGTCGCATGATAGCGCTTGGTCACCTGGCTGCGGGGAGAGATGACGCGATGAAGGAAACCGCCGTCATCGGTCATCAGCAGGAGACCCGAAGTCTCCTTGTCGAGCCGGCCGATGGTGGAGATCGCCGGCTCCCGGCGGCGCCATCGTGGCGGCAAAAGCCCATAGATTAGAGGCCCCGCCTCCTTGTGGGAGCAAGTGACGCCGAGCGGCTTGTTCACCATCAGGACGACCCCGGGCAGCGGATCGAGCGGTTCGCCGTCGATATGCATGCGCGCCGTGAGATCGCGCGTCACGGCGATCCGTTGATCGGCGTCCTCCAGTGCCTTGCCGTCCAGGGTTACGGCGCCGGAATCCACGAGATACTGCACTTCGCGGCGGGAGCCATAGCCGAGATTGGCAAGCAACCTGTCAAGCCGAAGGGTCGGCGTCTTGCTCATTTGAGCGCCTCGTAGATCTTGTAGCCGCTTCCCTCAGCACGCGACGTAACGCGCCGGAAGAGCGGCTTCATCACAGCTTCGTAAGGGAGGTGGCGATTGGCGACGAGCCAGCAGACGCCACCCGGGCGCAACGCTTCGGCTGCGCGCCGAATAAAGTTCTGGCCCAGTGCGCGGTCCTCCGTGCCCCCGTCATGGAATGGTGGGTTCATGACGATAAAATCGAGCCCGCCCTCCCCCACGCCGCTGACGCGAACATCTGCCCAGAGCACGTGTGCTCTGGCATCAGTGACGTTCCGGCGCGCGGCTTCCACAGCCCGCCGATCGATGTCGAGAAGCGTCAACTGCGTTACTCCGGATGAGGCGAGAATGGCACGAGCGAGCGTGCCGAGGCCGCAGCCGAGATCGGCACCGCGACCGGAAAAAGCGGGAAGATATTCCAGGAGCAGTGCGGTACCGGGGTCGAGCCGATCCCAGCTGAAAATGCCCGGCTGCGACCAGAGGCCGAGGTCTTCTACATACCGCATCGCCCCAGCCGCGATCGCCTCATCAAGGCCCGTGATCGCTTCAGCTCGTCCGGCATGACAGATCCGGTAATGTCGTCGGGCGCCTTCGGTGACCGAGCAGCCGAAGGCTTCGAGCTCCTTGCGTAGCCGGGAGCCGCCCTTGTCTTTCGGGGCGAGGACGATCATACGCCCCTCGGGCGCCAATGCCTTCAGACCCAGTACCAAGGTATAGCGGCGCTCCAGCGTGCCAGGTGGCGCCAGCACGGTGAGGCTCGCAAAGGCCCCCTCCGCACAGGTTTCCAGCGACTGCGCGCCGGGGATCAGTGGAGAGTATTGGGTAGCATCTGTCGGCACAGCGGCCAGCTCCGCCGGCGGGATGCCGTAAACGCCATCGGATTTCGTCTCGTCCAAACTGCCAAGTCCCTGCTGATTTGCAGGTGCTCCTATAGCGGTGCGCGCTTCGAAGGGCGACCCCTCAATGACACCTTCTAAAGGCTCAGCTCGTTGTCTCGGTGCAGCGATGCCATGTCTGGGATGGCCGGTCTGCTCCGCCGAAGCGGATCTGAACAGCAATCTCGCTTATGAGCCGCATGGCGACTTCCTGACCTCCATCCGGCTCGTTCGCCGGAGCTGTATAGAGGAAGGAATGGCGGGTATAGGCTCCCTGCATGCGCGTCCCGCCCGGCGTCACGATTGTCGGGCCTGCGATGGAGAGGTGGCGCCCGTCGTCGCTGCACCAGTTCCCGTCGATCGCATCGGCAAAGGCGGGCTGCAGACCAAAGAGCGTCATGAGGCCGACGGCAGCCAAAAGAATACGTCTGGAGCGTGTCATTGCGACGGCCTCCCTCGGCGACGAATTTCCTCGCTTGGAACCATGTTTCCCCAGACGGTCCAAGACGTCAATCAGGCGTCGTCTTGGATCTCCCTTGGCTTAAGCCCAAAGTCCTTCTTTTGCAGCTCTGCACCGCGTGTAAAGTGAGAAATCTGTATTGGCCGAGATGATCGGCGGGGTCTTGCGCGCGACCGCTCAACCCATGCCGACATAGACGACCCGAGGCCGTTCTCACAGAATGCCGGAAGGCCGCCTAACTTTTTTGCGTCAGTTGCGAATCCTTTCCTCAGAAGTAGCCCGGTCCGCCTGTCGCCTCACCCTATATGCCTAAGGCAGCCGGGATTCGATTGTGCCTCCGCATGGAGCACCTTCCGAGGACAACGAGCGGCGAAGGCTTTGCCCGTCCGGGCCAAGCTTCATCGTGTCGTCATGCGTAGCCCGCACTGACGGCATCACCACGCACCGGCCCAAAGCCGGCCAGACAAGGGAACCATGGCATGCCGACGATCACGACTCACGACGGTGCTCAGATCTTCTACAAGGACTGGGGCAAAGGGCAGCCAATCGTGTTCCACCACGGCTGGCCGCTGAGCGCAGATGACTGGGACGCGCAGATGATGTTCTTTCTCCGCAACGGCTATCGGGTAATCGCCCATGACCGCCGCGGCCATGGGCGCTCGACCCAGACGGACGGCGGTCACGAGATGGATACCTACGCAGCGGACGTAGCGGCCTTGGCAGACGCTCTCGATTTGAGGAACGCCATCCATGTCGGCCACTCTACAGGCGGCGGAGAAGTGGCCCGCTACGTAGCCCGCCATGGCAAGGGTCGCGTGGCGAAAGCTGTCCTGATCGGCGCCGTACCGCCGATCATGGTCAAGTCCGATAAGAATCCGGGCGGTCTGCCTATGGAGGTGTTCGACGATTTTCGCACGCAGCTCGCGGCCAACCGCGCCCGGTTCTATTGGGACGTACCGATTCCCTTCTATGGCTTCAATCGGGAAGGTGTGCAGATTTCCGAGCCGATCCGCCAGAACTGGTGGCGTCAAGGCATGATGGGTGCCATCAACGCTCACTACGAATGTATCAAGGCCTTTTCGGAAACCGATTTCAACGATGATCTGAAAGCGATCGACGTACCGACGCTCGTCATGCACGGTGACGACGATCAGATCGTGCCTATCGCCGATTCCGGCCTCCTGTCGGCCAAGATCCTGAAGAACAGTACGCTCAAGGTTTATCCAGGCTTTCCCCATGGCATGTGCACGACGCATGCTGACGTCATCAATCCCGATCTCCTCGCCTTTATCAAGGGATCGTGACGTGTCGCCCATTATATTGGGGAGGCCATATGGCCTCCCCATTCTCAAGACCCAGCCTCTCAAGCGAAGCCGGCATGAGCTCGGCTGTTCTGCATGCCAACACTGCCGTGTGATATTGCAACTCTACGCCTCGCTTTGCGTTGGCTCCTCGTAGAGCGGATGAACTGCTCCGATGACGATGGCTCAATCCGAGGAGTGACGACATGCGTAGTCTCTTAATCACGACAATTGCCGCAGCCGCGTTCGCCCTTGGCGGCAGCGCAATGGCACAGACCCCGGTTCCGAATGCGAGCGGCTCGCAAACGACCAATCCTCAAACCTATGGTGCGACTGCCAATCAGCCTCAGGCAGGCCAGCAGATGCATCCACAGAAGCGAAAGGCGACCCCTCAACATCATGCCGCACGCAGGCATCATCCGGTGACGACGACCGGAAGTGTGAGACATGGCTGGACGCCGCGGACCCCAGTTCCGAACGCAAGCGGATCGCAGGTGACCAATCCCGACACCTACCGGGCTACTGCCTACCAGCATCGGCGGTAAGCGGAGTCGCTCGTCGTGTCCTGACCTGATAGCTTTGTTCGGGCACGACGAGATATCGCCTGGACGAGGGTAGCGGTGTATAGCGACAGGGCATTGTTGAGGACCCACTATGACGTCGCGGCGCATTCCTCTCGTTGAGCCGAAGGCCAATATCTCAGAGAGTTTGATCGAGACTCTCGTCCGGACATTCTATGGGCGGGTCCTCGAAGATGAGACTCTCGGCCCGATTTTCCGCGAAGTCATTGGAAACCGCTGGGACGAACACCTTGCGACGATGGTCGATTTCTGGTCCTCAATCGTCCGTAGCACCGGGCGTTATTCTGGTAAGCCTCATCTCGCGCATCAGGATCTGGGTCTCGATCTCGCGCATTTCG
Organism: Microvirga puerhi; assembly: GCF_020089865.1. GTDB lineage: Bacteria > Pseudomonadota > Alphaproteobacteria > Rhizobiales > Beijerinckiaceae > Microvirga > Microvirga puerhi. The sequence goes on from NZ_JAIRBM010000004.1 coordinate 179,373, forward strand.
ATCTATGGCTGAACCTGTTCGAAACAACGGCGCGTGATGTATGTCCGCCCGACGCGGCCGAACTCTTTATCGATCGCGCCCATCGCATCGCGGACAGCCTTCAGATCGGCCTCGACATCGGTCCGAAAGCCCTTCGCCTTCCCAAAAAGGCCGGATCGGGACCGTCCTCTGCATAGCAGCGCTCGGCAAGCGTTCTAGACCGCCTGTCCCGCACACCAGCCCGAAGACCATGCCCATTGGAAATTATAGCCGCCGAGCCATCCAGTCACGTCGACGACTTCTCCGATGAAATAAAGACCGGGGACGGATTTCGCCTCCATCGTTCTCGAGTCCAGATCCTTCGTATCGACACCGCCCAGCGTCACTTCCGCCGTGCGATAGCCTTCCGAACCGGCCGGCTTGAAGCGCCAGCGATTGACCGCGTCTGCAATGTTTCGAAGAACTTTGTCGGAAAGATCGGCGAGGTTGCCTGCAATCTTCTCCGTCTCGACGATCAGTTGCGCCAAACGCTTGGGCAGAAAATTCGCCAACACCGTCTGTAGCGCTTGGCGCCCATTTTGCGCCCGTGCCCTGCGCAACTCCTCGAAAAGGTCGACGCCTGGCAGCATGGCGATGCTGATCTCCTCTTCTTCACGCCAATAGGACGAGATCTGAAGGATTGCAGGACCGCTCAGGCCGCGGTGGGTGAACAGCATGGCCTCGGAGAACTGCATCTTCCCGCATGCTGCAATCGAATCCACCGAAACGCCTGCGAGAGGTTTCAAACGTTCGAGGAGATGAAGCTCGAGGGTGAACGGCACGAGGGCCGGACGCGTCTCCGTGATGCCGATCCCGAACTGTCGAGCGAGATCGTAGCCGAAGCCCGTTGCTCCCATCTTCGGAATGGACTTTCCGCCCGACGCGACAACGAGCGAGCGGCAGTGCAGAGAGCCTTGTGACAAGCGGAGGCGAAAGCCCTCCGCATCCCGCACGGTTTCTTCCACCACCGTGTTGAGGCGAAGTGCTGCGCCATAAAGCTTCATCTCGTTCACGAGCAGGTCGACGACCTGCCGCGACGAGCCATCGCAGAACAGCTGGCCCAATGTCTTCTCGTGATAGGCGATGCCGTAACGCTCCACGAGAGCGACGAAGTCATGCTGCGTGTAGCGCCGCAGCGCGGATATGCAAAAGCTGGGATTTTGGGAGATATAATTGCGCGGCGCAGCATTCAGGTTAGTGAAGTTGCAGCGCCCGCCTCCGGAAATGCGGATTTTCTCGCCGGGCGCCGAGGCATGGTCCAGCACGACGACGGAGCGTCCGCGCTTGGCAGCCTCGATGGCACACATCATCCCTGCCGCCCCGGCGCCGATCACCGCCACATCGACCTGCTCCACGTCTCGTCATTCCCTTGCAGACGGCGCACCGCACATCGTCAAGCGCCTGTTTCAATGCCGTTTTGCTAGACGATCGGCGGCATACTCTGCAAGCGGCAGAGACGTCAGGTCGCGACATTGCGAGGGGTCTAGGCTGCGCCAGGCTGCTCGACCAGGGCTGGCGCTCCCATCCGCGGACGTGCCTTCGCCTTGAGAGCCGCTGCGTCGACAGCCTGGACGACGGCTTCGGCATCGAGATGCTGGATCATATGACCGAGCCCTGGCAAGGCCATGAAGACACTGTTCGGGAGATCGTCCTGCAGCCGCTCCGATTGGCGGTGCGTATCGACGATCTCGTCATCCTCACCGGCCACGATCACCGTCGGCACCGTCACCTCCGGATAATGCCCCTGCAGATCCATCGTAGCGGCGATCAGAAGAGCGGTATCCTCGGACGCTGCGCGCAGATGCAATGGACGCATGACCAACGCCTTGGGAAAGTGCTCGTCGAAACGCTGCGGCACGGGAGCCGGTGCGAAGATCTTCCTGATGAGTTTGGGCAGGATCATTTGCGTCACGAGAGGCGATATCGTGTGGCGCATGAAATCGCCGATGACGGGGATCGCCGGCGAGGAAAAAAGAACGACGTCGGCACGGGCCGTCGGATAATAATAGCCGGAGAGAAGCACGAGGCCGCGCACGAGCGCAGGTGCTTCGAGCGCCATGGCCAGAGCAATCAGCGTCCCCCAGGAATGCCCGAGGACCAAGGCATTCCTGACGCCGAGCATGTTCAGCGCCTCTGCGAAGAGCCGCGCATAGGCACGAGGCGTCCACAACCGGCGCGGACGAGAGCTGTAGCCGAAGCCTGGCCGATCGAACACGATGACGCGATAGTTCCGAGCCAAACGGTCGACGATCCCGCTGAGCAGGAAATCCTGGATCATGGAACCGTTGCCGTGGAGAAGCACGAGCGGCTCCCCACTTCCCCGCTCGATATAATGGAGACGCACGCCGTCCACATTCATGAAGCGGCCGATTGGCGGATTTTCCTGCTCCGCCTCCGCCGTCTGCCTGCGTACGTAGAGGGCGGCCGCTGCAGCGACAGCCGCTACACCGCCGACGACCGCCGGAACCAGCCATGAGGATGACGGCAAATGAGACGAGACCGCCCTCCCCTGGGGGCGGTACAAGGCACGCCGATCTCCGGTCTCAGGCATGAGATATCTCCCTGGTCACAAGGAACGAACGCCTGACCTCAGGTCTGGTTGCTGCGGCGCAACATCCCGGGCAGTAGCCCATCAGACAGCAGAATCGCGCGAGGCCAAGCTTCGGATCATGGCCCCTGCACGCTGGCCCAGATCTGCTCCAGCATGTCGGGATCGAGCACTTTTCCCGCGGAGGTGAGCACATAGGCATCTTTTCCGGGAGGAGGCTCGGCGGTCATGGCCCAGTGCAAAGCCTCCCGCAGAGAATCGAACTTCTCCGCGTGGTTCCAGTCGATTTGCCCGCCCTGAAGATGGGCGCCGGCTCGCTCGAAAGCGACCGAGGCCCGTGCATCGAGTTCGTCCTTGGTCACCATGGCAGATCCTCCCATTAAACATGAGCTGCGTGCTTAACGGGAGGACACGAGACCGCGTTCCGCCTCTCAGTCGCGCTTCCGCTTTTTTGAAGGAGAGCGTTTGGGTTTGTCGCCGGATCGGGACGGGCCTGGGCGCTCGCCGGAATGCGGCTTCGGACCTCGGGCCTTGAAGCCGCCCTTGTTCGGCGGTTTCTTCCCTTTCTCGCCATCAGGACCCTTGCGCCACCCTCCGGGCGCATCTGCCGGCTCGATCCGAATATCCTCGTCATTCGCCTTGCGCACGGCGGCCGCGAATTTCGGCGCTATGGATTGAGCGATTTCGAACTTGGTCTCCTGGTCGAAGATGCGGATCGTGCCGATCTCCTTCTTGGTGACATGACCCAGGCGGCAGATGATCGGCAGGAGCCAGCGGGGATCGGCGTTGTTGCGGCGGCCGACACTCATGCGGAACCACACCATGTCGGCGCCGCCGCCGTAATCCGCGCGTCCTTCGCGCGTCTTGCGATCGTCGCGCTCCTTGTCGCGCGCGCGCTTGTCGGGCCGCTCGCGAGGCCCACGCTCCGAACCGGAATCGAAAACCTCCTCCGGCGCCGGCAGCCGCGCGCGGAGCACGCGCGCGAAGGCAGCGGCGATCTCTTCGGCCGAGCGCCCGGCGAGGAGCGCACGCGCCATCGCCAGATCCTCCTCGACCGCCTCTTCCGTCAATGATGGATCCTGAAGGATGCGCTCACGATCCTTCAGACGGATCTCGTCCGCCGAAGGAGGCCCGCCCCAGGTCACGTCAATGCCGGCGTCGTCGAGAAGACGCTCTGCCTTGCGCCGGCGCGTATAAGGCACGAGGATTACGCAGGTGCCCTTTCGCCCTGCACGGCCCGTCCTGCCGCTGCGATGGAGCAGGGTCTCCGGATCGTTCGGCAGATCGGCATGAATGACGAGGCCGAGATCGGGCAGGTCGATGCCGCGCGCCGCGACATCGGTTGCGACACAGACACGGGCACGTCCGTCGCGCAAGGCTTGAAGCGCATGGCTGCGCTCGTTCTGCGTCAGCTCACCGGACAGGGCGACAGCGGAGAAGCCACGCTCCACGAGGCTCGCATGAAGATGTCTCACCGTTTCCCGGGTGTGGCAAAACACCATGGCACCGCGCGCTTCGAAGAAACGCAGCACGTTCACGACTGCAAGTTCCGTTTCGTTCGGCGCCACGCGCAGGGCACGGTACTCGATGTCGCCATGCGGCTGGTTCTCGACGAGCGTATCGATGCGCTGAGCGTCACGCTGATAGCGGCGGGCGAGAGTCGCGATATTGCGCGGGATCGTCGCGGAAAACAGAAGCGTCCGCCGGTCCTGCGGCATCGCATCGAGGATGAATTCCAGATCCTCGCGGAAGCCGAGATCGAGCATCTCGTCCGCTTCGTCGAGAACCACGGCCCGCATCCGCGACATGTCGAGGCGCCCGCGCTCCAGGTGGTCGCGCAAGCGTCCCGGCGTCCCGACGACGATATGGCATCCGTCTGCCAATGCCCGCTGCTCCCGTCGCACATCCATGCCGCCGACGCAGGAGGCGACCCGCGCCCTCGCCGGGCCATAGAGCCAGATCAATTCCCGATGGACCTGCAGCGCCAGCTCACGGGTGGGAGCGATGATGAGGGCGAGCGGTTCGGCGGGCGGGCCAAACCGCTCCGCCTCTCCCAGCAACGTCCCCGCCAGGGCCAGGCCATAGGCCACGGTCTTGCCCGATCCGGTCTGGGCGGAAACCAGGAGGTCCCGCCCCTCCGCCTCCGGCTGAAGAACGGCCGCCTGAACGGGGGTCGGATCGCTGTAGCCCTTATCGGCGAGAGCACGCTCGAGGCTGGGATTGGTTTTCGGAAAGGGCATGGACACGCGGCGCAACGCCGCTCCTTCAAGAAATAAGGGATTTAAAGACGGCTAAGAGGCAAGACGATCCGGCTTAAGGCTCGTCCTGAGCTTCGTCGGCGTCGTCCATCTCATCGATCGCGACAAGAAACATCACGTCGATGCCGGTTTCCTCGTCATCGCCGTCCTCTTCGTCGTCCCAGTCTTCCTCGTCTTCGGCCATCGCATCGTCGAAAGCCTCGATTTCCTCGTCAGAGGCACGACGGACGTTGAAAGCAGCCGAGCCGTCCCACAGGGGCTTGCCTTCACTCGTGAAGGACTTGACGTCTTCCCGGAACTCCTCGCTCGTGAAGAGCTCCCGGGCCTGATCCTCATCAGCATTGGTGATGGCGACCGCCTTGCCGGCGATTTCAAGAGTAAACATGCGTGGTCCTTCTCGAGCTGGGAAACAGATTCAAGGCATCAACGCCGATACCGGCCGTTCCGGTCAATCGTCGCAGGCCGTCGGCAGCTCGACGGTTCTTTATAGGGCGCAGACCGCTCTGAACAGGGCGGGAGCCGCGATTTCGGCCGCGACAACATGGAAGTTTAATGATACATTATATCAAATAGAATAAAAATCAGCTTTGACCGAAACCGGAGCGAAAGGCGGGCCCATGTCCACTGCACAATTGCTGAACGACCAGATCTTCGAATGGGAAGGCATCACGCAGCCGTCTTACTGGGGTGGCCAGATCATTGCTCCCGATGGCCAGGCGGCCATGTCCCAGATCGTTGCTACGGGTGCCAATACCGTCACGATCGTCCCCAATTTCTTCCAGACGGATGAATTCAGCAACTCGTCGGGATTGAAGATCGTCGATCCGACCAAAGCCTGGGCCAACGAGAGCGATACCTTCGATGTGGTCCAGCAATCGATCCTTCAGGCCAAGGCGCAGGGCCTCAAGGTTGTGCTCAAACCGCACCTTGAAACCCAGAATCGCGTTTGGCGTGCCCTACTTGATCCTAGCGATCCCAAGGCATGGTTCGACAGCTACAAGGCCACGATGGTCGAATACGCCAAGGTGGCGCAGGCAGCAGGCGCGGAGATGATCTGCGTCGGCACCGAGATGAACAGCATGATCGATCCGACCAAGGTCTGCAGCGACGGCCAGACCTACACCCAGAAATGGGCTGAGATCATCAATGCCGTGCGGGCCGTCTATTCCGGCAAGGTCACCTACGCGGCCACCTATGACACGGTGCAGAAGGTCGGGTTCTGGGACAAGGTCGACTTCATTGGCGTCGACGCCTACATCCCGTCCTCGTTGGTCAACGATCCGACGGTCGACCAGATCGTCGATGCCTGGGTGAAGCCGCACTTCGACCCATGGATCCGGGATACTTTGCATGGCGGCAAATCGGTCGTCGACTACTACAAAGCGCTCTCGGAGCAATACGGCAAGCAGGTGATCTTCACCGAGGTCGGCTACAAGAGCATGGACGGGGCGAACAAGGATCCGGGGGTTTTCGGCGGCAGCGGAACATACGATCCCCAGGAGCAGGTCGACGCTTATACGGCGCTTTACAAGGTCATGGAGAATTACGGCGGCCAATGGCTCGGCGGCGCCTTCCTGTGGAGCTACTACTCCTTCGAAAACCCCATGACGCCGGTGGACGAAGGGGGGCGTGGCGTCCCATGGACGGACTACACCACGCAGCACAAGCCCGCCAATGCCGTGGTGACCGAGCATTATTCCGGCCCGGCCCATGTCACGGGCCTGACCTGGACCGGCACGGCCTCGTCCGACAAGATCGATGCCGGTTATCACAACGACACGCTGATTGGCGCCGGCGGCAATGACTCGCTCTGGGGCGGCGCGGGCGACGATCTGCTGAACGGTGGCGCAGGCAACGACACGCTGGACGGTGTCACCGGAACCGATACGGCGGTGTTCTCAGGCGCCAAGGCCTCCTACACGCTCAGCAAAGGTAGCGATGGCAGCGTCACGATCGCGGACACCCGCGCCGGGCAGGACGGCACCGATCTCCTCAAGAACATCCGGTTCGCCAAATTCAGCGACCAGACCGTCGATCTGAACACGCTCGGCAGCACAACGTCTCCGCCGACCGACGGCACGGGCGGCGGGACGGGAGGGGGAACGTCCGGGGGCGCTTCAGGCCCGGCCATTCTTCGTGGCACACCCCGCGCGGATAAGCTCGTCGGTCAGGATGTGGACGAACTCATCTACGGCCTTGCCGGGAATGATGTGTTGCGCGGCAATGGCGGCAACGACCGGCTCTATGGCGGCGCCGGCAAGGACGTGCTCTACGGTGGTGCCGGCCAGGACACCTTCGTCTTCAACACCAGCCTCAACAAGAAGACCAACCTCGACAAGATCGCCGACTTCTCGGTCAAAGACGATACGCTCTTTCTCGACAATGCCCTGTTCAAGGCCAACAAGAGCTTTTATGCGGCGATCAAGAAGGGCACGGAAGCCAAGCCTTTGGCGCTCAAGAGTGCCTTCTTCAAGGTGGCGGATGCGGCCAAGGACGGCAACGACTACCTGATCTACAACAAGAAGACCGGGGTGTTGTCCTATGATCCGGACGGGTCGGGGGAGAAGGCGGCGATTGCCATCGCCACCCTGAGCAAGAACCTCAAGCTCACCTATCACGACCTCTTCATCATCTGAGGGAAGCCTGCTGTTGCTATCGCAGCGTCCCGCTCTCCCTCGATACGGAGAGAGCGGGACCTGACGTGAAGACTTGTCCTGATAAACCACGCCCCTCAGTCGCGCCTTAACGCAAACTTTCACGGAGCAGCGGGGCCTGGCGCTTCACTCGGCGGCGTGTGTTGCCCGGAAAGAAACGTCCTTGACAATTGGCCCAGAAGATCGAGGGGAATTGGGAATACGATGGTGGAGCTGCGCTCCCCGGCAATGTCGTGCAAAGCAGATAGATAGCGCAGCTGCATGGCCTCCGGCAGTTCAGACAACGCGCGGGCCGCCTCGACCAGCTTCTCGGCCGCCTGCTGCTCCGCTTCCGCGCTGATGACGCGGGCACGGCGATTGCGCTCGGCTTCGGCTTGCCGCGCGATGGCGCGGATCATACTCTCGTTGATGTCCACATGCTTGATTTCCACATTCGCGACCTTGATCCCCCAGGCATCGGTCTGCGCATCCAGGATTGCCTGGATGTCCGCATTGAGTTTGTCGCGCTCCGCCAGCATCTCGTCGAGTTCATGCTTGCCGAGAACGGAACGCAGCGTCGTCTGCGCAAGCTGGCTCGTCGCTGCCAGGAAGTTCTCGACCTGAATAATGGCCTTGTCAGGATCGACGACACGGAAATAGAGAACCGCGTTGACGCGCACCGAGACGTTGTCGCGGGAGATCACATCCTGGCTCGGAACATCGTGCACGATCGTGCGCAGGTCGACGCGGACGATCTGCTGCACAAAGGGAATGATGATAACGAGCCCCGGCCCCTTCACGCCGGAAAATCGTCCGAGGGTAAAGACCACGGCACGTTCATACTCGCGCAGGATGCGTAACGCCGTCGTGATGATGCCGAGCAGAACGATGATGATGAGGGCGTAGGCAAATGTATTCACATCGAGATACGGCATGGATGCCTCCTCAGCCCGACCGCGACGGCTCGATCGGCAGTTCCGGCGCAGGCTCGACCACGAGCGTCAATCCTTTTCGCGCGACCACGCGAACCTGCTGCTCGGGCAAGAGAGAAGACGCCGCTCGCGCGCGCCAGCGTTCGCCGTTGACCATCACCCACCCTTCAGCGCCCGACCACTCCACGACCTCCGCCTGGTTCTCGGTCAGCACCCCCTCCCCCGTGACCACGCGGCGTCGGTAGGCGCGCATCGCAACCGTTCCCGCGGCCAACAGCAGAAGCGCCGTCGCCGCCGTCGCCGTGAGGATGACCAGGGGGGACAGGGTGAAGCCCGGCACTCCAGTGTCGAACAACAGCAATGAACCCACCGCGAGCGCGATGACGCCACCAATGCCAAGGACGAAGGAGGAGGTGAAGGTCTCGGCAACGATCAAAGCCGCTCCGAGCGCGATCAGCCCCAGCCCGGCATAGTTGGTCGGCAACAAGTTGAGCGCGAAGAGCCCAATCAGCAGGGAGATCGTTCCGGCGACGCCCGGAAAGAACGAGCCGGGATTGAAGAATTCGAAGATGACCCCGTACATCCCGACCAGAAGCAGGATATAGGCCACGTTCGGGTCGGTGATGATGGTCAGAATCTGTGTGCGCCAGGTCGGTGCGATAGGAACGATCACCAAACCCTTCGTGTCGAGGCGCAGCGGATTGCCCTGAACGCGGACCGTCCGTCCATTCGCCTGAGCGAGAAGATCCGGGAGATCCGAAGCGACGATTTCGACCACGTCCGCATCCTTCGCAGCAGAAGCGGAAAGGCTCGCTGCTTCACGGACGGCCTTTTCCGCCCATTCCGCATTGCGCCCATGGATCTCGGCGAGGGCGCGGATCGAGGCAACCGCATCGTTGGTGGCTTTGCGTGCCATCGTGCTGGCATTGTCTTCGCCGCTTTGCTGGCCCTGGTCCTTGCCGTCCTTGTCGCGCCCCGACGGCAGCATGCCGCCGCCGATCTCGACCGGCGTCGCCGCGCCGATATTTGTGCCGGGCGCCATGGCGGCCAGATGACTCGCATAGACCATGTAGGTTCCGGCGCTTGCGGCCCGCGCGCCGCTCGGCGCCACATAGGCGATGACGGGAATCGGTGAGGCGAGGATATCGCGGTTGATGTCCCGCATGGCGGATTCGAGACCACCGGGAGTGTCGATCCGCATGATCACCAGCCTCGCATGGCGTCCCTCCGCCTCCTGCAAGCCTCGTGCGATATATTCCGTCGTCGCAGGTCCGATGGCACCGCGGACATCGAGCAGGATGGCTATGCCAGCCTCATCGCGGATCTGGGCCGATCCCGTCCTGGGAAGGCCCATCACGGCACAGGCGACCGCACAGAGCAGCAACGTCAGTGCCGTCGTGATCGCCCGGAACATGCTCCACCTTCGTATGGTTGAGCTCCCAGGGTAAGCTTTGTCGTGCCCAATGGTTCCATCGTTACGCGCGGATGCGACAAGACGCGGAAGACGGGCCGACATAGAGCTGCCTTACTCTACCCTCATCGCCTCTGAGCGCATTTTTCTTCCTGGGCCAAACGACCTCCTCACGCGAAGGGGGCGCTAATATTCCAAAGGGACTATGCCTCTTGCTGAGTGCCGCGACCTTTTTATCCCAGCCGTTTCGACCAACCGTTCTTGACGAAGCAGCGTTTCATGAAATCCAACTCATTTGATCCAGTGAAGGACTTTTCGATGCCGGGAATCCGTTTCGCCTTTCTGACCGCCCTCATCGCCCTGTGTGGGACCGTCCCGGCTTTTGCCCAGAGTGCGCCGAATACGTCGTCATCCAATCCCCTCGTCCTCACTGTCAGGCCGTCCGGCTATGATGCCGATGCGGAGGCGCAGGCTCGGCAGGAGCGCCTGCTGAAGCGGATGGAACAGGCGGATTATTCCGTCCGCTCGATCTGCGTGAGCTGCGGAGACGGCTGGAAGCACCAGACCTACGCGCCCTTCAACCCGCTCCAGTCGCTCCGCTCTGCTCCTTTGGAAGACTGAAGCCGCCCACATTCGTCTTGAACGAGCGCCGGGACTACGTATATCGGGATCGGTGGGGACGGCCCCGCTTTTTCCTTACAACCCGGTGGGGACGACCCTGCCATGGACGGAGGTCCTGTCATGGCATGGATCTATCTCGTGCTCGCCGGCCTGTTCGAAATCGGCTGGGCTATCGGCCTGAAATATACCGAGGGCTTCACCCGGCTGTTTCCCTCTCTCTTTACGGTTTTGAGCATGTTCGTGAGCGTCGTGCTCCTGGGCTTGGCCCTGAAGACCCTGCCGGTGGGCACGGGCTATGCGGTCTGGACCGGCATCGGGACCGTCGGCACGGCTCTGCTCGGCATCTATCTGCTCGGCGAACCGGCGACCGTGGCGCGTCTCGCCTGCATCGGGCTGATCGTTGCGGGGATCCTCGGCCTCAAGATGGCGACGTAAGGCGATTCCCATCATTGGAACTGCGCATCCCGTTGGAATGTTGGTGACACGACCTTCCAACGGGACCACGACATGTCACTTCAGAGCACGGATCGGCCATCATCAGCGTCATTGACCTCAACCGCATGGCTCGTTCTGCTTGGTTGGACAGTGGTGAGGCTCGTCACACTGGGTGGTCGGCCGCAACCAGCCGGCATTCGCGCGCGCCAAGCGACGCCCGACGACCGAGGAGCTAAGCAGGCAAGCGGATTCGGCGCGCGAACGGAGGCACCGATCGACCAGGTTCGCGACGATGGCCGCGGACGCCATGCCGACAGCCCGACCGAAATTCCAGCCAAGGGCTGGAAGGACATTCTCTGGCGTGTCTACGAGCGCATTCAGCACGACCGCATCCTGCTGGTTGCCGCCGGCGTCACGTTCTATGCGCTGCTGGCCATCTTTCCCGCCATCACGGCTCTCGTTTCCATCTACGGCCTCTTCACCGATCCGGTTACGATTCAGGATCACCTGAGCACGCTCGCCGGATTCCTGCCAAGCGGCGCCCTCGAGGTCATTGGTGATCAAGTGAAGCGCATCGCCAGCAAGGGAGCCGGGACTCTGAGTGTGAGCTTCCTCATCAGCCTCGCGGTCGCTCTGTGGAGTGCCAATGCGGGCATGAAATCGATCTTCGATGCGCTCAATATTGTCTACGAGGAGGTGGAGAAGCGCTCTTTCATCATGCTGAACGTCGTGTCTCTCACCTTCACGCTGGGCGCCATCATCTTCCTTCTGACCGCCATGAGTGCCGTCGTCGTTCTGCCGATCGTGCTAGGCTATGTGGGACTGGGGTCCTCGGCAGAGACGCTGGTTTCTTTCCTGCGTTGGCCTGCTCTTCTGATCGGCATCATGTTCGGCCTTGCGCTGATCTACCGTTACGGGCCGAGCCGCGACAACCCGAAATGGCGCTGGATCACGCCGGGCAGCCTCCTGGCGTCGGTGCTGTGGCTTGCCGTCTCCATGCTGTTCTCATGGTACGTGTCGAATTTCGGCAGCTATAACGAGACCTACGGATCGCTTGGCGCCGTCATCGGTTTCATGACCTGGATCTGGATCTCGACCATCATCATCCTCGTAGGGACCGAGATCAACGCGGAGATGGAGCACCAGACCGTAAAGGACAGCACGGAAGGTCCCAGTCAGCCGCTCGGCACGCGTGGCGCAACCATGGCCGACACGGTCGGCGAAGCGAAGGCCTGACGCGGCCTCCGCCCGTCTTTAACCACTTAGAACACGCATTCCCGGAAGGCGGGCTTCACCGAACCGGCCCAGGGACCATGATAGAGTTCGAGGAGACGTTCCGCCGGAGTCCGGCCGGTTTCGACAATCTCCTCCACATAGGCCAGATGACGGGACTCGTCCTGTCCCATCTCGTCCTTGAAGGCTCGACGCTTCAAACCTGCCTTCGAAAGCGCAAGCGCGTCGCGTGCTACGTCGCGCGCGCTGCGACCGGCGATCACGGCTTTGAGAGCCTGCTTCGGCACATCCGTGCGTAGATTGTTGCGGTCGGCGGAAGTCCAAGCCTTCACGAGTTCCCAGGCAGCATCGAGGGAAACATCGTCATAGAGCAGGCCCGTCCAAAATGCCGACAGAGCATTAATCTGCTCAGGCGGACCGACATCCGCGCCGCGCATTTCCAGATAGCGCTTGAGGCGCACTTCCGGGAACAAGGTCGAGACATGGTTCGCCCAATCGGAGCGCGTCGCATGTTCGCCCGGCAGCTGCGCGAGCTTACCCGCGAACAGGTCCCGGAACGAGGCGCCGGCCACATCATGATAGGTCGAGCCCCGCTTGACGAAATACATCGGCACGTCGAGCGCCCAATCCACGTAGCGCTCGTAGCCGAAGCCTTCCTCGAAAGCGAAATCCATCATCCCGGTACGATCGCGATCCGTATCGAGCCAGATGGCGGAGCGACGGGACAGGAAGCCATTCGGCTTGCCGTCCGTAAAGGGTGAGTTGGCGAAGATGGCCGTTGCGATCGGCTGCAGCGCCAGCGATACGCGCAGCTTTTTGACCATGTCGCTTTCCGACGCATAATCCATGTTCACCTGCACGGTGGACGTGCGGTACATCATGTCCAGCCCGAGAGTGCCGACCTTCGGCATATAGGCCGTCATGATGCGATAGCGCGCCTTCGGCATGACCGGAGTCTCGGCCCGCGTCCAGAGCGGGCTCATGCCGAGCGTCAGGAAACTGAGGCCAAGTCGTGCGCCCACGGCTTTTGCCTGTTCGATATGACGCGCCGTCTCGGCTGCGGTCTCATGGAGCGTCCTCACGGGCGCGCCCGACAGCTCGAACTGCCCTCCAGGCTCAAGGGAAATGGCACCGCCCTGCACCTCGTCGAAGAGGCCAATCGGCAGCCCCTCCTCCAGGATCGGCTCCCATCCGGTGAGCTCCTGGAGTCCTTCCAGAAGAGCGCGTATCCCGCGCTCACCCTCATAGGGAACCGGAGATGCATCAGCCGTGTAGAAAGGAATCTTCTCGTGCTCGGTACCGAGCCGCCAGGTCTCGCGCGGCTTCTCACCGGATGCGATCCAGTCGATCAGTTCCGCGCGCGCGCCAAGAGGGGTCGTATCGGATACGTCCCGCGCCATGAATCACCTCATCAAAAAAGCGCGTTCAAGGCGCGCCGACTCAGGTCGGGTCTAGATAGGCGGGTTATGGACAAGCTGCAATGCGCGATCGGGCAAGAATGCCCGACCGTCACAAAGTTGTCGATAGCTTAGAAATAGGCTTAGCGGCCGCGAGAAAGCGTTGCTTGCTTTGAGGCAATCGGTTCCGAACATGCCCTCTTCACATATAGTCCGCGATTTGTGTTGGATGCATCGCGTCTTAAGGCATTCCGAATTTTTCCGCAAAGGTCGTAAACCGAACTTTGCTGGCGACACCAAGTAAAGCGTCTCTTTCATGCGGCGGCGCAGATTGAGCTATGACGCGTCCAGTCTGCCGCTCAAAAAAGCCTACTTCATCACTTCGGATCTCGAGCACTCCGGCATCGACGACCTCGCCCGGCCCGATCTCGATGTAATTTGCTCCTTTCACAGGGCTCATGTTCCCAGTTTCCTGAAACAGGAAAATCGGACGGTCGACGCCGATCCACTCCCGCCCTCGGCCTTGGCCGCAGCTAATCCAAGTGAGCACATAGGCGCCAGGAGGGATCACCGAAAGGGAGTCCCTGAGGGGCTTCATTTTCATGTCATCCCACAGCGCAGAAATGTTGAGGGTCACCATGTTTCCCAACGTCCGGCCTATGTTCTCTGGACCGTCAAGATTGTTAGCGCGACGGAGATCTACATAACGGCTAGAATCGAGCTTGCCGTCCTGGAGCGGGCGCAGGCGTGCAGTTCCACCCGGGCATTCACGACCGTCCTTCCAGATTCTGACCGCAACAACAGACTTATCATGCAGTGCGGAGTGCTTACTGGCAGGAGCGTGTCTGGCATGTCCCCTTTGAGCTGCATTTGCAGGATCAGAGGCAATCAAGACAGCAACGGCCAGCAGTATGAGCGAGAGTCGAGGGAGAGCAAAATGCATTCTCAATCCTGCATCATGGCATGAATACTATATGAAACGATACATCGTTTTATATAGTGAGCAAGAGCCGAATCCCTTCGGCTTTCACCAAGGCCTTTTACGGCAGAATCAGTGTCGGACCGTATTCTCCCCCACCGTCTCTGAAGAGAGCCAATCCACGACCCCCACCAGAGCGTCCCGGTTCGAGAGCCCGCGCCCAACGGCCTCGGTAAAGAGAGTGAGCTGCCGGTCCGCGCTGGTTCCCCGGGCGATGATCCAGCGGCAGAGATCGAGTTCGCGCCGACAGCCAAGGGCTTCTGCGTCATCTGCCACCAGGGCGAGCGTCTCGTCGAGCATCTGACGAACCGGCTTGGCGCTGCGGGAGACCTCGTCAACGAAGCTGCCATGGATGCCATAGCGCTGAGCGCGCCAACTGTTCTCGTCGTTGATGGCACGGGAGGCTCCGGTCTGGCCGGCATTGAGCTTCTTGTCGAGGCTCAAATGGCGGACGAGACAGCGATAGAGGGCCGCGATGGCCAGCGTATCGTCGAGGCGCGTACAGCTGTCCGCGACCCGCAGCTCCAGAGTGGGATGCTTCCGGGACGGCCGAATCAACCACCACACATAGCTCGAATTCTCAATGGCCCGCGCCGCTACCAGCGTGTCGATATAACGCTGATAGTCCTTCTCGTCCTCGAACAGATCCGGGAGGCCCGTGCGCGGTAGCTCCCGATAGGCGGCGAGCCGGTAGCCAAGAAGACCCGTGCGCTGAGACTGCCAGAAGGGCGAGGAGGTGGAGAGAGCCAGAAGCAGCGGCAGAAACGGCTGAATCCGGTTCATGATGTCGATGCGGGTCGCAAGATCTTTGATCTCCACATGAACATGCATGCCGCATACCACCGTGCGGCTGCCGACCATTTGAAGATCATGCATTACCTTGCCGTAACGCGGCTGGGCGTTGGGGCGCACGCGCGACCAGAGAGCCAGCGGATGCGTACCAGCGGCCATGACCGAAAGGCCGTAATCGCGAGCGATTTCACCAACCGCAGAGCGCAGGCCCGCGAGCTGAGCTCGCGCCTCTGCAAAATCGACGCTGGGATCTATGGCGATTTCGACCTGAGGTTCCAGCATCTCGTGCTGGACACCATCGTCAAGTTTTTCATGGCACGATGCAAAGAAGTCTTTAATTCTTGCGCGGGCAACATCTCGTTTAGCAGCATCGTTGACGAAGTACTCTTCCTCGATACCGAACTTGAATTCCCCACCCATACTCGCATTCCTCTTTATTCTAATTCTAGAATCTACTCGTTATGACGCTCGCCCTGCTTCGGCGGCCCCAACCTCCTCTTTATTGGGGCGAGATTGGGGCGAATCGACAGGAAACTGCTAAGCTGTTGCGACTTGCGAGAGATCCGTTTCGGTGGCCGCATGATCGACCTCAGATCCAGTCCCCCAGAACGGACTGGACAACGGTAAGGGCGGCAACGGCGGCGGTGTCAGCGCGCAAGATTCGCGGCCCTAGCGAGACGCGGATACATCTTTCGTGGGCGGCAGCAAGCGCTCTCTCCTGATCGACGAATCCCCCCTCGGGACCCACTACAACGGCGAACTTGGCCGCGTGGTTCCAGCCCTCGACCCCGGCTTTTTTCAGCGCCTCCACCGGGTTGGCGACGGGGGCATCCTCGTCGCAGAACACGACAATTCGGTCGCCTTCCAACCCCTTGATAAATTTATCAAATCCGATCTCTTCCCGAACTTCAGGAAGACAAAGGATGCCACATTGCTCCGCCGCTTCGATGGCATTACTCCGCATGCGCTCGAGATTGACCCGCGTGCTCTGCGTGCGGCGAGTCAAAATGGGCTGTAGGGATCCGGCCCCCATCTCCACGGCTTTCTGGACCATGTAGTCGAGCCGGGCATGCTTGAGCGGAGCAAAGGCATAGATGAGATCGAGGGGAGCTGACTGCGCGCGGGTGCGCTCGACACAGACAAGGTCGGCCGCCTTCCGCCCCTCTACTGCCAGGGTGGCCTTCCATTCTCCGTCCTTTCCATTGAAAACCAGGACGGCGTCCTCCGCCTTCAGGCGCAGAACGTTGAGGAGATAGTTGGCCTGGGCCCTGTCGAGGGAGACCCTCGCCCCCTGAGCCAGGGGAGAGCCGATGAAAAGACGCGGTGCATTGAAATCGTAACTGGCCATGAAAACTCCGAAAACGAGACCAGAATTAGCAAGCCGTAACGAAGGACGGGAGGCCGAGCGTGCGGCTGTTCACCTGGAATTTAGGTGTGCTCGGGCACATCCTACCCCAACGAGACCATTCGCCCCTTGGCCCCGGGAGATTGAACGTGTTAACGGAACAGCGGTCCGCGATCCGTCGTGAATGTCCAGATTCAGGGAATGTTTCGATGCTGCCTATCCGTTCGCACCTTGCTGCCGCCCTTGCCGCTGCAGGCGTCTTCATGGCTGCCCCTGCCTTTGCGCAGTCGAGCGGCTGTGGTGACGCGCAGAAATTCCTCAATGAGCGCCAGAGCCTGATTCAGCAGATCAACAAGCTCGGCGGCAACGGCAAGAAGAAGACCATCGATCCCCGCACCGCCTGCGGGGTCTTCACCAAGCTGGTGTCCAACGGCAATGTCGGCATCAAGTGGCTCGAAACGAACAAGACCTGGTGCCAGGTTCCTGACGAGTTCGCCAAGGGTTTCGAGGAAGACCACAAGCGCGCTGTGGAGATGAAGGGCAAGGCTTGCGAGGCGGCCGCCAAGGTTGCCGAGATGGAGAAGCAGGCGAAGAAGGAGCGGCAGAACGGCGGCGGCCTGCTCGGCGGCGGCGGCCTGACCGGTTCCTACACCATGCCGAAGGGCGCCTTGTAACGGTCTCGCCATGCTGGAGCGTCCTGCCGCCTCCGCGCTTCCCGATGCCGTGCGCGACCATTGGGCCGACCGGTTGGCGCCTGCAGCGCTCCGGCCCTATCTGCGCCTCGCCCGGATCGAGCGCCCTATCGGCTGGTGGCTCCTGCTCCTGCCCTGCTGGTGGTCTGCGGCACTTGCGGCCATCGCCGGAGGAGTTCCCTGGCCGAATCCACTCCACTGCCTGCTCTTCCTGATCGGCGCCGTTGCCATGCGGGGCGCAGGCTGCAGCTACAACGATATCGTCGACCGGGACCTCGATACCCGCGTGGAGCGGACCCGGGGCCGCCCCCTCCCCTCTGGCCAGGTCAGCCTGAAGGGCGCCTTGGCATTTCTGGCTCTTCAGGGGCTCGTCGGGCTTGTCGTCCTGCTTCAGTTCAACGGCTTTGCCATTGCCACGGGATTTGCCTCCCTCGGCATCGTGGCGCTCTACCCGTTCATGAAGCGGTTCTTCTGGATGCCCCAGATCGTGCTGGGCCTCGCCTTTGCCTGGGGAGCCCTGATGGGCTGGGCGGCCGCCTTTGGATCCTTGAGCCTTCCGGCCTTGCTCCTCTACGCCGGCAGCATCGCCTGGGTCGTAGGCTACGATACCATCTACGCCCTTCAGGATATCGAGGACGACGAGATCGCCGGCATCAAGTCCTCCGCCCGCTTCTTCGGCGACCAGGTGCGGCTCGGGGTCGGTATCTGCTACGTCCTCACCCTCGCCTTCATGGTTCCGGCTTTCGCCTGGGCCGGAGCCGGGACGGTCGCTTTTGCCGGACTCGGCCTCTTCGCCCTCCACCTTGCCTGGCAGGTCATTCGGATCGACCGGAACGACGGAGCCGGAGCGCTCCGGCTCTTCCGTTCCAATCGGGATGCGGGTCTGATCCTGTTTGCTGCAATGACCCTGGATACCGTCCTGCGAGCCTTTTAGCAGGCCTGTTCCAGCGGCTCAGAAATGGGCTGACGACGTCTCAAGGTCAGCAGGCTCAGCGTCAGCGCTCCTACGGAGCAGGCAGCGATCGCTCCGACCATGGGCAGCGTGGTGCCGTCATACAGCAGGCTGACGATGACGATCATCACTCCGCCCGTCACCATCTGCAGCGTTCCGCCGAGCGCAGACGCAATGCCGGCAATCGGGCCGTGATCTTCGAGCGCGAGCACCATCGTGGAAGGAATCACGAGCCCCAGGAACGCGAAAGAGCAGAACAGCAGCGCGATCAAAGCCACGAGGCTGTCGACGCCGGCCAGCGTGACGCCGAGGAGCAGCAGAGCGAAGAACGCATAGAGGCTGACGGCAGCGGTCACGACCCGCGCCATTCCATAGCGTGAACCGAGGCTCGCGGTCAGCTGCGAGGCGCCGATGAAACCCACGGCGTTCAGCGAGAAGGTGATGCTGTACTCGGTGGGCGTCAGGCCGAAATGATCGATATAAATGAAGGACGAACTGGCGAGGAACGCGAAGAAACTCGACATGCCGAGCCCACCGATGAAGGTGAGACCGAGGAAGTGCCGGTCACGGAACAGCTGTCCGAAACCGGACAACACTTCGCCGGCGCTGACCTTGATGCGATCTTCCGGCGGCCGGGTCTCCGGCAGAGAGAACATGAGCAGGATCAGACTCACCAAAGCCGCTCCCGTCACGGCCACGAACACCGCCCGCCAGCCGAACGGCACGATGAGGGCGCTGCCGGCAAGCGGCGCGAGAATGGGCGACACGCTGATCACCAGCATCACCAGCGACATGAGCCGCGTCGCCTCGATGCCTGTGTGAAGGTCACGGATGATGGCGCGCGGAATGACCATGACGGATGCCGCGCCGATGCCCTGCACGAACCGAAAGAGGATCAGCATCTCGATATTGCGTGCAAAAATGCAGCCAACCGATCCGAGAGTGAAGAAGGCAAGACCTGCATAAAGCGGGCGCTTGCGGCCGATCATGTCGGAGATCGGCCCGTAGAGGATCTGACAGACGCCGAAAGCGATGAAAAACGCCATCAGGGTCATCTGCGTCGCAGCCGTCGATGCGTGGAGATCGGACGCGATCGTCGGAAGCGCGGGAATATACATGTCGATCGCAAAAGGCCCGATGGCCGAAAGCAGGCCGAGCACGAGCGCCGTTCTAGCATAACGCGAGGTCATCGTAAAAACTTTCAGTTCAGAGACTTAGAAACGGCGGACGGGCATCCCGCCTATCCTTCGGCAACGGCCTTCAGGTTTGAAAGGCCTGCCTCGAAATCCTTACCGATCATGGTATCCATGTTGATGAAAAGTCCCATGAGCTTCGCAATGAAGGGACTTGGTCCATACATGGCCCATGTCACGGTTGTTTTACCACCGCTCGGCTCAAGAATAAACTCCGCGATATTGTGCCCCTCGAAGGGCTTGATGAAGTCGAGCTTGATGACGACCTTGGATCCCGGCGAACCATCCACGATCTCCATGCGCCCGGAACCGGCTTTGCTTCCGTCCCACTGATATACGGCGCCTTTGCCGCTCTGCGCGCCACTCAAAGAACGCGTCATGCCGGGATCGAGCTTCTCATAGGGCGACCACGCCTGCCACTGACGGAAGTCATCGATGAAGGCGTAGATCTTCTCCGAGGGCGCATTGATGCTGGCGGAGCGCTGGACGCGGAAAGTATCGGGACGCATCGCTGCGAAGGCGAGAATGGCGACGAGCAGCACGGCCAGAACGATGGCGGCGGTTTTGATCATGAAATCTCCCAGGGAATGTTCAATATGAAGACTTTTTGTGTCGTGTCGGCGAAGGACTCAGGCTAGCTGCGACAGCGGCGCGATCATCATCCAGCAACGTCCGAACGGATCGATTGTTGAGCATAGCAAAGCGCACGCAGCACGCTCGATATGAAGGAAAGGGCAGACATCGCAGATCTCCGGCGCGATCACAAAGCGAAGAGCGCCACGGTTTGACATGCATGCATTATGTTGATATCAACTCTTTCGTCAAGGCTGCATTTGCCGGGCGATTTTCATGCATGCGCCTCCGCCCTCTGCGGAAATGAAGGTTCGGCCACAAGGACCATGCGCATCGGAACCGAAGAGGAAAGACAATGGATACAACCGTTCATGGGCTTAAGCCCGAGAATGAAGTCCGTCGGGCGATCGAAGGGTGGCTCGGAGCCGTTCGCGCCGGTGATATCGATGGAATTGCCGCCCATTACGCGCCGGATATCCTGGCCTTCGACGCTGTCTCACAGCTGCAGTTCAAGGGACGGGAAGCTTATATGCAGCATTGGCGGCATTGCTTCGACCTGTGCGGGGGTCCACACGTGTTCGAATTGCGTGACATCGGCATTGCGGCCGGCGACGACGTCGCCTTCGCCCATTTTCTCAATCGTTGCGGTGGGATCGACGAAAACGGCAAGGAGCAGACATCCTGGATGCGCGCCACCATCGGTTATCGCAAGATCGGCGGGCGCTGGATGGTCGTTCACGAGCATTTCTCTGCTCCCTTCGACATGGAGAATTTCAAAGCTCTGTTCGATCTCGAACCATAGTACCGGTCAGCGAACAAACTCGCGATCAGCACAACTGCACGCATGCGGCGAGGTGAAAGCCTCGCCGCATTCACATCCGACACCCCGCGACGAAAAAGCCCGTTTGACCGTGCCGCGATGATGCCTTAAGCGGCTACATTGTCTCATGTTCATCCAATGTCGCGCACCCTTCGAACATAGAGTGACTGCGCGGCCGTCACGAGTAGTGTTCACGGGGGCTTTATGAAACCGACGCGTCGCCAGATCCTCGGATCGCTATGCGTACCGGTTTTCGCGCCGACCATACTCACTGGATGGGCGAAGCCGCCTGGCCTCACCTTATCGGGCTTCGACCAGAGCGGCAGCACCTATCAACGCTACTTGAACGTGTGGGCCCGCTACCTCGCCGGCCAAAGCGTCGACGAAAAGGAAGCATTAAGTCTGCTTGAGCATCCGGAGAGCTTCCGCGAACGGCGCGAAGCGTTTCCGACGGCGAAGGCGTTCGGAATCTTCACGAGCTGCACGCCGCATCGCGACGTCTTCTACGATTGCCTCAACTTCAGTCTGCGCTGGCTCACCGCCCTCGACAATCCCGATCCGAGTCTGCCTCCCCTCTACAACCGCGGACAGCTCTATTCCTGGCAATGGTCCTTCTGGGGACGTGCAGCCTTGGAGCTTTACGAAGCCACCGGCGAAAACCGTTTTCTCAAACTTCTCATCGGCGCCGCACGCAATGTGATGGCGGCTCGCGACGACAGGCATGGGATCGTCGATGAGAACCAAAAGCGGGTCGTGAAATCCTGGGGCTCGGTGATTTCATTCGGCGGCCCTTCCATGCGCGGCACCGATGTCACGGCGACGGGACTGATCGCCCTCCCGATCCTTCAGCTCGCCAATCGCCTGGCGGCACGGAACGAACTGGATGAGGAAATAGCGGGCCTCGCACAGGAGCTCGTTCCGTCCTTCGACGAATATGAGATGTTCTACGTCGATCTGCCGAAATTCGACGCCGGCTGCTATCGTTACGCCTTCATTCCGCAGGCGATCGACCCCACCAACCATATCAACGCCTTCGGTGCGGGACTGATCGAGCTTTACGCCTTCACGCAGGATCCGCGGCATCTCGAACGGGCGCGCAAGCTCTTCAACTTCTACCGTGGCTCCATGGTGGTGGACCGGGACGGCGCGATTTCAACGCCCTACGAGCAGGACCCGGATTTCAAGAAGCATCCGAAGTCGGAATGGTTCTGGAAGATGACCGTTTCCGCGGAGCTTCCGCTGGCGCTCGCCCGTCATGGGCTGATTGTGAAGGAAGAGGAGATGATCGGCATCGCCCGGACCTACGCGGATGTGGTCATGGCGGAGCCCGGTGGAATCAATGCGATGACGCGACGCAGCGACAAGGCGCGCATGATCGATTTCACCAAGCCTCTCGAGAATGAGACGGCGGAATATCGCAGCTATGTGCCGATGATCGCCGCAAGCCTCTTCTTCGTCGACCGGGAACATCGCATCGGCGAGAAACTTCTCCGCTATATGCTGGATTATCCGCAATGGTTCACGAACGGCCTGTTCAGCGGCGGCGGTGTCGCCATGCTCGCCCGCGCCTATTCCCTGCGCCGGGGTTTTCGGCTGTGACTTATGCTCAATGGAAATGCGCTGGCTTGATCACAAACGTTGACGGTGGAGCAAGACCGTAACAGCCTTGCGCAACACAAGCGATTCTTCTTCCTCACGCTTGGCTGCAAGAGCGTAACTTTGATGACACGCCAACGCCACCAACTCAGCGCTTCCGTCTTTGTCGTACTCAGACGCCGAGATACTATATGCCTTCTCCGTCGCGCCACAACGGGCTGGATGGACGGCTATCTGAGCCTGCCGGCAGGTGGCCTAGACGCTCATGAGACAATTCGGGATGCCGCCATTCGTGAAGCCAGGGAAGAGATTGGTATCACGCTTACACCCCGGACCCTAGATTACGCCCATACCCTTCACAGCTTGACCGAAGGGAAAGATTGGCTCGGACATTTCTTCGTAGCCATAGAATGGGTCGGAGAGCCTCGGATCTGTGAACCTCATAAGCACAGTGCCCTGATATGGGCACCCATCGCTTCCCTGCCTGACGACATGATTCCGTATGTGCGACAAAGCCTTTTGAATATCGAGGAAGGGTTGGCCTATTCGGAGTATGGCTGGGGCGTCCCTGCTAGTCTTTGAAGTCGTACGACGCCTCTTATCCCCCCAAACTGCCACATACGGCCTCAGTGTGTGGCATTTGGCTCCCACATCTCCCATTTGTAGCTCGATGCATGCTCCCCCTACCCCGCTTGATATTTCCCTGGCCTCCGCCGTCCGCGACACGGTGCGGGAGGCAGGCGCCCTGGCCTTCCCCTATTTCCGCTCGGGCGCGCAGACAGCTGCGAAACTTTGGTACAAGGAGCGCAGCTCGCCGGTCACGGAAGCGGACATTGCCCTCGATACCTTCCTGAAGGAGAGTCTGATGCGACTCCTGCCCGAGGCCGGATGGCTCTCGGAGGAGACCGCGGACGACCCGGCCAGGCTCGATCGACCCCTTGTCTGGATCGTCGACCCCATCGATGGCACCCGCGCCTTCGCGAGTGGCCACCCCGACTGGTCGATTTCGGTCGCATTGGTCAGAGACGGACGTCCCGTCTTCGGCATCGTCCATGCCCCGGTTCATGAGCGGTTCTACGAGGCAACTCTGTCGCAGGGTGCATTCTGCAACGGGGCACGGCTGAGCCTGCCGGAACAGCCCAAGGAGCGCCTTCGTGTCGCAGGGCCCAAGCCTTTGATCGACCGCGCTGAACGGGGTCTCGGCTCCGTCGAGCGGCTTCCCAAGGTCCCATCCCTCGCGCTTCGACTGGTCCGCGTCGCCGAAGGCAGCATCGACGTTGGCCTAGTGTCCGCGAACGCCGCCGACTGGGACATTGCGGCCGCCGACCTGATCCTGCACGAAGCCGGCGGCTTGCTCACCGATTTCCGCGGCAATCCGCCCCCCTATAACCGCGCCGATCCTTGCCACGGTGAGATGATTGCCGCAGCGTCATGGTTGCATCCGCAAGCCATTGGGGCCATGAGGACTTGAGAATCAGCTTTTCCCATAGCAACAAGCCCTCTCCACCTCCTGGAAAGAGACCACACCACCATGACCGACACGCCCGGCAAGCAACTCCTTCATCTCGTGTTCGGGGGCGAGCTCGACAGCCTCGACTCCATCACCTTCAAGGACTTGTCCAAGCTCGACATTGTGGGAATCTATCCGAACTACGCAACGGCCCATGCAGCCTGGAAGGCCAAGGCGCAATCCAGCGTCGACAACGCGCATATGCGCTATTTCATCGTCCACCTGCATCGTTTGCTCGAACCCGAGCAAGGCTGATCCTCAGCCATGAGTCTGGTCAAGCGCATCACGCGTTCCCGCGCAGTCCAGGAGGCCCTCGGCTTCCTGGTGGCGAGCTATCTCGGGCTCGTCCAGCGCACGAACCGGTTCGTCATGGAACCGGCGGATGCCTATGACCGGATCGGCCCGATGATGCCCGTGATTGCCGCCATGTGGCATGGGCAGCATTTCATGATCCATTTCGCCAAGCGCCCCCAAGACCGAGCCGCCAGCCTTGTCTCCCGGTCCGGTGACGGGGAGTTCAACGCCATCGCGCTCAGGCATCTCGGCATCCGTGCGATCCGGGGCTCGGGAGCCCGCGGCCGGGATGTGCGCAAGAAGGGCGGTATTTCGGCCATGCGCGGCATGCTGCGTGCCCTCGACGACGGCGAGATGGTGGTGATGACCGCAGACATCCCAAAGATCTCGCGGATCTGCGGCGAGGGGATCGTCACCCTGGCGCAGCTGTCCGGCCGTCCGATCGTGCCCGTCGCCGTCGTAACGAGCCGCCGGATCGATTTCAACAGCTGGGATCGGGCCAGTCTCGGCCTGCCCTTCGGCCGCGGCGCCATCGTGCTGGGTGAGCCTGTTTTCGTCGACCGCGAGGCGAGCCCGGAAGCGCTTGAAGAAGCGCGCCAAGCCGTGGAGCGCGACCTCGATGCGGTTCATGCGCGGGCCTATGCGCTTATCGGATCCAAGGATCCCGGCGCCAAGCGAAGACAGGATGCGCCAATTCTCGCAGGAGGGTCTCGCGCATGAGACTGCCGATCCTGATCCGGACCTATCATGCGATGACGACCGTGCTGGAGCCGGCGGTCATCGGCCTGCTCTACTGGCGGCAGCGCAAGGGCCGGGAGGACAAGACCCGCCTCGGCGAGCGGCGGGGTTATCCGAGCCGCCAGCGTCCCAAGGGCCACCTGGTCTGGGTTCATGGTGCCAGCAACGGCGAGACCCTGTCCCTCATGCCGGTGGTGGAACGCCTAACGCAGCGCGGCCTATCGGTTCTGGTCACGTCCGGCACGAAGACCTCCGCCGCCCTCATCGCCCGGCGCCTGCCGCCTGGCGCCGTACACCAATACGTTCCCCTGGATGTGCCGCGCTATATCCGCCGCTTCCTCAAGCACTGGCAGCCGGATCTCGCCCTAGTCGCAGAATCCGAAATCTGGCCGAACACTGTCGTCGCCCTGGATCAGCGCCGGATTCCGCTCGTCATGGTCAACGGGCGCATGTCTGACCGCTCGTACCAGCGCTGGCAGAAACTGCCCCGCAACATTAAGGCGCTGCTCGAACGCTTTGCCCTCTGCCTCGCCCAGACCACCGAAGATGCCGAACGCTTGGCCCGCCTCGGGGCACCGCGGGTCTTCGTCACAGGAAACCTCAAGTTCGACGCGCCGCCGCCGCCCGCCGATCCCCGGGCCGTGGCGCATCTTTCCGGCCTCGTCGCCGGGCGTCCGGTCTGGCTTGCCGCAAGCACCCATCCTGGCGAGGAGAGCATCGCGCTTGCCGTGCACCGGGCCCTCGCCCAGCGGCACCCGAACCTGCTGACGATCGTCGTCCCACGCCATCCCCAACGAGGCCCGGAGATCGCGACCCTGGCGACGCAGGCCGGGCTGAGGGCGAGCCGCCGCTCTCAAGGCATGGTTCCCGACCGCGCGACGGATGTTTACATCGTCGATACGATCGGCGAGATGGGCCTGTTCTACCGCCTGTCGCCCGTCGTTCTGATGGGGGGGACCCTTACCCCCATCGGGGGACACAACCCCATCGAACCGGCCAAGCTCGGTTCCGCAATCCTGCACGGGCCGCACATCCACAATGCTGAGGAAATCTACGCGGCAATCGACAAGGCCCGCGGCGCTCTGCTGGTCAAGGACAACGCCGCTCTGGCCCGCGCAGTCAGCGAACTTCTAAGCAATGCCGCCCTGACCCGCAGGATGGCGCGTGCCGCCGCCGATGCTGTCCAAGCCCTCGGTGGGGCCGTGGACCGCACGATCCAGTCGGTTGAGCCTTTTATCGTCCAGGCGAAGCTCGGAGCCCGGCGCTGATGCGCGCCCCGGGCTTCTGGACCCGAACGCCTCCTTCCCCGCTCGCACGCCTGCTGCGCCCCTTAGGGGCTCTCTATAGTGCCGCCACGGCCCGGCGCATGCGCCGCGAGGGTGTGTCGGCGGACGTCCCGATTCTATGCGTCGGAAACTTCACCGCTGGAGGCGCCGGCAAGACGCCGACCGCCATCGCGCTCGCTGAGATGCTCATCGATGCCGGCGAGCGCCCGGCCTTTCTGTCGCGAGGCTATGGCGGGCGTCTGGCGGGACCTGTCCGGGTCGAGATCGATCATGCGGCATCCGACGTGGGCGACGAACCTCTCCTCCTCGCCGGCATGGCTCCGACCATCGTGTCTCGGGATCGGCCAGCCGGGGCAAAGCTCGCGGTCGAGACCGGCGCCAACCTGGTCATCATGGATGACGGGTTGCAGAATCCGTCGCTTAAAAAGGATTTCGCAATTGCCGTGGTCGATGGCGCCTCAGGCATCGGCAATGCGCTTGCCCTGCCGGCAGGACCTCTGCGCGCCTCCCTCGATACGCAATTGCCGTATGTGGACGCGGTTCTGGTGATCGGAGAGGGCGAGGCCGGCGAGGACGTCGCAGCGGCGGCACAACGGCAGGGAAAACCCGTCTTCCTGGGAAGATTGGAACCGAGTCCGGAGATCGTCGAAAGCCTGCGCGGAAAACCTCTCCTGGCCTTCGCAGGGATCGGTCGACCGGAAAAATTCTTCGCCACCCTCGAAGCCCATGGACTGCAGGTCGCGCATGCAATCCCTTATCCGGATCACCATGCCTTCAACACCCGTGACGTGAAGGAGCTCAGAAGCGAGGCGGAACGTCGTGGGCTTCAGCCAGTCACGACGGAAAAGGACCTTGCCCGCATCGCTGGCGCGACCGACCTGCCGCCCTGGCCAGCATTGATGGCTCTACCGGTTCGGCTCCGTCTTGACGATATGGCAGGCCTGCGTCGCCTCGCCCTGGAGCGGATCAACGCAAAGCGATTACGCTGAGGGAGTATTGCCGGTCACCCGTGCCATCACAGCCTCCGGAGACGAATAGGCTTCCTGCCGGGCAACACTCCAGTATTTCAGCTCGTCGAGAGGGATCTGCTTCCCGGTGACCGCGCAACGCACGAAGGATCCGGGCTTGAGCACCCGCAGATCGCTGTCGAGATATTGCACGATGGCCTCGCCGCCCGTCGGCTCGAATCTGTTCATGGAGTCTGACATCATGTCGTCTTGGTCAACCGGGTTCACATAAGATCGCCGGCACCGGGTTTTCAATGGCGGATCAGAACAGGGCGCCCTGTTCTTCCGGAGCAACGGCTGACTTTGGCTTGTGTACTTTGGGCTTGAGCCCACGCCCGCCAGTGGCCTGAGCGGTACCGTCGGCAAATTCCAAGACCAGGGCCTGCCCCTCTATCACCTCCTCGGCGAAGCGGAGCGGCTGTCCATCGGCATCGCGCACCAGAGCGAAACCCCGTGCCAGCACGGACTTGTAGTTCAGGCTGTCGAAAAGTTGGCTCAGGGCGTCGAGGCGGTTTGCCTTGCGAAGGATCTGACTACCGAGGGCGGGTCCGAGGCGCTCAGAGACGCGTCGGACCAGGTCGGAAGACTGGGCAAGGCGCGTTCGCTCCGTGCGCAGAAGCGTCTCCCGGGCGACGACGAGACGCTGCGCAGCCTGCTTCAGCGCTTCGCTGCGCTGAAGCACCGAGCGGCTAGCCGCGAGATGCGGACGCTGTCCCACCGCATCGAGCCGGGCCCGCATGGCCGCAACCCGCGCGACGGGCGAGACGCGTGACAGGCGACGCGACAGGTCGAGAAGTCGGGCTTCATGATTACGGTTGTTGCGCGACAGGGCCGGAAGAAGCTTCGCCAGGGCCAGATCGAGCCGCTGGCGCTTGGGCGCGAAGAGCGCATCGGGAGCCGGGAGCGCCCGGGTGGCACTGCGCAGGTCGGAGCGGCGTCGATCAAGGATCCGGAAGACCGATTCCATATGCCGGCGGGCAAGATCGTTGACGCCCGCCATCAGCTCGACCCGCACCGGCACGACCATCTCGGCAGCGCCGGTCGGGGTCGGCGCGCGCCGGTCTGCGGCGTGATCGATCAGGGTCCAGTCGGTCTCGTGGCCGACGGCGGAGACCAGCGGGATGTCGCTTTCCGCGGCCGCCCGGACCACGATCTCCTCGTTGAAACCCCACAGGTCCTCGATGGACCCGCCGCCACGGGCAACGATAAGCACATCGGGACGTGGGATCTTCCCTTTGGGATCGAGCGCATTGAAGCCGCGGATGGCTGTTGCAACCTCAGCGGCGCTGGTGTCGCCCTGAACCCGCACGGGCCAGACGAGAACGTGGCGGGGAAAGCGATCCTCCAGCCTATGAAGGATATCCCGGATCACTGCGCCAGTCGGCGAGGTGATCACACCCACCACCTGCGGCAGATAAGGCAGCCGGCGCTTGCGCTCTTCGGCGAACAACCCTTCGGCCGCGAGTTTGCGGCGGCGCTCTTCCAGCAGCGCCATGAGCGCCCCGACCCCGGCAGGCTCCAGCGACTCGACCACGATCTGGTAGGTCGACTTACCGGGAAAGGTCGTGATGCGCCCCGTGGCGATGACCTCCAGCCCCTCCTCCGGCCTGATCTTCAGCCGCGAGAAGGTTCCCTTCCAGATCACCGCGTCGATGCGGGCATTCTGATCCTTTAGGCAGAAATAGGCATGCCCGGAGGAATGCTGCCCCCGGAATCCCGAGATCTCACCCCGCAGGCGGACATAGCCGAACGCCTCTTCGAGAGTGCGCTTCAGGGCCCCGGCGAGGTCGGAGACCGACCATTCGGGTGCGTTCGAGGGGACTTTATCGGGCATCATGAGCGCGACCCTAATCCCCGGGGGACCGATCTGCCAAGGGTCGCCCGAAGGCTGCACACAGCCATCCGGTCGCAGCCTCGGGTGCGCTTTCGCACGTAACGGACAGTACGCCCGCGCGCTTCGCACGTCTCAATGGAACATTTCTTACGAAATATCGTTGCGTAATTAATTCCAGCTCACAAGGGGACCACTCATGGCTATCAATCTGACCTATACCATCGACGATCAGCGGACCGCCACGCAGGATTTCACGCCATCTGCGGATGCGAATGTGTCTGTCGAGGTGACTCAGTCGGGCAGCGTCATCACCCCATCCGGGGATGGGGTCATAATCTTCTATCCGGCCGATAACTGCAATGTGACCGTCAACGGGCACATCTCAAGTCCGGCCGGTATAGGGCTTATGATCATGTCAGGAACTGCAACGATTGGAGAAAGCGGTCTCTTGGAAGGACATGACGGCTTTTTATGCGCCAACCCCGTCACACTCACCAATCACGGCACCATCAACGCCACGAACAAAGCCATCGACGGAGGTGCAGACCTTACCGTCATCAACGACGGTATGGTGACTGGGGGAAATTACGGGGTCTATTTTGACCCTCGTTCGGGACTCCTCAAGGTCACGAACACGGGCGACATGTTCGGTGATATCTGCGCAATCTGGAGCGGCAAGTCTGACGACGTCGTCATCAATAACGGGATCTTGAGAAGCAACGGACAAAAGGCGGTTCTTCTTGGGGACGGTAAGGATCTCTACGACAGTTCGCAGGGCGGCAGTGCGACGAAGATCGTGGATCTCGGAGAAGGGAACGATACAGCCCTTGGCGGAGCTGCGAACGATACGTTTGACGGCGGCGCCGGCAATGACCTTCTGAGCGGCGGCGGAGGTTCCAATCTGCTTCACGGTGGAGCGGGCTCCGATACGCTGGATGGAAGCGACGGCATCAGCTTCGCAACCTATGACGATTCAACCACGGGTCTGGTTGTCGATCTGTCTCACGAAAACCTCAACACCGGCGATGCTGCAGGCGATCACTTCATCAATATCGTCGGTTTATGGGGATCTACGTACAACGATACTCTAACTGGTAGCACAGGCGCCAACGACCTTCGCGGCTTCAACGGGGACGATTCGATCTCCGGCCTTGACGGGCAGGACACTCTCGTCGGCGGCGACGGCAACGATTCCCTTTATGGTGGCTCGCAGGACGACTCGATCGATGGAGGACGGGGCGCAGATAGCATCGATGGGGGCTCCGGTATCGATCGCGTCACCTACGCAGATTCCGACCGCGCCGTATCTGTGAACCTATCAAACGGGACGGCCTCCGGCGGGTACGCCGCTGGCGATACATTGACCAGCATCGAAGAGATCATCGGCTCGAATTACAATGATAAGCTGATTGGCGATGATGGTCCTTGGAACTGGATCTCAGCCCAGGGCGGCAACGATACTGTACAAGGTGGCGCGGGGCACGACGTCCTCGGCGGCGATGCGGGCGACGATGTCCTCGATGGCGGTGCAGGGCAAGACGACCTTTATGGCGGTACAGGTGCCGACAGTCTCACAGGCGGATCCGAAGCTGATCACCTCGATGGAGAAGCCGGCAATGACACGCTCGACGGAGGGACTGGAAACGATAGTCTCGTCGGCAAAGAGAACAACGATGTTCTCAGGGGCGGCGTCGGCGACGATACGATCGATGGCGGCTCGGGTCAGAACGTAGCGATCTTCACAGGAACAAAAGCGCAGTACAGCTTTGGACTGAATGCGGACGGCAGCATCACGATCACGGGCCAGGACGGCACAGATCTCGTCAAAAATGTTCAGAAATTTCAATTTGATGACCAGACCGTCGACACCACACATTTGGAATCGGAATTCGGATCGGCTCCCGTCTGGCTGCCCTCAGGCGGATTGTTGCTGCGCGGAACGTCACACGCTGACCGGTTGACGGGTGGAAGCGGCAACGATCAACTCTGGGGCTTGGCCGGCAAGGACGTGCTTTACGGTGGGGCTGGCCAGGATACCTTCGTCTTCAACACGGCCCTGAACAAGAAAACCAACCTCGACAAGATCGCCGACTTCAATGTCAAGGACGATACGATCTTTCTCGACAATGCCCTGTTCAAGGCCAACAAGAGTTTTTATGCGGCGATCAAGAAGGGCACGGAAGCCAAGCCTTTGGCGCTCAAGAGCGCGTTCTTCAAGGTGGCGGACACGGCCAAGGACGGCAACGATTACCTGATCTACAACAAGAAGACCGGGGTGTTGTCGTACGATCCGGACGGATCGGGCGAGAAGGCGGCGATTGCCATCGCGACCTTGAGCAAGAACCTCAAGCTCACCTATCACGACCTCTTCATCATCTGAGGAAGCGAGAGTAGCGCCAGACGCCCAGGTTGAAGCGCGTCCCGCCTACCGTTAAGAGCAGCCTGTCACAACAAGGCGGCAGGTATGAACATCCTTCTCATCGGATCGGGCGGACGCGAGCACGCATTGGCCTGGAGCATCTCGGCGAGCCCGCTCTGCGACAGGCTGTACATCGCACCCGGCAATCCGGGTACGGCGCAGCATGGAGAGAATGTCGCCCTCGACGTGGCCGATCATGCGGCCGTGATCGATTTCTGCCGCGCGAAGAGCATCAATTTCGTGATGGTCGGCCCCGAAGCCCCTCTCGTGGCCGGGCTGGTGGATGACCTCACCGCGGCTGGCATCAAGGCCTTCGGGCCGACCAGGGCGGCCGCACGGCTCGAAGGCTCGAAGGCCTTCACGAAGGATTTCTGCGCCGAATTCGAGATCCCGACCGCAGCCTATCGGCGGTTCACCGATGCCGAGACCGCCAAGACCTATATCCGCAACTTCGGCGTTCCGATCGTCATCAAGGCTGACGGTCTTGCCGCCGGCAAAGGGGTGGTCGTCGCGACCTCCTTCGAAGAGGCCGCGGCCGCGGTCGACATGATGCTGGGCGGTGGTTTCGGCGAGGCCGGGGCCGAGGTGGTGGTGGAGGCCTTCCTCGAAGGCGAGGAAGCGAGCTTCTTTGCCCTGTGCGACGGCAAGACGGCCATCCCCCTCGGCACGGCGCAGGACCACAAGCGTGTCCATGACGGAGACCAAGGCCCCAATACCGGCGGCATGGGCGCCTATTCTCCCGCGACCGTGCTGACGGCGGACAT
Source organism: Microvirga puerhi (assembly GCF_020089865.1). GTDB lineage: Bacteria > Pseudomonadota > Alphaproteobacteria > Rhizobiales > Beijerinckiaceae > Microvirga > Microvirga puerhi. The sequence continues at coordinate 211,653 of NZ_JAIRBM010000004.1, forward strand.
CCAGGCCCGCGTCATGCGCGAGATCATCGAGCCGACGCTTGCTGGAATGCGCGCCCGGGGAACGCCCTATACGGGCATTCTCTATGCCGGCCTGATGCTCACGGAATCCGGCCCTCAGCTTATCGAATACAATGCCCGGTTCGGCGACCCCGAAACGCAGGTGCTGCTCCCGCGCCTGAAATCGGACCTCCTGACCGCTCTGGTGGCGGCCTGCGACGGCGTTCTCGACAACATGTCCCTGCAATGGCGCAGTGATACGGCACTGACGGTCGTGATGGCGGCGAAGGGCTATCCGGGCCCTGTCGAGAAGGGATCGGAGATCCGTGGCATCGAAGCCGCCGAGGCGTTGGACGATGTCATCGTCTTCCATGCCGGCACGAAGCGCGAGGGAGACCGCATCGTCAGCAATGGCGGTCGCGTCCTGAACGTGACGGCTCTCGGCCCGACGATTACCGCCGCCCAGAAGCGCGCCTACGAGGCTGTATCCCGGATCGATTGGCCAGAAGGCTTCTGCCGCCACGATATCGGCTGGCGCGAAGTGGAGCGCGAGCGGAGCTGACGAAACACGGGCCGTTCCCGGAGCACGGTGCACCGGAGCGGCTCCGCGATGCTCTCCTTCAAGACAGAAGCATCCGATCGATTCTGGAAGTGGCATCCACTTTCAGGATCGACGCCATAGGTATTGGGTCCATCACCACCGTTTTCCGATGAGGCCCCATGAGCGACGATCTCTTTCCCGGCTTTCAATCCCACTGGATCGACACGGAGGCGGGACGCATCTTCGCACGCTCGAAGGGTGACGGCCCTCCCCTCATGCTCCTGCATGGTTTTCCGCAGACCCACGTGATGTGGCATCGCCTCGCCCCGGTGCTGGCGGAGACTTATCGGGTCGTCTGCATGGACCTGCGCGGCTACGGTTGGTCCTCGGTGCCACGCAGCGATGATGAGCACGAGACCTACTCAAAGCGGGCCATGGGGCAAGACGTCATCGCCGTCATGGAGGCGCTCGGCGCGACACGCTTCGCTCTTGCCGGGCATGATCGCGGCGCACGGGTCGGATATCGCCTCGCCCTCGACCATCCGGGCCGGATCGAGCGCTTGTCGCTCCTCGACATCCTCCCTACCTCCTATGTCTGGGCACAGATGAAGGCTGGCCACGTGCCGGAAGCGCATTGGGGCTTCCTGTCCCGCCCCTATCCCTGGCCCGAGGATGATATCGGCCGAAACCCCATTGCGTATTTCGAAGGGCTGATGACGAAATGGGCGGCCCCCGGGGACCTTTCGCCCTTCGATCCGCGGGCCATGCAGGCCTATCGGCAAGGCTTCAACGAACCGTCCCGCATCCACGCCTTCTGCGAAGACTATCGGGCGGGCGCAACCCGGGACATCGAGGCGGACGATGCCGACCGTGCCGCCGGCCGCACCATCCAATGTCCCGTGCAGCTGATCTGGAGCGATTTCTATCTGGTGAGCGGCACGAGCGGCGAAGAGCAGCATCCCCTGGATATCTGGCGCTCCACCTTCGCACCGGGCATCAGGGGCGTCGGGATATCATCAGGCCATTTCATGGCGGAGGAAGAGCCGGGCGCGACGCTCACGGCGCTGCAGGAATTTCTTGGAACGCCATAGCCGGTGTTCTGTCCGGAACACCTTACGAGATTAGCGCTTGGTCTCGAAAAACTCCCGCAACAGCGAAGCAGCCTCCGCTTCGCGGATTCCGCCATAGACCTCCGGCACATGGTGACAGGTGGGCTGATGAAAGAACCGCACGCCGTTCTCCACCGCCCCGCCTTTGGGATCGGAGGCGGCGAAATAGACCCTGCGGAGACGGGCGAAGGAGATCACGGCGGCGCACATGGTGCAGGGTTCGAGGGTCACATAGAGATCGCAGCCCATGAGACGCTCGTCGTCAAGCGCCTGGCAGGCCTGGCGGATGGCAAGCATTTCCGCGTGGGCCGATGGATCGCGCAAGGCACGGGGCGCATTGCCGGCGGCGGCGACGATCCGGCCGTCCTTGACGATGGCGGCCCCGACGGGCACCTCGCCCCGCGCGGCGGCGGCGCGGGCCTCGTCGAAGGCCACACCCATGGGGTCGACGGCCTGCGCAGTGGGATCTCTTTTGTCGGCGCCGGATTTATCCATTGTCCTCGCTTCTCTCCTTCTCCTCTGCTATCAGGCTCCCATGACCGACAGCAATGATGATCGTCGAAAGGGCCGCCCGCCCGGGCGCCCCGATCGAGGCCGCACTTCCGGTGACCGGCCCTTCAAATCCCGCCACGATGGCAAACCACGCCAGGAAGGCGACCGCCCGTTCCGCGACCGCGGCGACGAGAGCCCATGGAAATCCGGCAAGGGTCCGGGAAAGCCTTTCCGTGCCCGCGACAAGGACGACCGGCCCCGCCGCCCGCGCGAGGATGGCGATAAGCCGTTCCGTCCCCGGCGCGACGAGGGGGACCGTCCCTTCCGTGGCCGTGGCGGCGCCGAGCGGCCCCGGCGCTTCGACCGCTCGGCGGAAGAGCGGCCGCGCCGCAAGAGCGAGGAGCGCCCCGAAACTCAGGTCGAGGCGAAGGAGCCCGTGGAGGAGCGTATTGCCAAGGTGATCGCCCGCGCCGGCGTCGCCTCCCGCCGGGATGCCGAGGCGATGATCGCCGAGGGCCGCGTCACGCTCAACGGAACGGTGCTGGAATCCCCGGCCATCAACGTCACGGCGTCCGACAGGATCACCGTGGATGGCGAGCCACTTCCGGTGAAGGAACGGACGCGTCTCTGGCTCTATCACAAGCCGCGTGGTCTCGTGACCACGGCGCGCGATCCTGAGGGCCGGCCGACCGTATTCGAGAATCTGCCTGAGGATCTGCCGCGTGTCGTCGCGGTCGGCCGCCTCGACATCAATACCGAAGGCCTCCTACTCCTCACCAATGACGGCGGTCTCGCGAAGGTGATCGCCCACCCGGATACCGGCTGGTTGCGCCGTTATAAGGTGCGCGCGCATGGGGACGTGACGCAGGCGGATCTCGACCGCCTCCGCGACGGCGTCACGGTCGACGAGATGGAATACGGCCCCGTGGAGGCCCGCCTCGACCGTGTGCAGGGCGACAACGTGTGGCTGACGCTGGGTCTTCGCGAGGGCAAGAACCGCGAGGTCAAGCGCATTCTCGAACATCTCGGCCTGCAGGTGAACCGGCTCATCCGCCTGTCCTTCGGGCCGTTCCAGCTCGGTGATCTCGAATCCGATCTCGTCGAAGAGGTCCGGACCAAGGTGCTGAAGGATCAACTTGGCGCGACGCTCGCTACTGAGGCCGGCGCCGATTTCGAAGGCCCTGTGCGCGAGCCGATCGCTCCCTTCGGGTCGCCGAAGAAGGATCGCGCCGAGCGTGGCGAGGACCGTGACGAACGTCCTGCGCGTAGGCGTTTCGATGACGAGGAGCGTCCTCGCCACGGTAGAGATCGCGAAGAGCGCCCCTTCCGCTCCCGCGGCGAAGGTCCGCGTGGCGAGCGCGAGGAGGAAACGAGCAGGCGCCCGTCCCGCCTCGAGCCGAAGAAGAGCGTCTGGCGCGCCGATGCGCCGGAAGAAGGAGCCCATCGCAAGGCGCCGCGCCGTGGCGCGGATCCGAGGGCCGCGCGTGCCGCGAGCGCGGAACGCCCGCGCCAACGCGTCGGTGCCGTTTCGTCCAGCGAGGGCCGCAAGGTCGTGGTGGAACGTCTGATCGCCGAAGCTCGGGACGAGGCCCCAATGCGTCGTGACAGGCATGCGGACGACCGTACGGCTCCCGGCAGGGAGGATCGCCCGCGGCGGCGCCCGGATCGGGACGAGGCCCCGCGCCGCACGCGCGAAGGCGGCTTCTCCCGCCCTCGGCGCGACGACGAGGAACGCCCGCGCCGTCCCCGCCCCGAAGGGGATCGCTCCTTCCGCTCGCGAGGTGAGAGCGGCGACCGCCCATTCAAGCCACGGCGGGAGGATGGCGACCGGCCTTTCCGCTCTCGTAGCGAAGGCGGTGAGCGTTCGTTCAAGCCGAAGCGAGACGTTGGAGACAGGCCTTTCCGTGAACGCGGAGGCGACGATCGTCCACGGCGTGGCCCACCCTCACGTGGCCCTTCGAAAGGACGGCCTGGCGGTGGCTTCAAGGGCGGCTCGAAAGGTGGCGGGCCCAAGGGTGGCCCGCGCGGCCGGCGTCCGTGAGGAGTGAATCGTGAGGATTGTTGGCGGGCGCTGGCGCGGCCGCTCGCTGGTCGGACCAAAGTCGGACGGGATCCGTCCGACCTCCGACCGTCTGCGCGAGACCGTCTTCAACATTCTCCAGCACTCCTACGATGACCCCGTTGAGGGCGCGCGCGTGCTCGATCTTTTCGCCGGCACCGGCGCGTTGGGGCTTGAGGCCCTCTCCCGCGGTGCCGCCTTCGCCCTCTTCGTCGATGACGGTGCACAGGCGCGGGGTCTGATCCGCGAGAATGTCGAAACCCTCGGTGCCGGTGGCGCCACGCGCCTGTTCCGCCGCGACGCCACGCGGATGGGCGCGGCCGCGCCGAATGCCCCCTTCTCGCTGGTCTTCTGCGACCCGCCCTACGGCAAGGACCTTGCCCCGAAGGCCCTCGCCTCTTGCGCCGCCGGCGGATGGCTCACGCCCGGCGCGCTCGTGGTGGTGGAGGAAGCTCAGGACGTCGACGTCACCCTGCCCGATGGTTTCGAAGAGGTCGAGCGGCGGGATTACGGAGAGACGAAGGTGGTGTTCGGGCGATACCGCGCCTGATCCCCTCCGGCCTTTCACCTCTCAGGGCGAGAAAGAACAACCCTGCACTGTCATTCCGGGGCGCCGCAGGCGAACCCGGAACCCATAGCCGCTAACGTTACGAAATAGAACGCGATGGCTATCGTCGTGCTCTATTTCCCGAACTTAGAGTTTATGGGTTCCGGGCTCCGCTTTCGCGGCCCCGGAACGACGGTGGAGCATTTGCCCCTCCGTCACCCTCGGGCTAAACCAACCCGTCGCGTGATGAGGAAGAGCCCCCATGAAAGCCGTCGTCTACGAACAATTCTCCGCACCTCCGCGTATTCAGAACGTCCCGGATCCGAGCCCCTCGGCGGAAGGCGTGGTGGTGAAGGTGGAGGCGACGGGGTTGTGCCGGAGCGACTGGCACGGCTGGAAGGGGCACGACCCCGACATCGTCCTGCCGCATGTCCCGGGACACGAGCTTGCCGGAACCATCGTCGCCACCGGGCGGCAGGTGACGCGCTGGCAGGCCGGCGACCGGGTCACCGTGCCGTTCGTGGCCGGTTGCGGACATTGCCGCGAATGTCACTCGGGCAACCAGCAGGTCTGCGAGCACCAGTTCCAGCCGGGCTTCACCGCCTGGGGCTCGTTCGCGGAATATGTCGCGCTCGATCACGCGGATCTCAATCTGGTCGCGCTCCCGGAGAGTCTCGATTTCGCGACCGCAGCCAGTCTCGGCTGCCGCTTTGTCACCTCGTTCCGCGCCATCGTCGATCAGGGCCGAGTGAAGCCCGGCGAGTGGGTCGCCGTCCACGGCTGCGGCGGCGTCGGCCTCTCGGCGATCATGATCGCCACGGCCATGGGGGCGAATGTGATCGCCATCGACCTCACGAAGGAAAAGCTCGATCTGGCGCGCGCACTGGGCGCAGTCGCGACTGTCGAGGCTTCCGCCGGCATCGATGTGGTTGCGGCCGTGCGCGAGATCACCGATGGCGGCGCGCATGTATCCATCGACGCCCTCGGCCATCCCGTCACCTGTTTCAACTCCATTGCGAACCTGCGCCGCCGCGGACGTCACGTGCAGATCGGCCTGATGCTGGACGATCATGCGCGGCCCGCCATTCCCATGGACAAGGTGATCGCGCACGAGCTCGAGATCTATGGAAGCCATGGCATGCAGGCGTTCCGCTATGACGCCATGATGGCGATGATCGAGACCGGCAAGCTCACGCCGCAGAAGCTCATCGGCAAGCATATCGGTCTCGACGAGGCATCGGACGCTCTGATGACGATGGACCGTTTCGAGGGCACCGGCATCACGGTGATCACGCACTTCTAGAATGCTGCGCAAGATGGCTTCGATGCCGAGCCATGTGCCGCTTTCACGCGGCGCACGGTTAGACAAGAAACGACCGATATGCGAGCGTCCTGTCTCGCTCGCAATGTCCGGACCATGATTGCTGGGAGACGATGATGACCTATCTGCCCGCCGAGAACCGTTACGATTCCATGCTCTACAACCGGTGCGGCCAGAGCGGGCTGAAGCTGCCGGCGATCTCCCTCGGCCTCTGGCATAATTTCGGCGAGGACAGGCCCGTCGCCAACGCTCGCGAGATGTGCCGCACGGCCTTCGATCTCGGCATCACGCATTTCGATCTCGCCAACAACTACGGCCCACCGCCCGGCTCGGCGGAGACCTTCTTCGGTGAGGTGCTGCGCACCGATTTCCAAGGTCTGCGCGACGAGCTCGTCATCTCCACCAAGGCCGGCTACCGCATGTGGCCGGGTCCTTATGGCGAATGGGGCAGCCGCAAGTACCTGCTCTCCAGCCTCGACCAGAGCCTGAAGCGGATGGGGCTCGACTACGTCGATATCTTCTATTCCCACCGCTTCGACCCGGATACGCCGCTCGAGGAAACCATGATGGCCCTCGACTCCGCCGTGCGGCAGGGCAAGGCGCTTTATGTCGGCCTCTCGTCCTACAACGCCCGCCGCACTCGCGAGGCGGTGGCGATCCTCCGCGAGCTCAAGACGCCGGTCATCATCCATCAGCCGAGCTATTCGATGATCAACCGCTGGATCGAGGAGGACGGCTTGCTTGATGTGCTGGAGGAGACCGGCCTGGGCACGATCGTATTCTCACCCCTCGCCCAAGGCATGCTGACGGGCAGGTATCTCGGCGGCATCCCGCAGGACAGCCGGGCCGCGGCTGGAAAATCCCTGCGCCAGAGCTTCCTGAGCGACGACAATCTCGCGCGAATCCAGGGACTGAACCGCCTCGCGGAGCGGCGCGGGCAGACCCTCGCTCAGATGGCTCTCGCCTGGGTGCTGCGCGACCCGCGGATCACCACCGCCCTGATCGGAGCAAGCCGGCCCGAGCAGATCGTCGAGTGCGTCACCGCACTCAAGACCTTGGCCTTCTCGGCGGAGGAACTGGCCGAGATCGACAGCTATGCCGTGGAGGGCGGTGTGAACATCTGGGCAGCCTCCTCCGAGCGCGCCGGCCCTTCTCGCTGACCTTTCCGCCGGCGCATGCCTGCGCCGCTGAAAAGGTGGGCATCGGATGGCCCCAAAAATTGCTCCCGCTCTTGGCTTCGATGCGAAGAAGACACACCTTGTCGTGTGTGCCGCAGCACGGCGATCTTTCCGTTGCGGCACAATAAGATTTCGCTATGCAGACCACGGGCCTATGAGGGCCTTGAGAGTCGGTGCTGGCCATGATCGGGCGTCTCGTTGTTCTCGCTGTCGCCTGTCTTCTGCTCGGTGCGCAAGGCGCCTGGGCGGAGGACGTTCCCCAGCAGCTTTGCCCCGGTTCCGCAGCCTCTATGGCCGGCGAGACATTGCTCCAGAACGCGCTGAAGGCCGCCTATCCCAATCTCCCCGAGCGCAGAGACGATCCTGACGAATCCGATCCTGAGGCCTGTGTTTATCCGTATCAGGCCAATACCTTCGGCAATACGGTCGTGCTGTTCACGCTGAGCCAGAAGCCGGGCGAGGATTGTCACGGCTGCGGCGCAAAGATCAGCGCCGATTTCCTCAGGCGCGACAAGGATCGCCTCGTTCCCATCGCACGTCACCGTGAATTCGGGGAAAGCGGATCCTGGGGCGATCTCACCGCCATCACACCCGTCCGGGCCGGATCGGATGACGGAATTGGAGTGGAAGGCGGCGGAACCTTCCAGGGAGAGACGTACAGCTCGCTTCAGATCTTCATTTTCCGCGATGGGCAGGCAAGAGCGATCAGTCCGGAAAACGGCATCATCCTCTCGCAGAGCGATTGCGATGCGGTTCCGCACGGCAAGCCCTGCACGGATATCTCGGGAACCTGGAAGATGGAGCCGGCCGGGCGGGTAACGGTCAGCTATCGCGGCCGGCGCAACGGGCGAACGCTGCCGCCGTTCAAGGTCGTCTATGATCGCCGTGGTGATGCGCTTGAAGTGACGTCCGGAACGCCGCTGAGCTTCTAGAGCATCGAACGCAAAAGTGGGAACCGGTTTTGCGTTCGATGCTCAGGATCAAAGGGCTAAATCATCGAGTATGAATTCACATTCGATGATTTAGCCGCCGGTGGCGCGAACGCCTGAGCCCCTCCCGGTGTCTTGGGATTCCTCATAAGGCGAAATGCTGACCGGAACGCCTCGCGCGATGGAGTTGCTCACGGTCGACATGGCCTTCGCGCGCCGGAGAAGATCTTCCAGATCCACATCCTCTTCCACCGCCTCGATGGCGACCTGGACCGCGATGGATGTTGCGAGAAGTGGGCTGCCGTCGAAGCTCACGTCGACGTCGATGGCGACGGACGCAAGCGCAATATCCATGTTGTGGGCCACATAGTAGAGATCGTTACAGAGACACCCGCCGACGGCGAGACCGAGCAGCTGGCCGCCGTTGAACCCCAGCCCCTGTCCTCCGGCCTTTCCCTCCGGCCGGTCGACCACGAGGGTATGGGCTCCGGCCCATCCGACCGATGCTTCGGTTCCAGGAATACCGCGCAATTTCACGGTCATCGTCGTCATCCAGCGCCTCCCGATGCAGATCACCGCAGGAAGATAGGGCCGGATGAAGGTGGCGTCACCGGCGTCCGAACAGACGCTCGATATCGGCGAGCTTCAGCTCCACATAAGTGGGCCGCCCATGATTGCATTGCCCCGACAGAGGGGTGGCCTCCATCTCGCGTAGCAGCGCATTCATTTCCTCGGGCTTCATGCGCCGGCCGGCACGGACGGAGCCGTGGCAGGACATTCGGGACAGAACCGCGTCGAGACGCTCTTCCAGCGGGCTCGACGCTCCCTGCCCCCATTCGGCAAGCGCATCCGCCACGTCCTGGACCAGCGCCTTGATGCGCCCCCCCGCGAGAGCGGAAGGCACCTCGCGCACGAGGATCGCTCCGGGACCGAAAGGCTCGAGGACGAGTCCGAGACCCTCGAGCGTCTCAGCCTCGGCCATCACCCGATCCGCATCGACTGGATCGAGATCGACGACCTCCGGGATCAGCAGAAGCTGGCGCGCGATGCCGGACACGGTGCGTTCGCGCTTCAGGCGCTCGTAGACCAGCCGCTCATGGGCCGCATGCTGATCGACGATGACGATCCCGTCCGGGGTCTGTGCGACGATATAGGTGCCGTGAATCTGCGCCCGGGCCGCTCCTAGCGGCGAGCGGTCCGCGTCGGGTTCGAGCTCGGCCAGTGCGGCGCGGCTGTCTGCGGAGGGGGTCGCGAGGTCAGGCAGGAAGGTCTGGCTTTCAGCCAATCCTGGCGGACTCGAGGTCTCGTGCGGCGCCTGCCATCCTGCGAAGGCCGGCATGTGACGGAAGGACGGCGCGCGATGCGCGACGGAAACCGGACGCACCGGCGGTGCCACCTGCGGACGCAGGCTCTCCAATGTGCGTGCTCCCCCCGTAGAGGCGGAGCGGAAGCCGAAGCGTGTGATCGCCTCCTTCAGGGCCGCCACCACAAAGCCGCGCACGAAGGCCGGATCGCGGAAACGCACCTCCGTCTTCGCCGGATGGACGTTCACATCGACCAGCCGAGGATCGCAATCGACCAATAGCGCGAGAACGGGATGCCGGTCGGATGCCATCACATCGGCATAGGCGCCACGTACGGCACCGAGCAGAAGCTTGTCGCGCACGGGCCGCCCGTTGACGACGAAATGGATCTGCGTCGAGGTCCCGCGGTGAAAGGTCGGCAGGCCCGCAAAGCCGGACAGGCGCACCCCCTCGCGCTCCACGGCGACCGGCATGGCGTTGTCATCGAATTCCGAACCCAAGACGCGGGACAGGCGGCGCAGGAAACCGTGCTCCCCTTCCGGCTCTGGCGGATAGGTGAAGGATGTGATGTGCTCGCCGCTCAGCGTGAAACGGACCGTCGGGTGAGCAATGGCCAGCCGCTTCACGATCTCGGCCACGGCCTGTGCCTCGGACCGGTCGCTCTTGAGGAATTTCAGCCGTGCAGGCGTGGCGGCGAAAAGGTCCGTGACTTCGATCTTAGTGCCCTTCGGCGCAGCCACCGGCCGGACCGGGCTTCTGACGCCTGCCTCGACTACAATGGTAGATCCCGTCTCGGCCTCCGCCGTGCGCGTCGTGATGGCAAGGCGGGCGACGGCGCCGATCGACGGCAATGCCTCGCCGCGGAATCCGAGCGTATTGATCGCGAACAGGTCGCCATCTGGGATCTTCGAGGTGGCATGGCGCTCGACCGCCAGTTCCAGGTCTTCTGGCGACATGCCGGACCCATCGTCGACGATGCGGATCAGCCGGCGGCCTCCGGCCTCGACGGTGATCTCGATCGAATGCGCTCCCGCGTCGATGGCGTTCTCGACCAGCTCCTTCACGGCAGCCGCAGGCCGCTCCACCACCTCGCCAGCGGCAATGCGGTCGACGAGAATGGGATCGAGTCGGCGAACGGCCATGAAACCCTTCAGATTCGCGGGATGAGCGGAAGAGAATAAGGCGCAGCACCCTAGGATTCCAGAAGCCGCGACATTCTCTCCCGTGTTGCCCACCGCCATTCCGGGGCGCGGTTGGCACGCGCCCAGGACGACGATGCCTCCGTTTACTTCGCCTGAGCGAGATATTGCTTGGCGAGGATCTTGCCCTCCTCCACGGCGGGCTGATCGAAGGGATCGACGCCGAGCGCGTATCCGGTAAGGATCGTCTCCAGCATGCCGTGCATCAGCAATTCGCCCATGGCGCGCTCGTCGAGCTTCTCGATATGCATGCGGCGGGTCGGGCGATGATTGCGGGCCAGCGTATCTGCCGTCGCGCGGCCCTGCGCGGCCACGAGATCGCCGATGCTCTTGCCCGCGAATTCCGGCACTCCTGCCCGTTCGGCGAGCTTCGAATCCATGGCCGGTCCTTTGCCTTCGACACCGGTGGTAATCACCGTGAAGAGCTTATCGTTCGGACCGGCGAGATAGAGCTGGAGCTGACTGTGCTGATCGACCGGCCCGATGGCCGCGACGGGCTGAGAGCCCTTGCCGTCCTTGCCGATGCTCTCGGCCCAAAGCTGTACCCACCACCGAGTATAACGCTCGAGCCGGTCTGCATAGGGCATGGTGACGGCAATATTCTTGCCCTCCAACGCCACCGCCACATTGACGGCGGCACCGACCGCTGCGGGGGCCTCCAGAGCCGGCCGCCCGCTCCTGAACGGCTCGTACGCATCGGCCGCGCCCTGGCGGATGGCGACGATGTCGAGACCGAGCACCGCGGCGGGAAGAAGGCCCACATTCGTCAGCACCGAGTAACGCCCGCCGATGCCGGTATGATGCTCCAGGAATCGCACGCCCTCCGGTTCGAGCAGATCGCGCAAAGCGTTCTTGCCGCCCGGTTTCCTGGGCTCGGAGAGACCGAGGAACGCGTCGGCCGGACGCGCCTTGAGGCCAGCCTTGTCGAGGGCGGACAGTACAGCCATGGCCTGCATCAGGGTCTCGCCCGTGCCGCCGGACTTGGAGATCGCCACGAAATGCGTCGACGACAGCGGCAGCTTGTGCAGGACCCGGTCGAAGGTGATGGGATCGAGATTGTCGAGGAAATGCACCCTGGGCCCATCCGCGAAACGGCCTGCTCCCGGAACCGCATAGTCCTTGAGCTGCGCCAGGGTCTGTCCCCCAAGGCTCGACCCGCCGGTGCCGAGGAACACCACATCGGTGGCATCCCGGCGCAGCCAGGATGCCGCTTCGCGAATGCTGTCGAAATCCTCGGTCGTGCGAGGCATGTGCAGCAGCGGCAGCCGCCCCGATGCATCATCGTCCGCCAGCCGCTTCATGGCCCGCCCGATCACCGACAGGGCCGCGTCCAGCGCTGTCTGCGGCAGGCCTCCCTCGCCGATATGGGATGCAAGCGCAAGGTCGATCGATTGATGCAGGGCCATCCGGGTTCTCCGACTCATTACAGGGGGAGCGGAACACTAGGGCAGAGAGACGGCCACGGCTAGGGCGGGCGTCTAGCCTGCTGGATTCTCAATCGATCTGCGATGTCAACGGATATGGATTCCGGGCGCGCACCTGGAGGTGCGCCCCGGAATGGCAGGGCACCTTTTCAGGAAAAATCCCGTTGACCTCAAAGCCCCGTTGGCCGTCCTGCGATGACCGTGAGCATCTTGCCGTCGGCGAAGATGCGCTCTGCGGCGTAGCCGATATCGTCGAGCGTCACCGCTGCGACGAGGTCGTTGCGGCGGGCGATATAGTCGATGCCGAGGCCCTCGAACGCGATCTGGACGAGGGTGTGGGCGATCTTGGTCGAGGTGTCGAAGCCGAGAGCATAGGAACCGATCAGGTAATCCTTCGCCTTCTGCAGCTCATCCGCAGACGGTCCTTCCACCTTAAGGCGCATCATCTCGCCGGCAATCACGTCGAGCGCCTCCACCACGCGCTCATTTTTGGTGGCGGTATAACCCCAGGTCACGGCGGCCGCGCGATAGCTCACGAGAGATGTGCCGACGCTGTAGGCAAGGCCGCGCTTCTCGCGCACTTCCTGGAAGAGCCGTGACGTGAATGCGCCACCGCCGAGAATGTGGTTGAGGACGTAGGCCGGAATGAATCCCGGGTCACGCCATGAAATGCCGGGCATGCCGAAACGGATGACCGATTGCGGCACGTCGAGATCGACCACATGACGCGTGCCGAGATTCTGCAGCAGCACCGGTTCGACGGGCTTCAATGATCCAGCTTCCGGCAAGATTCCGAAGGCCTTGTCGAGAAGAACGGAAAGCCGCTCCGCATCGATGGCGCCGACGACGGCGATCTTGACGCGACCCCGCGCGATGAGGGCCCGGTGCATCGCCACCAGATCGTCGCGGGTGATCGTAGCAACGCTCTCGATCGTGCCGGATGTCGGGCGTGCATAGGCGTGCCCCGCAAAACCTTCCTCGAAGAAGCACCGCGTCGCCATGACGCCGGGGTCGTTCTGCTGGTAGCGAAGTCCTGCGATGGTCTGGGCCCGCACCCGCTCGATCGCATCCTGATCGAAGCGAGGCTCGGCCAAGGCCAGGCGCAACAGCTCGAAGGCCTCGTCCGCATGCTTGACGAGAGTCTTCAGCGATCCGCCGATAGCGTCGTTACCGGCATTGAAGGAGAGTTCGATGGCCCGGGCCGCAAGGCGTTCCTGGAAGGCGTCGGAATTGTACTCGCCCGCACCTTCGTCGAGGAGGCGCGCCAACATCTGCGCAACGCCGGGCTTGTCCGCCGGATCCTGAGTCGATCCGCCCTCGAAGGTGAAGGCGACCGCGATCAGCGGCACCACATCGGATTCCACATGCCACGCCTCGACGCCACCGGGAGACGTGAGAGCCTTCGCGGTTGTCGGCGATGTAGCGGGGCGGATATCGGTGATAGCGTTCATGATCTTCTCATATTGGATCGGACGGGCTTCGGGCGGAGCGTGAAGAAGCAGCCGTCCTCAAGGAGCCGCCTTCTGCAGGTAGCCCGTCACCGAACGGCGCGGAATGAGGTAGCGCTCGGCTGCGGATGCCAAGTCGTCCTTAAGCACCGCTTCGATTTCCTGCGGCCAGCGGCGGACGTCTTCGAGTGTCTCGCCGATAGCGAGCGCCGACCCGTAGATGCGGGCGAGCGAAGATTGGCTGTCGGTGGAATAGATCGTCTCGGCGACGAGACGGGTCTTGGCCCGCTCGATGGCCTCGGAATCGAGAGCGTCTGCGGAAATCTTCCGCAGGGCCGAGTCCATGGCCTCTTCGAGCGCGGAGAGCGATACGCCTTCGGCCGGAACCGCATAGACGCAGAAGCGCGTCTCCTCCATGGCGGAGGACATGTACCAGGCACCCGCGTTTACGGCGACGCCCTGCTCCAGAACGAGCTTGCGGTAGAGATAGGAGGTCGGCCCACCGCCGATCACCTCCGCTAGGAGCTCAAGCGCGTAGCAGTCCCGATCCTTGGCCGTGAGACAGGACGGCACGAGATAGAGACGCTGAAGAGTCGGCTGCTCGACCTTCGGATCGGCGACCGTGATATGGCGCGCAGCGACCGGCTCCGGGTCCCGCGGGCGGAAACGCACCGGCCGCTTGCCGCGAGGGGCGATACGTCCATAGGTGTCGCTGCTCAGGCGCCGAACTTCGTCCGCCGTGACATCACCGGCCACCACGAGGATGGCATTCTCCGGCGTGTAGAAGCGACGGTAATAGTCGAGGGCATGCTCCCGGTTGAGGGTTTCGATCTCGTGCATCCAGCCGATGATCGGGATGCCATAAGGATGGTGCACGAAGAGCGCCGCGGCCATGGCTTCGGAAAGCTGTGCCGAGGGGTCGGTCTCGACTCGCATACGCCGCTCCTCCAGCACCACGTCCCGCTCCGGAGCGATGACGCTCTCCTCTAGCAGGAGGTTGGTCATCCGATCGGCCTCGAAGGACATCATGGTCTCGAGGTGCTCGCGCGCGACGCGCTGGAAGTAGGCCGTATAGTCGAAGGACGTGAAGGCGTTTTCCTGGCCGCCGAGGCCGGACACCACCTTCGAGAACTCGCCGACCGGGTGCTTCTCTGTGCCCTTGAACATCAGATGCTCAAGGAAATGGGCGATGCCCGACTGGCCGATCGGGTCGTCCGCCGAACCGTTGCGGTACCAGACCATGTGGGTCACAACCGGCACCCGATGATCCGGGATCACCACCACGTCGAGCCCATTGTCGAGGGTGAAGGAGGAGACATCCGGCCCGCTGCCATCCGTACGCCCATCGGAGGGCGTTCCGGCACGTGGCAGAGGCTTTAGGGCTGTATCCATAATGTTTCCAATCTTAGCGGAATCAAGTCGGTTCGTGGGATCCGACTCAGGGGAATAATGCAATCTGGAGGCCATGCAAGCGGAGCAGCACACCTTTTGCGGGAACTGCTGCCGCAGGCATCGCGGCTACGCTTGGTCCCAAAACAATTTCAGGCGAAACGGGGGTCCGTTCGCCTGAAACCGTTGCCATGGAGGCCGATTATCGCTGCTGCTGTTGCCTGATGAAGGCCAGCGGGCTGTCCGGATCGCCCATCGGGACCGGATCGGCGGAGGCCTTGAGCGGCGCTCCGCCAGCGGCCTTCAGCAGCCCGCCGGGCGGATCGCTGAGGTAGCGACGCTCCAGCCCGTCGCCTGAAAGCTTGACGTCGCTGTCCTTGGTGCTGAACGAGCGCATCTCTTCGGGGCTGAGCAGGCTCTTGTCGGCCTGCCGACCGGTCGGCGGAGGCAAGGCATTGCCGGAAACGTAATTGCTCGGGTCCCGGCCAGCGCGCATCTCTTCGACGGACAGGCGCTTGCCTTCGCTGTTCTTGTACAACTCGGTGCTGGTATAGGGCGTCCGCGCCTCAGCCGCAGCCTTGCGGGCGGCGATCACGTCCGGATCCTTGGGCCAGTTGGCGTTCCGCGCCTCGGCTCCGCCGCCGGGCGTCGGTGCGCGCAGCTCCATCTTGGGCGGCAGGACGAGCGGCGGGCGCTCATTGTACTGAATCGGGGGCTTTTCCTTCGGGATGATGCCGATGGTGCCCAGCAGGCTCTTGACGGCTTCACCTTCTTCCGCCGAAGCCCCCGTGGCGGCAACGAGAAGCACGAGAGCGCTCGCGCAACCAAAGACCTTCAATCCCTTCATGGTACCCACCGCTTGGTTGTTCCATTCTTGCGGAACGCCTGATTGCTCATTCTGGCGAACATAAGGCGGCCGGGCGTTCTCTCTTGCCCCCGGTCACGCCTTTCGGCGCTTTTCCAGCACGAAGGAGTCATAAAGCAAACCGATCACACCCGCAACGATGGCTGCATCAGCTACATTGAACACATACCAGGACCAGCCTCCGATCTGGAACTGGATGAAGTCGAAGACTGCACCATAGGCCAGACGATCGATGACGTTTCCAATGGCGCCGCCGACGATCAGCCCCAGGGAGGCGGCCAGGAGCTTGGCCGTTGTCCGGCGGATCCAGAAGGACAGGCCGACGGCGGCCGCGATCGACACGACGATCAGGATCCAGCGGCCGAGGTCGGTGTGCTGCTGGAACAGCCCGTAGGAAATCCCCCGGTTCCAGACCACGATCAAGCTCAAGAAGGGGTTGAGCACCACCGGCTCGCGGACGGGAAGATCATAGACGAACAGGTAGTAGATCTTCGTCGCCTGGTCGAAGATCAGGGTCAGGAGCGCAAGGGAAAAGCCGATGATTGCCGCTGTCGACAGACCGCCTTTGGCTGACTTGCGCTTCCCCCTTCCCTTGCCGCCTTTCGCGGAGGACGTGCGGCGTGGAGAAGCCGGGCGCGGAGGCGCGGCATCCCCCGGCGCAGCCGGGGGAAGAGGCATGTCGGGTTCGCTGCCGGTGCTCATTCCGCAGCCGTCCTCAGCGCATCCCATTCCCGCAGAGCGGCGGCGTCGCGAGGCGTGACGTCCGGATAATCGGGATCAGTCCCTACCGCGGGCGAAACCTTCCAGGACCGGGCGCATTTCCGTCCCTCGGCGAGCGCCGGCACCACGGCGACGCCCTTGACCTCTTCGAGCCGGAAGGCATCAGGAGGACCCTCGCCCCGCTCCACACGAACTCCCGAGGTGATGGCGATCTCCGCGAGATCGAGTCCCTGCACGGCACCGAAGAGCGCCTCGTCCGCGATGTAGACCACGGGCGCCGCTTCTAAGCTCGCTCCAATGCGCTTCTGGGCACGCTCGATCTCCAGCGCTCCCGTGATGACGCGGCGGACGCGGCGGATCTTCGCCCAGCGTTCGGCCAGCGCCTCGTTGCGCCATTCCGACGGGATCGCCGGGAAGGTCTCCAGATGTACCGACTCGGCCTGCGGATAGCGCGCCAGCCACGCCTCCTCGGCCGTGAAGGCGAGGATCGGCGCGATCCAGGTCGCGACCGCCCGGAAGGTCTGGTCGATCACCGTGAGCGCGCTCTTGCGCACACGGCTCGACGTCGGATCGCAATAGAGGGCGTCCTTGCGGATGTCGAAATAGAATGCCGACAGATCCGAGGTCAGGAACGAGTTGAGCAGTGCGACCACGCGCTTGTAGTCGTAGGTCGCATAGGCCTCCCGCATCTCGCCGTCGAGCTCCACGAGACGATGCAGCACGAAGCGCTCCAGCTCGGGCATTGTCCGCGGCTCGACCTTGTCCGCCTCGTGGAAATGCCCGAGCGAGCCCAGCATCCAGCGGATCGTGTTGCGCAGCTTGCGATAGGTCTCGGCCGTGGTCTTGATGATCTCGGGACCGATGCGCTGATCGTCCCAATAATCCACCGATGCCGTCCAGAGGCGTAGGATGTCCGCGCCATATTCCTTAATGACGGTCTGCGGGGCGACGGTGTTGCCGAGAGATTTCGACATCTTGCGGCCCTGCTCGTCGAGCGTGAAGCCGTGCGTCACGACGATATCGTAAGGCGCGCGCCCGCGCGTGCCGCAGCTTTCGAGCAGCGACGAGTGGAACCAGCCGCGATGCTGGTCTGAACCTTCGAGATACATGACCTGATCGGGGCCGCCGTCGACCTTGCGGCGCACCTTGAGATCGTCCCGCTTCTCCAGCGCGAAAGCATGGGTGCAGCCGGAATCGAACCACACGTCGAGAATGTCATCGACCTTCTCGAAATCGGCGATGTCGTAGCCGCCGGCCTTCAGGAAGCGCGCGCCGTCATCCGCATACCACGCGTCGGCGCCCTCCTTCTCGAAAGCGTCGGCAATCGCCGCATTCACGCGCTCGTCCTTGAGGATCTCGTTGGTGCCCTTCTTCACGAAGACGGCGATCGGCACGCCCCAGGCGCGCTGCCGCGACACGACCCAGTCGGGGCGGTTCTCGATCATGCCGGTGATGCGGTTCTCGCCGGTCTCCGGCACCCATTCCACCGTCCTGATCGCATGAAGCGCGCGCTGGCGCAGGGTATCGCCCTCGCCGTCGAGCGGTTTGTCCATGGCGATGAACCATTGCGGCGTGTTGCGGAAGATCAGCGGCCCCTTCGAGCGCCAGGAGTGAGGATACTGGTGCTTGAGACGGCCACGCGCGATCAGCGCGCCGACCTCGACGAGCTTCTTGATGACGGCTTCGTTGGCGCCGGCATCCTTGCCCTTGTCGTCGTAGATCCGCTCTCCCGCGAAGAATGGGACATCGGGAAAGTATGACGAATCCGGAGAAACCGTATGTGGTACCTGCTTCGTGCCGCAGGCCTCGAACACCGCCTTGTGCTTCACGAACGTGTTGTAGTCGTCCGCACCGTGGCCGGGCGCCGTATGCACGAAGCCGGTTCCGGCATCGTCGGTGACGTAATCAGCCGGCAGCACGGGCACATCGAAATCCCAATAGCCGTTCGCGCCGTCAAGCCCGCGGAACGGATGGGCGCAGCGCTCGATCATCACCGGCAGCACGTCCTTGATGCGCTCGTAGCCCGAGACGCGCGCTGCCGAGAACACGTCCGCAGCAAGCTTGTCGGCGATCACCAGGCGATCGCCGATCTTGGCCCAGTTGTCCGCCGCCGCCTCGGTCACTCTGTAGAGGCCGTAAGCGATGTCGGAGCCGAATGCGATGGCGCGGTTGGCGGGGATCGTCCAGGGCGTGGTCGTCCAGATCACCACCGAGGCACCGTCGAGATCGCCATCGAGGGTGCGGACGATCGGAAACTTCACCCAGATCGTCGTCGAGGTCTTCTCATGATACTCGACCTCGGCCTCGGCGAGGGCCGTCTTTTCCACCGACGACCACATGACCGGCTTCGAGCCGCGATAGAGCTGATCGGAGACCGCGAACTTCATGATTTCGCGGGCGATCTGCGCCTCCGCGTCGTAAGACATGGTCTGATAGGGATGCGACCAGTCGCCCTCGACACCGAGCCGCTTGAACTCCTCGCGCTGCACATCGATCCACTTCTCGGCGAAGGCCCGGCACTCGCGCCGGAATTCGATGATCGGCACCTCGTCCTTGTTCTTGCCCTTCGCGCGGTACTCTTCCTCGATCTTCCATTCGATCGGCAGACCGTGGCAGTCCCAGCCCGGCACGTAGTTGGAATCGAAGCCGAGCATACCCTGGGAGCGGACGACCAGATCCTTCAGGATCTTGTTGAGAGCGTGTCCGATATGGATGTGACCGTTGGCATAGGGAGGCCCGTCATGGAGCACGAAGCGCGTGCGCCCCTTCTGTACGTCGCGCAGGCGCTCGTAGAGCTTGTTCTCATTCCAGCGCTGGAGAATGTGCGGCTCGCGCTGCGGCAGTCCCGCGCGCATGGGGAATTCCGTCTGCGGCAGGAACAGGGTCTCGGAGTAGTCGCGCGCGGTCGCGTCGGGCTTGGCGGTCTTGTCTGACATGGCGGTCAATAATCTTTAGTCTGTCCGCTGGGGTGCGGAACGATCAGGCATCCGAAATCGGGTCGTATCGGGGCGAAAGGCATCAATCCCGGACCCTCGCAGTCAGGCGAAGGCCGGGCCGGTAATTCGCGGAGCGCGGGCAAAAGCCCTGGTCGAAGCCTGGAAAAGCAGGGACATGCCGAGCCTTTTAGCAGCGTGGACGCCGAGAATAAAGCGTGGCAGCGAGGGGCAAAGCTTCTTATTCTCCGGGCCGATCCCCATATCACCTGACGCCTGAAATCCCAGCGAGAAGGACCCGACGATGGACCAGACAACCGCCACCACCACCGGGCAGCGCTCGAAGGCGGCCTTCGACCTCACACCCCCGACCAAGCAGGAATTCGACCATCTCGTCGCCGACCTGAACGACGAGGAGCGCCACGTCATTCTCGAACATGGGACCGAGCGTCCGTTCTGCGGCATCTTCAACGAGGCAAAGGAAAAGGGCACCTATGGCTGCCGCCTCTGTGGCCTGCCGCTCTTCAGGTCCGGAGCCAAGTTCGAATCCGGCACCGGCTGGCCGAGCTTCTTCGATCCCATCGATCGTGAGCATGTCGCCTTCGTACGCGACACGAGCTACGGCATGGTCCGCACGGAGATCCGCTGCGCCCGCTGCGAGGGTCATCTCGGCCACGTCTTCAACGACGGACCGCCCCCGACCGGCGAGCGCTTCTGCATGAACTCCGTCTCCCTGCGCTTCGTCGCGGAAGGCGATCCCCTGCCCGACCTCCTCGGCCGGGGCGCACCGGAAGGCGAGCCTCTTGCCTGACGGGCCTCTTGCCTGACTTGCCGTTTCGGCCGAGAGTCGCCGTTTCTAACCTTCGGCCGAACGGGCACACTCATGAGCACGGACGCCCTGGAGACGCATGCAGCCGGGACGCCCGGCTTCTATGACGGGTTGCCGGTCTTCGACCGCTTCTCCCGCCTGACCGATCCCTCCCTCTATATCGCGTTGCCTTCGGACTGGGTGCTCGGCCTCGCCGATATCGTCCGCTCGACGGATGCCATCGCCGCCGGACGCTACAAGGAGGTGAATACGGCTGCCGCCGCGGTGATCGCGGCGGTCGCCAATGCCCTGCATGGCCACGATTTCCCCTTCGTCTTCGGCGGTGACGGGGCCAATTTCGCCCTTCCCCCTGAGAAGATCGACCTCGCGCGTAAGGCGCTGACGACCGTCGCGGCTTGGGTCCGCGACGATTTCGATCTCCATCTGCGCATTGCCCTCGTTCCGGTCTCCGAGATCCGCGCGGCCGGATACGACGTGCGCGTCGCCCGCTTCGCCGCCTCTCCGGACGTGAGCTATGCGATGTTCGTCGGCGGCGGCATGGCTTATGCGGAGCGGGAGATGAAGGCCGGTCACTTCGCCCTACAGCCGGGCGAACAGGGCGCGCATCCGGACCTCACGGGCCTGTCATGCCGCTTCGACGAGATCCCCGCGATCCATGGAGTTATCCTGTCCCTGATCGTTGTGCCGACGGAAGACGTCCGGCCCGCCGATTTCAGCCGCCTGATCGGGAATATTCTCAGCCTCGCCGAGGACCGCAAGGGAGCCCAGCGGCCCATTCCGGCGGGAGGCCCCACTTTAAGCACACCGTTCAAGGGTTTTGCCATGGAAGCGAAAGCTCTCAGTGGCACCCGCAAGCCCAGCCTCGCGACCACTCTCACGCTCGGAATCCGGCGACTGATCTCCTTCGCCATCTTCCGTCTCGGCATCCGGATCGGAGGCTTCGACCCGAACCGCTACACGCGCCAGCTCGTGGAGAACACGGATTTCCGCAAGTTCGACGACGGGTTGCGCATGACCCTGGACTGCACCCCTGCCCTCGCGGACCGAATGGAAGCCATGCTGCGGGACGCTCAGGCGCAAGGCATTGCCCGGTACGGTCTTCACCGACAGGATTCGGCCCTGATGACCTGCTTCGTACCGTCGGCCACCCGGAGCGATCACATCCATTTCGTCGATGGCGCCATGGGCGGCTATGCCATGGCGGCGCAGGCGTTGAAGGGGTCATGACGCAACGTCAATCCGGGACAGCGCAAAGCGCTGGGCCCGGAACCCATAAACGCTGGCGATCCGGCAAAAGAACGACGGCTGCCGCTGCGCCTTTCTCGTAAAACTCAGCGGTTATAGGTTCCGGGCTCTCGCTATCGCTCGCCCCGGAATGACAGTGCCCCTCATGGATAGGTGAAAAGCGCCGCACTCACCCGATCATCGACACGGTCCGATCAGTCGCCAGCGTCCGGCGGGCTTCATCCGAATCCCGATCCATCTGGGCGATCAGGGCCTCGATCCCATCGAAACGCTCCTCGCCTCTGATCCAATCGACGAACTCAACATCCAGAACCTTGCCGTAGAGATCGCCCGCAAAGTCGAACAGATGTGTTTCGAGGAGCGGAGCCCCGTTATCGAAGGTCGGCCGCCGGCCAAAGCTCGCAACACCGTCGACCGGCCGCCCGTCGACAGCGGCACGCACCGCATAGATCCCGTAGCGAAGACGGCAATCGTCCGGCAGACGCATGTTCGCGGTTGGATAGTTGAGTAGCCTTCCCCGCTTGTCGCCGTGGCGCACCTCGGCGCGAACGAACCACCGATAGCCGAGCAGGCGATTGGCAGCTGCGACGGCACCACCTTCGAGCGCGGTCCGAATAGCGCTGGAAGACACCAGCTCCGATCCGTCCAGAATGGCATCCGCAATCCGGCACGAAAGCCCGTGTGCGGCGCAGAGTTCCGTCATCCGCGCCGGATTGCCCTCACGTCCGCGGCCGAAATGGAAGTCATGACCGATGACGACGCCGGACAGGCGCAGATCCTGTGCCAGGAGAGCGACGAACTCTTCCGCACTCAGGCCGGCAAGATGGCTGTCGAATGGCCATACGAACGCACCGTCGAGACCGAGACGTGCCAGGATCGCCAGTTTCACAGGCTCCGGCGTGATGCGGAACACCGGGCGGTCCGGCTGGAAGAAGGTGCGCGGATGAGGCTCGAACGTCACCACCGTCGCCGGACGTCCGGTCTCCTCGACAAGCCGGATCAGGTGCTGGTGCCCGCGATGGATTCCGTCGAAGTTGCCGATCGCCGCGATGGCGCCGAAAAGGTTTTCAGGCACCGGATCACCGCTTCGGCACACCGTGAAGGGACGGGATGGAGACTTATCGGAACGCATGGGACCTGGGGCGGGCTGCAATGGCGGCGACCCTGTCGAAAACTGGCGTGAGGGTCAAGGTATCGGAGCGATCGCGAATGAGGCGCGCCTGTCATTCCGGGGTGAGCGTAGCGAGAGCCCGGAATCCATAGACACCCTCGGGACAGGATAGAACGCACCGCAACTCACCGCATCCGGTTCTGTATCCTCAGCGGATATGGATTCCGGACTTGCCCACCGGCAATCCGGAATGCCGGTGAAATGCTACCTCACGCCGCCCAGGACAACGCGTCGGTGATCGCCTGCGGCTTGACCGGCTGCAGATCGACCCAATCCTGGACATGCTGCGACAGCAGAGGCCCCTGATGCGCGCGCAGTTCCTCTGCGTGGATTCCTCGGGCCACGAGGAGAGAATCGATCCCGTAGCCTGCAGCACCCGCGATGTCTGTGCGGATGGCATCGCCGATGGCGAGCACCCGGTCCTTGGGAATCTCCTGCCCCTTCAAGCGCGCGCCGACCGCGATGGCGCGGTCATAGATCGGCGCATGCGGCTTGCCGGCGTAGAAGACGCGTCCGCCCATCTCCTCATAGGCGAGTGCGATGGTTCCCGCGCAGGGAACGATCACGTTGCCGCGCTCCACCACGAGATCGGGATTGGCGCAGACCATCAGGAGATCGCGGGCGAGCATCGCCTCGAGCTTCTCCTGGTAATTTGCCACTGTCTCCCGCTCGTCATCGTCGAAACCGGAGCAAACCACGTAATCCGCCTCGGCGATGGTCCCGAAGCGGACCGGAAGTCCTTCGTACATGGGCATGTCGCGGGGCGGTCCGATATGGTGCACGACCTTGTCGATCCGCTCCTCGATGGCGAGCCGTGTGAGATCGCCAGAGGTGACGATGGCATCATAGGCCTGGCGCGGAACCTTGAACCCGTCGAGCTGATGACCGACCGAGGCACCAGGCCGCGGTGCGTTGGACACCAACACCACCCGTCCACCGCCGTCCCGGAAGCGGATCAGGGCCTCGGCGGCCGGGACGAAGGCGTTAACCCCATTGTGGAGGACGCCCCAAACGTCGCAGAGGATGAGGTCATAGCGGCCGGCGAGGGTCTCAAGTCCCTCGACGAGGGCCGGGCGGTTTGAAGCGGTCATCGAATCTCACAGCTTGCGGAACCGGTTCATCAAAACCGCGCTCCTCGGCACCGGGTTGCAGCGCGATTCCGTTGCCGACAGCTGCCAGCCGATCACGCACCTGACCGGGCGGTAGGCTCTCGGAGGCGTGAAGTCAACCGGCGGCACGGTGGGAGAGCGGCGAGACCCTTGCGGCAGAAGCATTCGCGCGCGCGGCTGCCCCCAGCACTTCCGCACGGACGGCCCTGGGCGGCGAGAAAACGAAGCCTTGGGCCAGCGGCACCCCGAGATCGGCCAGGAGAGGTACCATATCCTCCCGCTCCACCCGCTCGGCCACGAGCCGGATCCCGGAGCGGCGCAGAAGCGATACCACATCACGGATGTCTACATCCCGATTCCGGCCAGCGGAGGCCAGGATGAGATCGGCGGAAAGCTTCACGAAACGCACGCCCTGTTCAGCCAGGGCGCGGATATCGAGGTGCAGATCCGTCGCCCCGTCGAGGGACAGGGGGATTCCCCGTCCGCACAGAGCAAACACGACTTCGCGCTGCTCCGCGTCGAAATCCCGCCAGCAGGGTTGCGGAATCTCGATGACGATCTTGCCCGTGACGTCCGGGGCGGCTTGCATCAGCTGAAGGATGGAGCGCAGGAAGTCCGCTTCGGCCAGCGCGCGCGGGGAAAGGTTCACCGAAACCACAGCCTCGCTTCCACGGGCGACAAGGTGACGTGCGACCGCAACGGCCCGCAAGAGCATCCGCCGATCGAAGTCCGGTGCCCGACCGAACCGCTCCAGGACGGGCAGGAATTCCGCAGGTCCGATGAGCGTGCCGTCCTCCAGCTGCAGCCGGGCGAGCGCTTCGTAGGACCGAACCTTTCGCTGCGGCAAGGACACCACCGGTTGGAGATGGAGTTCAAGGCCGTCCGCCTCGAAAGCCTGGAGCACCCGTTGCGCATGGCTCAGCTCGCCGGGGATATCCTGCCGCGGCAATGGCAGAAGCGACGGCTCCGGCTCGGCCGCCGTGTTCTCCTGAGCTCCCATCTCGGGCCTCGAACGGTCCGGACCGACCCGGAGGGCTTGCGGCTGTCCAGACGCTTCCGGTAGGAGGCTGCTCTTGAGATCGGCCACGTCGCGTTTCTGGGCTGCTACGTTCCGGGCGAGTTCGCGCACCACCCCTCCGAGCAGGCCGACGGTTCCGGTCACCTCGGCCATGGTCGAGCGCAAAACGGGGCTCTGCGCCGCATCGGGTGCCTTGCGCTCAAGCCGCGCGATGCGTCCTGCCAGGGTTGCCACGTCGGAGGAGGCCTGCCGCGCATCCCGCAATGATTCATCGGCCTTCAGACTGGTTACTGCCGAGAAGATCAAGGCGCCGACGTTCAACAGGATCACGAGCGGCAAAAGGCTCTCGGCCGCGATGGCGCCCAGGATACCAATGCCGGCTGCTGCGATAGCGAGACCGAAGGCGAACCATTTCGCGCCTCGGCCTTTAAAGAGGTCAGGCCTAACGGCCATTCTGACCATGGGTGCCCCCGCTCCCGTGGTAAAAAACGAATCAATATTGCAACGATGTTGTCCGACCCGGGGTCGGACCGCAAGCGTGACAATATAGAAGCGATGCGGTTTCCCAAGCCGATACCAGAGCTTAATCCCATCGGATAGCGGGCTTGGAGGATAGGACGGAGACGATGGACGAACCTCGCAAGGATCTTCTGATGAAGGTGGAGGGCATGACCTGCCAGGGCTGCGTCGACGCAGTCACCAAGGCTATTCGTCGCCTCGACCCGGAAGCTCGAGTCGAAGTCGATCTCGCCCATGGGCGTGTCCATATCCAGACCCGGTCCCAGGCCATCGAGGTAGCGCAGGCCCTGGACGCGGCAGGCTACGAGGCCGAAGCCATGACCGGATGACGCAGCCGTCACTCTCACGGCCGATATGATGCAAACTCGTTTTGCGAGCGGCCAGCGCGGCTGCTAGGCTCCCGCGAATCCATTCTCGGGAAATGCCATGACCGCTCATCCGTCCAGGGTCGCCAACGACCTTTCCACTCCCAACGATCTCGAAGCCTGGTGGCTTCCCTTCACGGCGAACCGCGCCTTCAAGCAGCGGCCGCGGATGGTCGCACGGGCCAAGGGCATGTACTACTACACGCCGGAGGGCCGCGAGGTGATTGACGGCGCCGCGGGCCTGTGGTGCTGCAATGCGGGCCACAACCGCGACGAGATCACGGCAGCGATCCAGGCTCAGGCGGCCGAGCTCGACTATTCCCCGGCCTTCCAGTTCGGCCATTCCGGCGGCTTCGCCCTCGCCTCGCGTCTTGCCCAGCTCGCCCCGGGTGATCTCGATCATGCCTTCTTCTGCAATTCCGGCTCCGAGGCGGTCGATACCGCGCTCAAGATCGCGCTGGCCTATTGGAACGTCAGCGGCCAGGGCAGCAAGACCCGCCTGATCGGCCGCGAGCGCGGCTATCACGGCGTCGGCTTCGGCGGCATCTCGGTCGGCGGCATCGTCAAGAACCGTCAGTTCTTCGGCTCACTTCTCGCCGGCGTCGACCACCTGCCGCATACCTACAACCGGGCCGAGCAGGCCTTTTCCCGGGGCGAGCCCGAATGGGGGGCGCATCTCGCGGACGAGCTGGAGCGCATCGTCGCGCTGCACGACGCTTCCACGATCGCGGCAGTGATCGTCGAGCCCATGGCGGGCTCCACCGGCGTCCTCGCCCCGCCCAAGGGCTACCTGCAGCGCCTGCGCCAGATCTGCGACAAGTACGGCATCCTGTTGATCTTCGACGAGGTCATCACCGGCTTCGGCCGTCTCGGCACCGCTTTTGCCGCCGAGCGCTACGGCGTCGTGCCGGACATGATCACCTTCGCCAAGGGCGTCAATTCGGGCACCGTCCCCATGGGCGGCGTAATGGTCCGCAAAGGCATCCACGATGCCTTCATGAAGGGTCCTGACCACGTCATCGAGCTGTTCCACGGCTATACCTATTCGGGCCACCCGCTCGCCTGCGCGGCGGCTCTGGCGGCGCAGGACATCTATCGCGACGAGAAGCTCTTCGAGCGGGCCAAGGCTCTCGAGCCGGTCTGGGCGGACGCGATCCATGGGCTCAAGGGCCTGCCGAACGTTCTCGACATCCGCACCATCGGCCTCGTCGGCGCCATCGACCTCGCCTCGCGTCCCGACGCGGTCGGCGCCCGCGCCTACGAAGCCATGGACCGGGGCTTTACGGAGGAAGGCCTGATGATGCGCATCACCGGCGACACCATCGCCCTCTCCCCGCCCCTCATCGTTACCGAGGAGCAGATCGGCGAGATCGCCGACAAGGTCGCACGGATCATCAAGAAGGTGGCGTGATCGCTACCCTCCCTCTCCCCGGTGTGCGAAATTCGTCACGGACTTGGACGCTCGACATTCGGGGAGTGGGAAGAGACCATGAAGCTCTGTCATTCCGGGACAGCGCGAAGCGCTGGGCCCGGAACCCATAGCCACTAACGTTTCAGAGTAGAGAGCAGAGGCTGTCTTCGGTTTTCATCCTGGAACCCTGGTGTTTATGGGTTCCGGGCTCTCGCTGTCGCTCGCCCCGGAATGACAGTGCAGCGGTTGTTAAACCAAAGCCCTTCCTTCGTGCTCACCAGGCCCGTCAGTTTGCCGGCGCAGATCCCCGCCCGGGTTTGCCGGAAGGCGTTCCGTCGGGATTCATGCCGTATTTCCTGTAGGTCGCCTGCAAATCCTCTTCCGCGGCAGCGTCTGCCCGCGCATTAGCACTGGCGAGCCACGCTTTATGAGCGGCATTGCCGCCGACCATCAGCGGGATGGACGACAGGCCCGTCTTGTCCATGGATGCTGCGATCGATGCAACGCCCTGGGCCGTGCCGAACGCGCGGGCTTCCGCATCCAATTCGGCGTTGACTCGCGCCGAGGCCGAGCCCGGCTCGTCGATCCCTCCGCTCGGAGAAGGCGCTCCTGTGGCCGTCGAACCGGCGCTCTGGCATCCGGCGAGAACCGTGAGGAGGATTGCCGCAACAGCGGCCTTAATGGCGGGAGATGGCATCGGCTCGGACCTGTTATGACGTAGGGTTACCTGCGTCATTAGCATCGCACCGGCTTTGCCATCCCCCTCCAAACAGAGAGGGATCGACATAATTATCGGTGCCATACAGGTCCCGGGTCGGAAACCTGTGCGCTTCTTTCGTCAGAGTCCTGAAACGGTGCTTCAAGCGAAGCGCCGCGCTCCGGCGACGCAGAGCACGACAAGGCCGGTCGCCGCGATCATCGTCCAGGCAACGGGCTCGTGCAGCAGGAGCCCTGCGAGGGCGAGGCCGAAGAAGGGCTGGAGCAGCTGCAGCTGACCGACGCCCGCGATGCCGCCGAGGGCGAGGCCGCGATACCAGAACACGAAGCCGATCAGCATGCTGAAGACGGAGACATAGCCGAGGCCGAGCCAGGCCCCCTGGCCAATTCCGGCCCAGGCATCCGGTAGGGAGAGAAGCGCAATCATTGCCATGACCGGCAACGACAGAAGCAGCGCCCATGAGATCACCTGCCAGCCGCCGAGCCGCCGTGAGAGGGCGGCCCCCTCTGCGTAACCAAGGCCACAGAGAAGGACCGCGGCCACCATGAGAAGATCACCGGTGAGCGTGCCACCGCCGCTTCCCGCCAGGGCGAAGCCTGCGACGGTCGCAGCGCCGAGTCCGGAGAACAGCCAGAAGACCGGCTTCGGTCGTTCGCCGGCCCTCAGGACGCCGAAGATCGCGGTCGCGAGCGGCAGGAGTCCGATGAAGACGATGGAATGGGCGGCGGTGATGTGCTGCAGCGCCAGCGCGGTCAGCAGAGGAAACCCGACCACCACCCCAAGTGCCACCACGGCGAGCGCGCCGAGATCCCGCCGCGCCGGCCGCGCCTGCCGGAGCAGGAGCAGCAGGCCTGCCCCCAGCAGGCCTGCGATCACGGCGCGGGCAGAGGTCAGGAACAGGGGCGAAAAATCCGCAACAGCGACCCGTGTCGCTGGCAGCGAGCCGCTGAAGATGATGACGCCCAAGAGCCCGCTGGCCCAGCCATCCGTCGTCCGGTCCATATCGATGTGCCTTTCAATCAGTGCGATTTAAAGCGGCGCATCTGGCGGCGCCAGAAACAGTCCCATACACTTCTGCCGAACTGTATGGGTATGATTGCAAATACGGTGAAAGGCCTCGAAGGATGGACACGGACGCATTGGCAACGCGGACAGGGACCGTGATGGCGGCCATCCGCGCCAAGCTGGCGAACCGGGCTTTAACGCCAGGCGACCGGCTGCCGTCGATTCGTCGTCTGGCGACGACCATGGGCGTCTCGCCCTCCACCGTCGTCGAGGCCTATGACCGCCTTGCGGCAGAAGGCCTGATCCGGGCCCGGCGCGGCTCCGGCTTCTATGTGGCCGGATCAGGCTCGCCGCCGATGGCCCTGGCGGAGGCGGGTCCGCAGCGCGACCGGGCGGTCGATCCGTTCTGGGTCTCGCGCCAGTCCCTCGATGCGGATCCGAAGACGATGAAGCCCGGCTGCGGATGGCTGCCGGCCGACTGGATGCCCATGGCGGCGCTGCGTCGCGCCCTCCGAGCCCATGCGCGGGCCGAGGATGCAATGCTGGCCGATTATGGCAGCACGCGCGGATCGCCGAACCTGCGCCGCCTGCTGATGCGGCGCTTCGCCGAGGAGGGCCTGGAAATCCCGCCCGAGCAGCTGCTGCTGACCGCCTCCGGAACGCAGGCCATCGACCTGATCTGCCGCTTCCTGCTGACGCCAGGCGATGCGGTGCTGATCGACGATCCCTGCTATTTCAATTTTCAGGCTTTGCTGCGCGCGCACCGGGTCAGGATCATCGGCGTCCCCTACACACCCTCAGGACCGGATATCGCAGCCTTCGAGACGGTTCTCACGACGGAGCGGCCGCGCCTCTACATCACTAATTCCGCCCTGCACAACCCGACCGGCGCGACTCTCTCACCCCAGAAAGCCTATCGGGTGTTGAGTGCAGCCGCGCAGCATGGTCTGACCATCGTCGAGGATGACATCTTCGTCGATTTCGAGCCCGACCCCTCACCACGCCTCGCCCTGCTCGACGGCCTCGACCGTGTCATCCGCATCGGCAGCTTCTCGAAAACTCTCTCCGCATCGCTGCGCTGCGGCTACATCGCCGCGCGAGGCGACTGGATCGACGGCCTCGTCGATCTCCAGGTGGCGACAGGGTTCGGCGGGCCAAGTCCGATCGCCGCCGAGACCGTCACGGGCGTGCTAGCGGGCGGCGGCTACCGCAAGCACATGGAAGAGCTGCGCGGCCGTCTCACCCGGGCGCGGCGCGACGTCGCGGCCCGGCTCGAACTGCTCGGCATCCGGCCCTGGCTGATGCCGCGCGGCGGCTTCTATCTCTGGTGCCGCCTGCCGGATGGATGCGACTCCGCCGCCCTCGCGCGCGCCGCCCTCGACGAGAACCTCGTCCTTGCTCCGGGCAACGTCTTCAGCGTCTCGCAGACAGCATCGTCCTTCCTGCGCATCAACGTGGCGCAAGCAATCGACCCGCACGTCATCGAGGCGCTAGGACGCGCCATGAAGGTTGCGAAGACTGCGGGATCGTCATCTGCCTCAACCACTGCCTGACCGGGTTCGCCCTGCCCGACTCTCAGGGTTTCACCTGATAACCCGGCTCCCGTCATCCCATTAGACTGGATGCGACAGCGCCTGCGGGCATGATTGGGAGGCCAGAGCCATGATCAGGATGATCCTTGCAGCACTCGCCCTCATTGCCCTAGCGACATCGGTTCCTGCACAAGCACCGTCCAGCGACGGTCTCGCGCGCCGCGCTGTCGAACGACGGGCGGTCGAAACCGTCATCTGGGGCATGCCGGTCGTCAATTACGACCTGATGCTTCAGCAAATGCTGGCAAAGACACCCGGCAAGGTGAACCAGGTGATCTACTGGGGCCGTCCGCTTGACTGGCACAACCAGACGCTCACGCCCAATCCGGACACGCTCTACTTCATGGCGTTCCTGAACACGACGGATGCCGGCCCAATCGTCATCGATGTTCCGCCAGCCGGGGCGGATGGTTCGCTCAATGCCAATATCGTCAATATCTGGCAGCAGCCACTCGAAGATGCCGGACTGCTCGGGATCGACAAGGGCCAAGGCATCAAGCTGGTGATGCTGCCGCCGGGCTATTCGGACAAGGTGCCAGACGGTTATGTCGCGCTGCGGCCGAACACCCATGGCAGTTACGCACTGTTCCGCTCGAACCTCGCCAGCCACAACGATGCCGACGTCGCGAAATCCATCGCGTACGGAAAGCAGATCAAGGTCTATCCGCTCTCTCAGGCGTCCAATCCGCCCGCGACCGTCTTCACCGACGTGAAGGACGTCCTCTTCGATTCGACCATTCGTTACGACGCGAGCTTCTTTGACGGCCTGAACCGGATCGTGCAGAGCGAGCCGTGGCTCGGGCGCGACCGGGTAATGATCGATCAGCTGAAGACGCTCGGCATCGAGAAAGGCAAATCCTTCGCGCCGAGCGACACGACGAAGCAGGCGCTCGATGCGGGAATCCGCGAGGCGCATGCAGTGCTCGCGGCACGGTACGATGCCGGCCTGCCGCCGTTCTTCGAGGGCACGCACTGGACCTTCCCGACGCTTCCTGAACTCGTCCAGGCCGCGACCGACAACTTCGACGATCCGAACCACTATCCGGTCGACGCGCGTGGCCTCACCTATACCTATGGGTATATCGGCATCAAACGGTTGGGCGCAGGCCAGTTCTATCTCATCAACATCAAGGACAAGAACGGCGAAAACTATGACGGAGCCAAGACCTATCGCCTCACCGTGCCGCCGAGCGTGCCAGTCGAACAATACTGGTCGGTGACCGCTTACGATCGCGAGACTCACGCGCTGATTAAGAATGTCGACAGGGCAAGCCGCGCGTCGAACGCCGCAGAGGTGCAGAAGAATGCCGATGGCTCCGTCGATATCTGGTTCGGACCGAAGGCTCCGGCCGGAAAGGAAACGAACTGGGTCCCGACCGATCCGCAGCGCGGCTTCGAACTTATGTTCCGCCTCTACGGCCCAAAGAAGGACTTCTTTGACCAGGTGTGGAAATTGCCCGATGTCGAGCGCGTCGCGGCACAGTGAGAGAGAAGCAAAGCCATGACGAGACATTCCGTTTTCATCGCCGCCAGCCTTGCACTGGCGGCTGCCTCCACAGCCGTGCACGCACAGCAGCCGGCGGACACGCCTGTGCCGGTCACCGTCGATAATTTCACGCGCGCGGAATCCGACATGTATATCCGCAACAATGCCAAGGGGGCCTTCGGAACCTTCGCGCATAAGAGGGAGCCGGCGGACATCGACAATCAGACGGTCATCCGTCTCAATCGCGATACGCTTTACAGCTTCGGCGTGTTCGATCTCGACGCAAGCCCGGTCACGGTCACGCTGCCCGATGCCGGCGGACGCTTCATGTCGCTACAGGTCGTCAACCAGGATCATTACGTGCCGGCGGTCGTCTATGACTCCGGCCCCCACACTTTCACGCGCGAGAACGTCGGCACGCGCTATATGGTGATCGCGATCCGCACATTGGTCGATCCCAGTAATCCGAGGGATCTGCAGCAGGTCCATGCGTTGCAGGACGCTATCAAGGTCGACCAGAAGGATCGCGGCAAGCTGGAACTGCCGAACTGGGACGCGGCGAGCCAGACGAAAATCCGCGACGCACTCCTGGTGCTCGCCCGGTTCACCGACGGGTTCCGGCATGCTTTCGGCACAAAGGACGAGGTCGATCCCGTGCGGCACCTGATCGGCACGGCGGCAGGCTGGGGCGGCAATCCCGACAAGGACGCCACTTATCTCAGCTTCGTGCCGCCCAAGAACGACGGGAAGACGGTCTATAAGCTCACGGTCAAGGACGTGCCCGTCGAGGCATTCTGGTCCATCAGCGTCTACAATGCGGAGGGCTATTTTCAGAAGAATGATCTGAATGCCTATTCGCTCAATAACATCACGGCGAAGAAAGGTGCCGACGGCTCGGTCACCGTCCAGTTCGGAGGTTGCGACGGCAAGATTCCGAACTGCCTGCCGATCGTCGATGGCTGGAATTACACCGTGCGGCTCTATCGTCCGCGAGCGGAAATTCTGAACGGCACGTGGACATTTCCCGAGCCGCAGGCCGTGAACTGAGTTCACCCCGCGCTGCTGGCCGTCGCAGACACCACGGGCGCAAAGATCGCCACGGGCTCGTGGCGTCCGGCGAACGGTTCCTGACCGATCTCGCGCCATGCGGCGCGATCGGATGAGCCCTCAACGGCGGCGCCGGAGGCCAGGATCATTTCGCCGTAGCGCTTCGTTGCCTGCTCGATACGCGAGGCGACGTTCACTGCGTCGCCCAGCACCGTGAACTCCATGCGCTCCTCGTCGCCGACGAGGCCGCAGAACACCTCTCCCACATGGATGCCGATCCCGATCCGCACGTCGCGAGGCGTTTCGTGCGTCGCATTCCAGGCGTCGACGACGCGGACGAGATCATGCGCGAAGGCGAGCGCCCGCGCCGCGTCGTCCGCGCCCTCGTCCGGCACCCCGAACAGGATGAGCGCTCCATCGCCGATGAACTTGTCGACGAAGCCGTGATGCTTGCGCACGCTCGCGAGGATGCGTGTCCTGAACGCGGTGAAGAACTGCGACAGGCGCTCCGGATCCATGCCTTCGGCCATGCCGGTGGAGTCGCGGATATCGACGAAGACGATGACCGCTCTCTGATGGCGACCGCGGCGCAGGTCCGCGTCGCCCGCCGCCACCCGAGGCGCGATCTCGGCCGGAAGGAAGCGGGAGAGGCTGGCCCGGCCGACGGCGTCCTTGACGGCGGAGGATAGGAGCCGCTGCGAGCGGACGATGCCGAAGGCCGTGGCCGCACCTGCCAGGAGAAGCAGCGTGAAACGCATCACGTTGACCGGCATCGAAAACAGCCGCGGCCAGGCCGGAACCTCCTCCGCGGTGATGTCCATGACCAGGCGATGATCGAGCGCGACGGCGATGCCGATGAGGCCGAGCGCCAAGAGAGCCATGGCACAGAGCTGAATCTTCACGTCGTAGCGCAACGCGCCGACGGCCAGAACGAGCGGCGCCGCCCAGACGATCGGCGCGGAGGGCAAAGCGTTGCCCGGCAATTCGCGCTCGCCGATGGCGAAGTACGCGATGACGAGCACGAGGCCCACGTCCAGCACCATGAACAGGTAGGCGTAGGCGTGGCGCCAGCGTTGCGGCACGGCGAGCAGGATGCTGGCTGCGCCGACAACGAGAAAGCCGAACGAGGCGATCCAGGCATTGCGCTGGAACAGCGCGAGCGTCTCGCCGGTCAATTGGATCAACACATGATCGGCGGCGATCACCGTGATGAAGACGCAGACGCCGATCGCCACACGCAGCCAGCCGATCAGCCTCTCCGCGGCGACCTCATGACGACGCATCAGGGAGGCGACGAGGTCCCCCTCCAGATGCTGGCCGGGAATGGTGCCAAAAGGCTCCGCTTCCCGGAGAGGATCATCCGCGCGCGGGTCCGGCCGCATCGCTGGCCTCCTGGCTCACCGGCCCGCGAGATGGGCCGTCCGCCAATTAGACCATGGCCCCGCCCCTGCCGCTAGGGCGGATGGGAGAGGTCTAGCTGAAGGATAGGCGTGATAGACGCTTCAAGGCGCGAACCTCGGGAAAATGACAAAGCGCCGTCATTCCGGGACAGCGCGGAGCGCAGGGCCCGGAACCCATAAACACTGGCGTCTCAGAATAAGGAGCGACGGAGATCGCTGCTTCCCATTCTGCATCCTCAGCGGTTATGGGTTCCGGGCTCTCGCTAACGCTCGCCCCGGAATGACAGTTTTACTGGTTCAGGATGAAATAAAGATCCGACCAATCGGGATTCATCTCTTCGATCAATCTGATCTTCCAATCCCGTCGCCATTTCTTGAGGCTCTTTTCGCGCGCAATCCCTTCGTCGATGCGCTCGTAGGTTTCGTACCAGACGAGCCGCTGAACATCGTATGTCGCGGAAAAACCCGGAATAGCTTTGGTTTTGTGTTGGTGGACCCTGCGGGGCAGATCATTGGTGACGCCGAGATAGAGCGTTCCGTAGCGGCGGCTGGCTAGGAGATAGACCCAATAGGGCATGCAGCGCCGATGGATGTGTTCTCTGCATGTTACTTTATCCGAAACATCTGGCAAGCTCACGCACTGTCATTCCGGGGCCGCGCAGCGGAGCCCGGAACCCATAACCGCCGACGATGGAGCGAAGGAATGCAGCGGTTGCCATAGCTCCTTATTCTGAAGCCCCGGTGTTTATGGGTTCCGGGCTCGCCTGCGGCGCCCCGGAATGACGGTGTCTCGAAATGCAAACGGCACGACGAAAGCCTTCAATGCACTTTATCGGGCAGTGGCAACTCACTGAGCGAGACGCCGTCACGCTCACCATGCCGGTAGAGCAGAACCTGCCCCTGCGGATCCCGATAGAGGCCGTAAAGCAATTCTCCCTCGAAAGCCCTGCGCTGCTCAGCCGGTCTGCGCGACCGCAACGCCTCGCGCAGCACCTGCGTGACGAGGGATGCGATCCCCAGCACCGTAACCGCCATAGCGATCAGCCACAGCGCCTGGATCGCATCCGACGACGTGTGAAACTTGTTCAAGACATCGGCAATGACGCTGTAAGACCCGTCCATGGCCGCTCCCCTCATGCATGTGAGCGACCACCAGGGAGTTTCCTGGTGGTCGGGGAGTCGTAAGACCGCCGAGAGACGGCCGCATTGGCCTTTGGGCTTTCGCCTTGGACATGCGCCAATACCTCCCCGACCATAACGGTAGGGAAGGCATCATTAGCGGCGGATGCTTGCGCCGCTCTCGGTGAGGTTTACGAGACCCCGAAACCGGGTGCGCCCGGTTCTGGGGATGAAGTATCACGGACAAGGTTCTCAGGGCAAACGTGTGGAATGCCCTACTCGGCGAGCGCTGCTTTTTTGTTGGAACCTGATAAGGGCATGCTGCCCCGCTCGTACCATCCCTGGCTCCGGTTGACGATCCAGACGACCGACAGCATGACAGGGACCTCGATCAAGACCCCGACCACGGTCGCGAGAGTCGCGCCCGAGTTGAACCCGAACAGGCTGATGGCTGCCGCAACGGCAAGCTCGAAGAAATTCGATGCGCCTATCAGTGCAGAAGGTCCAGCGATGCAATGCTGCTCGCTGGCAAGACGGTTCAGGATATAGGCGAGGCCAGAGTTGAAATAGACCTGAATGATGATTGGGACGGCCAACAGCGCGATAACCGCAGGCTGTTTGAGGATCTGCTCGCCTTGGAAACCGAAGAGCAGCACCAAAGTCGTGAGAAGCGCGACCAAGGAAACGGGCTGTATCACGTTCACGAGACGGGTGAGCGCGGCCTCGCCGCCAGACATGAGAATGCGCCGGCGGACAACCTGTGCCGCGACGACTGGAATGACGATATAGAGCGCGACCGAGAGGGTCAGAGTGCCCCATGGCACGATGATGGCCGAGAGGCCGAGCAGCAGACCGACGATCGGCGCGAAGGCAATCACCATGACAGCGTCGTTGAGTGCGACCTGGCTTAAGGTGAAATGAGGCTCACCCCTGGTCAGCTGGCTCCAAACAAACACCATGGCCGTGCATGGCGCAGCTGCAAGAATGATTAAACCGGCGATGTAAGCACTGATTTGATCAGAAGGCAGATAGGGCTTGAACAAGTAGCCGATGAACAGCCAACCGAGCGCGGCCATCGAAAACGGCTTGACGACCCAATTGACAAATAAAGTTATGCCTATTCCGCGCCAATATGTGCCGACTTTGCGGAGAGCTGCAAAGTCGATCTTGAGAAGCATGGGAATGATCATCAGCCAGATCAGCGCGGCAATCGGCAGGTTGACCTTGGCAATCTCGGCCAATCCGATGACGTGGAAGACACCGGGCAACATATGACCGAGAGCAATGCCCGCGACGATGCAGAGGGCTACCCACAAGGTAAGATAGCGTTCGAACCGTGACATGACGCGAGACTTCAGAACGTGAGCTGACGGGCAAGCAACGTGGCGCTCGCCGGGCACAGACTGACCAACTGCCGCGTCGCCAGAATCGATGCCGGTGCGTCGCTCCGACTGATAGGCTTGAATCCTTGTGCCTCGAAGAAGGAGGTTGCATCCGTCGTTAGAACATAGGCCGTTTCGGCACCGCTTTCATGCGCGCGCCTTGACAGCAGGAGGACGAGATTGCGACCGATGCCTCGTCCTCGTGCTTCCGGAGCCACCACGATGGATCGCAACAGAGCATCAGGGCCATATCGTTCGAACCCGCCAAATCCGACAGGTGATCCGCTTAGAGTCGTGTAACGGAAGAACGACTTGGCCGGTTCATCCAGATCGTCCGTGGGCAGTCCCTCTGCCTGAAGCGCTTCAATGAATTCCGCAGATGCGCCAATCGGCTTATCTATGAGGAATGGCGATCCCTCTTCCTTGTCGAAGTCCTCGTGGGGCGATGTCGCCAGAAGATCCAGGACCACATCGGAGGGACGACAGAGCTTTGCCCCCTTGGGTGTGATCACGATGGGACGATTGATGAGAATCGGATGGGCAACCATCGCATCGAGCAACTGGTCGTTTGTGAGCGACGGATCGTCCAGACCGAGTTCAAAATAGGGTGTCCCCTTCTGTCGGATGATCGCCCGAACCGGCACGCCCATTTGCTCGATAAGTTGACGCAGGACCTCCCGTGTCGGCGGCGTTTTCAAATACTCGACGATCCGTGGTTCAATGCCGCTCTTGCGAAGCATGGCCAGCGTGTTGCGGGACGTGCCGCATGTGGGATTATGGTAGATCGTGATGTCGCTGTCAGACATGGCAGCTCTCCTGAACGGAGCAGCATGGCGTCAACGCGTCGATAAGAGGTCGGCACAGATCCGGATGCCCGGCACAGCAATCCTTGAGCAGGAAGGTTATCGTCTCTCGTAGGCAATCAAGATCTGCACGATAGATGATGGAGCGTCCCTCTCGCTTGGACACGACCAATCCGGCCCGAGACAGGATCCCGAGATGCGCCGACATCGTATTGTGGGGAACGGCAAGTTGCCGCGCGATGTCGCCGGCCTGCAGGCCTTTCGGTTCATGCCGAACCAGCAGGCGAAAGACGTCGAGCCGCGTCGACTGAGCCAATGCGGAAAGGGTTAGGATCGTGCGCTCGTTTTCCATATGTCCAGATATATAGAAATATAGGCATTTCGTCAACCGGTTCTACAAAATCCACGCTTGAAGCGTGTTCCTTCCTCGCCTCTCAACGGCGCTGCATCGAAAAGCGAGATCGTTGTTCCCCCGGATGTTCCTAGGCGCGCCCGCGAGGCGTTGCTGGATCACGGATAGGAGGAAGACCGCGCTATCGTCCCCCATTCTCGTCATGGCCGGGCCTGTCCCGGCCATCCACGTCTTGAGTAAACAAAGCGCTGCAAAGGCGTGGATCCCCGGCACGAGGCCGGGGATGACGGTGGAGGGAGAAACGCGGCATGCGGCAGCCGCGAACGTGACAACCCTTGCCCCTCCCGCCTTCGCGGGGTAGGACCGCCTCATATTTCATTCAAGTTCTCTCTCAAGACCGGCTGTCCTGACCCATGTCCAAGCCCGACAAACTCAAGGCGCGCGCGCCGCGCGGCTTTGCCGACCGCGGCCCCGCCGAACTCGCGGCGACCGAGCGCATGCTCGCGGCGATCCGTGAGGTTTACGAACTCTACGGCTTCGAGGGCGTCGAGACGCCGTTCGTGGAATATACAGATGCCTTGGGCAAGTTCCTGCCGGATCAGGACCGGCCGAACGAGGGCGTGTTCTCGTTCCAGGACGACGACGAGCAATGGCTCTCGCTGCGCTACGACCTGACGGCGCCGCTGGCCCGCTACGTGGCCGAGAATTTCGATGCCCTGCCCAAGCCCTATCGCAGCTACCGGGCCGGCTGGGTGTTTCGCAACGAGAAGCCCGGCCCCGGCCGCTTCCGCCAGTTCATGCAGTTTGACGCCGACACGGTGGGCGCCGCCTCCGTCGCGGCGGATGCGGAAATCTGCATGATGGCCGCCGATACGCTCGAAAAAGTCGGCATCAAGCGCGGCGACTTTCTCATCAAAGTCAACAACCGCAAAGTGCTCGACGGCGTGCTCGAAGCCATCGGCCTCGGCGGCGACGACAAGGCGGGCCAGCGCCTCACCGTGCTGCGCGCCATCGACAAGCTCGACCGCTTAGGGCCAGAAGGCGTTCGCCAGCTCCTCGGCGCCGGGCGCAAGGACGAGAGCGGCGATTTCACCAAAGGCGCGCAGCTTGCGCCTGAGGCCATCGAGCGCGTGCTCGCCTTCACCGCCGCAAAGGGCGCGGACAATGCATCGACTGTGGAGAACCTGCGTCAGGTCGTCGGCTCCTCAGCCCGTGGTCTCGAAGGTGCGAACGAGCTTGCCGAAATCGCAACGCTTGTTGCCGCGTCCGGCTACGAGGACCGCACCATCATCGACCCTTCCGTCGTGCGCGGCCTCGAATATTACACGGGGCCGGTCTACGAGGCGGAGCTGACCTTCCAGGTCGCGGACGAGGATGGACGGCCTGTGCGGTTCGGCTCGGTAGGCGGCGGCGGGCGCTATGATGGCCTCGTGGGCCGTTTCCGCTCCGAGCCGGTGCCGGCCACCGGCTTCTCGATTGGCGTGTCACGCCTCTTTTCCGCGCTCAGGATGGTGAACAGCCCCATCGTGTCCGGCGCTCAGATGCCCGGCCCGGTGGTCGTGCTCGTGATGGACAAGGACCAGGTCGCCGCCTACCAGCGCATGGTCTCGACGCTACGGAGCAATGGCATCCGCGCCGAGCTCTATCTCGGCTCGTCGGGCATGAAGGCGCAGATGAAATACGCCGACAAGCGCCAGAGCCCCTGCGCCATCATCCAAGGCTCCAACGAGCGCGAGCGCGGCGAAGTGGAGATCAAGGATCTGATCGAAGGCGCCAAGGCTGCGGAGGCCATCGCCTCCAACGCCGAATGGAAGGCCGCGCGCCCGGCGCAGTTCTCGGTTCCGGAAGCCAAGCTGGTCGACGCCGTGCGCGACGTCCTTAGCCGGCATGTCGGCTGATTTTCAACGGAACTACCCGGTGGCCTCCCGGGTTGTTCCGTGAAGCTTGACAATCAGGAGGCGCGCATGCCGAAAGCCAAAGCGAAGAAGAGTTCGACCGACAAGAAGACCAAGAAGGATTCCAGCGTCAAGCTCTCGAAGGCCCTGAGCAAGTTCACGCCCCTTAAGGACATGATGAATTCCGATCTCGGGCGCGAGCTCCTGGCGGATGCCTTGATCGCCGCCGCAGGCGCGGCCGCCGCCGCCCTGACGAAGAGCCGCACCGTCAAGAAGGCCGGCAGCGCGACAGCGGAAGCAGGGACCCTGGCCGCGGGCGCCACGCGGGATGCAGTCCAGACAGCGGCAGGCGCTGTGGCCGGCGTGGTGACCGAGACCGCCCGTCACTTCCTGCCCGCTGCTCTCCTCGCCGAGGAGCCAAGCACCGCGCGGACCTCCCACCGCTCGAGCTCCGAGAGCGAGCGCAAGCCGCGTTATGCCCATCGGGCAAGCGACCACAGCAAGCGCAAGACCTCCCGCAAGGTGACGAAGTCCGAGAAGGGCAGCGCTTCGGACAAGAGCGACAAGGCCGGGAAATCCGCCTGATCCCACTCAGATCCAATCCGTCCCGCGAGGCGCCCTGCGCGCCTCGGGACGTTTCCTTCCCTTGATCCTCGGGTCGCCGTTCACCCTGACCGTCGAAAACGGTCGCGTTCCCGGCCAAGCATTGCTAGAGAGCATCCGGCTATAAGGGTTTGAGCGACGCCTGTGACCGAGACGGATGCTATTTTTGCGCTGATCGCGCTGTTCGAGCGCGAAGGCTACGCGCGTGTCGAGCCGCCTGTGCTGCAGCCGGCGGACGTGTTCGTCGATCTTTCGGGCGAGGACATCCGGCGGCGCATGTTCGTCACCCAGGATGCCTCCGGGACGGAGCTGTGCCTGCGTCCCGAATACACCATTCCGGTCTGCCTCCAGCATCTCGAAGAGCACGGCGCTGAGCCCGCTGGCTACAGCTATGGTGGCCCCGTCTTCCGCATGCGGCCGGGGGAGACCGGTGAATTTCTCCAGGCCGGTCTCGAATCCATCGGCCGGCGCGACATCTCCGCCACCGATGCAGAAATCCTCGGGCTTGCCCTCGAAGGGCTCGAGCGGATCGGCCTTCCAGACGGCCAGGTCCGGCTCGGCGACATGGGCCTGCTCAATGCCCTCGTGGATGCTCTCGGCGTCCTGCCTGCCGCCAAGCGACGGGTAATCCGGGCCATCGTGTCGGGCCAGGGACTCGCGGCCCTGAGTGAGCCTGATGCGCAGGCACAGCCGGAGCATGCCGGGCTTCTCGCCGCCATCGAGGGGCAGGCTCCCCAGGCGGCTAAGGCTTTCGTGGAGGATATCCTGTCGATTGCCGGCATCGCCCGGGTCGGCGGGCGTAGCGCCGGCGAGATTGCCGAGCGCTTCCTCGCCCGTGCCGCCAACCGCGGCGGTCTCGGCGACGAGGCCAGAGCCGTGATCGAGCGCTATCTCTCCATCTCGGGCGATCCCGATCAGGCCGCGGATGCGGTGCGGCTTCTGGCCAAGGACGCAGACCTCGATCTCTCGCAGGCGCTGGACCTCTTCGAGGAGCGCACAGGCTTCATGGCCGCGCGCGGCCTCGATGTCAGTACCTTCTCGTTCGCCGCGACCTTCGCGCGCAATCTCGACTACTATACCGGCTTCATTTTCGAGGTTCAGGATCCCCGCAGGGCCGACGGCAAGCCGATGGTCGGCGGCGGTCGGTACGACCGGTTGCTGGAACATCTCGGCGCCCGCCAGCCCATTCCGGCCGTCGGCTGCTCGTTCTGGCTCGATCGCATCGCAGGGAGCGCCTGATGACCGACTCCCCTCTCATCATCGCCGTACCATCGAAGGGCCGGCTGCAGGAGAACGCGGCCGCGTTCTTCGCCCGGGCCGGACTGGTCTTCACCCAGTCGCGGGGCGCCCGCGACTATCGCGGCACCCTTGCCGGCGTGCCCAACGTGGAGGTCGCCTTCCTATCGGCCTCGGAGATCGTCAACCAGCTCGCCACCGGCACGGCTCATCTCGGCATCACCGGAGAGGATCTGATCCGCGAGCAGATCGCCGACGCGGATGCGACGGTCGAAATCCTTACGCCCCTCGGCTTCGGCAATGCCAATGTGGTAGTGGCCGTACCGCAGGCCTGGATCGACGTACGCACCATGGCCGACCTCGACGAGGTGGCAGCGGATATCCGCACCCGCCACGGCTACAAGATGAGGGTCGCGACCAAATACGTGAACCTGACCCGCCGCTTCTTCGCCGAGAAAGGCATCGCGGATTACCGGATCGTCGAGAGCCTGGGCGCCACCGAAGGTGCGCCGGGCGCGGGCTCAGCAGAGCTGATCGTCGACATCACCACCACTGGTGCAACCCTCACCGCCAATGCCCTGAAGGTTCTGGACGACGGGGTGATGCTGCGCTCGGAGGCCAATCTCGTGGCGTCCGCCAAAGCTCCCTGGAGCGCGGCGGCGCG
Source organism: Microvirga puerhi (assembly GCF_020089865.1). Classification (GTDB taxonomy): domain Bacteria; phylum Pseudomonadota; class Alphaproteobacteria; order Rhizobiales; family Beijerinckiaceae; genus Microvirga; species Microvirga puerhi. The sequence continues at coordinate 254,077 of NZ_JAIRBM010000004.1, forward strand.
GGAGGCGGCCACCACGGTGCTGACCCGGATCGCCGCCGAGGAGGAGGCCCGCACGAGCCGGGAGATCCGCGCTGCGCTCGATCCTGCCCGGGCCTCCGGGCTTTCCGGAATCCTGCACGATTACGGCGCCACGCTACCCTTCGGAGAGTCCAAGGGGTGGGAAACCGTGATCCACTGCAAGACGTCCACCGTCTTCGACATCGTGGCCGGGCTGCAGAACCTGGGCGCCGAGAATGTCACCGTCCGCGCCTTCGATTACCTGTTCCGCCCGACCAACGCCCTGACCGAGCGCCTCCTCCGGCGTCTCGGGTGATCGGAGCCCAGACTCCGTGTGCGTTCGATCACAAAGCAATGGGACAACAGAACGAGGCCGTTGCCTCTACGGCAAAGGCCCCTTATGGTCCCGCCGTTTCGATGAATGAGGTTCTCATGAACGCGCTTCGACTTGCGGCGCTCCTGGCCGCTCTGGCCGCTGTACCGGCCGCCCATGCCCAGACATCGACCACTCTCGGCCGGCCGGCCGGCCCGACGCGTACGGTCGATACGAAGGTCCCGCAGCCGAGCCAGCAGGACAAAATCTTTCCGCTCCGCTCGATCTGGACTGCGGTGAGCCTCAACGGCAAGCCCTTCACGGGCGATCGTCCCAGCTTCTCCCTCGACGATCAGCTGCGCGCCCGCGGTTTCGGTGGCTGCAACAACTATTCGGCGACGACCTATCCGCTGCGTGAGCAGAAACTCGCGGTCGGTCCTTTCGCTCTCACGAAGAAGACCTGCGACAAGGCCACCATGGCCAGCGAAAATGCCTTCCTCATCGCGCTTCGCACGTCCAACCAGTGGGACATCACTGGCCCGTTCCTCACTATCCACACTCAGAGCGGCGAGCTGAAATTCGAGCGGGCGCTCTAAGTCAGTCGTTTGTGCCTAGCGAAGAGGCCAGCGCAACGCAGGCCTCTTCTGTTACGCGGAACGGGCTCCGCGGACTTTTCTCCAGTTTTATGGTCTCGCTGATGAGCTTTCTTATGGCTTGTGAAGTTAGAGCTCCCATAACGCTTCACCAGACCATGCTTGATAAGGCAATTTCGCCCAAGCTAATGTAATATCTGCGGTTCACATTCTCTTGAGATACATATGGGCCAACCGATCTGGCTAGCTACGGACCTCACAAAGCACAGTTATTACGTGATAACGTCTGATCTTACGCCTTTGGAAGATTGGCAACAGCAATACGATATACACGGTCACGCAGAATCCATTCTAGAAAACAATCCCAATAGCCATGATTTAGCGTGCGCCATATTTCAACTAAATAGATCCATAGACTTTCGTGAAAGACTATTGAATAAATTATACAATTTTAAGAGAATTCCAGGTATTTACGGCAATAAACACCACGAGAGAATGTCATACCTAGGAATAATAAAACCTTTGTTGAAGTCAAAGCTCGATAAAATACGTAATAATGTGATGCATTCGGTTACTTATCCTACACAAAACATCTCGGAAGTCGCAGAGTTATCTGAATTTACATGGTACTTCTTAAAATCAACAGACTTGATTGCCTCTAGAGCTGCCAGAGCTCTAGAACTCCATCGTTTTTTAGATGACGAACAAGAAGAGTGGCTGGAAGTTTCCTTCGATCCGGCCAATTGGGATATCAACATAAGAGGAAAAACATTAAGCGAAAATATACTTCAAGAAAATTCAGAGCAAACAATTCAAATAGATACCCATAAACTCGAGAGAGAAGACGACCTTACATACTTTCATGGAAAGTTATTAGGTCCCATTAGCGCCAAGCAATCCCTAATGAGGATTTACTTTTCCGCATTATAGCCAACTAGACGCACCATCTCTTTGTTGCTCAAGGCTATTGCTTCATGAGCCCAGTAGCCGCCGGCTTTAATATCACCGCTACATATTGATTTGAGCCACTTTCCCCGCTGGCCTTTATGCAATTTTGGACCAACTAGCGGCTGGTCACGTCGGTCGTCTTAACCTTGTTATAATGCACATGACTCAGAGAAGCGTATCCCCCTCTGAGCATAAGAATCAACTTGAGACGCAGCGAAAGTCTTATCGTACCTAAGCCGCTGCCTCGGCCTGACGCGTGTCGACGGGAGCGAAGAGGCCATCCTCCTGCTTCTGCATATCGACGCGCCGGTCGTGGAAGGCCGCCAGGGTCGAGCGATGGCCGATGGACACAATGGTCGTGTCCGGCAGCTTCGCCTTGAGCATCTCGTAGATTTCGGCCTCGGTCGGCTCGTCGAGAGCAGCCGTCGCCTCATCGAGGAAGAGCCAGTCTGGCCGCGCCAGCAAGGTCCGCGCGATGGCCAGGCGCTGCTGCTCGCCCAGCGACAGCGTCTGTGCCCAGGCGCGCTCCTCGTCGAGCTTGTCCACGAGCGCCGGAAGCTTCGCTGCGCGCAAGGCGTCCTTGATGGCGGCATCGTCGTAGACGCCGTGCATGCCTGGATAGGTGACGGCTGCGCGCAGTGAGCCCATGGGGATGTAGGGCCGCTGCGGCAGAAGCATCATGCTCTGCCCTTTCGGGATCTGGATCTGCCCCTCGCCGAACGGCCAGATCCCTGAAATCGCACGGAAGAGGGTCGACTTGCCGGAGCCGGAAGGACCGGTGAGGAGCGTCGTCTCGCCCTGCCGGAACGCCACGTCGTCCGCTCGCATGAGCGCCCGCCCTTCCGGAAGCGCGACCGTGAGATCGTTCACCTTCAGGTCGGAATCGGTGGATGGGACCAGCTCCACATGCTCGCCCGCGTCACGACGGCGCACGTTCTCGATCGACGCCTCGAAGGTCAGAAGACGATCGACCACAGCCTTGTAGCTCGCGATCGTCGAATAGGAGGTGATGAAGAAGTCGAGGGCGCCCTGGACGCTCGAAAAGGCGCCGACCGTCTGCTGCATCTGGCCAAGCGTGATCTTGTCGATGAAGTAGTAAGGGGCGGTCAGGATGTAGGGGACGACCACGTTGGCCTGGAAATAGGCGGCCTGGAAGATCGTCAGGTTCATGACCCGGCCGACGATGCGCATGAAGTTGTTGACGATCATGCCGAAGCGGCGGCTCAGAGCCTGCTTCTCCGCCTCCTCGCCGTCGAGCAGAGCGACCTGCTCCGTATATTCACGAAGGCGCGCCAAGGAGAAGCGATAGTCGGCCTCCACCCGCTCCTGCTGGAAATAGAGACCGATCAGCGGGCGGCCGATCACGTGGGTGAGCCATGTGCCGACCAACGCGTAGAGGATCGCGACCCATACCAGCAGGCCGGGCACGGGAATGTCTGTCCCGGGAAGCGTGAAGTCCCGCGACAGGGCCCACAGGATGGCGATGAAGGAGACGAGCGTCGCCGACTGGTTCATGAGGCCGATGGACAGCGTATAGGTCTGATCGACATAGCTACGCAGGTCGTCGGCGATACGCTGATCGGGGTTGTCCGCTCCACCCCCTACCAGCTGCATGCGGTAATGGGTGCCGTCGCCCAGCCACTCACGGACATAGAGACCGTTGAGGAACGTACGCCAGCGGATGCGTAGGACGTATTGCGATACGATCTCGACCAGCGCGACGGAGATGTAGATGCCCGCCAGCGGCACGAAGATCCAGAGCAGCTGATACCAGAAGGCTGGGCCGTCCTTGCCCTGGAGGGCATTGAACATATCGCGGCTGAAGAAGTTGAACCTCACGCTGAGCGCGACCTGGCCGAGGTTGATCAGGATGAGAAACGCCAGGAAAGCCGTGCCGATGGTGCCCTCGGAGGCCCGGACGGGCCCCAGGAGCGGGACGTTGATCACGCTTGGTGCGGTCGAGTCGAAATAGCGGTCGGCAATGCCCATGATCTTCCCGATGACCGGGATCCGGGACACGCCGTAGATAACAAAGGCGAAGATGGTGGCGCCGACCGGCATGGAAGCAGGCGGTACGTAGGCATCGAGATCGCCTGTGATCAGGCCGAAGGCATCGGCCAGAAGCAGGGCTGCCAGGATCACCTCGACGACGGCGAGCACGGACACGAAGACCTTGAGGAACTTCGGCATGCTGCGAGACAGGAACAGGGCACCGGCAAGGCCGATCAGCGAAAGAGGCAGCAGAATGGACAAGGGCGCGCCGCCCATCTGGATTGCGAACAGGGCAAGACCCAAGAGTCCCGCCGCAAGGCTGGCCTTCACCATCACATCTTCTTCCTTGTACTATCCGGCGCGTGGACGCCGGCTGGAGGAGCCGATCCAACGAACCCGTGGCAAAGATATGGACACAATTCTACTTTGTTGCGACTGAATTTTTCGTAATGACGAGAAAGCCTTATCCGACAGGCCTTCCACCGAGCCAGCTTGGCCGGGACCGAGCACGGGGTTCGGATCTTCAGATTTTCCTATTTATAGAACGAAATGGTTGACATAGAGAACGAGCTGCGGCATTGCTGCACCGCAGAAAGCGATGCTCTCATGAATGCACCTCTCGGATATCTCAACGACACTGCGCTCCAGCGACTGGTTCCCGCGGAGGCCATCGTCCGGCTCGAGTCCGTCTCGAAGGTTTATCCAGGCCGGCACGGCGCCCCGGTCTCGGCCCTCGACGGCATCGACCTCGCCGTACCGCAAGGCTCGGTGCTTGGGGTCATCGGCCGCTCGGGCGCGGGCAAGTCGACCCTCATCCGGCTCGTGAACGGTCTTGAGAAGCCAACCTCTGGGCGTGTGATCGTCGACGGCGCGGACATCTCGGCCTTGCCGGAAAGAGCGCTCCGGCATGCGCGGCGCTCCATTGGCATGATCTTCCAGCACTTTAACCTGCTCTCCTCCCGGACGGCTGCCGAAAACGTTGCGCTGCCACTGGAAGTGGCCGGCTACGACAAGGCGGCGATCACCGCACGGGTGGACGAATTGCTGTCCCTCGTCGGCCTGGCCGACAAGCGCAACCGTTATCCGTCGGAACTCTCGGGTGGGCAGAAGCAGCGTGTCGGCATCGCCCGCGCGCTCGCCACCAAGCCGAAGGTTCTCCTCTCCGACGAGGCGACATCCGCGCTCGACCCGGAGACGACCCGCTCGATCCTCGACCTTCTTTCCCGGATCAATGCCGAACTCGGCCTCACGGTCCTGCTCATCACCCACGAGATGGCGGTGATCCGTTCCATCGCGAAGGAGGTAGCGGTGATCGATGCCGGTCGCATCGTCGAGAAGGGCGACGTCTTCGACGTGTTCACACGGCCGCAGCATCCAGTTACGCGATCCTTCCTGGCGGACGAGACCGGCCGCGCACTTCCCCCTTACGTTGCCGATCGCCTGCGCCCCGAGGCCGCGCCGGGCACCCAGGCGGTGGTACGGATCGGCTTCCGCGGTCCGCATGCCACGGACCCGGTGCTGGCCCGTCTGGCGCGGGACCTGAACATCGAGACCAATATCCTCGCCGGATCGGTCGATGAGATTGCAGGCCGCCCCTGCGGCACCCTCGTCATCGGCGTGCCGGAAGCATCCCTCGAAAAGACTCTCACCTTCCTCAAGCACTACGGATTGGACACGGAGGTGCTCGGCCATGTCGCCTGAGATGATCCGCCTTCTCGCCGGCGCAACGGGCGAAACACTTCTGATGGTCGCAATCTCCGCCGGCCTCGGGACGCTCTTCGGTCTCCCGCTCGGCGTCTTTCTCGCCACCAGCGGCAAGGGCGAGCTGTTCGCCGCTCCCTGGGCTAACCGCGTGCTCGGCGTCGTCGTCAATGCCACGCGCTCCACACCGTTCATCATCCTGGTCGTGGCGATCATTCCGTTCACGCGCCTGATCGCGGGGACATCGATCGGCACCAACGCGGCCATCGTGCCTCTGACGGTTGCATCCACGCCGTTCATCGCGCGTCTCATCGAAGGCGCCATTCGCGAGGTCGATCAGGGGCTGATCGAAGCCGCGCGAGCCTTCGGCGCAAGCCCGCTGCAGATAGTACTCAAAGTACTGATCCCCGAGGCGCTTCCCGGCATCGTGCTCGGCCTGACGCTCGCAGTCGTGTCGCTTATCGGCTTTTCGGCGATGGTCGGCGCGGTCGGTGGCGGCGGCCTCGGCGATCTCGGCATTCGTTACGGCTACCAGCGCTTCATGCCCGAAATGATGCTCGCCGTCGTGGTGGTGCTGATCGTCCTCGTGCAGGCCCTGCAGAGCCTCGGCGACATCCTCGCTCGCCATCTCAACAAACGTATCCGCCACGCCTGATTTCTCTCGTCGAACAGGAAAGACCGACATGTCCCTGAAGCAACTGGGCCTCGCTGCCCTCCTCTCCCTCGCGAGCTTGCCCGCCCTGGCGCAGCAGACGCAGACCATTCGCATCGGCGTGACGCCCGGTCCGCACGCGCAGATCCTCGAGGCCGTGAAGCCGATCGCGGCGAAGAAGGGTCTCGACATCAAGATCATCGAATTCTCCGATTACGTGGTGCCGAACGCGGCTCTCGCCTCCGGCGAACTCGAAGCGAACTCGTTCCAGCATCAGCCCTATCTCGACAACCAGAAGGCGGATCGGGGCTACAAGATCGAGACCGTCGCACAGACCGTGAACTTCCCGATCGGCATCTACTCCAAGAAACATAAGGCTTTCGATGTACTGCCGAGCGGCGCCACAATCGCCATTCCCAACGATCCGACGAACGGCGGACGCGCGCTCCTGCTGCTGCAGGACAAGGGTTTGCTGAAATTGAAGGACAATGTCGGCTTCAAGCCGACCATTCTCGATATTACCGAGAACGCGAAGAAGCTGAAGTTCGTCGAGATCGACGCAGCCCAAGCGCCCCGCGTGCTCGACGATGTGGACGCCGCCGTCATCAACACCAACTATGCCACGCAGGCGGGCCTCGATCCGGTAAAGGACGCTCTCACCCGTGAGAACCCGAAGGGCCCTTACGTGAACATCATCGCCGTGCGCACGGAGGACAAGGACAAGCCGTGGGTGAAGGCCCTGGTCGAATCCTACCACACGCCGGAAGTGAAGAAGTTCGTCGAAGAGACGTTCAAGGGCGCGGTGCTCACCAGCTGGTGAACCACACCCTCTCGTTCCTCCCTAGACTTAGCCGGGCTTTGCGCCCGGCTTTTTTTTGTTACCACACGCAGCATAGCGGTGCGCGCGATTATCTTATCCAATCAACGACGGCGTAGGACGGCCGCTTCGCACGATTGTTTTCCTGCATGATGCTTGACAATGCCCCGTCTTGTCTCCTTCATCGTCAGCATTATGAGCCGGCTTATAATTCCGGCGGTTCGGGAGGAAACCTATGCGTTCGTCGTTTCTTGGCCTGTCTCTGCTCGCCGTCACTTGCCTCACGCCCCTTGCGGCGCAGGCGCAGGCACCGCTGACGATCTATTGCTCGATCTTGGAAGAGCAGTGCCGTGCCGGCGTTGCCGCGTTCGAAAAGGCGTCAGGTGCCAAGGTTACGATGGTGCGCAAGAGCACGGGCGAGACGCTGGCGCAGATTCGCGCCGAGGCTTCCAATCCACGTGCCGACGTGTGGTGGGGCGGGCCTGGCGACTCGCATATCCAGGCGGCAGAGGAAGGATTGACGGCTGAATACAAGTCTTCCGCGCTGCCTCAGCTTTACGACTGGGCGGCCCGTTTCGCCGAGCAGTCGGGCTATCGCTCAACCGGAACCTATCTCGGCGCCCTCGGCATCGGCTACAACACGAAGGTCCTCGCGAGCCGGAATTTGCCCGAACCGAAATGCTGGGTGGACCTGCTCGATCCCAAATATCGCGACGAGGTTCAGGTGTCGGATCCGAACTCATCCGGAACGGCCTACGTCTTCCTTGCGACGCTCATTCAACTCATGGGCGAGGACAAGGCTTTCGACTACATGAAGAGCCTGCACAAGAACATCAATCAGTATACGAAATCTGGCGCCGCGCCCGTGAAGGCCGTGGCTCTCGGCGAGACCGCTATCGGCATCGCCTTCATGCACGATATGGTGACGATGATTGCCGATGGTGCTCCCGTAAAGACGGTGGCGCCCTGCGAGGGCACGGGATATGAGACCGGCTCCGTCTCCATCGTCAAGGGTGGCAAGAATACGGAAATGGCCCAGAAGTTCGTGGATTGGGCCTTGTCCGCCGACGCGCAGAAGCTCGTCGGCGCAGATCTGAAGATCTACTCTATTCCCTCGAACAAGAACGCTCCGGTCTCACCGGACGCGCCCAAGCTCTCGGAAATGAAGCTGATCAACTACGACACGGCGAAGTACGGGTCCGTCGCTGAGCGTACGCGCCTGCTGAAGAAGTGGGATGCGGACGTGAAATCGGCACCCAAATAGTCCTTCAGAGATCGAATCGTCCTGGCGCCGCGCACAAGCGGCGCCTTTTCATTTCTGCCGCGGCGGTTGCAGATCGCGACCTGCGGCCAAAAAGGCTCCCTTCCGCTTGTCGTGGACGGCCTCGAGAAGAGTACGCGCCGCATTGCGGACCTCTTCCTGAACGGCGAGATCACGATCAAGGTCGTCGTGGCTCGTGGCATAGGGTTGCCAATAGCCAATGTAGCGGTCGAGCTCCGCCGTCGGACCTGCCGGGATGAGATCCATGTCGGCAAGCCAGTCTGCGATGCTGCGCCGGACGTTCTCGACGCCAGCCGCATCGCCGTGCACGACAACGGAGAAAAGTCGGCCCGCCAGATGTTTGGGGTAGTCCCAGCCTTCCAGTTCGATCTCCTTGGCACGCTTGGCATCCTTGCCGTGCGTTCGTGTCGGATCCGGATTGCCGCCATCGGCGCAGACGAGCCGGTCCATCATCAGCTTCAGAGGTGACGTGGCTTGATACCAATTCACGGGCGTGACGATCATGATTCCGTGCGCCTGAACCCATTTCGGATAGATGTCGCTCATCCAGTCCTGCGTCTGCCCCAGGGAGTAGTTGGGATAGCAGGAACAAGGCCAGTGGCAGAGAGCCGCCGCCGTCGAGAAGCACGATTTGCACGGATGGATGTGACGCCCGTATTCCGCTGCAAGTCGACTTAACTCCAAGACCTCTACGCTCATGTTCGGATCAGCGTCGAAAATCTCGCGCGCTAAATTGACGAGGCGATATGTTTTTGACATCTCGCCTGGACAAGTATGCTCGCTACGGGCCGACGAGCTGACCAGCAAGATGCGTGTGGGGCCGCTTTTGTCCTCATATCGCTGCTGTGCAGCGTGAATCGCCTCCCGTGTGATAATCCAATCAATGGCGAGATCGTATTCGGGATCTGCGAAGCCAGGTCCGGCCTTGCGTGTCCGCGGGCTCTTGCGGGAGTGGGAATATCCATCCCAGGCAGCGGCGGCAACGCGTGCGAGTTCATCGGATAGCGCATCGAAGGCGGGGTCTTGAAACTGACTCAGGAAGCGTCTGCGAAACTCCTCCTCGGTCAAAGTGGGATCCGGCGTGCCTTTTCGCGGCTCAGGTGCGGGCACGATATCCTCCATGCTTTGAATCAGAAGCACGCGGTGGAACGTGGTCCTTGTTCCGTTTGTTCCGGCGACTCTCAGACACGCAGCGGGTCAGACGCGACCGAACCGACATCGCGAATAATCCAGGCGTCGATGGGGGCCGCTCGCCCGCGCACGGACGCCGTCTGTCGTTCGTGGCCCTCTAAAGCGAGGCCTGCCAGATCCGCCAGATCCGCAGAAATGACGAGCGCCGCATCGAGCTCCTTGGCCAAGCCTTCGAGGCGGCTCGCCGCGTTGATGGTGTCGCCCACTGCGGTCAGCGCCATGGCTTGGCCATAGCCCATTTCACCGATGATGGCGGAGCCGGCGTGAAGGCTCACGACGACTCGGAGGGGGCGATCAAGCTCGCTCGCGTAGAGCCTGTTGAGCTGATCGACGCCCTCGAAGATCCGTAAGGCCGCGGAGAAAGCCTGCCGGGCTGCGTTCTTCGCCGATCCGCTGAGCCCGAAGAGCGCCAATGCCCCGTCGCCGATGAACTTGTCGAGATGCCCACCGGCGCTTTCAATCGCGTGACCCACCGTCTCGAAATAGCGGTTGAGCAGAAACACCGTATCGAACGGAAGACGTGTCTCGCTCAGGCGGGTGAAGTCGCGCAGATCGCAGAACAGCACCGCAATTTCCCGCTCCTGTCCATGTCCTGTGGTGTCGGAATTCGGAGTTTCGACGCGCAGGACATGGCTTGGAGACAAGACCGGAATGACGGACAGATCGTGCGTCGGATGCAGTTGGCAGGCCAAACGAACGTCTGGTGCTGCCTTGATCCGACGCAGAGTTGCGGCTTCCTGCGCGGTCGGCTCGGGTTGCGCCTCGAGACCGCGGACGATGCGAACGCGGCAGGTGGAGCAACGCCCCCGGCCGCCGCAGGCGGATTGATGAGGAATGCCGGCGACCCGGCTCGCCTCAAGGATGCTGAACCCCTGCGGTACCGATACCACATCGATTCCAGGATAAGTGATCCTTATCCGGATCGTCCGATTGCGATAGGAGCGCAGAGCACGCGCGACAAACGTGGCGCCGATCGATGCGGCAAAGCCGAGGAAAAGGCCTTGTCGGATATCGACGAGCAGAGCGGCCTCTTGCGCTGGCGGCTGCGTCAGCGGGAAACGCCCAGGGGCGTCGATGATATCCCGGCCGGCCTCTACGTAACCAAGGAGCGCGAGAACGGGGATGAGGAGCGCGGCCGAGTAGAGAAGCAATCCATAGCGTGAGAACCACGTCTTGGAGCGGAGCCAGAACCACACACCCAGGCAGCCGTGGAACCAGGCAACCACCAGCGCAACCGCCTGCCGGACGCCGTTGACGGGCGCCGTGATCCACAAACCGTGCAGCACGTCCGGATAGCCCGCTTCGAGTCCTGTAACTGCCCACTCTACGCGCGTGCCGACGACATGCGGAACCAGGAGGAACGGCAGGGACAGACCGAGAGCGAGCTGCGCCGCTTCTCGAAACGGCATGCGCAGCGTCTCGTGGCGATAAAGGGCCACCAGAGCGAGACCGTAATGCACGAATACCGCCCCATAGAGCAGGAGCGTGCCGAGTGGGTTGCGCCATACGAGATTGAAGATGCGGCGTCCCTGTTCCATCGCCGGGATGGAAACAAGGCCGAAAGCATGGTTGGTGAAATGCGTCACGAGAAACGCCAGAAGCACGAGGCCCGCCGCAAGACGGATTTCGCGCAGACCAATTCTGCGGGATCCGGCTGGAGAAGAAGCGAGGGTCCGGTGTTGCGTATCCATCGCACACTGATCTCTCAAACCTATATAATATTCCAGACGGGCACCGCGTGTATCACGGCCTCTTGATGCTGCGCCTCAGTTCCATATCCACATATGAACAAGGAATTGCCACGCTTAAGGCTGTCATCCCGGCTTATCGCCCTATTTGGTTCGCAAGCGTTCCTTTCAGGCGCGGTGCGCCATGAAGCCGTGGAGAGTTGTGTTGCCTCGCCTTGTTGTTGTTTCTAATCGCGTCGCCATTCCCGACCCGACCGGCAAAGGCTCGGCCGGTGGTCTCGCCGTTGCCCTGAAGGAAGCTTTTCAGGCCTATCAGGGCCTCTGGTTCGGCTGGAGCGGACGAGTGTCCAGTCATCCCTCCCCAGAGCCGAAGATGGTCGACAAGGGCAATGTTCATTACGCTCTGATGGACCTCGCGCCCATTGATCGCCAGGAATATTATAACGGATTCGCCAATCGGGCCTTGTGGCCCAACATGCATTATCGCCTCGGCCTGTCGGAATTCTCCCGAGCGGACTATGCCGGATATCTGCGCGTCAATCGCAGCTTCGCCAATGCCCTTGGGCAGATGATCCGCCCCGACGATCTGATCTGGGTGCACGACTACCATCTGATCCCGCTGGCGGCGGAGCTTCGGGCACTGGGGGTCACGAACCGGATCGGATATTTCCATCACATTCCCTGGCCCGCGCCGGAGGTCTTCGGAACCTTGCCGGGCAGCCGGGAGCTGTTGCGCGCCATCGCCGATTACGATCTCGTGGGCGTGCAGACCGATCTTGACGCCGACAATCTCCGTCGCGCCATCGTTCAGGAGGTCGGCGCAACCCAGCAAGGGGTGGAACTCACCACCGCCAACGGTCACCAGACCCGGGTGAAGGGCTTCCCGATCGGCATCGACGTCAAAGGTTTTCAGCAATTGGCGCGTCGTCCCCCGACGCATCGCATCGTGAAACAGACACTCGCCAGCCTCGTTTCGCGCAACCTGATCATCGGTGTCGACCGCCTCGACTATTCAAAGGGCATTCCGGAGCGGATGGAAGCCTTCGAGCGCTTCCTCGTTGCCAATCCAGACCAGCGCGGCCATGTGACGTTCCTGCAAATTGCGCCAACGAGCCGCAGCGAGGTCCCTGAATATGTCTCCTTGAGCCGTGCAACGAGCGAGACTTTGGGGCGCATCAACGGCTCTCTCGGAGAGCCAGGCTGGGTCCCAATCCACTATGTCACGACGGCCTATCCACGGTCCGTGCTTGCGAACCTCTACAGGATCGCCCGCGTCGGCCTCGTGACGCCAATGCGTGACGGGATGAATCTCGTTGCCAAGGAATATGTCGCAGCACAGGATCCGGAGGATCCGGGCGTCCTGGTCCTATCCAAGTTCGCCGGGGCCGCCCAGCAGCTGACGGACGCTCTCATCGTCAATCCGAACGACAAGTTCGAAGTGGCCGAGGCAATCCGGGATGCCATCCACATGGATCGGGACGAGCGCAAGGAGCGCTGGCGGCGCATGATGAAGGCAATCCAGGATTACGACGTGTCCTGGTGGGCAGCCTCGTTCCTAAAGGACCTGAGCGACTACAGGGGAATGAGCAAGGTGCGCAGCCGTATCCCCGTCGGACAATAGGAACGGGGCGCACTGCCACGCCTCGGCGTGCCGCCAGGGGCCGATCATCGTCTCGATCGTGCGTCGGAGAAGCTGGACAGGCGGGCCTCAGCCTGATCAAGATCCGAGATGGCTCTGTACGAACCTCTTGATTGGCCTCTTCAGGCGCGCGATCCGATCGGGCGGCAGCATCTTGTCCTGATCCACGCGCGATGGCCTACATGAACATTCTCGGTCACCTGGGCACCATCTACGTCGTCTCCGAGTGGATCATCCGCCTCGTCATGCTGATCGTGGTTCCCTTCCGGCGCTCTCCGGAGGCGGCGAAAGGATGGCTGCTGTTCGTCTTCTTTCTCCCGTGGCCGGCGCTGGTGCTCTATCATATCATCGGTCGGCCAAATTATCCACGCTGGCGGCGCGAGCGCTTTGCGAAGCTTCCCAAGGCGTTCGAGGGCGTTACGGAGCGCATCAAGACCCTGACGGCTTACCAGGAGCCAGAGTTACCCGAAAACCTGAAGCAGGCGGCAACGCTGATCCAGAATCTCGGGCGCTTTCCCAATGTCGACGGCAACAGCGTCGAGCTCCTGTCGTCCTATGACGGATCGATCGCTCGCCTGGTCGCGGACATCGAAAACGCGACGGGACATGTCCATCTGCTTTTCTATATCTTCGCGGACGATCGGACTGGCTGGAGCGTGATCGACGCGTTGGCGCGGGCTGTCGAGCGCGGCGTGGCATGCCGGGTTCTGATCGACGCCCTGGGGTCGCGGACATGGGCGCCGCGCGTGCTCGACGCTCTCAGGCAAAGGGGTGTCGCAGTTCATCTCGTTCTGCCCTTCGGCCTCCTTAGATGGAAAACGGCCCGTGCGGACCTGCGCAATCACCGCAAGATCGCGGTAATCGACGGACGCATCGGCTATGTGGGATCGCAGAACATTGTCGATGCGGACTTCAAGCCCGGCATCGTCAATCAGGAGATGGTGGTCCGCGTCACCGGCCCGGTGGTACTCGAGCTGCAGGCGGTCTTCGTCGCCGACTGGTTCCTCGAAACGCAGGAGGTCCTGGAGACGCCCGATCTGTTCCCCTCCCCTGTTCGGACGGGCCACGTGGTGGCGCAAGTCCTGCCGAGCGGGCCGGACTATCCGGAGGCTGGCATCGGACAGCTGATCGAGGCGCTGGTCCACGGCGCGCGGCGTCGCGTCGTCATCACCACTCCGTACTTCATTCCCAACGAAGGGTTGCTCCACGCCCTCGGAACCGCCGTGCTGCGCGGCGTAGAAGTTCATCTCGTCTTGTCGAAGCCGGCCGACCAGATCCTCGTCAGCCTCGCACAGCGCTCCTACTACGCAGAGCTTCTCGCAGCCGGGATCAGGATCCATCTCTATCGGGACAAACTTCTGCACGCCAAGCACATCAGCGTCGACCGCCGTGTGTCGCTCATCGGGTCGAGCAACGTGGACATGCGCTCGTTCGTTCTGAATTCCGAAGTAAGCTTGATCCTCTTCGATCGGGAGGCGAACACCGAATTGCGCGCGGAGCAGGAGCGCTACTTCGCCGCCAGTGAAGAGCTCTCCCTCGACACCTGGCGCGCGCGGCCGCTTACTCGGAAGATCATCGAGAACATCGCAAGGCTTGTGAGCCCGCTGCTGTAGCGCATCGCTCGCTCTCCGTAGGCACTGCCCGTCGCATCGTGACGAGCAACGAAGACGTTATCGTCGCGTCCCGTGCAGCGCCGGACATTGTCGGGAACGTCCGACAGAAACCATCCACAGCCGAGGAGTACTGCTCCGAACACTCCTCTGGAACAGCAATTTCTACGATTGAGTGAAAGTTCAGACGATTAGGAAATCATCCGCAGAGAGATGGATCCCGGCTTTCACCTGAGCAAACTTCACCGCCGCATATTTCGTGCCTGAGCCATCCGCATCGTAGTACAGAGTTCCGGTCTTATCGTTGAAGATGATGCGTTCGCTCTTCTTGTGAGCCTCGGCTCCGGTCCAGAATGCATCCTTCGACAGGACACCCTTGTGGATCTTGCTGAAGATCGCTTTCGACAGCCTGATCGTATCGTCGGCGTGAGAAAAATCCACAATCCGATCCATGTTCTTGGCACCAAGCTTGGTGCTGAAGGCGAAGGTGTCATGCCCTCCGCCGCCCGTTAGCGTATCAATGCCGGGCCCGCCGTTGAGCCAATCGTCTCCTGCCCCACCCTTCAGCACATCCGCCTTCTTACCGCCGGCTCGGGTAAGAGGGGCGACGGTCGTGGGAGCGGTTGCAGGTTCTTCAACCATCTCCGGGGCCTCTCCTATGGGAAGCGAGATCACCTCCGAAAAGTCTATCGGGGGAAGACGGATTACAGGGTCCTCGAGCATCCCCGGAAACTCTTCTATGGGAAACGAGATCACGTCCCCAGTCGGCGGGAGTGGGGGATCGAGATCACGTCCGGATCCACCTCGATGATGAAGGTGCGGTCGATGGAGGCTCCCTGCGGATCGCTCGCGCACACTGTGATGGTGCGGTCGACGAAACCGCTCCCAATGACAAGTTCGCTTTCGCCTTCACCGTAGACAGGCGGCAGAGGATTGACGGGATCAATCACGCGGACGGTCATGGCCGCCTCATAGATCAGGAACTTTAACTTATGATACGTAATTTAATAATACAACTTCGATCTATTGCTGGCCTAAGCAAAAAGCCCCGGAGTTTCCTCCGGGACTTTCCGTTAGGTCGGTAGTTTGCGGGACTAATTTAGAAGTCCATGCCGCCCCTCAAGTCCGGCTTACCGGACTTGAGCTTCTTGAGTGATGGGCGGCTTTTATGGACTTAGAAGTCCATGCCGCCCATGCCGCCGCCCGGCATTGCCGGGGCAGCTTCCTTCCGCGGCAGCTCGGCGACCATGGCTTCGGTCGTCACGAGCAGGCCAGCCACCGAGGCGGCGTCCTGCAGAGCCGTGCGCACGACCTTCGCCGGATCGACGATGCCGGCCTTCAGCATGTCAACGTACTCTTCCGTCTGCGCGTTGAAGCCGAAGGTGTCGGACTTGTTCTCGTTGATCTTGCCGACCACGATGGAGCCTTCGACACCGGCGTTCTCGACGATCTGACGGATCGGAGCCTCGAGAGCGCGCAGGACGATGTTGATACCGGCCTTCACGTCAGCGTTGTCGCTGGAGAGCTTGGAGACCGCAGCCTTGGCGCGGAGCAGAGCCGTGCCGCCGCCGGGAACGATGCCTTCTTCAACCGCTGCGCGGGTGGCGTTCAGAGCATCGTCAACGCGATCCTTCTTCTCCTTCACCTCGACTTCCGTCGCGCCGCCGACGCGGATCACCGCGACGCCGCCTGCGAGCTTCGCCAAACGCTCCTGGAGCTTCTCACGGTCGTAGTCCGAGGTGGTCTCCTCGATCTGCGCCTTGATCTGACCGACGCGGGACTCAATGTCCTTCTTCTTGCCGGCGCCGTCGATGATCGTGGTGTTCTCCTTCTCGATACGCACGCGCTTGGCGCGGCCGAGCATGGGGAGCGTCACGTTCTCGAGCTTAATGCCGAGGTCTTCGGAGATCGTCTGGCCAGCGGTGAGGACAGCGATATCCTCGAGCATCGCCTTACGGCGATCACCGAAGCCCGGAGCCTTCACGGCCGCGATCTTCAGGCCACCGCGCAGCTTGTTGACCACGAGGGTGGCGAGAGCCTCGCCTTCCACGTCCTCGGCGATGATGAGCAGCGGCTTGCCGGTCTGCACAACGGCCTCGAGGATCGGCAGCATCGCCTGGAGCGAGGACAGCTTCTTCTCGTGGATGAGGATGTAGGGATCCTCGAGCTCGGCCACCATCTTCTCGGCGTTGGTGATGAAGTACGGCGAGAGATAGCCGCGGTCGAACTGCATGCCCTCGACCACGTCGAGCTCGGTCTCGGCGGTCTTGGCTTCCTCGACGGTGATGACACCCTCGTTGCCGACCTTCTGCATGGCATTAGCGATCATCTCACCGATGTCGCTGTCGCCGTTGGCCGAAATCGTGCCGACCTGGGCGACCTCGTCGGAGGACTTCACCTTCTTGGCGCGGGCCTGGATGTCCTTCACGGCCTCGGCTGCAGCAAGATCGATGCCGCGCTTGAGGTCCATCGGGTTCATGCCAGCGGCCACTGCCTTAGCGCCCTCACGCACGATCGCCTGAGCGAGAACCGTTGCGGTCGTCGTGCCGTCGCCGGCGATGTCGTTGGTCTTCGAGGCGACCTCGCGCACCATCTGGGCGCCCATGTTCTCGAACTTGTCGGCGAGCTCGATTTCCTTGGCGACGGTCACGCCGTCCTTGGTGATGCGGGGAGCGCCGAAGCTCTTCTCGATCACAACGTTGCGGCCCTTCGGGCCGAGGGTGACCTTCACCGCGTCAGCAAGGATGTCGACACCGCGCAGCATCTTCTCGCGGGCATCGGAGGAGAACTTAACGTCTTTGGCAGCCATGGGCTTTGCCTCCAGTTACTTGGAAAACGAATGGGGAGAAGGACGGCCGCTTACTTCGCGACGACGCCCATGATGTCGGATTCCTTCATGATCAGGAGATCCTGACCGTCGATACGCACCTCGGTGCCGGACCACTTGCCGAACAGCACACGGTCGCCGGCCTTCACGTCGAGGGCAACGATCTTGCCGCTCTCGTCACGGGCGCCGGGTCCAACGGCGACGACTTCGCCCTCTTGCGGCTTTTCCTTGGCGGTGTCCGGGATGATGATGCCGCCCTTCGTCTTCTCTTCGCTCTCAAGGCGGCGGACGACGACGCGGTCGTGCAACGGACGGAACTTCATGGAACTTCCTCTTCGACTGTTAGCGTAGCCCCCAATGGCCACGTCCTGGTCTTGGCTGTTAGCACTGTCGGAGATCGAGTGCTAACGCTGATCGCGAGATAAGGACAGCCGTTCGGGGAGTCAAGACTCCCAAAAAGGATAGCGTAAACATCCTGCTCCTATGGAAGACCAGCAGCCTCAGCGGCGGGAGGTCAGGAGGGCCGCCAGGACGATGAGGGTGCCGCCGCCCATCGTCGCCCAGGTCGGGATCTCGCTGAAGACCCCGTAGCCGATCAGGGCGGCCCAGATGAGGGCCGTATATTCCAGTGGCGCGAGGCGCGCTGCCTCGGCCTTGGCATAGGCGGTCGCCATCAGGACGTGGCCGATGACGCCAAGCACGCCCATCGACATGAACCAGGCGAGATGGGGCCAGTTCAGGGGCTGCCAGACCAAAAGGGCGAAGGGCAGCACCAGGATCCCAGGACCGACATTCTGGAAGAACACGATATGCATGAACTTGTCCCGCTGGGCTCGCTGGCGCAGGAGGACGAGGCTGAACGCGTAGGTGACGGCGGAGAGCAAGGCCGCCCCTACGCCGGACCAGGAGCGCGCGGCCTGAGCTCCTTCGGATTGCCCGAGGACGACGACGAGGGTGCCTCCGAAGCCGACGGCGATCGCCAGGAGGATTCGGCTATCGACCTTCTCCCGCAACAGGAGCAGACCGAACAGGGCGATGAACATCGGCGACAGGAAGGATAGAACCAGCGTTTCGGCAAGAGGCAGCTGACCCAGGGCATAGAAGAAGCTGACTGCCGTAACGACAGCGGCCACCGAGCGCATCAGGTTCGCCGTCACGGTTTCCCGGGATGGCCAGCCCGGACGCAGGACAGCAACCACGCCCGTCGCGATCAAGGTTCCGCAGGCAAAGCGCAGAAAGGCGACCTGGAAGATCGGATAATGGGCGGCCATCCCCTTGATGACCGCATCCATGACGGACAGGACCGCGATTCCCGCGGTCGCGCGCAAGGCGGGACCGAATTGCATGATATCTCGACGATAAAGGAAAGGCGTCGGAAGCACGCCTTCATGAGTTACAGCGGCTCATAGCGCAATCGCACGGTGTAATCACCAGCGGTTTTCGCCTGTTGACAGGAATGAAAGCCGATTTCTCTTCCCATTCCGCCGATTTTCGCGGAAACAATCGGCGTGCTTTCCGTTATGTCAGGAAATGCCAAAGCTTAGACGACAGGATGCTCCGATGCGCTCTCTGCTTCCTTGCACCGCCGCCCTTCTCTTCCTCCTGCCCGCCGCGGCCTCAGCGCAGCCGGCCGGCTATTATGGCGTTCCGCGCGACGCCTACGGCAATCTGCTCGTAGTGCCGTCTAATCCCGGCTATGTTCCAGGCTACAGTTATCCGCCGGGCTATCCGCAGGACGGGTATCGGGAAACCTATCCGAGCGTGACCCGGCCAGCCACACGCGTCGAGGTCTATCGACAAGTTGATCCGATGACGGGGGCTGCCTATGGCCGCGCCTCCGCCTCGCTCCCGGAGGCCGATTTCGGCACCGAGGGCGGCTTCGACTACGCCATCAAGCCACAGTTTCAGCGCCAGATCGTCGCCTATCAAGGAGGCGAGAGGCCCGGGACGATCATCATCGACACGCCGAATCGCTACCTCTACCTCATCCAGGCCGGCGGACGCGCGATCCGCTACGGCATCGGCGTCGGGCGCCCCGGATTCGAATGGGCCGGCCGCAAGACGGTCAGCATGAAGCGGGAATGGCCCGACTGGCGCCCGCCGAGCGACATGCTGAGACGCCGGCCAGATCTCCCGAGACATATGGAGGGCGGCCTCGACAATCCACTCGGCGCCCGCGCGCTCTATCTCGGCTCATCCCTTTACCGCATCCATGGCACCAACGAGCCTCATACGATCGGCCACGCGGTCTCGTCCGGCTGCATTCGCATGCTCAACCAGGACGTGATCGATCTCTACAATCGGGTGCCAGTCGGCGCGCCGGTCGTCGTCATCTGATCCTTGCCCTAATCTGGCGACGTGAGGCCGGACAAGCAGTCCGGCCTTTCTTCTGTCTGCGCCATCTGTCATGTTGCTATTTTGTTCCAAATTCGACCCGAGAATCTACCTCTTCTGAATAATGTTACATGTTTAATTGGATCAAATCTGGAACAAAAGATAAATATCATGACAACAAAAACGATGAATTATACTGTAAGAGCAAATATACTATATAAATAGATAGGGCAATTTACGTAAAATTTCCCGACCTTCTTCATAAATTACCCTCTCTATTTATAGAGCAAGACCAGCAAACATTGCCAATTGGCAATTTCGGATAACGTAAGAGACATCCCGAAAGGGGTAGAATTTCAGAGAATATCAATCTGCTCTCGATGATCGACTTAAAGTTGAGGCCACCGCGTCACGATCATGATGGCCATCCAAGGTCTTCCGACAAAGGTCGGACCTGCGTTATCAGGGGATATCTCTTTTCCTCCCCCGAGGCTTCATGACCTACGCTTATCTGCTGATTGCGATCCTCAGCGAGGTCGTCGCAACATCCGCCCTGAAGGCATCCGAGAGCTTCACGCGCCTCTGGCCCTCGATCATTGTCGTCATCGGCTACGCGATGGCGTTCTTCTGTCTATCCCTAACCTTGCGGACGATTCCCGTCGGCATCGCCTATGCGCTCTGGTCCGGCATCGGGATCGTACTCATCGCGCTTGCCGGCTGGGTCCTCTATCGACAGGTACTGGACCTGCCGGCAATCCTCGGCATCTGCCTTATCCTGGCCGGGGTTCTCGTCATCAATCTCTTCTCCCGAACCGCAGGGCATTAAGACGATAGGACCGGAAGGCGAGCTCAGTTCTTGGGTGGATAAACTGTCCTGCCCTCCGCGAGCATCGACACGAACTTCTCGATGCGCGCAGTCCGTGTCTTTTCCGTCTTCGCATCGTGGATGCGGTAGAGGACGGCATATCGGTTTGCGCCCTTGAGTGTCGCGAAGAAGGCCTTTGCGGCGGGCTGCGCATCGAGCGCCGCTGCGAGATCAGCCGGCACTTCGATCCGGCTCTGGGATGCGTAGGCAGCATTCCAACGGCCATCTGCTTTAGCGGCTTCGATCCGTGCGAGGCCTGCCGGCTTCATGCGTCCTGCAGCGATCAGTTTCTCGGCCGTGTCGACGTTGTTCTGCGACCACTTGCTCTTCGGCCCGCGCGGCGTGAAGCGGATGAGCCAGAACCGCTCGTCGAACCGGTCGAGTTGCCCGTCGATCCAACCATGGGCAATCGCTGTCGCAATGGCCTCTGGTTTGCCCACGCTGGCAACACCGGAGGATTTCTTCGCGAACTTAATCCAGATTCCGGAGGAACCGACACCATGTGCGACGAGCCAATCGTCCCATTCCGTCTGTGACGCGAAGGAGAGGACGGGCAGCCCCTTATGTATACTCATGGTGCGCTCCGATTGGACGGCTCGGTCGAGCGAAACCGCCCACCGGAGAGTAGACCAAATACGGCAGTGTCAGAGTCCGAACATTTCGACCTGACCCGTTTCGTTTCTCGCCTTGGTGGCCGACTAGACCCAATCGCCCTCGTCGCCGCCATCGCCGTCCGCATCCCAATCATCCGGAGGAGGCTCGTCATCCTGCTGATTGGGGTAGAGCGCGTCCGTAATTCCGGCATTGCCTGCATTGCCGCTGCTGTCGCTCCCCGGCGCATTGTCGAGCCCAGCGAGAGCTGATCTGTCGCCGAAGGCGCTTTGGGCCCCTGCTCCCGCACCTCCGAAGGCATGGGAGAGAGCATTGGCGATCACCATGCCGCCGGCCACGCCAGCCGCTGTTGTGAGCGCGCCGGACAGGAAGCCGCCGCCACGCTGCGCCCCGCCCCAGGGCCCAGTCCCTCCCATCATGCCACCCTGCGGTCCACCGAAGGGCTGCTGAGGATAAGGTTGCGGTTGAGGTTGCGGTTGAGGCTGAGGCTGAGGCTGCCCCCAGGGCGAAGCCTGCCGCGGCGGCTCGCGATAGGCCGGCTCGGGTGCAGACGGCCCGCCCCCGAAGATCCCAGATAGGAAACCGCCCTGCGGTGGCTGGCGCCGCTCGTTTTCGAGTTCGAATCGTAGAGCCTCGTTTTCGGCATGAAGCTTTGCAAGCGCCTGCTCTTGAACGAAGATTGCCTGCGCCATCGCGTAGGGTGCGTAGGGTTGCCGGCGGATATTCTCAGCGATGAAGGCCTCCGCCTCTGGATCGCGCGGCTGGTTGGCCACCTGCTCCAGACGACGGAAAATATCGGCAATGACCTGGCGTTCCTGGTCGTTCATGACACGTCTCCTTCACACGCCTCGCGCGTTGGACGAGATGTATGCACGACGCCAGAGTTTTTTAGAGGGGTGCTCTCGTCAACTTGAGCGGCAAACGCCCGGAACGAATCCGGGCGCTCCAAAGAGAGTCGGTGCACGACGTTAGGCAGCCCTAACGTTGTCGAGGAACTGCCCGATCTCCGTACCAAGCCGCTGCGCCTGCTGCTCCAGGGCAACAGACAGATCTGCGACGGACTGCGCTGCCTCGAGAGACCGTACCGCCACCGCCTCGGTGGCCTGGATTGCGATGGCCCCCGCCTGCGCCTCGCTCGATGCCTGAGAGACGGAACGCGCGATCTCCGACACGGCAGCCGTCTGCTGGCCGACAGAAACAGCCACAGTCGAGACCACCGAAGCCAGATCCTCGACGCTGCCCTGAACGCTGCCAAGAGCCACCAGCGTATTGCGCGAAGCCTCCTGCACTGCCTCGATCTGACGGGCGATATCCTCAGTCGCCCGCGTCGTTTGCGCGGCGAGGGTTTTCACTTCCTGAGCTACGACCGCAAAGCCCCTGCCCGCCTCGCCTGCACGGGCAGCCTCGATGGTGGCATTGAGGGCGAGCAGATTGGTCTGTGCCGCGATGGAGCGAATGAGGCCGGCAACCTCGTCGATCTGCGACGTCGCCGTGGACAGAGCCGCCATGCTGCTCGACGCACCGCGCGCCTCCACAACAGCCTTCTCCGACGCCCGCGTCGATGCGTTCGTCTGGGCCGCCACCTCCGCGAGCGACGCATCGAGCTCTTCAGCGGCGCTCGCCACGGCAGACACGTTCATGGAAGCGCGGCCCGTGGCATCACCCGCCATTTGAGCCTGCTCCGTGACGCGATGTGCCGACCCCTGAAGTTCGCCCGCGGCACCGGCCAATTCGCTGGAGGCTTGACGCACCTCGGCCAGGATCTGGTC
Organism: Microvirga puerhi; assembly: GCF_020089865.1. Taxonomy (GTDB): domain Bacteria; phylum Pseudomonadota; class Alphaproteobacteria; order Rhizobiales; family Beijerinckiaceae; genus Microvirga; species Microvirga puerhi. The sequence goes on from NZ_JAIRBM010000004.1 coordinate 276,907, forward strand.
GACGGATGCATCGAAGGCGCTGATCGCATGAGCAATCGCGCCCGCTCGTTCGGACTCAAAGGATGCCATCCGCTCGCGCTCGCCTGTCAGGCGCTCGCGTTCACGGGCATTGTCGCGGAAGACCAGCACCGTACGGGCCATCGCGCCGATCTCGTCGGAGGCCTTCGTCGAGGGGATCTCGGCCATGGCGTCGCCGTCCGCGAGCCGCTGCATGGCTTGCTGAAGGCGTGTTAGCGGCAGCGAAATCGACCGGCCTACAAGGATCGTCAGCACAAGGCCCAGCGCGAGGGCGCCACCCATGACCCAGAGAATCTGAGCGAAGGTTTGCTGCTGCGACGCGATGAGCTCAGCATCGGCCTTGCCGGATTCCGCCCGAACCTTTGCAAGAAGCTGCTCGAGAGTCGGTACGAGGAGCTCGAACTGACCCATCAGATGTTCGCTCTCTCCAGAGACCTTCTGCTCCAGGTCCGCCCAGGCTGCGAAAGCCTTCTGGTAGGTCTCGCCGGCTTCCTCGAGCTCTGGCTTGGCCTCGGCTGCCTCGCCGTTCAAGCGCCCGAGCGCCCGTGAGAAGCGGCCCTGCTCGACATCGAAGTTGCCGAGAATCGTCGTATCCTCCAGAGAGTCGCGCGCACGGGCCTCTTGCAGGAACATGCCGAGGGCTGCAGCCCACAGGCGTTGTCCGTCCATCTCGCCGCTGCTGGCAAGCGGTCGCACAAGTTTCTCGAGATCGGCCTGCGCCTTGAGAAGGTCGCCTCGGGCGCCCTGGTCGGCCTGATAGCCGATCTGCAGATAGAGGCTGTCGAGGATCTTGGCCTGCTGGATGAGCCCCGTGGCTCTCTGGACGAGTTCAGCCACTTCCGGTCCGACGAGGACAGCGCCGCGCGCAGCGTTCATGGCAACGAGCTGCTCGACCAAAGCGCTATGCTGGTCGCTGAAGGCTTGGCTCAGATGGCCCAGGCGAGATGCCGTCCATTCCCGCGCGGTGACCTTGAGGGCATCGGCTCGGACCCGGAATTGATAGGCCTTGTCGGCCAGCGCCGAATAGGTCTGCTGGGCTTCGAGTGCACGATCAACACCGGCGCGCCCGCCTTGGAACATCACTGCGACCGTGCCGAACCCTAAGATCATCACGACGCTCAAAACCGCCACGCGCACCCGCACCGATGGCCATCGCAACCGAGCCAGAAATGCCATTGCCGAACCTCCGCCTGGGATTACGGCGGACACAATGTCGCCAAATTCGTTAACGATGACTTAGCGTAATACGAAGGTTATATTTGCGATCCACGAAGTAATACCGGCGAAGACAGGTCATTTACCGCAAAGGACTTCAAGAACGATTATCCGACGGCATCCCGGTCTTGCTGTCACGGCTTCAACAGCCCCGTCGCCATCATGTTCGCTAGGGCCGTGGGCGTGATGTCCCGCAGAGCCGACAAGGGATGCCAAGCTGCCTGATCGACCTCGGCGAGGTCCGGACAAAGTACTGAATTCCGACGGGCCCGTACCACATAGCGGATATCGTGGTGCCAGTGCTCGGGCTCATTGCGCGAGGGGCGCGCCGGAATCGGATGGCTGTCGATATCGATGGGACTGCCAGTCTCCCGGTGCCATGGATCGAGGGCCAGGTCCGCTAGGCCCGTCTCCTCCGCAGCTTCTCGAAGCGCCGAGTCCTCAAGGTTATCGGGGGCTTCATAATGGCCGCCGGGCTGCAGCCAGCGACCGAGAGAGCGATGGTGGATCAGAAGCGTGCTTTTCCCATCGCTGTCGATGATCAGGGCCGAGGTCGTGATATGCCCTGGAAAGGTATGGCGGGAATGGATGTCGTCCCCCGCCACGATCTGCTTCCGCAACAGCGCATGATCCGATGTGGGCCGGCCGAAACGAACGGCGTGTGCATCAAGGAGGCTGAGGACCATCCGCCGGAACGCCGCAGGATCGAACATCGCGGATACCCCTCGCCCTTCGGAGGCGATGGATGTCGCCTTTTCCCGTTCGGCCGTTTTTACAGTGGGCTCGCGACATGGCAACCGGCATCACCCATCCGGACCTGTAGATATTCACAGGTCGGCGCGTGCCTCGTCGGTCAGGGCGAACCTGACCGAGCGATCTGAAAGAGCCTAGCCTCTGCGGCAGCGCGTTTCAGTGTGCGGGCGCCTTGGGCATGCCTGTCACCATGGCGGCGGGCTCCTCGCTGATCCAGCGGTAGAAGAGCCCGCCCAGCACGCCACCGAGCAACGGTGCGACCCAGAACAGCCAAAGCTGCCCCAGCGCCCAGCCGCCGACGAAGAGCGCGGGACCCGTGCTGCGTGCCGGGTTGACCGAGGTGTTGGTGATCGGAATTCCGACGAGATGGATCAGCGTCAGCCCGAGCCCGATGGCAATCGGTGCAAATCCAACCGGCGCCTTGCCGTGCGTGGCACCCATGATGATGAACAGGAACATCATCGTCAGCACCACTTCCGCCAATAGGCAGGACATCAAGGAGTATCCTCCAGGGGAGTGCTCACCGTATCCATTGGCGGCGAAGCCCTTTGCCAGGCTGAACTCCGCAGACCCACTGGCGATCAGGTAGAGGACTGCCGACGCGACGATCGCTCCGATCACCTGGGCGACGATGTAAGGGAGAATATCTTTCGCCGGGAAGCGCCCGCCGGCGGCAAGCCCGAGTGTAACGGCGGGGTTCAGGTGGCAGCCCGAGATGTGCCCTATGGAATAGGCCATGGTTAGAACGGTCAGGCCGAAAGCGAGCGCCACGCCCAATAGCCCGATGCCGACCTGCGGAAATGCTGCCGCGATGACGGCGCTACCACATCCGGCAAAGGTCAGCCAAAATGTACCAACGGCCTCGGCACAATACTTACGAAAGTCCATGCGATCCTCCCTCCACGATGCATCCATGGACAGCACAGCGCCCAATGAGCGGGAAGGCCTCTGACCGCTCCCGTTTCACGGCGCGACAGTCACACGGCACTCAGCATTTCGGCAGTAAAGCTCTCTCCGAGCTCTCGGGAACACTTTCCCGAACGCTGCCTGTCGCGCGGGAAAATTCACAAACGACAACGCGAATTCATAAGCTCCCGAGCATAGTAAGGAAGAAAACTGAATTTTGACAAGCCCTGCAATGTAGAGCGTGGCCGTGGTGCTATTTCACGCAAGTCTAAACACCTCAGTGGAGGACTTCTTGCTGCCCTTTCAACCGACGAGCGAACCTCGATGCAAGGATAGTATCCAACTTCTCAGGTCGCGTTGGAATGCCTCTCCCTTCACGGCGGTGGTTTGGGGCCACCGTCGGTGGCCCCTCTATTGAGGCGCAGCTGCTCAGGCGTGCTGACCTGTCTGGCAGTGCTGGCCACCCGGCTGTGAAATGCCGGCAACAGCGGCGCCGACCTCGCGGCCCCCATTGGACTTTGCCATGTCACCGAGCGAGACGATGCCGACGAGGCGCTTGTCGCGGTTCAACACAGGCAGACGCCGCACGCGGATCTCCGCCATATTACGCGCGACCTCGCGCGTATCGTCGTCCTCGTAGCAGTACTTCACCTCGTCCGTCATGACGTCCCGGACGGAGGTATCCGCTCCCCTGCCCTGGGCGACGGCGCGCACAGCGATGTCGCGATCCGTGATCATACCGACCAGGCGATCGCCCTCGCGCACTGGGATAATGCCCGCATCGAGTTCAGCCATCATGCGGGCCGCGTCCCGAATGGTCTGCGTAGGTTCGATCAGACGCACATCGTGCTTCATGACTTGGCTGACTTTCATGAGCTCCTCCTCATGCTGCGCCCCCGTCATATCCGCCCCTTTGTGGTTTTCCGGGCTTTGCCTGACGCGCTATCACACGTCGTGGACCGTGCCGACCTGTCGTCCGATCCGATGCTTTAAGCTTTTGATTTTTAGCATCTTTTTACGCAAACTGGTTCCCACGTTTGCGTTCGATGCCTAGGCAAATACGGGCGCTGCGGGAAGCACCGGCGAAACGGGTCATTCTGCATCGCCATCGCAAGGAACACCGGCCGGGATGACAGGACGACACCTCAGGCCAGAACAACACAAAACTCATTGCGAACGACTGAAATTGTCCGCCGCGAATGGGGTTAATCTGTGTTGGCCAACAGCATGCCGCCCCGCAGATCTATTCCGCGTCCGATGACTTGAGTGGACGGACGTTGGTTTCCACTTCCAACTCGTCCTCGTCGAAGAGCATCGGGTCTTCTTCCTGCGTGTCGAGGCGGGTCTTCTTGCGCAGCGAAACGTACTTCTTCTGGATCTTGATCCGGCTCTCGCGGGCGATCTCCAGGGCGCCTTGAATGAGGGAGCGCTCGGCTTTCTCGTTCTGCAGCTCCTCCATCAGGCGACGATTGGCAGATTCGAGTGTGCTGCGGTCCTGCTCGAAGCGCTTAGTGAGCTGATCGATGCGTTCGCTCAGACTTGCGACCTTGTTGTCGGCGCTCTCGATCTGGAAGTCCTTGGCGGCAATCGCCTTATTGAGCATTTCAACGCGCTCCTGCAGCTCGATACGAGACCGCTGGAGCTCGTTGACCATGGCGACCTGCCGCTCGACCTCTTGTTGCGTGGCCTCCAGGCGCCGTTCCACCGTGTTCTTCTCGATGGTGGTTTCTTTCAGGTTGCGCTCGACGCCGCGCAGGGCCTCGTTCTTGTCGCGCAGCTGGTCGCGGGTATGCGCCAGGATCTTGTCCGTGGCGGCAAGGCGCGAATTGAGGCCCTCGATCTTCATGTCCAGGGCGGAGAGATCGGTCTGGTGAGCAGAGCGCTCGGAATCGAGCTGAGTCTCCAGCCGCTGGCGCAGGACTTGCTCGCTCATGAGCTTGGTCTCAAGCTCGGAAGCCCGCTGACGCGTCGCCTCCAGCTGCGTTTCCAGCTCGCCGTAACGATTGGTCAGGCTCGAAAGGCGGTAATTCTGCTCTTCAGCAACCTTCTGAAGCCGCTTCACCTCATGATCGAGGAGGCCGTTGCGCTCACGGGTCTCGATGAGCTCCCGCTCCGCACGGGCGACGGTCTGGTCCGCCTCTTGAGCCTCGAGCCGCAGCGCCTGGTTCTCTTCCGTGATGTTGCGCGCGCGCTCCGTCTCGATGGTGAGCTGGTTCTCAAGATCCGCGACGATCGCCTCCTTGTCCTTCACATTGAGGCGAAGGTCTTCGAGGAGCGATTCCTGTTCCCGGGTCTTGGCCTCGGCCTTACGCAACTGCGAGACAGTCGCCGAGAGATCGTCCGTCATACGGGCGTGAGAGCTGGAGAGCTCGGACAGTTCCCGGCGCAGTTGCACGGTCGTGTCGGTTTCCTGGCGCAAAACGGCTTCAGTCTCCAGGAGGCGGGACTGGAGCTGCGGATAACTGCGGATCAGGTCGCTCACCGGCTCGCTGAGGAGTGCAAAATCGTCCTTGAGGCTGCGAATTTCCTCGAGCCGGTCGATCATGTTGGCAAAACGGACACGGATCAGCTCGTTTTTCTGCCCGACGGAATCGAGAGCTCCGTTCGGACGGACGATGATCGGCTCGTCCTTGATCGCAGGCGCCGCAACGGCAGAACCTGACGATACGTCAGGCTCCTGCGACAGTGCCAAGACGGCCTCTTCCGGCTTTTTTCCGAAACGGTTCTTGAAAGGCATCCAACCGGACGACACGGCCGCCTCCTCTGATCCAGGACTTCCCTTTGGGCCCTTTTACCTCAGAGGCGGCGAGAACGGAAACGGAATTTCATGACGGAATATTGTCTCATGCTCATTCCGCTGCTGTAGCGACGAGCGCCGGGCGCTTGGCGAAACCGGATGCCTCAAGCGCTTCCGGCATTGGTCCACCGGTCGCCCAATCGAGAAGCTCGACCGTATGGACGATTGGGATGGCCGTGCCTTTCCCGATTTGGGTCATGCAGCCGATATTGCCGGTCGCAATGAGGTCCGGCTGCGTACGCTGGATATTGGCGACCTTTCGAGCCCGCAACTGGGCGGCGATTTCCGGCTGGAGCAGGTTGTAGGTGCCAGCGGATCCGCAGCAGATATGCCCTTCCGGCACGTCCTTCACCGTGAAGCCCGCCTGTTTCAGAAGGGTCTTGGGCTCTGTGCGGATCTGCTGTCCGTGCTGCATCGAGCAGGCGGAATGATAAGCGACCACGAGATTTGTCTCGCGGGTTGGCGCCATGAGCTTCAGGTTCGTCACATATTCCGTAATGTCCTTGGCGATTCCGGAAACCCGTGCAGCCTTCTCCGCATAGTCCGGATCGTTCCGGAACATGAAGCCGTAATCCTTGATCGTCGTTCCGCAGCCGGACGCAGTGATGATGATCGCATCGAGCCCCTCTCCGTCCATCTCGGCGATCCAAGTATCGATATTGCGCTTGGCGAAGGCATGCCCCTCCTCCTCGCGTCCCATGTGGTGAACGAGCGCGCCGCAGCACCCCTCCCCCTTGGGCTGAATGACCTCGACGCCGTGCCGGTTGAGGAGCCGTACCGCAGCTTCATTGAAGCCGGGCTTTAAGACAGGCTGGGCACATCCGGCAAGGATCGCCACGCGGGCGCTCCGCTGTCCCTGCGGCTTGAAGACACCCGGTCCGTCAAAAGGCGAGCGGGCCGGAACATGCGCCGGGGCCAGATCGATCATCGCCCGCAGACGGTGGCCGAACAGCGGAAGCGAGCCGATCAGACTCTGGAACGGCTTGGCAAGGAGCGCCACGCCGATCGCCATGCGGAAACGATGCGGATAAGGCAGGATCGCCGCCAGGACCGAACGCAGAAGCCGGTCGTGCCAGGGCCGTGTATAGGTCGCCTCGATATAAGCGCGGGCGTGATCGACGAGATGCATGTAATGCACGCCCGAGGGGCAGGTGGTCATGCAGGACAGGCACGACAGGCAGCGGTCGATGTGCTTCACCACCTCGGGCGTTGCGGGCTTTCCTCCCTCAAGCATGTCCTTGATGAGATAGATGCGTCCACGGGGCGAATCGAGCTCGTCGCCAAGAAGCAGATAGGTCGGACAGGTCGCGGTACAGAAGCCGCAATGGACGCAAGTTCGAAGAATCTTCTCCGAACTCGCCATTGCCGGGTCTTTAAGCTGATCGGGTGTAAAATTGGTCTGCATAGGTTCAACTCAACTGCCCGCCTGCCATTGGTTAATGGCCTCGATGGGATAGATCAGCATGATGATATTGAGGGTGAGATTGTCGCGAATCCAGTAGCCGACAATCACTTCCATGAGAATCGCCACAGTCACGGTCAGCCATACGGGCCAGATTCTGGCCAGCCAAAACCCCATCGACATCATCAGGATGTCGGATACGGAATTGATGACGCTGTCGCCGTAGTAATCCAAGGCAATGTTGGTCGCGCGATAGCGTTCGATGACCATGTTGGTGTTCTCGAGGATCTCCCAGGCGCACTCAAGCCCGAGAGCGATGAGGAAAGCGACACCGAGAGGAAGCGGCTTGCCGCGCACGATACCGATAAGCCATGCGCCCATGTAGAATAGGAAGCCGTGAATGACGTGCGAGAAGGAATACCAGTCGGTCAAGTGCTGGGAATTGCCCGAATCCATCACGGTTCCGTGCCACAGCTCGACGGTGCCGCATTTGCAAATGGGCGTACGCCCCATGGCGAGCAGGATCGCAGCCGTAGCAGCAACGAGCACAAGGCCAAGAGCCGCATAGATCCAAACCTGCCTGGAATCCTGGAGGACCTTTCGCGACGTAAGGACGGCACTGTCCGTCATGTCAGATTCCCGCATACATGCGGCCTGGATTGAGGATGCCGACCGGATCGAACGACGCCTTGATGCTGCGCGTGAGCGCCATCACCGCCTCCGTCTGCGGCTCGAACACGTCGACACGGGAGCGCTCAGAATCTGGCGCGCTCACAAGGGTCGCATGGCCGCCGAGCGCTCTCGTCGCCTCGCGGATCACGGATGCGCCGAGATCGCCGTCGAGCGGCGACGCAATCCAGACGAGGCCACCACCCCAATCATAGAACCACTGCGCGTCGATTGCCGCAGCGATCCGTGCCGTGAGGATCGGCCCGTTCGTCGGCGCAGTCGAGACCCGCCAGATCGCGCGCTCTCCGCGCTCCGGCAGAACGGTGGCGTCGCGGACGGATTGCCAAACCGCGTCGGCCCCACGTCCCTCAAGAATGTCGGCTGGCCCGAACCGCTTGAGGAGGCGGCGCAACTCGTTGAGACGGTAATCCACCGAAACGGAGAAACCTTCGAGGCGGATCAGCGTCCGGGCCCCGAGGCGATCCGGTGCCGGGAGATGCGCTGCCCCGGTCACGTCGAAAGGTGAGCCCAGCGCCGCCGCCAAGGCCTCGATGGCCACGCCGTCATCGAGGCCCCGGATCAGCAGGGTGGACGTACGCTCGGGCCTCGGCAGAACCTTGAACGTCACTTCGGTCAGGAAGCCAAGGGTGCCCCAGGATCCGGCCATGAGCTTGACGAGATCGAGCCCGGTCACGTTCTTCATGACCCGCCCGCCGGATTTCACCATCTCGCCGCGCCCATTGACGAAACGCACGCCGATCAAGCTGTCGCGCGCGGCGCCCACCATGATCCGGCGTGGACCGGAAATGTTCATGGCCGCCACGGCCCCAATGGTCGGCTCTCCCGTCGTCCCGAGCAGCGGACGATAGTCCATCGGCTCGAAAGACAACTGCTGGCCTTTCTCGGCCAATGTCGTCACGACCTCCGACAGGGGCGTGCCGCTGCGTGCAGCGATCACCATTTCAGCGGGCTCGTAGAGAGTGATGCCGCTCAAGGCGGCCGAGGTCACAGACGCATCCGTCTGATTCGGGCGCCCCATCGCGGCCTTGCTGCCGCTGCCTGCAAGGTTCAGCAGAGTGCCCTTCGCAGCCGCGTCTGAAACGATCGTCGCGACATCCTGCTCGTCGCGCGGAATGAACGTGTTCACGCAGCGAACCTTTCTTCGAGAGGAAAGACCTTGGCAGGATTGAGCAGCCAACCAGGATCGAACACGCCGCGGACCCGCATCTGCTGCTCGAGATCGACGCGGTTGAATTGATAGGTCATCAGATCCCGCTTCTCGATACCGACCCCATGTTCACCGGTCAGGCAGCCTCCGACTTCGACGCAGAGTTTGAGGATATCCTCGCCGGCGGCCTCCGCCTTCTCCATCTCGCCCGGCTTGTTCGTGTCGAACATGACGAGAGGATGGAGATTGCCGTCGCCGGCATGGAATACGTTGGCGACGCCGAGCCCATAGGATTTCGCGATCTCATCGATGCGCTTGAGTACGTGAGGCAGCTGCCCTGTCGGAATGGTGCCGTCCATGCAGATATAGTCCGCCACGCGTCCGGTCGCGCCGAAGGCGGATTTCCGCCCCTTCCAGATCGCTGCGCTCTCGGCCTCCGATTGCGACACCTTCGCGGTCTTCGGGCGGAAGGGCTCGGCAATCGCCACGATGCGCCGGAGCATATCGTCGATCTCGGCGTCGGAGCCTTCCACCTCGACGATCAGCATCGCCTCGACGTCGAGCGGATAGCCGGCATGAGCGAAAGCTTCGCAGATCTGAATTGCAGGGCGGTCCATGTACTCGAGCGCGACCGGAATGATGCCCGCCGCAATGATCGCCGCAACGCAGGCTCCCGCATCCTCGACGCGCTCGAAGCCGAGCAATGCGGGGCGGGCCCCCTCTGCGGCACGAAGGATACGCACGGTTGCCTCGGTCACGACGCCGAGCTGCCCTTCCGAACCGGTGATAAGGCCGAGAAGATCGTAACCGCCGCTGTCCAGATAGTCGCCGCCAATCTCCACGACAGTGCCGTCGAGAAGCACCATGGTGACGCCCAGAAGATTATTGGTGGTTACACCGTACTTCAGACAATGAGCGCCGCCGGAGTTCATGGCGATGTTGCCCGCAATGGTGCAGGCGAGCTGGCTCGACGGATCGGGCGCATAGAAGAAGCCTTCATGAGCCACTGCCTGGCTGATTCCGAGGTTGGTGATGCCGGACTGCACACGGGCGGTGCGATTCTTGAAATCGACGTCGAGTACGCGGTTCATCTTGGCGACGCCGAGGACGATTGCATCGGCCTGTGGAATCGCACCGCCGGAAAGCGATGTGCCAGCCCCCCGTGGCACGACCTTCACCCGATGGTCGCGGCAAAAGCGCAGGACAGCTGCAACCTCCTCCGTGGAAGATGGCAGGACGACGGCGAGCGGCAGCTGGCGATAGGCCGTGAGACCGTCGGTCTCGAAGGCGCGGCGCTCATCCTCCGAGACGATCAGGGCCTCGGGGGCGACGAGGCGGCCGAGACCGGCGAGGATCTCGCTCCGCCGCGACAGGACGGCCTCGTCAGGCGTGGGGAATGCGATCGACATGGCGGCTCTCCCTGGCGTTCAAGAGGCGGCGTGGGCTCCATGGCATGGGCTGCGCCGGGCGCATGCGGTTCTGCCTGGAATGGTAGCTGCCCTTCGGCAATTTTTCCAATAATGTGGAACCTCTCTAAAATGGCTCCGCCATGTACGCAAAGGAGTTTTTGATGCGCCTGCTGTCCCTGACCGCTGCCTTCCTCCTCGGATCCGTCCTCGGAGCCGCCCCTACCCTCGCCCAGGAAGCCGCGGCAAAAACCGGAGACCCGGCAGCCGGCGAGAAGATTTTTGCCCAGTGCAAGGCCTGCCATCAGATCGGGGAAGGCGCCAAGAATGCCGTTGGCCCGGTGTTGAACGGCATCATCGGCCGGCACTCCGGAACCTACGAAGGTTATAACTACTCTGCCGCCAACAAGAATTCCGGCATCACCTGGGACGAAACTACCTTTAGGGAATACATCAAGGATCCCAAGGCCAAGATTCCCGGCACCAAGATGATCTTCGCCGGCGTCAAGGACGACAAGCGAATCGATGATCTCCTAGCCTATCTCAAGCAGTTCGACGCGAGCGGCAAGAAGGTTACGCAATGAGCGGGACTGCCGTTTCCGGCAAGGGCCCAAGAAAGCCTCGTGTCAGTCTGTTCGTGACGTGCCTGGTCGATCTAATGCGGCCGTCCGTGGGATTCGCGGCTGTCAAGCTCCTCGAGGACGCAGGCTGTGTTGTCGATGTTCCGGTTCAGACGTGCTGCGGCCAGCCCGCCTTCAACTCCGGCGATCGCGGCACCGCTCGCGACCTCGCCGAGCAGGTGATCACGGCCTTTCGTGGGTACGACTACGTCGTGGCGCCCTCCGGCTCCTGCGCCGGCACGATCAAGGTGCATTATCCTGAAATCTTCGCCGACGACCCGAACTGGCTTCCGAAAGCCAATGAACTCGCCGCTCGCACCTATGAACTCACGAGCTTCCTCGTCGACGTGATGGGGGTGGCCTCGGTGGACGCGCGCTACGACGGCGCCGTTACCTATCACGATTCCTGCTCGGGCCTGCGCGAGCTCAAAGTGAAGGCCCAGCCACGCAAACTCCTTGCAACGGTGGACGGCCTGACCCTGGTCGAAATGACGGACAGTGACGTTTGTTGCGGCTTCGGCGGCACCTTTGCGGTCAAATACAGCGACATCTCTGGCGCCATTGTGGACGCGAAGGTCAAAAACATCGACGCGACCCATGCTCCGACCCTGCTCGCCGGGGATCTCGGATGCTTAATGAACATGGCGGGCAAGCTGTCCCGCGACGGCAGGCCGGTTGCCGTGCGCCACGTTGCGGAGGTTCTGGCCGGCATGACCGACGAGCCGCCGATCGGCGAAACGAAGGAAGACTGATTCTCTCCTCGATCCGGAAAGAGGTCCTTCTGAACCGGAGGGGCCTTATGCGACCTTTACCTCTCGCTCTTCCGCCGCGAGGCGCTTCCCGCTCCTGGCGAACCGGCGGGCGAGCACAGCGCACGCCATGAGCTGGATCTGGTGAAAGATCATGAGCGGCAGCACGATGGCGCCGACATCTTGACCGGCGAAGATCACATTGGCCATGGGAGCGCCGGAAGCCAGGCTCTTCTTGGAGCCACAGAAGGTGATCGTGATCCGGTCCTCGCGCTTGAAGCCGAACCAGCCGCTGACGAAGAACGTGAAACACAGAACTGCGACCAGCAGCGCGATGTCGACGACCACCACGGCGATGAGATCCGTCGATGAAAGCTTGTGCCAGATTCCACCAATCACCGCCTCGCTGAAGGCGCCATAGACAACCATGAGAATGGAGCCCCGATCGACGATCTGAGTCAGTGTCTTATGGCGTCCAAGCCAGCGGCCGAGAAACGGTTGAACCAACTGCCCGAGGACGAATGGGGCCAGAAGCTGAAGCAGAATGCCTTCCAGCGCGTCGATGGAGAAACCTCCGCCGCCCTGGGTGTGAAAAAGAAGTCCGACCAGCAGCGGCGTCAGGAACATGCCCAGGATGTTCGAGGCCGAAGCGGAACAGATCGCTGCGGGGACATTGCCTTCTGCGATTGACGTGAAGGCGATTGACGACTGGACCGTGGATGGAAGGACACAGAGAAAAAGAACACCGGTGGCAAGAGCAGGCGCCATCAGGTTCGGCAGCGCAAGGATTACCAAGCCCAGTAGTGGAAAGATCACGAAGGTGGTGGCCAGCACGAAAAGATGTAGCCGCCAATGGATCATGCCAGCGATCACAACGTCGCGGGACAGCCGTGCTCCGTGAAGAAAGAAGAGAAGCGCGACCGCCAGTTTGGTCGTGGTCGAAAACAGCTCTGCAGGCGTGCCGCTGATCGGGAGGATCGATGCAATCACGACCATGCCGAAGATGGCAATCGTGTACCATTCTCGTTTGATGATGGCTGTCATGGATACCGTTGCATTTGCGGGAAGGCGGAGCAGTGTTGTATCTCCGACCGCCCGATGTCATTTAAAAAACGAACGCCCGCCATGATGCGGGCGCCCCCTTCAGGTCTGGCCCTGATCGCCTAAGCGGAAACCGCCTCGCGCGCCACGCGAGGAATATCGAAGCGAGCGATGCCCAGATCGGCAAGCTCCCGATCGGAGAGCTGAGCCAGCTCCCGCACGGTCTTCCGGTAGAGTTGATACGCACGAATTTTCGACAGAATATATGAAACGAACATAGAAAGCCCCAGCAGCCTCGTGTCGTCCCGACCGGCGACCCCCTCTTGCTGCAATGCAACATATAAGGAGAGTGGCGCCTCATGAGGAGCGGTAACCGCAGAAGGCAGTTATGCTCCGGCAGCATAGCGTCTCGCGAGAGCGGCGCATCGATTGCCTTCTCCTAACGGCGGAACCTGCTTCGCAGCCACGTTGTTCATGCTTCTGACGGGGACCTGATATTCAATGCGAAGGGCCGTCCCGTCCGGGAGGACGTCGTGGTCAGGCGCATCATCGTTCTCGCCCTCATCGGCTTGGCCTTGGCGGCGGGCGCGTATTTCCTCGTAATTCGCAGAGGCGAACGGCCAAGCCCGGCCCAAACGGCATCCGGTGCACCACCGCCCGAGGTTGGTGTCGTGGTTGCCCAGCCGGCCGAGGTGCCGTTCCCGGTGGAGTTCGCCGGCCGCATTGCAAGCGTTCGCGAAGTTGAGGTCCGGTCGCGAGTGAGTGGCCTTCTGCTCAAGCGCGACTATGAGGAGGGAACCCTGGTCAAACAGGATCAGGTCCTTTTCCAGATCGATCCTGCAACCTACCAGGTCGCACAGAGCCGCTCGGAGGCACAGCTCGCCCAAGCCCAGGCCGCCCTCCGCCAAGCCGACGACAACTTCGCACGCATAGAGGAACTCTCGCGCCGCCAGGTGGCGGCGGAACGCCAGCTCGAGGAAGCCCGCGGTCAGCGCGACCAGGCCAGGGCCAGCGTCCAACTGGCGGAGGCTGAGCTTCAGGGCGCAAAACTCAATCTCAGCTATACGACGATCATGGCGCCGATTGCCGGTGTCACGGCGCTTCAGTCGCCGCCTGTCGGCACGCTCGTCCAGGCGCAGCAGACCCTCCTGACGACGATTACGCCCCTCGATCCGGCCTATGTGAACTTCTCGTTCTCGGACGAGGAGGCGCAGGCCTTCCGCGAACTGAACGCGCGACGCGAGAAGCCCATTTCCGAGAGAGATCTCGTGCTCAAGCTCCAATACGCTCCGGGGACGACCTATCCGCAGGACGGCCGGGTCGACATGGCCGCTCAGCGCGTCGACCCGCAGACGGGTACGATCCAAGCCCGCGGCGTCTTTCCTAATCCGGATGGCGTTCTGCTCCCGGGCCTGTTCGTGCGCATTCGCGTACTCGGGATCACTCTTCCCGATGCGATTGTGATCCCCCAGGAGGCCGTCAGCCAGGGACCGCAGGGACCAACTGTCTATGTCATCGGCGAAAAGGATGTTGCACAGGTCAGACCGATACGGCTTGGGCCGGCGGTTGCCGGCGGCTGGGTAGTGCGCGAAGGTCTGAGGAGCGGCGACCGGGTCATCGTCGACGGCGTGATCCGGGTTCGCCCCGGCGCTGTCGTCAAACCCGTACCGATGAAGACGAATCCACAGGAAGCGCAGACCCAGGACAATTCGGGGCAGCCGGCGCCGGGAGCCCGGCCATGATCTCGAAATTCTTCATCGATCGTCCGATCTTCGCCTCCGTACTCTCCATCGTCATCGTGCTCGCGGGGCTGCTCGCCATGCGGATCCTGCCCGTGGCGCAATATCCCGAAATCGTCCCACCGCAGGTCGTGGTCTCCGCTACCTATCCGGGCGCAAGCGCCCAGACCATCGCCGAGACGGTTGCGGCGCCGCTCGAGCAGCAGATCAACGGCGTCGAGGACATGATCTACATGCAGTCCACCTCGACGGGATCAGGCACTTTGAGCTTATCGGTCTTCTTCAAGACCGGCGCCGATGCCGATCAGGCGACGATCAACGTCAATAACCGGGTTCAGCGCGCCACCCCGGTTCTGCCCGAAGAAGTACGGCGGCAAGGTATTACGGTCGCCAAGCGATCCTCCTCGATCCTACAGATCGTGACTCTCTCGTCGCCCGACCGGCGCTTTGATCCGATCTACATTTCCAACTACGCCCTGGTGAACATCATCGACGAGTTGCGGCGCACGCCGGGCGTCGGCGACGCATCGCTGTTCAGCCCCTCCGATTATTCCATGCGCATCTGGCTGAAGCCCGATAAGGTCGCTCAGGTTAACCTCACGCCGAGCGACATTGCCACCGCCATTCGCGAACAGAATGCTCAGTTCGCCGCTGGACGCTTCGGCGAGGAACCTATGCCGGGTCGGCAGGCCTTCACCTACACCGCCACGACCCAGGGACGCTTCGCCGACCCCAGGGAGTTCGAGCGGATCATCCTGCGCTCCGACGAAAACGGCGGCGCCCTGCGTCTGCGGGACGTCGCCCGGGTAGAACTCGGCTCCCAGAACTACTCAACCGTCGCGACTCTCAACGGCGCACCGGCCGTACCTATCGGCATCTATTTGCAGCCCGGCGCGAATGCGTTACAGGTCTCGGCCGATATCGCCACCACGATGAAGCGGCTCGCCCAGCGTTTCCCGGACGGGCTGCGCTACGACGTGCCGTACAATACCACCCGCTTCATCGAGGTTTCGATTCACGAGGTCGTCAAGACGTTCATCGAAGCCATCGTCCTCGTCGTGCTCGTGGTGTTTCTCTTTCTGCAGAGCGTCAGGGCGACAATCATTCCGGTCTTGGCCGTGCCGGTATCGATCATCGGCACCTTCGCAGGCATGTATCTGCTCGGCTTTTCGATCAATCTTCTCACATTGTTCGGCCTGATCCTGGCAATCGGCATTGTCGTCGATGACGCCATCATCGTTCTGGAGAACGTGGAGCGCATCATGTCGACGGAGGGCAAGACACCCTACGAGGCATCGGTCCAGGCCATGCAGGAAGTCAGCGGGCCAGTGATTGCCGTGGTTCTCGTGCTCTGCGCCGTGTTCATCCCCGTATCCTTTCTTGGCGGTTTGGCGGGCGAGCTCTATCGTCAGTTCGCAGTGACCATCGCGGTCTCGGTCGTTGTCTCGGGCATCGTAGCGCTGACGCTGACGCCGGCCCTGTGCGCACTCCTGCTCAAGGAGGGACACAGCGAGCCTTGGCTGCCATTCCGCGTCTTCAATCGCGGATTCGACTGGGTCACAGAGCGATTTATCGGCGGGACCGACTTCTTTTTGCGCCATGCCGCCGTCGCGCTCATCCTCATCGCGGTGATGCTCGGCGCCACATGGTGGCTGTTCCAGCGTGTGCCCGGCGGCCTCGTGCCTGCCGAGGACCAGGGCAGCATCTTTCTCGTGACTACGCTGCCGCCCGCCGCATCGCTCGACCGCACCCGCGAGATCACCGACAAGGTGACGGCGGGAGCCATGCGCAATCCGGCCGTCGCGGACGTCGTGACGGTTGCCGGATTCGACCTGCTCTCTGGAGCTCAGAAAACCAATGCCGGTGTGTCCTTCGTGTCCCTCAAGGATTGGAGCGAACGCACGGATCCGCGGCTCGACGCACGCAACCTCGCTCCCGCCTTCCGATCGCTCAATGCCGACTTCCGCGACGGCATCGTCATCGGGTTCAATCCGCCTCCAATACCCGGACTGAGCACCACCGGCGGGTTTGAGTTCTATCTCCAAGACCGATCGGGAGGCAGCCTGGAGAGCCTCGCCCAGGCAGCACAACAGGTGATTCAAGTCGCGAGCCAACGCCCCGAGATCACAGGCATTTCCACAACGTTCAACACCAACGTGCCTCAATACAGCCTCGACGTCGATCGCGAAAAGGCGAAGGCTCTCAATGTGCCGATCGCCGCGATCTTCGACACCATGCAGAGCACGTTCGGCAGCCTCTATGTCAATGACTTCAGTCTGTTCGGACGCACTTATCGGGTCAGCCTTTCGTCAGAGGCGGAGTTTCGTCAATCGCCAGCGGATATGCGACACGTCTTCGTCCGCTCTACCAGTGGCAATATGGTGCCGTTGAATGTCCTGGTCTCTGCACAACGGACCGTGGGGGCCGACGTGGTTGATCGGTTCAATGTTTTCCCAGCGGCAAAAATTCAAGGGAATCCGGCTCCTGGTTTCTCATCGGGGCAGGCGATCGCGGTGATGGAACAGGTCGTCGCGCAGACTCTGTCCTCTGACTATGCCATCGGTTGGACGGGATCGGCCTATCAGGAACTGCAATCCGCCGGCACCGGGGCGCAGGGCTTTCTGTTCGGCTTGGTAATGGTCTTCCTCATTCTCGCCGCGCAGTACGAACGTTGGTCTCTGCCTCTGGCAGTCATCACTGCGGTGCCGTTCGCGGTGTTCGGAGCCGTTCTGGCAATCTGGCTGCGTGGGATCGAAAACGACATCTACTTCCAGGTCGGTCTCGTCACGCTCATCGGCTTGGCCGCCAAGAATGCGATCCTGATCGTCGAATTTGCGGCCGAGCGCTACCGGGCCGGCATGCCAGCGATTGAAGCAGCGCTCGATGCGGCGCGTCTGCGGTTCCGTCCCATCGTCATGACCTCTCTCGCCTTCGTCCTCGGCGTCGTGCCGCTCGCCATCGCAACCGGCGCCAGTTCGGCCAGCCGGCACTCGATCGGTACCGGCGTGATCGGCGGCATGCTCGCAGCCACCTTCCTGGCGATTCTGTTCGTTCCACTGTTCTTCCGGCTTGTGACGCGTGGACCATCGCTGGCCAAAGAGATGCGGCCAATCGACGAGAAGGCACAAACTGGCACGCGGCCGACCGCTCTTTCCTAAGTTGCGGCCGCGAGGCCTAATTAATGGTCGAGCGCCGTCAATATCCGATATGCGGCCTTTATGCGCGCCGGGATGGGATAGTTCCTGTTCGCCAGCATCACGATGCCGATGCTCTTCGCGGGAATGAAGGCGGCATATGCACCGAAACCGTTCGTAGAGCCGGTCTTGTTGATCAGTACGTCCTTCTGCGGGGGCAGCGGCGATGCGAATTTGTTGACGCTATTGGCTTTGAGAGCCATCGAGGAGCTTCCCTCAAGCAGCCGGTCGAGATTCGTCGGATAGGGATAGATCTCCCAACCGAGCCCCTGTGTCATAGGGCCGACCTTGTAGTATCCGGCATGCGTCGTTGCGATCGCGCGTTGGAAGGCGTCATCGAGGCCCGAGCTGTTCATGTTGACCTCGATGAACCGCAGCATGTCGGTTGCCGTCGTCTTCACGCCATAGGCTTCTGAATCTAATACCCCAGGTGTCACCCGAATAGGCTTGTTATTTCTCGAATAGCCATAGGCGTAGTTAGCCAGTTGGCTTTTTGGAACTCTCATGTAGGTGTGCGTCAATCCGAGCGCCGGGAAGAGCATTTGCTCCATCAGATCGTCGAAGGGCTTGCCCATGCTCCGGGCGGCGAGATAGCCGAACAGACCGATGCTCGGATTGGAATAGAGCCGTGTGGTGCCGGCGGCATAGACCGGACGCCAGCCTCTGTAATAGGCGACCATCTTTTCGTGATTGTCGACCTGATCCGGAAACTGCAACGGCAGGCCGCCAGCCGTATAGGTACCAAGATCGAGAAGGCTAATTCGGTCGAAGCTGCTGCCAGCGAGCGCCGGTAGGTATTTGCTGGCACTGTCGATGAGGGAAAGCATTCCACGCACCTGCGCATAGGATGCGAGCGTTGCAGTGAACGTTTTGCTGACTGAGCCGATCTCGAAAAGCGTCCCGTCGTTCACCCCTTGCCCGCTCTCCTTTGAGGCGACGCCGTAGTTGAAGACATACCGCTTTCCTCCGACCGTGACCGCGACGGCCATTCCCGGAATATCATGCTCTTTCATGACAGCCCCGATCGTCTCATTGACGACGCGGTCGAGCTGGCCCAGGCCGCCTCCCTCAGTCGCGTGAGCGGATACGCTGAAGAAAAAGGAAGTTGTCGCGAGCCCGCAGATCGCAAACGAGGACCAAACATGCCCTTGTCGGCGCGACATCAATAAACTCATTTCTGTCCCCATTTTTGCTTGGCGTTCCGAGAGATTGGGATTGTCGACCTTCCAAGCGGCGTCCCATCGCTCACCTTCTCGAAGGGGATACGTGGAAACTCACCCCTCGCCAAACGATGAATTTTTCGCTTAGACATGAGAAAATCTTGGCCTCATGGAGACAGCCGTCGGATGGAAGTTTCACAACTGCCGCTCAACGCCTTGCGAGCATTCGAAGCCTCCGCACGGCTCGGAAGCTTTACGCGCGCTGGTCTCGAACTGCGGGTCACCCAGACAGCAATCAGCCATCAGGTGAAGACGCTTGAAGAAACGTTGGGAGTAACATTGTTCAAGCGCCTTCCTCGGGGGGTGGCACTGACCGACGAAGGGCACGCCTTGCTGCCGGTGCTTACGGACGGGTTTCGTCGCATGAGCGCCACGCTCAGCCAATTCGCGGAAGGCAACTTCCGGGAGATCCTCACGATCGGCGTGGTTGGAACCTTTGCAATCGGCTGGCTCCTTCCGCGATTGCAGACTTTCAAGGAGCAGCATCCCCACGTGGATCTTCGTCTCAAGACGAATAATAACGGCGCTGACATCCTTCTCGATGGGCTGGATTTCTTCATCCGTTTCGGTGACGGCGCATGGCATGGGACGGATGCGATTCATCTGATGGAGGCACCACTTTCCCCTGTTTGTGCGCCATCAATCGGCAAGCGCCTTCGCACTCCGGCAGACTTGGCGAACGAAGAGCTGCTGCGGTCCTATCGACGGGATGAATGGTCTCTATGGTTCAAATCCACGGGTGTAGAGCCGCCAAGTCTTCGTGGATGGATGTTCGACTCCTCGCTGACTCTTATGGAAGCAGCGGCCCAGGGAGCCGGGGTCGCTCTTGTGCCTGTTGCGATGTTCGCTCGGGAAATCGAAGAAGGACGTGTTGTCCAGCCCTTCGACATTTCTGTTCCAGCGGGAAGCTATTGGCTGACGCATCTCAAATCGCGAGCGGAAACGCCGTCCATGACGGCCTTCCGAAAGTGGATCTCGGCCACGATTACTGGACGGTGATCAGACAGAAAGCCGGAACCGCCACGGTCTCTTGGTATCCTGACACTTGTGTGTACGGCACATTCTCCTGTCTCGGGCAGCTGTCATCGTCGACGTCGAGAATCGAACACCCGCGTAATTCGCCCATTATCTCACCGCAACGCCGGCTTATCTTAATGCAAGAACCTTCCCGAGCAGGGCCGGACAATGGGCACCACGAGCCTCACGAGCGCGACCATCTTCGCTCTGACCTATGGCGGCATCGCGCTCGGACGCATTCCGGGGCTCCGTCTCGACCGCGCAGGCATTGCATTGCTCGGTGCGGCATCCATGCTCGCAGCCGGTGTACTCACCCCCGAGGAAGCTTATCGCGCCATCGACCTCGATACGATCACCCTGCTGCTCGCCATGATGGTCATCGTGGCCCACCTCCGGCTCTCCGGCTTCTTCCGCCTCGTGAATGGTTGGGCCGTCACCCACGCCCATTCTCCAACCGTGCTCCTTGGTGTGACGGCTCTGACCACAGGCGTCTTCTCCGCCTTCCTTGTCAACGACGCCGTGTGTCTGGTGATGGCCCCGCTCGTGTTGGATGTGACCCGCCGCCTCGGGCGCGACCCGGTGCCATATCTTTTGGCAGCCGCAATGGGATCGAATGCCGGTAGCGTCGCGACGATTACGGGTAATCCTCAAAACATGATCATCGGGGTCTTCTCGCAGATCCCCTATGCCGCCTTTGCAGTCGCGCTCGCGCCCGTGGCGATCATCGGCGTGATCCTCGTCTTCATAGCAATCAGGTTCTTATGCCGAACTGAGTTTCGGACACCGAAGGTCCTCGCGGTCGCCCCTGGACCCTCACGGATCCATATGCAGCAAATGGCTAAGGCGCTTCTGGTCACGGGAGGCGTGATGACCGCGTTCTTCGCCAGCGTACCGGTCGCGAAGGCGGCCATTTCCGGTGCGGCGCTCCTGCTTGTGACGCGTCAGGTCAAACCAGGAAAAGTGTATCGTGAAATCGACGGCCCATTGCTGCTCATGTTTGCAGGACTGTTTATCGTCGTGGCCGGGGCAGAGAAGACTCTGCTGTCCCCGGACGTGATTGAAACGGTCCGCACATGGCAGTTGACCAATGTCTGGATTCTCACCGGCGTGACCGCCGCTCTCTCGAACCTGGTCAGCAACGTACCGGCCGTGCTCATACTCAGGCCCTTCGTCCATGGACTTCCTGACCAGGAACGGGTCTGGCTCGTGATCGCCATGGCCTCGACATTGGCGGGCAATCTCACCCTGATAGGCTCAGTCGCCAACCTGATCGTTGCGGAAAAGGCGCGTGCCGCGGGCGTCGAAATAGGATTTTGGCACTATCTGCGGGTCGGAGTGCCGGTGACCCTTACGACCCTTGTGGCCGGCGCATGGTGGCTATCGGGCCTCCCTGGGCCGTAGCTGGAAGGCCGCCCCTCAGCTCGGCTGCGGCCGTTGCTCTCTCGCGCTTTTGCGGATTTCGGGCTAAACAATGGCCATGACCGTTCATGCCACCTCCCCCCAGTTCAAGCAGAATGCGGCTCGGGCCCTGGCCGACGCCCAGTTGCAGCGGGCCCTCGGCAACGTGAAACAGGGCTTCATCGACAAGCGCCAGAAGGCGGCCGACAAGCTGCCCGAATTCGAGGCTCTTCGCGATGCTGCGCGGGATATCAAGAACCACACGCTCCAGCACCTGGATCTCTATCTCGAAGCCTATGAGGAAAAGGTGAAGGGCTCGGGCGGGCACGTGCACTTCGCCCGCGATGCCGAGGAAGCCCGTGCGATCATCCTGTCGATCTGTCGCGAGGCCGGCGCTCGAACGGTTACCAAGGGCAAGTCGATGATCTCAGAGGAGATCGAGATCAACGCCCATCTCGAGGCGAACGGCATCACGCCCGTGGAAACCGACCTCGGCGAGTACATCATTCAACTCCGCCACGAGATGCCGAGTCACATCATCGCGCCGGCTGTCCATCTGAACGCTACCCAGGTGGAGCAGGATTTCCGACGCGTCCACACCAATCTCGACCCCAAGCGCGACCTGTCCGAACCGGTGCAGCTGCTCACCGAGGCGCGCGCGGTTCTGCGGGAGCGGTTCCTTGCGGCGGATGTGGGCATTACCGGTGCGAACTTCCTGGTCGCCGAAACGGGAACCTCCGTGATCGTCACCAACGAGGGTAATGGCGATCTGACCCAGATCCTGCCGAAGACCCATATCGTGCTCGCCTCCATCGAGAAGCTGGTGCCGACCCTCGAGGATGTCAGTCAGATCCTGCGCGTGCTCGCCCGTTCGGCAACCGGCCAGGAAATGTCGGTCTACACCACGTTCTCGACCGGTCCCAGACGCTCCGCCGATGCCGATGGGCCGCAGAACTACCATGTCGTGCTCCTCGACAACGGGCGGTCCGCCATGCTCGGCACCGATTTCGAGGAAATGCTGCGTTGCATAAGATGCGGCGCCTGCATGAACCATTGCCCGGTTTATCATGCTGTCGGCGGACATGCTTACGGGTGGGTCTATCCCGGCCCTATGGGAGCGGTGCTCACGCCGAGCCTGATCGGCGTCGACAAGGCTGGGCACCTGCCCAATGCATCGACATTCTGCGGACGCTGCGAGAGTGTTTGCCCCGTGCGCATTCCACTGCCGAAGCTGATGCGCCATTGGCGCGAGCGCGAATTCGAACGGCACCTGATGCCGGCAACCTTCCGCTCCGGCCTAGCCTTCTGGGGCTTCTTCGCCAAGCGGCCTGCCCTTTATCGCATGGCAACCCGCGCGGCGATGGTCACGCTTGGGTTCGCCGGACGCCGCAAGGGCCGCTTCACGTGGCTTCCCTTCGCGCGCGGATGGACGAAATATCGCGACTTCCCGACGCCGCAGGGGGAGACCTTCCAAGCCCGCTGGCGGCGTGAACGCAAAGGAAGACGCGCATGAGCGCCCGCGACGAGGTCTTCGCCAATATCCGCCGCTCGCTCGGCGTATCAGGCAACGAAACCATTCGCCGGCAGATCGCGGCCGAGCGGCTGGAACGCGCGCCGAAGGGTCTGATCCCAGCCCGCGGTCAGCTCCCGGCGGAAGACCGGCTCGCCATGTTTCGCGTGCAGGCCGAGGCAGCTCTTGCAACCGTGACGGAACTCAATTCCGCTGCCGATGTTCCGCAAGCCATCGCCACCTTCCTGCGCGATCATAATCTGCCGGCAACCTTGCGCATGGGGAACGATCTGCGCCTGACGGCCATGCCCTGGGCCGAGACCTCCCTGGAGATTTCCCATGGTCCGAGCCAAGGCGCCGACCTGAATGCAGTCAGCCACGCCTTTGGTGCGGTCGCTGAGACTGGAACGCTCGTCACGGTTTCCGGACCGGAAAATCCCTCCACGCTCAATTTTCTCCCCGACAACCACATCGTGATCGTGTCCGCCAAGGATGTAGCCGGTGATTACGAGACGGTCTGGAACAAGGTCCGGTTCGCCTTCGGCAAGGGCGGCATGCCGCGAACGGTGAACTGGATCACCGGTCCCTCTCGTTCGGGCGATATCGAGCAGACCCTGCTGCTCGGTGCCCATGGCCCCCGCCGCCTCCACGTGGTGATCGTGCGAGACTGAGCCTCTAGATATAATGATATACAGACACATTTATCTCTCCCGGCTATGCCGGGAGAGATAAATCGTTTTCTTCAGTGCAAGCGAAATGCTGACTGTCCTAGGTATCGTCATCTGGGGCGTCTTGATCTTTGTGATTCCGCTCCTATGCAGCAATATACCCTGTCGTTCCGCAACGCTTTTTGCCGGGCTGAATGCAGGGATCCTCTCGAGCTCGCTCGCGCTCGATACCTGGGCGGCCACTGGGGGTATCACTCAGAATAAGCTAGACGAATTTTTGCTGATTACGCTGCCAATATTTTACATTGCTTCTCTTATGATCGGCGCTGCAACTATCCCGAAATACGTCTTGCACGCGCCGACACATACCAAAGCAATCATCTTTGGAGTACTCGGCGCAATTGCAAACTATTTCCTATTCATGATCCTAGTAAACGTCGCTGGATTAGTGCGCTATATCTACTTGAACAGTCCCTTGCAGAAAGGAGCCATGCTCGGACTTTTCATCGAGCTGGTGACGCGAGTTCTTCATTTTGATCACTTCGCTATAACAGTTATCATTGTCTCTTCACTCGTTTCTATGGTCGCAAGCGTTGCAATCATTCAGAAAACTGAGAACTTGTTCGACTCAGATCGCCAAAAGCACTGACCGCTCCATATGCTTCCGCATTGCATGATATTAGCTGTGAAACTTGAAACATGATCTCCCATCTCATTGCCCGCACGATCCGCTGGTCGGCCTGGGATGGCGGCGAAGCTGGGTTGGAGCATGTGGAGGTCAGCCCGATCGAGGGCGGAGTCGAGTTCTCCGGAGTAGTGGTCGGACAGGATGAGGGTATCCGCTTCGGCCTGACCTACCGCGTCAGGACCGATTCCCATTGGCGGACGCGGGAGGCGTGGCTCAGGACAGCCTCGGGACGACGGCTGCATTTGAAGAGCAACGGCCAGGGCTCGTGGCAGGCGAACGGAGCCGATCAGCCTGCTCTTCAGGGCTGTCTCGATATCGATATCCAGGCCTCCCCCGTCACGAATACGCTGCCCATCCGGCGGCTTTCCCTCAAAACCGACGAGTCCCTTGAGATCAGGCTTTGTTATATCGCCGTACCCACCCTCGACGTGACCCCGCGCGACCAGCGTTACACGGCGCTCACACCTGGGCGACGTTACCGCTTCAAGAGCCTCGACAGCGGGTTCGAGGCGGATCTGCCTGTCGACGGGGACGGCTTCGTTCTTGACTATCCAAGCCTTTTCAAACGCCTTCCTTAAAAAGCGGCGCCGTGACAACGGGGCGCAGCCGGAACGCTTTGCCTTGGAGCTTTATTCAGGTTAAGTACTTGATAAACCTCTAGTTTTTAGTAATTCTAAACTAAACATCATGATCGTTTGCTCCTGCAATGTCCTTTCCGACGGTGATGTCAAAGCGTGCCTGACGCCGGGACCAGGATGCCCGCGGACTCCGGCGCAGGTCTATCGCTGTCTCGGATGCAGCCCGAACTGCGGACGCTGCGTCCGGACGATCAGAGCCATCATGGACAAGGCACTGGCCGATGCCGGCCTGGAACCGACATGTCAGCGCGGCTGCTGTCCCGCCTTGCCGGAGCAGGCGGCAGCGGAGCCCGCGGTATGACCATCAAGATCCTTTTCCTCGTTCGGAATTCCTCTAAATAGAGGGGCGCGGCGCATGAGCGCCTGTTCGAATGAGGGTCAGGATGAAGGGCGATCAACGAGTTATCGAGTATCTCAATCGCGGTCTGCGGAGCGAGCTGACGGCAGTCAACCAGTATTGGCTACACTATCGCCTTCTCGACGATTGGGGCTACAAGGAACTCGCCAAGGCGTGGCGTGAGGAATCCATCGAAGAGATGCATCACGCCGACCGCTTCATCGAGCGCATCATCTTTCTCGACGGCTTCGCCAATCTCCAGGTTCTCGATCCGCTTCGGATCGGCCAGAACATCCGCGAGATTCTCGAATGCGATCTCGCCGCCGAATACGACGCTCGCAATCTCTATGGCGAAGCGGCCGGCTATTGCGAAAGTGTGGGCGACCGCGTCTCGAAGAACCTGTTCGAGGATCTGATGAAGGACGAGGAAGGCCATATCGACTTCCTTGAAACTCAGCTCAATCTCGTCGAGCAGCTCGGTCTCCAGCTCTATGCTCAGAAACATGTGGGCGGCGTAAAAGGCGACGATCACTAATCCAAAGCATTGTGACGGTCACTGCTTCTCAACGCGCGCACAAGCTGCTCTTGTGTGCACGTTCTTCTGCTCGCAAAGCTTACCGGACGATCCAATGCTTTCCATCGCCTCCCGCCTTCGGCTACCGGCCTATCTCGGATGGTGGACCATGGCATTTGCTCTCCTCTCCACCATGATGCTGAACGGATCACATGCTGTGGAGAGCACGCCCCAGGCGTTTCTAACATCGATCTATAAGAATTATATGGGTAGCGACGCTTCAGGGCTTCGTTGGCGTGGCAGCAGAACGGCGCAATATTTCGACCCTGCCTTGACCAAGCTGATCCAGAAGGATCTCAAGGAATCCAAAGGTGAGATCGGCCGCATCGAATTCGATCCGTTCGTTGATGCCCAGGATTTCGAAATTGAGAATCTCGAGATCAAGGTTTTGTCTCAGGATGCCAATGCTGCGAAGGTCGTTGCATCATTCCGGAATTTAGGCCAACCGGCAGAGATTACCTACGATCTCGCTAAGACGCCGAAAGGATGGCGGGTTGCCAACATAACCTGGAAGCGCCCCGACAGCGGTAACGAGGATCTTCGGTCGGTGCTGTCTCGCCCCCTCTAGGCGTCTCGCCTCGATCAATTTCATCTGATGGCACACACAGTTAGGTCGGGAGGAGATCCATATCCGTGAACTCCGCCACCGGCAGCGTCACCACGCGAAGCTCCGGATCGTTCGGATCAGGACGGACCGCGAAACCGAGCTGGCGACACATGTCGAGCATCGTCGTGTTCTCGCGCAGAACCTGCCCCTCGATGACACGTAGCCCCTCGACCTTCGCCCATTCGATCATCATCCGCATCAGACCCCAGCCGAGACCGAGGCCCTTGAGATCAGAGCGCAGCAGGATCGCATATTCTCCGGTCTCGTGATTGGCATCGGCGTGCAAGCGCACAGCGCCCATCATTTCTCCCGTCCCCTTGTCAAAAGCCACGAACGCGATGGCGCGAGCGTAGTCGATCTGCGTGAGGCGAGCGAGGAACGTGTGGCTGAAATCGCGCACCGGCGCGAAGAAACGCAGGCGCAAATCTTCCGGCGTGACTTGCTGGAAGAAGCGACGAAACTCCTCTTCATCGTCCGGCCTTACTGGCCGCACGAAGGCCTCGCGCCCGTTGCGCAGGAGCATCGTGCGCTCCCATTCCTTGGGATAAGGCCGCACCGCAAAGCGCGGATGCTCCCTGCCCTTCCGCGCCTCCGGGGCGATCGCCACGCGTGCATCCACGGCGATGACGCCGTCCTGGTCCGCCAGCAGCGGATTGATGTCGATTTCGCGGATGTCCGGCAGGTCGGCGGCGAGTTGCGCCAACTTGACTAACACGAGAGCGATGGCCCGCTCGTCCGCCGCTGGCACGTCGCGATAGGCCTTGAGAATCCGCGACACGCGGGTCCGGGAGATCAGATCATGGGCAAGCTTGAGATCGAGGGGTGGCAAGGCCAAGGCCTTGTCGTTGATGACCTCGACCGCCGTTCCACCCCGACCGAACAGGACGATCGGCCCAAAGGATGGGTCATCTGCAAGGCCGACGATCAGTTCGCGTGCCTTGGTCCGTCGAACCATCGGCTGTACCGTCACGCCCTTCACTACGGCATTCGGGCGAAGCCGCGCAGCCCGTTCGAAAATATCGGCCGCCGCCTTCCGCACAGCTTCCTCGGTCGTGAGGTCGAGTTTCACGCCACCGATATCGGACTTGTGCACGATGTCGGGCGAGAGGATCTTCACCGCGACGGTCCCGCCCTCTGCCAGGATGGGACGGGCCGCAGCGGCGGCTTCATCGGGGGTTTTCGCTAAGGTGACGGGCGCCGTCGGAATATCGTAGGCCCGTAGCAAGGCATTGACCTCGAGGGGATCGAGCCAATGGCGGTTCTCGGCCAGCGCGCCTTGGACGACAACTTGAGCCGCCTCCGTATCCGGCACGAAATCGTGCGGCAGACTGTCCGGCGTCTCCATGAGTTCGGTCTGCGCCTCGCGATAGCGGACCAACTGCATGAATCCGCGAACCGCATCGGCCTCCGTTGCGAAATGCGGAATGCGCACCTCCTCGAAAATCCGAGCGGACTCCGGGTCCTCTCCGATCCAGGCGGCAAAAACGGGCTTCTGGATATATTCCGTCGCGCGAGCCTTCTTGATCGTTGCGGTCACGGCGGCGGCGGCCGTAGGCGCATTCGTCACTGCCGTCGGCACGTTGAGAATGAGGATCGCGTCATTGTCGGGATCCACCAGCAAGGCTTCGAGCGCCGCCGTATAGCGCGCTGGATCGGCATCGCCGATGATATCGACCGGGTTCGAACGTGACCAGGTGGGTGGAAGGACCGCATCGAGCCTGCGACGTGTCTCCTGCGAAAGTCCTGCCAGGGTCCCGCCCTGGTCGATCAGGCGATCGACCGCAAGAACGCCCACACCGCCACCATTGGTTAGAATGGCAAGGCGCTTGCCGGGAAAGGGTTTCTGCCGCCCCAGAGTCTCGGCGGCGGCAAAGAGCTGATCGAGATCGAGCACCCGCAGAAGACCCGCGCGACGGAAGGCAGCCTCGTAGACCGCGTCGGAACCCGCCATGGCCCCGGTGTGGGTCGCGGCAGCCTGCGCACCCTGGAGATGGCGGCCCGCCTTGATGGCTACGACCGGCTTGGTGCGAGCGGCGGCCCTGGCCGCCGACATGAACTTCTGAGCGTTGTCGATCGACTCGATATAGAGAAGGATCGCCCGGGTGCCGGCATCGCCCGAGAAGAAATCTAGGCAGTCGCTGAAATCCACATCGATCTTATCGCCCAGCGACACGATTGCGGAAAATCCCACCTTACGCTGTGCGGCCCATTCCACGAGCCCGGCCGCCACAGCACCGGATTGCGAGATCAGCGCCAGATCGCCCCGCAAGGCGTTGCGTGCGGCAAAGCTAGCATTGAGTTTGGCACGCGGTGCGATGACGCCGATACAGTTGGGGCCGACGAGGCGCAGCCCATGTCGACGCGCCGCCAGGCAGGTCTGCTCGGAGAAAGAACCTGCTCCATGGCCAAGGCCTGACGTCGCGATCACAGCCGCGGCAACCCCGCTGCGGCCAGCCTCCTCGATGACACCGACCACATTTGGAGGCGGCACGGCAACCACGACAAGATCCGGAATCTCAGGGAGCTTCGAGATCGACGGAAAGCACTTCCGGCCTTCGATCTCGCGGTGATGCGGGTTCACGGGGTGGATTGGCCCAACGAAGCCACCCTCTATCAGATTGTGCAGGAAGGTGAGACCCAGCGATCCAGCGCGAGGACTCGCACCAATCACCGCAACGGAACGCGGCGCAAAAAGTCTGTCGAGGCGATAGGTGGACATGAGAATCCTTCGTCTCGTGAGGGGATCGTCACAACACCTAGGGCATTTTGTTGAAATGTCCGAGGCTCAAAATGATCAGAACTGCGCCCTTGCAATCACGGCCGTCGATCATGCGTGTTCCGAGAAATCGATGAACAGGAGTTCTTCGTCGTAGAAGATATCGTCGATACGGATAGCTTTGCGTTCAATGCCGTAGGGTTTGAAGCCGAGCTTATGGTAGGTGCGGCGGGCACTTTCATTGAAGAGCCCGACAGCTGCCTCGATCACGACGACATGGCGCGCCGCATGATCGACAACCTGCCGGACTAGGGCGTCACCGAGACCACGGCCCCGCGCCTCCGGTCGCACATAGACGCCCCACAATATTCCCTTATGGCGCGCCTTCAGTCGATCCTGGACAACGAAGCCTGCCATCCCTACGAGGCGATCACGGGAGAATGCCGCAAAGATCCGATTGGGACCGGTGTCAGGGATACGTGCGCGAAACTCGTCAAGGGATAGACGGATTTCCTCCTCGTAGCTCGATCCGAAGGCTGCCGGAGCGCTTGCGAGCGCCTCCAGCCGCAATTCCCGATATGCATCAGCGTCCGCAGGCATCAGGTCACGCAGAACGAACGATGAAGGATCCTCAGAGGACATGGTAGGGTCTCAACTGCTCATCCTGGGGCCGCGCCGCCTCATCGCTGGAGGCGCTCACTCCGCAAGGACCCGCGTCGGCGGAAAGATGACTTCGACGAGGGTTCCCTCGTTGGGGCTGCTCGATATCTGCAGAGCGCCACGATTGGCCTCGACCAGAGCCTTGGTGAGCGGAAGCCCCAGCCCGGTGCCACCCCGTCTCCGCGAGGTGGCAAGTTGGCGGAAGGGTTCGAGGGCCGCCTGAACCTCCTTCTCGGTCATGCCAATGCCCGTATCGCGAACTCTGAACGCGATCTCGCCCCGGTCCGTGAGAGCCGTGGACACGATCACCTGCCCACCTGCGTCGGTAAACTTGATGGCATTGGAGACGAGATTGAGCACGATTTGGCGCATGGAGCGTTCATCGGCCACGACGGGCGGGAGTTTTGCCGGGAAACTGGTGCGCATGACGATCCGCTCCCGGGCCGCCTGCGGCTGCAGGAGCGTGACGCAAGCCAGAACCAAATCGTTGAGGCTGACACTCGTGAAAGCAAGCTCCATGCGCCCAGCCTCGACCTTGGCGAGATCGAGCAGATCGTTCACGAGGCTGATCACATGGGCGCCGGAGGCGTGAATGTCCTTGAGATATTCCTTGTAGCGATCATTGCTGATCGATCCGAACCGCTCCTCCAGCATGACCTCGGCGAAGCCAAGAATGGCATTCAGCGGTGTACGGATCTCGTGACTGATCTTGGCCAGCAGATCGGATTTCTGGGCGCTTGCTTCCTCGGCCGCCCGCTTGGCGCCGACCAATTCGCCTTCCGCCTTCTTGAAGGCCGTGATGTCCCGGAGCACCGCACAGAACTTCCGGCCCGGCCCGTCATGGACCCGCCCCATGGTCATGAAAAGCGGGATCGTGCCTCCCTGGCGCACGCGCCCCTGAACTTCCCGGCCATCGTTGAGCAGGCTCTGGACGCCCGGTGAACGCAGGCCCTCCAGGTAGTCGAGCGCGACGATATGGCTTTCCGGCGCGAGGAGGACCGTAATGGCATCATCAACCACCTCGCGCTGATCATAGCCGAACAGAGCCTCCGCCGAACGGTTGAGCGAAATGATACGACCGGTCTCGTCAAGGACGATCACCCCATCCGTCGCCGTGTCGAGGATGGATTCGAGCTCGTGGACCCGGCTCTCGCGCTGGCGCATTTCCGCCTCGACGAGCGGCAGGCGCTGGCTGGCATCGGTTTGAGGGATCGGCCGGATCGCCATGAGATCGGCCGGCGCGCCGTCCCACTCGGCATGGGCAAGGCGCACGTCGATCGGGATGCTCTCTCCCTGTCGGGAGGTCAGCGATAGCGGTGAGCCGTCCGCGGCTGCCTCATGCAGAGCAGGCGATGTCCGGAAAAGATGGACGAAGCCACCCTCCGTCACGAGTTCTGACAGAGTGCCATAGCCTGCAAGGTCGAGCAGGTAGCGGTTGACGAACAGGATCTCCTCGCCCCGGTGAACAAGCACACCAACAGGGAGCCGGTCGAGGACGCGTTCGCCATCGGACGGGACAGGAGAGATTGCGGGCAGAGGTTCCTCCGCCCGGTCCGGCTCCGGTGTCGGCTCGGCGACATCGGGTCTGGCCAACGCCGTCGCAGACGGATCCGGCTCCAGACGTGCACCCAGGGCTCGGGCAATCTCCCGGAATGCATTGCGCTCGGCATTGGACAGGCCGGATGCATCCGGCAGGGCACGAGCGCCGCTGGGGCTCGCTTCAGGGGAAAGCCCTCCATCGTCTCGCGGCTCTGCGTTGTCAGGGCGCCCATCCAGAGTTTCCGGCAATGTCTCTCCGGGGCCCTCGATCAAGGTTTCATCCCGTCCCTGCGGATCGTCTCCTATGACGTGACCCTGAGCACTCTCGTC
Source organism: Microvirga puerhi (assembly GCF_020089865.1). Taxonomy (GTDB): domain Bacteria; phylum Pseudomonadota; class Alphaproteobacteria; order Rhizobiales; family Beijerinckiaceae; genus Microvirga; species Microvirga puerhi. The sequence goes on from NZ_JAIRBM010000004.1 coordinate 308,486, forward strand.
GAAGGTGCCTTCTTCAGCCGCTCCGGAGCCTGCTTCGGCCTTTACGTCGTCAGGAATAGCCGGCTCGCGAATGGCATCCATGCGAACCAGACCGAAGCCACGAAAGCCGACGAGCTCCCGCTGCGCATCAAAGACGGGCATCCCTGCCCAATCGATGGGGACCCGCCGGTCGGAGCCGTCCATGGTCCAGACGACGGTTTGTCCGCTCCAGGTTTCCCTTTGAGCAAACAGGCGTGCGACGACGCCATCCGGATCCTCTGCAGCGGATCGGGTGACCTGATCCCAGGTCCTGCCGATGATGTTTGACGCCTGAGGGCCAACAGCTTCGGCAAGGCCGGATGACACCTGAAGGAAGCGCACCTCCGGATCGGCTTGCCAGATGAAACGGATAGGGCCTCGCGTCTTTGCCGATGCGGGAGGGTCCTCGGACCTCGCGTCAGTACCCGAAACACTCCGCTCCAGGACACTCGCTGGCGTTGCCGAACGCGGCCGCCCGGACAGGCGTGGCACCACCCCGACGATGGCGGTGATCAGCACGGTTTGCCCATCCTCCATTCGTGCGAGGCGACAGGCAAAGGTAACGGGAGGAGACAGATGCCGAGGGTCGAGCCAAAGGCGTTCCAGCCTCGTGCCGTCGAGGGGTGCTCCTCCGTTCGCGAGTGCTCTAAGCCGATCCCGCGCCCGCAGATCGGGAAAGACCCTGCCATCATTGTCGGCAAGGACGGAACACAGTCCGACCGCCGCCGGCGAGGTCCAGAGAAGATGTTCGACCGATGTATCCCAAACGAGAACACCCGTCTCCGGCTTGGCAAACAGCCTTGAAGCCGGATCCGCGGCAAGCCGCGCCAGCATCGTCTCGTATCGGTTAGGAGCGTCCGTCATGAGCGGTTTCTACCCCTCGCGCTCTGTCCATACGCCACAAGTGTGGCTTCGGATCCATTATCGGCGAATGGCTTTTCTGCCAGAACTCCTAAATATCTTTACTTCGTGATAACCTTAACGAATAGGCTCGGGATTGATTTTGCATTGCACAATGTGATATTGCACTGCACAAGAGCCTCAAACAGGAGCGATCCATGGCGACAAACCAAACGACGGGTTACGAGATTCCGGAAGAAATGCGTGATTTCGCGGAAAAGAGCGTCGAGCAGGCGCGCAAGGCCATGGATGGCTTCCTCGGCGCCGCACAGAAGACGGTCGACACCTTCGAAGGATCAGCGAACACGGCCCAGGCAAGCGTCAAGGACGTAACCCGCAAGACCCTCTCCTACGCCGAACAGAACATCGCAGCCGCATTCGATCTCGCCCAGAAGATGGTGCGCGCCAAGAACGTGCAGGAGGCGATGCAATACCAAGCCGAGTTCGTGCGCTCGCAGGTGGAAGCCATGCAGACGCAGATGAAAGACCTCGGATCCGTGGCCCAGGCGGCCATGAAACAGGCTCCCACCAAGAAGTAAGACCCGCTGCCAACCAAGGACGTGGCCATGGCCGAAGCGAAGAAGACAGGCACCACCCGTGCCCGTAAGCAAGCCTCTGCGCCGAAGATCGGACCGGAACTTGCCCTCGAGTCAGTGCAGAGCGTAGTCGCTCCCGATACTCCACCCTCCCCTCCGTCGGCTGCCATCAAGGCACCGATGGCGGAGCCGATGCAGTTTTCTCGCTTCGGCGCGGATCGCGCTGACGCGGTACGGCAAGCCCTGAGCCAGGCAGCCCTGGCGACGGCAAACGGCGCCCTCGAGATCAATGACAAGATCATCGCCGCCGTACAGTCCCAGAGCGATGCCGCAATCGACCTGTGGCGTACCACGTTCAATACGCCTCATCTGACGGATGCCCTGCGCCTCCACGCCAATGGAACCCGGCAGGCATACGAAACAGCATCGGCGCAATGGCAGGACATCGCCGAAGCGACCGCTCGTTGGTTCCACAAGAGCATGGAACCGCTTCAGGCCGCGATGGCTGATCGGGCTCGTTGAGCCTTTCAGCTTCCGAAGACCGGCGCCGACTGCGCCGGTTCCCTGCTTACTCTGTTTAGATTAGGACTTGGCCATGTCTGGCCAAGTCACTCGTTTTCCCATCCCTGCCGTCATCGCCGTCGTCATCCGCGACCAACAAGCTCTCCTGGTGCGACGCGCCAATCCGCCGGATGCGGGCTTATGGGGTTTTCCCGGCGGCAAGATCGGTTATGGCGAGACCGTCTCAGCTGCGGCTTTGCGCGAATTGCGCGAGGAGACCGCCATCGAAGCAACGGCCGCCGAGATCCTCACAAGCCTGGACATCTTCGATCACGACCCGGACGGCACACTGCGACATCACTATGTTCTTATCGCCGTACGTTGCACTTACATGTCAGGCGAGCCTTCGGCCGGCGACGATGCGCTTGAAGCGCGGTGGCTTCCTATCGCGGACCTTGACCCAGAGATATTGCCCATGAGTGCCGACGTAGCGAAAATCGCGCACTTGGCTCTCGATCGGCTTGACCGGACATAAACAGACGACCCTCGAGATAAAATGAAAAGGCCCTGTCGTCTGATCGACAGGGCCAAGGTCTCGATGTCTTGCTTCGGGCGTTCAACCCTTGGGTCAACGTGATCTGCGCACGACAGAGGTCCTGAGATCAAGTCGCGCTGTCAGAACATAGTTGACGAAAAGTGAATGTTTACGAACTGGAAAGCATTACATCAGTTCTCAATTGATAGAGTATTGCAACATTCTTCGCTGAAGGGTTATTGACGCAAGACAGGCACTTCAAGCCTTGCGCTTTTGGTCCCTCAAGCAAGGAAAAAAGTAATGCGTACCTCTCTTCTCGGACTGTTCGCCGGAACCGCCGCCCTGGCTCTCGCTGCTGCAACCGCTCAGGCTGCCGACCTGCCCTCGCGCTATTCCCCCGCTCCGGTCTATAGCGCCGTACCGGCCTTTACCTGGACCGGTTTCTATGCGGGCGCCAATATCGGCTACGGCTGGAGCACCGGAACCAGCCGCTACTACGACCCCGCTTTCGGATATGTCGGAAGCGGCAAGTCCGGCGGCTTCGTCGGCGGTGGCCAGATCGGCTACAATTATCAATTCGGCATGTTCGTCATCGGCGCCGAGACCGATATCCAGTATGCCGCCGTCGGCAATAAGGGCGCGTCCTATGGCCGGATCTATTATCCGGGCAGCTCGGACGGCTTCTTCGGCACGATCCGTGCCCGCGCCGGCGTCGCCTTCGATCGCGCATTGATTTACGGCACCGGCGGCTTTGCCTATGGCGATGTCGGCGGCAACAATGCCTATGATCCGCTGCTCGGCTATCGCCGGGACGACAACACCAACGGCGGATGGACAGTCGGCGCCGGCGTGGAATACGCGGTGACCGGCAACATCACCGCCAAGGTCGAGGGCCTCTACGTGAATCTGGATACCCGCAGCAACTACGCGGGAAGTTCCTACGGAACCGTTCGCCGCGATACCGAGTTCGGTGTCGTTCGGGCCGGAGTGAACTACAAGTTCAACTAGCCACAGACGCGATGGCTCCAAAAGGCCCGGCAGCAATGTCGGGCCTTTTTCTTTGGAGTTCGTCCGAAGACAATTGTCCGGTAATGAGTGTGCTCTATCCTCATCGGATGCAGCATCTCGCCCAACCCGAGCAATGCAGTTCGCACTCGGCTCATCACCCATGTCGCCTGAAGGCGAGCATCTTGAAGGAGGTTTGCGTGAGGAATCTGGCTACGGTCGCCGGACTGACAACGTTGCTCGCGGGATGCGCCTACGAACCGCGGGGCGCCCTGGCCATGGCCTGCAGCGACTATATCGGCCGACCAATTTCCGAACGCATTGCCGCGTATGGAGCCCCTCAGACAGTGGTGCGGCTCAGCCCCACGGAAGTCGGCTATACGTTCGTGGCAAAGACGACCACGTATTCCGGCGGCGATGTCTATTACACAACGAATTACATGGTCGGCTCAGACGCCCACCGGACTCCCGTCTATGCCACGACAACCACGTGCCGCGGCACCTTCGTGACCCGCGCTCCGTCCGATGCGATTCCGGTTGAGCAGCGCATCATTGTCGACGTCCTCTGAGAAGCGAGCGAAAACGCTTCCCAATCATGACGAACTCGTTTCTCCTTTTGCCGTCGCATACCTGCATCCGTGCGGCGGCCGTGCTTCTTCTCATGACCGCTATCACATGCCCTTTTGATCCGGCACGGGCGCAAGGAGTGGCTGACGATAGTCCCTTTGCCGATGCAGAGGTGCCTCCACATCGGCAAGCTCGCTGCAGCGAGGTCGCACAATGGACAAAAGATCAGGAAACAGGCTTCGAACGCAGAGATTTCAGTGTCGTCGGCAAGCTGGCGCTCGTGCATCACGACGGCACCCTCGCCTATCTCGGCCTGTGCGGCGAACCACCCGAGCCGAAGGTGATGTGCATCACTTATCAAACCAATGGTCTGCAGGTCGGTGACGAGGTGATCGTCACCGGAGGCTACAGCAAGCTCAGCGCCGATTATGTCCTCCTCGACCCTTGCCTGGCATCGAGGCTATCCCCTGTCGAGGAAGCGCCTGCCCGTTAGAGCATTCTCGGCGAGATGGGTTCGATTCGTCGTCAAAATACGGCCCACCCAACAAAAGAACCAACTCCACGGGCGTGGAAACAGCTCTAAGCGGGGCAGGATCTCGCGTCAGCGACGACAACCGCGTCTCGGCCGGCAGCTTTCGCTCGGTAGAGGGCCCGATCGGCATCTTGGATGAGTTGATGCACGGTTGCGTCCGCGGCCGCAGCACATCCGATGCTGACCGTTGCTGCTACCTGCTGCCCGAGCGCCATCTTCGCATCGGCCGCGAAGCTTTGTCTGATCTCCTCGGCAAGCTCCTCGACCTGACGTCTCGCCAGAGGGACAACGGCAGCGAACTCCTCACCACCCATCCGACCAAAAGACCCCTCCGGCAGATGAGCGGCAAGCACTTTGCCGAACACGGTCAGAATATGATCGCCGATGTCATGGCCATGGCTGTCGTTGATCTGCTTGAAGTTGTCGAGATCGAACAGGAGACATGCAGCGGGCCTGCCGCCTCCCTGTCGCCGAAGAAGCTCTGAGGCGTTGCGCAGAAAGGCCCGCCGGTTCGGAATCCCGGTGAGTGGGTCTACAAGGGCCGCCTGCTTGTGCTCGTACTCCACCTTCTCCTTGGCCATCGACAAGAACACGAAGGCCAGAGCCGGGATGAACAAGAGGAGAAGCAGTCCCAGATTGGAAGACCATCGCAAAGCCAGAGCATCGACCAATCCAACGCCAGTCGAAACAAACCCTAAGGTGCTGCGGAGGACATAGAAAGCCGTCAGCAACAACAAGAGAATGATCGCCAGCCGCTGCGAGACAAGCCGATAACGAGCGTGTCGCCAAAGTTCCCAGGCAGAGAGAAATGTATAGCTCCCGGCGATAAGACAGGCGACGAGAAGTCTTGCAGGAAAGGAATCCTTGATGATCGGGAAGAGAATGATCCAGACCGTCACTCCCAAGAGACTTGCTACAAGAGGCCTGGGGCGTTCGTTGAATACTCTGCAGCCCGCATAGACGATCCCGTTGACGAGAGCCATCACCGCGTTCGAGCCGAGGAGGATCACAAGGCTAGGCGGCGCCAGACTCAGGGTAATCATGCCCATTCCGAACGGAACGAGACAATAAGCTGCCCCCCACCAGGCGAGTGCCTGCACGTTACGGTTCAGGATCCATGAAAAGAGGAGCAGGAGGCCCAGGACGCCAGACAGCAGCAGGAAGGCCAAACCCAAAGTGATGGGATCGAGCCTCATGGGATCCGTTCAGCGGCCCTGGTCTGATCAAAAGGAAAGCTACCCCTCTCAGATAATGAGGGCCCCTCGGTGCATGAAAGGTCATCCGTCGAACGAGCTCGTCCGGTTCTTATCGTCGCACCCATAGATCTTTCCAACATCACGGGCCCTACCGAAGGGCCTGCCTATCGAACAATGTTCGATGTTTTGATTTTGTATCATTCGCACGGAAAATGGAGTCGAGGCAACTCACGTCTCCGTATCTGAGCACAATACGCTATTTCATTGAGACGTTATTCCATTTGATTATAAATCTACTATTCTCTGATCGCTCTTCATTTGAACTCGACCTTCTCTTCAGCCCCTTCGTCCGGCGAGTATTCTCCCAAAGGCCGTCAGAACAGCATCCTTGGAGAGAACCGGGGACAAGCTTGGTCGTTATGATGATGACAAGACGATTTGACCGTAACCTGCTGCCGACGATCTCCTGTATCCGGTGAAGTTTTAGCATGAGCAGACAGACCAAGACCGCCGCCATCTCCATTCCTCCGAACGAGGCCGCCATCGTGACAGCCAGCAATATGACGGAGTTGGAACTCGTCTTGCCGGACCTTGATGACGAGGAACTTCCCGAAATCCCTACCTTTCTGGTCGCCTGCGCCATGCGATTCCATAGCGACCCGCAATTCGTGCAGGAACAGCTCGACTGGCTGTCCCGGATGCGGGATGCGGATGAGGGGCTGAAGCCGGACGAGCTCAACTCGTCCAATGACGATTGATCTTCAAGGCTTCTCGGATCTCTTGAGGTCGAGAAGGCGTCTTGCCGCGTGGCCACCCGGCGTATTCGCATAAAGGCGATCGTTCAGCCTCGCGACCTGATTTCGCTGAAGCTGCAAGAGAGCCTTCAAACCTTTGATTTGGGCATGGAGCACGCGGGCTTCATGAAGCTGGTCGAGAGCGCTCGCGAACACGCGGCTTCCTTCGGCCTCGTCAGGATCGGTCATGCGGTCTGGGTTCAAACGACGGGATGCCCGAAAAGGGCCCGCGTTAATCTGCCCGTGATTGAGGTAATTTAACGGCCGCACTACCCGAATTTACGGTGAGGGAAGCGGGCTTCGGCGCGGATCATCGGCGCTCTGATTCTAATGGTACAGCCGCCCCGGCTCGAACGGGGGACCCCCAGATCCACAATCTGGTGCTCTAACCAACTGAGCTACGGCTGCACACGGGGCAGGGTGTAATCGCGTCTGAGACGGATTTCAAGGCCCGATTAGCGCGACATCAGGACAAATGGCAGAGGCCCGCCGAGAACCCATGAGATCTGCCGCGGGCGACCGCATCGGGCGGATTTTCGCAGCAGCATGTCAATTTCCGTTTCAAGAACGGTCGGCACCCTTAGGGATTTCCCTTAGGGTGCCTCAATCGTACTTACTGCGCCTTTGTTCCGGCAGCCTTGAGGACCGGCGTCCAGCGGGCGACTTCGGTTTCAACCAGCTTCTGCAGCGCCTCGGGCGAGCGCTCCGCGTCACTCGGGATGACGCCGCCGAGGTCGAGGAGACGCTTCTTGGTATTCTCGTCGGCGAGAGCCTTCACGAGCGCGTCGTTGAGCTTCTTGACGATCTCGGGCGAGGTTCCCTTCGGGGCAAAGACCGCGTTCCAGGCGCTCACCTCATAGCCGTCCAGCCCCGCTTCCTTCGTGGTCGGAACATTCGGGAGAACCGGCGAGCGGACCGGCGTTGCGATCGCAAAGGCCTTGATGTTCCCGCCCTGGATTTGTGGCGCCACGTTGACGATCTGGTCTGTCATGAAGTCCACGGTATTGCCCATGAGATCGTTAAGGGCCGGGCCCGTGCCGCTGTAGCTCACCATGGTCGGCTTGGCCTTGATGACCGAATTGAAGAAGATGCCGGTCATGTGGGACACCGAACCGACGCCCGCATGGGCCATGTTCACCTTGTCCCCGTTCGTCTTCATATACTCGACGAAACCCTTCAGATCGTTGGCCGGGAAATCTTTCCGCGCAACGATCAGGATCGGCGTTCCAGCGGCGAGGCCGACCGGGGCGAAATCTTTCGCCGGATCATATTTCAGATTCGGATAGAGGGCCGGAGCGGCGCCATGGGTTCCCATGTGGCCCATCATGATGGTGTAGCCGTCCGGCTGGGCCTGAGAAGCCCGCGTGATGCCCGTCGTGCCTCCGGCACCGGCCACGTTCTCGACCACGATCTGCTGGCCGAGCGTGTGCGACATGTGCTCACCGACAATCCGGGCGATCACGTCGGTCGGGCCGCCGGCTGCGAAAGGCACGACCATGGTGATCGGGCGCTGGGGATAATTCCCTTGGGCCTGAGCATCCGCAGCGACAGCGAGGCCGAGGCCGGCGGCTAGAGCAATGGCGATTTTCTTCATGGGCTCCTCCTGGAAGATTATTGTCTTACATTGTGGGGAAAGGCTCGTTTGGACAAGCTACTCGGTGAAGACCTCATCTCTGCCTTTCCGGATCGACGGCAGCAGGGCAAGGGCAAGCAGCACGATTGCGACGAGCAGCAGGCCGGCACTCACCGGCCGGTCAATGAACGTCTCAAGGGATCCGCGCGACAGGATGAGCGCCCGCCGGAGATTTTCCTCCAGAAGTTTGCCGAGCACGAAACCGAGCAGCAGAGGCGCAGGCTCGAAGCCGAACTTGATGAGCAGGTATCCCAGGAGACCGAACACCCCGATGAACATCACGTCCGTCGGCAGCGAATTGATCGAGTAGATACCGATGCAGCAGAACATCAGGATCGCCGGGAACATGAGGTGATAGGGTACCTTGAGCAGGCGTACCCACATGCCCACCATCGGCAAATTGATGATCAGCAGCATCAGGTTGCCGATCCACATGGAGGCGATCATGCCCCAGAACAGATCCGGGTTGCGTGTCATCACCTGCGGCCCGGGAACGATGCCGTGGATCGTCATGGCACCGACCATCAGGGCCATGACGGCATTCGGAGGAATGCCCAGGGTCAGGAGAGGAATGAACGACGTCTGCGCGCCGGCATTGTTGGCGGATTCGGGTCCCGCCACGCCCTCGATGGCGCCACGGCCGAACCGGCTCGGATCCTTGGCGATCTTCTTTTCGATCGTATAGGACGCGAAGGGCCCCAATACCGCTCCGTTGCCTGGAAGAATGCCGAGGATGGCACCGATGAAGGTGCCGCGCACCACGGACGGTCCCGCCTGCCTGAAGTCGTCCCGGTTCGGCAGAAGGCGGCCGATCGCCTGGCGAACCACATCGCGTGTTTCGGTATTCTCGAGATTGCGCAGGATTTCCGCGACACCGAACACACCCATGGCGAGCACCGCGAAATCGATGCCGTCCGTCAGGAACTGCAGCCCGAAGGTCATGCGCTCCTGGCCGGTCTCCAGGTCCGTTCCGACGGTGGAGAGCAGGACGCCGAGGAAGATCATCGACACGGCCTTGAGGATCGACCCCCGCGCTAGAACGACCGCGAAGACCAGGCCCATCACCATAAGCGAGAAATACTCCGCCGGCCCGAAGATCAGGGCGAGCTTTGTCAACGGCGCCCCGAGGGCGGCGATGATGACCGTCGCCACCGTGCCGGCAAAAAACGATCCGATAGCGGCGATACCGAGCGCCACGCCGGCACGGCCCTGACGCGCCATCTGGTGGCCATCGAGCGTCGTGACGACAGACGTCGCCTCGCCCGGAATGTTGACCAGGATCGCGGTGGTCGACCCGCCATACTGCGCACCGTAATAGATCCCGGCCAGCATGATGAGTGCGCCGACGGGATCAAGTCCGAAGGTGATGGGCAGAAGCATCGCGATGGTGGCGATGGGGCCGACGCCGGGCAGCACCCCGATCAGGGTGCCGACGAGGCATCCCATGAAGGCGAGGCCGAGATTCTGCATAGACGCCGCAACGCCGAAACCGAGGCTCAGGTTGGAGATCAGCTCGTTCATTTAGATCTCCTCAGGCTGCCTGACGACGTCGATCTTGCGGCTCTTACGCCCTCGATCCGAGAGATGCATCGCGGCCGCTGCCAGCACCATGAGCGCGGCAAGGAGCCTGAGAATGGCCTTCTGCGACCACGTCGCCGGCAGAAGATCGGCAAGCGCCTGCGGAAAGATAGGGATAGGCAGGTTGAGCAGGTCTCCGAAGAGCACCATGCAGAATGGTGTCAGGCCGAGCGCCAGGACAAGGAGTGGCCGGAACTGAGCTTCCGACGTCGCATAACCGCCGATCACGATGGCGAGCGGCCCAGCAACGATCATTCCAAGCCCAGGAATGACCAGCGGCCCCAGACTGAACGGCCGGATGGTCACCGCAAAAGCCACAACGGCCAAAATCACAAAGAATGGGCCACGCAGACCCCAAGCCTCGAGGGAATCGCCCTCCTTGAGGAGGCCGGAACCCGCGAGGGCCAAGCCACAAAGCCCTACCGCATAGGCGAGCCAATCCGGAAGCATGCCGGGCCCCATGGCGCCGAGACGCCCCTGCGGCAGGTCCCCCGTCAGCCACAGCGCCAGCGCTGCGATGAACACCAGAAACAACCCTGCGGCGAGATTTTGAGACGAGCGGACAAGCCCGCGGCGTTCCCGCACGCGCTCTTGAGACATGGACATTCAGCCTCCCGGCAGAGCGCGTCTGACGCGCACTCCTTTGTTTTTCACGATCGATTTGTGTTCAAATCACTTTCGGGATCACCCAAATCGGCTCAGTTTTCAAGACCTGCCGCCCAAAGGACGGGCTGAAGAGCGTAAGACCTTCGGCTGATCCACTACCCTAGAACGATGAAGTTGCCGGATTTTTGGGCAGATTAGACCTTTGAAACCCGGTCTTTCATATATACCTAAGCAGCCTTATCTCTCGACACGTCTCAAGGATCTCCAGAGCCAGGCGCATGGACTATTTTCTCTCAAGCACATTTCTTCTATCCCTGCTCCAGGTCGTCTGGATCGACATTCTGCTATCGGGCGACAATGCAGTCGTTATTGCCATGGCATGCCGCTCGCTTCCGCCGCATCAGCGCAAGCTCGGCATTTTCCTCGGTGCCAGCGTCGCCGTCGGACTCCGGATCCTCTTCGCCCTGGCCATTTCCTATCTGCTCGGCGTTCCCTATCTGCGCATCGTCGGCGGCCTTCTCCTGTTCTGGATCGCCCTCAAGCTGATCCAGGGAGAAGAGGACGGCGGCCATGAGGTCAAGGCAAGCGAATCGCTATGGAAGGCCGTCCGCACGATCGCGATCGCAGATGCGGTGATGAGCCTGGACAACGTGGTCGCGATTGCGGCAGCGTCGCGTGGCCACCCGGAGCTGTTCATCTTCGGTCTTCTCCTGTCGATCCCGCTGATCATGGTCGGCGCATCGCTGATCACCAACCTCCTGACCCGTTTCCCCATCTTCGTATGGGCCGGTGCGGCACTGCTGGGCTACATCGCCGCCGAGATGATCGTAACGGACCCCGTCATCCTCGGTTGGCTCGCCACCTACCCTCAACTCGTGCTGCCGGATCCGGGACACCCGCCGCTCGATCTCAAGCCCGTGGGCTTGGTGCTCTACAGCGCCGCAGCCGCGGGCGCCCTGATCGTCATCGCCGGCGGCTGGCTGCTCAGCCGCAACGGCCACCGGAAGGAAGCAGAGACCTAAATCATCCAACTCTGGCGAAGGCTGGTGTTGACGTAGGCGGAGCCGGAAGGCATGGAGCAGCGTCAACACCGTGCGATCCATGTCCACCCTTCGCCCGCATTTTTCCTTATCCGGCCTTGTCCATGGCGCCCGGGCGGCCCTTCCGGCCTTTCCGGGCTTCATCGTGTTTGCGATGGCTTTCGGGGCGGCCGCAGCTCAAAAAGGGCTGTCGCTCGGGGAGACTATGGGGCTGAGCGCCTTCGTGTATGCGGGCTCTTCGCAGATGGTCGGTCTCGAAATCTGGCAGAAGGTCTGGTCGCCCGCGACCATCCTCACGATTATGACCGTCACTGCCGTGGTCAACGCCCGCATGATCCTGCTCGGCGCCACGTTGCAGCCCTGGCTGAAGCATGAGCCGAAAGCGCGCAGCGCTCTCAATCTCTTCCTCCTGACCGACGCCGGCTGGCTGATCGGAACGCGCTATCATAGCGAGGGCGGACGCAACACGGGAATGCTGCTCGGTTGCGGGCTAGCTCTCTGGCTCCTTTGGCAGGCCTCGACCTTCCTGGGCTATTTCGCCGGAGCGCTGGTTCCCGAGCCGAAGCGCTTCGGCCTCGATCTGGTGATGCCGATCTTCTTCAGCGTGATGCTCGTGCCATTGTGGAAAGGCGCGAAACCCGCCCTCCCCTGGCTCGTGGCAGGTCTTGTTTCCCTCATCGTTCATGCGCTCATGCCCGGCTATGTCTTCATCATCGCCGGAGCGCTCGCAGGTGTTATCGCCGGGATGGTGATGGAATGAGCGATTTTGCCACCCTCGCCGCTGGCCCCTGGGGCTCGGCTCTGGCCATCGCGGCCATGGCGCTTGCAACTTACCTCTGTCGCATCGCAGGAGCGGTCGTGATGAGCCGGGTCGCGATCACACCGCGGATGGAGCGCGGCCTGCGCGCCCTGCCTGGCTCCATCATCCTCGCAACCGTCCTGCCAATGATTCTCGATGCTGGAGTTCCGGCATTCGTGAGCATTGCAGCCGGAATCGTCGTGATGACCGTGACGCGTTTCGAACTCGCCGGCCTTGCCGCCGGATTAGGGACTCTCAGCCTGATCCGGGCGCTCGGCTTCTGAGCCCTGTTTCAAACGAAGACGAATGCGATAAGACAACCCATCCCTAACGTTACGATAGGCATCAAGCACCTGCTCGCGCGTGCCCTGCGTCAGTGTCGGATCCGGCGTCGGCCAATATTCGACGTCCGCGGCGAGAGTTCGGGTCAGCTCGAGTGCCGTATGATGCGCTTCCGGCGAAAGCGTAATGATCAGATCGAAGTTGAGCCCCTCCCATTCCTCGAGCTCCGTCAGGGTACGCGGCTTATGCTTGCTGCCATCGATGCCGATCTCGTCCAGCGCCGTTACCATGAAGCTGTTGGGCTCTCCCTTCCGGACGCCGGCAGACTGCACATAGATCGACCGGCCGAAATAATGCCGCGCGATCGCCTCCGCCATGGGGGAACGCACCGCGTTCATAGCGCAGACGAAAAGCACGGAATGGATCCGCCTGGATTGCGCCTCCACCGTACTCAGCCCTTCCAGTGCAGTGCGAAGATCAGCGTGAAGATGCGCCGAGCCGTGTCGAAATCGAGAACAAGCTTGCCGTCCAATCGCTTCATCAACAGTTCGGCAGCCTCGTTGTGAAGGCCGCGCCGCCCCATATCGATCGCCTCGATCTGGGCAGCCGAAGCCTCGCGAATGGCTCTGTAATAGCTATCGCAGATGAGTTCGTAGTCGCGGATCGTTCTGCGGAACGGCGTCAGCGACAGGTGATGCGTGACGAGCACCGCGCCATCCTGACTTTTCACCTCGAAACAGAGCTTCTTCTCGATCAGGCCGATATGGAGGAGATAAGGGCCACCCTCGTATTGCGGCAACGCGAAATAGTTCTCTTCGAGAATGTCGTAGATGGCGATGGCCCGCTCATGTTCCTGGTCCGGATTGCCCCGGCCGATGGAGGTCTCATCGAGCGTGACGGCGACCAGTCGGCATCGCTCGTTCGCTTCGCTCGCCATGCGACCTCCGATCCGTCACAGGTTCAGGCGGATCGCCACCGATCGCGCATGCCCCTCAAGCCCTTCCGACCGCCCGAGTGCGATGGCCGCCGGCCCGAGAGCCCGCAACGCTCCCGGATCGCATTTCAGAATCGAGGTCCGCTTCATGAAGTCAAGCACCCCAAGGCCTGACGAGAACCGAGCCGAGCGTGCAGTCGGCAGGACATGGTTCGGCCCGCCCACATAGTCACCGATGGCCTCCGGCGTGTGACTGCCGAGAAAAATCGAGCCTGCATTGCGGACCTTGGCGGCCAAGGCTTCCGCATCTTCGGTTTCGATCTCCAGATGTTCAGGAGCCAGCCGATCGACAAGTGGTACGGCGTCGACAAGGCTCTCGACAAGAATAATCGCCCCGAAGTCGCGCCAGCTTGCACCAGCGATCTCGGCCTTGGGAAGCGTCTGGAGCTGGTGCTCGACAGCTACCTCTACGGCATCGGCAAGCGCCGGGCTGTCCGTCACGAGAATCGACTGAGCGACGGGATCGTGCTCGGCCTGCGCCAGGAGATCCGCCGCGACCCAATCTGGATTGGCATGGGCGTCGGCCAGGATCAGGACTTCCGAAGGGCCGGCGATCATATCGATACCCACCTGGCCGAAGACCCTACGTTTGGCCGCCGCCACATAGGCATTTCCGGGCCCCACGATCTTGGCGACCGGCTGAATGGTGGCGGTTCCATAAGCAAGCGCTGCAACGGCCTGGGCGCCCCCGATGCGGAGGACCTCATCAACACCGGCAAGGCGCGCTGCGGCCAGCACGAGCGGATTGGTCTCGCCTCGCGGCGTCGGTACGACCATCGCAATACGAGGCACGCCCGCCACTTTCGCCGGGACAGCATTCATCAGGACCGAGGACGGATAGCTCGCGCGGCCTCCGGGAACGTAGAGTCCTACGGATTCGATAGCAGTCCAGCGCCAGCCCAGAGTGACGCCGACCGCGTCCGTGGTCATGGCATCCTGCGGACGCTGAGCGCGGTGATAGGTCTCGATACGCGCCTTCGCGAGAGCGAGCGCTTCGAGCGCATCTCTCGAACATTGCGTCTCGGCAGCATCGATTTCAGCATCGGAGATCCGCAGCGTTTCAGGCGTGAGATCAAGCTGGTCGAAACGGCTCGTATAGTCGATAAGCGCGGCATCCCCGCGCGCCACCACATCATCGATAATCACGCGGACAGCCTGATCGACATCCTCCGAGATTTCGCGCTTGGTGGCGAGAAGCGCGGCGAAAGCCTGCGGGAAATCGGGGTCCCGCGCATTCAGCCTTTGCGCCATCAGATGGACTCCGCCGAAGTCTCGCCGTGAGAGGGTCGGCTCTCAGCCGCCCAAACAGGTCCTAAATCTTTCATCTGCATCTCGATGCAATCCACATCGACCTGAATGGCTCCGCCGTCGGCAAAGATCAAGCTCACCGTACCTGACGGTGCATCATGCTCCTCAAAGGAAATCGCCAGGAGATCGAGCACGGCATCCTTGTCGGACTGATCGATGCCTCGAACCCGTACGGCCTTCACCTGCTGAAGATGCATGCCTGTCAGACGTCGTTGGGGCGGCACGGCGGAGCCGGCCTCCCAATCAAAGCGCCGGGCCACGATGGCGAAGCAGCGCTCCTTGGGCAGATAGGCGATATCGCCAACGCGCACGATGGCGTCCTGCAGATGCATCGAAATGACCGTGAGGTCGTCCTGATCGAGAGCGACGAGTTTCAGGAGATCCATGGGCCGAGAACCTATTCTTGAAGCTTTGACAGCTAGGTAGAGAGCCCATGCGCCAAGCGCAACCTCCTGCCGGGTGGAACCCGGCTAGCGCCACGTCGCCGATTAGCCTCTCAGCCGCTCGATTTCCGCGCCGCAGCGGGCGAGCTTGGTCTCCAGAGCCTCGAAACCCCGGTCGAGATGGTAGACCCGGTTGATCGTCGTTTCCCCCTCGGCCACCAGTCCGCCAATAACGAGGGACACGGAAGCCCGCAGATCCGTCGCCATAACAGGAGCCCCTTTGAGGGTCGGGACGCCTTCCACATAGGCGCTGTCGCCATCAAGTCGGATCTTGGCGCCGAGGCGGGCAAGCTCCTGCACGTGCATGAAGCGATTCTCGAAAATGGTCTCGCGGATGCGGGACGTGCCGCCCGCCCGGGTCATCAGGGCCATGAACTGGGCCTGTAGATCGGTCGGGAAGCCGGGGAATGGATCCGTCGTCACATCGACGGGCTGGATTCCATTGCCGTTGCGACGCACCCGGATGCCGCCAAGGGTCGGAGTCACGTCGGCTCCGGCCTGACCGAGCACGTCCAGGGCGAATTGCAGGAGCTCGGAACGGGTGTTCTCAAGCACGATGTCGCCGCCGGTCATGGCGACGGCCATGGCATAGGTCCCCGTCTCGATTCGGTCAGGCAGCACCTCATGGGTCGCGCCACCGAGGCGTGAGACGCCCTCGATCACGATTTCCGACGTCCCGGCTCCCTGGATCTTTGCACCCATCTTGATGAGGCATTCCGCGAGATCGACAACCTCAGGCTCCCGGGCCGCATTGCGGATCACCGTGGTGCCCTCGGCCAGCGTCGCCGCCATCAGAGCGACATGGGTGCCCCCAACCGTCACCTTCGGAAAATCGATTTCCGCGCCCTTGAGACCCTTGGCAGCGGTCGCCACCACATATCCGCCGTCGATTTCGATGGCCGCGCCAAGCTTGGCCAAGGCCATGATGAGCAGGTCGACCGGTCTCGTCCCGATGGCACATCCGCCGGGCATGGACACTTTGGCATGGCCGAAACGGGCCAGAAGCGGGGCAATGACCCAAAAACTCGCCCGCATGGTCGAAACGAGTTCGTAGGGCGCACAGGTATCAATGACTGACCGTGCAGTCAGTCGAATCGTCTGACCGGTCTCGATCGTCTGTCCCGGACGGCGACCGGCGATCATATGATCGACGCCGAAATTGCTCATGATGCGCAGGAGCGAGGAGATGTCCGCCAGGCGCGGCACGTTGCCGAGCTCCAGGGTTTCCTCCGTCAGAAGGCTGGCAATCATGAGAGGCAGGGCCGCGTTCTTGGCACCTGAGATCGGAATCGAGCCTGTGAGAGGCGCGCCGCCCCGGATTCGAATGCGGTCCATGAAAATCCCCTTGCTGCGTCTCATGCGCTATGCCGTTCTATGGCCTGCCAGCCTAGTCGGACGGCTTGTCGCGGTCGCCTGTAACATTGGGCGCAGAATTGTCGGTTCCAGGGCCGCTGGCAACCTTTCGTCCCCGGGCCTGGGCCTTGCGCCTTTTCAAATTCTCTTTCAAGGCCGCCTTCAGACGGTCGGCCCTGTCCTGCGATTTATCCTCGGCCATGCTTCACGCGACCCATCGTCGCCGCGACCCAATAATGGCTTCGCAACGCTGCCTCAACCAGAATATCTCATGACTCCGGCATTGACGGGGATCAATGTCGTCTGGTTCATGCACCGACATGATGTCCGCGTCGCATGGCTGCATCCGGTGAGATGATGGATTACCAAGAGTTCTTTACGTCGGCCCTCGAGCGTCTCCAGTCGGAGCGCCGCTACCGGGTCTTTGCCGACATCGAGCGCCTGGCAGGTCGCTACCCGGACGCGATCTGGCATAGTCCAGCGGGGCCGAGGCCCATCACCGTCTGGTGCTCCAACGATTATCTCGGCATGGGACAGAATCGGGACGTGACCCGTGCCATGGTGGAAACCGCTTGGCGAATCGGCACCGGCGCCGGGGGCACCCGCAACATTTCCGGCAACAGCCACGCTATTGTCGGTCTCGAAATCGAGCTGGCCGATCTCCATGGCAAGGAGGCGGCCCTCGTGTTCACCTCCGGCTACGTGTCGAACCAGACCGGCATCTCGACCCTGGCCAAGCTGATTCCGAACTGCCTGATTCTGTCCGATGCCCTCAACCACAACTCGATGATCGAGGGCGTGCGCCAATCCGGCTGCGAGAAGGCGATTTTCCGCCATAACGACCTCGACCATCTGGAGGAATTGCTCCGAGCCGCAGGCGACCGGCCAAAGCTGATCGCCTTCGAGAGCGTCTATTCCATGGACGGGGACATCTCGCCGATCCACGCGATCTGCGATCTTGCCGAACGCTATGGCGCCATGACCTATCTGGACGAAGTCCATGCGGTCGGAATGTATGGCCCGCGAGGTGGCGGCATCGCCGAGCGCGAGGGCGCCATGCACCGAATCGATGTGATCGAAGGCACCCTCGGCAAGGCCTTCGGGGTCATGGGCGGCTATATCGCCGCAACCAGGGCGATCATCGATGCCGTGCGCAGCTTCGCGCCTGGCTTCATCTTCACGACCGCTCTCCCCCCAGCCGTTGCCGCGGCCGCGACGGCCTCCGTGCGCCATCTGAAAGCTTCCGCTGCCGAGCGGCAGAAGCAGCAGCGTCAGGTGGCCCGGACGAAATCGGTCCTCTCAGCGGCCGGTCTGCCACTCCTGGACACGGTCACGCACATCGTCCCGGTGATGGTGGGCGATGCGGAAGCCTGCAAGGCCGCCTCGGACCGCCTGCTGGACAAGCACGGCATCTATATCCAGCCGATCAACTATCCGACGGTCCCTCGGGGAACCGAGCGCCTGCGGATCACTCCTGGCCCCTTCCACACCGACGCCCACGTGGACTCGCTCGCCCGAGCCCTGGTCGAGGTCTGGACCGCCCTGAACCTGCCTCTGGCTTCCAAGATCGCTGCGGCGGAATAAATTTGAACTTCAAACTTGCGCCGGGCGCTCCCCTGTGGCAGTAACCCGGCGCGCCCAACGCATGCTGCCGTAGCTCAGTGGTAGAGCACTCCCTTGGTAAGGGAGAGGTCGAGAGTTCAATCCTCTCTGGCAGCACCATTTTCCCCTTGGAAAACCAAGGTTTTTTGATTTTATGGGTGCTTTTCGCAGATTGAAATCGATGCATGTTCCTGCATCAACTCTGACATGCCGAATCTCGGTTTGTTCATCGTAAGTGGTGCTCGCTGCGCCGATAGTCGTCGCCGCATTGCGTCAGAGCCAATAGGCGCACAATTGGGATGCTGCGCCGAGCACAATTAATACGGTCCTCCAGCCTGCGCCCGCTTTGAAAAACGCAATGGCCACGCCGCGCCTGAACGCAACTTGATCCGACCTCGCAGTCGGTCTTCCGCGAATTTTTGGCACATTCCCGTTTGTGCGTCGCGTTCACAAGCGCTATGTCCCGGCTTTCGGAAGAGCCTGATATGACAATCTCGAATGACAACGACCTCGCCCTCCTGAAGGAGATCGGGCGGATCGTCGCCAATACCCTTGAGGCGATGGGGAAGGCCCTTGAGCCGGGCATGACCACCGCTGAACTCGACCAGATTGGGCGAAACCTCCTGGAGGCTGAAGGCGCGCGTCCGGCTCCGGAGTTGGCCTACGCTTTTCCAGGGGCGACCTGCATCAGCGTGAACGAGGAAATCGCTCACGGTATTCCCGGCGCCCGACGGATCGAGCGTGGCGACCTGGTCAATATCGACGTTTCCGCCGAGAAGAACGGCTTTTATGCGGATACGGGCGCCTCGTTCGCCGTTCCACCTGTCACCCGCGCGATCGAACGTCTTTGCAAGGATGGCCGACGGGCCATGTGGACGGGGCTGCGCCAAGTGGGAGCCGGCAAACCGATTGCCGGTATCGGTCAAGCCGTCGGGGCCTTCGCACGAAAAAACGGCTACAGTCTCGTCAGAAACCTTGCCAGTCACGGTGTCGGCTTGTCGCTCCATGAGGAGCCGACAGAGATCGCCACATGGCCCGATGCCTCTGAACGTCGCATCATGAGCGACGGCCTGGTGTTCACGGTCGAGCCATTCCTGTCCTTGGGCGCAGAGTGGGCCGAGGATGGTGACGATCCATGGACGCTCTACAGCAGCCCCAAGGCTCCTACCGTTCAGTACGAACATACCGTTGTCGCAACCCGAAGCGGACCTTTGATCGTGACAATGGCCGGCTGAGGTCTTCTCCGCCGGGGTCTGAGACTTCTCTCTGTTTCACAAATGTCCTTACCTGCCATTGTGAATCCGTGAACCTTGAGCTTCGCAGGATCGGGCAACCGTAGATCAGGAGGGCCCGGCACGACGAACCGGCACAAGGTCAATTTGAGCGGGGTTGGGCCTGTGATCCAACATCGCCCCGTCTGCAGCATCCAGGACGAGACCAACCGATCCTCCTGGAAGGATCGCGTTTCCAAGGACCCCCGGAGCGGCCTGCTCGGTGAGCACCGCTTTCACGAGCACGGAGCCTTGTCGATATCCTCGCGCTTGCGCGTAGGCGGTGAACTCCACCTTCCGGTCGACCTTCACGGCGCACGGGGAGCGGGGGCATTCGTGCCCGAGAGACGTCCAGATCCGGGCGGATGCTGGGCTGGTGGTGATGGTCACTATCTCGTTGGTCCCACGCGTGACTGTATTGCAGGCGGCCAATGACAGGACCGAGGCCGCTGCATATCCCAGAACGCTCATTCGCATGGATTGCCCTCTCGCTTGGATGAGTTCCTACGAGCTCACCATCATCAGCAGGTAGCGCTCGCGGCCAAGTTAGCCAGAGAAGGCAGCAAGCCCAACGTCAGCGGGCGCTCGTAAAGGGTAGGGAAACGGCAGCGGATGAGCCGGGACCGATATCCTGAGTTCTTGCAGATCTCGCATTCAGGCGGCGGGACCGAGGCTGTTCCGTGGTGTGAGTGACCCAAACCGTCAATTGACTGTCCCTGTCGATCAAGCACCGCGCGCAGCCCGCGCTAGGGTAATACCTCGCTGGGCCCGCGCTGGGAGCAGGGACGAGGTCATGACGGACAAGCCATATCCCGATGCACACCCGCTGGCTGCTGCGCCTCAGCCTAGGTCATCCCTGCTGAGGCCATCGGTCCTATGGCTCCTGGTCCTCGCGCCAGTTGCCGCCATTTTCGACCGCGCCGGTACCGTCCCGGCCGGCGTCGTCTTCTTCTGCGCCGCCCTCGCCATCGTGCCGTTCGCCAAGCTCATCGTGCAGGGGACTGAACAGGTTGCCGCCCACACGGGCGCCACGATCGGCGGTCTTCTCAACGCCACCTTCGGCAACCTGCCGGAACTGATTATCGCCATGGTTGCCCTGCGGGCCGGTCTGCTGGACATGGTGCGCGCCTCCATCGTCGGAGCACTGCTCGCCAACCTGCTCGTTGCGCTCGGTCTCTCCTTCCTACTCGGTGGCCGGCGTCACCACGACCAGGCGTACAACGTGGATGGGGTACGGACCTACTCGTCGACGATGGTGCTAGCCTGGATCAGTCTGGCGCTGCCGAGCGCGTTCCACCGCGCCCTCGAGACCGAACCCCACCTAGGCGTGCACGACACCCTGGATCTGGTCGTGGCGATCATTCTGCTCGGTCTCTATGGGCTCTTCCTGCTCTATTCGCTGCGGACCCACCCGGAGATCTTCGCCGAGCTCAACGCCCCTCCATCGGACGAGGAGGCGGGAGAGCATCCGAGTCTCGCAAGGGGGATCGTGACTCTGCTCGTCGCATCTCTCGGAGCCGCATGGATGAGTGAGATTCTTGTCGGCGCGGCCGAGCAGGCCGGGCACGCGCTGGGCATGTCGCAGATGTTCATGGGGCTGATCGTGCTTGCGCTCGTCGGCGGTGCGGCCGAGTCCGGATCGGCCATCGCCATGGCGCGCGCCAACCGTCCGGATCTCAGCATCGGCATCGCGCTCGGGAGCTGCGTGCAGATCGCATTGTTCGTGGCACCGATCCTGTTGCTAGTCGCACCGGCCCTGGGCCAGCCACAGTTCCAGCTGGTGTTCTCGCAGGCCGAGATGTGGATGCTGTTCGGGGCGGTGCTCCTTGGCGCGACCGTCACCACGACGGGCCACTCCACCTGGTTCAGAGGGGCGCAACTGCTCGCGCTCTACCTCATCATCGCCGCCATCCTCTATCTGATCCCGGCCAACTCGCCGTAGGACGCGATGATGCTGCGACAACTCCTCCTCGGCGGAGCCGTCAGCCTGGGCAACATCGCCATCCATGCGGTCGTCATGACGACAGTCGTAGGCACTGCCCGTAATGCCTCGAAGTGGAATCGCCACCAATCTCACGTTTGGCTCGCCGCTGTCATGGTCGTGACGGTCGGAGTTCTGATGGTTGCGCACATCGCGGAGGTCGTTACGTGGGCGTTTGCCTATGCGATCCTGGATGTGGTGCCCGCCGGAACGAACGCTCTGTACTTCGCCTTCGTCAATTACACGACGCTCGGTTACGGCGACGTCGTGCCGGTCGAGCGCTGGCGGCTGCTTGGGCCGATGGCCGCGATGAATGGCGTGCTGCTGTTCGGCTGGTCCACCGCGGTGATCTTCGAGGTGTTGAGACAGGCTATGCGCCGCCGCGAGCCATGAACGTCGAAAGGCAATGCTGTGAGCCAACTGCTCAGTGAGCTCCATCGTGCTTCACTAGAAACGTGCACTTGATCTCGGCAAGCATGGTGAAGTCCTTTCACGTTGTCCCCTGGTATCGCGACACGGCCGCGTCAATCGTGGGATAGAAGCGTGCCTCGCCGAACCGGTCGAACAGCCCGAAGCGTCGCAGCTTGTCCTTGACCGGATCCTTCAGCTCAGCGAACCGAAGCTCGATGTCTCGCGCCGTCAGGGTCTCGTCAAGCTCCATCAGGGAATCGGCAGCAGTGACGTCGACGCTTGTGACCGGTGCCGCCGCAACAACGACGCACCGCACCGGCGTCGGCGATTCCGCCACCGCACCGAGAACCCGCTCGCGGAACAACTCCGCGTTGGCGAAAAACAGCGGTGCATCCCAGCGGAACAGAACCAAGCCGGGAATCCGATGAGCCTCCGGATATCGCGTGACGTCATGGTAGCCTTCGACGCCGGCTGGACGTCCCAGGACCGCAGAGTATGGACGCCATCCGTCCCACAGGAACTCGATCACCGCGATCACGATCGCCAAGCCGATTCCAGGAATAGCGCCGAACACGGCCACGCCGGCGAAGCACGCGATCGACAGCCAGAATTCCCAGCGTTGGATGCGATAGATTCGCTTGAGGTCGGCTATCTCGAACAGACCGATGGCCGATGCGATCACGACAGCCGCGAGTGCGGCGCTTGGAAGGTTCCGTAAAAGGTTAGGGGCCACCAGTAGCAGCACCGCGATGGCGAGCGCACCGACGATGCCGGTCAATTGCGTACGCGCCCCGGCAGCCTCGGCCACAGGCGTGCGTGAGCTGCTGCTGCTGATCGGGAAGCCTTGGAAGAACCCGGTGGCGAGATTGGCGGCCCCAAGCCCCACCATCTCCTGGTTGGGATCGACATTGGTGCGGGTCCGTGCGGCATAGGCGCGGGAGAGAACGCTGGTGTCGGCGAACGACACCATGGCGACGGCGCAGCCCCCGATCAGTACGGGAACGATGTCTCCCATTCCGATCCTGGGGATCGTGAAACCGGGCAGGCCCTCAGGCAGGGAGCCGAGGATCGAGACGTGATGGCGCTCCGCGAGGTCGAATATGCCGACGACGACGGCGGCACCGACGACGGCGACCAGGATTCCGGGCACGCGTCTGCCCCGCAGCAATAGGATGGTCGCCAGCGTTCCCAAGCCAATCGCAAGGGCGACCCAATTCGTTCTGCCGGCTAGGATGGCTCCGCCGATCGCCGAGAGGTCGCGCAACGGCCCCGTGCTCTCAACCGAGAAGCCGAAAAGCTTGGGGAGCTGGCTGATCAGGACCGTCAAGGCAATACCATTCATGTAGCCATAGCGGATCGGCTTGGACAGGAGCTCGGTCACGAAACCCAGATGCGCGAACCCAGCCAGGACCAAGACCGCCCCCGACACGAGCGCCATCATGCCGCCCAGGGCGACGGCACGCTGCGGATCTCCGCCGGATAGCGGGAGCACAATGCCGAGAATGACGGCTGCGAGGGCCGAGTCCGGCCCCAGGACGAGAATGCGACTTGGTCCGAACACCGCGTAGACCAGGAGCGGGACAATGGTGGCATAGAGGCCGCAGATGCCCGGTAGGCCGGATGCCACGGCATAGGCGATCCCGACCGGAACGAGCATGGTCGCCAGCACTAGACCGGCGACGACGTCGTGTCCGAGCCATGCGACCTCATACCGAAGAAGAGTGCCGAGGCCGGGCATCCAGCGCAACCATTCGGCCCCATGCCGGCCTGCCGCAATGCCGCTTTCCGCAGCCGGCGCCGTTGAAGCTTCCAACGGATCGAGAGGAGGCGGATTCAGGGGGCTCGTACTGGCCATGACCACGCTCCGAACTTCTCCCACATGGGCTCGGTATCGTGCGGGCATGATGTACCAGGGCCAGTGCGTATCGGCTGCGCAACCCATCCCGGCCGAAATCGCCGATCCATCGTGGGCTTCTCCCGAACTTGTTTTCTACGGTTGCATTGAGGAGCTGCATTCCCTCATGCTTCCGCAGGAGCGCTCATCATCGCGCCAATTGGACTGATCGGCTTGACGCTTTGGGACAGGCCGTTGCCTGGTTGGGACAGCGGGAAAGCGCCGATTCAGTCCGCGCGTCGAGCTCAATTGTCACCCAAGGCTACGGATGCTTTGGTGCGTCTGGCCGTGACGTGGGTGATCCCGCCAGTTGGCATGATGCATAGGGCGACAACGTCCGGATTTGGCACGGCCTGACCTTCATCAAGTGCCGCGACAGGATCATTGCTTGGGAGTAGAATGACTTATGTAGCGTTCCCCCGACGCTCTAACGAGCGCCGCCAGCCCATCCGGGAAAGCGGCTATGCCTCTTAAGCTTGATTTCTATGCTGCTATTCTCCTGGTCACTTTCGGGGCGCCAAGCGAGGCCCACGACACCTACTCACATCTGAAGGACCTCTGGGGGAACAGCTGTTGCAATGACCAGGATTGCCGGCCAGCTCCCTACCGTCTGAGCCCAGGCGGTGTGCAAATGTTCGTCAATGGAGAGTGGATCGACGTTCCGGACCACGTGATCCAGTATCGGGCATTAGTCGGGGATTCTGGCGAGACCGGAGGCGGCCATTGGTGCGGCCGAACTTACCAAGCGCACGATGGTCGGTCATTCCAAGTCACTCAATGCGCAATCTTGCCCCCGAATGCTACCAATCTCGTTAGGACGCCCTTTGCTGTCAGCGGACGTGAGATTCATGGTGACCCATAGACGCCATATACAGTTCTCCGAGAATTTCGGCAGGAGAATCGAAAAGTCGCCCTCCGGCACTAAGCGCACCACGCACGTCGCTCAGGCGTCCCTCCGCTCGTCATAAGTGACGATCTGGAGAGTTCCATCGGGCAAAGGCTGCTGAAGGTTCAAGGCGCAACTCCTTCCCGACTGAGAACGCAAAACCTGCATGGCAACCAAGCGATGGGTGATCCTGTGTTTCAATGGATTTCGAAGTCTTCACTAGAATTTATGTCGTTGCGCCGGTGACCAACTTTCCAGCCGTCACCAAGCCCAAAGCAGAAAAGAAAATCGCATTAATCCCCTGACCTAGATAACCACTATATGTAGTGGCAGTACATCTTTAATATAAAAGCGATCTAGGATCATATCAGACGGCATTCGCTTCATTTCAGGTAGGGGGATAGCACCCATCCAAAATATATAACACGGCTCATCGTAGCAAACAACTTTGATTTGATATAAATTTTCATTCCAGACTCTTGTAATGCCGAGCTTCCGACCTCATTTTTCCCATCCAGGGGGGCAGAAGACTATGAATTATGTTGAGTATCAGAAGAAATTTCCAACCGAACAAACGGTCATCAATCACTTCATCCAGATTAGGTACGGTTCTTCCGTTCCTCATTGCCATCTTTGCGGTGGCGTGAACCGTGTTGTGCCTGAAAGAGGCCGACCAAAGTTCTTCCATTGCAACGACTGCAATTCAAGTTTTTCGGTTTTCAAGGACACGATCTTTGAAAAGTCGTCCACGGACCTGCGCGATTGGATGTTTGCTATTCACCTCTTCCTGAACGGGAAGAAGGGCATTTCCGCTTATCAATTGAAGCGAGAGGTTCCTGTCACCTATAAAACAGCGTGGCGTATGCTGAAGCAAATTCGCATTGCCATGGGCAATGTAGACAAACCTGAATTCGCTCAAACCATCATTGAGATTGACGAAACCTATGTCGGCGGCAAGCCGCGCAAGGAGAATCGTCGCAAGGATGATGACGGCAATCCTACTGCCAAGAGCAAACGTGGTCGCGGCACGTCCAAGACGCCTGTTGTTGGTGTTCTAGATCGTACCACGAAGAAGATTCATGCTCGCGTGGCCGTGCCTAATAAGAACGGCCAAATGCTAACAGGCAAGCAGCTTCTTGATGTGCTGCATCAGGTCGTCAAGGGCAAGAGCACCGTTATGACTGATGAATTCAGCGGCTATAAAATTCTGGCGAAGACAGAGCATCTGCACTTCCGCATCGATCACACGAAGGCATTTGCGGATGGCTTCGTGCATACCAACAACGTCGAGAACTTTTGGGGCAACGTGAAGCGTGGCATCATCGGCATTTATCATCAGGTGTCGAAGCACTACCTTCAGAGCTACATCGATGAATTCTGCTTTCGGCACAACAATCGGAAGAACGAAAACATGTTCGATACGCTTCTAGGCCAGTGCGTGATGAAGAAGGTTGTCGTTCATTCGACTGAACCAGAGCTATGTGCTGCATAGACGATGATAGTTACAAACTTTGATAGTTTGAAAGTTTCAAAGTAAGTAAATAGTATTCATAAAGTTCAATGTAATTATATTCTTGCGCATAATACGAATCAGAGCTAGAAGGCCGGTGTTCGTAGGGTTCGCCCCCGCCGAACATCAACTGAGAATGGCCATTCTCTTCTTTTCTTGCTTTGTAAGGGCTCACAATGACGCGCAACCAAAAGCTTACGCCAAAAGAAATTGCTTTTCGAAGGTTGTGGCAGATTATTCAGAAAAATAAACATCTAGGCTTCAATATAGACAATACTCTAAGGGGCATACCTAGAGATTTTATACGAGATTTATATCGTAAAACCTATAATAAATCTGCTTCAGAGGAAGAATTGCAATTAGGTATAGCTGCAATTCTCGAATCTGGAAAAGGAAAGGCTAGCAATATTAATGTTGATGATGTCGAATATGAATGTATAGTTATTGCAATTTCAATCTCTTAACAAACTCTGCAATTTCCTGCTTATCTTCATAAACCTTAAGGATAATAATCTTCTTGCCATCTGTGTAATATACGTCGCCTGCTCGCAAATTTATCATGATTATACTCCTTCTTATTAAATGAACAGAGGGAATTTCCCTCTGTTCTATATAGTATACTAATTATTCAACCTTCTTTGCTTTTGGAAAGAAGGATTTCAATACGTCCACTTCCTTCACTGGTCCGAAGTAACAAGCCGACATGTCTTCTGGATCAAATACGAAAACCAGATCATGACTGGCGCTTAGTCCAGCACATGCCTTTTTGGCTAATTCAGACGTGCTGAGACCAGAATTAACAAGCATGAAAGAGGTCGGTTCGGCCCAAAACCCATTGGTAGAGTAGACATTATCGATGAGTCTTTGACGCCGCTCTGAAGGTGTCTTCCCACCAACGGTCTGTTCAGCAATACGGAATGTAAGGCAGTAGTTGTACATGTGCCCCTCTATGGCTGGTTGCTACAGGCAATCCACTACCACAGCGGGCATTAACTCGGAATATTCCCGCCTTGGTGGAACACAAGATGTTGTGGCTATCTACGTCAGGGGATTAATGCGAAGAAAATTTGAAAGGAGTTGATGATCGCCAAACCGAAGGCCACACGCTTGTCATAGGGCGACAGGCGCGTCGCTGCGTTTTCATCCAGCCGCGGATCCGCAATGGCCTGCCAGCATAAGAATAGCGAGATTGCCAGCGACACAAGATATCCGAGCCAGAGAACTTCACTTGCCCGTACATGGAGCAACAGGGAGAGACCGATCCATATCCCCCAAACGGCCGTCGTAGCTCCGGCGAAAGTTCGAATTGTTTCCTTCGTTACGAAAACCGGCGTGACTGAAGACGTTGCTGCTGCTGCCGGCTGCGGAGCACCGCGAGGAGGCGAAGGTTGGATCGATATCGGCCTATTGATCAGTTTCTGAAGACGATTTGGCCGCGCCATGGCTGACTCCCTCTTCTCATGAAATTCGCCCCGTTATGACAAACTCAACCTGAAGCTGCCGATCAGAGGCCCACGCCCTGATACAATTTTCGCTCTCCGCGGATGCGGTATGGAGGAAGAAGACTAAGGGCCCCAGTGGCCCCTTCAGCGCAACGCCGAGCACTGGACCGTGTCCAAGAAATCGACGTGTTGCTTCTTCGAGAGCCCGTATGAATTCCGTCGTCGATCGCTTCACGTCGCGATAGCCATCCCAAAGTGGTTCAAGATCGGTTCGATCGGATTCGCAAAGGCTAAATCTACGCCTTCAGCAACGGCAAACACCATTCCGACCGCCGATTGATTGGCAGAGTCGACAACAACAGCGCCGGAATCTCCCTGTTTCGCGAACTCAGCGACACTGCCGACGATCCCGAATTGATCGAAGAAGAGAGCGTCTCCCTTGCCGGGATACGAAGTCAGAAAGTTTGCACGATATAATAAGCTGCCGCTCGTGTAGGCCGTCTCACTACCGTGCTTTTCTACGGCGAGAGGTGCAAACGAGGAATAACCGTAGCTCCCGCTGAGCTTCCCGATTGTACGAATTTTCTCATCAACATCCGATAAATTGACCGGCTTTGCGATAGCGGCATCGAAATAGTTCGCTGTGTTTCCACCAAGCACTATCGCCGCAAAGTCATGAAGAATTCCAATCTTGTCCGAGTTCGTACCGCCATTATTGGGTCCGGGGGACCAAATGGAATCAATGTTCCGGACTCCGCCGTTCACACAAGCAATCACGTGATTGCAGCTTAAGATAAAACGATCCCCGATCACATTTTCAACCAAACAACCGAATGTGCCCGTATGGCCGGATGATGCTCCCTCACCGAGACTGTCTCCTCCGCATGCCGGCCTCGCGGCGGAGACTATGCGCCCAGTTACCCACTGACGTAAGGAAGCGCCCTTTCTTTCCAAAAGGGGCGCAAACCTTTCGAACTCTCGCTCGAAATCAGGCATGTACTCCCGAGTCAGAATGGTTAGCTCCGACAGGTTCTCCATCGACTGGGCAACGCCGACGACGCCCAATCGCCTGAGAGGAGCTTCGGTATGAAGCACCGCTGAGCTGAACGGGATCGCGTAAGCCCACTCGCGCAGGAGCGTTTGGATGAAGCGCTCGGCCTTGCCATTGGTTTTCGGCGTGTAAGGCCTCGTTCGAATGTGTCGGATCCCAAGCATCTGCAG
>NZ_JAIRBM010000040.1 GCF_020089865.1 Microvirga puerhi
CCGCAACAGGCCGCCGAGACGATCCGCACGGCACTCGCCATGGGCGCCGACCGCGGCCTTCTGGTGAAGACCGATGCGAGCGTCGAGCCGCTGGCCGTGGCCAAGATCCTCAAGGCGGTGATCGCGCAGGAAAAGCCCGATCTCGTGATCCTGGGCAAGCAGGCCATCGACGACGATGCCAACCAGACCGGCCAGATGCTCGCGGCGCTCTTGGGCTGGCCCCAAGGCACCTTCGCCTTCAAGGTGGCCGTGGACGGCAACACTCTCGAGGTCACCCGCGAGGTCGATGGCGGCCTGCAGACCGTCGCGCTGACCCTGCCGGCAATCGTCACCACGGACCTGCGCCTCAACGAGCCGCGCTATGCCAGCCTGCCCAACATCATGAAGGCCAAGAAGAAGCCGCTCGACGAGACCTCGCCTGAGGCGCTCGGCGTCGATGTCGCGCCGCGCCTGAAGGTGCTCAAGACGGCCGAGCCCGGCGGGCGCAAGGCCGGCGTCAAGGTGGCCTCCGTCACCGAGCTGGTCGCCAAGCTGAAGACCGAAGCCGGCGTGCTCTAAGGGAGACTTTTCGATGACGACGCTTCTCATTGCCGAGCACGACAACGCTCACCTGAAAGACGCCACCCACAAGGCCCTGTCGGCGGCCAAGGCGCTCGGGGCGCCGGTGCATGTCCTGGTCGCCGGTGCGCATGCGCAAGCCGCCGCCGAGGCCGCTGCCAAGCTCGACGGGGTGGAGAAGGTGCTGCTGGCCGATGCGGCTCCTTACGAGCATCAGCTGGCCGAGCCGACGGCCGCGCTGATCGTGGCGCTGTCCGGCCCCTATGAGGCCCTGGTGGCGCCGGCCACCACCACCGGCAAGAACCTCATGCCGCGGGTCGCGGCGCTGCTCGACGTGATGCAGGTCTCGGACATCACCAAGGTGGTCTCGCCCGATACCTTCGAGCGGCCGATCTATGCCGGCAACGCGATCCAGACGGTGCAGACCACCGATGCCAAGACGGTGCTCACGGTGCGGACCGCGGCC
This sequence comes from Microvirga puerhi, assembly GCF_020089865.1. Lineage (GTDB taxonomy): Bacteria > Pseudomonadota > Alphaproteobacteria > Rhizobiales > Beijerinckiaceae > Microvirga > Microvirga puerhi. Next base: position 1,025 of record NZ_JAIRBM010000040.1, read on the forward strand.
TTTCCTGCGGCGGCTGAGGGTGGCTCTGCCCCCATCGAGGCGGTCGGCCCGGCCGACGATCCCGGCCTGTCGCGGTTCAAGGGCGCGGAGATCGCCCAGACCGACCGGCCGGAGCTGACCTCGGCGAAGATCATCATCTCGGGCGGGCGCTCGCTGGGCTCGGCGGAGAACTTCGCCAAGTATATCGCGCCGCTGGCCGATCAGCTCGGGGCGGCGATGGGGGCTTCGCGGGCGGCGGTGGATGCGGGCTATGCGCCGAACGACTGGCAGGTCGGCCAGACCGGCAAGGTGGTGGCGCCGGATCTTTACATTGCGGTGGGGATTTCAGGGGCCATTCAGCACCTGGCGGGTATGAAGGATTCCAAGGTGATCGTGGCGATCAACAAGGACGAGGAGGCACCGATCTTCCAGGTCGCCGATTATGGTATCGTCGGTGACCTCTTCCA
>NZ_JAIRBM010000041.1 GCF_020089865.1 Microvirga puerhi
ATGGATAAGGTTTACAAGGATGCGAGCTTGGCGCTGGCTGGGCTTGTGAAGGATGGCATGACCATCATGGCCGGGGGATTCGGCCTGTGCGGCATTCCCGAAGCCCTGATCGAGGCCATCCGGGAATCAGGTGCCAAGGACCTGACCTTCATCTCCAACAATGCCGGCGTCGATGGCATCGGCCTCGGCCGGCTGCTCGAAACCCGCCAGATCCGCAAGATGATCAGTTCTTACGTCGGCGAGAACAAGCTCTTTGCCCAGCAGTACCTGTCCGGCGAGCTGGAGCTGGAGTTCAACCCGCAAGGCACCCTGGCGGAGCGCATCCGCGCCGGCGGCGCCGGCATTCCGGCCTTCTTCACCAAGACCGGCGTCGGCACCCTCATTGCCGAGGGCAAGGAAGTGCGCGAGTTCGACGGCGAGACCTACGTCATGGAGCGTGGCCTGTTTGCCGATATCGCCGTCGTGCATGCCCATACCGGCGACACCGAGGGCAACCTCGTCTACCGCAAGACGGCGCGCAACTTCAATCCGATGATGGCCACCGCCGCCAAGATCACCATCGCCGAGGTCGAGCATCTGGTCGAAGCCGGCGCGATCGATCCCGATTGCATCCATACTCCGGGCATCTTCGTGCAGCGTCTCGTGCACGTGCCGAACCCGGTCAAACATATCGAGCAGCGAACGACCCGCAAGCGCCCGGAAGCGGCAGTGGCAGCGGGAGCAGGGGAGGAAGTCTGATGGCCTGGACCCGTGAACAGATGGCGGCCCGTGCCGCCAAGGAACTGCGTGACGGCTTTTACGTCAACCTCGGCATCGGCATTCCGACGCTGGTCTCGAACTTCATTCCGAAGGGCATGCGGGTGCAGCTGCAGTCGGAGAACGGCATGCTCGGGATGGGTCCTTTCCCCTTCGAGGGCGAAGAGGATGCGGACCTGATCAATGCCGGCAAGCAGACGATCACGCAATTGCCGACGACGAGCTATTTCTCCAGCGCCGATTCCTTCGCGATGATCCGCGGCGGCCATATCGACCTGTCGATCTTGGGCGCCATGCAGGTGGCCCAGAACGGCGATCTCGCCAACTGGATGATTCCCGGCAAGATGGTGAAGGGGATGGGCGGCGCCATGGACCTGGTGGCGGGCGTCAAGCGCGTCGTGGTGGTGATGGAGCATGTGGCCAAGGACGAGCCGAAGCTTCTGAAGGCCTGCAACCTGCCGCTGACCGGGGCCGGGGTGGTCGATCTGGTGATCACCGATCTCGGCGTCTTTTCCATCGACAAGAAGGGCGGCTCCGGCATGACCCTGATCGAGCTCGCCGACGGCGTCACCCTGGACGAGATCACGGCCAAGACCCAGGCCGCCTTCAAGGTCAACCTCAACAGCAAACAGTCAAACGCTGCTTGA
>NZ_JAIRBM010000042.1 GCF_020089865.1 Microvirga puerhi
ATATAACGTTTGGCTTCGATGGGATCGTGTCCGAGGCTGGCGCGGAGCTTCTTGCGCAGCTTGCTGACATGGCCCTCGATGACGCTTTCCTCGACATCGTTGGAATAGATGCCGTAGATGGCATTGAAGATCTGGGCCTTGGTCAGACGGCGGCCCTTGTTGCGCACCAGATATTCGAGAATGTGGCGCTCACGGCGGGGCAGAGGCAGGCTGGTGCCGTCGATCTCGGGATCGCGGCCGTCGAAATAGACCTTGAGGCGCTCAGGGGCGGCGCTCAGGGTCTGGCTGGCGGCATTGACGCGGCGCCAGATCGCTTCCGAGCGGGCCAGGATCTCGCGCACATGGACGGGTTTGCGCACCACATCGTCGAACCTGGCGGTGAAGAGTTCGAGGGTCTGCTCGAGCGAGCGGATTTCGCTCAAAGCAATGATGGGCGCGCGGGAATGGCGGCGGATGGTCTCGGCACAGGCGATGCGGTCCTGGAAGTCGCCGAGCAGGAAGCCCTGGACGGCGTCGAGATCGGCGCTGGAGGCGGCCTTGAGCCAGTCCTGGAACTCGCCGGCGAACAAGCCGAGCGAGGAGACGCCTTCGCGATCGAACCCGGCGACGTAAGCAGCCGTCACCATCTGCCGTTCATCGACGACGATGTACATGATAGAAGCCCCCCGGCCTATGAAAAGGTAGTCAAACGCAGGTACGCGCGCTGAAGAGTGTGAGTTGCCGGCGGTGCCTGTCCGTGCAACTACTTTTTTACTTTTACGTTTCTACTATGATGGTGAGCGAGTGTGCTTGGTTGATCCGCGCCGCCCCTCCGAATCAGTAGGATTATTCATAAATGCCGGGCGAACGTCGTTGCGTCAACGGCAAAGGCGCACGCCGTGAATCCCGTCCCGTCCTTGTCGCGAAGTGTTGCCTCAATGCAATACATCGACACCGCGTGATAAAAGGACTCACGACGATCCGGTCA
>NZ_JAIRBM010000043.1 GCF_020089865.1 Microvirga puerhi
TGTGAGATCTGAGGAGGTTGTTCATCCCGTCTGAGGGCCTGAAGGTGGTCGTTGCCACACGATTCACCCGATGGACCTGAGGAATGAACAACCCGCATCAGAATGCCCGCACGACCCGGCTGGGTCGAGCGGAAATGATCCGCCGCATCCTGGATGAAGGCCAGCCGCTTCAGGAGGTGGCAGCCGGCTTTGGCGTCAGCGAGCGCACCGCTCGCAAATGGCTAGCCCGCTACAGGGCTGAAGGGCCCAGCGGGTTGGACAACCGCTCGTCCCGCCCGAGGGTAGTTGCTAATCGCACGGCGGAGTACTGGATTGGCGTGATTGAACACCTGCGGCGAGAGTACCGGCTCACCGCAGACGAGATCGCCGGCAAGCTCGATCTGGCCCGCTCCACCGTGGCGGCCTGGCTCACCCGGCGTGGGTTGGGGCGCCTGAAAGCCCTGGAGCCGAAGGAGCCACCCCGGCGCTATCAGCGTCAATGCCCCGGCGAACTGATCCACCTGGACATCAAGAAGCTCGCCCGCTTCGAGCGGGTCGGCCATCGCATCACAGGCGACCGGCGCCAAGCGAGCACAGGAGCAGGTTATGACTGCTTCCATGTGGCCATTGATGACGCGACCCGGCTGGCATACGTCGAGGTACTGCCGGATGAGACCCGCCGCTCGACCACGGCTTTCCTGGTCAGAGCCTTGCGCTGGTTCAAAGCGCGCGGCATCCGGGTCGAGCGGGTGATGACAGACAATGGATCCGGGTACGTCGCACGGCTGTTCCGAAAGGCGCTGCAGATGCTTGGGATCCGACACATTCGAACGAGGCCTTACACGCCGAAAACCAATGGCAAGGCCGAGCGCTTCATCCAAACGCTCCTGCGCGAGTGGGCTTACGCGATCCCGTTCAGCTCAGCGG
>NZ_JAIRBM010000044.1 GCF_020089865.1 Microvirga puerhi
AGAGCGCCTAACAAAACTGGCGTGAGTGCGTTGGTTTGGCATGGCCCAACCTCTTGTTTCCAAAGCTCTGTGGGCGGCCGTTGAGCCGCTCCTGCCGCCGGAGCCCGCCAAGCCCAGAGGTGGAAGACCACGGGTCGATGACCGAGCGGCCCTGGCCGGCATCCTTTTTGTCCTGCGCTCCGGCATCCCGTGGGAGATGCTGCCTTCTGAGATCGGCTGCTCGGGCATGACGTGCTGGCGCCGGTTGCGTGACTGGCAGGCTTCCGGCGTGTGGGCGCGCCTGCATCGCACCTTGCTGGAGCGCCTGGCCGATGCGGACAAACTCGACTGGAGCCGGCCTGCGCTCGACTCCTCATCTATCGCGGCCAAAAAGGGGGCGCTGCCACCGGCCCGAACCCGACGGATCGCGGCAAACCGGGCACGAAGCGCCATGTTGTGGTCGACCGGGAGGGCACGCCACTCGGCCTGAGCCTGAGCGGGGCCAACCGACACGACAGCCTGATGCTTGCACCCACTCTCGATGCCGTTCCGCCCGTGCGGCATGGGCGGGGACGCCCCAGGTGCAGGCCTCATAAGCTGCACGCCGACAAGGCCTATGATCATCGGCGGTGCCGTGCGGAATGCCGTCAGCGCTCCATTGTGCCCAGGATTGCCCGCCGCGGTGTGGACGACAGTCAGTGCCTGGGACGGCATCGCTGGGTGGTGGAGCGCACACTGGCTTGGCTCAACCGCTTCCGCCGTCTCTCCATCCGCTATGAGCGTCGCGAGGACATCCATCTCGCCTTCACCACGCTTGGATGGGCTCTCATCTGCTTCAACCAATGCAGACGGTTTTGTTAGGAGCTCTAA
>NZ_JAIRBM010000045.1 GCF_020089865.1 Microvirga puerhi
CCCTGACGCTTGAGGTGGGCGACGACCTTCTCGACCTCCTCGTCCGAGCAGAACGGTCCGTGCACGCGGGTGATCCGCCCGCCGCCGGCCATGTACAGCATGTCGCCCTGGCCCAGAAGCTGCTCGGCGCCCATCTCGCCCAGAATCGTGCGGCTGTCGATCTTCGACGTCACCTGGAACGAAATCCTTGTCGGGAAATTCGCCTTGATCGTGCCGGTGATCACATCCACCGACGGCCGCTGCGTCGCCAGGATCACGTGAATGCCGGCAGCCCGCGCCATCTGCGCCAGACGCTGGATCGCACCCTCGATCTCCTTGCCGGCGACCATCATCAGGTCGGCCATCTCGTCGACGATCACCACGATATACGGCAACGGCTCGAGGTCCATCACCTCGTCCTCGTAGACCGCCTGGCCGGTCTCGCGATCAAAGCCGGTCTGGACGGTGCGGGTGATCACCTCGCCTCTGGCCTTGGCTTCCGAGACGCGGGCGTTGAAGCCGTCGATGTTGCGCACGCCCAGCTTCGACATCTTCTTGTAGCGGTCCTCCATCTCCCGAACCGCCCAGCGCAACGCGATGATGGCCTTTTTAGGATCCGTCACGACGGGCGTCAGCAGATGCGGGATGCCGTCGTAGACCGACAGTTCGAGCATCTTCGGATCGACCATGATCAGCCGGCATTCCTCCGGCTTCAGGCGATAGACGAGCGACAGGATCATGGTGTTGATGGCGACCGACTTGCCCGAGCCGGTGGTGCCGGCGACGAGCAGGTGCGGCATGCGCGCCAGATCCGCGATCACCGGCTCGCCGCCGATCGTCTTGCCAAGGCA
>NZ_JAIRBM010000046.1 GCF_020089865.1 Microvirga puerhi
CCGAGCACGAAGCCGCCGGTCGCGGCATCGAGGGCCGCGGCATTGCCGTTCGAGCGGGTCTGGCCCCAGGAGCCAAAGCCTTCGCCCCACAGGGCATAGCGCGGGGCAACCGGAACCGGTGCCACCGCCACCGGGGCCACGGCCTGACCGGGGCGATCGGCGGCGAAGGCGGCAGGATACGATCCTTGGGCGAGCCGCGGCAGCGAGGAGGTGAGCAGCGGCTGGCGCAGGCGGGTGAGCAGGGCATTCTCGACCAGCTGGGCCTGGGCATAGCCGACGCTGACCGCCGAGGCATGGGCTTCGCCCGACAGCGCATCGAAGGCCTGGCGGGCGCCGCTGACGCTGGATCCGAGCACGGTATCATAGAGCCGGTTACCGGGCCGCAACGCCTCGATGGCATCGGCGGTGCGGTACTGGTTCTGGCTCAGTGCCACGGAGTGGAAGGCCAGCGGAGCGGGGGGCGTGGGTGGGGTCGGATCGCTCTTGCGCACCATGGTCAGCGTCACGGCGTTGGTGGCATAGCCGAGCGTCGGCGAGACGAAGGCGAACTCCGCACTCTGGGTGCCGGCGAACTGCCCGGTGACGCCGCCTTGCGCGGTCAGGATGGTGTAGGGACTGTTCTCGGCAAAGAACAGGCCCTGGTCGGGCAGGACCATCACCGTGCCGCCATTGAGCGTGGCGGTGCCGGTGGCGGCGAGGCGGTCGCTTTGACCGGCGGCGTTGATCTCGACCGCATAGACCGAACCGGGCGCAAAGGAGACGTTGCCATTGACCGACAGCGTGCCGATCGAGTTGCCCGGCGCCAC
>NZ_JAIRBM010000047.1 GCF_020089865.1 Microvirga puerhi
TTCACCTGGACCGGCTTCTATGTCGGTGTGAACGCCGGCTATGGCTGGAACACCAACAACGAAAACGTGTTCGTTCCGGGCATCGGCTTCGTCGATTCCGGCAGCAACGGCGGCTTCGTCGGCGGCGGCCAGATCGGCTACAATTATCAGTTCAACCAGTTCGTCGTCGGTGTCGAGGGCGACGTCCAGTATGCCGACGTCAACCGTCATCGGAACAACGACTTCCTGTTCGTGACGCCGGGCTTTGTGGGAGCGAACAACAATAACAACAACGACTGGTTCGGCACCGTGCGTGCTCGCGCCGGCTTCGCCTTCGACCGCGCTCTGATCTACGCCACCGGCGGTTTTGCCTTCAACGGCGACAACGGCGGCTGGACCGTCGGCGGTGGTGTCGAGTACGCCTTCACCAACAACCTGACGGCGAAGGTCGAAGGCCTGTATGTCAACATCGACAACGGCAACCGCAACGACGCTTTCCTGCTCGGCACCCCAGTTGGCTTCGTCGGCGGCAAGAACAAGGACGAGTTCGGCGTCATCCGCGCCGGCCTGAACTACAAGTTCTCGTCGTACTAAGACTGTTCGCGCTCACGCGAACGACAGAGGCCCGGTGGAAACACCGGGCCTTTTTCATGCCGTCATGCCGCAACGCGCGTCTTGGCATAGGTAGGCACGCGTGCCTCGAAATCGGCAAGCCATGC
>NZ_JAIRBM010000005.1:0-2115 GCF_020089865.1 Microvirga puerhi
CAGGCCCGCGCTTTGCGGGCCTCCTCCTGTCCCAAAGCCTCGAACACCTTGGTGACGATGCCGGACGCATCAAGCCCGGCCTGGGCATACATGCGTTCGGGCTTGTCGTGGTCGATATAGGTGTCAGGCAGCACCACGGAACGGACCTTGAGGGTGCCCCGGTCGAGCGCGCCCTTCTCGGCGAGAAGCTGCAGGACGAAGGAGCCGAAGCCGCCGACCGAGCCCTCCTCGACGCTCACCAGCACCTCGTGCTCGCGGGCCAGACGGAGGATCAGCTCTTCGTCGAGGGGCTTGGCGAAGCGCGCATCGGCCACGGTTGTCGATAGGCCCCGGGCCTCCAGCTCTTCCGCAGCCTTCAGTGCCTCCGCAAGGCGCGTACCGAGAGACAGGATGGCGATCCGGGAGCCTTCCTTCACGATGCGGCCCTTGCCGATGGCGAGCGGAATACCCTGTTCCGGCAGATCGATGCCGACGCCTTCGCCGCGCGGATAGCGCAGCGCGATAGGCCCCTGGTCATGGGCCGCCGCCGTGGCGACCATGTGAACCAGTTCCGCCTCGTCGGCGGCGGCCATGATGGTCATGTTCGGCAGGCAGCCGAGAAAGGCGAGGTCGAAGGATCCGGCATGGGTAGGGCCATCGGCGCCGACCAGCCCGGCCCGGTCGAGCGCGAAGCGCACGGGCAGATTCTGAAGCGCAACGTCGTGAACCACCTGGTCATAGGCGCGCTGCAGGAAGGTGGAATAGATCGCACAGAACGGCTTGTAGCCTTCCGTCGCCATGCCGGCCGCGAAGGTGACCGCGTGCTGTTCCGCGATGCCGACATCGAAGGTGCGGGACGGGAACTCCTTGCCGAACAGGTCGATGCCCGTGCCCGATGGCATGGCTGCCGTGACAGCGACGATCTTGTCGTCCTTCGCGGCTTCCTTGATCAGGCTTTCGCCGAACACCTTGGTATAGGAGGGTGCGTTGGCCTTCGCCTTGGCCTGCGTTCCGGTCACGACGTCGAAGGTGACGACCCCGTGATACTTGTCGGCGGCAGCCTCGGCAGGAGCGTAGCCCTTGCCCTTCTGCGTGACGACATGAACGAGGATCGGCCCCGTCTCGGAATCCCGTACGTTCTTTAGGATCGGCAGCAGGTGGTCGAGGTTGTGCCCGTCGATGGGCCCGACATAGTAGAAGCCGAGCTCCTCGAACATGGTCCCGCCGGTCCAGAAGCCACGGGCGAATTCCTCGGCCTTGGCGGCCTTGTCGTAGAAGAATTTCGGCAGCTTCTTCGCCAGCTGCTTGGCCGTCTCGCGGATGCCGCGATAGGTGCCGCCGGAGACGAGCCGCGCCAGGTAGGAGGACATGGCTCCGGTCGGCGGCGCGATCGACATGTCGTTGTCGTTGAGGATCACGATGAGCCGCGAATGCATCGCACCCGCGTTGTTCATGGCCTCATAGGCCATGCCGGCCGACATGGCACCGTCGCCGATCACCGCGATGACGTTGTTCTTGCGTCTGTCCAGATCGCGGGCGACCGCCATGCCGAGGCCGGCCGAAATCGAGGTCGAGGAATGGGCCGCGCCGAAGGGGTCGTATTCGCTCTCCGCCCGTTTGGTGAAGCCGGAGAGGCCGCCCGCCTGGCGAAGGGTTCTGATCCGGTCGCGCCGTCCTGTGAGGATCTTGTGCGGATAGGCCTGATGTCCGACGTCCCAGATCAGGCGATCCTGCGGTGTGTTGAACACGTAGTGGAGCGCGACCGTCAGTTCGACGACGCCGAGCCCCGCGCCCAGATGCCCGCCCGTCACCGACACCGCGCTGATCGTCTCGGCGCGCAACTCGTCCGCCACCTGCTGAAGCTGATTCTCGGGAAGCTGCCGGAGGTCAGCCGGCGTCTTGACCGTATCGAGAAGAGGCACTGGCATGCACAATACTCCTACTGGCGATACTGGCCCGGCAATATTACACCCGGCTCTAGACTTCTCCTAAATCGGAGCGCAAATGGCATTTCCGACGCAGCTCATGCCTTGAATATCTACTTAGAGCTCCTAACAAAACCGTCTGCATTGGTTGAAGCAGATGAGAGCCCATCCAAGCGTGGTGAAGGCGAGATGGATGTCCTCGCGACGCTCA